>CAVWRV010000002.1:0-283492 GCA_963757515.1 uncultured Acidobacteriaceae bacterium | reverse complement strand
CACCAGCCTCATGGTCTCGGGCCGCAACGCCTCGGGAATGGCCAGTGAGCTGGGCTCGATGATGGTGACCGAGCAGATCGATGCCATGCGTGCGCTGGGCACCGATCCTCTGAAGAAGCTGGTAACCCCCCGGCTTTTTGCAACTGTTTTCATGCTCTTTTTCCTTACCATCCTCTCCGATACTGTGGGGACACTTGGGGGAGCCGTCATCTCGGTCTTTATGCTGGGACAGGACGGTTCCCAGTACTTCCACACTGCTTACCAGACGCTGCAGTATCCCGATATCATTCAAGGCCTGGTCAAACCCATCGTCTTCGGCTTTATTATCGCCAGCGTCGGCTGCTACTACGGGATGACCACGCGCGGCGGCACCCAGGGCGTTGGCCGATCCACTACGCAGGCGGTGGTGGTTTCCTCAGTGCTGATCATCTGCGGTTGACCTGGTCATCAGCCAGTTCATGATCGGTGTCTTCGGCCGCTGAGCTTATGGTCACCGCGCCCCAGCCCAACCACGGCAGTCCAGGATGATCCGGCGCAGCCGGTCCTTGTCTTCGATGACGTGTCGATCGGATTTGAAGGCAAGAAGGTTCTGGAAAATATCTCGCTGACTGTTTCCCCGGGCGACACGCGAATCCTGCTGGGGCCTGCCGGCAGCGGCAAGAGCGTTCTGCTCAAGCTTGCAAATGGATTGATTCGGCCGGACTCCGGGACCATTACGGTGTTTGGCGAAGAGATCAACAACATGCGGGAAGAGCAGCTGTTCCAGTTGCGGGGACGCATTGGCATGGTTTTTCAGGAGGGCGCCCTGTTCGATTCGCTCACCGTGCGGGATAATGTGGCGTACCGCTTGATGGAGCAGAAGGTACCGGAGGCGGAAGTCACCCAGCGGGTGACCGAGGCGCTTCGCTTCGTGGAATTGGAGCAGACGTTGGAGAAGTTTCCGTCACAGCTTTCCGGCGGTATGCGCCGCCGGGTGGCGATTGCCCGGGCCATTGTTAACCGGCCTGACCTGATTCTCTACGACTCGCCTACCGGGGGATTGGACCCGATTACTTCGACTACCATTATTGAGCTGGTGATGAAGCAGCGGGACGTTTACCGCACCAGTTCGTTGCTGGTTACGCACCGTTTGCAGGATGCCTTCATGCTCGCCACGCACACCTTCGACCGCGCTCAGAACCACATGGTTGAAATCCCTGATGGGGGACTGGATTCAAAGACCAATTTTCTGGTGCTGCATGACGGACATATTGTGTTTGATGGGTCTACGCATGACCTGGTGCACAGCGACGATCCTTTTTTGAAAGAGTACTTTCGTAAGCGGGTTTTTCGACGTTCAGTCTTAAAGTGTAACTGCCACGGTGGCCTCCAGATTAGTACTTAATGCCACATGGTTGGACTTCGCCCACCGTTGTATCGCGTCCAGGTCGGTCAGGCGAACGTGGGCGCACCAGACGGTCGCCGCCTTCACGTCTCGCCCGATTCAGCGACGTCCAGGCGCAGATCTGGGGCACCCAGTGCTTCGCCTCGCGCAGTCCTGGTAGTCAGATTCTGTCGAGTGGATCGGCCAGTCTCTGACGGATTTCCTGATCTCTGCTATCTTGAGGGTTTGCTACCCTAACGGTATGGCTTTTAAATTTAAAGGCGTCGACTTTATCCAGTTTGATGGGCTGCTCTCAGGGGACGAGCTGCTGGCGCGCGATACTACACGCCAGTTCGTCGAAGACAATGTGATCCCCATCATCGAGCAGTGCAATCGGGATGGACGGTTTCCCCGGGAATTGATCCGGCCCATGGGCGAGCTCGGTTTCTTTGGCGCCAGCCTCGAGGGCTATGGATGCGCCGGCATGTCGAATGTGGAGTACGGCCTGGTGATGCAGGAGATGGAACGAGGCGACTCCGGCCTGCGCAGCTTTGTCAGCGTGCAGTCCGCCCTGGTGATGTACCCCATTTACACCTTCGGCAGCGATGCGCAGAAAGAGACCTGGTTGCCGCTGCTGGCGACAGGAGAAAAGCTGGGCTGTTTCGGGCTTACCGAGCCCGACTATCGGCTCAAACCCGGGCGGCATGCGAACCCGCGCCCGCAAAGACGGCGACGAATATATTCTCAACGGCGAAAAAATGTGGATCACCTCGGGCTCGATCGCCGACGTGGCCGTGATCTGGGCTAAGGTGGACGACGAAGAAGGCAGGGTCCGGGGCTTCCTGGTTGAGACCAATCGACCCGGCTTCTCCGCCTACGATGTGCATGGCAAGTGGTCGCTGCGAGCGTCCGTCACTTCCGGTCTTTCTCTGCAGGATGTGCGCATCCCGGCATGCAACCTGCTGCCCTTCTCGGGAGGACTCAAGTCGCCTCTCATGTGCCTGAACCAGGCGCGATACGGGATCAGTTGGGGAGCCCTGGGGGCCGCGATGTCGTGTTATGACACCGCGCTCCAATATGCACTGTTGCGAAAGCAATTCCGCGAAGAACCGATCGCCAGTCACCAACTGGTACAGGAAAAACTTACCTGGATGATCTCGGAAATCACCAAGGGCCAGCTGCTCGCGCTGCAGGTAGGACGGCTGAAAGATGCCGGCAAAGTGGGCTTCGAACACATCTCCATGGCTAAGCGGAATAACGTCTGGATGGCCCTGGAGTGCGCGCGGCTGGCGCGCGATATCCTCGGCGGCAACGGCATTACCGACGATTACCCGGTCATGCGCCACATGATGAATCTCGAATCTGTGAAAACTTACGAGGGCACGCACGACATCCACGCGCTCATTATCGGACAGAGCATTACCGGTATCCCTGCCTATTAGGACTTGGTTTTTCACAGCGGTCGATTCGCTAGAATCACATCAGTGGGTTGCAACCGCGTGCAACCCTTTCCGCGCTATTCTCGCAACCTCTGGCTGCAAAATGCGTCTCTTATGAGTAGGGAAGGTGCGTGCGCATGGATGTGAAGTCCGCGTCAAGGAAAGTGCTCCGGCTGGGCAAGATACAGCGCCGTCCCGAGCTGGACGCCCTGCGCGGACTTTTCCTGGTGTGGATGACGCTTGACCCACCTGCCTACGCGGCTCAGCGAACTGGTCAATCAACCCTTTGGATTTGTTTCCTCCGCCGAGGGTTTTGTTTTTCTGTCTGCCATGCTGGTGGCCACTCTGTATATCCACCAGGCACGGAAGACAGCGATGGGGTGCGCACCAAACTCTGGATGCGCGCACTGAGGATCTATGGCTATCACCTGATCATGCTGGCCATGGTATTCACGGTCGTGGCGGCGTTCGCCGCGCATACGCACCGCGCGGCGATCTACAACCTGCTCAATTTCTACCTGGCCCACCCGGCCACCGCGATCATCGGGTCGTTGCTGCTGATCTACTGTCCGCCGCTGCTGGACATATTGCCCATGTACGTCACGTTTCTGCTGCTCACGCCGTACATCCTCAATGTCGCCGTGCGCCGGGGGTGGAACGCGCATTCTGATGGTCAGTGGCGTCGTCTGGCTGCTGGCACAGTTCGGCTTGCGCACCTGGATGCATACCCTGGTGGTGCATGCGACCGGGTTACACATCCCGCTGCAGGAGACGGGAGCCTTCAACCTTTTTGCCTGGCAGGCCATCTGGGTCCTGGCCCTGTGGCTGGGAGCCAAGTCGACGCAGGGTCGAGAATCCGTTGGGCAAGCTGCCCGCCTACGTCTTTCCCTTGAGCGTGGCCATTTGCCTCTTCTTTCTAGGCGTGCGCCATGACTGGCTTGGGCCTCACCTGACGCAGGAAGCGCTGGGCCTGTCGTTAGACAAATGGCAGATCGGTCCGCTGCGCATGCTGAACCTGTTCGCTTTTTCCTGCGTGATTTACTGGTCGCGGAAATATCTCACCAAGCTGGTCCTGGTCGAACCTTTCCTGACCCTGGGCAAGGCTTCGCTCGAAGTCTTCTGTGCCCATGTCTTCTTTGTGTTTGTGGGTCTGGCGCTGCTGTACGGCGAAGTGACGGAGCTGCATGGCCCCTATGCTCTCGATCCTGTTGACGATTACGTTTACCGCGCTCATCCTGGTGGCTATCCGCGAGGTGCGGCGCAAGCAGAAGGCTCGCCTGTCTCCGCCGGCTGGGGGACGTGCTAAAGAGTCGTTCCGGCCTGTATCCGGCTTGAACCCTCCATCCCGCAGAGAGCCGGGCGGAAGTTTAGACCGCGACCGTGAACGTATCTTCGTGGCGGACGACGTTGCGGTACAGCGTGTCCCGCTCCACCGGCTCGCGGCCAGCTTCACGAATGAGCCGAATCAAGGTCGGAGCGCCGCATTCCCTGCGGGGTGGTGGCTCCGGCGTCGTGGTAGATCTTTTCTTCGACCACGGTTCCATCGATATCGTCGGCGCCGAAGCGCAAGGAGATTTGCGCGATCTTGGCCGTCATCATCTGCCAGTAGGCCTTGATGTGGGAAAAGTTATCCAGCAATAAGCGGCTTACGGCGATCTGGCGAATATCGGTAAGACCGGTGGTGGTGGGGAGATGATCGAGGGCCGTGTTGGCAGGATGAAAGGCGAGCGGAATAAAGGTTTGAAAGCCCCCGGTATCATCCTGCACGGCACGCAGGCGAAGCATGTGGTCGACGCGATCCTCATCGTTCTCGACGTGCCCGTAAAGCATGGTTGCGTTGGAGCGTAATCCCAGCTTGTGCGCGGTGCGGGCGGTCTCCAGCCACTCGTCGCCGTCGATCTTGTGATCGCAAATGATGTGGCGCACGCGATCGGAGAAAATCTCAGCGCCGCCGCCAGGCATGGAATCCACGCCGGCTTCCTTCATCTGGGTCAGCGTCTCGGCAATGGTCAGCTTGGCGCGGCGCGCCAGGTAGGCCACCTCGACCATGGTGAAGGCTTTGATGTGTACCTGGGGAAAGCGCTCCTTAAGGCCGGCCACCAGGTCGAGGAAATACTGGAATGGAAGATCGGGATGCAAGCCGCCGACGATGTGAAACTCCGTCACCGCTTCGGTGTAGCCGGAGGCTGCGGTCTGCCACGCTTCTTCGAGGGCCATGGTGTAGGCCCCTTCGCCCCCTTTTCTGCGGCCAAAGGCGCACAGCCGGCAGGCGGCCACACAAACGTTGGTGGGGTTGATGTGCCGGTTGACATTGAAATAAGCGATGTTACCGTGCAGACGTTCGCGCACATGGTTGGCCAACCAGCCTACGGCCAGAATATCTCCCGACCGGTAGAGGGCGACGCCATCGTTGAAATCGAGACGCTCGCTGGCCAAAACTTTTTCGGCGATCGGGCGCAGACGGGCGTCGTCGGTTTGAAAGCTGTGCCGCTGAGGCGCAAAAGACATGAGGCTGCTCACTTCATTATGATACTCGACCCCATGGCGGCTTCCGCTTTTCATCGCGCTACATCAAAAGGCGGGCGCCGGGGATGGGCTGGGTTAAGATTTGTTAGACAGAATGCGACTGCTTCGGACCCTGGCCTTCATCCTCTTCGCCTTACCCTGCGCATTGGCGGCCCCGCAAAATTCTCAGACTTCCCAGGCGGCGGTTTTACCGCCGGTGACCGCTTATGCGCTGGATAGGGCGAAGGTCACGCTGCCCGCGGATTTTGCCGCTCCGCTGAATCTGCTCATCCTTTCCTTTCAGCGGGATCAGCAGTCGGTGGTCGACGGCTGGCTTCCGGTGTTGACCCCGGAGGCCCAGGCGCAAACCTGGGTGCTGCCGATCTCGCCTCGGGAAAACGGGCTGTATCGGTGGTGGTTGAACGCCTCCCTGCGCGGAAGTTTGCCGCCGTCCCAGCCGCGGCGCTATACGGTTCCCTTGTACGTCAATAAGACGCAGTTTCTTCGCTCGCTCTCAGGTCTCCTCGGAGACAGGATGTGGTGCTGTTGTTGACCGATAAGGCAGGGCATGTTCTTTGGCGCACCGACTGGACCGGTGACGGATAGCAAAAAGGCTGCGCTTAGCAATTTTGTGATGAAGTCGGCGTCACACTAGGGAGCAGATTCACAGGAACGTCTACTGCCCTGAGTCTCTGAACGAAGGGCACGGCTTCAGCCGTGCCGTAAACGTCATGGGCGCTACGCGGCTTTAGCCGCTGCGGTACGCTTTTCAGTCACTTGTGGTCCGCAATCTCACTTCGTGCAGCCTCCAACGAGACGGTATTTCGGTCATTGAAAATAGTCTCGACGCGAACCTGGGGAAAAACCGTACCCCGGGGCTAAAGCCCGCATCTCCACTAGCCCAGGCGGTACGGCTGAAGCCGTGCCCTTCGTTCAGAGAGTTTTTCGGCAGCCTGTTAGCCCCCCATTAGGTCTTGGCTACGCGGGCAGCGATCTGGTTGAGAGCGCGGTGCGCCGATAGGGCTGCGCCTTCCTGCCAGCCGACGATGTGGCTGGTGTGGTCGCCGGCCAGGTAGATGCGGCCCTGGGGCTGGATCCAGACCTCATAGCCGGCCGGGGCGCCGGTTTCGAAGCCGCTGACCCAGGACCCCAGGTTGTACGGGATGTGCCCCCAGCTGACGTAGATGGGGTTCTTCAACTCCTGCGAACGACCGGGATGCAGCAATTCAATCGACTGGCGGGAGGCCGCAAGCTTAGCCTCCGGACCGGGCAAATTGCCAAATACTGAACCGTTCTCAATTCCGTATCCCCCCAGGATTATGCCGGTCTCAGAGAACATCGAGGCGCTGGGATACCAGACCGTGTCGACCGGCTGGCGGAGAAAAGAAATGCCGCCGTAGATGTTGCACTCCTGCTCCCAGAAACGGCGTGACTCCCAGGCGATCTTGTAGGCAGAGTCGTAGGAACAGCCCTCGATGGCTGCTTTCAACTCCGGAGAGAAATCGGTGTCCATGGTCTTGAGGATGATCAGCGGTAAGGCGCAGACGCAATAGTCCGCGCTCACGGTCTCGTGCTTGCCGGTTGCCAGGTCCTGGTAGACGACCTTCACGCCCGGACGCGTTTTGCCGGATCTGGACCACTTCCGCGCGCTGCCGGATCACGCTCCCGAGCTTCTTCTTGAAAGCCATGGGAATCTGGTCCATCCCGCCCACCGGCTGAAACATGGTTGCCTGCCAGTCGATCTCGTCCTCTTCCGTCAGCTCCCGCCACAGATGGGCGGACAGCAAAGCACGCATATCCAACGGGTCGTGAGGAACGCCCACCGTGTCGCCCGCCCCTGGACTCACTTTCCATCCGGCGCGCGGCGATCCTTTGTAGAAAAGATCGGGAGACAGATCCCCGTATTGCTTCAGGAATTCAACCATCTGCTCTTTGTCAGTCGGGGCTCAGTTCCTGATCGAGCGCGCCGCGCTGGATACATTTGGCCAGCAGTTCCGAGACATGGCCGCGGGTATCGTATTCCACCTGCCGGTTTTGTACGGTCTTGCCGCCGTTGAGCGAGTCCGCCTGCAGGTATGCGCTGCGCGAGGTGTTGACTTCAACCTCCAGCGGAACCCCGAGTTCGCGGCAATAACCGAGCATGGTCTGATGCACCGAGGGCAACCGCGCGGGGCCCACGTTCTGGTAGAGACCCGGGCCAAAGGCGCAATTCTGGGTGAAGCCGTTGGTGAAATCGACCCTGGTGCCGTTGCGCACTGTCCAGTTCCTGCCGCCGACGCGCTCCCGGGCTTCAAGCAGGGTGCAGGTGTAGCCGAGTTTGCCCAACTCGTACGCGGACACCAGGCCGGCGATGCCGCCCGCCCAGAATGACAACACTGGTCCCTTTGCCGGAACCCTCCGGATGCTCGACTGTGGACGCTGCCGAAGCCATGACGGGCAGCAAACCCAGGGACTGCATCATGGTGAAGGCGGCGCCGTATCCACCCGCCTGACCCACCCTCATTAGAAAATCACGCCTGCTCAGACCCATTTAGAACCTCGCTCCATCTCTCCCAACGGCCATGTCCGTGGAATTTGGATGGTAGAATGGGAACTTTCCGGATTGTTGTCGATGTGGGAACAAAAGCTCCGCCGCGGTAGCGCCCGGCCGATCGACGCCGGCGGAGTTTTGCGCGCCGGGAATAGCATAGCAACTGCCCTCGCGGCCTTAACGCAAGAAGCCAGCCCGGGAAAAACGGGGTGGGGAAACGGAGATCTATCAGTCTTCAACTTGGAAGCTGGCAGAGAGTGCGACGAGGAAGGCGTGGTGAAGGATTACGTTTCGACAGGGAGAACGTCCACCACCCGTAACCCTGTGGAACGCTGCACAGGGACGGAAACGAATTTCAGGGTAACGGTAGCGGCGCATGAAAGCAACTGCAAAATAGCGCATATTTTTCGTCGCCTTAACCAGACATGGGATGTGGGGTAATGACCGAAGAAGGCTCAAGGGCCGACGAAGTACTGGATATCGAGTTTCTGCACGAGATCGGCAGCCGCATGGCAGCCGCGGACCCGTTTCACGCTGTGCTCGAACGAGTGGTTGAATTTGTGTCTACGATCGCGATGTGCGATTCCTGTTTTGTTTACGTGCTGGAAGGAGAGAAGCTGGTGCTGCGGGCTTCAAAAAACCCGCACGCGGACCTGGTCGACGAGCTTGATTTGCAGCTGGGCCAGGGTATTACCGGGTGGGTCGCCATGCACCAGCAGCCGGTGGCCATCGGCTCCCAGGCCTGGAGCGATCCGCGCTTCAAGATGTTCAACGATTTGCCTGAGGATCATTTCGAGGCCTTTCTTTCCGTGCCTATACTCTGCCGGGGCAAGCTGGTGGGGGTGATCAATGTGCAACATCGCAAGCCACACCACCACAGCCCCCGCCAGCTGAGGCTGATCTCAACTGTGGGCTTCCTGGTGGGCGCTGAGCTGGAAATGGCGCGGCTGGAAAGCGAACGGCTGCTGCTTGCCGATCGGCTTGAGGTCAGGAAGCTGATGGATCGCGCCAAGGGAATTCTGCAAAGGGAATTGCATCTGGATGAAGAGGGTGCGTACCTGGCGTTGCAGAAACAGAGCCGGCAGAAGCGGAAGGCGATCCGCGAGATTGCCGAGGCTATTATTCTTACGGAAGAAATTCGACGGTCGCGGAAGTAGAACCGCAGCTCCTCCAACCACCTCGTTCAAGCCTTCTCCATTGGCATTGCCTCCACTCCGGTCGGGATGACAATTTTTCCTGGGAGCCGGGGGTGGTACGCATAAAAAATTGTCATCCCGACCGGAGCGTAGCGGAGTGGAGGGACCTGCTGTTTCTTTTCTTTTCACTTCGCTTCGTTGGATCGGCAAACGTTATAGCATCTTGGCAGTGAACCCTGTCGCCAAACCCACTCGCGAAGAGCGGGAAGAGATACAAGCTAAGCGCAAACCCAAAAGGGCTCTGGGCCTGTTTGACTCCACCATGATCGTTATCGGAGTCATGATCGGGTCCGGGATCTTCATCGTCCCGGCCGAGATGGCCCGCATCCTGGGTGGTCCGGGATGGTTTCTGGCCGCCTGGGTGTTTGCCGCGGTGCTGACCATTGCGGCTGCGTTCTCCTTTGGAGAGTTAGCCTCGATGATGCCCGGCGGAGGTGGAATGTACCTCTACCTGCGCGAGGCCTACTCACCGCTTTGGGGCTTTCTCTATGGATGGACGCTGTTTACCGTGATCCAGACGGGGACGATTGCCGCAGTCGCGGTTGCGTTTGCCCGTTTCCTCGGAGTTCTGGCGCCCTCGGTTTCCGAATCTCGCTACCTGGTCGCTCCGCTGCACCTCTCCGCTCATTACGCGCTCACCCTATCCACGGCGCAATTGGTCGCCCTGCTGGTGATCGCTCTGCTGACCGCTACCAATGCGCTGGGCATCGAGTATGGCAAGATCATCCAGAACTCGTTTACGGTCGCCAAGCTCGGCGCCCTTGCGGCGCTGATTCTGCTGGGGCTTACCGTAGGTTGGAATGCCTCTTCAGTGCATGCGAACCTGGCCGCCTTCTGGCAGCGGCCGGCTACACCCCATCCAGGCACTTCTCTTGCCGCCATCCTGAGCCTGCTGGTGGTTTTTTGCGTTTCCCAGTCAGGATCACTGTTCGCCGCGGATGCGTGGCACGACATCACCTTTGCGGCAGAAGAAGTCAAGGAGCCCAGGACTACCCTGCCCCGGTCCCTGGCCATCGGCACGGTGATCGTTATGCTGTTGTATCTGGCCGCGAATGTCGCCTACCTGGCGGTGCTGAACTTCCCTGCTATCCAACATGCGCCTCATGACCGGGTCGCGACCGCGATGCTGCAGCAGATTTTCCCTGCCTGGGGAGGCAAGGCGTTGGCCGCGGTCATCATGGTGTCGACCTTCGGTTGCATCAACAGCCTGGTGCTGGCCGGTCCGCGCGCATACTACGCCATGGCTCGGGACAAGCTTTTCTTTCCCGCGGCCGGGCAGTTGAACTGGGCCCGCGTGCCGGGATGGTCTCTCTTGATGCAGGGCATCTGGGCGGCCCTGCTGGTGCTGCTGACCACCTACTCGCCGGTCACGGGCTATGGCAATCTCTACAGCGATCTGCTCGACTACATCATCTCCGCCGCGCTGCTGTTCTACATTCTTACCATTGCCGCGGTGGTGGTGCTGCGCTACAAGCGGCCAGACGCGGAACGTTTGTACCGCACGCCCGGTTATCCGGTGGTTCCGGCGATTTATGTGCTTGGCGCCAGCGCGGTCGTGCTCTGCCTTTTCATCGACCGTCCGGCGACTACGTGGCCTGGGCTGGTGCTGGTGATTGCGGGTCTTCCGGTGTACGCGCTGATCCGCAGAAGTTAGATATTTCCGGACGGAGCTGCGGAAAAAGTCTCTGAACGAAGGGCACGGCTTAAGAGTCTGCGTGAGAGCTTTGCACTTAGTCCCGAAGGGACGGTTCGGCAAGTAGCCCAGGACAACTAGTCCTGGGTAACCACCACGAATCGGACCAGTCCCGCCAGGGACGGCTGAAATCTTAGCCCGCATGTTCAGCCGTCCCTTCGGGACTCCCTCTGAAGAGTTGCCCTTCGTTTAGAGACTTTTTCGATCGCCTGTAAAGCCGCCAAAATTCAGCTCCCAATGAGCACTACACATCAACAGCTGTGATCCCACATCCCGACCACCCGGGATTGGTTACAGTTCCAGGTTTTGGATTGAGCTAGCGGGAGGCGGAGGCGAATGCGTCTGCGTCGCGGTTCATCTCCCCCGGCAGCGGCGCGCGCGGCAGCAATAGAATCCGGTAAGTGAAGGTTACGTTTTGATTCTTCTCTACGGTGTAGTTCAATGGCGGCGCCTTGGGGTCAAAGATATGCTGCCCCAAAGGATTGGCGGCAAATAACCCATAGCCTCGGGCATGCCAGTAGGTGGGATAGTTGGGGTTTCCAGGATGGTCAAAGATCGCGATGGTGACCGTGTGGCCTTCGGTGTTGCCGGTCAAGGCGCACCAGCGGCCTCGCGTGCCCCATGCCTGATCGCCTCGCTTGCCCTCGCTGGTGAGATATACACCAGTGGCTCCGGGCTGGTTCGAAGCCGGCACTTCTGTGGGCCGTCCATTGGCGTCGGTGAAGGTGCCGCCTTTTTCGTCGGCTGACTCCAGCCAGCGAGCGACGCGGATGCCCAGCAAGCCTTCCTTGTCGTCATGAAAGACAACCCGATCGAGCGCGTGCAGGGTGACGGTCTGGTCGATGATCCGTTCATCCTTGTTGCCGGGAAAATATATAGCGCGTCCTCTGCTCAAGAATGTCCTGGCCGGTGCCTGTAGTCCATACCGAATCGACGACCAGTTCCCCGCTGTCGCGCCCGCTCCTGGTGGAGACAATTTTTTGCTGGTGAATGGTCCCCATTTTTTCGCGGTCCGCAGGCTTGATGGCGTCGGAGTTGTTCCAGAAATCGAATCCGTTTACGTTACCGTAATTGAACCAAATTCCCGCGTGGTGAGGATGATCGACGCGCTCGCCGGGCCGCGGCGCCAGGGGAAATCCCCGCACCACATCGATCCCATCGGCCGCGATACAGCGGAAACAGCACCGGCTTCTTGAGCACAGTGGGCCAGACATAGGATGTAAAGGGCTGGCCGTCGATGGTGATGTCGACCCGCTGATGGGCTTCGTCTGCAGTTACCTTAACCGGCCGCCATCCCTTGCAAGGTACAGGCCGCCAGCAGGCAGCCGAGCGAGCCACCTATTCATAGACCTTGTCCCCGGCCATCACCTTTTGCGCCTTGTCGTCAAAGGTGACACGCTGGCCGGTCTGAATGGCCGCGATGTTCATGCATAGCGCGACGGAATGGCTGTACCCCGCCTCGATGCTCGCGTTGGGCTGTTTTGCGGGAGCGGACACACTCCATCCAGTTGCGCATGTTGGCCGAAGTCATGGGGTCGTTGCCGGTATTGGCCGAGGTCTCCGCCTTCACCACCGTATCGCTGAGAGAATAGTCGCCCAGCAGGTTCTGCTTCATGCCCATTTCGGCAGCCGCCTTCGCGGTCATTCCTCCCTCGGAATTGACGCACTGCTTATCCATGTCGAGCATGCCGCCATTGGAGTAGTAAATCTCTTTCACCCCTCCCGCGGAGTTGGTCATGCGCGACGAATAGATCACCTGGAAGCCCTTGCTGGGATCATCGAGCGGACCGTAATCGAAGACGGCGGTCATGGTGTCCCAGTTCTTGCGGCCATCCTTCCACAGGTAGACTCCCGCCATTGGCGACCACACTGCGCGGATGAGGATAGCCGGTGAACCAGTGAACGGTATCGATCTGGTGCACCAGCCATTGATCGGGAATTCCCGAGGAATAGGGCCAGAAGAGGCGGAACTCGAGGTATTTGCGGGCGTCGAAGGGCTCATAGGGCCGGTTGAGCAGGTAGCGCTTCCAGTCCGTGTCCTGCTCCTTCAACAGAGGCACTACGCCGGGACGCCGCCAGCGGCCTGGCTGATTGACATTCCAGGTCATTTCGACGGCGACGATGTCGCCAAATTTGCCCGACTGAATGTACTCGTAGGCCTTCTGATAGCTGGGCGTGCTGCGGCGCTGGGTGCCGACGGCTACCACTTTTCCGGTCTGCTTGACCGCAGCCAGGAACGCGCGCGCGTCCTCCATGGTATGGGCGGTGGGCTTCTCCACGTAGGCGTCGCGCCCCGCCTGCACTGCTTCGACTCCGTGCAGGGCATGCTGAAAATCGGCGGTGGCGACAATGACCGCATCGACGTCCTTGCGGGCATAGAGCTCGTCGTTGTTGCGCACGCTGGCGATGGGGCCGCCGCCGCATTGCTTCTGGATGAAGGCCGCCCCTTCGTCGCGGCGCCGGTTCCAGATATCGGAGACGGCGACGAACTCGAAGTTGAGCTCCTTGGCGTGGTCCTGGAAGGCGGGCACCAAGGCACTGCTTGGCTCGATCGCCGGCGCCGATCAGCGCTACGCGGACGCGATCGTTGGCGCCTACGATGGCGGCGTAGCTGGTGCGTCCAGTCCACGGGGCACGGCCGTGGCGGCAAGCGCGGCGCCACCCATTTTCAGGAAGTCCCTGCGGTTGTTGTCTTCGGAGATCATGGCCAATCCTCCCTCTTAGTATCGCAAGAGAGTTTACAGGGATGGCCGCGCGATCGTCATCCGGACCGCATAGCGGGACGCTACGCGGAGGGCTTGCGGGTCCTGTCTCCGTCGACCATGCGCATGATTCCCAGCGGGTTGGTGCTCTTCAGCTCATCCGGAAGGGCGGCATCGGGAAAGGATTGATAGCAGACCAGGCGGGTGAAGCGGAAGATGGCCTGGGTGCCCACGGAAGTGGAGCGGCCATCGCTGGTGGCGGGGAACGGGCCCCCGTGCACCATGGCGTGGCAGACCTCTACGCCGGTGGGATAGGCGTTCAGGATCAGGCGGCCTACCTTGCGGGTGAGAATTTCGATCAGGTCGGCATAGTCCGCCAGTTCACTCTCGTCCGCCTGCAGGGTCGCGGTCAGGTGCCCTTCCAGTTGCTCGGCAACGGCCAGAAGTTGCTTGCGATCCTGGTAGCCGACAACGACGGTCGTGGGACCGAAGATCTCCTGCGCCAATTCGTCGTTTTCCATCAGGTCTTTGTAGTCCGCGACGAAGAGAGAGGCCTGCACGGTTGCGGCTGTGGGTGCTGCTTTCGGCTTTTGCCCCTTCCGCCAGGACGGTCGCCTCGACGACCTTTGACGGCCGACGGTGTAGCGGTCGGCGATGGCTTTGGTCAGCAGAGTTTGCGACGGGGTGGCCGCTGACCTTGTCGCCGAGTTCCTTCATAAAGGCAGGGTGTGCCGTCTTGCTGCGGCACCAGCACCAGGCCGGGCTTGGTGCAGAATTGGCCGGCGCCCAGGGTAAAGGAGGCCTGCAGGCCGGTGGCGACCGCGCTTCCCCGCTTGTTCAAGGCGCCGGGCAGAACGAATACCGGGTTCACGCTTCCCATTTCGGAGTAGCAAGGGATGGGCTCCGGGCGGGCCGCGGCCAGCTTCATCAGGGCCGTACCGCCGGCGAAGGACCCGGTAAAGGCGACGGCTTTGATGGCGGGATGCTTCACCAGCTGAACGCCTACCTCCACGCCGGCATCGAAGAGCATGGAGAAGACGCCTTCCGGCAGGCCGCACGCCTTCACGCTCTCGCGGATGGCATGGCCGACCAGCAGGCTGGTTCCCGGATGCGCCGGATGCGCTTTGACAATGACTGGATTGCCGGCGGCGAGCGCGGAAGCGGTGTCTCCGCCGGCCACGGAGAAGGCCAGGGGGAAATTGCTGGCGCCGAAAACGGCGACCGGGCCCAGCGGCTTGTGCATGGAACGGATCGAAGGCTTGGGCAGCGGCTTACGGTTGGGATCGGCGGAATCGAGGCGCGCGTCCAGCCAGGAACCTTCTTCCACCACTTCGGCAAAGAGTCTCAGCTGGTCGCAGGTTCGCCCTACTTCGCCCTGCAGGCGGGCTTCGGGCAAGGCTGTTTCCAGATTGGCCCGCTGGATAATCGCCGGCGCTGCCGCCTCAATCGCAGCAGCGATGCGGCGCAGAAAGGCGCCTTTGTCCTTGCCGGAAAGATTGCTGTAAATGGGAAACGCGCTTTGCGCCAGCGCCGCCGCCCGCTCCAGGTCTTCTGCACTGGCGGAAAAGAATTTTGGCTCCAACGGCTGGCCGGTTGCCGGGTTCATCCCGGTAAAGGACGCGGCTTCTGCGCCATCGCCAAATCCGATCAGCGATACGGGTTTCAGTTCCAATGCAAGCTCCATTTGTGCTCTCCTGATCGCGAGATGTCCGCCTGGACCAGTCTATCGTAGAGTTTTTCGCGAGGGCGAGTAGGGCTCGATGGGGATCGCCGGTGTTCTTCCCGCGATGAAGTCCGCGAGCAGGCGGGCGGTTGCTAAGCGAGGTTGTGATTCCCAGGCCTTCATGGCCGGTGGCCAGCAAGACGGTCTCATCGTCCGCCGAGGGGCCGATCAATGGGAGTTTGTCAGGGGTCGCGGAGCGAAAGCCGGTCCACGTGCGTTCGATGGAGAGTGACGGCAAAGCGGGCAGGTATTCGGCGGCGCGCTCCAACATACGGGCAAGCAGCCGATCATCGACTTCCCTGCCCTCGACCCCAAACTGGCGCGAGGATCCGATAAGCAGCTGGCCGTTCCGCCTTGGCTGCACATTGAAGGCTACGGTATCCGTGGTTGTGACATGAGCGCTCTTCAGATATCCGAGTTCGACCACCTGGTAGCGCAAAAAGCCCGGGTAGGGGTGGGTGATCGCCAGATGTCCTTTACGGTTGGCTACTGGAAGCCCGGCCGTCAACGCGGAAGCCCACTCACCCGCCGCGTTGACCAGGATGGGCGCGTGCAGCTGGTCTCCGTTGCCTAGCAGCACTCTGCCGCCGCTCATGGAGGTGGCGTTATCTCGAACCAAAGTCGCCTTGCCGGCAAGCGCCTGCTGCAGGAGAAACCGGGCGGCGATCTGGGGAGACACGACCGCGTCCTCGGTCATCAGGAGTCCCCCGGTGAGGCCGGGGCGTAGGTTGGGCTCAACCCGCGCGATTGATTGGCCATCGATCACCTCACATGGGATGCCGTTTTTACTATAGACACCGTGTTTGCGACAGATCTCCTGCATTTCCTCGTCGTCGGCGGCTACCCAGAGCGTGCCGCGCTGGGTATATTCAGCATCCAGGGGCAGTTCGCTTGCCATCTGCCTCCATAGCGACTGCGAGTAGCGGGTCAGGGCCAGCTGGGCCGGTGAGTCGTCAAGAACGACGATGTGCCCCATCGCCGCAGCGGTAGCTCCGCCACCGATCTCCGCCCGCTCGACCAGGGCCACACGCATGCGCCGCCGAGAGAGAGCCGAGGCACATGCGGCGCCGACAATGCCACCACCAACAATCACTGCGTCAAATGTATTCATCATGTCGCGATGCCCCAGCAAAAAGGATCGCCGGGGTCGAGGATGAGGGTCGACTCCGCGGTGATAAAAGCAGAGCCGGTGATGCTGGGTAACAGATGTCCCTCCCGCTCCACCAGGCGGCCCTCGAAGATGCTTCCGATCACGCTTTCCTGACGCCAGACCTGGCCGGGAGCCAGGAGGCCTTCCGCATACAGGCAGGCTAACTTGGCGCTGGTGCCGGTGCCGCAGGGGGATCGGTCGTACTCCTTGCCCGGACACAGTACGAAATTGCGGCTGTCCACGCCTTCTGAAGACCCAGGGCTGTGGAGTTCGATGTGGTCGATCTCGGCGCCCTCCGCGCCTTGAATCCCGTTGGCAGCGAGCGCCTGCCGAATGGCCCAGGTGAAGTCGATGAGCTGATCGAGATGGGCGCGGTCGATCGGTAGGGGTGGTGTTTGGTTAGAAAAAACCAGTTCCCGCCCCAGGCGACGTCGCCGGTCACCTGGCCGTATCCGGGGACTTCTACCTGGACTGCAGCGGCCCAGCGGTAGCTGGGTACGTTCTCGAACGTCACCTTTCCGTCTGGGTGCAGTGTGGCTCCCACGATGCCTACCGGGGTCTCGATGCGATGGCGCCCGGGTTTGATCCTGCCGAGATATGCGAGCGTGACCACCAGGCCGATCGTGCCGTGCCCACACATTCCCAGACATCCGCTGTTGTTGAAGAAAATGACTCCGGTGGCGCAGTCTGGATGGCTGGGTTCGCAGAGCAACGCACCTACCATTGCTTTAGAACCACGTGGCTCGGTGACCAGGGCTCTGCGGAACGTTTCGTGATCCTGCTGCAAGCGGAGCCGGCGCTGCTGCAGGTCGCCTACGCCCAGGTCAGGGCCACCATCGATGATGGTACGGGTAGGTTCGCCGCCGGTGTGTGAATCGACGACGTGGACTCGTTGCAGCACAGGCACTCCTGGGGGATTGTAAAGGAAACAGCAGGTCCCTCCACTACGCTGCGCTCCGGTCGGGATGACAATTCATTGGGGGAACGAGTCCAGGTGCGGCGAAGTACCGTTGCTTCCGTCTGGACATGCTACAGGTTCAGAGAACAGCAGGTCCCTCCACTACGCTTCGCTCCGGTCGGGATGACAATTCCTTGGGGAAACGAGTCCAGGGCCGGCGAAGTACCGTTGCTTCCGTCTGGACATGCTACAGGTTCAGAGAACGGCAGGTCCCTCCACTACGCTTCGCTCCGGTCGGGATGACAATTCCTTGGAAGCGGGAGAAGTTGTTCCCCCAAGCAGAATTGTCATCCCGACCGGAGCGCAGCGTAGTGGAGGGACCTGCCGTTTCCTATTGCCAACGCAACAAGGCCGGGGCTTTCGCCCCGGCCTTCTGCACTCGATAACGGCCCTGTTAGGCGCTGAAGAGCAGGATGCCGGTGGACTTGTCTTCTCCCACCTGGCTTACCGGGCGGTAGAAGAGCTGGTTGTTTTCAAGGTAGACCTCAAGGAACGCCGGACGCTCCGCGATGCCGCCGGCGATCAATGCTTCCGACAATGGATCCTCGACGTAGCGCTGCAACGCACGGCGCAAAGGCCGCGCCCCGTAGGTGCGGTCGACTAACGTCTTTTCAAGGATCCACTTCTTGGCATCTTCGGTCACCGACAAGGTGATCGCCTTCTGAATCAGATTGGAATTCAGTTGCTGTACCAGCAACTCCAGAATCTGGATCAGATCCGCATCCGAGAGCGACATGAAGATGATGACTTCATCCAGCCGGTTCAAAAACTCCGGATTGAAGGTCCGCTTCACCTCGTTCTTGACCAGTTCCTCCATCTTGTCCATCAGCAGGTCTTCGCGATCGGACTGGAAGCCCAGACCCTGCTTGCGCTGCAAATGCCGCGCGCCGATGTTCGAGGTCATGATGATGATCGAGTTCTTGAAATCCACCGTGTTGCCCAAACCGTCGGTGAGCTGACCGTCTTCAAAGACCTGCAACAGGATGTTGAAGACATCAGGATGCGCCTTCTCGATTTCATCCAGCAGCACCACAGAGTAAGGCGAGCGCTTCACCCGTTCGGTAAGCTGGCCGCCCTCCTCGTAGCCCACATAGCCCGGAGGCGAACCGATGAGCTTCGAGACCGAGTGCTTCTCCATGAACTCCGACATATCGAAGCGGATCAAAGCCTTCTCGCTGCCGAAGAGGAACTGGGCCAGGGTGCGCGCCATCTCCGTCTTGCCCACACCGGTCGGACCCAGGAACAGGAACGAACCGATGGGACGATTGGGCGACTTGAGACCCGCACGGGAACGGCGAATCGCGCGCGACAGGGCGGAGATCGCCTTGTCCTGCGAGATCACACGCTTGTGCAGCTCTTCTTCGACGCGGAGCAGCTTCTGGGTTTCTTCTTCCTTGATCGAAGTGATCGGAACCCCGGTCCAGCGGCTCACCACATCCTCGATATCCTCGCGGCCTACAATCCCGGCGGTCGAATCGTCGAGGTGATACTTGTCGCGCAGGGCGCGCAGGTTCTCGCGCTCCTTGCGCTCCTCGTCGGAGTAGAAGCGCGCCTTCTCAAATTCATGGTTGGCAATCGCGTTTTCCATGCGATGCACGATGAACTTGATGCGCTTCTGCACCTCGGTGATCTCTTCCGGCAACGAGGTCTGGCGCAGCTTAACCCGCGCACCGGCCTCGTCGATCAGATCGATCGCCTTATCCGGCAGGAACCGATCCGGAATGTAGCGATTGGAGTGAGAAACCGCGAAGTGGATCGAGTCATCGGTGTAGCTGACCGCATGGAACTTCTCATAGCGGTCCTTAATCCCCATGATGATCTTGATCGCGTCTTCCTCGTTCGGAGGCGGCACTTTGACCGCCTGAAAACGGCGCTCGAGAGAGCGGTCTTTCTCGATCGACTTGCGATATTCCGCCGGCGTGGTTGCGCCAATGCATTGAATCTCGCCGCGAGAGAGAGCCGGCTTCAGGATGTTGGCCGCGTCGAGCGAACCTTCCGCCGAGCCCGCGCCCACCAGGGTGTGCAGCTCGTCGATGAAGATGATCGAGTTCTGGTTCTCCATCAACTCTTTCATGATGGTCTTGAGCCGCTCTTCAAACTGGCCGCGGTACTTGGTTCCGGCGACAATGAGCGACAGATCCAGGGCCAGGACGCGCTTATCAGCCAGGAAGCTGGGCACTTCGCCGTCGGAGATGCGCTGCGCAAGCCCCTCGACAATGGCCGTCTTGCCGACTCCAGGCTCGCCGATCAGCACCGGATTGTTCTTGGTGCGGCGGCACAGGATCTGCACCACACGCTCCAGCTCCTGGTCGCGGCCGACCAGCGGATCGAGCTGGTTATCCATGGCCGCCTGGGTCAGGTCGCGCGAGAACTCAACCAGCAGGCTGGATTCGCGATTGCGCTGGGAAGGCGGAGCCTTTTCCTGCGTGGCCCGTGCCAGTTCCTCGCGAATGGCGAGCAGGCGCAGCCCACGCTCGTGCAATATCTCTGCGGCAAAGCACTTTTCCTCGCGCAGCAATCCCAACAGTAAGTGTTCCGTACCAATATGCTTGTGCGACAGGCGCTCTGCCTCTTCCGCTGCGTAAGCTAATACCCGCTTGCACTCGTTCGACAAAGGCAGATCGACAGAAGTGGAAACCTTCTCCCGAATCGTAGTATGACCTTCAATTTGTTTCCGAATGGATTCAACCGAAGCATGGGAGCGGAGAAAGCGATTCGTCAGCGCCTTATCCTCACGCAGAAGACCAAGCAACAAGTGCTCCGTCTCAATATATGGGGAACCAAACTGGCTGGCCTCATACCGTGCAAAGAAGATGACGCGCCGCGCCTTTTCTGTATACCGTTCGAACATGTTCCCCCTTAAAAACTGCCCCCGGAACGACCAAAGGCAACTTTCGTCCTGTTCCATCTTCCCGGAGCCGCTAGCGCCGGGAAAACCACTCGGCTGGGCGGATATAAGCTCTTATCAATCTTATATCGGCTCAACCACTGTCACGAGTCACCCTTTTGGGGTAAGCCCGTTGTCGTACTGTGCCCCCGCTCAAACCTCCAGCGGAGACAACTCTTCGACCCGTCCATGGGCCAACCGCAATACCCGCTCACAACGCCTCGCCAGAGGCAGGTTGTGGGTAACCAGGATTGAGGTCAAACCATAGCTTGCATGCAGGCGCTCAATCAGGGCAAACAGGGCATCCGCGGTCTGGTTATCCAGATCTCCTGTAGGCTCATCCGCCAGCAAAAGTTTCGGCGTGGTGATCAGCGCTCGCGCAATCGAGACTCGCTGCTGCTCCCCGCCGGAAAGCTCACCCGCACGATGGGTCGACCGGTCTGCCAATCCCACTTCTTCGAGCCAGTGAATGGCTTCCTGCAGTGCCTCTTTTTTGACTTACCTCGCGCCAGAAGGGGGAGCGCGACGTTTTCAGCGGCTGTAAATTCCGGCAGGAGATAGTGAAACTGCCAGACGTAGCCGATCTCGCGATTACGAAAGTCCGCTGCCTCAACGGGGGATCAAGGATCGCAAGAGTGTTGATGCAAAGTATACTTCACCCGCCGATGCGGTATCAAGGGCCCCGAGTATGTGCAGCAGTGTGCTCTTGCCGGCGCCCGACTGGCCTACGATGGCCAGCATCTCCTGTCTTCTCACCTGCAAAGTTGATGCCCTCGAAAAGAACCAGGCCGCCCGTACTGCTTGCGCAGATCGCGCACGTCGACAACAACGCCCGGGCGGCCGCCGAGCGCCCCCAGGCGGCCTGGGGTGGCTTCGTCTGCGGCGGCGGCGACCTGTTCCATCATCTGCCTCTGAGGTCGGTAATCAATCTTGACCTATCTTCATGTATCACTAATACACCCCTCTACGGAAGAGGGTTTATCAATTGGGTTGCTTCAAAATACATTAGTGCCCTTGTTCACTCCTAATCTGGGGCCGGTTACCTCAGGATGGGAAACTTAGCTGCAGGAATGACACCTTTCGCTCTTTTGATGCGAAAGAGGTCAGCTTCGATTCCCGCCGATCTCATTCGTAGCGGAGAGCCTCGGCAGGCAGGATCCTGGCAGCAGAACCGGAGGGATAAAGAGTGGCCAGCAGCGACACGGCGAGCGAGACGCCGGCCACAATCAGCCCGTCGGTCCAGCGCGCGGCGAAAGGGAGATAGTCGATCGAATAGACCTCGGCAGAGAGATGGGAAGCGGTAGTGGCCGCCGAGCCAGGAGAGACCATAGCCGGCGATCAGGCCCAATAGAGTGCCGGTGAATCCGATCAGCAGCCCCTGCAGCAGAAAGATCATCCTCACCTGGCGCGGCTGCACCCCAAACGACATCATGACCGCGATATCGCGGGTTTTTTCCATCACCATCATGGTCAGCGCGGTGAGGATGTTGAGGGCGGCGACACAAACGATCAGGCCGATGACGATGAAGGTGACGATCTGCTCCAGCCTGAGCGCGCGGAAGAGGGGGCGGTTCTGTTCCATCCAATTGGTGGTCAGGAATCCTGGTCCGGCGGCCTGCTCGATGGAACGTCCAATCTGGTCGGCGCGATAAAGATCATCCACTTTGAAAGAGATGACCGATACCACGTCCGGCTCGCCAAAGAGGCGCTGCGCGTCTGCCAGGCTGGTGAACGCCATCATTGAGTCGTACTGGTAGAAGCCGGAATGGAAGATACCGGCCACGCGAAATCGCTGAAATTTGGGAATCAGCCCGAGCGGAGTCAGCTCCCCCTGCGGGCTGGTAACCAGTACCGTAGTACCCACCCTGGCGTCGATGGTGTCGGCCAAGTCGTATCCGATCACGATGGGCGGAGGGGCTGTTGGATCGCTGCGGAGCCTGGTTCGAGCGCCGCGGCGCTGCCTATGGTCACGCTGGAAAGCAGATCGCTCACCCGGCGCTCCTGCTGCGGGACGATGCCCTCGATCAACGCGCCGCCGGAGCGAGCGCCGTGGGAGATGAGTACCTGCTCGTACAGCCCGGGCGCGGCCGCCTTTACGTGGGGTAGCTGCTCCAGCCGCGCGGTCAGCTCGCGCCAGCCGCGGATGCCGTCGCTGGCAACGCGCATCAACTGCACATGAGCGGTCGAGCCCAGCAGCCGGTCCTGCAGATCGCGGCGCATGCCGTTGGTGATGGCCAAGGCAATGATCAGCGAGGCTACGCCCGCCGCCACGCCGGCGATGGAAATGATCGTAATTACCCCCACCACTGCCTGGCGGCGCTTGGCGCGGAGATAGCGCACGGCGACAAAAAGCTCGAAGCGCATCTGCTTAGCGAACTACAGTCTTAGCCGCGCTCACGTTTTCGTACCGGTCGTAAACGCGAACGGTAAGAATATGCTCCTGCGGGTCGGTGACGGGGGGCGGGGCAGTCTCCGGCTCGTCTGGCGAGGGTCGTACCGGAATGGCCGCCAGGGGAACGGTGAAGTCGTAATGCTCGGTCAAAGAATCAGAGAGCTTTCCTACCGGCTCGAGAAACTGCCATCGGCCGGCATCGAGCGAGTACTCCGCGCGGGCGATGGGCGAGGTTGCATCCGTGGCCACAAAGCCGGCATGAAGCATGCCACCCTGCAAACTGCCCTGGAGCGCGGTGAGCACGGGCGGAGTGGTATCGATGATGAAGTGGTCGCTCTCCCGCTCGCCCGATCAGCGCATCGCCCAGGGTATGCGCAGGAGCATCGCTAGCCACCACCCGCACGCGATAACCGCCATCGGGAATCCTGATCGAATCGAAGGAATAGAAACGATCGGTTACGCGAGACCGGAGCAGGCGCCAGTTCTTTTCTCCGTCCCCGCGGACGTAAACGTCGAAGATAAGCTCGTCGCCATTGTCGTCATGCGCGGACCAGCGCACGGTCACGGCGGTGCGGTCGCGGATCGCGGTCAAGGGCGCGGTGGCCGGGTCCTGCGCGTAGCTGAGGGTGGTCTGGGCGGAGGGCAGGTTGATGGTGACCTGCTGCGGCTGGCCTGGCTGTTGCGCAGTCTGGTTGGCTCTCGCGCCTGGCTCGACCGCAATCTCATCCACCACCGGGGCAATATTCACCGGCAAATAATTGATGCCTACGGAGCCGACCCGAGCCCCCGGCTCAAGCACCGCCTTCCACTGGATAAAGCGGGCAGCGGGAACGCCGGAAGGGCCGGAATTCGGGGTTACCTTGCGCCACTCGCTCCAATTGCGCTCGGGATTCTCCACGTTGCCGGAGCGGGCGAAGACCTCGTACGCAGCGCTGCTCCCATCGGCGTTCACTTCCATGCGGCCAAATTGGGAAAACACTCCCGAATCGAGAACGTCGCTGAGATAGGTGCCCTGGGCAGCGGGCTGGTCGCCCAGCTTATACAGCCTGCCGGTATTGCTGGTGGCGACGTAAAGTCCATCCGGCGCAGCGGCAAAAGCGGTCGCCTGGCCGGTTGCGGCGCGGGCCAGGTCGACGTAGGAGCCGTCCTCGTGAATGCGATAGATTCTGCCTCGATTGCCGGTGGCGGCCAGAAGTCCTTGAGGGGTAGCCCGCAGGGCATAAACCACATCATCGCGCGAAGCCCAGAGCTTGCGCGGAGCTCCCTGGGCGCTCAGTTCATCCACTTCGGAGCCATCGGGAATGAGGCCATTGCTGCTGGAGGCCTGCACTGAGCCCGGAGTCACGATGGTGATGGTCGCGGTGGCCACCGCAATCCCCTGCACCGGCAGCGGGGGCAAGGTGCTCTTGGTCTTCTCGCCGACGGCTGCGACGTACAAACGGCCGTCGGCGGACTCGGCCAGGGCCGTCACTTCGCGCTTGGGCGCGTCGTAGATCACCAGGCCTTTGCGGTCCTTGCCAATGCGATAGACCAGTCCCCCGCCATCGCTGCCGGCGATGAGATTTCCGTTGGGCTCGAAGAGGAGGCAGCGAATATGCTGCTCGTCGCTCTCGAAAAATACTTCTGCATCGGGGGGTGTCTGTAGAGACATCGACGCGGTAGATCGCGGCCGGTCCACCGGTCGCGACATACAACGCACCCTGGGCATCGAAAGCCAGATCCCAGATGTATCGGGCCTGATCGGCCGACTTGGCCGTGCCCGCGTTGTGGGCGGTGGTTGCGGAGTCGAAGACTACCGTGGCCGTGGTCTCGTCGAGGCCGGACTGGCCGGGCTTGATGCGGTATACCTTGCCCCCCGGAACCGTGGCCGCGTACACCGAACCGTCAGGGCCCAACCGAACCGTCTGCACGGTGAGTTCTTTGGTCGAGAAGAGCTTGGTCGAAACGCCCGCAGGAGTGACTTTGAGCACGGTTGCCGGCGAGCCGGTGGCTACATAGGCGTTTCCCTGGCTATCGGAGGCCACGGCCCAAATATAGGTCGAAGGCGTCAACAGCACCGATCGCAGCGCAGGCCCGGCCTCCAGGTATCCACGGCTGGCAATGGCGGTATTTTCCGGTTGTCCTTTTTCAAATTCCTCGTAGCGGGATTGAACCCAGAGGCGGGTTCCCTGGGCCGATACGACGTGGGGATAAATAACCAGGGCTAATAGACTTGCTGTTACGACGCGAGGCATCATGCTGAACCGAGTCTACTAGGCTGTATTTGTCGACCACAAATGAGCAGGGCACGCGAGCCGATTGGAAAGAGCCCCAGAGATCGGACGGGAAAAGGCACAGCACGGTCTGGATGTCCACAATATTAGTTTCGGGAGGGCTACGTTTGGAAATGGTTCGGCCTGACAACATAATATCTCACGTTCATTTTCCGGACCGTAGCGTAGCGAAGTGGAGGGACCTGCTGTTTCTCTCCGCCAGCGGAATAGGTCTATTGGCCAGCACTGCGCGATAGCGCACCTGGTTCTTCTTCACTTTGGTCACGGCGTCGTTGGCCTTGGACATGGCGAAGCGCTCGGTGATGGCCTGGACTTTGTGGCGCTCAGCCACACGCAGCATTTCACGGATCATGCGCGGACTCCCGCCAGGGCTGCCGGTGATCACCTTCTGGCCAGAAACCAACGGAGAGACCGGTATCCCCAGGACGGCCAGGCGGAACACCTACGAAACACAGCTTGCCGTGGGGACGCAGAGCCTTGACGTAAGCACCCCAGTCCTGGTCCGCCTCAACCGTCGACAAGATGAAGTCGAAATTGCCGGCAAGATTCTTGAGCGTCTTGGTCTCCCGCGTGTTCACAAACTGGTCTGCCCCCAACGACCGGGCGTCCGCCTCTTTGGCTGGGGAACTGGAGAACGCCGTAACCTCGGCGCCAAAAGCATGGGCAAACTGCACCGCCATGTGCCCCAGACCGCCGATGCCCACAATGCCCACGCGCGAGGCCGGATTCACGCCATGGGTGCGAATCGGAGTGTAGACGGTGATACCACCGCATAGCAGAGGCGCATGCCCGCTCGCTCTCCAGGCCATCCGGAATAGGAATCACAAAGCGCGCGTTGACCCGCACCCGGTCGGCATATCCACCATTGCGGTGGACGCAGGTGCCCTGGCTATCGGCACACAGATTTTCTTCTCCCTGCAGGCACCACTCGCAGTGCCCGCAGGAGTTGGCCTGCCAGCCAACGCCCACCCGGTCGCCGGAATTCAGGCCCAGCACGGCGCTCCCGGTTACGGTGACCTTGCCGACGATCTCATGGCCCGGGATCAGGGGATAGTGGCTTATGCCCCAGTCATTGTCGACCATGTGGATGTCGCTGCGGCAGACGCCGCAATGGGAGATGGCAATTTCCACCTCGTTCGGCTTAATGTCCCCGGGATCGTACTTGTAGGGCAACAGTTCGGCGCCAGCAGCATGGGTGGCGAATCCTTGAAAGAGCGGCATAGAGCGTTGCCCTTGGCAGTGGAATTAAGCACAGGAATTTCCCGAGGGCCCGCGTAAGTCTACCTTATTCGATTTCTACTGACACCACTTGCATTCCACTGAGCATGGCTTCTACCGGAATCGAGGTTACGGGCACCACCGATTCACCGTTGAGCGAAATGCCGCGATTGGTACGTAGCGGCTCCAGCATGTTCGCCATGGAGATGGGGATCGACGACAGGGTTCGCCCGTCGACTACCGCCTGGGCATTGGGCAGCAGTAGGGTCACGTACAAACGGTCGTCCTGATGGACGGCGTTCATCTGGTGAATGATACTGCTCAATTCCAGGGGGCCTTCGCTCGAGGAAGAAGCGGTGGTCAGCCGGTCCAGGGTGGCGTCCATCGCTAAGCAGGATCCGCAATGGCCCGGGGTTCAAGGTCAGGGGAAGCGGAATGGGAATGCGAAGATTTCTTGTCTCTCCGCGAAAGGGCCGGAGCGTCGCTTCCACCATAACGGTGTCGCCTGGATGGGCGGCCGGCTGCGTGGCCTGGGCTCGCTCCAACTGGATGCTGCGCCGGCCTGGGAGCGAGTCGATATCCAGATCGATGCGCTGGATATTGCGTACTCGCGCGGAATTGCCGTAGACGGTCTGAAAGCGCTGGCCAACGGTGAGCGCTGCGCGCAGCGCGGAGGGCAACTGCTCGGTGGGGGCGATCAATGAATCCAGGTGAAGCAGCGGATAGCCATCGATGGCAACCGTACCCCGCAGTTCATAGGTGAGCTCTTCACTGTAGCTGTTGGTGTCGAGCAGAGATTCGTAAAGCGAAACCATCACCGCTCCCGGAGTGATATCGGGGTTGTCCACCACTTCCATATGCAGAGTACGGTCGCGCAGGCTGCCATGGGTGTGGATGGCCACAGGAATCATGCGCGCAGATTCGCCCGAGCACCCCGCGTATGGCGGACGAGCGATCCTCGGTAAAGGCCCCGATGGTCTGGGTGGTGTTGACGATTTTGAAGGAGTTCAGGGGCGAGGCCAGCGTGGTAACCACATCTGCCTTGGTCATGGGGATGGAAACGTTGCCGTAGCGGGTAATGGGGTGCCCACAGGCCAGCACCTGGTGCGGATCGACGTAGGTCACGGTGCAGGTAGCGGCGATTTCCAGATCGCCCCGGACCAGCAGCGCGCTCACTGCGGATCCCGGCAGCAGCGGAGAGAGGAATCAATATGCGAGCCGTCGCTGAGGCGTTGCCGCCAAGGCCGGCAACCGGGGTAAGCCCCATGACCGAAACGTGCTCCTGGAAAAACCTGACTGCCTCCGGGCTGAAGCCGGAAAGAAGGAGCGGGGTTTCGATGGGATGGATATCAGTGGCGTCGGCAGTGGCCGCGATAGGGCTTCCGGTTGTCGGGCATCCACATGGCGTCACTGCGGGTGCCGGCACGCATGCACTTCAGGCTCAGCGGTGCCGTTGACGGCCAGCATTTCGGCAATGGGAGTGATGCCTGCGATTGGTTCCTTGCTGAACTGCCCGATCCGGTACGAGAGCGCGCCCAGTAACTTGCCGTCGACGTAGACTGGGCTGCCGCTCATGCCGGCGACCACTCCGGTGTACTCTGGTTTGGAGCCGTGGAGGCGCGCCAGGATCATATCCTGATCGGGGCCGAGGACGTTTTTGAGCACCCCGAGTATCTCCACGTCCATGGCTTCCGGCTGCGTGCCTTCAAAGACCGTGTAGGCCACGCCGTGGAGGCCGCGGTGCACCTCGGACAAGGGGATAGATTCCAGCCGTGGCAGACGGGGGCGGAGTAACCGGGCTAACCTGGGCGACCAGGCTGCCCGCAATGACAAAAACTGCGGTTAAAACCGAAAATTGGGTTGATATACGGCTTGTAGACACGTCTACAGATTAGACGTTCCAATCGTTCGAGCATAGTGGCTGCGTGGCCACGACCCTGCATTTTTGTAGTAACGAGGTATTCGATGACCTGGAATTGCCAAAAGCTATCCGTTGCATCCCTG
Organism: uncultured Acidobacteriaceae bacterium; assembly: GCA_963757515.1. GTDB lineage: Bacteria > Acidobacteriota > Terriglobia > Terriglobales > Acidobacteriaceae > PALSA-350. The sequence goes on along the minus strand of CAVWRV010000002.1, from coordinate 255,459 downwards.
GCGCTGCTGCTGGCCGCTGCAACCTGGGCCGGTCCGGTCCAAAGGCCAATCATCGCCGAGTACGCCGGCCGCGAATCCTCAGCAGCAGCAGCCGGACCAGTCGGCGCCCGATTCCGGTGGTCCGGGCGGCGACAATGGCGCCATTGCCATTCCCAAAAAGGCGGAGAAGCCGGATGTACCCCCACCGCCGCCCGAGCCGAAGGTCAAGAATCCTGCGGGCCTGACCAACTTCTCGCTCCGCGTGGATGTTCCCGAGGTAACCCTTGATGTGGGCGTCATCCTGCAGAAAACGCATGAGTTCGTGCCCAATCTGCAGCCGGCCAACTTCCGCGTTTACGAGGATGGAGTGCCGCAAAAGGTAGTCGGGTTTCAGCGCACCAAAGCGCCGATCACGGCGGTGCTGCTGTGCGAGTTTGCCTCCACCAACTACTGGTTCGTTTACGACATGAGGAACGCCGCGTATGCCTTTGCCCAGCAATTGCAGCCGGACGATTATATCGCGGTCGTGACCTATGACCTTAAAACCCAGATCCTGACCGACTTTACCCAGGACAAGAGGCTGGTCTACCAGTCCTTGAATACGTTGATGATCCCTGGCTTTAGCGAGACGGATATGTTCGACGCGGTCTATTCGACGCTCGACCGCCTGAGCCGCATTGAGGGCCGTAAGTATGTGGTGCTGATTGGGTCCGGGTACGACTCCTTCAGCAAGATCAACCTGGACAAGGTGCTGGCGAAGATCAAGGCGACACCCAATGTCACCATCTTCAGCGTGGGAACGGGACAGGCCGCCAGGATCACCGGCAACGCCCGCACCGGCATGTTCGGCCCTAAGGAGATCGACTATCTGCAGGCCGATAACCAGATGTCCACGTTTGCGCGCATGACCGGCGGCATGTCGTTTTTCCCTCGCTTCGCGGGCGAGATGCCGGATATTTTCCACTCCATCAATGACTCCATTCGCAACCAGTACGTTCTGACCTACACGCCGACCAATGCCAAGCAGGACGGCAGCTATCGGAAGATCCGAGTGGAGCTGGTGGACAACGAAGGCCAACCGCTGAAGATGCAGGACGAAAAGCATCACCCGATGAAGTACGACATCATCGCGCGCGATGGGTACAAGGCCAAACAGCAGGTGGACTAGAGAGAAGAGAACAGCAGGTCCCTGCGGTCGAGACTGACATTAAGGGAAGTATGCGGCGCCAGTCCTCAGCATCGGTTGGCGGTGGAGAGAACAGCGGGTCCCTCCACTACGCTACGCTCGGTCGGGATGACAATTCTGTCTGGACGAACGAGTACCCATTGCTGAAACAAAATTGTTAGTCGGGACTAGGCCGCGGTTGCTCCGACAGAATTGTCATCCCGACCGGAGCGCAGCGTAGTGGAGCGGACCTGCTGTTCGACTATGCCGCGGCGGTGAACCTTCGTACAATCGAGGAAAACACATTCCCTCGGGTCCCGGATAAGCGTTGGTCACAGCGACACTAGCCGCCGCAGCAAAAGCCTGTCGCCAAGCCGGTACACCACTCTTCCGTCGAAGGCTGGCATCCTAAACACAATCCCTGGCTGATCGCGCTCACCGTCACGCTGGCAACATTCATGGAGGTGCTGGACACCTCCATCGCCAACGTCGCCTTGCCCCACATGGCAGGGACACTCGGCGCCAGCCAGGAAGAAGCCACCTGGGTCCTGACCAGCTACCTGGTGTCGAGCGCCATCGTTCTGCCCATCTCCGGCTGGCTCTCCACCCGCTTCGGACGCAAGCGCTTTTACATGACTTGCGTGGCCCTGTTTACCGTGTGCTCTCTGCTTTGCGGGCTCGCGCCTACCCTGCCGCTGCTGATCCTGGCCCGCATCCTGCAAGGCCTGGGCGGCGGCGGGCTGGCCCCCAGCGAACAGGCGATCCTGGCGGATACGTTTCCGGTGGAACAGAGAGGACAGGCATTCGCCCTCTATGGCATGGCAGTGGTGGCCGCACCCGCGATCGGACCGACGCTGGGCGGCTGGATCACCGACAACTTCAACTGGCATTGGATCTTCTTCATCAACCTGCCCATCGGCATCATCTCCCTGCTGCTCAGCAACCGGATGGTGGAAGATCCTCCCTACCTGGTCAAGGAAAGGGCCAAAGCCAATCCCATCGACAAAATGGGGCTGGGCCTGGTGGCGGTCGGCGTTGGCTGCCTGGAGTTCGTGCTCGATAAGGGCCAGGAGAAGGACTGGTTCGGCGATCGTAACATCACCCTGACGTTCCTGCTGGCCATGGCCACGCTGGCATTCTTTGTGTGGTGGGAGTGGGAGCACCCGGATCCGATTGTCGATTTGAAGCTGCTGAAGAACCGCAACTTCGGCACCGCGGTGGGCTTCCAGTTCATCCTGGGCTCGGTGCTTTTCAGCACCACGGTCCTGATTCCGCAGTTTCTCCAGGGACTGATGGGCTACACCGCGGAGCGCGCCGGCATGGCGCTTTCCGCAGGCGCACTGGTGTTGATGGTGATGATGCCTGTGGCGGGAAAGCTGGTGTCGCACATGGACGCCCGGCTCATGGTTTCGATCGGGTTTCTGGCCACCTCGCTGGCCCTCTACAACATGACCCGGCTGGATTTGAACGTGAGCTTTGGGCACATCGTGTTGTGGCGCGTGTTCCAGGTGCTGGGATTGTCGTTCATCTTTATCCCCATCAGCACCCTGAATTATGTGGGCGTGCCGGCGGGCAAGAACAACCAGATTTCCAGCTTCTCCAATTTCGCCCGCAACTTTGGCGGCAGCATGGGCACCGCGCTCCTGACCACCTTTCTCACCCGCACCCAGCAGACCCACCAGTCGTCGCTGGCAGCCAACTTCATCCCCGGCAGTTTCGCTTACGAGAATTTTCTCGCCCAGACCAGGAACGCCTTGATGGCTGCGGGGCAGTCTGCCGCGCAGGCCAAGGCCGCAGCCACCGGGTACGCCTACCAGCATATTGCTGCGGCAGTCGTCCATGCTGAGCTATCAAAATGCGTTTTGGGTTCTGAGCGTGGTTGCGGCCCTGCTCGTCCCCTGGCCGTTCATCATGCGCCGCCCACCCAAGCGCAAGAAGCCGCCCGAGCGAAGCCATGGGACACTAGGCGACCTCAGTCGCCTCCCGAGCCGATGTAGGGCCCCTGGCGATGGAAGCGCGGATCGGTGAGCTGCTGCAGCATGAAGTCGGCGACGTCTGCACGATTGATGCGCAGCGCGCCGGGCGGAAGCGCGTCGGGCAGGACGCGATACTTGCCGGTGAAGGGCCCATCCATGAGCCGGGGAGCGCGCACAATGGTGTAATCCACATCGCTGGCCGCGATCAGACGTTCCTGCGCGGCCTGATCGATAAAGGGATGTTTCAGCGCGGTCTTCTTCGCCATCCACAATCCCATCACGGTCAGTGCGTTCTGATACTTGCCCCAATCCGGGTGGACTCCCGCAGCGCCCAGCACGATGAGCCGGTTCACGTACTCCTGACGCATACCCTCAAGAATGTGGGGATGGCCCGGGCGAGCATGTCTGACTTTTTCCGGCGTGCGGGCGCCCAGCGCGGAGAGAACAGCGCGGTGGCCGCGGATGGCGTCGACCACTGCCCCGAAATCGAACACGTCTCCTTGAATCACGCGCAGGTGCGGGTCTTGCGGCAGCCCTTCGGTGGTGCGGGCAAACGCAGTGACCGCGTGCCCCTTAGCCAGCGCCTGCGTAACAATCAGCTTGCCCGTACCGCCCGTGGCGCCGAAGACAATGATCTTCATTTGAGCCCAGTTGTTTCCTTCCCACTAGTCTGCAACCACCACACTATACATGGCACAACCCTTCTGCAACGGCAGACATCTGAGGAGGGAGAGGGTAAGTTGAAAATGTCAGAAAATCTGAAAAAGACGGAAAATACACTGCGCGACCTGATTGAAACCCTGCGCGATGGGCACCAGGGGTTTATCGAGCTCGAAAAGAATCTGAAAGACCCGGAAGCACGCAAGCTGTTTCGCGAAGAAACCCTGGTGCGCGCGGGTTTCGCCGCGGAACTGGAGAATGAACTGCACCACTTCGGGGTCAAGGATGTGAAGGTGGCCAGTTCCACAGCGGGGAAAGTGCATCGCGCCTGGGGTGAGCTGAAAGCTCGGCTCGGCGGCGGCGACCACGCATTGCTGGCTACGGCTGAGAAGGGTGAGGATGAGGCCAAGCATGCTTATGAAGAAGCGCTCGCCAGTGAAGATTTTCCCCTGCCGCTGCGGGAGATGCTCCTGCGCCAGCAGAGACATATCCTTATGGCGCATGATCGCGTGAAGGCGCTGCGGGACCGCTCTGGCATGCGTAGCTGGACCACCGAAGCTCTGGGTGTGCGGTGCAACTGCGGACTGGTATCTGTGCGCACGTTGCAAGAGGGCGATCAACGGTCAGCCCCACATCTCGCGTAGCGAGATATGGGGCACCCGGGTACGTGGTAAGGCAAGATTGTTACCACTATTTTAGCGGAGAATCCGTCGGCGACGAACTTGGCGATCAGGAAGGCGGCCACCCCGGCAAAAAAAACCAGCGCCATGCGGATGCCGGGCTCACGGTTTACCTCCGGCACCAGGTCGGTGGCAGTCACGTAAATGGCGACACCCGCGGCGATGGGCAGACCGGCGCGCACCCATCCAGGAAAAAAGTTGATCACCAACACCCCGGCCAACGTGGCGGCGGCTACGATCACGGCCGAGGTTAGCGCCGCGCTGCGGCTGTGGCCGCTGGCCAGCATCACCGAGGCGACGGTGAAACCTTCCGGCAGCTTGTGCAGCAGGATGGCTACGAAAATGATCCAGCCCAGCCAGGTGGAGAGCACAAAGCCGGAGGCAATGGCGACTCCGTCAAAGAGCGAATGGGCCGCCAGGCCGGCTACGACGGAATTGCTGGTGTAGACTGGAAAGAAATTCTTCGTCACATTTCTCTTCGCCGAAATGAAAATGCGGCGTTATGGTGTGCTCCAGCAGATGAATGAGGCAGTAGCCCCCCAAGACCAGCAGCGGAGTCCAGCGGAAGGAAAGACGAAAGCTCTCAGGAATCATCTCCAGCAAGGCGGCGGCGAGCATGAAGCCTGCGCCCAGGGCAACGAAGTAGCGCAGGTAACGTTTCTCCCACTGGGTCCGGACCAGGATCAGCGCCCCGAAAACGTCGGCGAGCGCAGCCACCAGGCCCAATACCAGCGAGAGTGAAAAATTGGACATGGATGCCTGGCGACGCTAGCCGCTGTGCCGAATGTGCATGACATCCCCATCCTCGACCCGGTATTCCTTGCCCTCGAGCCGCAGTGTTCCCTGGGATCGGGCCGCGGCTTCGGACCCTGCGCTGAGCAGCGTGTCCCAGTGGATGGTTTCCGCGCGGATGAAGTGCTTTTCGAGATCCGAATGGATGGCCCCGGCGGCCTCCTGCGCGCGTGAATTGACCGGGATGGTCCAGGCACGGCACTCGTCTTCGCCCACGGTGAAGAAGGCCACCAGGCCGAGGAGTTCGTAGCTCTTGCGGATGAGACGGCGCAGCCCGCTCTCGACCAGTCCATAGGAGGAAAGAAACTCGGCCGCTTCCTCATCGCTCATCTCCGCGAGCTCCGCCTCGACTTTGCCGCAAATGGCAGTGGCCCCCGCGTTGGGCCGCGAGGCCACCTCTTCCAGCTTGTAGCGCGCGACCGCGGTTTCGAGGTCGGCGCCCAAGGTGGGGCTCTCGGCGATGTTCAACACGAACAGCATCGGTTTCTGAGAGAGGAACATGAAGCCGCGAATCAGCTTCTTCTCTTCCGCCGGACATTTCCATCTCGCGCAGCGGCTTCTCCTGCTCCAGTTGCTGCTTGCAGCGCAAAAGCAGAGCGTGCTCTTTTTCGAGGTCGGACGTACGCATCTTCTTCAGATCTTTTTCCAGGCGCTCCAGGCGTTTCTCCACCTGGGTCAGGTCGGAGAAGATGAGGTCGAAGTCAACGTTCTTGATATCGCGCAGAGGGTCGATGCCGCCCACCCGAGGAATGGAGTCGTCTTCAAACGCGCACAACACATGGATCAGCGCATCGTTGTCGCGCAGGTGGGTAAGGAAGGCGCTCTCTTTGAGCGCTTCCTGACCGACAGCAGCGACGTCGGCGTACTCCACAGTGGCATAGACAATTCTCTTGGGGTTGTACAGGGCCGCGAGCTTGTCCAGCCGATCGTCGGGAACCTTGGCCACGCCGAGATGGGCCTCGCGCGGATTGGAGTAGGCGGGGGTTTCCACCTTCGCCCGGGTAAGGATTTTGAACAGGGAGGTCTTACCTACTTGAGGCAGACCGATAATGCCAGTTTTCATGGGACTCGCCGTCCAGGCAAACGGCGCTTACGCGCCAGAGATTTTTGCGTTCCGGCCTTGCGGCGCAATAGAGCAAGTATATCGCCTAAGACTCTCCCGACCGCGACCAATGGGCGGTGGCGACCAACGCGCCTAATTCCGCACAACAGGACCAGGCCCTCGACGTGCGTCGATGTCTGGTGCAGACGGTCGAAAATCTGGCGGCCGGGATTGTTGGCGGCAACCGCGTCCACGTTGCCGCCAATGGAGTCGCGCGCCGTATCCATGCGCGGGATGATGGAGAACTGCGAGTAGGCGGTAAGCAGCCATCATCACCAGCACCAGAACGGCCTGGGGAATGATGCTGCGGTAATGGGCCCGCGCCAGAACCATGACGGCGAGAAAAACCAATCCGCAGAGCAGGCCCATCCAGTGCAGGCGCACCAGCGAACCGCCGACGACCAGACCGGCGGCGTGCATACCCTGGTCGCCAAAGAGCGGCGGAAGTTGGCTGAACGCGATGGGGGCAAGAACGGCGCCAAAAAATACCAGGGCGCCCAGCCAGACGCCGAGCGCAAGGTATACCAGCGAGTGAAAGAGGGTTCTCATGTGGGCAAAAAGTCGCCGGCTACACGGAAGGGTGGCGTCTCCCGCAGCCAAATCGCGAACCTATATTGTGTCACGTTGTTCCCGGCCCCTGCTCGGATGATTGACAAACCCGGGCAGAAGGAATTCCAATTTTCAGGGTGGCAACGGGGAAAAAGCTTCCGAGCTGTCAATTACGTTGCCCCGAGTAGGTGCTTTGAGAAGAATCCTCCTGGCCGTCGCGCTCACCGTGGTTGGGCTCGAAGTGCTCGCCCACACCGGCGTGCTTGCCGCAGTGTTCTCGCCAAATTACCTGCCCCACCGCTACTGCTACCTGCAACAGCCGTGGCTGGTATGGACGAATGTGACCATGGATGGCCTGATAGCCATCTCCTATGGCGCAATCTTTGCTTGCCTGTTCTGGATCGCCGGCAAGTTGCGCTCCATTCAGGATGTGCGCGGGTACGTGTGGATCCTGGTCGCGTTTGGGACCTTCATCGTCGCCTGCGGAGCCACTCACGTGATGGAGGTGGTCACCGTTTGGTGGCCGGTGTATCCGTTCGCGGCCGCAGTCAAAGTACTTTGTGCAGCGGCGTCGGTTCCCACAGCGATCCTGTTTGCCCGGGCTTCGCCCGCACTGGCGGCAAACATTCGCCAGTTCCTCGATATGCTTTCCACCACCCAGCAGGAAAAGGACCAGGCGCTTCGCGCCTTGATGGCCTCGGAAAAGCTGGTGGTGGCCGGACGAGTCTCAGCTTCGATCAGCCATGAGATCAAGAATCCATTGGAGACAGCGGGCAATTTGCTTTACCTGCTGGCGGCGGATCGAAGAATGCCTGGCGACCTGGTAGCGATGGCGAAGACAGCCTCATTGGAGCTGAAGCGGGCCGATGAAATCGCCCAGAGCAATCTCTCCCTCCTGCGGACATCGAGTTCGCCTCTCCCGCTGTCTCTTGCTGACCTGGTGGAGAACGTGTTGGATTTGCAATCGGCTCAATTGATCGGACATGGGATCTCGGTCGAGCGCAGACTGCGCGTGCCGTTCCCCTTGAAGGCTTATTCCGGGGAATTGCGGCAGATACTGGTCAACCTTGTTCAGAATGCCGCAGCGGCAATCGGTTCGCGGGGCCGCATCATGGTTCGCGTCCAGCCTCGGCACTCCCAGGCGAACGACACGGGACAGCCGGGGTACTCGATCACCATCGCCGATACCGGGCCCGGTATCGAGATGAAACATCGCCCCCGCCTGTTCACGCTGTTCTTTACCACCAAGGGGGAACAAGGCACGGGCCTGGGACTTTGGCTGGTGCGTTCCATGGTCGAGAAGCAGGGCGGGCGCATCCGCTTTCGCTCCCGCACCGCCGCTGAATCCGGCAAGCCGGGCACGATCTTCAATATCTGGATACCGCTCGAACCAGCACCGATCAGTACCCCGGCCGCTGCGGACAGTTTTGCGCCCATGGCTGTTTCGTAACAGGAACTGCGGTCACAACGTCGCTATGACGGATGGCACGGCATTAACAGCCTGCCGTAAAGCACTGTTTGGAGCAAGCAAGGCTTTAGCCCCGGAGGTACGGTTTTGCCGCCAGAGCGGTCCGCTGTGCGGCTCTTTGTCAAGAACCGCATGCAGTTTCGTCGGACGGCAAATCAACAGGACTATCCCGGGCCGCGTAGTCACGAACCTGCTGTTTCTCCGCAGTTGGCTACAGACACTTAGCCGCGATGACGTGGACGGCACGGCTGAAGCCGTGCCCTTCGTGCAGAAACTTTCTTCCGCAGCCTATAAAACCTCACCAGGTCTTATGAAGGCTGTATCCATCCCTGCTTGACGGCAGGATTACCAGCCGTATCCAGACGGCGCATCTGATCGCTGCTGAGCGTGACATCGAGGGCCGCGATATTCTCTTGCAGCTGCTCGATCCTGCTGCCGGCAATGATAGGCAGGATCGCTGGATCACTCTGCCGCATCCAGGCAATGATGGCTTGCGAAGGGCTACACCCCGCTTCGCTCGCCACCGCGTTCAGCGTGGCCAACCGCTCATCGGAGTCAGGACCAGCAAATTGAGTCGGCACTTCGCGGTCAGAGCGTGTGTATGCGCCCTGCAGCAGGATCGAATAGCCGATCAACGCTACTCCATGAGCCCGCGCGAAGTCCTTCAATTCTTCACTGATGAAAATCTGCGGTCCAAAATCAGCGCCGTGGCGGGGACGCAAATAGGTATATCTCTGCTCTACTACGGAATACTCAGTCCACTTATTGATCCGGCTGACCAGGTTGGCTTCCGCAATGCGCCACAGTGATAGATTGCTGGCGCCAATGGCACGCACTTTACCGGCTTTGACTAAGCCATTGAATGCCTTCATGGTTTCTTCCAGCGGCGTTGCGCGATCATCGCGATGCGCATAGTACAAGTCGATCCTATCCGTCTGCAGTCTTTTCAGGCTCTTCTCGCATTCGCGCTGGATCTCGGCCGCACTCAGACCGCCATCACATCCCGGATAGTCGAATGCCAGCTTGGAGGAAACTACGATCTGGTCGCGGTTGCGCCGTTGCTTCATCCAAGCGCCGATGGTGGTCTCGCTCTCCCCGCCTTGGCATCCGGGAAGCCAGCAAGCATACATGTTTGCGGTGTCAAGGAACGTCCCGCCTTCGTCGTGGTAGAAATCGAAAAGCCTGAACGCGGTTTCGCGGTCGATCTTGCTTCCGATTAAGTCGCTGCCCATCGCCAGCGCACTTACTTCGAGATTGGACTTTCCCAGCTTTACCTTTTTCACTCGCCCAGGCTCCTAGGCAGCGGCCTTGATATAAGTCGCGAGCACCACGCCACAAATCATGACCACGGCGCCGATTACATTGGGGACCGTGACCCGTTGCACAGGCGAACCCAGCCAGCCATAGTGAGACAGAATCATGCCCCCGATCACTTGTCCGGCGATGAGCGTAATGAACATGGCTCGAGCGCCTACCTGGGGCAGCAACCAGGCAATTGCGAATACCAGGCAAGCACCCAATGCACCGGCAGTAAGCAACAGCGGATGAACGTCTTTCAATCCGCTCAAGGCGCCTGAGTGCCAACCTGTAAGGCCTATGAGAACAGCCGTCGCGGCGCCGATGCACCAGAACAGCGCATTGCCCACACGAGGGTTGGCCAACGCGCTGCCCACCCTGCCATTCATGGAAAGGTGGACGGCAAGGATAATTCCAAGAAATATGGTGAAGAAATAAAAAGGAGCCTTCATGTCGATTCTCCGGACTGGCGCTCCATTGGTTCCCTTATGAACTATTTCATGGGATCAGGCCGCCAGCGACACGACACTACACTGAGTCTCCGGCGTCTGTCAAAGACGCTGTTGTTCGAAAGCGCCTCGAAGCTTGACAGCGCTCGAAGCCCGGGTATAGTGTGCGTTTCAGCTTAGCTGTGGAATTAGTTCATAAGGGAACCCTCAGTGAGCTCGACGCTACCTGACTTATCGTCGACAAGGATCGAAAGGGAGATTAAGTTAGGCGCGAGTAAATCGGAGTTAAGTTACTCCAGGGTTGGTCCATGAAGAAGCGATCAGAGTTCATTACCGCGCTGCTCTTTGCAGGTCTTGGAATAGGAATCACGGCGGTATCGGTAAGATCTGCAACCGCTCAAGCCGCCGCGGCCGCTCCGCCCGCTGTAGATGCCGCCGCCGCAGACCGCGGCCAGGGCATTTTTTCCTCCAGTTGTTCGTTCTGTCATGGGTCACAAGCGACGGGTACAGAACAGGCGCCCAACCTGCTGCGCAGCCCCCTGGTTTTTCAGGACCATAACGGAGATGCTCTTGGCCCGTTCCTGAAGCAGGGCCGGCCAACCCTCGGCATGCCCGCGTTTCCCTCGCTCGACCCGCAAAGCGTGCAGGATATCTCAGCGTTTCTGCACGCGCGTATCCAGCAGGTTCGCGGCAAGAGGATGCCGGAAACCGCATTGCTGGTCGGCGATCCGAAAGCCGGTCTCGCCTACTTCAACGGCGCGGGAAAGTGCAGCACCTGCCATTCCCCAACCGGCGACCTGGCGCACATCGGATCCAAGGATCAGCCGCTCGCCCTGACGACCTCCTTTCTGACCCCGCCGGCAAAGCCCTCTCAAGTGACGGTGGTGTTGCGGTCTGGCGAGACCGTTAAAGGAAAATTGGAATATCTCGACGAGTTCACGGTATCTCTCTCCGACAGCGCGGGCGCCTATCACACCTGGCCTCGAGATCGCACCAAGTCGGTCGAGGTCGTCGATCCGCTGGCCGCGCATAAAGCACTTTTGCCCATGTATACAGACAAGGACATTCACGACCTTTTGGCATATCTGGTGACGCTCAAATGAAGTACAGGCCGCTTTTGTGTTTGGCTTCGCTGTGGTTGCTGCCTATCTGTCTTTATGCGCAGACATTGGACCCGGAAGCGTTGCACCGGCCGCCCACCGATACCTGGCCTACCTATAACGGCGATTATTCCGGCCGCCGGTACAGTACGCTTTCGCAAATCAATGCTTCCAATGTCAATTCCCTCGCGCTTGTCTGGACCCACCATGTGGATTTCGGAGCCGAGTCTTATGCCCAACAGGCAAGCGAAGGACGGAGGATCAAGGCCACTCCCCTGCTGGTCGATGGGGTGCTCTATTTCACCATCACCGACAACGTATGGGCGATGGATGCGCTCACCGGCCGCGAGCTCTGGCACTATGCGTGGCCGAACAACAGGGCGATCCATGTGGCCAACCGGGGCGTAGGGATGTATGGCAGCTGGCTCTACTTCATGTCTCCGGACAATTACCTGGTCTCGTTGAACGCAAAGGACGGTACAGAGCGTTGGCGAGTCCAGGTCGCAGACGTAAAGCAGGATTTCTTTTCCGCCACCTCGCCGCTTGATCATTGGCAATCACGTCATTGTCGGCCCGGGCAACAACGACAACATCCGCGCGTGGTTGGAGTCACGGGATCCCGAAACCGGCAAGCTGCAATGGAAATGGTGGGTGGATCCGGATCCGGGTGCGCCCGGCTCGGAAACCTGGGTAGATGACGCCACCATGGCGAAGGGTGGCGGCTTTCCCTGGTTGACCGGCACGTATGACCCGGAATTGAATCTCTACTATCTCGGGACCGGGAATGGGGTCCCGATGGACCGGGCTCCGCACCCTACACCTGAGGGAGATAGCCTGTACACGGCTTCGATCGTTGCCTTGAATCCGGATACCGGAAAACTGGTGTGGGCCTACCAGGTAACTCCGCACGATACTCACGATTACGATGCGGGCCAGACTCCGATCATTTTCGATGGAGAGTTCCAAGGCAAGCAACGCAAGCTGCTGGCGCAAGCTTCCCGCAATGGCTATTTCTTTCTTCTGGACCGCGTCACCGGGGAGCACTTACTAACTACCAAGTTTATGCCCGAGACTAACTGGGCCAAGGGCATCGACGCGCAAGGCCGGCCGATTCCGGATTACACCAAGGACGCCAATCCACCGGGCGCGCTGGTTTCGCCTTATCCCATTGGCGCGACGAATTGGTGGTCGCCCTCTTACGATCCCAAGCGCGGCCTCATTTTTGTCAACGCAGCGCGCACCTGGGCTTACTTCACGACTTCGGGTTATGGCCGGTTTCGTTCTCCCCCGGATTACGTGACCATGGCGATCGACTACAAAACAGGAAAGGTGGTTTGGAGCCACGAGTTAGGCGACAAGAGCGGGGTACTTATCTCCGGCCTGCTGACAACCGCGGGAGATCTATTGTTTGGAGGAGATTCGTTCGGAAATTTTCTGGCCATGGATCCGGGCACAGGTAAGACTCTCTGGCATGTCAACCTGGGACAATTCGTGACCAATGCTCCTATGACTTATGAGCTCTATGGACGCCAGTATTTGTTAGTCGCCGCCAACGACAACTGGTTCGCATTCGCAGTACCTGAGTCGTGAGGTTAAGAAGAGCGCAAAGGGTCAGTAAGCAAGAGAGTCGGATGAGAACTGTGATAAAGAAACCGCAGATCTCTCCACTACGCTACGCTCCGGTCGAGATGACAAAGTTGTCGGTTCAAGCAGAATTGTCATCTCGACCGGAGCGTAGCGTAGTGGAGAGATCTGCGGTTTCGCCGGGACAGCTGGGGAGCGTAGTGGAGGGACCCGCTGTTTACTTTTCGGGTCACACACAGACTTGATGGGGAGCAAGGCAATGGAGCGACGTGATTTTTTGAAGGGATTGGCAGCCGCCTCGGGAGCAATTTCTGCTCCGGCGCTGTACGGCGCACAGGCCAACCGCCCTGCGCCGCAGCTGCTGGCGCAGGATAATGCTCCATCCAGGCCGCCGGATGATCCGTGGCCAGGCAAGAAGAGAATTCTTGCCATCGCCGACCCGCAGGAATGGTATGCATCTCCCGGCTATCACCACGACTCGGCTTCGCATACTCTGGCCACCGTCGAGAAGCTCGGGCGTGAGTCCGGCGCCTGGATCACGGTGATCCGCACCGACATGCATCTGCTCACCAAGCAACCGATCGCCGGCTACAACGTCAGGAACCTCAACCACTTCGATGCGGTTTTCTATATGGGGGAAGGCCCCTGGAACATCACCGATCAGCAGAAGGCCGACCTGCTGTCGTTTGTGCATGAGGACGGCAAAGGCTTCATCGCCGGCCATGCGGGCAACGGAGGACACCTTCTGCTGTGGCCTGAATATGCCGAGATGATCGGGGGAAACCTGGTGGGCGAGTTTCCCTCCGCTGATATGCACATCGTCGTCGAAGACCCCAATTTCCCCGGAGTCCAGGGATTTCCCGGCGAGTTTACCTTTCGCGACCAATACACCATCGTGGGGCCAAATTATTCCAGAGACGTAGACCACGTCATCATGCGCATGGACCCGACCAAATTTCCCGAAGTGTTTGCCGCACTGCAGCCGGAGCCCAACCCAATCGCCATCCTTCCGCAGATCAGTTTCAAGCCAATCTCAAGAAGCTGGCCGACTTGCGCACGGATGGAGACTACCCCATTGTCTGGTGCAAGAAGTACGGCAAGGGCCGCGTGTGGTACTCGACGTTTGGCCATCTGGAGGCAACGCTCGATGATGCGCGCATCCAGCAAATGTACATCGGAGCCATCAAATGGGCCCTGGGCCTCACCGATGCCGACATTACGCCTCGCCCCTTCCCGGGCAACCATTAAGAGAGAGGTTACGAAATGAAAAAGTTACTGATCGCGTGCTGCTTAGCTCTCTTCACCGTGACCCAGGCCCCCGCCCAGGCGCCGGCTCACAAAATCCGCGTGCTGGTGCTTACCGGAAACTCGGATTGGTCTCACCCCTGGCAAGGGACTGCGCCCTTCATGCAAGGCATACTGACGAACACCGGGCGCTTTGACGTGAAGCTCGAGGAAGAAGTGGTGGGCATCACAGCAGCGACGCTGGCCAACTACGACGTTTTGATAGATTACTACTACGGGCCTCGTTGGCCGGAGGTGACGGAGAAGGCGGTGGAGGATTTTATACGGTCGGGCAAAGGCATGGTCGGAGTTCACGGAATCACCTATGGTCCCTTCTTCGGCCAGGCGGGAGGAAGCGCAACCGAGCCTCGCCGTTTGGAAGGAGAACCCTGGGCTGCGTTTGCTGACATGATCGGAATGACCTGGAAGCTCGACAATATCGGCCACGCCACGCGCCACGTGTTCGCAGTGGAATGGGTCGATCGTGACCACCCCATAAGTCGCGGGTTACCGCCGACATTTGTAGCCAACGATGAGCTCTATCACAAGATAGACCTGAAACCCAACGTGCATGTGCTGGCCACCGCCTTCGATGATCCCAATGTGAAGGGCGGGACGGGCAAGGTAGAACCGGTGATCTGGACTGTTCCTTATGGCCAGGGCAGAGTCGTCATGATGGTCATTGGCCACGATCTTTTGGCCATGAGTCAACCGGGCTTCATGGATGTTTTCGCGCGGAGCGCGGAATGGGCCGCAACGGGTGATGTGGCGCCCGGGGCTCCCACGTTGTCTCCGCCCACCAGCATGCCGGCGCCTGCAGCCCAGCACTGAACCTCATGAAAGCGATCGCCTATACCCTCATGTCGCTACTCACTTCTTTGCCCGTGCTGGCGCAAGCGAGTTCGGCTCCTCCCAATGGCAGATCGCAAATTCCTTAGTGACAGGTGAAGCTTTACCTGCCCGATGCTACGAGCGGCTTCTACCGCGGCACCAGGTTCGACTGGTCCGGCGTGGTTGCGGATCTGCAATATGCAGGGCATAGCTACTATGGTCCGTGGTTTACCCAAACGGATCCCAAAGTTCCTGATTTCGTCTATCGAGGCTCAGAGATCGTCGCCGGCCCCTGCAGCGCAATCACCGGCCCGGTGGAGGAGTTCACCGTGCTGGGATACGACGAGGCCAAGCCCGGCGGGACCTTTCTCAAAATCGGCGTAGGCATACTACGCAAGCCTGACGATGCACCTTACAGCGCCTATCGGCTGTATGAAATTGTGAACGGGGGTAAGTGGAGCGTCAAGAAAAGCAAGGACGCCATGGAATTTACCCAGGAACTCCACGATGCGTCTTCCGGATATGGATATGTCTATCGCAAGAAGATAAGCCTGGTCGCGGGCAAGCCCGAGATGTGTGATCGAGCATAGTCTGAAGAACACAGGCACGCGCGCGATCCACACCAGCGTGTACGATCATAACTTCCTGGTGCTGGATAAGCAGCCGACCGGATGCGGGCTTCACCATCACCTTGCCATTCACAATCTCCAGCGATCACCCCCCGGATAAGGAACTCGCAGAATTTCGTAAGAACCAGATTGTGTACCTCAAAACTCTTGACGGGGCAGGACCGCGTTTACACCTCCATTGAGGGCTTTGGCAATAGTTCTGACGACTACAAGATTCGCATCGAGAATACGAACGTAAAGGCCGGGATGACGATCACCGGGGACCGTCCGCTCGCCAAGATGGCGCTCTGGTCCATTCGCTCTGTCCTCGCGGTCGAGCCGTTCGTCGATATATCGGTCGAGCCCGGAAGCCAGTCGACCTGGAAATATGCACTATGAGTACTACACGCTTCCCCGCTAGCAGCAATGAACGGCTTAAACGGTAAGCTTGTGCCTGCCCCTATCTCCGTTGCCGCGTAAACTCCACCTTGGTTACCACAGCCAGCCTTGCTAATTCGACGTGGGTCGGCCTTATAGTGCCACAAGATACTAACTATGAAAGAGTTCCAACAGGAACTCTGGACGACTTGCTGGTCATGGTGGCCTAAGATGAGGTCTGAAGCCCTTAACTCCTGCAGCTGTGTTGCAACCGCGCTACCCCGACGTTAAGCCAGGTTACGTGCGCCTGGAAGGTGGAAGCGGTACTAAGTTGCACGCCTTTAGCTAGTAGCGGTTAAGGACCCGCCAACATGAAAGCTCTGGTCAAGTATGCGAGTGGCGAAGGGAACGTCGATATACGTGAAGTTGAGGAACCTCGTTGTGGAGACAACCAGGTAAAGCTTGAGATCGCCTATTGTGGAATCTGCGGAACGGATATCCATGTTCTTCACGATACGTTTCGCAACTACCCCCCGGTGATTCTGGGGCATGAGTTTTCCGGCACCGTGGTCGAGGTGGGCCGGAACGTCACCAACGCCACTGTGGGAGAAAGAGTCACGGGTCTGGGCGCCACCGCCGTTACCTGTGGCCAATGCGAGTACTGCCGCTCTGGATATTTCATCTTTTGCTGCCAATCGCAGGGGCATGGGGCACGGGGTCAATGGCGCATTTACCCGCTATGTGGTCATGCGTCCTGACCAGCTCTACCGGATTCCTGAAAATTTTTGCTCTGGATGAAGCCGCCATGAGCGAACCCTTCGCGGCGGTGGTGCAGGCAGTCACCGAAATCACCAATGTGCGCATCGGCGACACGGCCCTGGTTTCGGGCCCGGGCCCAATGGGGCTGCTTTGCCTCAAATTGCTGGTGGCGGAAGGTATACAGAACCATCGTCGCCGGCGCTCCCGGAGATCAGGAACGCCTGAATGCGGCGCTCCGCATTGGCGCCGCGGCGGTGATCAACATAGGCGAGCAGAACCTCAACGAGGCGATTCAGGAGCACACCGGCGGAGTGGGCGTGGATGTGGCCTTCGAGTGCGCCGGCCATCCCGGCTCGGTGCGCGGATGCCTCGAATCCCTGCGTCCGATGGGGCGTTACACCCAGGTGGCCATCTGCGGACAGGATATCCAATTCCCTATCGATCTGATCTTTTACAAGCAACTGACGATGTCCGGCTCTGTCTGCTATACCGCTCGAACCTGGGAGCGCATGATGAAGATCTATGCCGAGGGTCGAGTCAGGTTGAACGATCTGATTTCCACCAAGCTTCCCATATCGGAATGGCAAACCGCTTTTCGCCTATGCGACGAGAAGAAGGCGATTAAAGTATTGATGTATCCGGAGAAATAGCGGAGGAGAGTCGATGAGCAAGACACTGGAAAAGCCGGTTGCGTACAAGAGCCCTTTGTATGAGATGACGCAGACCACGCCCACTTGCCTGTGGAACGACTCGGCGGCCCTATCCGAGTTGACCTATTCGATCGAGCACGGTGCGGTGGGTGCTACCTGCAATCCGGTCATCGTGCTCGACGTGCTCAAGAAGGAAGCTCATCTCTGGAACGATCGCATCCGGGCCCTTGCCATCGAACTGCCGACAGCAACGGAAGAAGAGATCGGGTGGAGACTGGTGGAGGAGATCTCTGCCAAGCGGTCAGAATTGCTGCGGCCGGCTTTCGCGCAGTACTCAGGGCAGAAACGGCAGGCTCTCCATTCAAACTGACCCGCATTACTATCGCGATGCCGCCGCCCTGCTCGAGCAAGCGCTGCGCTTCGATGCCCTGGCGCCGAACATGATTGTGAAGATTCCCGCGACCCAGCGCCGGGATCGCTGCGATCGAGGAGGCGACCTATCGCGGCATCAGCATCAATGCGACCGTCTCCTTTGCCCTGCCGCAATGCATTGCGGTCGCCGAAGCGATGGAGCGTGGCTTCAAACGGCGGGAGAAGGAAGGCCTGGATATATCCAGGATGGGCCCGGTGTGCACGATCATGGCGGGCAGACTGGACGATTGGCTGAAAGTGGTCGCCGAGAAGCAGGATATTATCCTCGAACCCGGCTATCTGGAATGGGCTGGAGTTGCCGTATTCAAGAAGGCTTACAAAATTTTTCGCGAACGCGGCTATCGTGTCCGCCTGCTCTCGGCGGCATTCCGCAACCACATGCAGTGGAGTGAACTGGTAGGTGGCGATGTGGTGATTTCTCCCCCGTATAAGTGGCAGGTTCGCTTCAATGGCAGCGATGTAAGTGTCGCCTCGCGTATCGAAAAGCCGGTCGACCCGGAAATCGTAGATGAGCTGTTGCGGAAGTTTCCTGACTTCCGGCGCGCCTACAACGAGGATGGCCTCTCGCTGAGCGAATTTGACACTTACGGCCCGACCGTCCGCACACTGCGCCAGTTCCTCGAGGCCACCCATGAATTAGCGGTTCGTGTCCGGGATTTGCTGCTTCCCAATCCTGATGGATCCGGATCTTAATCCCTTTTTTCATTGGGGAGCGTCCGGAATCGAACGGCAGGCCGTCCATACGCGGCTCGAGCACTTCGGCTTTAGCCGCTGAGGCGTAGGTGCGCTGATTCCAGCCGCCTAGCCCTCAGGGTGCGTTGCGGAGCCGAGAAAGAAAACAGCAGGTCCCTCCACTGCGCTACGCTCCAGTCGGGATGACAATTTTGTTATGCAATCAACCCATATCCTCGACGGAGTATAAACACTGCTTCGCTCGTGCAACAAAATTGTCATCCCGACCGTAGCGTAGCGCAGTGGAGGGACCTGCTGTTTTCTTTGCTCGGCTCCGCACGCAGACCCTTAAAGTCCGTTGAGTTTAAGGGTTTAACGTCACGGGCTAAAGCCCACGCCCTTCACTCTGTCGGGTGCTCGCTGCGGCAAAACGCCCGGAAACGGACACTCAGCACTAAGGCCTTAGCACAGTAGTCCGTCACAACTTTGGTTACAACAGTTCATTACGGAACTCGCTCAGGAAATACTTCTTGACACTTGTCTAATGCCAACTATATGACATTACCGCGCACTATGCCGAGTCAATCGGCGTACGTAATTAGTTCTATACGGAACTAATCATGTTTACGATGTGCAGCCGACATAGAGAGGGCCATCGTCAGGCCATCCGTGCAATGAGGCATTCAACAAAGTTGTAACTTGAGGAGACATATCTGTGATCGAGACCAATAGATTAAAAAAAGCTCTGCAGTGCATATTGCCAGTGTTCGCGCTGTTTCTTGCAACGTCGACAGCGATGTGGGCCCAGGCCGGCGGCGGGTCCATGGTGGGGACGGTTCACGATCCGGCAGGCGCTGTCGTTCCCAATGCTGCCGTCACGATCACCAACACCAGACACCAACACGACCTACCCGGTGGCCACCAACGGCGACGGCCGCTTCCTGTATCCCCAGTTGCCTGTCGGCAACTACAAAGTCGCCGTGGCTGCGCCGGGTTTCAAAGAAGCCGTTCAGGAAGGCATTACCGTCTCGATCGGAACTACCAGCACCATCGACATCGCCCTCCAAGTAGGCCAGACGTCGCAATCGGTAACCGTCACCGCCAACGCGCAACAGATCCAGACGGAGAGCTCCGACGTAGGGACCACGGTCCCCGGGGCTCTGATCGCGCAACTGCCCTTGAATTTCAGTGGTGTGATTCGCAGCCCGCTGCATTTCATGACGCTGACCCCGGGCTTTCAAGGAGATTCAACGGGCAACGCCCAATCGCAGGCTAGTTTTAAACTCAACGGCGCGGGAACGGGGCAGGCTGACGTGATCCTGGATGGTTCGTCGATTCAGCTGGCTTCCCCGAACTACCAGTGGAACTTCGGCATCAGCGTCGACGCAGTCACGGAATTCAAAGTACAGACCAGCACCTTCGCGGCGGAATTTGGGCGTACCGGCGGCGGCTTCGTCAAC
Organism: uncultured Acidobacteriaceae bacterium; assembly: GCA_963757515.1. Lineage (GTDB taxonomy): Bacteria > Acidobacteriota > Terriglobia > Terriglobales > Acidobacteriaceae > PALSA-350. The sequence goes on along the minus strand of CAVWRV010000002.1, from coordinate 235,585 downwards.
GTGGCTTCCAAGTCGGGAACCAACGAGTTCCACGGCGCCGTTTATGACCTGCTGAAGAACAAGGCATTTGACGCCAACAGCTGGCAAAATAACCACACCGGCGTCGGCAAGCAGAACGATACGCAAAACGATTTTGGCGGATTTGGCGGCGGCCCGGTATTCATCCCCAAACTCTATGACGGCCGAGGGAAGACGTTTCTGGTTTTTCAGCTATGAAGGCTTTCGCTTCAAGTCCGGTGGCCCCAGACCTTACCTCGACGGCAACCCCGCAAATGTGGAACGGGGATTTTTCCCAGGTCCTGAACGCCGCAAACGATCAATGGCGTCACTTACCCGGGGCAGAAAATCTATGATTACACCACCTGTTCGGGAGCCAACCTGGGCAAACCTTGCCAGCCCTTTCCCAACAACCAGATCCCGCTGTCAAGGCTGGACCCGTACGCCAAGGCCTTCATCCCTTATCTCCCGGTAGCCACCAATCCCAGCCAGGCTTTTCAAAACCTGGCCTATACCCTTCTGGCGCCAATCAACAATGATCTCTATTCGACCCGGATCGACCAGAATATCGGGCAAAAGCACAAGCTCTTCGGCAGCTATGCGCAAGCCGACCTGCCGATTATCAACATTTACTCCTACGGGCCGAAGGGGCTCTACGACCAGAGCTTTGGCAGTACGACGACTCACTATGTTCGCATCGGTGAAGACTATGCCATCACGCCCACGCTTTTAAACCATTTCAATGCCGGCTATACCCGCCGCTTCCGTATCGAGCAGGGCGAAGGCGGAGTCGGCTCATGGGCGGATAAGATCGATTTTCACGGCTACTATCAGGACATTCTTATCCCCAACAACGGCATTCAGTACATTCCGGCCACCAGCGGCAGCATGCCCACGCCTCCAGGAGACAACAGCTTCTTCAAAGACAATAGCTTCCAATATGACGACTGCGGTGTCATGGGTTAAAGGCAGGCACAACTGGAAATTTGGCGGCGTATATAGACGCCAGGGCTTTAATGCCACCTACAACAGCAATGCCGCTCCCGACTTCGGCTTTACCAATGCTTTGACCTCCGCCGGCAACCTGCCCAACGGCAACCCCATCGATCCGAACTCCGGGTCGGGCGCGGCATCCTTCTTTCTCGGCGCAGCATACACCGGGAACGTTGGCGGCGGTCAAAACGCTGCCATGCGCGTACACGGCTGGGGCTTCTACGCCCAGGACGACTGGAAAGCCAGCCCGAAGCTCACCATGAACCTGGGCTTGCGCTATGAGATCCCGCAGCCGGTGTTCGAGGAAAAGTGCAGGACCTCGCAAGTCAATCCAACCCTGGCGAATCCCGGAGCGGACGGCTTGCCTGGCGCCTACGAATTTCAAGGAACAGGCCCGGGCAGAGACGGCAGATGCTCCCCGATGAACCAGTATTGGGGATCGTGGGGGCCGCGCGTCGGCCTGGCTTACCAACTCGACCCCCAGACTGTGGTTCGCGCTGCTTACGGCATCTACTACACCCCGCTGAAGATATCCAACTTTGCCAATACCGACAGTCTGGGTTTCTTCGCAGTCGGCTATAAATGGCCTACCCAGGTCAAATCAACAGACGCCCGCGGTCATCCCCAGCACGGTGCAAGGTTATCCTGGATCCATACCGCCGACCATCACCCCAACAGCCCTGAACGGATAACGGTGGCGGCGGTGGCGCAGCGAGCGGTGGCCCGGTGATGCTCCCCAGCAGGCAAGGCAGGCCGGCGCACGTGCAGAACTGGACGTTCGATATACAGCGCGAATTGCCTGGCCAGTGGCTGGTGGATATGGCTTACGTCGGCAACCACGGATCTCACTTGCAGGCCCTGCTTAAGGATCCGAACGTAGCTCCTGCGTCAGCCCTGGTATACGGCAACTGCCTGGCGGTTCCGGTAACGGCACAGGCAAGCAACCCGGCCTGCGCGGGACTACCGCATGTTGGCCATCCCCTACACCAACTTCCTCAACGACTTTGGCCCTGCGGCTACGGTTGCTCAGGCTCTGCGGCCGTTCCCCCAGTACCAGACCGAAGACCTGGACACGTCGTTCAGCGCCAATCCGTGGGGTAATTACAGCTACGAAGCTCTGCAGATACAGGTAACCAAGCGCTACGGCTCCGGATTGACCGTGTTGAGCAATTACACCTGGTCGAAGAACCTTACCGACGCCGATTCAGACTATGCCCCGCAGGAAGCGTGGAATGGCGGCGTCGGCGGAATGTTCGATCCTTATGATCCCAAGAAGGAAAAAACTTACAGCGAATTCGATCAACCGCAGCAATTCAAAATCGCTTACACCTATGAGCTTCCTTTCGGAAAAGGAAAGAAGTGGGGAGGCAATGTCAACAAATTGACCGATGTGGCGATCGGCGGCTGGACGTTAGGCGGTGTGGATACCTACTCCACCGGCTTCCCTCTGTTCGTGCAGGAAAACAATTGGACCGCAGGTACCTTTGCGGGCCAGGCAACGGGAGGCAACGCACGGCCTAATGTCGTCCCAGGGGCAAATCCCAACGGCTTCTTTGGCAAACTCGGGTCATATAAATTTGGAACGACTGCCAAGATCAACCCTGCCGCTTTCACCCAGGCGCCGAACTATACTTTTGGAAACGCTCCTAAAACGCTGGGGAATGTACGCAACTTCACCCACAAGGCAAGAGGACCTGCAAGCTTCCAAGCGAATCCCGCTATTTACGGAACGGGTCAATTTCCTCTTCCGATTCGACGCGTTTAACATATTCAACCGGCACAGCTTTGGCTGTATGGATTACCATGTGGGCGATCCAGCGTTCGGGCAATTCCAATGCGGTACCGGTCCCAACGCGGAAACCAACAACAACCAGTCGGGCATCGTCTCGTCGGCTCGAACGTTACAGGCTAACTTTAGAATCACCTTCTGAGGGCATGACCCAAGAGGAGGAGCTGGCTCTCCTGCTCTGGTATATTGTGGTCAATCAAGGGGGATCGCTTTCAGCGCTCCCCCTGCTTTCTTCTCCAGGTAAATCAGGCATGTGCATGCTGATACGCGGAAACCATCGGCCCCTTCTTTGCGCTTGTCTTTGTCTGACCCTGCTTCCTTTCTTTTCTACATCGACACTTCTCAACGCACAAGACGCGGAGCAAGAAGCCCAGCGACACTTCGCTGCCGCCAGGCAGGCTCAGGACTCGGGTGACCTGGAGCTTGCCGCACAGGAATACCTGAAAGTTACCCACCTGCTGCCGAATGTGGCGGAAGCTTACGCCAGTCTCGGGCATGGTGTACAACGCCGAAGGAAAATTCGCGGAGTCGGCGCAGGCCCTCAGCAAAGCGGAAAAGCTCAAGCCCGGATTGCCGGGCGTGAGCCTCTACCTGGGTATTGACTACGAGAAGCAGCGCCAGGCCGGTTTGGCCGTTCCCCACCTGGTGGAGGCGGTTCGGGTGGAACCGGCGAACAAGCAGGCGCATACCTGGCTGGGCAGAGCCCTTTGGGACGATGGCCGAATCGAACCGGCACTGCGAGCAGTTGCGCAAAACAGCTCAGCTTTTCCCTTCCGATCCCGCTCTGCTGCTGGACCTGGGAGTGGCCTACCGCAAAGCGGCAGACCTGGGAATCGAGCGCGTGCTCACGGGTGCGAGCGGCACGCCACTCCTGCACCAGGTGTACGGAGATATCTATAAAGACGAGCACGCCTGGGAGAACGCGGCGGCCCACTATTATCGCGCGCTGGACCAGGATCCTCACTGGCAGGGCGCACATTTTGGCCTGGGCGAAATTGCCTTGCGCCGGGAAAAGCTGGATGTCGCAGCGCAAGAGTACCAGCGCGAACTGGAGATCAACCCAGCCTCTGCCGCGGCGCTGGCGAGGCTGGCGGAAATAGCGATGCTGCAGAATAAACCGGACGAGGCACTGCCTTTATTCAGCAAAGCAACGCTCCTCGGGAGCTACCAGGCAGCAAGTGCTTTGGGCCTGCCTCGTCCCTACCCGGCTGGAAGCGAAGACCTCAGCGAATCCGCAAGAGAGCAGCTACGCGCCTGCCTTCCTGCACTGGCAGCAGCGCCGCCGAGTAGCGGCCGCAGCCTCGCACTTGCTTTTGCCCACGCACGTCTAGGCGATGACGATGCATCTCTCTCCGCCTGGAAGGATTTCACTACCAGTGCACCACGGTCCAGCGCCGCCAATGCGCATGAGCGCGGCCTGAATAATTTTTATCGCCAGGATTTCGTCGCCGCGGCAGCCGAGCTGGACGCGTGGCTCAAGCTGCATCCGAATGACTTCCAGGCTGACTACCTTTTGGCCAGAACTTATCGCAACCTTTCTCTATCGACACTCGAGCAACTGCTGGCCACGGCTCCTGATTCGTATCCCGCCCACGAGCTCCTGGCAGAGACCTACCAGAACGCAGAGCAGGACGAGAAAGCGTTGGCTGAATACAGGATCGTAGCCGGCATGGCGCCGAACCTTCCGGGTGTGCATTTCTCCATTGGCCACCTCTTGCTGAAGATGAACCAGCAGGATCAGGCGCGCGATGAACTCGCGGCGGAACTTCGCCTGAATCCAGACCACGCGGAGGCGAATGCGGAAATGGGCACACTGCTTCTGGATCGGCTGGACGCGGTCAACGCCATTCCGTATCTGCAAAAGGCGGTTCAATTGGATCCCGATCAATGGGGCACCTATCAGCAACTGGGCAAGGCGTATTACATGCAGAAGGACTATCCCAAGGCTGAGATCGCGCTGAAACAAGCGGTTCGCCACGATCCGAAAGGTTTAGCGCATTACCAGCTCGGTCTGGTCTATCGTTCGCTGGGACAAAAAGAGGCAGCCAACGAGCAATTCGAAATCTCCCGCAAGCTCAAGCTCGAAGGCCTGACGCACGACGAAAACCAAATGAATACGCTCAAATCTGTGCCCCAATGAAACTGCGTCATTCAGGCACTGGTCCTCACTCCGCTATTTTTCTCCCTGGCCGCTTTTGCACAGGGGAGTGCGCTGCACCAGGGTCTTGAACTCTTTCGTCAGCAGAAATACGAGGCGGCACTGCAGCAATTTCAAGAAGCGAGGCGCGGACGGCCGGCGGATGCTCAGCTGGAAGACTTTATCGGGATCACAGAGACCAGGCTGGGCCAGATCGATGCAGCCAACAACGACTACGAGACCGCCATCCAGCTTGACCCTCGGCTTGCGGACGCGCATAAGAACTTAGGTTATAACTACATTGGCCAAGCCAAGTACGACCTGGCGGAAAAGCAATTGAAAGCGGCCCTGGCTCTCGACGGCGCTGACCCCTTTGTCCACTATTACCTGGTTATCCTCTATTTGACGACCTCGCGGGACAAGGATGCGATCGCCCACATCAAGCCTGCGGAGTCCGCACTCGTCAATGACCCGAACACCGCTCTCCTGGCGGTAAAAGCATCTCTGAAGGCCAACGACTCCGCCGAAGCATTGAAACTTACCCAGCTTCTGGAGCAGAATTCCCGCTTCTCTCCAGAGCAGGAATACGCGATTGCCCAACTGCTCAATGAACGGCAAATGTATGCGGAATCCGCCGCGCGCTTCCAGCGAATCCTGGACATGCAGCCCGCATCCTGGCAGAACAAGTACAACCTCGCCCTTGCACTGGTCAAGGCCAAGCAGCCCAAACAGGCTCTTCCCTTGCTGGCCTCCATCGCTCAAGAGAACACAACCAATGCTGACGTGTTAGCCGGCGTCGCAACTGCCTATGAATCGGCGGGCGAAAACCAGCTTGCCCTGGACGCCTACCAGAAAGCGATCGCAGCCGATCCAACCAATCCCGATCGGTATCTTGACTGCACGCGGCTATTGATCGATCTGGATCGTTATAACGAAGCAACTGCAATTGTCGAACGCGGCATAGCGCTGGTTCCCGACGATTACCCGCTGACGATTCGTTTGGGCGCCATCGAGGCGATGCAGGGGAATCGTACCCAGGCTCGCGAGGCTTACCATAAAGCGATCGCGGAGCACCCGACGCTCGCTTTGGGCTATGTGGCTCTGGCCCAGACATACATGAAGGACGGAAACGATCAAGAGGCGTTGAAGATCTTGACGGACGCGCGCACCGTTGTCCCGCTTGATTTTGCGCTCGAATATGTCTATGGCCTGGTTTCGTTCCAACTGGGCCAGCAGCAGCAAGCGATGGAAGCACTGAAGAGTGCCGAGAAGCTGGGACCGACGGTGGTCGAACCGCACTATCAGCTGGGCCTGCTTTATATGAAGATGCAGCAGTGGAAGGGTGCGCAGGAGGAATTTGAGCAGGTTCTTAAGCTGGACCCGCGCAATGCAGCGACTTACTACCAGCTTAGCCGGACTTACCAGCGGCTGGGGGAAACGGAGAAAGCCCAGGAGATGGGTAAAGAGGCGAGCCTGCTTACCAAGACGCAACGGGAAGATGCGATCAAGGCACAAGAACTCCGCTTTGGCATCCCTAGTCAGGACTGATGACGTTTCTTGCAATCCGCAGATCCCCACTCCACTCTGTCGAAAAACATCTCCAGAATAGGTCCGCTGAACCGCAGATCCCTCCACTACGGTCGGGATGACAAAGGAGAGGGCGGCGCTGACTCCATTGAGATGCCACCACAGTTCATACGGAACTGCAGCCATAAAAAGCCCTTGACACCTTTGGAAGCATGAAATATATGAACTTAATGCGCAGTTAACGAGTTCTTCAGTTCATTACGGAACTCATGGCAGACACCCCCATCGTCCTTACGTTCATTTCCAGACCGAGCGCCGTGGTCATGAAGAATAGCTCGGAGCCCAGTTGCATGCGCTCGTTTCTCCCACGCTCAAGAGCCGGGATGCCGATTTAGAACTACACTTTGACCCTGAGAAGCATCGAAATTCATGTTCTATGAGAAGTTCGCGAACCAGGCTCGCGCTCGACTAGCATTCAATACGCCCCACTTTAAATCCATGACAGAACTACTTCGAGGCAACCTTAGCGTTCACTGCTCAAGCGGTGACCCGCTGGCGGAGCTCGTTGTGAAACGACTCGTCGCGCGAGTGGACATCGTGAATCCGATAACGGATACACTCCTCCGAATGAAATGCCGCCGTCACCCATACACCAGGTGCTGGTGGGGCAAAAGGCTTTGGTCACCGGCGCCAGCAAAGGACTGGGGCAGGCCATGGCGATCGGATTTGCACAAGCGGGCGCGGATGTCCTGGTGAACTACAGCTCCGACGAGGCGGGCGCCCGGCAGACCGCTGCGAGCGATCGAGGCCCTGGGACAGAGAAGCGGTTGTTTTCAAAGCCAACGTCGCCCACGAAAGCGAAGTCAACGCCATGTTCGACTGCATGTTCAAGACCTTCGGCAGGCTGGACATTTGCGTCCCCAACGCCGCCATACAGCTGAATGCAAAAGTAGACGAGATGACACTGGAGCAGTGGCAGGGTGTGATCGACGTAAACCTGACCGGCATGTTTCTCTGTGCCCGCGAAGCCATTCGGGCGTTTAAGCGACAAGGGATCGATCGCTCCGTATCGTATGCCTGCGGCAAGCTGATCTTCATGAGCTCGGTGCATGACATCATCCCCTGGGAAGGCCATGCGAACTACGCCGCAGCTAAAGGCGGTCTCATGCTCTTCATGAAGAGCCTGGCGCAGGAAGTGGCACACCTCCGCATCCGGGTAAACGCCATTTCCCCGGGCGCGATCCGCACCCCGATGAATGTCGAGAAGCTGACTACGCCGGAAATGTTCGAGTCTACCCTGCTGAAGCTGATCCCGGCTAAACGCATCGGCGAACCCGAAGACGTCGCCCGCGCCGCCGTGTGGCTCGCCTCGGACGAATCCGATTACGTGTACGGAACAACGATCTACATTGACGGCGGCATGACACTCTATCCGGGCTTCATCGGAGCCGGGTAGGATGATCCCTGTGAAGTTAGCGGCGTTTCTCATTCTGGCGCTTGTTGACCACTGCGGGGGCCGCCAACCATCACCGTGACCATTACCGGGACCACCGGCGAGATCCACGTTGGGGAAGGCCCTATCTTCGGACATAGCTCATACCAGCTGATCCCAGCCGGCGACCCGTTCGTGTTGACTTATACCTTTGATGAGGACAAAGGAAAACAAAGTATCTCGGAGGTAAGCTGACGGACTTATCACTCAATCGGAGATAGAAAGCACCGCCGTTTCTTCTCCAGGAATCAGCGCGACTCTCCAGATCGGGAGTGCCTTGTGGGAGTTCGGGTCTTCGACCCGCTCTCAAGTCGTGCTCAAGACTTCGGCAACCGGCAAGAGCGAACAATTCGTTTTCACCACCCAGGCGGGCAGCAACCGGATCTCGGCTCAGATTGTCCCGGGCAAAGGCGGCTATTGGCCGAAGAACGGCGATTGGCGGGCGAGTTTCACTTCCGGTCCGCTCGACGGCAGTACCGCTTCTTTTTCCGCGGACAACGACAGAGTCTCTGCTCAAGGGAGCCTGATTCCAGCGACCATCACGGTCACCGGAGTGGACATCGATGGCCAGTGGCTGCGATATGCAACCACCGCCGGCGGCGAAAGAAAGTGGCAGTTGGCTCATGCGTCGCCCCGGGGCGGTTATATCGTGGAACAGGTAACCCGAACCATCTTCGGAACCCGGGCTGACGGATCGCCAATCACCCCGTCTTCCGATCAACTACTGGCAGGCATGGCAGGTTCCGGCTGGATCGAACGCTCCAGCCGATCCAACGGACAGCTTCGCAAATACGGCGCTTGCCGGCAGTACTGGGGACGAAAGCATATCCGCGGTGGCGCGGTTCTATGAAGGCTTGACCCTGCCACCAACGTTTGGCGTGGGAAACAGCCCTTACGCGGGTGAGCGGCTTTCTTCGATGACCGATCCTCACCTGTCCACCAGCTACGCTACGCTACCGGTCGCAGCGAGCACCACGCTGCAATTTTGATGTTTTGAGTTCAAACTGGGACGAGTTCCCCATTGAACTCTTTTCAATCTTTCTAACATTTAGTGCTAATATTGCGCCCGTAAGAATTCGGGATGCGAACTATGAAGGCCAAAGCGGAACGACAAGAAATCTCTCGCAAAATAGATAAGTACTGGGTTCCGATCATCGCGAGAACCATCGAACTTCTGGATTGCTTCGGTTCGGCTAACGAATCGCTGACGCTGGAAGAAGTGGTCAAGAGAACCGGAATACCGCATACCACTGCCTATCGAATTCTGCACACGCTGGTGTTGCGGGATTACCTGACCCAGTCCGGACGCCAGTACCGCCTCAACCGTTTGCGCAGGAGACTTCGTTTTGGCTTTGCCAATCTTTCGAAACACATTTGCATCGCGGTTGAGATCCAGCGCAGCCTGGAGAAAGCCACGGCTGCGGCCGGGATCGATCTGGTGGTGTGGGATAACGATCGCAACGCGGACACTGCCATACGCAACGCGGAAGAGATGGCCGACAGCAAGGTCGACCTGGCGATTGAATTTCAGCTGTTCGAGCACGTCGCGCCGGTGATCTCGGATATTCTTTCGCGCTCTGAGATTCCTCTCATTTCTCTGGTCAACCCGCATCACGGAACTGTATATTTTGGCGTCAACAATTACCGCGCCGGCTTTTCTGCGGGGGTGGCGCTGGCCGAATACGCGACCAGACACTGGAATTCTCAAGTGGACACGCTTCTGCTTCTGGAGTCACCTCGCGCCGGCAGAACGATCCAAAGCAGGCTGGTCGGCGCTCTCCAAGGAGTCCAGGAGCGGCTCGGACCACTGCCGGAGAAAGCGATCCTGCACCTGGATGGCGGCGGCGATAAAGCAACATCCCAGGCGGCAGCCGCCGGCGCGCTCAAGTCACGATCGAAAAAGAAGGTCCTGGTGGTCGGCATCAATGATGAAAGTGCCATCGGGGCAGTGGAAGCGGCGAAGCAGGTGGCAAACGGAACAGACATTGCGATCGTCGGTCATGGCGGGAGCATGGAGATCATGGACATTGTTGCGAATCCGGACAGCCCCTGTATCGGAACTGTTTTCTTTCACGCGGAACGTTACGGAACAGATCTGCTGAGCTTTGCGCTGCCGATCGTACGTGGCAGATCGGCGCCGGTCGTCCATTACGTGCCCCATGAGTTCATGGGAAAAGATGCTTTGATGCGCACCCGCCGCGAAGCGCTCGCCCGCCCTTCATAATGTCTCCTGATAGGTGAAAAGTGAAAAAAATCAAGGTAGCCATTTTTGGCATCGGTTTTATGGGCCGGGTCCACACCGAAGCGATTGCGCCGTCTGGGCAATGTGGAGGTCATCGGCGTTGCCGGACGCACTGCCGAGGCAGCGCGAAAGTTCGCCGATAACCTAGGTATTGAGCGCGCCACCGGCAATTACCAGGATTTGCTGGCTGACCCCGAACTCGACGCGGTTCATATATGTACTCCCAACGAGCTGCACTTCCCCATGGCGCAAGCGGCGATGCAAGCGGGCAAGCACGTACTGTGTGAAAAGCCGCTGGCCTCGACGATCGACGAAGCAAAGGCCATGATTGCGCTCGCAGCGGAAAAGAAGCTTGCCAATTGCACCTTCTATAACGTTCGCGCTTACCCCCAGGTGCAAAACATGCGCCGCATGCGCGAAGCAGGCGACCTGGGCGAAATTCTAGTGGTCCAGGGCACCTATTCGCAGGATTGGCTGCTGTATGACACCGACTGGAACTGGCGCATCGAATCGGGACCGTCGCGCACCTTCGCCGATATCGGCACCCACTGGTGCGACTTGGCCGAACACATAACCGGGGCGGCGCATCACTTCCCTGTGCGCCGATCTCACCACCTTCCTCACCACCCGCAAGAAGCCCAGAGGATCCGTCGAGACCTTCACCGGCAAGACACTGCAGCCGAGTGAGTACGATGAAGTAGCCATCAAGACCGAAGACTTCGGCGCGATGATGTTCGCCATGGGCGAGACACGCGAAGGGCTCGCTCACCGTGAGCCAGGTTTCCGTGGGACGCAAGAACCGTCTGTTCATCGAGATCTTTGGCACCAAGGCATCGGTTGCCTGGAATACCGAATGTCCCGACGAGCTTTGGATAGGCCATCGTAATTCACCCAATGAGATCGTGATCAAAGATCCTTCGCTCCTGGCCGATGGGGCCAGGAGTTGGGCTGACCTGCCGGGCGGCCACAGCGAAGGTTATGATGACACCTTCAAGCAAATCTTCCGCCGCTTCTACAGGCGAGTTGCCGATAGTCAAGCGCCGATTGAATATCCCACCTTCGAGGACGGGATTCGCCAGTTGCGCGTTCTTGACGCAGTGCTCGAGAGTTCACAGAAGAGAGCATGGGTGCGCGGTCGGTCAGGAAGCCCTCGGAGCGGTTTCCGAGTGTCCAGGACTGAAGCGGAAAGGAGTAACCTCGCATGGCTCCAGCTAGCGTGGCACTGCTCCTGGCCTCTCAGCTTTCTTGGGCTGCCCCAGATCGCAACCCAGGCAACGCCTAACTCGGCATGACAAGTATGCGGGCGACGCTGCCTGCCTCTCCTGCCATCGCGATCAGAGCACTTCTTATGTACACACCGCGCACCATCTGACCTCCCAACCCGCCAACAAGGATTCGCATTCTTGGCTCATTCCGTGACGGGTCGAATGTGCTGATGATCGCCGATCCCGCAACCGCGGGCGATAACCCGGGGCTTGTACTTCAAAATGGAGGCTAAGGCGAACGGGTTTTACCAGACGGCGGTCGCCGGCTGGCCGGGCAACTGAAGACGAGAAGCGAACGGATGGAGGTCGTGATCGGATCGGGCGTGCGGGGGCAGAGCTACCTCTACTGGCGCGGGGACCGGCTATATGAGCTACCCGTAAGCTACTGGTCGGATGGCAGCCGGTGGATCAACAGTCCCGGCTACAAGGACGGCACGATGAATTTTTCCCGGGCCGTCACCCCGCGTTGCCTGGAGTGCCACGCTACGTATATAGAACCGCGCTCGCCGGACCCGCTCACCAATCAATATGACCCGACGAGCCTGGTAACGGGAATCTCCTGCGAGCGCTGCCACGGCCCGGGCGGCAGCCACATTTCGCTGCACCAAGCCAAGGTGCCGGCTGCTGAGCAGAAGCGATTCTCAATCCCGCCAGATTTTCACGGGACCGCCAGGTCGACCTTTGCGCGCTGTGCCACAACGGTATCCGAACCGATGAGTTGGTCGCGGCATTCTCGTATGTGCCCGGGAAGCCGCTGGACAACTATCTGCGGCCCAACGAAGGCGAGATCGCAGCGCATCCTGACGTGCACGGAAACCAGGTAGGCTTGCTCGAGAAAAGCCGCTGTTACTTATCTTCGCCGAACATGAGCTGCTCCACCTGCCACAACGTACACCAGCCGGAGCGCGCGGCGGCAGCGTATTCCGATCGCTGCCTTACCTGCCACCAGGTGGAAAGCTGTGGCATGGCAAAAACCATGGGGCACAAAATTGCGGAGAATGCATCGACTGCCACATGCCGGTCGAACCGACCAACGCCATCGCTTCTGAAACAGCGGGCCAGGTCATCCGGCCAAAGATGCGCAATCACTGGATCAAGGTTTATCCCTAGGTGCCCCATATCCCCGATTTCCTGTGGAGAAACAGCAGGTCCCTCCACTGCGCTACGCGCCGGTCGAAGTGACAACTTTTCTTGGAAGTCAAATATGTCCGTTCTCCAACAGAATTGTCATCCCGACCGGAGTGGAGGGACCTGCTGTTTGCTCCACAGGAAATCGGGTTCGTAGTCGGTCGAATCGCAGGGACGCTTTGTTACACTAGCGGCCCCCGATTCCCGATCAGCTCTTCCCGGGGAGCGAGCAAGAGGCGCGGGCGGCCAGGCGATTCTGTCTCCCTTCGCTTTCTGCAGCGCGTTATCGGCTCCGAGACGCAGGATTTCAGGCATCCTCGCGGTTGCGCCGGGACGGGCCGCACACGGTAGCGATGCCGATACTCACCGTAACCCAGCCTTCGCTTTTCCCACTTCCGGTAGGAGAAGAGCGGAGAGCCTGAATCGCAGACTGCACCTTTTCGGCAACTCTGGCTGCGCCGCCCGAACCCGTGGAGGGGAGAATGATGGCAATGTCCTCTGCACCGTAGCGGGCGGCGAAATCGGTTATGCGCACAGCTCCAATCACCGCAGCGGCGGCTTTGGCCAGACAGCGATCCCCTTCCCGATGTTGGCGCCAATCGTGGAATTGCCGAAAGTGATCAAAGTCAAGCAGCAACAGCGAGATGTGGGAACCCTCGCGCAGGGTGCGGTTCCACTCGCGCTCCAGCGCCTCATCAAACGCGCGATGGGTGGACAGCCCGGTGCGCGAGTCATGTGAGCTCCAACACGGAGAGCCGCTCTTCCAAAGTCTTGCGCTCCGTGATGTCACGCATCACGATGATGGTTTCCGCTGGGCTCGCCGGTGCGCGGAATCCAATACCATGCGGTGTTTGATTTCGACCCACGCTAGCGTTCCGTCTTTCTTTGCGCATGCGAACGGTTGCGAGGAGAATTCTTGCGACCCGAAAAAAGTCGTCGTGAGAGCAAGAGGAGATCCTGGGGAAGAATGAAGTCATATGGCCTCTTGCCCGTCATCTCCTCCGGCTTCCAGCCCAGGACATGGAAGGACGAGGGAGAGACGTAGTGCAACACCAGTCCATGCCTGCACGGCAAATGACATCGGTGCTGTTCTCGGCCAGGAACTGAAAGCAAACTCGTCTTCAGCTGGACATAAGCGCCAGGAAGCCGGCTACGCCGTAAACAGTGCTGAAGCGTTTGCTGGGTGTGACTTGTGATGGCCTGGCTAAGTTGGAAATCGATCTCGTCGGCAATGGTCATGACTCCAATCAGCAGCACGCTGTAGTCGATATTGGCCAAGTTGCTCTGCAGGGTGTAAAAGATGCTGACCTGCAACATCCGCGACTCTTCGACCAACATCGCGGCGGTATAACCCCGCCTGAACCGGTTAGCGCCGTGCTGGGCCGCGCTCGAGGACATCACTTCTTTTGTTCCTATCGGCTGGTGCGAGCGGAGACGCGCGTATCAAGTCATGGAAGAGCATGGGCAGATGGCGTGCAGCGCTGCTCGCAGCTCATGGGAATGGCCATCAGCGTTGGTTCCGTTTCGATACGTTTGAACCATTCGCGGATCGTGCTCTCCGTGGCGCGTTGCAGGATTGAGGCAACCGTCTCGATCTCGCGTTTGCGCTGTGGACCGCTGGCCACCCTCTGCTTGATGACCTGGATGAGCGAAGCGACTTCCATCGGCTTCACCAGGATCTCATCGGCCTGCTGCAGGATTGCCGGGCGGCGGCGGTCATCTCCGGAAATGCGCTGAGCAGCAGCGTCACTGCCTGAGGATTGGCGTGCCGCATGGCGCTTACCACCGTGAGCCCATCTCCTGCTCCCGGCATGTGCAGATCGCTCAGCAGCACGTCGTACGTCTCCGGACCGCTGATGAGTCTCAGCGCCTCCGGCACAGTGGCCGCAGTGGTCACACTAAAGCCAGACTGTTCAAGCACACCAGTCAAAGCCATGCGCACAATTTCATCATCGTCGACAAGAAGGACCCTAATATCGTCCACCTATGTGTACTCTTATTGGGACTATCGGCGGGTTTATCGTGGCTTTAGCGCGCTTGAGAACTTGTTGTGACGAAATGTCAAATTTGAAGCTGGCCTTGCTGATGAAGGCCGTCGCCGGGCGAGGGGTTATGCCATGGCGGTATGCCCCAACCACCTGCGTGCTCCGTCTGGGCACACGACTCGTGGTTGGGGCAAATGACGCGGCCGTTCTCTGCAACACCAAACCTTACCGCATGGTTGTGGTCCAAAACAGATACTTTACTTTGTATCCCTTGGTCATCGTTGGGGGATGCGCGTTACCCCAGGCCTGGTGGTCCCAGCTGACTGCCTGCAGTTTATTGTGGGCAACCTCAAAAACCATGGGAGCTGCTTGCGGCTCGCCCGCTACGGCGTTGAAGGTGACCTTGATCTGGCTTCCGTCGTCCGCCCAATGGCCAAAGAATGTAGTGGATCCCTTACCTGGATCCTGGGTAACGGTGGCAGATCCATCCCCGCCCAGGCTCACGCTCATAGTCGGAGCTGTCTTAGGCGCTCGGGTTACATAGATACCGACAAAGCTGGCATGTATGTGGGTGTTGGCGGCGAGTGCAGCCAGAGGCGAAAAGGATAACACTGCGCCCGCAAACAGAACGCGCAGCGCGGCAGTGGCCGATTTTTCAAGAATTCTCATTGCATAGCAAGGCATAGTCCACGCTCCATAACTGCAATCTTGTTACTTGTTACTAGGAATGTAGCGTGCCTACACACTTCGTGGAATCACGTTATGCAAAAGTTGTAGTCGAGGGTAACGCGGTCCGGATGACTTTCGGTGCGTGGCTGCGAAATTCGAAGCCGGTACCGGGGAGTCTGTATACGAACCCGAAACAAAACCGTCCTTCGAGCCCCACAAGCGCTGACTTGTTTTGGATGTTTTTCCGTCAAAACTCCCACAAAATCGTCATCCTGAGCGGAGCGCCTCACAGATTGATCGCGCCACACAACGCTTGATGGCGTGGAGTAGAAGGACCCCGAGGGTGCTTTCCTTGCCCATGCTGATCGGAGCTTTTCGACCACCGAAGCCCGAGAACGGGATCTTGCTGCGGTAGGCACTGGACGCTCACGGGTACATCTTTTCATGCACGGTAATCATTTTCCATCCCCAGGTCTGTGAAAGGTCTCTGCACACGGGATTGATCGTGCCAATGAGGTTGAGCTTCTTTTCCCGCCGCCAGCCTTTGAGCGGGCTTCGGTGGTAAAAACGTCCAAACGGCATGGGCAAGATAAGCACCTTCGGGGTCCCTTCGACTCCGCGCCATCGAGCGCTGTGTCACGCGATCAATCTTTCAGGCGCTCCGCTCAGGATGGCGGTTTTGTGGTGAGTTGCAGATGCAAAAAACCAGCGTCTTCTCGGATTTCTATTGACTGCCAAATCAAGTTAGCGCTAATGCCGGCGGACGCGCGGTTTGGGGCGATTCATCTTTCATTAACCCACAGATTTTTACCGCAGTCTGCCTGTAACGGAAAAGACGTTGGGTGCACTACTCCTCATCTGCTTGGTAACGAAGGGGGAGGGGTTGTGCCATGAAGTCTATTTCAATTTCCGCGGTCGTCATCCTTGTGATTGTGTCAATTGCTGCCTTCGCACAGGAACCACACAATTTGTTGGGCAACGCCGGTTTTCCGCCGAATGCTTACATCGATTTCTCCGGGCTTCCCACTCCAACCAACTTTCCTGCAGGCGTTCGGTAGATGTTGGCACAGGAGGAGGCAGCCGCGAAATAACTGTGGCCCATCCTGGAACCTGCTGTTGGGGTCCTGGATGGGCCACGCATGAGTTTCAATCGAGATTCAGGACTAATCCCCGAAAATTTTGCTCGCCAGGCCGGCCAGACCTCCTTGTTGCGCGGGCTGACCGCTATTGCCCGAGAGGTGTGAGACCACGAGGGGAAGCACGACGGCGATGATTCCGCTGGCCACGGCTGGAGAAATGCCTGCGCGCTGGGCGATGTTTTCCAGAGTTGTAGTGCCGAGGCCCTGCTGGACCTGATCGGGACTGATGGCCTTGTTTTCCCCGGGGCTGACCCAGGACTGCACCTGCTCGCCGAGGCCGTTTTGCTTTAATTGATTGAGAATACCGTCCATTCCGCCCGGGTGCTCCTGCATCACCTGGCTGAGCGCGTCAGCGACACCATGGTGTTCGGGGGAAGCTCCGCCGGCAATAGATGTCAAAGCATCGAGTAAGCCCATAATTGCTCCTTTTGTGAGTTTGGGTTCAGTTTTGCCGTGCGCCGGTTCGACTCAACCGTCGCCATCAAGTTGCGGTAAGAGTACGCCGTTTGGGAGGGCGGTACAACGTCCCCTGGCGTCCCTTGTGGTATCCCATCCAATCGAAATGAAAATTGTTGAAAATTTCTTCTCCCAGTAGCTGTAATTGGCGGCATTCGTCCGAGAGGACGCCATACGCTTCACTTGCATCCATAACAATATGCCGACAGATTCAAGTCACCTGCAAGAACACATCGACGTGATCTTGAAGCACGAAGAAGAGTTTCTAGCTCGGCGCACGGCGGCTGAGCGCGTGGGGGACCGTCTCGGCGCCTTCGTGGGAAGTTTATTCTTTATCGCGCTTCATGTGGTCTGGTTCACGGCCTGGATTCTCGTCAACACCTTGCAAATCCCTCATGCTCCCCACTTCGATCCGTTGCCCTTTCCCATACTCGACGTCGTGGTGGCGATCGAAGCCATATTCCTTGCCAGCTTCATCGTCATGAGGCAGAGCCGGTCGAGCCGCCGTTCCGATGAGCGCGATCACCTCATCCTGCAGGTCCTGCTCCTCGCGGAGAAAGAGATTACTGCCGTGCTCCAAATTGAAAGACAGATCGCGGTCAGGGTCGGGTTATCCGAGGTTGCAAGAGATGCCGAGATAACCCAGCTAAGCCAGAAAACCTCGATCGACGACGTGGCCCAATCTTTGAAGGAATCCATGCCGTCCGAATGAGAGCGAGTCTAGCGGTGGGGGCCGGTTTTGTCCGTCGTACGAGGCGTGATGCCCGGACCCTCTTCATCCATCGCTTCGACAACGCTATCGTCGGTAACTGGGCGGCCATCGCGAACGCTCTGCGCACCAAGCGAATTTTTGCTGCCGGCGGGCGCCGTGCGATCTATTTTCACCGGGCGGGGATCGGCTTCGTTGTTCACCATCACCTCGCCGGCGTTCAGTTTTGTTGTTTTTCCCGGGACTTCGGTCATAGCATCCTCCTCTTTCCGTCTAAGAGGTAGGATGCCGGAAATTGCCGGCGTGAAATCCGTTGTAAGGCTTTCTCGATGTGGCGGAAAAGAGGTCTGATAGGCTGATACCGGAGTCAAGCCATATGAAAGCACTTGTTTATCACGGAACCAGGGACCTGCGGTACCAGGACTTTGCAGACCCTGCTGTGAAACCTGGAGAAGTGCTGCTACGAATCAAGTGCTCAGGCCTATGCCATACAGACTTTAATGAATACATGAACGGTCCGCTGTATGTGGCCGCGACGCCCCATAAGAGAACGGGCCGATCGATGCCGCTAGTTCTCGGCCATGAATTTTCCGGCGAAGTGGTTGAGCTTGGTCCTGGCGTGACACGTCTTCGCGTGGGCGATCGGGTTGCAGTCAACGCTGTAGATGCCTGCAGAAAATGCGAGTTCTGCCGGCGAGGGCTTTTCGTACACTGCCCCGTCGCGGCCACCATCGGATTTGCGCGCGATGGGGGCTATGCGGAGTACGCGGGTGTGCCGGAAGATTGCTGCCACGTGCTTCGGCCAAACGTCTCCTTTCGCTCGGCGGCCATGGTCGAGCCGTTCTCGGTGGCCCTGCACTCCGTCCGGCGAACGAGAGTCGAAGTGGGCAGCCGGGCCGCGATCGTGGGCGGCGGCACGATTGGGTTATGCACCTTGCAGGCACTTCGCGCTTGCGGCGTGGTCGACGTCTTCGTCATCGAGAAGTCCTCCGCCAAGAGAAAGTTTGCTGAAGATTTAGGCGCCAGCGCGTTTATTCAAGCGGAAATTTCCGATCCCCGACAGGCCATCGCCGATCTGACGGGGGGCTTGGGAGCTGACTATACGTTTGAATGTGTGGGCTCCGGCGCAGCGCTTGCGACTGCTCTCAGCGTTACCCGGCCCGGCGGCACCGTGTGCCTCACTGGCGTAATACCGCATCCCACGGAGTTCAACTGGAACGATCTTCTCCGTGACGAAAAATCCGTCACCACCACCAACGCTTACAACGATGAGTTCCCTATGGTGATCGCCATGATGAACGATGGCAGACTGAAAGCGGAACCTCTGATTTCGCAAACTTTTCCGCTGAAAGATGCCTGGGGCAATTTGACCCGGTTCGAAGAAGCGGGAAGAGCTAACATCAAAATGCTTATCGAGATGAACGCCTAAGAACTAAAAGAAGCAGACAATAGAAACCCGAGAAGACGCTTTTTTTTTGGCATCTCCAACTCACCACAAAACCGTCATCCTGAGCGGAGCGCCTCACAGATTTATCCCGTGGCACAGCGCTTGGTGGCGCGGAGTCGAAGGACCCCGAAAGTGCTTATCTTACCCATGCCGCTCGGGCCTTTTCAACCACTGAAGCCCGCACCTAGGGGACCCGCCACGGTCTTTCCCTAACCTCTTGCTATGGTCGGCGGTTCTCGGGCTTCGGTGGTCGAAAAGCTCCGAACAGCATCGGCAGGATAAGCACTTTCGGGGTCCTTCGACTCCGCGCCACCAAGCGCTGTGCCACGCGATAAATCTGTGAGGCGCTTCGCTCAGGATGACGATTTTGTGGGAGTTTTGCCGAAAAACATCGAAATCAAGTCAGCGCTCATGGGCCTTCGGCCCAAGGCGATGAAAAAGGGCCTCTGCCGTCTGCTCAGCAACTGCTCTCAATGGAGGCGCCGTCCTCCCCTTTGTCATCCCGACCGTACCCGGATTTCCTGCCACGCTGCGCCGGACACGGTCGCGTGTGCGCCTTTCCAGTGAGGAAAGGCGCATGAAGCTCGCCAACGCCACCAAGTTTCACAGGAAATCCGGGGTAGTGGAGGGCTCTGCGGTACAGCAGGCCTCTCGTGGAGATGTTTTTCTAGTGTCACCTGCCGTTTGCCAGTTGTAGCTCTCGCTTGAGCGGAAGGGCCGCAACGGAGTCTCCCACTGAGATCGTGAAGTTGGCTCCGCCCACCGTCCAGGCCTTTGAATGAACATCGTAGTATGAAAAAGCTCGCTCATCGAGGGCGATGGACACATGCCTGGTTTCACCCGGCTTGAGGTCGACGCGTTCAAATCCCTTTAACTCATGCTCCGGCCGCTCGACCTTGGGTTGGTTCTCGGTAACGTAGACCTGCGCTACTTCAGCTCCTTCCCGGCTGCCCGTATTGGTCAGGTCGAACGCGACCACGGCGTCTTTCCCGCGCCCTGCTGTCACCGTGAGGTTGGAGAACTTAAATGTCGTGTAGGAGAGCCCGAAGCCAAAGGGAAAAAGTGGCGCCGTCTGGTTCTTCTCGTAGCCGCGGTAACCTACAAAAATTCCTTCTTTGTAATTGACTTTCGTCTCTCCCGGCTCCGGATAGTAGTGGGTGAAGGTGGGGTTATCCTCAGGGTTGCGTTCGAAGGTCGCGGGCAGGTGACCGGAGGGATTGATATCGCCAAAGAGGATTTCGGCCAGTGCGCGGCCGCCTTCCTGCCCCGCGTACCAGGTCTCGAGCACGGCGGGAACGTCCGCCAGCCAGGAGCGCGAATCGACGTTGCCACCGGAAGTAATCGCGACAATCGTTTTTGGGTTGGCCCTAACCATGGCGGCGAGCAACTCATCCTGGCCATAGGGCAACGCGAAGGTCCGATCTCCGCCCTCACTCTCACTGTCCTGAGCGTATCCGGCTTCCACCAGGACGACATCCGCATGGGACGCCAATTCGATCGCCTGCCTGTTGACGATGCTGGAAGCCGGAGTGATGCCGATTGCAATCTGCCCTCCAAACGGGCCGGTCTGGATTTGTTCGACCACGATCTTGTGCGGCCCGGCAGACAAGTCCAGCGTCACGTGGGGTTGAAATGCACGGGCCAGTCTCCAGTTGTCGATCACCATCGTGCCGTCGACATACACCCGGCTCCCGGAGCCTTCGCCCCCGCCGTCCATCATGAGAATGTACTTTCCCGCCTCCGGCGGATTGAAGTAGCCGGTGAAACGATGGGATGCTTTCGGGGGAGGGGACATGAAGAGAGCCATCGCGGCCTCAATGTCCTCCATCAGGTTTTTAATGCTGATGCCTTCGAGCCTGAGGTGGGGAACGGTCGAGATGGTGGGCGCGCCGGAAAGCTCCGCGTTCGAAAATGTCTCCAGCTTGACTCCGCGTTCGCCGTGCGCAGCAGCCGTGCTCCAGCTTGTGCCGTTGACAATTTGATTCACAGTAGGCAGCCCGCGATCATACAAGACGGCGGTTCCGTCTCCCAATTCACCCGCGAGGCCAAGCAAAGCGCTGGTGCTCCGGAATGGAATGACCCCCGCGCTCCCACCCCCTACAGGCACTGCAGGATTCGCGTCGGGGCCCACGACCAGAATCGACTTCACGGTTTTTTTATTCAAGGGCAACAACGGGCCTGCGTTTTTTAGCAGCACTGCCCCCTCGCGCGCACTCCGCAAAGCAGTCGCTTGATTGCCGGCATCGAGAAACGATATGGACGGGTCCTTCTGCTCCCGGTCCAGCCAACCGAAGGCTATCGCGGTAGCAAGTACGTGCCGCACCTTCTCGTCGATCGTGGCTTCAGCTACCTTGCCCTCGTCAATCGCCGCTTTCAGGTTGGTATAGTTCATGAATTTCCCGGTCGGCATTTCGACATCAAGGCCGCCATTGGCCGCCCCCACCGCGTCGTAGGTTGCGTCCCAGTCAGACATGAGCACACCTGCGAAGCCCCAGTCTTTACGCAGCACGTCGATATTGAAATACCCGTTCTCGGTCGCATGCTTGCCGTTGATCAGGTTGTAGGAGTCCATCACCGCGCCAACATGAGCCTGGGTGACCGCGGCTTCAAAGGCCGGCAGGTAGATCTCGCGAGCCGTGCGCTCATCGATCACAGTGTCGGAGTCGTGACGTAAGTACTCGCTATTGTTACCGAGATAGTGTTTGACCGTCGCACTCACTCCCTGCTCTTGCATCCCGGTGATATAACCGACAGCCATTGCCGAAGACAGGAAGGGATCCTCGCCAAAATATTCGAAGTTCCGGCCATTCCTTGGAGAGCGATAAATGTTCACCCCGGGTCCAAGCATGAAATGAACGCCTCGGGCCCGCGCATCACGGCCGATGCCGCTACCCACAGCTTTGGCGAGCGAACGGTCCCAGGAGCTGGCCAGGGAGATACCGGCGGCATACGTTGTCGATGGCAGATTGGCATTGGATCGGACGCCGTATGGCCCATCCGACATTTCAAGAGAGGGAATCTTCAATGCCGGCTCAGCGCGAAGGGCAAAACCCGTGCCGCCAATAAAGTCGATCTTCTGCTGCAGGCTCATCGACGCCACCAGCTCGTCAACTTTTTTCTTCTCTGCAGAGCTTAGCTGGCGCGAACTCTGAGCACAGGTGAGCAACGGCAACAGCAGCAAGGCTGCTAACGCCAGCCCTCGTCGTCGGATGCAGATTGGCATAGAAACTCCAGTCTTATTTGCCGCTTTCCAGAACCAGAACCCAATCCTGCGGCATGGGCAATGGGTTGGGCTGATAAGCGTCGAGCAGGAGAACCTTCTCCTTGCCAAAATCGTCCCAGCCTTTACCCGTCAACGCGCCGCGATAAATGCCTCGCGCGTCGTACAGCTTCTTTTCCAGGTGCTCATCCGTCGACCAGCATTGGACTTTTTCGCAATTCGAAATGGGTGAAGCTTTGTGCCGCACTTTCGCTCTCATGCCAAAGTCCTGCGCCTCCTGCAGTGGTATTGCTGACGGCCACAATCTGCGACGTATACGTGTTGGTTCCATCGGTGATGGATACTGCCGCCCATGGCCCTCTTACTTCGGCACTTAACACAACATTGGGGCCGATGGCAGCCACCGGCATACTCCCGAGCCGGACCGCCATCCACACCTTTTTCACGATCCAGCAGATAGACGGCTTTCGCCGTTGGCGAGTAAACCGCGGCAAGATAATTGTCCGCATCGTGATAGCGGAGAACGAGCCCGGCATTGGCATCACTGTGGCCTTCGACAGCTCGCCACCAGGTCTTTTTCCTGGACCTTATTGGCGATGGTCAGCCTTGCTCCATGGCTGGTCCAATTTCCCCCGTCCCGGAGTTCTCATCGAGCAGCACGGCACCGGGCGTGGGACGTTCGATGGATCCCAGATCGAATTTGACCCCTATCGCCGGCTCCCAGTAATAAGCGTGGTATCGAACTCCTGGCTCCAGGCCCAGGACCGTAGGCGGCGCATGGCAAAACAAGCTTAAACACGGCATGTAGATAAATCGGATTTTGCCGGCAATGCCGGCGGCATAGGGTTGAAAGAAATTCCCGTTTTTAGCACTTCCATTCGCCCGCCGGATAAGACCAGGCGCTTCCAGAAACCTGGGGGGATGCGTCGGTAAGGATTGAATCAAACGATCCCAATTCGGAGCCGGTTCTCTCCCTTCGCGGTTCCAACAGTGTGGTCCCCCGCGGCGCAACCCACTCCGGATGGGGCGCAAATTGCCACCATGAATATTGCTGAAGCAGCTTCGCTCCCAGGCTGATCTGGTAAGCGCCGGGAAGATCCATTCCCTCCTCCCAGGTCAGAAGCGTGTATTTGGTGCGCTGAAATGGCTTATCCGCGGTATACGCCTCGAACACCGGGTTAGCGCCATAGGTGTAGCCCGCAGCTCCGTTCAGCATGGCCAACCAGAAAGAGACCCGCTGAAAATCCTCCAAATTGGTCCCACCAATCCCTTCATAGCCGATCTCCCCTACCACCTCCGGCTTGACCAGCGATCGCGAACGGCAAATATCCAGCAGCGCGACTTCCACGGCAATGCTCGGCCACCCCATGTGGCTGGGTTGGAAGAGATCGAAATCGGTCAGCGCCTCGTCTTCGAGAGGGATATTGAACGGCGGCGGAATCTCATGAACGGTAACCGGGTGATGATAGGGATCTGTGGCGCGAATATATCGTGTCACCTCGGTCCAGCCTGGCGATCGAAGATCAGTCAGTTTGCCATTGAGGACGATGCCCTGGTGCTTGCTACCTATCTCCGCGGGCGGATCGAAAACCTCTCCGCCCACGATCCAAAACACGGGGTAGGCTGCATAGCGGGCGATGATGTATCGCCAGTGCTTCTCCATTTTGGCGACGCCCATCTGACCGAGCGCCTGATGCCAGGCTCCTACGATCGCGGGCGCGATTCCGGCATCCACCAGCAACTGAATTCTTCGGTCTGCGAAATCGAAATATTTGGGATTGATTTGTTTGAAGGCCGGATCCCATACCGCGCCTCCTTCATTGTGAAAGCCGGGATCGACGGGCGCTTCCTCTTCATTGGATGGGACCAGACCGGCTACGATCTGGACGACGGTGAATCCTTTAGTCTTTCGGTTTGCCGTGAGTTTCTGAAAGCCATCCCAACTCAGCCGGTCGGATAAGCCGGTCCACCACGTATCACCCAACCAATAGAAAGGTGTTCCGTCGGTGTGCTCGAAATAGCGTTTATTTGCAGCGACACGCAACATGCCATGCTGCCGCAACGGATTGTTCCCGGAATATGCTGCGAGACTTACCCGCGCTTCGTGGCCGTTGAGGTCCGGATTGGTCTTGTCGGTGCTCTCCAGGTGATAGGTGTACTCGCCGGAAGCGGGCGGCGCGAAACGGACGGTCCATTGGCTGCCTCCCCGCCAAAATGTAGGCACGCGCCAGTTTTCTTCGCCCTTGGAAAAGATGACGTCAACGTCTACTTCGTTGAAGGGGTCGGCGTAAGACTTATGCGAGGTGAAGGTCTGCTCGAAGACTCCATGCTGGGTTTCGGGTGACGGGCCTCAGCAGCTGCAATCATGGCCACGAAAGTCAGAAGCAGCGATAACCCGCTCTTCAACCGCCGGCGTGCAGCAAAACCACGGGTGCCCCACATCTCGCTCGTTTTTTGCGAGATGTGGGATACCACCGCCCTAAACCTGAAGCTTCCGGCTGACAAAAAACGACTTAAGGTTAAGATCCGCGGTATCCCACATCTCGCAAAAAACGAGCGAGATATGGGGCACCCGTGGTTTTGCTGCACGACCATGGTTTACGCCTCGCCATTCGATTGCACGATATGGGCGCGAAATTTGCGCACACCGTCGAGGAACACACCAATATCACTGCCCAGGCTGATCGCGCGAAAACCTTTGTTGATCCAATGCACGGCCGACTCTGGTGTATGGCGGCAGGAATCCAGGGGCCACGCCGTGGCGCCGGCACACCGCGACCAATTCGTCCATGGCAGCCAGAAACCGCGGATGCTCAAATTGTGCCGGGATGCCCATCGAGACGGTGAAATCGTAATGTCCCATCCAGGCGACGTCCACGCCAGGCACGGAGATGATCTCCTCCAGATTCTGAAAGGCCTTCGCCGTTTCCAGCAACAGGATGACGCAAATCTCCTCATTGGTCTGTGGCGAAGAAATCCGCATTCCCGGCGCGATAGAGATCGTGGGCAATGCCCAGGGCCACGCCTCGCCGGCCTTGCGGCGCATACTTGAGCTGGCTGACGATGTCCTCGGCCTGCGTGCCTGCGTTTCCACGCGCGGCACCATGATGCCCCGGGCGCCAATGTCCAGCGGCGCGCGACAAAGGCGCATAGGCCACGTCGGGAACGCGGGCGATGGGAAAGATATCGCTGCCGCGGCATGACGCGACCATCTCGGCAAGCAGGGCAAGATCGCAGCGGCCGTGCTCCATATCGAAGATCACGAAATCCAGTCCGCAGGATGCGAGCATCGGCCCGATGCCAGGAGTAAAGAGTTCAAGCACCATCTGGCCCAAAAGCAGGTCGCCCTGGCGGAGCCGCTGGCGAAAGTTCATGGGCTACGCTTTCCGCTGCTGAAAATGCAGCTTTGTATTTCGCCAGTTTTTGTAGAAATGCCGGACTGCTCAGCACCTGGGGGTTGACCACATGCTCGGGCGCCTCTCCGCGATAAATCGCCAGCGCGCCCTGGCAATCGATGCGTCCCATGTCGCGGAACAGCTCCTCGGTCCAGGCGATGGAATGGGAAGTCAGGATGACATTCTCCATCGCCGCCAGGGGCGAGTTCGCGCTGAGGGGTTCCTTCTCGAACACATCGAGTGCAGCGCCTCCGATTCTGCCGTTCTCCAGAGCTTCGATCAGTGCGGCCTCGTCTACGATCGGCCCGCGCGCCGTATTGATGAGCACAGCATCCGGTTTCATGAGCGCGAACTGGGGTTTGCCCAGTAAGCCGCGCGTCTGCGGAGTGAGCGGGCAGTTGACCAGGACGTAGTCCGACGCTCCGCAGGAGTTCTTCGAGCGAGACCATTTCCACTCCAAGTTGCGCAGCCGCGCTCGGGCGACGACATACGGATCAAAGGCCAGAAATCGTGCCAACATCAAAAACCCGAAGCAGGCGAATCGCCTCGGAGGCGATGTTGCCCAGGCCAATCGTACCCACAATGCGTTGCCGTGGCTCACGTCCCAAGGCGACGGGTGCTTTCCGCCCAGAGTCCCTGGCGCACCAGCCGATCTTTGCGCAGCAGATTGTGCGAAAGAGCCAGCACGAACAGCACGATGGACTCGGCTACCGGGCGTACGACCCCGGCGGGCGTGATGAACACAGCAATTCCCTGTTCGGTGCAGGCCTCCAGATCGACGTTGTCATAGCCAACGCCGCAGCGGCCGATGGCACATAGGCGAGACACTCCCAGCAGAGACTGCGCGTTACCCTGGGCTTCAACGAGATCAACACGTCATAATCTGTCAGCTGATTGGGAGAATATTGGTCCCGATACTCAGCGACAAACTGGTGTGAGATGCGCGGAACGCCTTCGAACAGCGATAAGCCAATATCGGGGAAGACAGGTTGCCCCTGCTGGTCGCAAAAATCTGCGGAGAAGCCAACACGAAATTGATTCATGCTTTGTGCTCGAGAACGATCACCCAATCACGGAAGATAGGAAATTCCGGCGGCTTCCACGAGCCGCTGCTATCCGGGTGGACGTTTTCCATCGGCATCTCGGTTCCATCGCTGGGATTGAAGAAAAAACCGCGATAGTCTGTCGCGTTCAAGTTTCTAAAGGTGACTGGCTTAAACGCCGACGGAGAGAAGACGAAGATTGCCTCTCCTGGAATTTGGCCGGCGAAGGGTTGCCAGTAGTCGGTTGTGCTCCAGCGCGGCTCGATCAGATCTGGCCGCGGTTCCAGTTTCCACCAGGAATAGCGAGTGAGCAGACCCTTCGCCAATCCGAGTTGTCCCGAGCCGGGAAGTTGAGCCGCTATATCCCACGCGGGACCGCCCCAGGAATGGCCATGCGGCGAAAGTCCGTAGGGTTGCTGCCGCGTGTTTACCTGCCAAATGCCGTTGGCTCCGTAGGTGTGTCCGCCCGTCCCGCTCAAAAGGCTGACCAAAACATGAAGCGCTGCACTTCCTGGCGGCTGGCCTCGGCTATGCCTTCGTAGCAGACTTCTCCAATCAGCACCGGCATCTTAGGCGTCGCGGCCAGCGAATGATTGACGGTCTCGATGGTGTTGGGCACGCTCTGGCGATCGTTGTGGCCGGTCTGCAGCATGTCAAAATCGAGCACCGCGGGATCGTCCACACAAAGTCGCGCGCTGCTTGAAGGATGAATGGTGATGGGATGATGTCGCGGATCGGTGGCGCGGACATAGCGCGCCAATTCGGTCAGGCCGTGCTTTTGTGTTTCCGCATCCTGTTCTTTTGTTTTGGAAAGGTAGTAGGGCATGGTGCCCTCACCAGCCAGGCACCAGACCACCGGGTACGCGCCCCAACGGGCGATGAGATAACGCCAATGCTGTTTGGCTTTGGCCAGCCCCATGCGGGGTATGAAGTATCCCCAAAAGCCGACCACACAGACAGCGAGGCCTTGATCGGCGACGTGCTGGATGCGTACGTCGGCCATATCGAAGTACGCGGGGTTGATGCGAGAGAAATCGGGCTCCCAGGGAAAGCCCGCTTCATTCGCCCCGCGAGCGTCGAAGGGCTCCATGTCTGGGTAGAGGCCGGCCACGATCTGGACGATGGTGAAGCCCTTTTGCACTCGATCGGCAGTGAGTGTTTGAAATCCGTCCGGCCAGCTGAGCCGCTTACACAGACCCATCCACCAGGTATCCCCCAGCCAAAAGAAAGGAGTGCCGTCGGCATGCTGAAAATGACCTCGATCTGTCTGCGACTTTGAGCGCACCGTGCTTGTAGTGGGCGTTCTGTACCGGCATACGGCTGCACGTTCAGTACTGAGACACGATCATGAAGGTCGGTGTTTGCGGTGTCGCTGCAGGCCGATCGAATCCTGTAAAGCCCCGGGGCGGGCGCCGCGTAACGCACGCGCCATGTAGAGCCGCCGGCCCAGAATGCCGGCATGCGCTCCTGCTGACCAGAAGGAAGAGTAACGACGGCATCCAGGTCGACCTGGTTGAACGGGTCGGAATATTGCTTTCCACTGGTGTAGGACCACTCCGTTGGTTCGCCTGAGGCGGCCACTCGATCCTGCGCCAAGCCCGCTTGATTGCCGAGCTGGACACCGCGCTAGCCGCCAGCGCTTTCACAAACGATCGCCTCGACATTCCCTCCAGCATTATAAGAATGCCTCCTGGAAGCCAGCAGTCAGAGCCAACAAATAATGGTTTAGCTACGGCGTCTGTGTCAAGCAGCGAACATTTCCGGGGCTGGAGTATAAAGGCAGAGCATGAAAACCAGCTTGGTTGAGTGGCGAGTCGGCACCAAGGAAAAGTCTCCTAAGCGCATCCGCCTGAAGGCAGGGCCGCTGACTATGGATTTTGTCGCCGGAGGCCTGCGTACTATCCGCTATGAAGGCCACGAGGTGTTGCGGGCCATCGCCTATGTGGTGCGCAATTCGGATTGGGGAACCTACAATCCGGAGATCAGCGATTGCCGCCTCGACAAAAGCGACGGTGCATTCGCGCTTACCTATCACGGGCGCTGCGCTTCCGCCGACCCCAACCAAACCCTCTGCTACCAGGCACGCATTACAGGGAATGCTCAAGGCCATCTCGTCTTTGAGGTGATCGCCGAACCGCTGACCGCTTTTCTCACTGCACGCTGTGGCTTCGCAGTCCTTCATCCCATCGACGGGGTTGCCGGCCAGGCAGGCCATCATCGAGCATGTGGACGGTTCGCAGGAACAGTCAACTTTCCCCGACCTCATTTCGCCCGGCAGCCGTTCAAAAATATTCGCGCCATTCGTCACCAGGTCACTGCCTGACATCACAGCCCGCTGCTGCCTGAATGGGGACGTGTTCGAAATGGAAGACCAGCGCAACTGGTCGGATGCTTCGTACAAAACCTACGTCCGCCCGCTCTCCCTGCCTTGGCCCTATGTGATGGAGCCAGGAGTTACCAACCGGCAATCCGTTGAACTTGAAATAAAGCGGAGCCAAGGCTCGCCCGCTAAGCCCGCGCGTAGAGACAATGGCCCCACCCGCGTCACCATCGCCGGCCCGGACGGCGCCTTTCCCGGCATCGGTGTCTCTATCCATCCTGACCAGATCCCTGAGGCCCTCGCTCACCCCGCCTTACTCAATAGTTTGCGTCCGCAACTTTTGTTGTTTCACTTCGACCCCACCGCGGGCCACGGGCGCAGAGCCATCTCCATGGCTTTGCAGACATTGCCAGGCGCGTTCCGGCGATCGACAAAACAGAATCCGTTCTGGAATTAGTGCTGCCTGCGCAAGCAAAGCGTGCATGACGAGTTGTCCGGCGTGGCCGAGATGGTGGCCGCAGCCGGCCTGACTCTGTCCGGCATTCTGGTTTCCCCTGCCGTCGACCGCCAATCCACTCTGCCCGGCGGCTCCTGGCCCCCGTGCCCGCCGCTCGCCGAAATCTACCAGGCAGCCCGGGAAGCGTTTCCGGGCGTAGCCATCGGCGGCGGCACGCTCAGCTACTTCACTGAACTCAACCGCAAGCGTCCGCCTGTAGAACTGCTCGATTTCGTCTCCCACTGCACCTGCCCGATCGTGCACGCGGCAGACGATTTGAGCGTTATGGAGAGCCTGGAAGCACTGCCGCACATCGCCCGCTCGGCCCGCGCAATCATCGGCAAAGACAAGGCTTACCGCATCGGCCCCTCCACCATCGGTATGCGTCATAATCCCTACGGCGCGCGGGTGATGGAGAACCCGGCAAACCGCCGGATCGCGATGACGGATCGTGACCCGAGACAAACCAGCTTGTTTGCAGCCGCATGGATGATTGGCTACGTCGCGGCCACGGCTGAGGCGGCTCTACAGGCGCTGACGGTTGGTAGTTTGACAGGTCGTCTGGGACTGGCCGTGCGCGCAGGCTTCTGGAGAACTGCTGCTCTATCCGGCTTTTTACGCGGCGCGCGGGCTCGCCGAACTGGGCGGAAATGCTCGCTACCAATGCCACTCGAGCCGCCCAGGCTGTGTGGCTGCGGTAGCCGGAGCGGATCGAGCGGGAAGGCATGTTGCCTGGCTTGCAAACCTTACCGGCCAAAAACAAAAGGCCGTGTTTGAGGGAGATGGGCAAGTCCAATCTGTATTTTTGCTGGACGAACAGAGCTTAGGTGAACGCGGCTCCGAGCCGTGGCGCGAAGCCGCAGCGCGGTTCCTCCATCGAGCTGTTGCCTTACGCCGTAGCCTGCCTGCGGTTCAGCTTCCGAGGATAACCGCTCCGCGACTCCGCTAGCCGTCGATTCTGGAGTTAGCAATTGTTCAGAAATTCTATTGAGAAACTTCTTTTCCCTTGACATTCGTATTTTGGGACCCTATATTTTCGGGCGCGTAATCAGATATGCGCTTTCTCGTGTTGCTGTTGAGAACCCGGGAGCGCTTCGCCCGCCGGCTCTTAAACACCGGCACCAGATAACCGGCCGGAAGGTGGGGGGCATAGCCACCCATCGCGGCCAGCAGTGCCACTTTTGGGAGGAGGTCGTATGTCATTGAGCAAGATTAGTCTCTTCTGTGTTGTCGCCCTTGTCGCGGTCAAATATGGCTTTCGGGCAAATGGGAGCCACCGGCACCATCCTCGGCACGATCACCGACAGTACCGGCGCCGTCCTTCCGAACGTCAAGATCACTGTCACCAACACGGCGACGAACGCCGCCTTCAACACCGAGACCAATTCCGCGGGAGACTTCAGCGCTCCATCGTTGCACCCCTGGTACCTATACTGTTTCAGCGCAGATAGCCGGCTTTCAGAAATCTCGTGACCGACACGTTCACGCTGGCGGTTGACCAGAAGATCCGCATCAATCTGACTTTGAAGCCGGGAGCGGTGACGGAAACGTTGGAAGTGGCTGCGCAGGCGGTGAACCTGGACACGGACACTGCCGCCTTATCCCAGGAAATGTGCGGGGAGCAGGTGGCCGCCCTTCCACTGAACGGGCGCAACTTTATGCAATTGCTTTTGGTCGGAGCCGGCGCGGTTACCGTGGGCGGCGAGCAAGGCACCATGCGCCAGGGTGAAGGCAACGCGGTGAGTATCAATGGCGGCCGTCCCGAAGGAAACAACTATACCCTGGACGGATTGGTGAATACGGATCAGGCGCTGGTAACCCCGGCGGTGATTCTTTCCCAGGACGCGATCGGGGAATTCAAAGTGCAGAGCGGCATCTACCCCGCCGAGAATGGATTCGGCGCCAGCCAGGTCAACCTCGTCAGCAAGGCCGGAACCAACTCGATCCACGGGGCGGTGTTCTGGTCAAACCGCAACAATGCTTTCGACACCTCACCGTTCCCTACTGCGACCGATTTCATCGCCGGCGTAAAAACCTCGAATCCGATTCTGCATCTGAACCAGTTCGGGTTCGTTGCATCCGGTCCCGTCTATATCCCAAAACTCTACAACGGACGTAACAAGACCTTCTGGATGGCCAACTACGAAGGCTGGCGCATGAATAACGGCCAGAGAGTGCAAACTGAAGTACCCACCCCGGCGGAATTGGCGGGCGATTTTTCCGCAGACGACCTACCCGGCCGTGGCCGGCCTCCCGGGCGGACCGCTGCCTGCCTATGGAACCCCCACTTGCACGGCAGTGCTGAACGCAGGCTACGATTGCCTGCCGGCGGACCCGACAACCGGGTTGAATGACTGGGGAACCCAGGTTCCGGCGGCTGCTCAAACGGCTCGGATAGGGCTGGTGGCGATTGCCAATAAATTCTGGAGAGCACCGACTGTTGCCGGCCACACAGCCGAGGGCGTCACCAACTTCATTACGAATATTCCCGGTCCACTGACCATGAACCAGCAGACCTACCGGGGAGACCAGATCCTGGGCAAATATGGCTCAGCTATTTGGCCGCTACACTCACGCCAAATACGTGAACAACAATACTCGTACAACTCCACTTCCATCGACTATGGTATCGAGCAATATTTCCAGACTGAAGACAGCTGGATGTTTGGTCATACCATTAGCATCGGGGCAAGAACGTAAACAATTTCCGCTTTGGCAAACTGCGCGCCCAAGCCCCGGAGGGTTCGGCTCCTCCGCCCGCTTCTGTGGTCAGCGCGCTGGGCCTGACGGGTGTCTTTACGACCTTCACCGCTCTCCAGCAGACATGGCCGAATGTTGGCTTTGGAACTGGCGAGTTCGGCAGCGGCGGCGGTCCCGTCAACTCGTATAGCGGATCGGATAATCCCAACTGGGAGTATGCCGATTCGTTCACCACGGTCCACGGAAAACACACCATTGGATTGGGCATCGACTATCGTCGCTGGCATCTGATTCGCAACCTCGACGATGATTTCTATGGCGACTGGAGCGTTTAGCTGGCAAAACGGCCCCAATCAACACTGTCGGCTGCACCAACCCCGCGTCGCCCTCAACGGCGGCCAGCCGCTGTGCGGCACCGGCAATGCCATCGCCGACATGCTGACCGGCTATTACAGCGGCGTAGGTGGATTTGTCCCCGGTCCCTTGAGCCCGACGACTGAGGCCGGTAACCCACAAGACCACGTTTTCACCGACTTGGCGACCTTACGCAGAAGACGACTGGAAGGTAACCCAGAAGCTCTCCATCAACTACGGCCTGCGTTGGGACTTCCGTGACGCAGCCTATGAAGCCTCGAACCATTTCTTCTGGCTCGACACCACCAACGCACAAGGCGGTCTTTGCTACGCCGATCCGAAGTTGACGACCAACGGAGTGGCGCCTGGCGTTGGCATCAATGGCGGCCCGATCCTCCGCTACTGCGGGAAGTACCGCCACCCCGGTCCGAAGACGCCCTTTGCCCCTCGCTTTGGCATCAACTACCGGGTGAATGACAAGACCGTCGTCCGCGGCGGCTACGGCATCTTCTTCGACTCCTTTGAAGGACGCGAAATCGATGACTCGGCGGATATCTATCCGTATAGCATCCGCAACAACCTCACCCCCACTACGGTTACCGGCGTTCCCAAGTTGAGCAATCAGCTGTTCCCTAGTTACTCCACACTCGGACCGTTCCCTGAATCCACGCTGTCGTTCATTGCCGTCATCGAGTCGGAGAATCCGCTCAATCCCTATGTCCAGTCCTGGACGCTCTCCGTTGAGCGCGAGCTGGCCAGGAACACGACGCTGGAGGTGAACTACATCGGCACGAAATCAACTCATCTGCTCGATCGACACAATATCGCGCAGCCTTACCAAATCCCAGCTGCCAGCCTGGCGTTCTGCCAGGCAACGAATCCAGTCACCGGCAGCTACATCAACATCACCCAGGCTCCCTGCACCGTGAAAAGCCGGTTGCCTTATCCAAATTTCAACGGGTTTTATATCAACAGCGACTTCCACGGCTACTCCAACTACAACGCGGCCAACATCAAGTTTGAGCATCGCGCCGCGATATGGCCGCAACGGCAGTCTTTACCTGGGCCAGGAGCCTGGACGACAAGTCGGCGGCAGCCGGCGTAGGCGCCACCGGAGCCGGCTACCAGGGCTTTGAGAACAACCATAACCCGAACCTGGACTACGGACCTTCGGACTTCGATGTCGATAAGAGGTTCGTCGCCAGCTATGTGTATCAACTGCCGTTTGGGCGGGGCAAGAAATTCGCGGGCGGAGTCAACCGGGCGGAAGATCTGGCGATCGGCGGCTGGGAGGTTAGCGGCATCACCACCTTCCAGACCGGTTTCCCCTACACCATTACCGGGAATGATATTCAAAGCTTGAACGACAGCCAGTTTATGCATGCGAATTATGTGCCGGGCTGCAAGATTCATAGCAATCTGACGGGGAGGTTTCAACGCCTCAATACGGCCTGCTTCACCCAGCCCGCACTGGGGACGTATGGAAACATCGGCGCGGAACTACTTACGCCAGCCGGGCATTAATAATTTTGATATGGGTTTTGGCAAGACGTTCGACCTTTAGGAGCGCCTCAGATTCACGTTAAAGGCGGACGCCTTCAACATCTTCAACCATCACCAATATGCCGACAATATAGGTGGGTTGCTGGTCGCCGGATCGGGAGGTAATTCGGCCATTGATAATAACGTGAATGATTCCAAATTTGGCCTGATCACTGCATCGGGGACACCCCGCGTCATTCAGTTCAGCGGCAAGCTCACCTTCTGAGCCGCAAACCGCCGGTGATCTTACGCTCCGCCACGCCGCGCGGCGTGGCGGAGCTTTCTGGGGCAGCATATAGACTGGTGTCATACCTGGATGGATGAGACCCCCTCCACGACCATGATTGGCTCACCATCGAAACGCTGGCGATTGCCCCTGGTTTGGGGGGTGACGTTCACGTGCTTTCTTTCGCCAGCGGCGTGGGCGCAGGCGGGCAACCAGGCCGCGGAAGAACAGTATGCGGAGACAGGCCAGACAGGCACTCGCCGCAGGGCAATATGACGGTTGCGGAAACGAACTTCGAGAAGCTGGCAAGCTTGAGCCGGAGATAGCAGAAATGCATGCCACCCTGGCCGTCTTGATTTCAAGCTGCGTGACTTCGAGCGGGCAGTCAGCGAGATCCAAACCGCAAAAAAGTTGAAGCCCGGACTGCCCAAACTGGAAAGCCTGCTGGGCATGTCGTTGGCGGAACTGGGTCGAATACGAGGAAGCGCTGCCCGGACTCGAGGAAGGCTTTCAAGACGCCACCCGATCCATACACCAAACGCATGTGCGGCCTGCAATTAATGAGGGCTTATAACGGCTTACAGCGGGAAAGGACGCGGTGAATGTGGCCCTGGAGTTGAACCAGCTGTATCCCGACGATCCGGAGATTCTCTACCACACTGGGCGAGTGTACGGGAACTTACGCCTTCCTCACGCTGCATAAGTTGGAAGTGGTCGCGCCGACATCTGTATGGCGGCACCAGGCGGCCGCCGAGGCTTTCGAGAGCGAGGGATCGACGAACGCCGCCATTGGCGAATATCGCGAGGTACTTAAGCTCGATCCTCATCGTCCCAACATCCACTACCGCATTGGCCGCACCTTATTGGCGCGCTGGCAGCTTAACCATACGCCCGAAGACAAGGCGGAAGCGGTGCGGGAGTTTGAGCAGGAATTGCAATTGGACCCAGGCAATGCCAACGCGATGTACGAGCTGGCAGAGATCCATCGGCAACAGAATGAGCTCGACCAGGCACAGCAGATGTTTGCCTCTGCACTCCAGTACTATCCAGACTTTGAGGAAGCGCACGTGGGCCTGGCCACCACCCTGATGGCGCAGCAGAAGCCGGATCAGGCCCTGCCGCATTTGCTGAGGGCCGTCGCACTCAATGCCGACGATGAGGTAGCGTGGTATCGCTTGGCCCAGGTGAGTCGAACCCTGGGCAACAAAGACGAGCAACAAAAGGCTCTGGCCCAATTTCAGCGTCTGCGCAGCCAGATCGCGTTACAGCAAGGGACGAGTACACCGGGAGAAGTGACCAAACAGGTGCTGCAGAATGGCGAGGTTCAGTAGTCTCGCTTGTGCTGCATTCCTCCTCGCCTTGATCGGGTGTGGCGGTGGGAGCTTTGCTCCTCCGCCGATCAACCTTTCCGTCTCCATCAACAGCTCTATCATCACCGTGCCGCCGAATGGGACGGCAGTCAACGTCCCGGTAACCATCGTCGCCCCGACCGAAACGGCAACGTTTACCATCAACGGCTTGCCTGCCGGAGTTTCTTATAACTACAAAGAATCGGAATCCAATCCTTCCGGATTACTTACCCTCATCGCCATCTCATCAACCATGCCGGGCACCTATATGCCTGTGATCACCGTGGGCTCGTCCGGTCAGACTGCCTCGGTGGCTTTCACCCTGGTGATCAGCGCCCCGTCTAAGCCAGGGATCGTCTAAAAGAGCTTAAGCAAAACAACATCGGCGGCAGATCATTTCCCCGGCACGGAATAGATCGCCAACTGATCGCGGGTCAGGACCGCGAGCTGTGAGGCATCCGGCGCCAGCGCATATCCGTCGCGGCTCAAGGACGGAGGAGCGGCACGCACGCTAAGCAGCCGCTTACCATCCGCCGCGCGATAGACCCGCAGCTCCTCGGAGGAGAATTGCGATGCGCTCATGGGCGCTCCCGGGGGAACGGGCAGAATGGACTGCACAATCTTCACCACGAAAGCCTCCTGATTGGCACTCCCTTCGGCAGCATGTCCACACTCATTCAGGGTCGAGTCACCTTTCAACGCCAACTTGCCGTTCGGGCGCAACACCCGGTACTCGCGGCCTCCGTTTTGCTTATCGCAGCTCACTAGAAAGAGAAGGTCCGGCGCGATGCTGGAAAGCTCGGGTGTACAACTGGAGGTGAACCGGGCCACGACCGAGGCATGGTTGTCCCAGGTCACCAGGGAGATGCGGTAACGCATGTTCGACTGCGCCGCCAGCGTGGCCTGACCCTCGTTCAGGAGAGTGGGCGACATCAGGTTCGACTGCGCAGTTGACTTGGCGATGGTTTCAAAGTTGCGATTCAAAACCAGGATATTGACATCTTCTTCCGGGTCGCCATTGAGGTTCTCGCGAAGCTGGGCGTGCAGTTCCGGCGTATGCCGCTCATGGAGCACGCCTACGGCGATAAAGCCGCCGTCGGGCGTCACGCGCACAAAGGCCAGCGGTCCGTCTAAAGAAACTCGATTCTGAATCTGCAATCCCTCGCCATAGACGCGGAGCTCCGAACCGACGTGCACCAGAACACGGCCATCCGCCAGCGGCCAGAGGTATTGCCGGTTATCGGGCAGTGCCCAGTCAACGGTGTGTTTGACCCGGTGCGTCTCGGTGTCCACGAGAGCAGCACGGATCACGCGGACCGTCGAGCGCGGCCTCTGCGCATCCCTTGACACCAGTTCGTGCGGGTTGAAGGCGACCAGCAGTTCCCTGGGTCCGAGATAGGCCAGCACCTCATCGTGGACAAAGTTGAACGCGTCCCTTTGCGGGCGCGGAGCATAGCCCAACTCTCGGATGGAAATAGTTCCTGCCGCATGGCCCACATCGATCGCATTGCCCGAAGGCAAGGCTACGTTGCACTGCGGCGGCGCGCAAAGATCGATGTCATTGAGGGGCGGCTTGGGCGGCAGGGCCTCAGCCTTGGCTACAGCGGGGATACGGGCGGCGGACTCACCTGACTCCGGCGGGGCGGTGCCTGGTTCGCCGGACGCCCCGGCAATTGTCCACTGTGCCGGAACCAGCAGCAGCAGGGAGTGCTTCTCCAGCGCCACGTCGCGGTCCTTCGAGGTCAAGATGGAACTGTTCTCTGGCCCAGTGCCCACGCTCAGCTTCAATCCCCTGATGCGGTAGACACCACCCATCTCCATGCGCGGGATCAGCGGGAACAGATAGATCGGCGAGATCAGGTTCAACGTAGGATCATTGCTGATACGAAAACTAGTGAGATACAAAGTCTCCCCTTACGGACCCTGCCCGAACCGGCAAGCTCTGACTTAGTATGCCGAGATCGCTATTCTCTGGCGGAGCCGCGATGGCGGAAAGCAGCAGATTGAAGGGCCCCATCTTCAGGTCTCCGCATTGCGCCTTGGTAAAAACCAGGCCCACTTCGGAAGCTTTGACCGGTTTGATACTGGGGACCGCCGAGACCACATGCGCCTCCAGGACCGCTCCGTTCCTGAGAACGCAAGTAGGGCTTCGCCACTCGACGGTGACACGGGCGTAGACGGTTCCACCCACCTTCAACAGGCGGGCGTGCAGGTCCGCCATCAACTCCGCCTGGATGGGGTCGGCACCCGGCTTGGCGATTTTTTCCGCTGAGAGCGTCGCGCAACCAAGCGCAAGAGCAGCCATCAGCCATAGAATCCGCATCTTCGTCCCGCCCTCGACTAGCAGCAATCTTATCGCGGCAAGCTGTCTCTGCATCTCGCGAAAGCGGTTCTAGGGGAAGCTGACGACGACGACGGCAAACGGCTCCAGGCTCAGGTGAGTACCTTCCTGCTTCGAAGCGCGCGCCGCGGCTTCGCCGCTCGCCTCATCGACGGTGAGAAGATTCCCGTTCTGCGTGCCCTCCGGCAAGGTTACGTCGACTACCCGATTTCTCTTGTTGAGGAGCAGCAGCTTCTTGCCTCCAGGAGTAACGAACCCCTGGGCCGCGATGTCGCTCCGGCGCGAAAGCGTCGTCGCCACCAGTTGGTCTCCGGGATGGAAGTTGTCCTTCAGTAGGCTGAGCACCCAGTAACGGGCATTGGGCTTGCCATTCTTCCAGTCAATCATGCTGACACTGGGAAACTGCGACGGATAGCCAACCAGCTGCGATTCACCAATCACATCAATCCCTTGTTTCGCCAACTCCGCGTAAAGATACGCATAGAGCGCGCCCGCCGCATTCCAATACAGCGTTGGAATCCTGTCGGGATGCGCCTTGCTTTCCGCTATTTCCGCCTCGTCGGAGGCAAGGATCACTCCCAGCTCATCGGTATCCGTCTTGGTCTGGGGAGAGAGGCGCCGGCGAATCGCATCGATGTAGCGGGTGGTCGCGAGAAATTTATCTGCCTGGTCAAAGAAGGTGTACTGCCAGTTGTTGAGCTCCTGCTCCGGCGTGGGGCTGGCATAGAAATGATAGGAAACGTAATCGAGCGGGATGCCTGGTTTGTGGTTGGCGTGGTCCAGAAAATATTCAAAATACCGAGGATCGTCCGAAGGCGTAGCCAATGCCAGCGCCATGAATTTTGTGTCCGGGCTCACCTCGTGGATGGCACTGACGATGGCATCGTATCGCGCCGTATATTGTTCCGGAGTCATCTTGTGCTCGAACTCTACCTCGTTGAGCACTTCCCAAATAGGAAAGTTGTAGTGGTAGCCGGAAGAGTGCTGTTTGCCGTTCTCGTCGGTAAAGCCGCCCTTGGTATACCAACTTACCAAACGGGCGAAGTAGTCCCCTAAGTCCTTGCCGGACGCGTCCTTCAGCTCCGTGCCCTGGGTGTAACCCCAATCCACCTGGTTAGGATCGGCGGGGTAGGTCACTGGTTTGTCCGTCTTGAATAGCCACGCAGGGATGGTGCTGAAGTTCATCACTGTACTGTGACCTTCGGTAGCCGCAAGAAAGTCCCTGGTCATGGGATCGATGAGCGAGAAATCCCAGGAGGTCGTTTCCTTCGTCGGGGGTTCGAGCTCAGCCACGGCGAGCCTGGGATAAGGCAGCCATGGAACATAGCGGACGTAGTCCGCGCCCAACTGTTTGACCGCCTGGAAAGCGGCATCGTGGATCGGAGCCCCGGCGCGCAACATAGGGTTGACCACCACTTGCAAGGTCGGTGTGGACTTGGAAACGAGGATGGCCTTGTTCCAATCGACGGTGACCTCATTCGGCTTGGTTATCGTTTGTGCCTGGGTTTCGTATCCGAAGAATAGAACGAACGCCAGAAGACAGGAGGGAATGGATGGATTGATCAAGACCTTCTCCCCACGCGGTGGAACACCGCCTCCGAATCATACCGAAGAATGGCAATAGAGGAAAAGTTCCAAAATGGAAAATTGCTCTCCGAAGACAAATTCCCTCGGTTTCGAACGGGATAGCACTTTCCTATTGACATTGCCCCCTTGGCAATTCGATAGTTTCAGCCGAATGCATAAGAACCCACCGCATTGTCTTATCCTGGCGCTTGCCGCCACTCTTTTCCTCGCACCTGCTTTCGCCGCTTCGCCCTCGCTCAAGCCGGCTCATCTCACGTGCGACTCTCTCGATCACCCTCTGGGCATCGATTCCAGCCAGCCGCTGTTCTCCTGGCAGCTTCAGGATGCGGGCTTTGGCGCACGGCAGACCGCCTACAGGATCGAGGTAGCAACCAAGCCCGCCATGCTGTCCGGAGGCAAGCCGGACGTATGGGATAGCGGCCGCGTCGCTTCAGACAAATCATTTGGCGTGGTGTACGGCGGTCCGGAGTTAGCCGCTTCTACGCGCTACTACTGGCGCGTCGAGGTTTGGGACAAGGAGGGAAAGCCCTACCCGGCGAGCGACGTGAGCTGGTGGGAAACAGGATTGCTCAAGGAAAACTGGAAAGCCCAGTGGATCGGCTATGAAGATCCGGAGCACCGCGCGGTGCGCAAATCCGGCGCTACCTGGATCACGAATCGCGACCCCAAAGCAGCGCTAAGGACAACGCTCCCAGGGAAGCGCCGATACGCAGCACGATTTTCGCTTTAGATTCCAGCTCAATGGGCCGGTGAAACACGCAGACCTGTTCGTAACCGGCAAAGACTCTGCTGCAGCATGGGTAAACGGCAAGCAGGTGCTGGAGACAGTGCCCCTGCCGCCCTGGAAGCAGGCGCCCTGGAAGACGTACCTCAGCAAGGATGTTACCTCGGACCTGCGCGCCGGTGAAAACCTGCTGGCTGTCGGGGTTACGTTGTATGGAACGCCGGCGGCGAATGGCACGGGAACGTCGGAGACGGACCGCACCCCGATGAGCGCTTGTCTCTATGTCGAAATGAGCGATGGTTCCACGGTCGTCTTTGCCAGCGGCAAAGACTGGAAAGCCGATCTGAATGCACAGCCGGGTTGGTATGAACCCAAGTACGACGATTCTGCCTGGCAGAGTGCGATCGCCTATGTACCCCCCGCCAGCGCCTATGGGCGATGAATCGTTAGGGAATCCCTGGCAGACCGGGCCGGTGAAGTTGCTCCGTCACAGTTTCGAGATAAGCAAGCCGGTGACCTCGGCGCGGCTTTATGTGACCGCACTGGGCGCTTATCGATTCCAAATCAACGGCGCGCGCGTCGGCGATCAGGTTCTGTCTCCCGGATGGGACGATTTTCGCACCCACGTTCCCTACCAGGCCTACGATGTCACCGCGACAATTGAAGACCGGGCACAACGCGATTGGGGCGTGGCTCGCGCCGGGCTGGTACACCACTCCGCTGATGTGGTTTCGTCAGGGATACAACTATGGAGACACTCCTCCGGCTTTGAAGGCGCAGCTGCGCATCGAGCATGCGGATGGCTCGGTGGAGTGGATCGCGACCGACGCTTCCTGGAAGGCCGATGTATCTCCGATTTCTGAGGCGGAGATCTACGACGGCGAAAGTTACGATGCGCGAAAAGAGCAGGCAGGTTGGGATACGGCCGGCTTTTCCGACGCACATTGGAAGCAAGTCGATCTGGTCAAGCCTTTGGAGCCGGAAATTGTTCCGCAATCCTTCCAACCCATCCGCGCCCACCAGACACTGACCGCGGCGGCCATCACCAACCCCAAACCGGGAACCTATATCTACGACTTCCGCCAGAACCTGGCCGGAGTGGAGCGGCTGCGCGTGCGAGGCGCCGCGGGTACCGACGTTCAGCTGCGCTTCGCAGAAGTGCTGAATCCTGACGGCACCCTCTATGTCGACAACCTGCGCACGGCGAAAGCGACCGACCACTATATTCTTTCCGGCAAAGGCCAGGAGGAGTTTCAGCCGGACTTTACGTTTCACGGCTTCCGCTATGTCGAAGTGACGGGCCTGACCTATAAGCCGGACCTTACTGCCGTGCAGGCGGTGGCCCTGTACACCGACGCGCCCTTTACCGTACAGCTGCACTCCGGCAGCCCGATGATCAACCAGCTGTGGAGCAACATCCTCTGGGGACAGCGCTCCAACTTCGTCGGCGTGCCCACGGATTGCCCGCAGCGTGATGAGCGCCTGGGCTGGACCGCGGACGCGCAGGTCTTCTGGCGGACCGCGTCCTACAACATGGACCTGACGCAGTTCTCTAAAAAGTTTGCCGGCGATATACAGAGGAACGCAGGTGGGCACGCCGATGTACGGCATCTTCGCTCCAGGCGTCAATACACCGAATCCAGGCTTCGGCGCTGGATGGAGCGATGCGGGCGTCATCATTCCCTGGACCGCATGGCTGCAATCGGGAGATACCCGCGTCATCGAGCAAAACTGGGACGCGATGGAGAAGTACCTGGCGGCGATCCAGGCGGACAATCCCAGTTACCTATGGCGAAAGGGTTACGGCATACCCTTTGGAGATTGGCTGTCTCCGGAAGGCCCTACGCTCGAGCCGCTGGTGGCCACTGCGTATTGGGCTTACGATGTCACCCTCATGCAGCAGATGGCGCATGCTCTGGGCAAGACGGAAGACGAAGCAAAGTATGCCTCCCTATTCAGCAACATCAAGAAAGCCTTCGCCAGCGAGTTTATTCATGCCGACGGATTTATCGCTGGGGCCGATAACGGTCCTTCCCCTTTCGGACAAATCAACAATCCCGAAGCCAAGGCCGCAGGCGGCGATACCCAAACCGGCTATGTGCTGGCGCTGAATATGAAGCTGGTGCCCGATGAGCTGCGCGCCGCGGCGGCCAACCGGCTGATCGCCAAGATCGAGGCCAACCATGGGCGCCTGGCAACCGGATTTCTGGGTACACCCTATCTTCTGGCGGTGCTGGTGGATACGGGACACAGCGATGTTGCCTACCGCCTGCTGCTCAATACCGAGTATCCCTCGTGGGGATACCTGGTGGACCATGGCGCCACCACCATGTGGGAGCGTTGGAACGGCGACCAGATGCGCGGCGACCCGAGCATGAATTCCTATAACCACTATGCCTATGGCGCAGTGGCCGATTGGATCTATCGCTATGCGGCCGGCATCGATGCCCTGCCCGCGGACGCCGGCTTCCACACTATCTATCTCCATCCCAATTTCGACGCCCGTCTGGGAAGTCTCGACTTCCGCTACCAGTCCTCTTACGGCGAAATACGATCCTCCTGGTCTATGAACGGAACGGCCGTCACCTGGCTGGTTACGGTTCCGCCCAACACGACTGCCCACCTGCCGCTGCCGGCAAGCCGAGAAAGGTAAGTTCACGCTGGACGGAGAAGCCGTTAGCCAGCAGTAAGAAGGTCCGCTTGCTAAGTAGCGCGGAGGAAACCCCACTTACGAACTGCCCGCGGGCACTTATTCGTTTCGGGTGACTACGCAGTAAGATAAGAGGCTCCGGGGAGTGATTTCCCTATTGGATATGAAGCTCGGCCGGAAGAGTGTTGACATATGCAATTTTAGGATAGAAACTGTTACCCTATTGCAATCTCCCGAAGCACTCAGCTGGTTTCGCGGATAGGGACATTATGGCACAGGACTTGGAAGGCTCCGTTTGGCAGGCGCTGGATCAATTCAAGATTGAATTGCCTTCCTGGGGTTTCGCTAACACGGGGACCCGGTTCGGCAAGTTTATGCAACCCGCGGCAGCGACCAACCTGGCGGAGAAATTCAGCGACGCCGGCATGGTCAACCAGTTGACCGGAGCATGCCCGACGGTCGCCCTGCATGCCCTTTGGGACCTGCCGAATGGATTGAAAGATGTGTCCCATGTAAAAGAGCTGTCGGCTAAATGCGGCGTGGCCGCAGGGTCGATCAACCCCAACTTCTTTCAGGAACAGGAATACAAATTCGGCGCTTTGGGCAATCCCGATCCGGCGATCCGCAAGCAAGCGCTCGATCATCTGCTGGACTGCGTCGCGATCGCGGATAAGCTGAATTCACGCGACGTGGCGCCCTGGTTTCCTGATGGCTCAAGCTATCCCGGAACACAAAGCATGCGGCACCGCATTGGCTGGTTTGAGGAGTCGCTCAAAAAGGTGCATGCGGCGCTGAGCCCGGCGCAGAGATTACTGGTCGAATACAAACCTTTTGAGCCATTCTTCTACCACACCGACGTTGCCGACTGGGGTATGGCGCTGCTGCTGGCCAAGACGGCCGGACCGCAGGCTTTGGTGCTGGTCGATACCGGGCATCACTACCAGGCGCAGAACGTCGAGCAAATCGTCGCCTGGCTGCTGCACAACAAGATGCTGGGCGGCTTCCACTTTAATGATCGGCGCTACGCCGACGATGATCTCACCCTGGGATCGATCGACCCCTACCAGGTCTTCCGCATCTTTCACGAGATTCGTAACTACGAATGGGAAACGGGGGCTACGGTCGACATCGCCTACATGATCGACCAGAGTCATAATCTGAAAGGCAAAATGGAAGCCATGGTTCAGACCGTGTGTACCGCGCAGGAAATCTACGCCAAGGCGGCCCTGGTCGATCACGCGCGGCTCTCGGTGCTGCAGGACGAATGCAAGCTGGTGGAAGCGGAAGAGTGCTTTCGTTCGGCGTTCTGGCAGGATGTGCGGCCAATCGTCAAGAGCTGGAGGCGATCGAAAGGTCTGGTGGAAGATCCGCTTCTGGCGCTCCGTGAAAGCGGCTATATCGAACAGATCACCCGGGAACGCGCAGCGGCAAACCAGGGTGCAGTCTCAAGCTACGCCTGATGGCCATTGATTTGAGGGTGGGACGGCAGAGCGAACATTCAGCGTACTTTTAGATAATTTCCGTAGCCCACCACGATGGTCGAGCCGACCAGCAGAATCAATCCCAGCGATACCAGCGCTTTCGTTCGCCGGCTGGTTCCCTTCCACTCCTTCAGGACCATGCCCCACAGTGTGGCAAAGATGATGATGCTCGCCATGTGCAGCGTCCAGCTGGAAAAATCGTACTTGCCCATCTTTGTCTGCCCCATGGAATAGAAGAAGAATTGGAAATACCAGATCACTCCCGCCAGGGCGGCGAGAATGTAATTCTTCACCAGCGTCGCACCCGTGAGGCGGCGCGCCACCTCATCTTCGAAGCTCGGCGCGTCACCCATGGGATTGATGCCCGGAGCTCCGGCGAACTGGGCGAAGGAACGATTCTTGATGATCAGAAAAAGCGACCACAGGAAATTGGTGAAGAAGCCGCCCCAAAGAACGACCACCAGGACGGGAAGGTTCTGCCAAAGATCGA
Source organism: uncultured Acidobacteriaceae bacterium (assembly GCA_963757515.1). Classification (GTDB taxonomy): domain Bacteria; phylum Acidobacteriota; class Terriglobia; order Terriglobales; family Acidobacteriaceae; genus PALSA-350. Next base: position 190,692 of record CAVWRV010000002.1, on the reverse strand, counting down.
GGCGGTGCCCCGCAATGAGCCGGACCCGTGCGATCTCCGCGATGGGTTTGCCTGCCGCGAGCCCGTAGGCGAAGCAGGAGCTCATGATGCCGGCGAAGATGGCTACGGCAAGCCCTTTGACAAAGGAGAAGTCGCGCTCCCCGGCTTCTGCCCGGTCCTCGCTCGAAATTTCATGCTCTTTCGAATAGCCGGCAAGGCCGCTGACGGCAATCGCCAGCATGCACACTCCGACTCCGGCGAGTATGACCTGCCCGGAGCTCTCGTGCAGGATGGATGACATCTGGCCGCTGAAGATCGGCGGCATCAGGGTGCCGAACGCAGTACAGAAGCCGAGCGCGATCGCATATCCAAGAGCAATGCCAAGGTAGCGAATCGAGAGGCCGAACGTGAGCCCGCCGACCCCCCACAGCACTCCCCAGAAACATGCGTAGGTGATGCTGGAAGACGGCGCAGCATGAAGAATGTCGAAAAGATGGGGGACCAGCAGAAGCGCCAATACCATAGGCGCGATGAGCCAGGCGGCAACCCCCTGGATGATCCAGTAAATTTCCCAGGACCAGCGCTTGATTCCACGGAATGGAATGAAATTGCTGGCAGAAGCGAGGCCCCCGATCCAGTGATAGAGAACGCCAATAAACGGGTTAGGACCCACATCCACCTCGGCAGTCCGGTGCGCACCGTGAAATACTTATCTATTGAATTAGGTCTGAGCTAGTATAGCTGCGTTTGCCAATATTGCGCCCGTACAAGGAGAAGAAGTATGCCCCTGAAGTATCTCGCCGACCTTTGGGATGAGAGCCATGCCAGAACCCTCGATCCCCCCGCTCTCTTGCGATATCGCTCCAACTTGCTGGGATCCGACTTGCGCATCACCAACTTCGGCGGCGGTAACACCAGCTCGAAACTCGAGGGGACCGATCCGCTGGACGGGCAGAAGAAGATGGTGCTCTGGGTGAAGGGCAGCGGCGGCGATCTGGGCAGCATCAAGGTCGAGGGCTTTGCCACGCTGTACCTCGATAAAGTGCTTGCGCTGGCGAAGATTTATCGTGGCGTTGAGCTGGAAGACGAGATGGTCGGCATGTATCCGCTCTGCACCTTCGGGAACAATCCCGTGGCTGCCTCCATCGATACGGCGCTGCATGCTTTTCTTCCCTTCGCCGCACGTAGATCATCTCCATCCCGACTGGGGAATCGCACTTGCTGCCTCGGCCAACGGCAAGGAGAAGATGGATGAGTTCAACCAGCAGTTCGGTCACAAGATGGTATGGATTCCCTGGCAGCGGCCGGGCTTTGAACTGGCCATGATGCTCGATCGTGCAGTGAAGCAAGTACCCGGGTGCGATGGCGTCGTACTCGGCGGCCACGGTCTCTTCACCTGGGGCAACACGCAGCGCGAATCGTATGTCAATACCATCACCATCATCGACCAGATCGGTCAGTTCATCGAGAGTCATCGCTCCAAGAAGAGGCAGCCATTCCTTTGGCGGGCGCTAAGTACAAGCCGCACCAGCAGCGAAAGACCATTGCCGTCGAAACTGATGCCCTTTCTGCGCGGCAGCGTCTCCAGCCGAGCAGCGCATGATTGGCAGCTTCACCGACATCCCTGAGGTGCTGGAGTTCATCAATTCGCATTCCGCGGCGGAGCTGGCGTACTTGGGCACCAGCTGTCCGGATCATTTCATCAGGACGAAGATCCGGCCGCTCTTTGTAGATTGGGATCAGGCTGGGGATGGATCGCAGATTCAGGCAGCGGCGAAAGCTGCCATGGAAAAATATCGCAGCGAATACGCGAGCTACTACCAGAAGCACGCACTGAAAGACTCGCCCGCGATGCGCCACGCAAATCCAACCGTCGTGCTGGTGCCCGGTATCGGCATGTTCAGCTTCGGTAAGAACAAGGCCGAGGCGCGGATCACGGGCGAATTTTATGTCAACGCCATCCACGTGATGGAAGGCGCCGGGCATCTCGACGAGGGCAAGTGCCCCGCAGATCCTACCGCAGGCCGGACCCGCGGCTGATACCAGCGCCTTCAAGGTCCACTCCAACTACGTTGCATTGCCGGCTTCCGAAGCCTTTCGGATCGAGTACTGGGCCCTGGAAGAAGCAAAGATACGCCGGCAGCCTGCAGCCAAGGAATTGAGCGGCCGCATCGTGCTGGTGGTCGGCGGGGCCAGCGGAATCGGCCGCGAGGTGGTGCTCATGGCCGCAGAACGGGGCGCGCATGTGGTGGTCGCGGACCGCGAGCTCGACGCAGCCGAAAAGGTTGCTGCGGAAGCCCAGAAGATCGCGGGCCGCGAAGCTGTGGTGGCGACCAGGATTGATATTCGCGACCGGGCCGCCATTCGATCCGCGCTCGACGCGACTATTGCCGCTTATGGAGGCATCGACATCCTGGTCAACACGGCTGCGCTGTTCCCCTCCTCGCCCGACGGCGTGATCAGCGACGCGCAGTGGGCGTTGACGCTCGAGATCAACGTCACCGCCAACTACCTGCTGGCAGACGAGGCAGCCAAGATCTTCGGCGCCCAGGGGATTGAAACCAGCGTTGTACTGACCAGCTCGGCCAATGCGGTGGTGGCCAAGCGCGGCAGCGAAGCCTACGACGTCAGCAAGGCGGCAGTCAGCCACCTGGTTCGCGAACTCGCGGTCACTTTATCGCCTAAGGTTCGCGTCAACGGGATCAGTCCCGCGACGGTGGTGAAGGGGTCGACCATGTTTCCTCGCGACCGGGTGAAAGCGTCGCTGACGAAATACAACATCCCCTTCGAGGAATCCGCTTCCGATGATGAGCTGCGTAATTTGCTGGCGCAGTTCTACGCCAACCGAACATTGACCCATCAGCCCATCGACCCTAAAGACTGTGCCACGGCCATCCTCTTCCTGGCGGGTCCGCAGGCGCGCTGCACCACCGGCCACCTGATCCCGGTCGATGGAGGACTGACCGAGGCTTATCTCCGATGAGCGAGCCTGCTTCGTGTCCAAAGGACCGGCGGGCGATGATCGCCATCGATCTGGGCGCGGAAAGCTGTCGCGTTTCGCTGCTGCGCTGGCTGAATGATCTTCCTCATATCGAGCTGGTTCATCGCCATGCCAATGCTCCGGTGAGCCACAACGGCGAGCTGCGTTGGGATCTGGGCCAGATCACGCAGCAAATGGATGTCGGCCTGCGCAAGTGCGCTGAGATTGCGAGCGAAGGCATCCGGTCCATTGCCGCCGATGGCTGGGCCGTGGACTACGTGCGCCTGGATCAAGATGGGACAGCCATCGCCGATCCTTTCTGCTATCGCGATGAGCGAACCATCCGTTCGCAGGCAGAGGTCTGGAAGCGGATTTCCCCAGCTCACCTTCGCGCCATTACCGGGATCGAGATGAGCCGCATCAATACGCTCTACCAGCTTTGCGCAGATGCGGACGATTTGCAGGAGAAGCCGTGGCTGAATCTACCGGAGTATGTGCTGCATCGCCTTGGCGGACGAGCGGTGGCTGAATACACCAATGCCACTCACACCCAGCTGGTCGATGCGGAGAAGCGCAGCTGGTCGCCGGAGATTTTCGAAGCCGTGGGGCTGGTGATGGCGGCGGCGGCTCCGATTGTTCGGCCGGGCACGGTGATCGGAAAATTGAACGGCCGCGATCTCAATCTGCGCGCCCTGGAAGGGGCTGAGCTGATCGCACCCGCCTGTCATGACACCGCTTCGGCCATCGCGGGAATTGCCGACAGCGGGGACGATTGGGCTTACATCAGCTCCGGTACCTGGTCGCTGGTCGGAACACGTACTGAAAGAGCCCAGCAACGGAGCCAGAGGCGCAGGCAGCGGACTTCACCAATCTCGGCGCCGTCGGCGGCCGCATTTGCTTTCACAAGAACGTCAACGGCATGTGGCTGCTGCGCCAATGCATGACTGCAGTGGGCGGCGGAGATTGACTGGACTGTACCTGAGCTTATCAAGGCCGCCGAGCATCTCCCGCCGCCTGCCGGGCTCCTCAATGTGGATGACCCTGACCTGCTGCTGCCTGGAGAGATGCCGGCGCGCATCCATCGCCAGCTCGAGCGGCGCGGATTGCAGCCAGTGGCGGAGGGGGCTGAAGCTGCGCCGGAAATGACGAGCCTCATTCTCCACAGTCTTGCCGCCAGGTACGGGGAAATCGTGAGCAGCCTTGCGCAAATTACGGGAAAGAAGCTGCGGCGGATATATATCGTTGGCGGCGGCAGCCGCAACACTCTTCTGAACCGGCTGACGGCCGCTGCGACCGGTCTCGAAGTGCGATGTGGTGCAGTGGAAAGTGCGACCATCGGCAATTTCGCCGTGCAACTGGCTGCCCTGGAAGATCCCCGCGAAGGTGGCGTCGACGCTGCCGCTGTGGCTCACTGGGCCCAGCAAATCTCTTCGGCGGTCTCTTGAGAACTGAGAACAGCAGGTGCGCCTTTACCCCGAACGAAAGCCCACGAGTGAGCTCGCAAATCCTCGCCAGGCGGTTTGTTCATTAGGACCGGAGCGTACCCGGATTTCCTGCCACGCAGCGCCGGACAAGGCCGCGTATGCGCCTTTCCGTAAAGACAGGCGCATGAAGTTTGTCAACGCCACCAAGTTTCATAGGAAATCCGGGGGAGCGAAGTGGAGGGACCTGCTGTTCCACTATCGGGCGCCCAAAACTCTAATCAAACTACTAACAAACGCGGACCGACGGCAGCTGCAGCAAACTGGCGATCTTCTCAAGTTGCGCACGCGGCATGCCCGACTCCGATAGCGCAGTGATGTGCCGGACCGTGTGAATTCCAGGCCTCGACGAATTTGCGTGCACCCAGCGGAAACTTGTAGCGGCTATTTGTATTGCCGATTTCCAGAATCGCTCCAGGCACACTCTCACCTTCCGCGATCAGCAGGGAGAAACCATTTTCTTTATCCTCGACCACGGAAAGCAGCGTCACCGGGCCGTGCTTGACCGACATCTCGACCGAAAGACCCGCGCCCACCTTACCGTGGTACACCCGGAGCGGACGTACCTTGATCCTGTCCTGCGCGATGCCGATGTGGCCCGGACCGTCATGGCCCATGAGCACGAGGTCCGCCGCGAAATCCATCGCGTAGTACTCGGTAAACGATCCGCCCATCCCCAGCAGGTCCATGATCTTCATGGCGATCACGTTCTTGACCTCGTACTCTCCGGCTACCGGCACGCCACGGCCGGTAAGCATCGATGTGCCGAGAATGATCGAGCTCATCGTGTCTTCATTTCCCGGTACGCCGCTTCCACTGTAAAAGTAAGCCAGCAGGTCAAGGTCTTTTTGCTTCACCAGCTGATCAAGCGCCACAGCGGTACGGGCCGCGCGCAGCAAGCTCCGCCTGCGGGCAATCCTCGCCCACTTCGAAGAAGGCGCGAAACTCCGCAATTTTGTTCTGTGCATCGTCTTCGCCGACCTTGCTCCGCAACGCGGTGAGCTCATCGACTTCGAGCATCTCGATGTGCAGGTCAAACCGGCCGCTCACCTGCGCCAGGTCGGTAGCGATGTCGAGCATGCCGCCGTAGTAGTGCCCCATCAATCCAAGGCGGCTGTGGGCCAGCGTGTGCACCACTTCGGCGGCGCGAAGCCACTGCTCTATTTCCTGCCAGCAGGCTGGATCGTCGTGGAGCATGCCCGTGACCTGGTGAAATGGAATTTCCAACCGGCGGAGAACGTTCGCGATCTCCGGCACCGGGCAGGCGCTGCAATACGCGAGCCACTCACCGGTCATTGCAGTTCTGCTTTCCATCGCGTTGAACCGCTCGTAGTCGATGGCAGACGCAGGCTGCAGATTAAGCAAAATTACCGGAACCCTGGCGCGCTTGATCAACGGCAGCACGGTTGAGGAGAGTGCATACGTGGTGACATAAACCAGCAGAATCTCGATGTCTTCGCGCCGGCATATATGCCCTGCTTCGAGCGCCTTCTCCGGCGTGTCGACCAGGCCAAGGTTCACCACCGCCCGCGAATCGCCGGCGATCTTCTTCTCCACCTCGTCGAGGTAGCCTTTGAGCCTTTCTTCCAGTCCGGCGAACTGGCTCCAGTAGGCCTCAAGCCCAAGCCCCGCCAGCCCTATGCGTAAATGCCGATACCTGCTCTGCATCGGTAGTCCCATTGTTTTACTGCGCGCACAAAGATAGCATGGCGATGTCAGAAGCGGCGACGGGACACCGGCACACATGAAGACGTTATACTGGCGCCATGGTAGTTTCCGTATTGAACTTGGGCTGGGAACGAGTACTGGCTCAAAAAGGAGAGGCTTGGCTAAGTCTGGGTTAAAGCGGCTGTACCACATTCCGATCCTGTCGAAGGCCCTGGACATCCTGGAACTGTTGCAGGCCGAGGATGAGCCCCTGGCGCTGGAAGCTCTTTATCAGCGAACCCGGATTTCCAAGACATCTGTCTATCGAATCCTGAAAACCTTTGTCCACCGCGGCTATGTCGCGCAAACGGAAAATGGCCTGTACCGGCTGGCGACGCGGCCGCGAAAAATCCGCTTCGGCTTCGGAGGCCAGTCGGAAGACCTGCCCTTCTCCCAGGCGGTCACCGAGAGCCTCAGAGCGGCCGCGGCATCTTCCGGCGTGGATTTGATGATCCTCGACAACCACTACGACGCCGCCACGGCGATCCGCAATGCAGAGCAATTTGTCGCCAGCCGGGTGGATCTGGTGATCGAATTTCAAATTGAGCAGCAGGTCGCCCCGATCGTTGCCGACAAGATTGCGGACGCCGGCATTCCTTTGATCGCGGTCGAGATTCCGCATCCGCACGCGATCTTCTTCGGCGTCAATAATTACCGCGCCGGCTTTGAAGCGGGCGAGTATCTCGCCATTCATGCGCGGCAACGCTGGGGCGGCAAAGCATCGTGGGTCATCGGCCTGGATATTGAAGAAGCCGGCCCACTGGTGCAGAGCCGCATCACCGGCGCGTTTGAAGGCGTGCGTTCTGTGCTGCCCGACCTGCCGATCGAAGCCTTCGTGCGCATGGACGGACGTGGGCTTCGCGACCGGGGCTACAAGCTGACGGCTGACTTTTTACGTCGTCATCCCAAAGACCGCGGCCTGTTGATTGCCGCCGCGACCGATACCAGCGCCCTGGGAGCACTGCAGGCGGTTCGGGAAGCAAAGCGCGAAAAGCACGTCGCCATTGTCGGCCAGGACTGCATTCCAGAAGCTCTGGAAGAGATGGTGAAATCCAACTCGCCCTTCATCGGATCCGTCTCCCATGAAGTCAACACCTACGGTGCGCGGCTGATCCATCTGGGGCTGGCGATGATCAAGGGCGACCGCATTCCTCCCTACAACTACGTCAACCACCGGCTGGTTACCGCAAAGAGTATCGCGACCTCCGCTTAGCTGAACTATTTGGCGATCGACGCGATCGAGACTCCGTCCTGGCCAAAGAAACTCATCCTGATCAGCGTCTCTGCTTCCCCAGGATGGCCAAGTGCCTGATAGCGCCAACGGCGCACCGCGCGCATTCCAACTGCTGCCAGCCTGGGACTGCCGCTCACTACGGTCACGTCTGTGACCGAGCCGTCGGAGCCGATGAAGGCTCTCAGGCGCAATTCTCCAACCAGCCTGGGATCGGTCACGACAGGCTCCGCAAAGTGACCCTGTGGAAGCTCCGAGACAAAGAGCCGTTCCGAAGCGCCGGATGGGGCAGTGGCAGCCGATTCGATGGGCGCCGCTATGGACCTGCTCCCGGTGATCGGTGGCCCCGAACCACTCACCGGCGGTGCGAATTTCCCGGCCGCCAAGGTAGGCCCAGGCACCGGAGTTGCGACCCGGTACTTTGCTTTTTCGACACCAGGGAGCAGCACGGTTGGCGGTGCAACCGCTACCGGCCGGGCGGGAACTCGTCGCTTGGCGGCAATCGCCGCTCGCTCCACGGGCGCCGACGCGGTGGGAGGATGCCCGATCGGTGCGGTTCCTGGAAGCAGGGGGGCGCCATGCAACCGTAGCAGTATCACCACGATACAAACCGCAACGAGCACGCCCAAGGCCCCCCATTGTTGGAAGCGGGCATCGCGCACGAACCGTGCCCTTCGGTCACGGGTTACGTACGTGGGCGCCACGGTCTGGCGAATGGTGATCGATCGGGAGCTAACGGCGAAGAGCTGCTTGCGCTCTGGCAAATCAGGCCGCGGCAAATCCAAAATCTGCGGCTTCGCCTGGACTGCTTGCCGCCTTACTCGCTCCGTCCTCAATGGGACAACTTGACGTGCCGATGGTGTCGACTGCGAACGCACCGTCTCGACCACTCCAAAGACTCTGTCGCGCGCGACCGGCAGGGCTGGTGTCACCAGTGCCGAGAGGGCAAGTCTCTCTATCAGGCGCAGATCACGCCGGCTTAAAACCTCCGGAGGAAGAACACGAAAGTGACGAAATGCCCAGCGAAGACGAATGCGTTGCCACCGTGACGGGCAAACGTACAGTGGCCCGGATTCGGTGCGAAGCTCCAGAAGCTGCGCGCGATCCTCCTCGAAGCCGGCGAGATCGTCGGTCCGAGAGGATAGTTGCTCCTCTGATGATCGGAATAGGGGCCCAATGTTCATCAAGGCCTCCGCCTCGAGCACACACAGTGGCCGGTCTACACTTGCTAGGGGAAATTCGGTGTCGGCAGAATTTTCAAATGTAGCAGGTCTTCCCTTTTCATTATCTTATGCCAGTATTGAAACTGTTGCCAGCTCACAGGTCTGGCCTGCCGGTTAATCGGGCGCACTGTCTTGTCTCCCGGGGGCTCGGAAGTTCCCTTTTCTCGCCAGTCTCAGCTTCTTCTCCCGCTGCTGCTGCTGGAGTTGGCTTAACGTAATACCCAATTTGGCCGCCTGGGCGCGAAGGTCTGCCCAATCGACTGCGGGTTCTTCAGTCTGCGCCTTCTCGGGATCCTCGATTGCGTCATCGACCATCACAATCCATTTTACGCGCCCTGTGTGAAAGCCGGCTGAAAGGACGCTTCCGCGGCGGAAATACGACCCCGGGCTTGGGTTGCCGGTCCGCAGGCCCAGGCCGGACTAGGGTACCGGGAAGGCGTGATTCCCAGTCTCAGGCGGCTGGGCTGCCGTCGATCACAAAATCACTCTGCGGGGTCCAAACAGAATCCCGTCGATGGAATACGCCCCCGCCCCCAGTATGGCCGTTGATAGGGACAGCAGGAGGGTCACAATCCCGATCAAAAACGGGCCCGCGGGCAACCAGACAAAGTAGCCTATGCCGCCCAGAAACGCGAGGCCGCTTAAAAGCGGAGTGAAAATGCCGACGCACAGGCCAAGGCAAAGCGCGGCGGCGACACTGGTGGCCATATTTGGATTTGTGAGTAGGGTTTCGCCGTGGACATTCGCCAGCAGCAAAAGTCCAACCGACGCTCTCAAAAACAGTAAGGCCAGGCCCGCGAGATTACGAGGATAGCGGTGCAAGCTGTCCATAGAAGAATGATCCCTGATTCGGCCCTGTAACCCTAGCCATTCATGGGTGGTTATAAACACCACTTTAGAGTGGTTCGAAGGCGCAGCCAGGCGACTATGCTGGGTGCACAGGATCGCAGCCCCTGAGATCCTGGCGGCAAGGGGGATCGAAGGCCATGGCTGACCCAGGCAAGATTCGCGTTCTCTGCGTGGATGACCATCCCCTCGTTCGCGACGGGATCTCCTTCGCTCTCCAGCTTCAAAAAGACATGGAACTGGTGGGTGAGGCCACCAACGGCGAGGAGGCAATTGATGCGTTTCGCCGTTTACGTCCCGATGTCACACTCATGGATCTTCAGATGCCGGGGATGAATGGCATCGACGCTATGGAAGTGATCCGGCGAGAATGCCCCAAAGCCAGGATTATCGTGCTGACCACCTACTCCGGAGATGTGCAGGCCTCGCGAGCGTTCAAAGCCGGCGCGGTCGGTTACCTCTTGAAAAGTATGCTGCGCACGGATCTGGCAAGTTCGATCCGCGACGTTCATATGGGGCGCAAGCACATCCCGCCCGAGATTGCCGCAAGCCTGGCCGAACATTTTTGCCTGGACGATCTCTCCGAGCGGGAGATAGAAGTGCTTCGCTCTGTAGCGTCCGGCCACTCCAACAAAATCGTAGCCGACGACCTTTCCATCTCCGAAGATACCGTAAAGGGACACATGAAAAAAATCATGACCAAGTTAGGCGCAAGCGATCGCACACATGCCGTGCTGATCGCGATGAAGCGCGGATATCTCGAAGGCTGATGTTGGCTCCCTGCGAGTGACGGGACCAACGATGTGATTGCGTTTGTCCATCAAGATGCGATCGAGCCGGCAGGTCTCCGGCGCTTTCGGGGGCTTTGCGCCCTGGTCTTAGTCTTGTGTGTCACCACGCCGGCAATGGCTCGGCCTGTCGACCATGGAACGGTGACGCAGGCGCATGTCGCCCCGCAGACGGTCACCTTGCCAGTAGTCGATGGAACGAATATCCGTTTTACACGCCTGTCCACCGAGGATGGCTTATCGCAGACCAAGGTATCTCAGATCGTCCAGGACGATCGGGGCTTTATGTGGCTGGGTTCTCAATACGGGCTGAACCGGTACGACGGCTACAAATTCAGAGTATTCAAGCATGAGGCCGGACGCGCGACCAGTCTGAGCGGAGTGTTCATTTCCTCGCTGTTCGTAGACCGTGGCGGCTCGCTATGGATTGGGTGCAACGAGTTCCTGGATAAATTCGATCCAGTCACTGAGACATTTACCCACTACCTTATCGATACCCGGGATATACAAGGCGGCACAGTTCCCGTAACCCACATCAGCCAGGACCACGCCGGGGTTTTATGGCTAGCCACGAGCAGAGGTCTGTTCAGGTTTGATCCTTCCAGCGGACGCAGCATCCGTTATCGCCACGATCCCAACAACCCTTTCAGCCTGAGCAGCGATGCGGTCAAATCAACCGGTGAGGACAGGTCAGGTACATTTTGGGTGGCCAGTAGCGAAGGTCTCGATGCGTTCGATCGGGTTACAGGCAAAGTCACCCTGCACCTCCCCATGCATGAGAGCGGCGAGATGTCGTTCCATGAGGACCGCTTCGGGGTATTTTGGATCATCCATGTCTCCGGAGAAGGATTGGCCGTGTTCGATCGGAAGATGAATGTGCTTACTCATTATTCCTTCCGCCAGCCGCACGGTTCAAAAACCGCGCCGAACGGGGTGATGACCATGCTGGAAGACCGAAACGGCACCATGTGGTTCGGGACGATAACGGGTGGCTTACTCAAATTTGACCGGCAGGGCCGGAGGCTCATCCGTTACCATCACGTTCCCGTTAACCCGGAAAGTCTTGCAGAAGACAGTTTGCTGGCCATGGACGAGGATCGGGAAGGCAATATCTGGGCCAGCCTGGGGGGGATGGGGGTAACCCATTTTGCTTCGGAGCCGCTTCCGTTTAAGAGTTTTCGTCGCGATTTTGGCGATCCGAATGAGACTGGGGAACCCTTTGTGGGCGGGATCTATGAAGATCGCCGGGGAATCCTGTGGATCGGTACCCACGAACGACTGAGCCGCGTAGATCGCGATGCCGGCAAGAATACTTCCTACGAGGTCACCGGAGCAGGGGAAGCCAGTGATGTGATCGCGATCGACGAAGATCGCGCGGGCAAGCTTTGGGTGGGCACGTTCAACCTCGGGCTCTATCGTATGGATCCGAAGACCGGACACTTCCAGAAATTTCAGCACAATCCGGCAGATCCCACCAGTCTCAGCAACAACATCGTCCCCCATCTGCTCGTCGACCATACCGGGACGCTCTGGGCGGCCACCTGGGATGGCCTGGATCGTTTTGATCCAGCTACTGAGCGCTTTACTACCTATAAGCTGGATCCCGGCAATCGAGCCCCGTTCCTTTCGACACTGGCCGAGGATCGGCAGGGAGGTCTTTGGGTGGGGACCCACTCGTCGGGCATTGACCGTTTCGATCCGGCGACCGGCCACTTTACTATTTATCATCACGACCCGGATCGGCCAGGCTCGTTGAGCGACAACCGGGTCAACTCAGTGCACTTTGACCGCTCGGGCACGATGTGGGTCGGCACCCAGGATGGATTGAATCAATTCAACCCGCACACGGGCCAGTTCACCGTGTACGGGCAGCGGGATGGGTTTCATGGCAGCGCGGTGGGCTGCATCCTCGACGATGACCACGGCGAGCTGTGGATGAGCACGAACAACAGTGTGGCAAGATTCGATCCGCAGACCAAGACGGTCAGGAATTACTCCACCGCGGACGGACTCCCGGGACCTGATTTGACCGGCTGGGGAACATGCTTCAAGAGTGCGGCCGGGGAAATGTTTTTTGGAGGCTTCAGCGGCGCAACGGCATTTTTTCCGGACAAGCTGCAGGATAGTTCCTACGTTCCCCCTGTCGTTCTGACCGATTTCCAACTCTTCGACCCGCCGGTAACGGTTGGCGCGGGTACGCCGCTCCATAAATCCATCGGTTACACCAGCATCCTGACTCTCTCGCATAGTCAGAGCCTCTTCTCGCTCGAGTTCTCCGCCCTCAGCTATTTCAATCCGGCGACCAATCGCTATCGCTACAAGCTCGAAGGACTGGATCCCGACTGGCACGAGGTGGGCAGCAACCAACGAATCGTGACTTACGCCTCTCTACCGGCAGGTGGATACACATTTCGGGTGCAGGGTGCAACCAGCCGGGGCGCCTGGAGCGAGCCCGCCCTCGAGCTACCTATCAGAATCCTGCCGCCATGGTGGAATACATGGTGGTTCCGGACCATGTATGCAGCGGCCATTCTGCTGGTTGTGTGGGGTGTACACCGATACCGGTTACACCAATTTGCCCAGCAATACAACGCGCGCCTGGAGGGGCGCATGCGGGAGCGTACCCGCATCGCGCGCGAATTACATGACACGCTGCTGCAATCGATTCACGGCCTGATGCTGCGCTTTCACTACGCGTCTGAATCCCTGGCAGAGGATGATCCCGCTCGCCCGATGCTCAAAGTAGCGTTGCAACGCGCTGACACGCTCATTGTGGAAGGCCGGAACCGGGTTCAGTTATTGCGGGGCGAAGGCGATGGGGAAAAAACCCTGTCAGAGATGTTGGCTCAGGTGGCAATCGAGTTTGCCCCTGACGGCTGCCCGGCAATTCACGTCACGGAAGAGGGGCGTCCACGCCCATTGCGTCCCGGGGTGCAGGAGGAGTTTTGCGGAATCTGCCGGGAATCGCTGGTGAATTCCATCCATCATGCCGAGGCTTCCCGTATCGACGTGGAAATTATTTATGAAAGGAGATTCTTCAAAGTACGATGCCGCGACAATGGCAAAGGAATCCCCCAAGACGTGATGCAATCGGTTGGCCGCAAAGGGCACTGGGGCCTTCGCGGAATGAACGAGCGCGCTAAATCCATGGGCGCACTTCCAGATATGGAGCACAGCAGGTAGAGGTACAGAGATTGAAATCCGGCTGGGTGCCGCCGCGGCCTATATAAGGCGAGACATGCTCGAACATTACCTGCGCCGCTATCGCTCCGAAGGCTCGACTTAGTTCTTCTTTTCGGAGCGTGTCTGAGAACCACATTCACCGATTTAGTCCCGGAGGGACCGTTGAGAGTAGCCCAGGACGCAGTCCTGGGAAGAGATTGGAGAAACGGACGAGTCCCGCAGGGACGGCTGAAAATTACCCAGGATGCAGTCCTGGGTACAACCTGGTTAGCTTTCAGCCGTCCCTTGCGGACTTTTCGCCGTTATGTGCATGGTTCCCAGGACTGCGTCCTGGGCGCGCGAAGGGTATCAGCCGACGCTTCTCAAGTAAGGGAGCGCGTCGGCTGATACTCCGAGGACTCTGGAGCTATTGCTCGTCGTCTTCTTGCAGTTCGGTGGTAACCGGCGTCAGGGTTCCAAATAAGCCATTCGTCCCGTTGTCAGGGCCCGCGGTGAAGAACAAAGTACTACCCGGACCGGAAGCGCCGCCATTGCCGAACGCGAGTGCCCACAGCCCGCCAATATTTACCGTAGAGCCGTCGGCATTGAGGACGTTTCCCATAAAGCGGCCGGTCCGTGGATTGAATGCCGCAATGGTGCCGCCGCGGAAATTGCCAACCAATAGGGCATGGCTGAACTCGCCGAAGTCTGCCGGAGCCAGCACCACTCCCCATGGCGCATTGAACCAGTCTCCGTGCTCAAGGTGTGCAATGTTTTTGCCATGGCCATCGAAGACCACAACAAAACCTAAGCCCGCGCCCCCGACCGGATCGTGTTTTGCCGAGTCTTGTTGGGCAAAGGTTACGTAAATGTTGGGTCCGATGCCCTGCACATTGAAGGGCGCAAAGCCGCGCGGGATCCCATCCATCGTGAAAGGCCTCCTCGGGAACGCTTACTGGTTTAAAGTTGGAATCGAAAACGTCAATCCTGCCGCTGCGGAAGTTGGCCGCCAAAATGTATTCGCTACCGCCAATCTCGGCGATGGTCGCTCCCTTGTAAACGGCTCCATTGTTTTTGTTGGGGACTTGGGAATTGTCCACCTCGATGATCGCAGTGGTTGCATTCACGCCCGGGTTCCAGCCCTGGATTGTGCCGTCTTCGGTGGCAAACAAGAAAACCGCCGGCTTGCCCGGGGCAAGAAGGAAATCAGTGGTGCTGCCGTTGAACATGACCGCGGTGGGAGATCCGGGAGCCGGCTGGCCTGGGGCGTTGGGAATCTTGACCCCATTTCCCGGCATACCCCCAGGGGCGTTGAGCGCAACGATCGTCACGGGCGCCAGCACCGGGGGCGGGGTCTGTCCTGTGGGATTCGCCGGATTTAAACCGGAAGTGTTGTATAGCGTGGAAGTGCCGCCTGCATTATTTGAAATCCACCAAGGAGTGGCCGGGCCATGGACCAGTCCCCAGGCATTCTGAAGGTTGGGATCAGTGACGGAGGCTGCTGGAGTCACGGGCACATTGGACACTAGATTTGTCTGCTGATAATGCTGCGCCGATGCAAGGGTGGGAAACAGCGATACTGCGAAGGCACTCACCAGTAATGGCCTCAATGAGTTGGACCGCGAATGTCATATGGTTTCTCCTTTAGATAGCCGCGATTTTCGTTTTGAGCCTCCCTCCCCGCGAAAGCTGCGCTTCTGTCCCCGTCGAGGCAGCCGCAAGTCGCGATGCCCTTTCGAGTAGTCGTCCGGCTTGTCTTTCTTGATCGGCACGGTGGCCTTCATTGGGGTTCATGTTCACACCCAATGGTTGGGGAGAATCTCGCCAGTTCGAAATCCTATTCCGCTCGGCTGCCGGAGTTGTCACAGTTTCGTCGCCATCCTGTCAAAGTTCCGCGCACAGGGAAGGTGGACTAGGGTGACAACATACCCACGACCGGCGTTGCCGGCGCGAGTGAATGGAAGTGCTGCAATCGGTATTCTGTCGCCGCATTTGTCCGTCGCCGCATTTGTCAATGAGTGTGTGGTGATAAAGCGCTCGTCGAGTTGAGACCTGCCTATGTCAGGCGATTTCTGAACCGAAACTCGTCATCGCGCGCTTCGCTGGGAAGCCGTTCTGGCGACCTACAACGTGTACACCACCAGTTGATCGCCGGCGCCTGCCAGGACGTAGTTGCCATAGACCGCCGGGCCGAGGCAGAATCCGGACTTCGCGAATCCCGGCGCAATCCAGAGTGGGATGCCATTCGCCGATGAGAAGGCGTACAGCGCGGGAGCACTGGTGGTTACCAGCACCACGTCGTTGACCACAGTGGGCGAACTGAGCCCGGCTTCCGAAGTCATGTACATCGGCGGATGGGCGGTGCTGTACCGCGTCACGGTGTCCGCGCCCAGCACGGTCGGCCACTCATCGTCCAGCGTGGCCCAGTCGCAGGTGCGCATAAAGGGAGTTGTTGACCCGTCGACGCCAGCATAGCCTCCAAGCCCGAAATACAGATGGCCCCACGCCGGGTCCACCGCCGCGCTCCCAAAAACACCTGACTTGTTTTCGTTATCGCCGCCTGAATGTACATCGACGCCGGGTAGCGGGTTACCGGCGCCGTCTTTGGGCAAAAGCTGGCGGTGCGCCAGCACGGTCATGTTGGCGGGGTCGAGCAGGACCGCCGCGCCGTTCTTCCCCGCGATGGCGACTACGTCCTGTCCAGGAAGGCTATAGATCGTCGGCGGCGCGGGAACATCCACGTCGGAATCATCCGGCCGGTAGCTGTCCACTTGTGCGGACTGGAAAAAGCCTTTAAAAGTGCCGCTGGTAGCATCGAGCGCGACAATGCCGCTCGAGTATGGTGTGTTCGGCAGCGGTGAGTCCGGAAGTGGATTGCCGGTCCCAAAGTAGATGCGATTGAGCCCCGAGTGATAGGCGCATGACGACCACACAGACGCGCCTTTCGACAGTGGTTCGGGGCCGACGGTGAAGCCCACGTAGCCGGGTGGAATCATCCCTCCCACCGTTGAACCGGGCACGATATTAGGCTGGTCATCCGTGTTAGCCACGAACTGGTTGGTACAGAACAGCCAGACCACTTTTCCGGTATTCGCGTCCAGGCAATACACGAACCCGAAGGCGCCGGACTCTCCTTCGCCCGCTCCGACGTATACGCGATTGTTGATGACGAGAGGCGAACTCCACGTTTCCGCGACGGGATTGCTGACCGGTTGGTTGTGGGCCGAATCGGGGTGGCGCAGGTCCGTGGTCCAGGCGGGTATGAATGAGGCCGCATCCAGGCAGCGGATCTTGCCGTCGAGTCCGGAAAAATATACTTTTCCGCCAGTGACCGCCGGCGTACAGCCGACGCCGGTTTCGCCCTGGTTCGAACCCTGTCCCGCCGGCGTGACGAACGAGAACGTCTGTTCCACATTGCCGCTGGCAAGGTCGATGCGGTACATGGTGCCACCACCCGGGCTCTGCGGGTCGGTTGGGGCCAGACTGGTTCCCACGTAGATCTTGCTCGCCACCACCGCAGGAACGGAGATGATGTGGCCGTCTAGCGTGAGCGTTGCATATGCGGTCTTGAGGGTGCCGACATTGGAACTTGTGATTTCGCTGCACGCCACGCGCCCGGAGTGTTGCGGATCGTGATGGAACATGGGCCAATCTTTGGCATGCGACGGATTGACGCCGACACGGTCGCGGAAACCGGTAACCTGGCCGCATAGCCGCTGTCGCGCGGTTACCCCGTCCCCCACGTGCAGGCGGCCGCTGATCGGGACGGTGACGGAAGCGGCCCCGGAGGGCGCGCTGCCGCGCGGGGCATTATTGACGTAGACGTCGACGAAAGCGCCGGGTATTACTTGATCGACCGGCACGGCGGTCATGCAATCGTCGAGTGGCGGCACTACGCGCGGGGGCTGGAGCTTGGGAGCTTTGTGCACCAGTTGCGGCGGAGTCGAATCGTGGCTGATCAATCCGCAGCCGATCTGGCGGGCGAAGATATGGTCGCCGGCAATGAGCAGAGGTCCAACAGGGACATCGACCGTGGTAGCAGTTGCCTGCCTGTCGCCGATTTCACCGGCAAGCAGCGTAGAGAACACATAGACGCGCGCGCCGATGTGCAGATTCTGTACCCTCACGACGGCACCGCATTCAATGAGCGGCCCGGGAATGTGCGGCGTCGGCATGTTTTTCGGCGCGGGGTCTACCGGCACCGCGTTGGAATCGACGCTGGTCTTACCACAGAGAGTCTGGCGCGCGGTCACGACGTCGCCGCCGACCAGCGGAGGAACACCAAAAGGAAACGACGCATCCTCCGGCGCTTGACCGGTACCGAGCGAGACGCCATTTTGGAAGATTTCGATTAAGGCTCCGGGCTGGTAGTCGGTGACAGAAACGGTCTGCTGCCCGGCGCACAGGGGCTCCATAACTACCGGCGGGGGAACCGGCGAAATGGGGCCTACTTTGGCGGGCGGGGTCGCCAGTCCGGGCACATCGCACTTTGGGAAATCCTGCTGCGCAGTGACGGTCTCGCCCAACACGAGCGCCTTGCTCAGGACAAACCAAAGCGCGGTAGCGTCAAAACAGGCCGATTCAGTGGGCCCGGCGCTGCGCTTGATGGTGACGGTGGCGCCTTCGAACACATTGGTCACCAGCACTGCGGGATCGCATTGCTTAAGCGGACCTGGCATCACGGGTGGGGGCAACTGGCGGTTGGCATTGAGCGGCAAGTGGTCGGGCTTGGGGCCCCCGATCTGCGGACCCGGCAAACTGCACGCGATTTGCTGCGCGTCGAGGATATCGCTGGCCCCGAGTTGCGTTGTGAGGCCGATACGCGCGTTGCCATCGGTGGAAACCGTAGAGCCGCGCGGGATGCCCAGGACGGTCAGATTGACGTGCGCGCCGGGCACGGCCCCGACGAGCCAGACGCACCGGCCACATTGGTACAGGTGGCTCTGGAACGCCATGGGTCCGATGGTGGACGGTTTCTTTTGCACGATGATGCCGGGGCCTTGCGGCGAAGTTTGCGATGCCAACGTTTGTGTCGCGAATACGGTCTGCCCGGGCGTGAGAGTGACGCCGGCGTTCAGCGGAAAACTCTGGTCGGACCAACTAGCCACGCCGCCGCCGATGGAGCCTGAGTGGCCGGTCATAAATATGGCGACGGTGGAACCGCTGATCTGGCCCTCAACGCGGACCGAACTGCTGCATTCTGACAAGGGACCGATCACGCTGATACCAAGTAGTGGCATACGCTACCTCCTTCACCCACGGTAAGGATTCGTGTTGGATCGGGACACTCAACGTTTAACGGCAGGCAGACCGTCCGCCGTTCGATCTTGCTCAAGCAGTGTTTCCGATAACAGGGATAGTGAGATCGAGCAAACATGTGAGCGTTTCACGCGGCATCGGGCCCGGAAGCACATCGCCCCCGGCCACCACGTGGTCTGCTCCTACCTGCCGAATCTCATCGAGCACAGCTTCCAGAGCCGGGAGGTTTCGATGGCGCCGTGCGTGAACTCTTTGAACGCTTCCATGGGCCACCTTCCTCATTTTGCTTAAAGAACCCCACTCGACACCGTCGCCGCGAGGCGTTCCTGGTAAGTAGTGACGACAGGCTGCGTTTCGTTTCACTTTCGAGAAACTGCCCTAGTGGAATTTCATCTCAGTCTTACGTCGTCTTTGGAGGCTCAGCCATTGGGGCTACTGCCTCGCATTCGACTCCGCGCATATCTCCCGTGTCAATGAATCGCGAATGGAATGAGAATGCGGAACGCAGGGTTTGCGGAGTATGGCCGCCTCTGACCATGCGCAGATACGCATGTAATTCATGGTGATAGTCCGGATGGGCACAATGCTCAATAATGATTTCAGCGCGTTCCTGGGGGGATTTTCCGCGAAGATCGGCGATGCCACGCTCGGTGATGATGACTTGAACAGAGTGCTCGCTATGATCGGAATGGCTTACGAGCGGGACGACTGTACTGATCTTGCCCGCCTTGGCGGTTGATGGACAGATGAAGATCGATAGGTAGGCGTTGCGTGTGAAGTCGCCCGATCCCCCGATTCCGTTCATCATCTGACGTCCCAAGATATGAGTACTATTTACATTGCCGAAGAGGTCGACTTCGATCGCAGTGTTGATGGAGATGAGCCCGAGACGGCGGATGATCTCCGGGTGGTTACTGATTTCCTGGGGGCGCATCAGGATTCGCGAGCGGAAGAACTTTAGATCGCTGTAGATCCTATCCAATGCCGGCGGACTGAGAGTGAGCGAACAAGTACTCGCGAACCTGATGCGACCAGAACAGATCAGATCGACCACAGAATCCTGCAGAACCTCGGTATACATCTCGAACGGATTAAGTCGAGTATCTCGTCCCAGCGCCGCTAGGACCGCATTACCGATATTCCCCACACCGGACTGGACCGGCAAGAGGGCGGGGAGGCGGTGACCAGCGATCTCTGCAGCGAGAAAGTCCGCGACGTGATCGCCAATGGCTTCTGTAGTGGGGGTTGATGGATCATATCCATTGTTTTCATCGTCCAGGTCGGTTTCAACAATGCCTGCGATATGTGAGGGATCAACCAACATGAGTGGAGAACCAATTCGGTCTGAGGCATGGAAGATCGGTATTTGACCGCGATGTGGGGGATCTCGCGGTTCATAGATGTCATGCATGCCCAGCAGCGCTGCGGGATGTTTGCGATTCAGTTCGATAAACACCCGGTGTGCCTGGCGACCGAAAGTGGGTGATGCCCCTACGGACGAAGTCAGAACAACACCCCCGCCTGCAGTGATGTCGCTGGCCTCAAGAATCGCCCAGTCAATGGGGCCCAGGAATCCGTAACGAACCGCCTGCGGCAACATTGACAGGTGCATATCGAAGAAACGAGTTTCGCCAGCATTGATACGCGCACGAAGCTCAGGGTTCGATTGATAAGGTGTACGAAAGCTGATGGCATCAGCCTTTGCCAAGGCCCCGTCAAGTGAAGGCCCGGTAGATGCACCTGTGACCACGCCGATCTTGAATGGTTCTCCGCGTTGATGAGCAGCCTGCGCTCGATTTGCAATGGCAAGAGGTATCATCTTGGGCGAACCGGCTGGGGTGAAGCCACTAAACGCAATCGTCTGCCCATGCTTTATCTGGGCCGCTGCCTCTTCTGCCGTCAGCATAGGAAATGGCAAGTTCATGAGGGTGCTCTTTTCATGTGAAACGTGCGGGCGGTGAGAATTTTTGATTAGGGCCGATCATTCTGAAGTTGTCGAAATGGTCAGCGAAGCAGGTCGCTACGACGTTTCATCGAACACATATCGGAGTTTGACTACGTGACTCCCGTGGTGCAAGACAATTGCAGCGCCCATGTCCACGATGTCAAAACAGCGCGTCGCGCAGCGCTTCCATCCGCTTTTTCAGCCGGAGCTCGAGCCGTTGCAGCACCTGGACCGGGGTGAGCTTGGGTCGGGGGGCCATGGGCAGAAGCGTAGCATGTCCGCCGCTTTTTGTTCGCCATGCAGCGATGCCAGCGGGAATAACGCGGCTCGGGCGTTGCATTGCTGTTACACTGTCGCACCGGGACCCCGGTCTTCTGGTTCCGCTCCCGGCAGATAAGGGGGCATGGGATAGGTATCCTGAAGTGGACCCCTCGGTTGAGACAGGCGAATTGAGTGACAGGTTGCGTTTGGCTGCTGAAAACTGGACAGCAGCAGGGTAGAGAGAGAAGCCATCCGCAGCCGGTGAAGCGGACGTGGGTGCTGCTGGAGAGCAGCTCACGAAGGAACGACTTGAAGAGCAAGAACTGCGGCTCTTCACGGAGAAAATGCTCCCGACCATCCGCGCCGACGGGTTATGCGTATTTGCGGTCTTGTCTTAGGGTTGGCAGCGCTTTTATGGCGAGGCCATTGCGATCCTGCGCCAGTCGCAAATCGTAGATCGATTGCAGGTTCATCCAGAACTGCGCCGATGTGCCAAAGAAGTGCCCGAGCCGTATCGCGGTGTCGGCAGTGATATCGCGCTCACCTTTCAGGATTTGCGTGATGCGATTGGCGGGCACATCGATTTTCCGCGCAAACGCGGCGGCGCTCATGGATAAAGCCTCAAGCTCCTGTTGCAGATGTTCGCCAGGGTGTATTGCAAGCAAAGCCATGTTTCTCTCCCTAGTGGTAATCAACTATCTCGACATCCGAGGGGCCTGGTCTTCCTTTGGCCCATGTGAAACAAATCCGCCATTGATCGTTGATGCGGATGCTGTACTGTCCTTTTCGTTCGCCCTTGAGCGCCTCAAAGCGATTGCCCGGCAGAGCGGCGAGGTCAGCGAGCGCAATCGCTGCATCCAGGCGATCGAGTTTGAGACGGGCTGCCCGCTCAAATCCGGTGAGCGCTTTGACCTTTCTTCCCACTGCGAATTGGGCAGTCTGTTTGTTTTGATAACCAACGATCATTGAGTAGTGTCGCGCGTAATACGCGATACGTCAAGCGTATTTTTTGGGGTAGGGTAATGACGGGGTCAGATAGCGCCAGGATTTACCGGCACATTGTGAGGGGACCCTGCGGAAAAGGAGATGACCTCATTGAATCCGAGCGCCTTCGCCTGCTCGGCTTTCGCATGGTTGGTCGTGCTCGATATGGCGTGTTTTGCTCCCAGAGCGCGCGCCAGTTGTGTCACCGCGTTGCCGACCGATCCTCCGATCGCCGGCGCCAGAACGGTTTTGCCTGGACGAAAACCAGCCAGTGTAAGAGCCACTTGCGCGGTGAGATACGCAACCGGAATACTTGCAGCGCTCACGTCATCGACACCGTCAGGTATCGGGCAAAGATCTTCCTTCCCTTCAAGATCGTTCCCGTATCCTCTCGTTTGGCCAACGCTTGTCCGATTGTGAGAACAACCCTCTCGAAAGGGCGGCGCTCAATTTGGCCAAGCACAAGTTCGTGGCGTCAGTCATGGTTCGCTTTCCTCAAATTGCATGGTCGAAATGCTACGCATTGGAACTGTCCGCGATATCAATCAGGACCTTACCGCCCTTGAGAAGATGAGTTATGGCTTCCTTTATTTTCGACATCGGATAGATCGCGGCGACGGGGACTCGTAGCGCACCGGACGCAACGAGAGGGGCGGCTTCGATCTGCGCTGGCAGGATCTTCGACAAGTGATCGAAATCATTCAGGAAGAAGCCTTTGACTGTCAGATGTTTCCCTATGAGGTACAGGGCGTTGACTGCCATCGGTCGGCCGGTCGCTGCTGCGTAGGAGACGAGCACGCCACGATCCGACAGCAACTGAACGAGCGTGGCTGTCGCATCACCGCCCACTGAATCGACCGCCAACCGAACGGACCCTTTGCCGATAACGCGCACCGCTTCCTCGACTGCTGCAGGTTCGTCCAGGAGCACTACGTCTGCTCCGGCAGCCTTGAGTTCATCGATCAATTCGGGACGCCGTACAAAGCTGATCGTTCGAATGCCACGCTGCTTCGCGATGGCGCTCAAGGACCGACCGACGCCGGAATTCCCTGCATTTTGAACGACCCAATCTCCGGGCTTGAGGTCCGCATATTCACTGAGGATCAGCGCCGCCGTGGGTGGATTGCTGCCGAGCTGCGCGAGTTGCAGCCGATCACCGTCGGGTAGCGGGAACAGCCCTTTCGCCGACGCGATCATTCGCGCCCTCCAAGTCAGGCCGAGGATGGGCGTTAGGACGTGGTCGCCGACCTTAACGTTGGTAACACCAGGACCTACCGCGGCAACTCGACCGAAGCCCTCGTTTCCAACGACAGTTGGTGCCGGAGGGCCACCGAAGTAACCGCGTATGAAGAGCAGGTCATGCAAATTTAAGGGTGCCAGTTCGACATCGATTAGGACCTCGCCCGCTCCCGGGACACCGGGCTCCGGGATATCGACGAGTTCTAAGACATTGAGAGGGTCACCGTAGGCCGAGATTTGAAGTGCTCGCATTTAAAACCTCCTTCGGGGAAAGCGTACTTTCTGGATTATCGTTATAATCCATACAGGATTAGATGCATAATCCTGCTTTGGTCGCAGATTATTTTGGAGGAGGTTTATATGGGCTATTCCAAGGCCCAAAAGGAGAAAACTCATAAGCGCATCGTTGCCATTGCCTCAAAGAGATTCCGCGAAAAGGGCCTTGCGGGATTCGGAATCGCGGAGTTGATGAAGGAAGCCGGCCTGACGGTGGGCGGCTTCTACAAGCACTTCGATTCGCGTGACGAACTGGTGGCCGAGGCAGTAAGCGCTGCATTCGGTGTCTGGCAGCGCCAAAAGGAAGCTGCCGAATCCGGCGGGCAGCCGCTCTCCTTCGAGAAGCTGATCGACGACTACGTGAGCGAGGTGCACCGCAAGAATCCAGGTTCGGGCTGCGCCTTCAGCGCACTGGCGCCGGAGATCGCTCGTAGCGATAAGCGGACTCGCGCGCTTACCTCTGAACAAGTCCGGGATGACATTGAGTTGATTGTCGGGTTGCTGCCAGGCAAGGACAAACGCGCCGCAAGATCGAGAGCGATCCTGACTTTCAGCGCGCTCGTCGGAGCGATGTCGCTGGCCCGCGCCGTATCGGATGAGGTGCTTTCGCACGAAATCTTGAAGACGGTGGCAGACCTTCTAAAGAATCCCGCCTGAGAGCGAGCAAGCCAAACAGCTTCAGTCAGCGGCTCTCGATCAGATTTGCCATCTACCGCCGTCAACGAACAATTTCGATACCCGTGACGAAACTGGAATCATCCGACGCCAGAAACAACGCCACCTTTGCGACCTCATCGGGTTCCCCCATGCGTCCCATCGGATTGGACAAACAGATTCTCCTTCAATCGAATTGCATGCGGGCAGTTTTGGGACGAGAGTACCTCGCGCATCTTCGAGCAGTGAACTCGGAAATGTGCGTCTAAGGGATGATCCGAAGTTCTCGAAGCTTCGTGAGTTGCCGCCTGAAACTCTCATGCGTATCGATGCAATCTGCGAAGCCGGCCTTGCGGATCTTGATTGTGCTTAGGATTGTCTCCTCGCCGAAGTTAAGCATCCAGTCCACAAAGGACCAGTTCGCAATCTGTTCGTATGGCGTTGCATGCAGTCCATAACGAGCCACTATCGAGTCCCACAGCGGTCCTTTCTCACTCATCTCCGAAACGGTCGACATTGCCAGAGGCTCTGCGACGGGAAGATCATAGAAGGCAGCCAACTCGTTCCAAAGCTGGCGCCAGCGATAGACATCCCCATTCGACACGTTGAAGATCTCGTTGCGCGCCTTATCCTCGCCGAGCGCCCACAGGGTGGCACGCCCGAACAGTTCTGCATCGGTGGTTTCCTGAAGTGTGTTCCACCCTTCGCGGCGACCTGGAAACCGTAACGGCAGTCCGAGTTCGCGGCTCATCGCAGCGTATGCAGCGAGACTTGTCACAAGATTCATTGGCGAATTCAAGCTCGGCCCCATCACGAGATGCGGGCGCAAAACCGTCCAGCTCGCTCCACTCTTGCTCGACCAATCGGCGACAATGTCCTCCTGTTGGTGATAGTGGATCGGCGCGATGAGGCGGGGTTCTGTTTCCTTCGCCGGAGCGTTGAACGCGCCTAAACTAAATCCATATGATTTGGCTCCGCCTGCCAAAACGATGCGTCTGAGAGGGACATTCCGCGCCGCGAGGGCCTCAAGTGTGTTTGCCAGCATCCTGGCATTGGGTTCTACGGTTTCGGCCATAGTCGGCTTCTCAACGTAGGCCGCATAAACCAGGTCGGTCAAAGTATCCAGATTCGAGAAAGCCTTGATCGTGCCCTCACGATCCATGAGGTCGACGCTAATGTGGCGGGGCGGAGTCTGGGTACGATATGTCGGCGCGGGCCGGCGCGCTGCTGTTGTGACGCGCCAGGCCGGGTTAGCGGCAACGGCGTCGATCACTCCTGTGCCAAGCACGCCATATGGGCCAACGAGCAGGATCTCACGGTCCGAAGCAGACTCTTTAGAGGTCGCGGTCATAGATGTTTCCTTTCCATTTCGTGTTGAGTAGTCATAGGTGACACTTAGTTGAATTCGATCTCATGGATATCGATCGCGACGAGCAGAGGCTCCGCTACCTTTCGCTTTTCGCTGTCGTAGGCAAATACTCGGCGCTTATGTGGCACCACAACTCCGTTCGTCGCTCTGTAATCGGAGGCGTAGTTGAGTCCCGGAGCATTGCCAAGAACATCAACGGGAGGGGGGGGGGG
This sequence comes from uncultured Acidobacteriaceae bacterium, assembly GCA_963757515.1. Lineage (GTDB taxonomy): Bacteria > Acidobacteriota > Terriglobia > Terriglobales > Acidobacteriaceae > PALSA-350. The sequence continues at coordinate 165,096 of CAVWRV010000002.1, read as the reverse complement.
GGGGGGTGGGGGGGGGGGGGGTGGGTTGTAGAGAGAGAGGAGGGTTGTTGAGTGACGTTCCGCCGGTGTTCATTTCGGGAATGAGTCACCGAACATCGGGTTCCCGCTCTTGGACTCTTGCTCGGTAGCCTCATCCTGAATGACATCCCAGTGTTCGACGAGAATTCCATCCTTCAGGCGAACGACGTCCGCGGCGATCCAGTTCACTGGAAGTCCGATGTTGGAGAACCGGCCATGAACGATGACGTAGTTGCCTTCTGCAAGAATCACCCCAGGCTCATACCTGAGCGACGGCGGAGCGGCCTTGACGAGATTGAAGAGCCCGTCTCGTCCCGGCTCGATATGGGCGCTGTGTTGAATGTAGTTGGGAGACCAGAACCGCTCCGCCGCCCCGTAGTCGCGTTTGTTGAAGAGAGTATCGAAGGCTTTGAGAACGATCGTTTTGTTCTGTTCGGGTGTTGTCTTTGGCATGTTCAGCTCCTGGGTTTTCTTATGATGTTTGGTAGGTTGGGTAATCGGAATAGCCGTGCGGCCCCGAGGCATACACGGTCTCCCAATCAACCTCAGCAAGAGGGACATTCTCGGCAAATCTCTGGACCAGGTCGGGATTTGCGATATAAGGACGGCGGACGCCACCAGGTCAGCCAGCCCTTCTGCGATAAGGCGGTTTCCGCGATCACGGTCCATCTTCACGTTTGCGATCTGGATCGACGTTCGATGCGGCCGATGCACGCTGTGCGTAATACTCCGCTTGCAAGGCCGTGGGCACATGATCGTGCGATTGCGCGCGCATCCGAGTGAGAGGCGCCATGACGATGCGATTAGGAAGGTCGAGGTCTCCCATCCGATATGGCATGAAAAGCGGTTGATTTGACATCACATAACCCCTGCATAGATCGACTGAACGTGCTTAAGAGATCACTTCGATTGCATCCACCCGCGTGGGATAAAACGCCAGGTACTCCTTAATGTCGGCGACTGCCTCGTAAGGTTTTTCGTAGGTCCAAACGGCATTTTCCGCGTTCACTCCGCCGATAGGAATGCTGTAGTACGCGCAGTCGCCCTTGTACGGACAATAAGTGGAATGCTCAGTCCGGACGAGCAACGACATATCGGCACTGTTGCGCGGGAAGTAGTAAACAGGGGAATGCGCCCTTCTCCTCCAGCCGGAGTGCTCGCGACGATTCAGCAACGATCCTCCCGGCCACCGTCACACGCACCTTGCCCTCAGCTGGAGAAATCGTGATGGGATGGTCCGGCCCGGGAATTCTGATCTCCTTCGCGTTGCTCAATTGGGTATTCATTTGTGCTCCTCCTGTTGCCAGTTACAACTTCGAGCCGCCATCGACTGGAATGCTCGCGCCCGTGATCCAGCGTGCCTCGTCCGAAGCCAGGAAAGCGACTACGTCGGCAACATCCTCGGGTTTGCCGATACGCTTCAATGCCTGCATTCCCAGCGCGGCCTCACGGCCCGCTTCTGTCTTCGTGAAACTCGACATATCTGTGTCGATTACGCCTGGCGCAACAGCGTTAACGCGTATGCCGCGCGGCCCGAGAATGGCCGCCCAGTTCTTGACCAGAGTCTCAAGTGCTCCTTTGGTCGAGCTGTAAGCAAGAAGGGAAGGGTTTTCCAGACCGGGCTTGCCCGGCACCGCACGGGCTCCAAGGGAAGAGATAGCAACGATGCTTGAGCCCTCACCAAGAATGGGCAGGAGTTGCTGCACCAGGAAGAACGGACCTCGGACGTTTGTCGCAAAGAGATTGTCAAAATCCTCTACTGTGTAATCAGCGATAGTTGCCGCCTTGCTGATTCCGGCGTTGAGCACAAGCACATCCAGTCGATCGCCGACAATGGAGCGCACCTGTTTGGCGAGCAGCGGCGCGCCATCCGGAGTTCCGAGGTCCGCCGAAATTGCATCTGCGCGTCCGCCTTTCGTTTGGATTTCGGCCACGAGAGATTCAGCTTCCTGCGCAGAGCGGCCATAGTGGACCACGACGTGTGCCCCTGCCCGGGCAAGCGCCAGTGCGGTTGCTCGGCCAATACCTCTCGATGCGCCCGTCACGAGCGCAGTTTTGTTTTGGAGTGTAGTCATTGTCCTCTCTCTTGCCAGTCAGCTAACGGATAAGACGAGTACGGCACCTGGAGTCGAAGGAGAGCCGACTCCGTTAGGCCGTCGGCTCTCAATCAGGTCAGCACGGATACATCTGTCGTAAAGCCCATTGACTGAGTGCGCATTCGTTCAAGCATTCATTCCGCCATCCACGGTAAGATTCGCCCCTGTAATGTACGAGGACTCCGGACCGGCGACGAACGCCACCATTGCGGCGATCTCATCTACGTGCCCATAGCGGTCGAGTGCTGTGGCGGCCTTCTGCGGTACCGCCCAATCACCCGAGGCGGGATTCAAATCCGTGTCGATCGGACCCGGCTGGACGTTGTTGACCGTAATGCCCCGGCTCCCGACCTCTCTGGATAGTGCCTGAGTAAACATCTTGACGGCTCCCTTCGTGGCCGCGTAGGGCACAAGCCCGGGCGCAACGGCACGCTCGCCCACGGCCGAACCGACCATGATGATGCGACCACCATCCTTCATGTGCTTCAGCGCCGCCTGCGTGGTGGCGAATACGCCGCGGACGTTGATGTCGATCACGCGATCCATCTCCTCCAGCGTCGACTCCTCGAACGGTTTCGGAATGGCCGTGCCGGCATTGTTCACAAGCACATCAAGTCGGCCGAAGGTCGAGACGGCCTTTTCGACCGCACCTTTGACTGCTTCGACGTTGGCAGCGTCCGCCTGGATCGCGATGGCCTTTCCGCCACCGAGTTCAATCGCTTTGACTACGGCCGAGGCTGCGCTCGCGTCCTTCGCATACGTGATGGCTACGCTTGCTCCATCGGCGGCCAGACGCTTCGCAATCGCTGCGCCAATACCCCGGGAACCGCCGGTAACGAGTGCCACTTTCTTCGCTAACTTAGACATAAATCTCCTTTGTATTTCTCGGAACAATTCACGAAGCCGATTCGGTAGCGATCTTGCCCGATCGTGTCGGACGGTTCTGAACCATTCAGTTCTATACGATGATGAAGATGTGGCGAGGATGCAGAGATATTGAACTATTTAGTTCTTTATCGGATAATACGTCTATGGGGCGCCCGAAGAACTTTAGCCGAGAGGAAGTGCTGGAGAAGGCGATGCCCGTCTTCTGGAAGCATGGGTTTGCGGACACGAGTCTTCAGGAACTGGAACGAGCCACAGGCGTGAACAAGTCAGGGCTGTACACCGAGTTCCGAGACAAGGAAGATCTCTTTGTAGCGTGCCTGCGGCACTACCTTGAGAGCCAGGAGAAGAGAGGATTTCTTACCAGAGAGCCTCTTGGCTGGAAGAACGTCGAGACGTTTCTTAAGAATGGTCCTCTCAACAAGGGGGAACAGCAGGGATGCTTTTCCGTCAACTCTATGCGGGAGTTCGCTATCCTTCCGGATGAGGCTTATGGGGTCATGACGGAGAATCGGGCACTATTGCAGCGCCTTCTCGCCATGAACATCGAGGCGGAAAAACCCAAGATGGCTCCTTCCGCAATTGCGGAGATGGTGCTGTCCTTCTTCTCCGGATTATGCATTGAGCGCAACCTTAAATCCGGTAAAGCCTCGTCGACTCGCAAGATCGAAAACTTTATGACAGCCCTTCGCAGTCTCTAATCTGAGCCCGCCTCTACTGCGCTTCGGACGGCTCCTAGCCTCTCCTGGCCTTATCAGGCCGCGCAGAACATCGCGATCTACGTCGAATGCAAACGGTGGCTCATCGTCGCAGCAAGCGTCCTTCAAGCGACGGATCGATTACCAAGTCCGCTGCGCATTCCGTAATCTGGCGTAAATCGTTGCAGCACCTGGACCGGAGCTTAATGCGGTGACAGCTTACCTATTGCAGCAATTTCAACTGTCCGCCTTCGGGTCTCGGGCGCCCACTGGGCACAGCGGACTTCGTCATCGAGCTTGAGCGGCGGCTCCGAAGGCCGATTGCCCGTCGTGCCCCGGGGCGGAAACCCGTCGCGATACCCGAAGCCGAGCAGTTGAAATTGCTGCAATAGGTAAACTGTCACCGTATTAAGCCCTAAGTGCCGGCATCGGCTGGTTTCGTTTCGTCATCTGGTTCTGAGTTATGAATCGGCATTCTCCAGGCAATGCTGATGCATTGCGTTTAACCCGTGCACTCTGGCTTGGATTGAAAGGCGACGAGCCGTATCCCACCGTCCCAGGAGGCACTGATCAACGGATGAATCAGAACAAGCTGTCGTCCAACACGGAGCCGCTCGATGCTGATGTGTGTAGTTCGAAGTTCTGAGGTGGAAATCACGGAAGGCTGGGAGGTTGACGCACGGGCGACGAAACAGAACCTTGGATGGCGGCCGTTGACCATCCATTGCCAGCACCGCGAGCACACGGAGCTGGTAAGTCCTTGGTTTAACGAAGGTGATCAAATGCTACCCGAAGGTGATCAAAGTTGGCGGCTAAGTCCCTTTGTTTAACGAAGATCATCAAGATGCTCAAACTAATTAATTTGAGCATCTTGGTAAATGCCGGGAACAGATGACCCGCTTACGAACGCGGTAATACCCTACGCCCTATCCCGCTGAGACTCCATTCTGAACCGGGGTTCTCACGCAAACACTTTAGCCCCGGCAAAAATAAAAGTGCGCTAAAAGCGCTATAAGCGCTAAAAGTCCCCTTCTCAGGTGGCGGCTTGCCGCTCCGTACGGATGTTTTGGCGATCATTTGCCGACCGGGAAACGCTCTGCTCCAAAACTTGGACGGCAGAACGTTGCCTTGCCGCAGGCGGCTGGTCCGACTCTCCCGTAGTCAGTCCGGCGGCAAGCGCGGGACGATCTCTCTGCCCACTCTGTGTATTGGCAAACGTCCCGCCTGCTCGTCTGCGCGTCCGTGTAGTCCGGCGCCGCACCGGCTTCCGAGGGTGGTTTCCAAGTTGTCAAAACTGCTCAATCAAGAGGACGCACTGAGCGCACCCTGGTTACGCTTTCGATGTCACATTCGCGTTTGCTACACCCAGGTCATCATGCCGGCAGGCGCTGATGCTTTCCCGGTGGTTGGCGGCGGATGCACGGGCAGAGCAGGCCGGTGCAAAGCCAGGCAGGACCGTCATGCAAGACGGCGCTGATGGTGGTAGCTACTCCCACAGTAGTACGGTTTTTGGGCCTCGTCGAGAGGGTTAAAAGATTTCTTTGGTAACCAGTGTATTGCTCTGTTGCTTGTCATCGGGGCGGCAGGAATACGTTGATTGGCGTACACGCTTAGACATGTGTTGCGGGCTCCCGTTCATGCGGCTCAGTTGCGAATTTGGCCCAGGAGTGCTCACGCAGAAGATTTGGGAAATAGGTATCGTGGCGGTGCATTTTCTCACCGAAGGGCTCTCGCATCGCCTACCATGTGCCGGTTTATCGCGGGGCTCTCTGTTCCTTCAACCCCAGAATTTTGTCTTGACGTGCAAGGGTGCCTTTTGTATTCTTGCGCTCCCGAGTGATCTTTGATTGAATCCGCATGACGCGATATTGCACGAACGAACGCATCCGCATCGCGCTGCTGTTAGTAACTCTTTTTTCCTTCGTAACTGGCGCAGGGGCGGACGATGCTCCCATCCAACAAGATTCGCTTGATTCCCATGTATTGAACGAAAAACGAGCGTTTCAAGTCCTTTTGCCTGCGGCATACAAGCCCGGTTCCGCCCAGAAATACGATGTGCTGGAAGCTTGCCTGATCGGAATCGAGAAAGAGTATCCTGAAAGCGATCCTAACGAATAATGGGGACCGCACAGTTGAACGTGTAGTCGCCATCTTGTACTTTGGGTGGTCCTCACTCCGAATACGGCCTCTGAGCAGTAGCTCCACCCTGGTCGCGAAGTGTTTACCACTTCCCGGCAAAACGGCATACCGTAAACTCGACCGCCACAGTGCGGTTCGGCGCAATTCCCGGAACGTAATATGTCCGCGTTCGGCCCTTCCGTCGTCCATTCCTGATTGGAAGCATCGTTGGCCTCGGCGACCAGACGATTTCCACGATAGTCTGTAACGTCTCGAGTATCGCCATCACTATCTTGGTGTTTCATAGACGGCGTTGAACCCAGACGGCCCACGAGAACCTGCGGAGCCTTGGTTGGTTCAATTCCACCTCCCTAACGGCGACTCTTCTCTAACTTTCATCGATTCTTTCAGGGGAGGGACTCGATGAAGTGGAACGAGGGGGTCGTCGTTAGTTCGCGGCCCATCTATAGGCCCTTGGGAATCTCCCCGACACCTCTATGAACGAAAGAATCGTAAAGTGGGTTGGCGAGGGCTATCAATTAGGCCATTCGAATCCAGACGCGAAAGCTGGGGATTCCACCTTTGGACCGCCTTGTTTGATTTGTTACTGGCAGCGATTTGACGCTGGCCAACAGGCCCCCGGAAACCGAATTACAGTACCACGGTCCTGCAATCGGTCCAGACCCTGGTGGGGAGAGTTGGGACCACTATCAGCGCCGATGGGAGGAGCTTCTCGAATTCATCTTTCCTAAAACACGAAGCCCACACCGAGATCATACGGCGAGCGAAAGGTCGCCGCAAAGGAGAACCTCGAAATGATCAGACATCAATGTATCCGCATCGCTGCGATGCTGACTTTCTTATTTCTATTATCTGCCGGCCCGCAGGCCTACGGAGCGCAACCGACCCGCTTCACATTTACCCCAACTTTTCAGGACCCCGACCCTGGCAAGAGACAATGGGAAAAGCGCGGGAACGAGTATGTCGAAATATTGCCTTCCGGGCGGGTAAACACGTTCAATATTCAGAAGCAGGAAGTGGTCAATGGTTTAAACGGAACAATCCTTCAGAAAGTCGGGGAACCCAATTTCTTCGTTTTCGTGGCCGATTCGGAGGCCAAGCGACCGGAGCTATGGTGGTGGAGAGACAAAGGACCTTGGAAGTTTATGGGCGTCATGAAGGACGTCAGCGCGCCACGGAGAATCGATTGATCAATGAGACAATGAACACGGGAGACGAACGCCGCAATCTGAGCGGACAGCGGTTTCCTAATAGAATGAGCTCTATCGCCGACTGTGCCCTATTTCGGACTGGCAGGCGTGACAAGTCTGTGGTGCACAAAGTTGTAGGGCGGAAGAACCTGGAACTTGTTCTCCATACAGCCCTGGTGAATGGCACTCCGGCTTCCATGGAAGTCGTAGCCGCGTTATTGGTAGGTTGCCCTCGTCCCTTGCTGAGAGCAGATTTTGATACTTAAACTGTTTCCGGAGTGGCAGTGGGAGTGACGCTATCGCGATCGAGTGGACCCAGCGGTGGCTCTCCTACCCGACCGCGCCGTTGAGGCCCATCAACGAACTTGGCTTTTAGAGGCTGCGGAAAAATCCTGGAGGGGGCGAGCGGTCGTTCCCTCAGCGGTCGAGCTTTCTGGCGGGAATATCAAGTGCCTCGCCCTGATCATGTAGAAGCTATGGGGCGGTCTCCGTGCGAACTATCCCCCGATTCGTTAGGGCATGTGGATGTACGCCTTACTTTGGTGCTCTGGACGCGGGGTTCACCGGTCACGGTTCCCACCTTGCAGCCGATGCAAATGGCAAGACTGTAAAGCATCTGAAGCAAGCACGACGCGGAAAGAGAGAACCACATGGCTGTAACCGATTCGCAAACCCTCAAACGGCTAAGAAGCGAAGAAAGCCTGGCAGAGCAGAAGGGCAGGCAGGCGTTGAACATAGCGGCGATACTCAAAGATTTTCCACAGTATGATGCCGCTCGGCAAAAGGCTGACGCCCTTATGGCCAAGGCTTCAGCGTTACGGGAGCAGATTGTCAAGATCGAAACTTCAGCAGAGGTCGATTGACGGGGGGCGATTGTCTCGCCGAACTTCCCCGTCCGGCCCAGCCACCGAGATCAAGACATGAAACCCATTCATCGCATCGGCATCACTGCCTTGGCGCTTCTCCTGGCCGTAGCGGCGGGCGCTACGGCTCACCACGTCTACGAAACACACCTGAGTTCCGGCTACGCCCCAATCCTGCAGGTTGTCATGACCAGCTCCTATGAAGAACGGACGGCTTACATCCATGAGGCACGGGTGGCCGTTCGCACCGATAAGGATCGAGAAGTTGAGGCAAAGCTGAAGAAGATGCAGGAGGATCTTTCAGACGACATGCCACCCACCTGCAAAAGTCTTCAGCACATCGCCCAGGACGAGCAGGAGAAATACAACCGGGCAGTAACGGCTCACCAACGCGGCGAACCTGGCGCCTACGCGGCGGCCATGTCCGCTAGTCCCATCAAAGCCAATGATGCCGTCCGTGCCTGCATCGACGCTGATGAGAAGGCCAAGCGGGCGGAAGGAGGTCGACTCTGGGTCGAGCTTTGCGCCACTGCGGGAGTACCGGCGAACTAGGTTTCTGTTAAACGCAACAGTGACCAGTGCATGTCGAACTCAGGGTTGGACGGGCGACTTTGGAATGACTACATCAGGTAGCCACTTTGGCGTTTATTCAGATGCTCATTTTATTGGGGCTATTTGGTAGCGTCATCGGGGATCGAACCCGAACTCTCCGCCTTGAGAGGGCGGCGTGTTAACCAATTACACCATGACGCCACGATGGATTGAGGCAGGAATCACTAGTATACCAAAGCAAGCGGGGGCAGACCGTGGTCGCAGTCGCTGCCTACAAGCCTAATTTCCTTACCTCATCGTTGTAATACTTGCGGTAAAGAATGTCCCACTCCTGGCTTCCTTCGACGATGATCTTGCGTTGCGAGGCGATCTTCTGGCGCGCTGCCTGGTCGATCTTCATCTCCTCGGTCAACACCTTCTCCAGCGCCTTGCGCGCCTCCTGGCGGATGGTGTTCCGGTCATCCAGAAACTCGCATTCGTCGGTCTCCGCAAGCGTGTCGGCCACCACGTGCGCCAGCTTGTTGAGCTTGTCTCGGGAGAGTCTCACAAGACCGCCTTGTATTTCTTCGCCAGCTCCTGCTTGACCTTCTTGAACATCTCCGCGTAGCTGGCGCCGGTGCGGCGCATGTCTTCCTGGTAGGCGTCGAGGATGACGCGCACTTCTTCGTTGATGCGGTCCTCGAGCGACAGCTCTTCCAGGATGGCCGCATTCACCCGCTCAGCGACAACAGCAACTTTCCCCGCCCGGATCATCTTGGCTTCGATCAACTGATTGACCGTCTGGCGAGCCAGATAATTCACGTACTCCCGCGAAAAAATCATGTGATCTGACTCGGACTATAGCATATTTGAAGCACCTCCCCGGGCCGCGCAGCTGCCCCAAACCGGCGCCATCCGCCGGGTCACACCCTCGACGCCGGAACATCTGCGACAATAGAGGCGGAATATGCACGCTGACGATTTGATCTCTCTCAAAGATGACATGGTGGCCTTTATTGAAGGGCATTCAATGCGCCGCCTGCCTGGGTTTATCACCGAAGACCTGCCAACCGTCCTGTGGGAAGACGACGACAATCCCGATAGCTGGAAAGACTTCGTGGAGATGGCCAAGACCGCCTCTGCGCCGTTCGTCACCATGAGCGAAGTCAAGCTGGAGAAGGAAGACATCGCGATGCTGCTGGAGCAGATTCGCGACGACAATTTTCCCGACGAGGCGGCGGCCGAAGTCCATGAGGCGCAATACCTGGTCAATTACGTAGGCAAGATCGGCTATATCCAGCTCGGTTTTGCCCACCAGGGCATCGTCTTCGTGCACGAGAACGCCACCCAGTGGTATGAGCGCTACCAGCAACTGCTGGAGTTTGTGGAAGACTTCGGAGACGTGGTTTTCGAAGACGACGAGGACGAAGAAGAAGGGTGAACGCTGCCGGCTCCCCCGCGCTAAGCGCTCAGGCCACCCCCTGCAACCGCTGGATTCTGCCCCCGGCCAACTCCGCCGCAGCCGCGCTGGCGCAAAGCGCCGGGCTACCCGCTCATCGTGGCCGAGCTGCTGGCGGAGCGTGGGGTGCGCACTGCCGCCGAAGCGGATGTCTTTCTTCATCCACGCATCGAACACCTGCTCGATCCTTACGCCATGCAGGGCATGGCCGCGGCCGTCACGCGGGTGCAGGCGGCCATCGCGCGCCAGGAGCCCATCCTCATCTACGGCGACTATGACGTGGATGGCACCACGGCCATCGTCCTGCTCAAGACGGCGCTCGAGATGCTCGGCGGCAAAGCGGATTTCCATGCGCCGCACCGCCTGCGAGAGGGCTATGGCATGCAGGCGGAGGTGCTGGAGGCCGCGGCGGGGCAAGGCATTCGCCTGGTCATCAGCGTCGACACCGGCATACGCGATTTTGCCGCCGCGGAGGCCGCCGCCCGGCTGGGCCTCGATCTCATCGTTACCGATCATCATCTGCCGCCATTCCGGTCTGCCCAACGCGCTGGTCATCCTCAACCCCAACCAGCCTGGCTGCGGCTATGCCTGCAAGCACCTGTGCGGCGCCGGGGTCGCCTTCAAGCTGGCGCAGGCGCTGCTCGAGGCGTGGGATGTGGATCGGGCGCGGAGCAAGATTCTGCCTTCCTTCCTGAAGATGCTGGCCATCGCCACGGTGGCCGATGCGGTTCCGCTGTTGGGAGAAAATCGCGTCTTCGCCAGCGTGGGCCTGGAGCAGTTGCGGCGCCCGGCCAGCGCCGGCCTGCGCTCGCTGATGCAGGTGGCCAAGCTTGACCCGGCGCAGCGGGCCCTTACCGCGACCGACCTGGCATTCCGCATCGCGCCCCGCATCAACGCCGCCGGCCGCATGGATGTAGCCTCCGATGTGGTCGAACTGTTCACCACCCGCGATGCGGCCAGGGCGGGTGAGTTAGCCGCCAAACTCGACCGCCTGAACAGCGAGCGGCAACAGGCCGAAGCCGGCATGCTCGAACAAATCGACCGCCGCCTCCGGGAAGAACCTGCCTTCGCAGTCGAGCCGCTGCATCGTGATCGAAGGAGACAGGCTGGCATCGCGGCATCATTGGCATCCTGGCCTCGCGAGTGGTCGACCGTATGCGGCGTCCGGCGATCGTCGATTGCCCTCGAGGGCGGCGAGGCGTACGGCTCCGGCCGCTCCGTTCCCGGCTTTCATCTTCTGCAGGCCATCGAAGGCTGCAAGGAGCTCTTCACCCGCTTCGGAGGCCACGCCCACGCGGTCGGCTTTTGCCTGCCTGCGGAGCGCCTCGCGGAGCTGAAGAGCCACCTCGAAGCCTGGGCGGCGCTCAACGTGGAGGAGGCGGCGCCCAGCCTGCGCTGCCACGCAGTCTTGCCGCTCGATCAAATCACCCAGGCTCTGTTCAGCTGGTTGCGCCGCCTGGAGCCGCTGGGCAATGGCAACGAGGAACCAGTCTTCGTCGCCTACAACGTTCGCCTCACCGCTCCGGTGCGGCGCCATCAAGGATCGCCACGTATGCCTGCAACTCGCCCAGGGGGCGCGCGGCGCCAGTTGGTCTGCCCTGGGGTGGGATTGGGCCGCGCGCGTCCAGGCGCTCGGCCTGGAGCAGGGCTCCGTCATCCACCTTGCCTACAAGCTGCGGGAGAACCTGCATCCGGAATACGGCGGCCTGGAACTCGAGATCGCGGACCTGGCCCCGGCCAGTAGAAGCACCAGAACCCGACGATTGGTTGAAGTTGAGAGCTGAAGTGTAAACTCCGTGCATGCCACGAGGCCTCTTTGTTACCTTCGAGGGCCTGGATGGGTCCGGGAAAAGCACCCAGCTTCGCCGCCTGAAAGAGTGGCTGGAAGCGAATGGATTGGCGGTGACGGCCACCCGCCAGCCAGGGGGCACGCGGGTAGGCGACCGCATCCGCGCCCTGCTGCTTGACTCGCGCACCGAAAACCTTGCCTCGCTCGCCGAGTTGGGCCTGATGTTCTCCGATCGCGCGCAATCGATCGCCGAGGTCATCGAGCCCGCGCTCGAGGCCGGGCACATCGTGCTGTGCGACCGCTTTACCGACTCCAGCGAAGCCTACCAGGGAGGCGGCCGGCAACTGGGCAGCCAGATCGTGCGCGACCTCCATGCCGCCCTGTGCAGCGGGCTGCAGCCGGACCTGACCTTGCTGCTGCTGCCGGATTTCGATCATCTCGCTGGCGCGTGCCCGCCGCCGCAACCAGCGCGCGGTCGCTGCCACCGGAAGCGATGAAAACCGGTTTGAGACAGGAGAGCTCCGCGTTCTACCGCCGGGTCTTCGACAAATACCAGGAGATTGCCGCCCGCGAGCCTTTGCGTGTGGTCGCAATCGACAGCGACGGCTCCATTGATGAAGTCCACCAGCGCATCGTACAAGTAGTACGGGGACGTTTGTAGGCGGCAGTATGGGCACAACCTATTCACCAGCATCGCAGCAGCCGTGGACCGTGCTGGAGCGCGATGGCTACCGCTATCCCCCGGGCCTGCAACTCAATCTGCCCTTTTATCTGGTGCGCCGCTTCTTCAAACCAGGGAATCCGATCGCGCTCTTCGAGCATCTGGCCCAGACCTATGGCCGCATGGCCCACTACCGTTTGGGGCTCTCGCACATCGTTTTCGTCAACCAGCCGGATTTTATCCACGAGATCCTGATCAACCAGCCGCAGCACTTCATCAAGGAGCGGACCCAGCGGCGGATGAAGATCCTGCTGGGCGAGGGGCTCATCACCAGCGATGGTGAGGTGCACCGCCGCCAGCGGCGCATCGCCGCCCCCGCCTTCCACCGCCAGCGCATTCAAGCCTATGGCGCCATCATGGTCGATCGCGCTGCCCACATGCGCAGCCCATGGCAACCGGGTCAGCCCATCGACATTGCCTCACAGATGATGCAGCTGGCCCTGCAGGTGGTGGCGCGAACGCTCTTCAACACCGACGTGACCGGCGATGTGCTGCAGATCAACGACCAGGTCAACGTGATCATGCAGCTCTACAACTACCTGATCGCGCTGCCTCGCGCAGAAGCCTATCTGCACTGGCCCCTTCCCGGCCTGGTCCGTTTCCGCCGCGCCCGCGCCAGGCTGGACAAGGTGGTGCGAGCGCATGATCGCCGATCATCGCGCCGATGGAGTGGACCGTGGCGACCTGCTCTCCATGTTGCTCGCCTCGCGCGACGAAGAATCCGACCACTCCGGCATGACGGACGAGCAACTGCGCGATGAGGTGCTCACCATTTTTCTTGCCGGCTACGAGACGGTGGCCAATGCCCTCACCTGGACCTGGTACCTGCTCTCGCAAAACCCTCAGGCTGAGGCCCGCCTGCACGCGGAGATCGACGCAGTGTTGGGGACCGGGCGTCTGCCTACGCTCGAGGATCTGCCCCGCCTTCGTTACACGGAGATGGTGTTTGCTGAATCCATGCGCCTATATCCGCCCGCATGGGCCATGGGGCGGCAGTCGATCGCAGACGTTGAGCTGGGACCTTACCGCTTTCCTGCAGGCACCTATTTTTTCTTCAGCCAATACATCATCCAACGCAGTCCCGAATACTTTCCCGACCCTTTGCGCTTCGATCCCGACCGTTTTCTACCCGAAAACAAGGCGGGCCGGCCGCGCTTTGCCTATTTTCCCTTCGGCGCGGGTGGGCGGCAGTGTATTGGCGAGGCTTTTGCCTGGATGGAAGGAGTGCTCATGCTGGCCACCATCGCGCAGCAATGGCGGCTACGCTTTGTTCCTGGACAAACCGTCGACGTCCAGCCCAAGATCACGCTGCGCCCCAAATACCCGATGATGTTTGTTCCCGAGCCGCGCTGAAAACAGCGAATTGGTCCCTCACAGCTCCGAGCGTCCATGGGATAGCGAGCCTCAATTCGTTCGCCTCGTGTACAAACTGAGGTCAATCGTCCTGACCACATTTGCGAAAAACGCGAGATAGGGGCACCAGCTCGTTCATTCGCCGCTGGAATATTTTGCTAGTCTCGTTTACGTGGGCTTCGATCAGTTTGTAGGAAATCAAGCGACCGTCCGCCACCTGCGGGAGGCGATCGCGGCGTGACGCATGCCTCCCGCACTCATCCTTGCCGGCCCGCGCGGCGCCGGCAAATATACCCTTGCCATCATGCTGGCGCAGACCATGGCCTGCCTGCAGCATCCGGTCACCGATGGCCTGCCCGATTTCTGCGGAGTTTGCAGCAACTGCACCCGCATCGCTCTCTCCATGCCGCTGGCTGAGCGGGTGAGCGAAGCCATTGCCGCGCGGGAAGAATTGCGCGAAGTGGATAAGAAAGACACCCGCATCCTCATCCAGACGCATCCCGATGTGGTCGTCATTCCTCCCGACCCGCCCCAGTTGCTGATCAAGCTGGGCCAGGTGCGCAGCGTGGTGCAACGCATTTACCGGCTGCCCGCCGATGCGCCCCGCGCGGTGTACATCTTTACCAGCACCGCCTTCATGAAGGAGGCGGCCAATTCCCTGCTCAAGATTCTCGAGGAGCCTCCCGCCTACGCACACATTCTGCTGCTGGCAGAAAACCCGGGCGAGCTTCTGCCCACGATCCGATCCCGCTCCAGTATTTTTCGCCTGGGCGCATTGCCGCCGGAGCAGATCGAGGCGGTGCTTGCCGAGCAGCGGAAAGACTGGAAACCGAAGCAGCGCGCACTGGTCGCACGGCTGGCGGAAGGCGCCATCGGCCAGGCACTGGGCTTCGATCTCGAAGGCTATCTTGCCAGCCGCCAGGACGCGCTGGTGATGCTCTCGCCAACGCCACGCGCAGGACGCGGACTACGGAGCCCTCTTCCGCGTGACCGAGACCTACCGCGCGGGCGCCGAGGGACAGCAAAAGACCAGCGCCCTGTTGCACGCCTTCGCCAGTCTGCTCGAAGACCTGCTGCTGCTGCATGCGGGAACCGGCCACCTGATTCGTAACATCGACTTGACGGACCGAACTGACCCGCGTCTCGCAAACCATCGATGTGGCCTGGATTGAGGCCGCTGTCCGCGGCCTGGATCAGGTAGAGCAAGGCATGCGGCGCAATCTGCTGCGCTCGCTCGCGCTCGATTCTTTCGCCGTCGGCCTGGCCCGGCCGTGAACAGGGATGCGCCATTTTCTGCCTAACTTTGACAGTTAAACCCAAACGGCATCATGCTGCATCCAACCCCTCAGATTTCATAACTAACGATGCCTGATTCTTCTGCCATTCCGGTTCGCCGTGTCTATGATGCGCGTCAGGCCAAGGCGAAGGCCAAAGTTGATGGAGCAGATCCATCGGCTTTGCCTTCCATCAGCCCCGCGGGTCCACGCAAGCTCATTCGTCCTCACCTGCCGGCGGGCTATAACTCGCTATCCCTCCCGGGCGATCTCTCCGGTTTTTACCACCACCCGCAATCGATGGGACTCCGCACAGCACGCGGGGAGAGTTCCCACGCCGAGGCATTCTACTTGCAAAAGCAAATTCAGAGCCGAACCTTGATGATTTTCCTGCTGGAAGATGGGGAGCGGATCGAAGGCACCATCGAATGGTACGACCGCAATGCGATCAAGGTGCGGCAAGGCGCGGTGCGCACGCTTATCTATAAAGCCGGCATCAAATACCTGTACAAAGCCACGGATACCAACCAGATCAACGGGCGGCCTTAAGCAGCCGGTCGCGAATGGCAACGCCGAGCCCCTGATCTTCCGGCAGCGGGCAAACGATGACGGTTGCCCCGGCTGCATCCAACTCCCGCAGTCCCGCAAACAGGCGCCGGGCAAGCTTCTCCTGATCCGCCAGGTCGCCCCATTCATAAATCAAGTAGGGCCAGTTCAGCAGCGAGCGCGGTTGGCAACATCATGCCGACCGTCTCGCCTGCGGCTTGCAGCTTTGCGGCCAGGCTCAATAACTCTCCCTCGCCGGACCTCTCCAGAAGAATGAGCCGCGCGCGAGGGGAGTAGTGCTTCAGTCCTATGCCGGGCGAGGCCTGAGGTGCGGATGCACCATCCTGCGGCTCACGATAAGCAACCAACGCCGGGACACAGAGACTGCAGTTGTTGCAAGGTCACCATGCCCGGACGGTAGAGAATCGGCGGCTCCTCGCAGACATCGACCACGGTTGATTCAAGTCCCAGGGTCGTATCTCCGGAGTCGATCACGGCGTCGATACGCCCGTCGAGGTCCTGCAGAACAAAGTCTGCGCGGGTGGGGCTGGTTCTGCCGAACGAGTTTGCGCT
This sequence comes from uncultured Acidobacteriaceae bacterium, assembly GCA_963757515.1. GTDB lineage: Bacteria > Acidobacteriota > Terriglobia > Terriglobales > Acidobacteriaceae > PALSA-350. Next base: position 148,961 of record CAVWRV010000002.1, on the reverse strand, counting down.
GGGCGCCGCGACCGGCACTCCCGCGAGCTCGATCAGTCTCCGGGCAACCGGGATGACGCGGCATCCTTACTCCGACCCGGGTGCGCCCCGCAGTCACGATGGCCGGTACCCGCGGGCTCTTCGGGCAGCAATAAAGTTAAGGGCCCGGGCCAGAATGCTTCCATCAACAAGCGGCCGTTGCGCGGAATGTCGACGGCCACCATTCCCAGCTGTTCCTGGTTCGCCGACATGGACGATCAGCGGATCCCACGCCGGTCTCTGCTTGGCCTCGAAGATAGCTTGAACCGCCGCGTGGTCGAGAGCATTCGCGCCCAGTCCGTAGACCGTCTCGGTCGGGAACGCCACCGTGCCGCCGCTGGCGCAGCAGTTCCGCGCCCTGTTGCAAGGACGGCCATCGATGCCGGCGAATCGATGGCATTGGCATCGACAGCCAGCCGCAGTGTTTTCTTCACGGATCACTGTGTCATTTTCCCATGGCGTGCCGGCTGGTATAGACTCCGGCCTATGCAGGCCATGGAAACGGAAGTAAAGATACGGGTGGCGGACCGCGCGGCCCTGGAGCAGAAGCTGCCGGCGCTTGGTTTCACGCGCGTCACCGCCCGCACGCTGGAGCGAAACACGCTGTATGACAAGCCCGATCGCGAGCTGCGCAACTCGCGCCAGATCCTGCGCATTCGCCAATATGGAAGCAAATGGGTGGTCACGCATAAGAGCGTCCCCAGCGGGGTCACCGAAGAGGGCCCGCACAAGAACCGCGTGGAAACCGAGACCCTGGTCGAGGATGGTCCAGTGCTGGGGAAGATCTTCGAGGCCCTGGGCTTCGGTCCTGTGTTTGTGTATGAAAAATGGCGCACGGAATGGGCGGACCTGCAGGGCCATTGTGTTATCGACGAAACGCCGCTGGGCGTGTACGCGGAGCTTGAAGGCCCGAGTGAATGGATCGACGCGACTGCGCAGGCAGCTCGGCATCAGCGAGAGCGAGTTCATCACGCTCAGTTACGGTCGCATTTTCGAGCTCTGGAGGGATCAGACCGGTTCCAAGGCCACGAACTTCACGTTTGAGGAAATCCCGGAGAGTTTTCGACGGGAGGGCGAGTAATGGAAACCAAGGAAACAGCAGGTCCCTCCACTGCGCTACGCTCCGGTCGGGATGACAATTCTGTTGCAGGAATCAATTCTCGTAATCCAGCAGAATTGTCATCCCGACCGGAGCGTAGCGTAGTGGAGGGACCTGCTGTTTTCCTTCTTCCGTGCTAAGCTTCCGCTCCATGACACTTCTTGTATTTCTTGCCTGAGCCGCAGGGACAGAGATCGTTCCGGCCTACCTTCTCGCCAGCCCTGCGTTGCTGCGCGGGCGCATCGGAACTTCCGTTCGCGCCGGTCATCCTGGCTTGTTCGAGCTCGCGCTTCTTCTTGCGCTGAAACTCCTGCTCCAGGGCATCGATGGTGGTCGAAGGCGCTCGGACGGGCACGGCCAGCGGCCGCGATGGCGGCGCGGCCGGAGCGGCGTGAGCACCGTTGCCCTCTACCGTGACCGGAGTGCTCTGGGGAAGCGCGCGGGCCGGCTCCGGAACCGCTTGGCTGGTAATTTCGGGGGCCTGGCGACGAGGCATTTCCGTCACCGGCTGGCCATCGGGTCCGACAATCTGCATCAGGAACAGGAAACGAACCGTGTCCTCCTGAAAGCGTCCCATCATGGCTTCAAACATGTCGAAGGACTCTTTCTTGTAGGCCACCAGCGGATCCTGCTGGCCATATCCGCGCAGACCGATGCCTTCCTTGAGGTGGTCCATGCTCAGCAGATGGTCTTTCCACAAGCCGTCGAGCACGCTGAGCATGACCATGCGCTCGTGCAGGCGCATGGTCTGGCTGCCCAGGATGGCTTCCTTCATCTCGTACTTTTCTTTCAACCGCTCGAAGATCGCTTCGCCCAGCTCGTGCCGGTCCAGGGTGTCGATGCTGAATGCCTTCCTTCTCCAGATCGATGCCGAACTGCCCAGCCAGCTGTCCCTTGAGCCCGTTCACGTCCCACTGATCGGGATGCATCGCTTCCGGCGCGTGCGCTTCCATCACCGCGCTCAGAAGATTGGCAACGTAATCCTCGAGGATCAATTCCTTTTGATCGAGCCCTTCGAGCAGCTGCCCGCGCAGCCCATACACCGCCGTGCGCTGCTTGTTCATGACGTCGTCATATTCAAGCAGGTGCTTGCGGGCCTCGAAGTTCTGTCCTTCCACCGCCTTTTGCGCGGCCTCGATGCGGCTGCTGATCATCCGCGACTCGATCGGCACCCCTTCTTCCATGCCCAGCCGCTGCAGCAGGTTCGAAACCCACTCCTTGGCGAAGATGCGCATCAGGTCGTCTTCGAGCGAAAGATAAAAGCGCGAGGCGCCGGGATCGCCCTGGCGGCCGGCGCGGCCACGCAGCTGGTTGTCGATGCGCCGGGACTCGTGCCGTCTCCGTGCCCACGATGTGCAGCCCGCCCGCGGCAATCACCTCTTCGTGCTCGCGTTCGGCGGCGGCGGCATACTGCGCGAAACGCCTTGTCCCAGGTCTCCTGCCGGGTTTCAAATTCCTGCCCCTGGTAATAAAAGCGGACCATGCCCGGACCAGCCATGGGATTGATCGCTCCCTGGGCCGCGTTCACCGCTTGCGCCATGCCCTTCTTTAACAACTCCTGCTTGGCTGCGAACTCCGCGTTACCGCCGAGCACGATATCGGTACCGCGGCCGGCCATATTGGTGGCAATGGTGACCATGCCAAGCCGTCCGGCCTGGGCCACAATCTCGGCTTCACGCTCGTGAAATTTGGCGTTGAGCACTACGTGCTTCACGCCTTTACGCTGCAGTATCGACGAAAGCAGCTCCGACTTCTCGATCGAAGTGGTGCCCACCAGCACTGGCTGCTTCTCTTCGTGGAGCCGCGCAATCTCGTCGGCCACGGCGAGGTATTTTTCCTTGGCGGTGCGAAACACCACGTCCGGATTTTCCTGGCGGCGCATCGGCTTGTTGGTGGGAATGACCACGATCTCGAGCTTGTAAATATTCTCGAACTCCGTGGCCTCCGTTTCCGCCGTGCCGGTCATGCCGGAGAGCTTCTTGTAGAGGCGAAAATAGTTCTGGAAAGTAATGGTGGCCAGCGTCTGGTCTTCGCGGCGAATGTTCACCGCCTCCTTGGCCTCGATCGCCTGGTGCAATCCGTCGCTCCAGCGGCGGCCGGGCATGAGGCGGCCGGTGAACTCATCGACGATGATGACTTCGCCATCCTTTACCACGTATTGCACATCGCGCCGGTACAGCGAATGGGCCTTGATCGCGACCTCGACGTGATGCTTCAGATCCCAGTTCTCCGGGTCGGCAATGTTGCCGATGCCCAGCAACTGCTCGATCTTCTCCCACCCCTCGTCGGTCACGCTGATGGTCTTGTGCTTTTCATCGACGACGTAATCGCCGGTGAGGATCTTCTCTTCGCCGCGCTCGATTTCTTCTCCCTGCTCGAGCGACGGCAGGATGCGGTTCACGCGGGCATATTTGTCCGTGGTCTGGTCGGTCGGGCCGCTGATGATCAAAGGAGTGCGGGCTTCGTCGATCAGAATCGAGTCGACCTCGTCGACGATCGCGAAGTAGTGCCCGCGCTGCACGCAGTCGGCATTATCGAACTTCATGTTGTCGCGCAGGTAGTCGAAACCGAACTCGTTGTTGGTGCCGTAGGTGATGTCGGACCCGTAGGCGGCGCGGCGCTGGGCGTCATCGAGATCGTGCACGATGACTCCGACGCTCAGCCCGAGAAACTCGTAAATCTTGCCCATCCACTCGGCATCGCGTTTGGCCAGGTAGTCGTTGACCGTCACCACGTGCACGCCATGGCCTGCCAGCGCATTCAGGTAGCAGGGCAGAGTCGCGACCAGGGTCTTGCCTTCGCCGGTCTTCATTTCGGCGATTTTGCCCTGGTGCAGCACCATGCCGCCGATCAGCTGCACGTCAAAATGCCGCATCTGCAGTACCCGGCGGCCAGCCTCGCGCACCACGGCAAAGGCTTCGGGCAGAATCTCGTTCAGCACTACCTTCTCTTCCGCGGCCCGTTCTTCGGCGTCGTCGATGCCCTCGAGGCGAGCGGCGATCCGGGCGCGGAATTCCAGTGACTTGGCGCGCAGCTCATCGTCCGACAAAGCCTTCATGGCAGGCTCGAGCAACCCGGTCTGTTCGACCATGGGCGTCAACCGCTTGATCACGCGCTCGTTACTGGTTCCGAAAATCTTGGTTAAAGTGCTTGCGATCAATGGATAATTCCTTTTGCTGCCCCTGGGGCTACCTTTACTCCTCTAGTTTAGTTCACACTGGGTATTTGGTGCAGAATACCCCGCTGGCGGAAGGGTCGAAGATACCCTATGCGCAAACGATTTTTCTTGTTGGTGGTGATTCTGCTCCAGGCCGGCGCCGCCATCGGGCAGATGAAGATGGCCATGGGCGACAGCGGAGATCCGGTACCGCCGGAGCAGCTGCCCAACGCCGCAACATATTGAAGGCGTTGGCAATGTGCGCTTTCCTATCTCTGCCAATGCCCAGGCGCAGATGTGGTTCGAGCAGGGCTACAACCTGCTTTACGATTTTTGGGACTACGAGGCCGACCGCGCTTTTGAAGAATCCATCCGGGCCGATGGCAATTGCGCCATGTGCTACTGGGGTCTTTACCAGGCGGAGACCTTTAACCATAGCGAAACAAAGACCTACGCGCAGGCCTCGCTGGCCAAAGCGGTATGCGCTCGAAAGCCATGCCACCGCGCGCGAGAAGCTCTACATTCAGGCGGCCGAGGCACACGAGGCCGCCATCCGCCAAGCCGGCTCCGGGGATAATGCGAAATTCGATCACGAAATCGAGATTCTGCGCACCCTGGTCAAAAAGAATAAGCACGATATGAATGCCCGCATCGCTCTCGCCGAGGCCGTCAATGATGGCTTTGACGACGCGGGAGAACCACGCAAAGGCAAGAAGGAGCAGCTCGCGATCCTCCAGGATGTTTTGCAGCAGGAACCGCAGAACTCCGCCGCGAACCATCTCTGGATTCATGCCGTCGAAGCCGGCCCGCACCCTGAACAAGCTTTGCACAGTGCGGAGATTCTGGGCTCGCTGGCGCCTGCGTCGGGCCACATGGTCCACATGCCCGGCCACATCTTTTATCGCACCGGAGATTACACCCGCGCTCAGACCGCGTTTGATGCTTCTGCCTTGGCCGATGAAGGCTACATGCGGGGGCAGAATGTCGCGGTTGACAATGACTGGAACTACATCCACAACCTGATGTACTCCGTCGCCAATCTGCTGGAAGCGGGCCGGTTGCAGGAGGCGGCGCAGGTTTCCGCCAAACTCGGCCAAGCCCGCGGCCATCTGGAGAACACGCTCTATCCCTGGTCGCCCCGCGACGCCATTGCCCGCCTCAATCCCGATCTACCTATCGCTTTGCGCACCGGCGACTGGCAACGCGTGATTCAGCTTGTCAATGCCGCGAACCTCGCCCAGAACTTGCCAAACATGGAATTCCTCGCTGGCGGCCTTTCCCAATTTGCTCTGGGAATGCAGTCCGTCGAAGCTCACGAACCCGATGTAGCCGAGCGCCACTCCGTGTTGCTTGATGCGAGCTTATGGCGAATGTCGCAGCAGGTAAAAGATCAGGAAGCGAAGGAGAAAAAGGCTGCCGCGCCAGCGGGAAACCAAAGTATGTCTCCCGACCCCCTGGCCCAGCCGCTGGTTAAGATGCTCTCCATCATGTCACTCGAGCTGCGCGCCTCCATGCTGGCAACGCAAAACAAAATTCCCGAAGCGGAGAAGCTCTTCGCCCAAGCGCGCCGGGAAGAGAAAGAACTCGGCTACCACGAGCCTCCCTTCTATATCCGTCCGGTGGCGGAAACCGAAGCGGCGGCGATGATGACAGCCGGAAAATGGCCGGACGCGAAAGCTGCCTTTAGCCATGCGCTGGTGGAGCGTCCCAACTCCGGTTTCGCGCTCTATGGGATCGCCCAGGCTACGGAGAAGACAGGCGACGCCGGTGCAACCACAGTGGCATATAGGCAGTTCCTCAGTGCATGGAAGACCGCCGACCCCGGTCTACCCGAAATGCAGCATGCGCAGCATTGGCTCACCCAACATGCGACCACTGGTAACGCCGGCTCCGACTGAGCAACGAACCGGGGTGCCGCTGCACTGCGGCTGGTATCCGTCGAGGGGGTAAAGGGGCGACCAACGGTCGCCCCCCACATCTCGCGAAAAACGAGCGAGATATGGGGCACCCGGGTCCGTGGCAGGCGAGGCGCAGATACACGATGCTATGAGGGACGCACTACACTAGAACGCCGGAGTCTGGGTAAGATGATGGGGCAGCTTTTCAGGAGGCAACTTGGACGAAGAAATACTGAAGACGGAGTCTTCCCCGCCAGCAATTCCACCACCGCCGAAACGGCGCGTGCACTGGGTATTTTTTGGCGCCGACGGCATCCGGGCGGGGTGGGGCGTGCTGCTGTTCGTCCTGCTCTATGTTGTTTTCATATTTTTCATCGGTTGGCTGTTGCGGCCGTTTTTTCGCGAAGCTCGCCATCTGACAGTGCTGCCCCTGAGGCTGGCACTGATCACGGAATTCGCACAATTCCTGCCCACCATTCTGGCCACGGCCGTCATGGCATTGATCGAGCGCCGATCCCTGCTGGCATATGGATATCAAGGCACGGCCAAAGCCGTGCGCTTTGTTTCCGGCCTGGTCTGGGGATTTGTTGCGCTTTCCGCATTCGTGCTGGTTTTATGGAAGGCGCGGCTGCTGGCCTTTGACGGCGAGCTGCTGCACGGAGGCGCGATCCTCAAGTACGCGCTCGGCTGGGGCCTGATGTTCCTGGTGGTCGCAGTCTTCGAGGAATCCACCCTGCGCGGTTATCTGCAATTTACGCTGACCCGCGGCATTGGGTTCTGGTGGGGAGCGCTGCTGCTTTCGCTGCTGTTTGGATTTGGGCACGGCACAAATCCCGGGGAGACACCCATCGGACTGTTCTCAGCAGCAGGCATCGGCCTGGTTTTCTGCCTTAGTCTTTGGTACACCGGATCGCTATGGTGGGCGGTCGGTTTTCACGCCAGCTGGGATTGGGCAGAATCGTATTTCTACGGCACGTCCGACAGCGGGATGGTCGTACGAGGCCACCTGCTAGGTGAGCACCCCATCGGCCCGCGGCTGTGGAGCGGCGGGACGACCGGCCCGGAAGGCAGCATCCTGGTTCTTGCTCTGATCATCATCATTGCCCTGCTGATGTGGCTCTGGTGGGGCCGCAGAGTGCAGTCTCCCTTCATCCATAGCGGCTGGAGGCCGGCCTGGAGCCGAAGGCCCGCGCTCGACAACACCACCGGTAGTGACCCGGAGAGCCTTCCCACCGCCTTGTGACTACAGGTAGGCCGGATCGGCGGTTTCCGTGTCCACGCCCAGTTCCACGAATGCCTCCTGGGCCCGCGCCTGGTCGAACTTGCCCTCGCGCGCCAGCCTGGAGAGCGTGGCCGCCACAATCGACTCGGCGTTCACCTCGAAGTGGCGGCGCAGATATTCACGGTTGTCGCTGCGGCCAAAGCCGTCCGTGCCCAGCGACACCAGCCGGGTCGAGAGCCAGGGGACAACTGATCGGGCACGGCCTTCATGTAATCGCTGGCGGCGATGATTGGGCCCTCGGCTCCCTTTAGCGTTTCAAGGATGTAGGGAACCTTCTCCGGCTGCGCCGGATGCAGACGATTCCAGCGTTCCACGCCCAGCGCTTCGCGCCTGAGCTCGTTGTAGCTGGTAACGCTCCAGACATCGCATCTGCACGCCATACTTCTCCGCCAGGATGCCTTGCGCCCGGACCACTTCGTTCAGAATCGGCCCGCTGCCAAAGAGCTGGGCTATGGCCTTGCCGCCGGGAGCCGCCTGGAAGCGATAAATGCCGCGCACGATGCCTTCGCGGACCCCCTCCGGCATGGCCGGCATGGCGTAGTCCTCGTTGTACATGGTGATGTAGTAGAAGATGGGCTCGCCCTGCTGGTACATGCGGCGGATGCCATCCTGCAGGATCACGGCCAGCTCATAGACGTAGGCCGGGTCGTAGCTGAGGCAGGTGGGAACAGTGCTGGCCAGCACGTGGCTATGCCCGTCCTGGTGCTGCAGCCCTTCTCCCAGCATGGTGGTGCGGCCGGCGGTTCCTCCCATCAGGAAACCCTTGCCGCGCGAATCCGCAAAAGCCCAGATCATGTCACCCACGCGCTGGAAGCCGAACATCGAGTAGTACATGTAGAACGGAATCGTGGGCACGCGGTAATTGGAGTAGGCAGTGCCAGCGGCGGTAAAGGAAGCCATCGAACCCGCTTCGGTAATGCCTTCCTCCAGAATCTGGCCATCCTGCTCCTCGCGGTAGTAGAGCAGCATGTCGTTATCGTGAGGCGTGTACTTCTGCCCTTCGCAGGCGTAGATGGCTACTTGCCGAATGGCGGATTCCAGACCGAACGTCCGGGCTTCGTCAGGAACGATGGGCACGATCAGCTTGCCGATTGCCGGATCCTTCAGCAGATGGCGCAGGATGCTGACAAATCCCATGGTGGTCGAAACCGCTCGCCCCTTGGAGCCGGCCGTCCACTCGCTGAACTCCTTCAGCGGGGGAGCCTTGAACTCCAGCTTGGGCGCCTCACGGTGGGGTAGATAGCCACCCAGGGCACGGCGGCGCTCCTGCAGGTAGACAATCTCCGGGCTGTCCGCCGCCGGCCGATAGGGCTTACCAGCTTTGCCTGCTGCTCCGGAACGGGGATCTTGAAGCGCTTCACGAACTGGGCCAAGCCGCTGTCGGTCAGTTTCTTTTCCTGGTGCGACGCGTTGCGCGCCTGGTTCGCGCCCATGCCGTAGCCCTTGACCGTCTTGGCCAGGATGACGGTGGGTGAGCCGTGATGATGGATCGCTTTGCGGTAAGCGTTGTAAATTTTCACCCGGTCGTGGCCGCCGCGATGCAGATTCTCCAGCTGCTCGTCGGTCTTGTCGCTCACCATTTCCAGCAGCTCGGGATACTTGCCGAAAAACTCCTGGCGAAGATAGGCGCCGCCCTTCGCCTTGAACGCCTGATAGTCTCCGTCGACACACTCTTCCATGCGCTTGAGCAGCAAGCCGGAGGAGTCGCGCTCGAACAGCTCATCCCAGTCGCTGCCCCAGACCACCTTGATGACATGCCAGCCTGCCCCGCGGAAAGTGCCTTCCAGCTCATCGATGATGCGCTTGTTGCCGCGCACCGGGCCGTCCAGCCGCTGCAGGTTGCAGTTGACCACAAAGATCAGGTTGTCGAGCTTTTCCCGCGAAGCAACGCCGAGCGCGCCGAGCGTATCCACCTCATCGGTCTCGCCATCGCCGACAAATGCCCAGATTTTGCGCTCGGTTTTCTGGATGAGGCTGCGGTTCTCGAGATAGCGCATAAAGCGCGCCTGGTAGATCGCATTGAGCGGGCCAATCCCCATGGAAACGGTCGGAAAGCGCCAGAAATCCGGCATCAGCCAGGGATGAGGATAGGAGGACAGCCCGGGTTTCCCGCGCAATTCGTGGCGGAAATTCAGCAGCCGCTCGTCATCGAACCGTCCTTCCAGGTAGGCGCGGGCATAGACTCCGGGCGAAGCGTGGCCCTGAAAGTAGATAAAGTCGCCCGGCTGGTCGGCATACGTGGCGTGGAAGAAATGCTCGTAGCCGACCTCAAGCAGAGTGGCCAGCGAGGAGTAGGTGGAGAGATGGCCGCCAATGCCCGCATCCTTCTTATTCTGGCCATGCACCATGGCCATCGCATTCCAGCGGATAAGGGCTTCCAGCCGCTCCTCCAGCTTGCGGTCCCCGGGGTAGGGCACCTCGTTATGCTTGGGAATGGTATTCAGGTAGGGGGTGGTTAGCGCGCTGGGGGTGGAAATGCCTGCTTCCCGCGCCCGCTGGCGTAATGCCGCAATCAGCTCCGCGGCTTGTTCATGACCTTCGCCTACCACGAGGTCGTCAAAGGCCTCAATCCACTCTGCTACCTCTTCAGAAAATTTCGATTGCGCGGGAACAGCGAGTTTGGTTTCCATAAAATTATGACCGTTTCTGCCTCTTGTAGTATATCCGTCAGCAAACAATCCAGAGAAAGCACGCGGCCAACCCATGTCGACTTCGTCGTTTCCAAAAAATCACGCCGACATTATTGACCTGCAACAGCAGGTGGCCCGCCTGCAGGCTTTGCTGGAGGTCTCCCGCCAGGTGCATGCGGCGGTGCGGCCCGAGGAGGTGCTGCAATCGGTTCTGCGCATCGTGGTGCGGGAGCTGGAAATGGCCGGGGCTCATGTCACCGATCCCCCTCTTACCGTGGGTGAGATGCGCCCCAAGCCATGGGATGACTGCCCCCGGTTTGCCCTGTTGAGCAAAGACGGAGAGCAGCTGACCGAGCTGGTGGTGGACCCCGGACCGGGCAAGACCCTTTCGCTCTATGAACAGGATTTCCTGGAAGGGTTGGTGCTGCAGGCGGGAGTGGCAGTCGAGAATGCGCACTACCATGAGCGCGCGGTCGAGTGGGCCCGGGTGCAACAGGATCTGAACGCTGCGCGCGAGATTCAGCGCAGCCTGCTGCCCCAGCAAATGAAGGAGATTTCCGGGTATTCCGTCGCCATCCGCTCCAGCACCTGTTACGAGGTCGGGGGTGACTACGTGGACATTGTGAGTCTCCCGGATGGGGGCGAGATCATGGTGGTGGCCGATGTCGCGGGCAAGGGCCTGGCCTCTGCCATTGTCGCCACCTCGTTTCGCTCCGCCTTCCGTGCCATGGCGCTGGCCGGGCTGCCGCTGGCCGAACTGGCCGCGCGCATGAACCAGCATCACTACGGCGAAGGGCAGGAGGCCCGCCGCCGCTACGTGACCGCGATCTTTCTCAGGCTGGACCCGGAGACGCATACCGTCGAAGTGGTCAATGCCGGCCACAACCCTGGCTTTCTCATTGCCGATGGCAATACAGGTGCACGAGATTGAGGCTAGCGGCACGCCCATAGGGCTGGTGCCCATGATGGAATACCGCTCCGAATCCCTGGCCTTCCGGCCCGGATCGCGGCTGCTTTTCTACACCGATGGGCTCACGGAAGTGTTTCAGGGCGATGACGAATTCGGTCCAGAGCGTTTGCTGGCAACATTTCGAGAGTGCAAGTCGGAGGATTGTACTGCTATCCTCAAGGTCCTATGGCAACAATTGGTTGAATTTTCCAGGGGAGAGCCGCAGCAGGACGACATGACGGCGCTCGCCTTGGTGCGGATGCACGCCTAAAGCAGTTTCGGGGGAAGCAAAATGGTTGAAACCAGGGGCACGGCGGTGGAAGTAAAGCTCCCATCGCGGCTGGGCTTCGAAAAAGTAGCGATGGGCACGGCTGCCAGCGTAGCCAAGCTCATGGGCTTCCCCGACGCCCGCATCGAAGACCTGAAGACCGCACTGGCCGAAGCGTGCATTAACGCCATCGAGCACGGCAACCGCTTGAATGATAACCTCTGCGTCGGTGTGATTCTGTCTGCCAGCGACGAGGCGCTGGAGGTTAAAGTGATGGATACCGGCTCCGGTATCAGCAAAGCGCCCTCCAAGCCGGACATCGACCGCAAGATGCATGGCGAGGAGGATCCCCGGGGCATGGGCATGTTCCTGATCCAGTCGCTGGTGGATGAAGCCGAGTGGGTTAAGGGAAGCGCTGGCAAAGGAAGCTACGTACGATTGGTCATCAAGCTGGCCAAGGAGAGTGAGTAACGTGCAGACGGAGACAAAAGCAAAGGTGGATGAGGTTCTTGCCGCGAATGGCCGGCCGGTCACCGTTCTTCGCTTCACGGGCGATATTTCCAGTAGTTCACGCGACACCGTGCTGGGGACCTACGAGGGCGTGGTCAAGAGCCGCCCGGTCCTGATCGATTTCTCCAAAGTGGAATACATCAATTCGAGTGGAATTGCCCTGGTGATCCAGATGTTGATGGAAGCCAGCAAAGCGGACCAAACCATCGCCGCCTTTGGGCTCACGCCGCACTTCCAGAAGGTCTTCACCATGGTCGGTATTACCAAGTACGCCGCCCTGCACCGGGATGAGGCAACCGCCATCGCCTCGCTGTAGAGGTAAAGAAACAGCAGGTCCCTCCACTACGCTCCCCCGGATTTCCTGCCACGCAGCACTGGACAAGGCCGCGTATGCGCCTTTCCGTAAAGAAAGGCGCATGAAGTTCGTCAACGCCACCAAGTTTCACAGGAAATCCGGGGGAGCGTAGTGGAGGGACCTGCTGTTCCTACTTAGCCCGAGGATGCGTCCGGTCGTAAACCTGCGTGACCTGCCCGACCGTTAACTGGGTGTAGCGCTGTGTGGTCGAGAGGCGCTCGTGCCCCAACAGCTCCTGGATGGCCCGTAAATCGGCACCCTCCTCCAGCATGTGGGTGCCGAAGGCATGGCGCAGCGTGTGCGGATGGATCTCCGCCGGCAATCCTTTGGCCAGCGAGATTCGCTTCACGATCCGCCCGACGCTCCTGGTCGTCAGCCGTCCCGTTCCTCTCATCTGCAGGTTCAACAGCAGGGCCTCGGTTGCCTTCCCCGCAAGCTTGATCCCCCGCGACGGAAGATAGGCGCGAATCGCCTCCGCCGCTGCGTCCCCCAATGGAACATACCGCTGTTTCCGCCCTTTACCCCGTACCAGGATCACCTCCCGCGCCCAGTGGACGTCGCCCAGGTTCAGCCCCACCAGTTCGGCGTTGCGGATGCCGCATCCATAAAGCAGCTCGAAGATCACCCGATCCCGCTCCGGCCATGCCGCGGCCTCCTCCGACGAGGCGGTATCCACCAGCTGGTTCATCTGCTCGATCGAAGGCACCCGCGGTAGATGTTTAGGCAACTTGGGAGTGGCCACCAGCGCGGCCGGATTACTCGAAACGTGCCCCGCTCTGGCCATCCACTGGAACCAGGAACGAATGGCTGCCAGAGACCTGGCCACCGACGCCTTGGCCAATCCGCGGTCGTAGAGCTCGCCCAGATAGCCACGAATCTGCAGATGATCCACGCTGCGCATTTCGCCGTTGGGCCCACCGTGCTCGAACCAGGTAGGCAGCAAAATTGCCAACTTCGCGCTGATAGGCGCGCAAGGTGTGCGGAGACGCGGCCCGCTCATGCGCCAGCATGGCCAGGAACTCCTCCGCTAACCGCAGTGGCTTGCGGCTTCACTTTCCGGCCCTTCGTGTGGCCCGCGGATGGTGGGCCCGATGCACCGCTTTCAGCCGCCCCAGCGCGAGGTGGGTATAGACCTGCGTGGTCGAGATATCCGCGTGCCCCAGCAGGGTTTGTACAGTCCTGAGATCGGCTCCGTTCTCCACCATATGCGTAGCGCAACTGTGGCGCATGACGTGCGGGCTGGCGCGGGCATCCAGGCGCTTCACCAGCCGCCATATCCATTGCCGGGTGAGCGCCGCGCCGCGCACGGAGAGAAAAAGCCGGCTCTCTCCGGGGCGGATCGCCAGCCCCGGCCGGCCGCGGGTCAAATAGGCATCCAGAGCCTCGACCGCAATCCGCCCCAGGGGCACAATGCGCTCCTTGTCGCCTTTGCCGCGCACCAGCATCCGTCCTTCCGCCAGAGACAGATCTTCGACCCCCAGCCCGGTGAGCTCGGAGACGCGCACCCCTCCCGCGTAAAGCATCTCCACGATGGCGCGATCGCGCAGGGCCACGGCATCCGCCTGGGGATGATTGGCCGCAGTCCCTGCCTGCTCCATCATCTGCTCCACCTCGGATTGCGCCAGCGCTTTGGGCAGAACCTTCCAGGACGCAGGAGATTCGAGGTTCACCGTCGGGATCGTGCGCGATGCGCTTGTCCAGCAGCAGCCATTTATAGAAGCCGCGCAGGCAGGAAAGCTTGCGCGCCACCGAGCGCGACTGCACCCCATGCTTCTGCAAGTGCTCGAGAAAACCGGCCACCTGCCCTTGGCCGGCGGTCATCGGCAGCGCCATGCGCGCCTTCGAGGTATTCGGCGAAAAGCGAGAGGTCCCGTTGATAGGCCTCACAGGTCAGCGGCCGCAGGCCCTTTTCCACCCGCAGATAGGTAAGGTATTGGCGCATGATGCTGTTCCGCACAGGCTCGATTATCCCCTTCCGGCACTCCTGATCGACGCGGACGGCCGCGCAGGAACCAAGAGAGACAGCCATGCGAAGATTTATGGCTCGTTCATGCCAGGAGTGCAAAATTGCCTCAGATCGCCGACAATACAAACAGGGGCTTGGGCCCCGCCAGGAGCGCCATCCCGCTTTGACCAGCAGCAAGTCCAGCAACAGCGTCCATCTTTCCCCCAAAGACTTTATCCATTCAGTTCTCTCCCGTGAGCCCGCGGTTGCCGTCTTCGACTGCGATGGAACGCTATGGGACGGAGACTCGGGATACGACTTCATGGTCTGGTCGATCGAAGAGGGCATCGTCTCCCGCAACGCGAGTGATTGGATCGATTCCCGCTACCGCCTTTATCGTGCCGGTAAGGTCTCGGAGCTCGCCATGTGCGGGGAAATGGTCCAGATCTACGATGGCCTGAGCGAATTGGAAATCCGCCGGGCGGCGGCCGCGTTTTTCCAATCGCGGTTCGCGGACAAGATCTTCCCCGAAATGCGCTCCCTGGTCGGCGTCTTTGACCGATCGCGGAGCCGAGATCTGGGTAGTCAGTTCGACCAACAACTGGGTGATCGAAGAGGGTGTACGCGGCTTCGGCATTCCGCCGTCCCGGGTCATCTCCGCGCGGGCCGAAGTGGTGGCCGGCGTCATTACCAGCAAGCTGCTCGATGTTCCCACGGGCGAGGGCAAAGCCCAGTCGTTGGCCAAAGCCGGCGTCGCGGCTCCGGATGTGGTCTTTGGAAACTCCGTTCACGACGCTGCGATGCTGGAGATTGCGCGCCAGGCTTATCCCGTGAACCCCACGCCGGCATTGCTGCAAATAGCGGCGAAGCATGGCTGGCCGATCTTTTATCCGGAAGGCATTCTGCCCGGCTCGGCATGATTGCTCAGCGCTCCAGACGGTCTTGCCCGGGGAACGTCTAAGATCATATGAGCGTGCAGAGAAGACCAGCGATCAAGAACCGACGTTAAGGTCGTTCGGCTCGTGGTGGCCGCACTGATCCTGCGGGAGCAGAAGGTCTTGATCTGTCAGCGGCGGCCCGACCAGCCCATGGCCCTGAAATGGGAGTTTCCCGGGGGCAAGGTAGAGGTTGGCGAAAGCGCGGAACAAGCCCTGCGGCGTGAACTCGATGAGGAATTGGGCATTGCCGCGGATATCGGCAATCGGGTCGCGCACACCCGTCATACCTACCGCAGCGGAACTGCCATCGATCTGCAATTTTTCGCGGTTCACCAATTCGCCGGCGAAATGACCAACCGCATCTTTAATGATCTGCGCTGGTGCCCGCTGCGCGAGTTGACCCGGTACGACTTTCTTGCCGCCGACCGGATCCTCATCCGCGAGTTCGCCGCGGGCAAGCTGCTTTAACGGGACTGGGATACTCCGGGAAGAAAACAGCAGGTCCCTCCACTACGCTACGCTGCGGTCGGGATGACAATTCTGTGTTGATGAACGGCGACTACCCGTTCATCACACAGAATTGTCATCCCGACCGCAGGTAGCGTAGTGGAGGGACCTGCTGTTTTCTTCCCTCTAAAACTGAAAATAGATGAAGTCACGATGGCCAAAGAAGCCGAAGAACACGATCGCGTAGATACAGGCGTTGTAAGCCAAGGCACGAAAGGCCGGCCGGGCCCAGAGCCGGGGCACGCGCGAGGGATGGGCTATCCACCACTCGACCACGAACATGGCGACGATCGACAAAACCAGGTAGGGAGCCGTGGCGCGGCTGAATCCGCCTACCTTCAGCAACAAAGGATCCAGCCGCCCCAGGGGCAGAAGATGAGTGGCGATAAACCAGGAGTCCCCTACGCGTGTTGGCGCGAAAAAATATCCATGCGAACGTCACCAGGCTGAACGTCACCAACACTCTTGCAGAGACACTCAGCCGGGGCACGCGCGAAGTCGCGGCACGAAGCTGGCGCAGTGGCCTGGGCCACGATCAGGTAAAGACCGTGCAGGAAGCCCCAGATGACAAAGGTCCAATTGGCCCCATGCCAAAGCCCGCTGATCACAAAGGTGATCATCAGGTTGGCATAGTGCCGGGACAGCTTCACACGATTGCCGCCTAACGGGATATAGAGGTAATCGCGAAACCACGTGGAGAGCGAGATGTGCCATCGCCTCCAGAACTCACCCACCGAACGGCTGAAGTACGGCTGCATGAAATTGATACGCAGCTCGTAGCCCATCATCCGCGCCAAGCCCAACGCAATATCGGTATAGCCGGAAAAATCGCAGTAAATCTGGATGGAAAACAGCAACGTCGCCAGCAACAGCGCGGCCCCGTTGTAATGCCGCGGCGTGTCATAAACGAGCTTTACAAAATCGGCGACATTGTCGGCCAGCACCATCTTCTTGAACAGCCCCCAAAGGGCCTGCACCATCCCCGCCCGAACGCCCTCGAAGGTGACTCTCGGCTCGCGATGAAACTGGGGCAGCAGTTCGTAAGGCCGCTCGATGGGCCCGGCAACCATTTGCGGAAAGAAGGCCACGTAGAGCGCGTATTCCAGCAGATTCTTCTCCGCCGGTACTCTCCGCCGGTAAACCTCGATGGTGTAACTCATCGCCTGAAAGGTGTGGAAGGAAAGACCAACCGGCAAAATGATCGCCAGCAAAGGCGGGTCATACTGCAATCCAAAGAGATGGGTCGCGCTGCGGAGAGAGCCGGTCAGAAAGTTGAAATACTTGAAAATGACCAGCAGCGACAAGTTGCAAAAGAGGCTTACACCCAGGAAGAGACGGCGCGCCCGGGCTGCTCCGCCTTTTCTATCTGCAGGCCGGCCACATAGTCGATCAGCGTGATGGCCCAGATCACAAAGATGTACCGCGTGCTCCAGCACATGTAGAAGTAGTAGCTGGCGACGAGCAGAATAATTTTGCGGGCAGTGCCTCGCGTGGCCAGAAAAAGCAGCCACACCACGATGAAAAAGAACAGGAACTGAAAGCTATTGAAGAGCATGGGGGCTGTCCTTCAGCAGCTGAAATAAAGCCTCCGTATACACCCGCGCGCCGGCTTGGTTGAGGTGCGTCTGATCGGCAAACAGCCGGTTGGGATAGAGGAAAGTAGTCAGGACCGAGCAGCTTGCACGAGGTGGCATGTTCGACCTGCGCGGCAAAGGCAGCGTCATACTGCTGCCGCGGGCGCGGCTTCCCCATCGCGGAGGTAAAAGGGCACGTAGTAGCAGTCCATGTGATACTGCCGGATCAATTGATTGAGCTGGCCAATCTGCGCGCTTGGCGCAGGCGCAATGCGCGGGAGTCTTTCCGTGGGCTGGTCGGATTGCGAGATGGAAATCGTCGGGCAGGCGCCCGCCGGGAAAATGGCTCTGCTCGGTGATCAGGTGGTAGCCCCGCTCGGCGATCACTGCGCGCTCGTTTTCTTCCGACTCGCGGTAATAGCTCATCACGCCGCCGTGGCTGGGCGCAGCGAGCAGAAAAGCGGTCAGATCGCGCAGAAAATTACGAAAGGGAAATAGGTGATCGATCACGGCGTGGTCGTCGGGAATGAAATGAAAGATGCCGCGCCGGGGTGGATCGCGCCTCCACGGCAGGGTGAGCAGCAGCACGTTGGGAGCCTGCCCTCGCGCGCACATCGCCTCCAGCGGCGGCAAAAACAAATCGCTTCCCGGAAAACCAGAATTGAAGGAGGAGACCTTCCGATGGTTCGCCGAAGCTCATCTGGTCGAACCAGGCGGGAACAAAACCCGCCAGGATCTTGCTGTTGCCGAAAATCAATACCCGGGTCACCTGGGGATCGGCGGGAAAGACCTGGCCCTTTTGCTCCCATTGCAGCTTGGCGCTAAACACCACGTCGGAGCCATTCTTCAGGTAGGGCAGGCCGCGGAACAGTCCGTAAAAAGCCGCCCAAAGGACGACAAAGAGCAAAAAGTCCAGCCCAGAGCCGACGAGGTGCTCCGCTTCGCCGGCGGCTCCAGCTTGGCGGCTACGGAGTTGGGAGCGGTTTCGACGTCCAAAATAGACCTTGAACTCTCATCGTATTACAGCGTTAGCTGGAACCGCCGCCGGTAAACATCATGACCAACGACAGCACAATGACGACCGCCGCCGTGAGCCAAGCCACGGCGTTGAACCAGCGGGAGTTTACGTAGTCGCCCATCAGGTCCTTGCGATTGATCAGCAGCAGCATGAAGACGATCACCAGGGGCAGCAGCACGCCATTCAACACCTGCGACAGGATGACCATGCTGATCAGTTTGGCGTTGGGAACAAACAGAACGGCGAGCGCTCCGCCGGCCACCAGAAGGGTATACAGCCAGTAGAAGACCGGCGCATCTTTGAAGCCGCCATCCAGGCCGGACTGCAGACCCAGCCCCTCGCAAACCGTATAGGCAGTGGAAAGCGGCAGGATGGAGGCGGCAAAAAGCGAAGCATTGAACAGCCCGACGGCGAACAACAGAAAAGCATAGCTGTCCGGCCAGCGGTTTCATCGCCTCGGCCGCGTCCGCCGCTTCCCTGATCGCTCCCATGCCGTGGGCGAACAGCGTGGCGGCACAAGCGACCACGATGAACCAGGCCACGATGTTGGTGAAGAACGATCCGATGATGACGTCGAGACGCGAAGCCCCGTAGCTCTTCGCCGTGACCCCCTTCTCCACGATCGAAGACTGCAGATAGAACTGCATCCAGGGCGAGATGGTGGTGCCAATCACGCCCACGATCATATAAATGTAACTTTTAGAGTGCCATATGGAGCCCCGCGGCAGCTCCACCGTGGCCACCATGGCATCGTGCCAGCTGGGCTGGGAAAGCACGCCGGTGACGATATAGGCGATATAGAAAACCGACGCCGCCAGAAAGACCTTCTCGACCCGCTTGTAATCTCCCTTGACCACCAGGAACCAGATCAGCAAGGCGCTGGCCGGCACGGAGATGTACTTGCTGATATGGAAGAGCTGCATGCTGCCGGCGATGCCGACGAACTCCGCCATGACGTTGCCGAAGTTGACGATCACCAGCAGCAGCATCAACAGAAACGTCATGCGCAGCCCGAACTCTTCGCGGATGAGATCGCTCAGGCCCTTGCCGGTAACCGCCCCCATGCGCGCGCACATTTCCTGCACCACCAGCAAAGCCACGGTGATGGGGATCATGGTCCACAGCAGGGTGTAGCCGAACTGGGCTCCGGCATTGGAGTAGGTGAGAATGCCGCCGGAGTCGTTATCGATGTTGGCGGTAATAAAGCCCGGCCCCAGCACGGCGAGGAAGAGCAGTATGCGGATTCGCCAGCGCTTGAGCATCGGTCGGTGAAGATTTCAATTTGAATTTCGTTATCGAACTACGGCAAAGCAGCAATGATTCATTGTTTGGCGCGCAAGAACGCGATGACATGGTCCGCCTGCACCACGCCCACCAGGCGGTTGGCACTATCCACCACCGGCAGCGCATGCAGATTGTACTTGTCGAACAGCTCCGCGACTTCATCCTGGTGAGCTTCCGCATGGACAGGAAATGATGCGCGGCTCGGACAGAACCGCAACCCGCGTTTCCGGGAGCGCCAGGATCAGGCGCGCCAGCGGGACCACTCCTTCGAGCACATCGTCTTTCCCGGTGAGATAGATCTCGGTCATGCCCTCCGGGTCGCCATCGAACTCGCGCAGCGCCCGCACCGCCTCCGCCACGGTGGCGCCGGAGGCGACCTGCACATAGCTGGTGGTCATTCTGCCGGCGGCGGAATCCTCCCGGAATTCGAGCAGGTCCTCCACTTCCTGCCGCTCTTCCGGCTCCATTTCCTCGAGAATCGCCTCCGAACGCTCGTCGGAGAGCTCGGCCAGCAGATCGGCGGCCGCGCCGGGATCCATCTCTTCCACGATGTCGGCCACGCGGCCGGAGTCGAGCGATTCGAGCAGGGACTTCTGCAGACGAGGGTCTACTTCCTCCAGCGCTTCTGCCGCTACTTCCTCATCGAGGGAGACAAAGATGGCCTCCCGCTCGGGCGGGGGCAGGTCTTCCAGGATGTCCGCGAGATCGGAGGGGTGCATATGAGCAATCCGCTCATGTTCGATCTTGAGCTTCACCCGCCGCGCCGGATCCACTTCAATCAGGTCCACGAACTCCCACGGAATGATGCTGGCGCGGAAGTGCATGGCGAAGTTTTCCAGCGTATGCCTGGGCATCGACGCCTTTGAGCAGCCTGCGTACGGCGCCACGCAGTCCGATCGCCACCTCAGCCACCCGCAGTCCCTCGCGGCCGTTGTGCGGATACCACTGCAGGTCGACGTCGTTGACCCGCACCACCTTTCTCCCGTGCACGTCGATGATTTGCCGGTCGAGCACGTCTTGCTGCAGCAGGAGCAGGTTTTCATCGCCGCGCAGGGGTTGCAGCAGGGCATCCTCGCGCAATTCGAGGGTTCCGGCCGGCGTTTGCAGTATGTCCTTCACGGCTACCAGCCTGGCTCCCTCGCGCGTCTTGAGCAGCAGTCCGGCGACATTTCCCGCGGCCGGTCCGGTCGCCACCGCAACGTCTTTGAGCCGGCCCTGGACGCGGCCCTGCCGGTCCGTGATCAGCGTGCCGAGCAGGAGCGTGAGGCTGGCGTGCGTGGTGTGTTTTTCGTGCATCGACGGCCGGTTGCAGTCTAACAGCCGCCGGGGAAGGTTGGAGCAGGTTAGTAAGACAGTTGACTACACAGGCTGTTTCGGGCGAATTGTGGGTGCCCCATATCTCGTGTTTGCGAGATGTGGGAAAAGCGGCTGGTTACCGACGGGTTCTGCTTTTGGTTGAGTTTCTTTCCCGCATCTCGCAAAAAGCGCCGAGATATGAGGGCACCTGACAGCGGTCTTAGTTCGGTCGTTCCGGCCGGCTCTTGAGGAAACGTTCGTCCAGCGGCTGTCTGCCCTGGAATCCGGCTTCTACGGTATGCCAGTAATCGATTTTTGCTTCGCCCAGTCTGCCAGCAGAGCAGAACGATCTGCTCCCCAACCTGGCATGGGAAATCCAGCAACCCTTTGTCCAGATCCTTTACCTGGACCCCAATCGAATCGATTTCCTGGATCGCATCCTGGGCCTGCTGGACCGCGGCGCGCTGGGCCATGCGTTTACGCGCCACCGCCGCCACATCCACCAGCATGCCTCCGGAGAGGAAGATGTTCTGGCTGAGCATCTGCAAATCTGCTTCGACCAGACCGGCACTCGCCTTGGCATCGATCGCCCGCCGCAGCAGGGATTCCAGAATCGGCAACAGAGATTGCGCCTCGTCAAGGGAGAATGTCTTCATCGATCCGACCTTCGTCTAAACCCTATGGTAATACACCCCGAACATCTCAAAGTCAGCTGAAACGTTCCTATGAGCGACTCGCCGGCTGATTTGTGGCCTCTTGGCGGGGCAGGTATCATGACAGAGCGATGAGTTTGCCCGACACGATCTTCATTTTCGGACTGGCGCTGGTCATTTTTGGCCCCAAAAAGCTGCCGGAAATCGGGCGCCAGCTGGGCAAGCTGGTGCTCGAATTCCGGCGCGCCAGCAACGAGTTCAAGATGCAGATTGAGGAAGAGTTACGCGCCGCCGAGCTGGCCGATCGCCAGAAGCAGATCGCGGCCCCGCCGGTCACCCCAGCGCCCGCCGGAACCCGCTTCCGAGACCCTGACCATACGGCCGCCCAGCAACGGAACTACGGTGAGCACGGAAAGCCCGTCGGCGAGGGTGATCCCGGTGCATGAGGAAGTTGCGGAGCTCGAAGCAGTCGCCGGCGACCACCCGGAACTGGCCGAGCAACGGCCTCGAGCGCGAGCCGGAGCAGGCAACCACCCATCATGACTGACATTGTGGACCGGGCCCGGACGGCGGTAACGGAAAGAGCGGAATTGCCGGGCATGAGCCTCCTGGAACACCTGGAGGAACTGCGCAAGCGCATCATCCATTCCGGCGTCTACCTGATCATCGCTTTCTTCGTCGCTTACGGCTTCCGCGAGAAGCTGTTCGGCGTTCATGGAGAAGCCCATTGTTTCGGCGCTCAAGGCGCACAACCTGGACCCCCATCTGGTCTATCTGAACCCGGTAGACCCATTCAATTTCTTCATCAAAATCAGCCTGGTGGGCGGCGCCATCCTGGCTTCGCCGTTCATCCTGTACCAGGTGTGGCTGTTCATCGCTCCCGGTCTCTACCGGCAGGAGAAGCGCTACATCCTGCCCTTCATGACGGCCACGGTCGGACTCTTTCTGGCCGGCGCTTTTTTCGGCTATCACTACGTTTATCCTGGCGCTCTGAACTTCCTCATCGGCTACGGCTCTCAGTTCAGGCCGATGGTCACGGTGGGCGAGTACACGGAACTTTTCATGACCGTGATCCTGGGCCTGGGGATCACTTTTGAGTTGCCGATCCTGGTCTTCTTTCTGGCTCTCTTCGGCATCGTGAGCGCAGGCTGGCTGTGGAAGAATATTCGCTACGCCATCCTGGTCATTTTCATCATCTCCGCGATTATCACCCCCACTCCCGATGTGCTGACCATGTGCGTTTTTGCCGCGCCCATGCTGATGCTCTACCTGGTGAGTATCGGGGTCGCTTACATGGTCCATCCGACGCGGAGAAACCGGCTCAAGCAGCAGACATGAATCCTGTGCCCAGCTTTCCCGCTCGCTCGCCGCGGCGTTGCTCTTCTGCCTGATGGGCGGCGTGGCCATGGCGCAGGCCTCTCCCCCGCTTTGACGGCGATCGTGCGCTCGCTTACACCAGGGAGTTCGTAGCTACCGGACCGCGTTGGGTTGGCAGCAAGGGACATGCCAAGGCCCAGGCCTTCCTGGAAAGGCAGTTCGCCAAAGACGACCTGGTGAAGGACAGCTTCACTGCATCCACGCCCGCGGGGCCGCTGGCCATGACCAACTACATCGTCAAATTTCCTGGCACCAAGGATGGCATCATCGTCCTCGCCAGCCATTACGACACCAACTACCCGCTCAAAGATACCGGCTACGTGGGCGCGAACGACGGCGGCTCCAGCACGGGTTTGTTGCTGGAACTGGCCAACAGCTTCCGCGGCAAAAAGCTGGATGGATATAGCGTGTGGCTGGTCTTCTTTGACGGAGAAGAGGCGATCAAAGGATGGACGGACGCAGATTCGACCTATGGCAGCCGCCACCTCGCGGCCAAGTGGCAAGCAGACGGAACGCTAAAACGCATCAAGGCCTTTTTGCTGGCCGATATGATTGGGGACCGCGATCTCGATGTGGAACGGGACCTGAGTTCGACCCCGTGGCTGCTCGACGTGGTGGGACAGGCAGCGGCGAAGTTCGGCGACCAGTCCTACTTCTTTCAGCGGCAACAAGAGGTGGGCGATGACCACACCCCGTTTATGCAACGCGGTGTGCCCTGCGCCGACATCATCGATTTCGATTACGGATACCAGAACGCCTTTTGGCACACTCCCCAGGACACCATGGACAAGCTGAGCGCGAAGAGCCTCACCATCGTGGGCGACGTCTTCCTGGAGACCATCCGGCTGCTCAACCAGCGATAGCACAAGAAACTGCAGCAAATCCCGTAGGCTAGCATTGGATAATGCTCGATGGCGCTCCGATCGCATGGTGGATAGGCTTCCACGTCGTGGTGCTGGTGCTGATCGTGGTCGACCTGGTGGTTCTTGGTCGAGGCGAAGCATCCTCCCAAACCCGCCACAATTTTCTCTTTGTCTTGTTTCTGCTGGCCCTGGCGGCGTGTTTCGGCGTTTGGATAGGCCATGTTGAGGGCCATCAGACAGGGCTTGAGTTTGCCGCGGGCTATCTGATCGAGCTCTCCATGAGCATCGATAACCTCTTCGTCTTCCTGCTGATGTTCCGCTCCTTCGGCCTGAGCCCAGAGCTGCAAAGGAAAGCGCTGCTGCTGGGTATCCTGGGCGCCATCGTCATGCGCGGCGCTTTCATCTTTGCCGGGATCGCGCTGCTGGAGCGATTCGCATGGATTCAGTACTTCTTCGGCGCGCTGCTGGTAGTTGCCGCGCTGCGGCTGCTGCGAGCGAAGAAGAAGACCGGCGCTACGCCCACGCCAGCCAGATGGATTGCGCAATGGACCAGGCGTTGGCCCAGCAACCCCAGGGCGACCTTCGTCTTCGCGGTGATCGCCATCGAGCTGGTCGATCTGGTATTCGCGATTGATTCCGTGCCCGCAGTGCTGGCCGTCTCCCACCATCCCTTCGTGGTTTACACCTCGAATATCTGCGCCATCCTCGGTTTGCGGGCGTTGTACTTCCTGCTCGCCGGCCTGCTCGACCGGCTGCGATTTCTTCACTTTGGCCTGGCCGCGATTCTCGGGTTTGTCGGCTGAAAGATGCTGCTGGCGAAAGTGGTCGAGCGTGCCGGTCGCGCTCTCGCTCGGATTCATCGTCCTGGTGGTGCTCGCCGCCACGGCCGCTTCGCTGATCTCGACCGCCCCCACACCAGCCAAGCCTGAGGACTGCGATACGATGGACCAAGCCGTGCGCAAGATCTCCGTCACGACCAAGTTCGGGCCATACACCGTTTCCGTGGGAAGCGGCATCCTGGATTCTTTATCGAAGCGCATGCCGGCGCTCGCCGGCAACCCCGCAAGCTCATTTTTCTCTTAACCTCGCCGGAGATCTGGGCCCTGTGGGGCGCGCGCATGCAGGCTTCGCTTGCTCCCCGGGAACCGATCGTGCTGTTTCTGCCCCCAGGGGAGCGTCACAAGCGCATGAGCCAGGTGGAACGGCTGACCACCGAGATGACCAAAGCCGGAGCGGACCGCTCCTCGCTGCTCATCGCCTTCGGTGGCGGGGTCACCGGCGACGTGGGCGGATTTGTCAGCGCCATCTATATGCGCGGAATCGATTACATCCAGGTACCGACGACCCTGCTGTCCCAGGTCGATTCCTCGGTGGGCGGCAAGACCGGAGTCAACCTGCAAACGGGCAAGAACCTGGTCGGCTGCTTCTATCCTCCGCAGGCGGTGGTCGCGGATATCGAACTGCTCCGCACCCTCCCGCAGCGGGAACTGCGGGCCGGGATTTATGAAAGCATCAAGGCTGGGCTCATCCGCGATGCGGCCCTCTTCCGCTTCATTGAGAGCCATCGCGAAGCCATCGACCAGGGCGATCCTGCATCGCTCGAGAAGATGGTCGCCGCCTCCATCCGGATCAAGGCCGAGGTAGTGGGCCAGGATGAGCGGGAATTCGGTGTGCGCATGATTCTCAATTTCGGCCACACCCTCGGCCATGCGATTGAGGCGGCCAGCGGTTATCGTGCGCTTCTGCATGGCGAAGCGATCGCCTGGGGCATGATCGCGGCGCTCCACATCAGCCGCCAGCGAAAGCTGGTGACGGCAGACGCCGCGCGCCGTATCGAGGCCCTGATTCGCTACTTTCAGCCTCCGCCGTTGCCCCCGGTCAGCTCCAAACGCCTGTTGCAGGCAGCCTCCGGCGACAAGAAGAACCGGGCCGGCGTGCGCCGCTTCGTTCTGCTGCAGGGCCTGGGCAATGCGGTGGTGGCCGAGGACGTAACCGACGCCGAAGTGCTGGCCGCCATCGCGTCCATTCGCCGGCTCTCCGAAAGCAGTCAAGTAACCGTGGCGGCGCCTGGAGCTCAACCGGAGGGGACCGGGGACGAAGCCAGCGCGGCCGCCGCTGTCCGCTCGATGTTCGATCAGATCGCCCCCCGCTACGACCTGCTGAATCATGTCCTCTCCTGCAATATCGACCGGGTTTGGTGGCGCCGGGCGGCACGCAGCTTTCGCCAGGTGCTCGCCCGGCCCGACGCACAGATTCTGGACCTCTGCTGCGGAACCGGGGATATGACGCTGGCCCTGCTGCGGCGTCGGCCGAAGAATGGACGGCCGGTGCTGGCCGCCGACTTCGCCCACCAGATGCTGCTGCGCGGGGCGGCGAAATTCGGCCCCCGGGGAGCGCATTGCCCTGGAGGCAGACGCGCTCCATCTTCCCCTCCCTGCCGGCTCGATCGATCTGCTCACCACCGC
This sequence comes from uncultured Acidobacteriaceae bacterium, assembly GCA_963757515.1. Taxonomy (GTDB): domain Bacteria; phylum Acidobacteriota; class Terriglobia; order Terriglobales; family Acidobacteriaceae; genus PALSA-350. Next base: position 122,875 of record CAVWRV010000002.1, on the reverse strand, counting down.
CTTCGGTTTTCGTAACCTGGCCAACTACCGGGCCGGCCTGGAGGAGTTCTACCGCACGTTGAAGCCGGGCGGGGAGCTGGGCATCCTCGACTTCAGCGAGCCGGGCGGCCTTATGGGCAAGCTGTATGCCTTTTACTTCCGCCGGGTTCTGCCCGCGGTGGGCTCGCTGATCTCGGGAGTCTCCGGACCGTACCGTTACCTTCCCAGCTCGGTTCGGCGGTTCCCCGCACCTCCGGAATTGCTGCAAACCATGCAATCGGTGGGCTTTGAACAGGTTTCCTGGACCCCCTACAGCTTCGGTATCGCGGGCTTGTATCGCGGGGTCAAGCGTTAACCATGTGATGTCACCGCGTGATTCGCGGATGCCCGGGTACGGCTGGCGTAACTCGATAAACTTAGGAATGCACGCAACCGTCACCTGGCAGCATGACCAGCAGTACGATGCGGAGTCCGCACAGCGGCCATCACGTCACCATGGATGGCGAACGCCGCACACCAGGCCGGCGCAAGTCCGATGGAGTTGGTGCTGATGGCTCTATGCGGCTGCACCTCGGTGGACGTGGTTTCTATTTTGCGCAAGAAACGGGAACCGCTCACCTCGCTGACGGTTTCGGCGGTGGCCGAGCAGGCGCCGGAAGCTCCCCGCGTCTTCACCCACATCCAGCTTACGTACCACATAGGCGGGGGCGTCTCGGCCAAGGCCGCGGAAGATGCAGTCGCGCTGTCGAAGAACAAATACTGCTCGGTTTCGAAGATGCTCGAAAAGGCGGCGACCATCGATTACGTCATCACCTACGGCGAGCCGGCATGATCAATTTCTTCCGCCTGGTTTTGGCCGGGTTGGCGCTTGCCATGGCGGGGCTGGTCTCGGCTGTGGTTACCATGCGTTTCGCAATCCATGGGGCAGAAGTGAAAGTTCCGGATCTGCAAGGGCTCACCGTCTCCGAAGCGGTGCACCGGACGGCCAACATGGGATTGAACCTGGGCATCGACAACAAGTACTACAGCGTCGATGTGCCGGCCGGGCGGGTGCTGGCGCAATCTCCTCTGCCGGGCGCCATTGTCAGGCGGGAATGGCGTATGCGGGTGACCGAGAGCCTGGGTCCGCAGCGGGTGGCGATTCCCAAGGTTGTGGGCCAGCAGGAACGGGTAGCGGCGATTGAAGTACGCCGCGTGGGGCTGGACCTCGAAGAGACCGCGCAGATGCCCTATAGCGGTGCTCCGCCGGGCACGGTGATCGCGCAGAATCCGCAGCAGGGGGCAGGCGGGGTGGAGCGGCCCAGTGTGAGCCTGCTGGTGAGTACCCCGGCGCCCACCAGGCTCCGGCGTTGGTTATGCCGCAATTGACTGGCATGCCGCTGGCGGCGGCGGCGGCGCTGGTTGGTGCACGCGGGGTTGAAGGTCGGGCCGGTGCAGAACAGCTACTCGGACGCGCCCCGCTCCCGCCGCCGGGGATGCGGGAATGGCTCCAGCGGATACCGTGGATCCTGCGGGCACGGTGTTGAGCCAGACTCCCATCGCAGGCCATCGCGTCGAACCGGGCATGACCATTACCCTTGAGGGTCGCCCAGTAGGCAAAGAAACAGCAGGTCCATCGGTCCGGACGATACTTGCGGGGTGCGCCCAGTCAACGCGTTCTGCAGACACGGGTGTTGCGCCTAGCCGATTCCGTGGAGCACCCACGTCTCGGCGAGATGTGGGTCACTCACTTCCTGACGTTCCGTCGAAGTACGAGTGCAGGCGGCAAAAAAGCCGTCACCTGGGTATAGACCCGGGAAACGTGCGCAGGAATTGATCAGGCGAGCTGCCGGGAAATAGCCGCTCCGCGCGTGCCCGCGTGGAGCGTACCTTCAAGCTCCAACGCACGGATTTGCTCTCTCCAGGGAAGCAGCCGGAAACCCTTCTCCCGCTCCAGGGCCTCAGCCACCACATCCTCATTTTCTTCGGCCTCCAGCGAGCAGGTGGAGTAGACAAGCCTGCCACCCTCGCGCAAAGCGCGCATCGCCGAGCAAAGAAGGCGTACCTGACGATCATGCTGACGGCGAAAATCCTCCACCGTGACCCGGTGCCGTATTTCAGGGTTGCGCGCCATCGTTCCTGTTCCGCTGCAGGGAGCATCGCAGAGCACCAGATCGAATTGCTTCTGGAAGGGCAGCTCCGTGGCATCGAGCACGCGAAAGTGAATGCCGGGCCCTGGCCAAGCACCCCCTGCATGGCCTTTGAGCCGGGCGGGGCTGATGTCACATGCGGTGATCGAAGCCGTAGGATTGCGCTCGGCCAGGATGGCGGTCTTGCCTCCCGGAGCGGCACAGCAATCCAGAATCTCGGCTGCCATGGCCCGCCAGCTCCGCGATCAGTTGCGATCCCTCATCCTGAATGCGCACTCCCCCTGGCACCTCGTCCCGCAACCACCCGCCTGGCGCGGGTCACAAAGACGCCCGCTTCCAGCTGCAGACCTTCCGCTTCCGCCTCCGGCGAGGTGAGCCGGATCGTGGTTGGAGGAGGAAGCTGGTCGTAGCGGCAGATCGCGGCAGCGGTCTCCAGCCCCATAGGCTGCTAACCCAGCGTTCGACCAGCCACGAAGGATGGGCGGCCGAAGCGTCGGCTGCCTCCAGCTTCGGAGCCTGCGCCAGTTTCCGCAGTACCGCGTTGACCAGTCCCACGGCGTAGGAACTTCCCGACTGCCGGACAAGTTCCACGCTTTCGAAGATAGCGGCGTGCGCCGGAATGCGATCGAGCAGCAGAAGCTGCAGCGCTCCCAGCTCGAGTGAGACTTGCACCGGGTCTGCCAAATGGCTCCTGCTCTTGGTAAGCGCTTCACCGATACGCTGCTGCAACACCAGTTGCCAGCGCAGCACTCCCATCACCAGGGTGGTCGCCAGATTTTTATCCAGCGCCGAGAGCGCTTCCACTCGTTTGGAACGAAGCAGCACGTCACTGTGCGACTCCGGCTTGCGCCTGAGTTCAAGCAGCAGCTCGAAGGCGGCCTTCCGGGCAGGGGAGATGGGGCTGGGCAAACTACTCGCCCAGCCTCTCGTGCGGGTCGAGGAGCGGTGCCGCGCAGAAAATCCGCGACCGGCATTCTCTTCTTCCCTTCCAGTTGAACCTCCAGCAGCTCGAGGCGCGTGGCCGATCCCGCGGCCACGAAAAGCCGATCCCCTTCCACCACCAATTCCCCGGGAGGGGCGGCGATGGATCCGGCCGGCATGCAGACGATGCAGAGTCAGCTTTTTGCCGCGGAAGAATGTGTAGGCTCCGGGCCAGGGCTGAAAACCACGCCAGCGGTTGTAAATCTCGCCGGCAGATCGGGCGAAGTCCACCAGCGCATCTTCGCGCTCGAGGATCGGCGCCAGCGACGCCCCGGCATCATCCTGCGGAATAGGCTGGATCGCGCCCGCCTCCAGTCCTTCGAGCGTCTCGAGCATGAGGCTCTGCTCCGCTCTTCGCCAGCACGGGAAAAAGCTCCTCGGCCGTCTGGTCGGGTTCAATGGGCAACGATCGCTGCAGCAGAATATCGCCCGTGTCCAGGCCCTGGTCGAGGCGCATGGTGGTGGCGCCGGTGACGCGTCTCTCCATTGGCCACCGCCCATTGGATAGGAGCGGCGCCGCGGTATTTGGGCAGCAGCGAGGCGTGCAGGTTGAGGTTGCCCCATCGCGGCAGGTTCAGCATCCATTCCGGAATAATGCGGCCGTACGCGACCACGATAATGGCATCCGGGCTGGATCGCCTCCAGGCGAGCACGAAGCTCCGAGATTGTTCTTGATTTTTTCCGGCTGCACCACCGGCAAGCCCGCTTGCTCTGCCAGCACTTTGACCGGGGGTGGTGACGGATCCTGATCGCGCCCGCGCACCCGATCAGGCTGGGTAACTACCAGCTCGATCGCATGGCCGGCCGCAAGCAGCTGTTGCAGAGTAGGAATGGCGAACTGCGGAGTGCCGCAAAAGACGAGCCTCATCGCTCGTCTACCATTCCCCGGCTCGCTGCAATTTGCGGATCTTGCGCAGCACAAAATCGCGCTTGAGGGCACTGATGCGGAAGATGAAGAGAATCCCGTCCAGGTGGTCGATCTCATGCTGGAAGGCGCGGGCCAGCAGTTCGTCCGCTTCCCGTTCAAACCAATTGCCCTGCAGATCCTGGGCGCGTATCTTGACTTTCGCGGCACGCGCGACTTTCTCCCGAATATCCGGCAGGCTGAGACAGCCCTCCTCCTCGAAGATCTTTCCTTCCTTGGTGACGACCTCAGGATTGATCAAGGCGATCTTGTCTTCGGGGGTTTTCTGAAAGCTGAGATCGATCACCGTCAAACGCTTGGGAATGCCGATCTGCGGGGCCGCGAGGCCGATGCCGTGGGCAACGTACATGGACTCGAACATATCGTCGACCAGCTTGCGTAGATCCTCATCAAACGCGGTGACGGGCTCTGCCGGCCGCTGCAGGATGGGGTCGGGAAATTTGACAATCGGGTAAACCATGCGACGGGAGTATCTTTCCTAAAATCGGCGAATCTGCTCCAGGTATCCCTGGTAATTCCTGCTGAGTTCTCCCGCCGAGTCGCCGCCAAACTTCTCCAGCGCGAGCTTCGCCATGACGAACGCGACCATCGCTTCGGCAGCCACTCCGGCGGCAGGCACGACACAAACATCGGACCGCTCGTAAGCCGCCTTGGTCGACTCCCGGGTGCTGAAGGAGACGGAACCGAGCGGCCGGCGCAGGGTGGAAATCGGTTTCAAATAACCGCGCACGACGATATCTTCCCCGTTTGAGATGCCGCCCTCGATGCCGCCGGCATTGTTGTGCTCGCGGGTAAATCTGGTCGCTGCGCCGTCGATCTCCTCCGCGCTGTAGCCGATCGCGTCATGGACCGCGGAGCCGAAAGACTCAGCCGCGGTGACTCCCTGGCCCATTTCCACCGCCTTCACCGCCTGCAGCGACATCACCGCCCAGGCGAGCAGGCCATCCAGCCGTTCATCCCAATTGGCGTAGGTGCCGAGGCCCGGAGGCGCGCCGTGAACCACCACCTCAAAGACGCCGCCGATGGAGTCGCCGGTGCGCAGGACGTGATCCACTTCCGCCTTCATCTGCTGCTTCGGTTGCGGGATCGACGCAGTTCAACAGGATTTCATCGCGTTCGCGCAGCGCCGCAACCTGTTCCCAGGAGGCGTTCGAGGGCAGCTCCACGCGGCCCACCCGAACCACATGACTGCTGACCTCGATGCCCAATCGCTTCAACAGCAATTTGGCCATGGCCCCGGCGGCCACACGAGCCGTTGACTCGCGCGCGGAGGCCCGCTCCAGCACATAGCGGGCATCGGGAAAATTGTACTTCAGCGAGCCGGCAAGGTCGGCGTGGCCGGGCCGCGGCGAGGCCACGGCTTTGTGCTTTTCCGGGTCGCCCGCGGCTACGGGCAGAACCTCGGTCCAGTTTTTCCAATCGCGATTTTCTATTTGGATGGAAACCGGCGAGCCGATGGTCTTGCCATGGCGAACCCCGGAAAGGATGTGGGCCCGATCCTGCTCAATGCGCATGCGGCCGCCGCGGCCGTAGCCCTGCTGGCGCCGCCACAGCTCCCGGTCGATAAATTCCACATCGACGTCGAGGCCCGCAGGCAGTCCGGAAATAAGGGCGATGAGGCACTCGCCGTGTGATTCACCAGCCGTTGAAAAACGTAGCATCTTTATTGGCGAGGAGACCTAACGTTCGATTGTAGACGATTTCAGAAGAGAAACGCAGAAGCCGTCCTTATAGAGTGATAGAGTGGGTGGCACACTTTACTTCGAAGGAGCTTGGATACTTTGAAGGGCTAGGCAATGGAAGGCTAGCTGTGCACGATCCAGTCGTACTGCGCCTCGTCCAGCGGCACCACGGAAAGCCGCGACTGGCGGACCAGCGGAGACTCCTGAAACAACGGCTGCTGCTTGATTTCCGCCAGCGTTTTTGGCCGCTTGATCGCCGCGCCAGCCGCGATGCGAACCAGCGGAACTTTGGGATCGGATAAATCCACCGACTTGACGTGAGCCAGACCCACCGCCGCCTTTTCGTCGCCGGTGTGATAGATGACCAGCTTGTCGCCTTTCTTCATCGCCCTGAGGTTCTTGACCGCCTGCGGGTTCGTCACTCCCGTCCAGTCGGTTTCCTTTTCCCGCACCAGCTCCGCAAACGAGTAGGCGGTGGGTTCGGTCTTCAGCAGATAGTGCATGCTCTACTCCTTGGGCTTGAGGAATGTTGCCGTGTTCAGCAGCGGCCTGTCCATGGAGCGCACCCAATCCGTCATCTCGCCCGGCTTCACCGCCCTGGGCTTCGTGACGCTCAAATTCACTGCGCATGGTGTGCATCTTGGCGTCCAGATCGTCCAGGTAGTGGAGCAACACCGCTTCCGGAATCATGGGCAGCTTGGGCGAACCGAATTCCAGTTTGCCATGATGACTCAGAACCATGTGCTCGACCAACATGCGGAGCGCGGGAGGAAAGCCGGGCAGCGTGGCCAGTTTCTTTTCGATCATCGACGATGCCCATGGTGATGTGCCCTACCAGCTGCCCCTCCAGGGTGTAATCGAAACTGATGCCCCAGCGCAGCTCCTCCAGCTTGCCAATGTCGTGCAGGATGGCGCCGGTCAGCAGCAGGTCGCGGTTGATCTCGGGATAATGGCTGCGCTGCCAACTCGCAAATGCCCACCAGCGAAACTACGTGCTCCAGCAGACCGCCCATCCAGGCATGGTGGAGGGATTTTGCGGCCGGCGCCTCACGCAAGGCGGCCGCGATCTCTGGATCGTCAAGAAAAGAGCGCACCAGCGCCTGCAGCCAAGGGTCGGAAAAACTATCGACGGAGCGAACCAGCGCCGACCACAGTTCGTCCACATTTTTGCGCGTCTGGGGAACATAGTCCGCCAGCTCGAACTCATCCGGGGTGGCGCGGCGCAGCTTTTCCAGGTTCAGCTGGAAGCGGCCGTTAAAGCGGCAAACCTCCGCCCGGACCTTGACCACGTCTCCCTGCTCAAACCCGGCAGCGACCTCGGCGAAATTGTCCCACATGCGCGATTCGATCTGGCCGGTGCGGTCGCCCAGGGTGACCGCCAGGTACTGGCCGCCATCCTTTCGGCTGCGCAATTGCTTGGACGTGACGGCGAAAAAAGCGACCACTGCCTGATTTTCGAATTTGGCTACGTCCGCGACGTAAATTTCTTTCATTTCGGCCTGAACTAAGGTTGGGTCGCACCCGGAGGACCGCAGCCGGTGCGCCGGGACGGGTGGCTGGCTGGCGGCGGGGCGGCCTGCGGGGCCGGTTTCAGGCTTGCCCGAGATAGGGCTGGGTGTTTGCTCCGGCTGTCTTCGGCTTGTCGGAGAGCCGGGTCTTCTCGCCCTTCTGCTTGGTCTTTTTCGCCGCAGCAGGGTCCGCCAGCCCTAACGGCGCGTTCTGCACCTTCTGCGTCGCCAGCTCTTCCGCAGTGGGCTGGTCCGGCGTATCCGTAGACTTCGGCTCTTTGCCTTGTGCACCGGCGGCCGGTCGCTCAGGCGGGTCTTGCTGTTCGGGCGCCGCCATCGGTGGTGCTGCTCACCGTGCCGTCGGGGTTTACAAAGCGCGTTCTCCGGAGTGGTGACAGCTCGGGCGCGGCATCCGGAGCGACCGCGGTCGCCACCTGCGACGAAGGCAGAGACTCACGAGGAGCCTGGCCAAAGCGGATCTTCTCTCGCTTGCCAGGCTTCTGGACGTTCTGGTCGTTGTTGCTTGCCTGTTGCGTCGGTCGCCGGTGTGGTGGCGGGCGTGGCCGCGGCTGCCGGGCTGCGGCCGTGGCCGGCGTGGCCGGCGTGGCAGCCGCTGGCAGCGGTCGCGGGGGCAGCAGTCTGAGCCGTCTGGACCGGAGTCGGACCGCGTCTTGCCGCGGAAGCGGGCGCGGGCAAATTTCTTTTTCTTCTTCGGCGGCAGGGGGCGTATAGGCGCTGTAGGTCAACTGCATTTCATTCCCGCTGGCGCCGGTATCCACCACTCCCGGCTTGATATCGATCGCCGCCTCTTCGCGCAGCTGGGTGAGGTACTCCCGCAGCTTGGGTTGCATGCGCTCCAGGAAGAGGGCTTCTTCCACCTGCGGCTCCACTTGCTTGAAGCTGCCTTCCCCGCCAGGGTTATGCTGTGTGGCCTGCAGAATGATGAATCCCTGCTTGGTCCGAATCGGTTGCGTGTATTGGCCGGCATTCAGGGCAAAGGCCTTATCTTCAATTTCCTTATCCAGCTGTCCGCGGCGAAACTCACCCAACACGACGCTCTTTGGCGCATTGGGGTCGGTGGGTGAGGGCTTGGCCAAGTCTTCGAACTTTGCCCCCGCGGCCAGTTTCTCTTCCATCTCCTCGGCTTGCGCCTGCGCTGCCGCAACCTCGGCCGCATCCGCCCCCTCGGCCGCCGCCTTGGCCGGGGTCGGGATCAAAATCTCGTTCAGAGTGACTGATTCCGGCTGGGCAAACTCACTCTCGTGGGCTTTGAAATACTGCTGCACCTCGGCCGGCGACATGCTGATTCTTCGCCCAACCTCGTCCCGCACCACCTGCTGGGTAATGATGCTGTTGCGGATGTTCGCCTTGAAGTCCTCATAGGAGACGCCCTGCTGCTGCGCGGCCTTCTCCAGATCTTCCATCGAGTCGAGATGATTCTGCTTTCGAATCTCGTCCAGTCTCTTGATCAACTCGGTTTCGCCGGTGATGCCCAGCTCCTTGCCCTTGGAGAGCAGGAGCTGCTGATCGATCAAGATCGCGCAGCAGATCGGCTTTTTTCTGCTCCAGCTCATGGGCAGGAACGGCCTGCTGCCTGGCCTCGGCTTCCAGTTGTTCCGCGGCTCGATCGTAGTCCGAGCTGGTGATGATCTGGTCGTTCACCCGGGCGACGATGTCTTCCACCACTTTGCCTGCGAGCGGCGCCGGCAGGCCGGCGTTGTCGGGGGTCTTGGCGTTGGTAGCCTGGGCCAGGGACGGGACGGCGCTAAGACTCACGCTCAGGATCAAAATCGCCGTGGATTGCTGGAACTGGGAAAACGTCATGTGTCTGGACATCTCTTATAGCTGCTAAGTGGTAGGCTTGCTGGTGCTTACGTGGTAGTTTGCCTGATTTCCCGGGTAGCTGGCTGCGTGGAAACAGGCCGGATTTCCTGCTGTTTTCGCTCGCTGAGTACGTATCAGATCAGCTTACGTCCAATGATATACTTCGATCAAGAACACCCCGGGCCGCGCAGCAGGGCCGCCCTCTCCCTGCGCCTCCGGACCCTGAGGATTACCGCACAATGGCCTCCCGCACACGACGGTTTTTGTTCTCCATTCTCCTCTTCTTTGTGGTTTGTGGCTTTCTTGGCACGGTGGTGAGCCAGAGGCTGGGCGCGCAATCCAGTTCCGATGAGTCCGCGCTGCGCGATGATCTGCGCTCCTTCACCAGTGTCTACGACCTGGTGGAGCAGAACTATGCCGAGCCGCTGACCGGCGAAAAAGCGGAGAAGGCCGTCTACGACGGCGCCATTCCGGGTATGCTGCGCGTGCTCGACCCGCACTCCAGCTTTTATGATCCCAAAGCCTACGCCAAGATGCGCGAAGACCAGCATGGCAAGTACTACGGCGTGGGCATGCTGATTCAGCCGCAGAGCAACAAGATTGTCGTGGTCAGTCCTTTTGAAGGCACACCTTCTTTTAAGGCGGGTATACGGCCTGGCGACGTGATTGTCGCGGTGGACGGCAAGTCCACCGACAACATGAACTCGGAAGATGTTGCCAACGTGCTCAAAGGGCCCAAAGGTACCCACGTGCAGATCACGATCGCGCGCGAGGGCGCAGCCAAGCCGCTGGTGTTCGACCTGATCCGCGACGAGATTCCGCACAACAGCATCGACCTCAGCTACATGATCCGGCCGAATGTCGGCTACGTGCACATCACCAACTTCCAGGAGACGACCGGCCGTGAGCTTTCCGACGCGCTGGATCACTTCGGCAGCGTTGATGGGCTGATTCTCGATCTGCGCGGAAATCCCGGCGGCTTGCTGAGTGAGGCCGTAGCGGTATGCGACAAGTTTCTGGAAAAGGGCCAGGTGATCGTCTCCCAGCGTGGCCGGGCATTCCCCGAACAGACGTATCGGGCGACTCATGGCAACGGAGGCCGCGAATATCCCATCGTGGTGCTGGTGAATCACGGCACTGCTTCAGCCGCTGAAATTGTTTCCGGTGCGCTGCAGGATCACGATCGCGCGATCATCGCCGGCGAGACCACCTTCGGCAAGGGACTGGTGCAAACCGTTTACCCCTTGTCTGAAAACACCGGCCTCGCGCTCACCACGTATCACTACTACACTCCCAGCGGCCGGCTGATTCAGCGCAATTACAACGGCGTTTCGCTGTACGACTACTACTACAACCACGACCAGCCGCAGGATACGAAGAGTCGTGAGGTCAAGGCCACCGACTCCGGGCGCACCGTGTTTGGCGGCGGCGGCATTACCCCGGACGACAAGATCGACACTCCCAAGTCGGTTCCGGTTCAGGATGTGCTGCTGGAGCACTACGCCTTCTTCAATTTCGCCAAGCACTACATGGCGAACCGGACCGTAGGCAAGGATTTCCAGGTGGACGACGCGGTCATGGACTCCTTCAAACAATTCCTGACCAGCCAGCAGATTCCCTACACCGATGCGGATCTGACGCCGGTGATGGATTGGGTCAAGGCCAACATCAAGGCCGAAATCTTCACCACCCAATTTGGCCAGGAAGAGGGTCTGAAGGTGCGCGCCAACTGGGATCCCATGATCAACAAAGCGCTGGATTACCTGCCCCAGGCAAAGGCGCTTGAGACCGCAGCCAAGCACGCCGAAACCCAGCGCGCCAGCGTGCGGACCAACCAGCAGTAGAGCTGACGATCCACGAATGCGGTTAGTTCGGACATGGTCGGAGAGACAGCGGTCCCTGCACTACGGCTAGCGACCCAGGTCGGGATGACAATCCTGTTGGGAATCGAAACTCTCAGGGTCCGCCCACTTAATTGTCCATCCGCGACCAGGAGCGTCATGCGTCTGAAGGGACCTGCATGTGGCTCATCGACACTTTGTGCGGGGCGATTCGTGGTAACGTACGAGGATCGCAGCCGGATGCTATCGCGAGGTAGTGGGCGTGGAAGGGATGCAGTCGTTCTTGGCCAGCTCCACACCTGGCGGAGGCGTGCTCTTCAGCGAATCCGGAAGGCTGCTGCCATAACGGATCATCAGCGATAGCAGCTTGCGCGCATCCCAGTAGCGGGGCATGTAGCGCGGGGGATCCGAAATACAGCGAAACAGCCATCCCAAATACATCCGGTCTGCCCACTTGGGAATTTGCACCTGGTCGCCGCTCAGGAAAGCAATGGCCGCGCCGATGCAATGAATCGATGGCTTGCAGTTGAGCTCGCTTCTTAAATAAAGCCCGAGCCGCTCCTGCGTGCCGCCCCCAAGGGTCACCACAATATGACGGGGACGCCGCTCATCGATCCGCTGCAGCAGTTCCGGATCCTCAATGGTCTTACCGTAAAGCGGAGCGACGTAGCGATCGGCCGCGGCCAGCTCAATTCCCTGCCGCCGCAGCCAGGCCGTATTTCTGCGCGCACTTCGTTCGCTGGCCATGATCCAGAAGCTGCCGCCAGGCTGGTAGAAATCCGGCTGCTTGAGCAGGGAAGAAAGATATTTCAGGCCAGAAACGCGGCGGATGGAATCGTGCTCGAGACGGTTCCAAATCATGACCATGAAGGCGCTGTCGGCAATCACCAGGTCCGCACCCTGGAGCGCTTCACGATAGGCCGGATCATGGGCCAGATTTTTGAGCGCGGGCGCCGCCGGAACCACCAGCAAACCACCGCCGCGGATGCGGGCGATGGCCTCCTCGGCGTCGCCTACAAAGAAACGGATCCCCAGAATCTGCCGGAACTGAGCGCTTGCCGTCGCCGCTGCTGATACTCCCACAGGTTCCCGTCGCCTCAGTCTAAATCAGTAACAGACGTGCTTCATCAATCGGTAATCACACTATTAACGGTACTGATTACCTGGATACCGCCATCATTTCGCTCTCGATCCATTCGTAGGTCTTTCGCAGACCCTCTTTCAGACGGATCGAAGGTTCCCACCCCAGATACTGTTTGATCTTGGTGTTATCACTGTTCCGGCCGTTGACCCCTTTGGGCGCACCGAGGTCGTACTTTCGCTCCAGTTTGATGCCGGCAATCTCTTCGGCGATACTCACCAGCTGATTGATCGTGACCAGTTCGTTGCTGCCCAGATTGATGGGCTCATGGATTTCGCTCTCCAGGATCGCCTGCGTGCCCCGGGTGCAATCATCGATGTACATGAAACTGCGGGTCTGTTTGCCGTCGCCCCAGATCTCGATCTGGTGTTTGCCCGAGGCCTTGGCTTCGATGACCTTGCGGCAAATCGCGGCAGGAGCCTTCTCCCGTCCGCCCGTCCATGTGCCCAGGGGGCCGTAGACATTGTGGTAGCGGGCGACCCGGCATTGCAGCCCGAAGTCCTCTTCAAAGTGGCGGCACATGCGCTCGCTGAAGAGCTTCTCCCAACCATAACCGTCTTCGGGAAGCGCCGGGTAGGCGTCCTCTTCCTTGAGCGCAACGACGTCCGGCGTCTTTTGCTTGTCGCCGTTGTAGACGCAGGCGGAGGAGGAGTAGAAAAACCGCTCGACTCCCTTTTCCCGGGCGGCCATGAGCATGTGCGTGTTGGCCAGCACGCTCAACATGCAGAGCGCTTTGTTGTTTTCGATAAAACCCATGCCGCCCATATCGGCGGCGAGTTGGAAGACAACCTCGGCGCCCTGGGCCGCCTTCATGCAACTGTCTTTGTCTTTGAGGTCCAGAACCAGGTTTTCGACCCCAGGCGATGACTGATACCACTCCGACATGCGGCTTTACGTCCACCGCGCGGATGACGTTTGCTCCGTTTTCGAGCAGACTCTTCACCAGATGTCCGCCGATGAAACCGCCGGCGCCACAAACCACTACCTTGGCATTCTTCAGCTTCATGTACCGAGGCCCCCAATGCAACGTCAGCCAGCCCTGTTCCAAGGGCTCCCATTTCATGCTACGGCAACGGTTAGTCTCTCACACTCCACCGCCCCGCTATCAGACTTGGAACATCATCGGTAACCATCGTAGGACAACCTTTTTAGCAAAGAGCGCCATGGACTTCCGTGTCCAGCTCCGGAAGAAAGGCCTGGAGCAGAGTAATCCTTGGCCGAGCCAGCGTCTTCGCTGTCTCCAGGTGAAGCATTGCCGGGCAAATCTGCCAGGCTCTTGCGCAAAGTGGCTACCGCATCGGTGAAGGTTGGATATCGCGTGTCCCGGCCTATCTTCGCGACTACACGCAAGATGCCGATCGCTCCCAGCTGTTCGAGAATATCCGCATCGCGCAGGATGGCGCCCTCTAACGAGGACGGGCGCAGATGCGGCTGGTGGGTGCGGATCGCCTCCACCACTTGTGCAACTTTTGTTGTAGGGAACCCCATCGCAGAAGAACTGCAGGCGCTTGTTGCATCGCATAGCTGACGTTATCCCAGCGGGAAAGCTCCTCCGGGTCTTCGGGCCGATGACCGATAAACACGCCCAGGTCATGGAGCCATGCTGCGGCGTAGACCACGTCGTCATCGTAGGACATCCCCTGGCCGACCAGTTGGGTCAACGCATACAGCCGCGGTTGGTGACCCAGTTTGTCTACCGGCAATGCCTGGCTGCGCACATACTCGGCCAACGATAAACGGAAGTTGTAGGCCTCATTTGCACCAGTTTTTCCGGTTGTCGCAGTGCCGTCAAGATTATGTTTCAGTCAGCCCGATGTCATTATATTGTGTTCCGGAGACAATCGGCTGCCCGGAAAGCGCAGCCCGGTGGTAGATGATTTCGACCTTTTCGTGTCACACTTTATTACCCATGAACAAACTGGATGCTCATGAAAGACTCCGGCGCGCAGCGTCGCTGCTGGCGCACGAAGGAGCGCAGGCGGGTGACCGGACACTCCTTCTTCAAGCGTGGGAAGTTCTGCGTGGACTTCGCAGTGACGACTTCCCGGTAGACATGCGGCCGGCATTCAACTTCTTGCAACATGAGATCGCCCGCGCGGAATCGGAAGATGTCAGTGCCCGTGACGTGGCCTTCTTAACCAACAAACTTCGCCAACTGGAATTGATGTGGGTCGACAGCTCCGGAAAAGGCGCCCAGCGAGAAAGCCCCGACCACAACGCATAACATTTCACCATCGTCGACCGTAGAGCCCTCGTCCTGGTGGACTGTAGCTGATTCGGAGAAACCGCAGATCTCTCCACTACGCTACGCTCCGGTCGAGATGACAAAGGCGAGGACAGCGCTTCCATGGAGAGCAGTTGCTGTAGAAGGGAACAGAAGCCGTTTTTCATGAAGCGTCACCGTCCCCTTTGTCATCTCGACCGGAGCGTAGCGTAGTGGAGAGATCTGCGGTTCCACCGAATCAGCTGTTACAGTCCACTAGTGCGCATCGTCGATCGGACATGATCTCCCCGCTGAAGTGGCCCGCCTCCATACTGCGCGGGACGATCGCCCCGGACGAGGTCCATCTCTGGGCCTGGTCTCTCGAACCTTCTACGGTCGATCGGTCCGCGGGCATCGAACTACTGGACCATCACGAACTGCAGCGGATGCAAAAGTTTCATTTTGCTCCGGACCGCCGGCGCTATACCGTCGCCCATGCAAACCTGCGCAGAATTCTCGGGGCGTATCTTCGCCGGCCTCCGGAACAAATCCGCTTCCGCGCCAATCACTTCGGCAAACCCGAATTGGACAATGAAGATCCGTCGACACTCAACTTCAACCTGAGCCACAGCCAGACCATTGCGGTACTGGCAGTGGCCCACGGACAGCCAGTTGGTGTCGATGTAGAAGATATTCATGCCATCGAACCGGAAGTGGCCGAAACGCATTTCTCCGCGGCTGAGCTTTCCCAGCTGAGCGGATTGCACGGGGATGCCTGGCTCGCCGGCTTCTACCGCTGCTGGACCCGCAAAGAGGCAATCCTGAAAGCCGAGGGAGTGGGCCTCAACCTGGCGCTCGATAGCTTCGATGTTGGATTGTTGCCCAACCGGCCGGCAGAGCTGCTAGAGACGCGGCAGCCTTTTAGCTACCCGTGGAAGCTGCACGATGTGTCGCCCGCACCGGGCACGATCGGAGCACTCGCGACCGCTCATAGCCAACCCAGGCTCTCCTTTTTCAGCCTCTGACAGACCGTGTTCTTAACATTAGGCCATGACGCTGGTCGCGCCTGCTTCCACAGTGCGCGCCAGCCTCTGCCTGATTTCCTGGGCGAGTGTAGTCACCTGTGGCCGGGTCAGGATCGTACGATGAGTTCCGGGAACGAGACGAATCTCATACCCACCGAGGATCGTGCCCGCCCATGGTCCAGCGCGCTCAACCTCTGACCCCGGCTCGTCCTGGGCGAGGAACAGGGTTGCGTTCCCTGGGTAGGACCTCCATTTGTAATCCATGAATGCGAGTACGAGATGCCCTTCAGATCTCAGCAACCGGCCGCGTGTTCTTTCCGCGCGGCGTGACCGCGCCGCCAGCCAGGTTCTGGTTCTTACTCTTACGTGGGTTATTCTGCGCTCGAACAGGTCTTTGAATCCAAATTCGGGCGCTTTGACCTCTGCACGTGCGCGCCGAAAGGAAGCCTTGAGTGAATCCCAGCTATAGTGAGGCCGATGCATCTGCTTTCCCTTGTTGGGATCGCAATCCAGTAGCGCCAGCAAGCCCACTGTTTCACCTTGCTCCATGAGCTGGCAAGCCATCTCGAAAACGACCAAGCCGCCGGAGGAATGCCCCGCGAGATGGTAAGGGCCGGAAGGCTGAATCGCGCGGACCTGCTTCACATAGTTAGCCGCGAGTGTTCTGAGCTCTGCTTGATGCTCGTAGATAAATGCAGGGAGCTGGAGACCATATACAGGTTGTTCCGGACCTAGCTCAGCCGCAAGGTCGATAAAGCTCAACAGGCTCCCTCCGATTCCATGCGCCACAAATAGCGGCGGCAGAAGTACGCCGGACTGGATAATTGCCAGCGCCGGCCATTTCCCTGCCTGGCTCTGGCGCAGGTACTTTGCCAACCCGTGAATCGTCGGATGTTCCACCAGCACGGAGTGAGGGAGCTTCGAACCGAACCACTTCTCGACCTGAACCAACATACGTGCGGCCAGCAGGGAGCGGCCGCCCAAGGCAAAGAAATCATCGTGCAACCCGATCCTCTTGACTTTGAGCAGACTCTCCCAAATCGCCTTAAGTCGCGCTTCCATGGGATCGGCCGGCCACGCCTCGGATTCAGGAAGGGAACCTGCTGCGCGGAGACGCATCGCGTCCAGAGCCTGGACGTCTACCTTCCCACCTGGAGTGGTGGGAAAAGAGCGAAGGGGCACGAACTCCGACGGGACCATGTAATCAGGCAGCTGGCGTTGCAGGGACTCCTTCCATTGGCCCGTAAAAGTCGCATCGCCAACCACAAACGCGACCAGGCGACGATCGCCGGCTTCCAGTTCGATCGCTCGCACCACCGCAGCCTGCACCCCTTCGCATTGCCTAAGCGCCGATTCGATCTCTCCCAACTCGATGCGATAGCCGCGAATCTTGACCTGGTCGTCAGCCCGGCCCATAAAGTCGAAGCTGCCATCCGCGAGCTCGATCGCGAGATCGCCGCTCTTGAAAAGCCTCGCTTGCGCACCGCCGGAAAAAGGATCGGGAAGGAAGCGCGCCCGGCTAAGATCGTCCCGATTGAGATAACCGAGCCCACGCCTGCTCCACCGATGTACATCTCGCCCATCGAACCCTTGGGCACCGGTTGCAGGTGCTGATCGAGAAGGTGAACACTGACATTGGGCAATGGGCGGCCGATCGTGATCCTTTCTGCATTGGCATCGATTTTCGCCCGGGTTGCGCAAATTGCCGTTTCGCTCGGCCCATATTGGTTCCATACTGCGCGGCAGCTTCTGGCCAGGGAAGTTCCAAGGCCCAGGGAAAGGACCTCCCCACCGACGACGGCCTGCATCCTCGAGTCGCCTTGCCATCCTTCTTCGAGCAGGAGCCGATACATGGTGGGCGTACCGAACATCACCGTTGCCGCGGAACGGCGAATCTGCTCTACCCTCGGGCCGCCGTCACTGGCCGACCAGATACAAACTGGCGCCAAAGGCCAGGGGCAGATAGATCTCCAGGCATGCCACGTCAAACGCGATGGTGGACCAGGCGAGCACAACGTCATCCGGTCCCAGGTTCAAATCCTTGCCGACACCCCAGACCGTATTGGCGAGACCTCCATGGGTGATGACTACCCCCTTCGGTTTGCCGGTAGAACCGGAGGTATAAATCACATAAGCGGGATCGTCCGCGGAAACCGTGCTTTCCGCAGGGCACGATGCTGCCCGGCGCAAAGCTCATCCAGATCGAGTAACATAACGAGCGCCGGGAATGCCGCCGTCGAGCTTTCTTGCGGGTAAGCACAAAGGGAGCAGCGGCGTCCTTCAGCATAAAGGCAATCCGCTCCGCCGGATCGCTGGATCGAGCGGGACATAGACCCCGCCCGCCTTCCAGATGGCCAGCAGCGCGGCAACCATCTCCGGGGATCGGTCGAGCAGGACTCCGACCAGGCAGCCGGCCGCCACGCCGGCCTCTCGCAGTCCATCTGCGATTTGGTCGGCGGTGGAATTCAGTTCGCGATAAGTGAGCCGCCGGCCTTCACAGGCGATCGCCAAGGCATCCGGAAAAGCGCCCGCATGGCGCTCGAACAACTGCAGCACAGACACTGGTCTCTCCCGCCGCTCCTTTTTGGAGAGGCACCTCTATGGGCGGGGGGACCCAAACCAGCTTAGAGCCTTCTACACCTCGGAAATGTCACAACATTGTCACTCTTCGGAGCGCATCATTTGCCTTCGTCGCGCAGCGCCAGGCTGATCAGCGTTTTTTGTTCGAGGTCGTGCGCCTTGGCCGAGCCGGTTGCCGGACTCGCTGCCGCCGAACGCTTGATGCTGAGCACCTTGCGCTCGGGAAAGAGCCGGCGCAGACGCGGCACCACGAACGAGAGCGCGCCCATATTGTCAGGCTCTTCCTGCACCCAGATCACTTCGCGCGCCTCGGGGTGACGAGCGACTTCCGCCGCCAGTTCTGCTTCCGGCCAGGGATAGAGCTGTTCCAGAAAGACGATGCCGGTGGTGCTGTCCTTGCGCTTGGCCCGCTCAATGCGCAACTCGTGGCCGATCTTGCCGGTGCAGAGCAGCAGGCGATTCACCTGCTGTACCTCGGTTTCCGGCAAAACATTCTGGAAGCGCGGCAACTGGAAGCTGGCTACCGGCGAACTGGCGTCGGGATTGCGCAGCATGCTCTTGGGGGTGAAGACGATCAGCGGCTTACGCCACGCCCGCATCGCCTGCCGCCGCAACAGGTGAAAATACTGGGCGGCGGTCGAGGGCTGGCAGATTTGTATATTGTCGTGCGCCGCCAATTGCAGGTAGCGCTCCAGCCGGGCACTGGAATGCTCCGGCCCCTGGCCCTCATAGCCATGCGGCAGCAGCATGACCACTCCGCTCAGCAGTCCCCACTTATCTTCACCCGAGGCGATGAACTGGTCGATGATGATCTGCGCGCCGTTGGCAAAGTCGCCGAACTGCGCCTCCCACAAAACCAGGGTCTCAGGATAATCGCGGCTGTAGCCGTACTCGAAACCGAGAACGCCGGCTTCGGAAAGGATGGAGTTATAAACCTCAAACCGGGCCTGATTGGGCGACAGGTTTTGGAGCGGCACATAGTGCTGCTCGTTCTCAGTATCCACCAGCACGCTGTGACGCTGGTTGAAGGTGCCGCGCTGGCTGTCTTGCCCGCTGAGACGCACCGGGGTGCCCTGCAGCAGGAGCGACCCAAAGGCCAGCGCTTCCGCCATGCCGTAATCGAATAGCCGCTCGCCGCGCCCCATCTCCCGGCGCTGCTCGAGCAGCTTCTTGATCTTGGGGTGAATATGGAAGTCGCGCGGGTAGGCGGTGAGGCTGTTGCTGATCTCTTGAATCGACGCGGCGCTCAACGCGGTATCAACTTCGTATTCCGGCTTGTACGGTCCGCCGGAGTAATTCGACCAATAGCCCGGAAGCTTTGCCAGCGACGCACTCTTCTTCATCAGGGTCGCTTGCTTCTGCGCTGCAGCAAGCTCCACCTGCAACTCCTTGACCCGCGCCGAGGGGTCCACGCCGATTTGCCGGGCATAGATCTCGTAGAGCGGCGGATGATTCTTGATCCTGCGCGTAACGAATCGGCTGGGTGATGGTCGGGTCGTCCACCTCGCTGTGCCCGTGGCGGCGGTAACCGATCAGGTCGATGATCACATCGGTGTGGAAGGTATAGCGGTATTCGACCGCCATTGTGGCGACACGAATCGCGGCGTCGGCATCTTCTGCGTTCACGTGGAAGATAGGAATCGGCAGGCGCTTGCCGATGTCGGAGGAGAAGCGCGACGAATAGCACTCCTCCGGGTCGGCGGTAAAGCCGATCAGGTTGTTGACGATGATCTGGATGGTGCCGCCCACGGTAAAGCCGGGCATGGTGCCTAGACTCATCGTTTCTGCCCAGATGCCCTGGCCGGCAAACGCCGCATCGCCATGGATGAGCACCGGCAGCACCTTGGTCTGGCCGGCTTCGCCTATCCGCACTTGCTGGGCGCGTGCACGGCCCATGGCAACCGGATCCACGGCTTCCAGGTGACTGGGGTTCGAAACCAGGTGCAAGCCCATGTTTACCCCGGTTCGGGTAAGAAACTGACCCGTAGCGCCCACGTGGTATTTCACGTCGCCGCCGCCCAGGATGCTGCGTGGGTTCGCATCTTCGAACTTGGAAAAGATGTCGGCGGCGCGACTTACCGAAGGTGTTCACCATCACGTTCAGGCGTCCACGATGGCTCATCCCCATGACGGCCTTCTCCGCGCCAAAGTCGGCGGCGTGATTCAGCACCTCATCCAGAAAGGGAATCAGGACGGTGACACCTTCGAGCGAGAAGCGCTTGGTGCCGAGATAGCGTGACTGAATCACCTGCTCGAAGAGGTCGGCCTGGGTGAGCCGTTCCAGAACCTGCTGCTTGTCGGGCACCGGCGCCGCTTGTTCCATGCGCTCCTGGATCCATTCCCGCCGGCCGCGTCGGGAAGATGCATGAACTCGACCCCGATGCTTCCGCAGTAATAGCCCTTGGCCTCGTCGGCTTCTTCGCCCTCAAAATTCAATTCGGGAATGGGTTCGGGCACCAGGTACTGCCCCAGCGGGTCTAGTTTTGCCTGCAAATGGCCCCAGCGGCGAAAGGCATCAAAAATCTGATCGCGCTGCGAAATTAAAAAATTGCCAGGGTGACGTTCCAGAGAAAGATTTTTGGTGACCATAGTCGTATGTCTACGGCTTCATTATAACTTCCACGGAAGTTGGCGCGATCTGTCCCTGCCACGGACACGGGTGGGATTCCACGCTCTCAAACCGCCGGCTTTTGAAATCCCAATGGGCAAATAGCGTTCAGGTTCGTGGAATCCCACATCTCGCGAAACACGAGCGAGATGTGGGCACCCCATGTCCGTGGCCAGGACAGGGTTCAGACAGGATCGCGCAATGGCGTTAAGAACGCTTGCCCAAATACGAACCCGGGTGCCCCATATCTCGCTTCGCGAGATGTGCGGGGCGATCGTTGGTCGCCCTTTTACCACCTGGACGGATACCAGTCGTGGTCAGGGCAGGGTTCCACAACGAGTGCTTACTCCTGCAGGACAGCCTTTACCAGGTTGCGCGGCTTGTCCACATCGATCCCGTTCTGAATCGCCAGCTGGTAAGCCAGCAACTGCAGAGGAACCACCTCCAGCATGGTGGCTAACATATCTTCGGTTTTGGGAACCTCGATGCAGTGGTTGGCAAGCCTGGCCGCCTCCTCATCGCCCTCGGTGGCGATGACAAGTATGGTCGCGCCCTGCGCCCGCATGTCCTTCATCAACTGCAGCACCTTGCGATAACGCAGCATGGCGTCCGGATCCGAAGGATCGCGGGTGGCAATCACCACCAGGGGCGCATCCGGGCTCACCAACGCGTTCGGACCATGCTTCAACTCACCCGCCGGATAGCCCTCGGCCTGCAGATAAGCCGATTCCTTCAGCTTCAGCGCTCCTTCCCGGGCAATCGCATAGTGAACGCCGCGACCCAGATAAAGAAACGCGCGCGCCCCCTTGAGCGAAGGCGCAAGGCCGGCAATCTGTCGCTGCCACTTTTCGAGCGCAGGTTCGAGCAGCGCGGGCAGCCCGACGCAGGTCCTCGGTGTGGCTTTCGACCGTCGGCGAAGTCATTCTTCCCCGAATGCGCGCCAGGTAAAGCGCCAGCGAGTAGAGCACGGCGAGCTGCGTAGTAAAGCTCTTGGTTGCCGGTATGGCCTTCTCCGGCCCGGCGCAGGTGGGCAAGGACGCATCTGCTTCCAGCGCCATGCTGGAGCGAGGGTTGTTGGTAATCGCCAGAGTAGGCAAGCCGCGCGACTTGGCTTCTCGCAAGCCGGCCAGCGTGTCGGCCGTCTCGCCGGACTGCGAGATGACCAGCACCCCCGGATCCTGAATGGTGTGCGTCGAGCGGTAGACGTACTCGCTGGCATATTCGACATCGACGATCAAGCCGGCCAGATCCTCCAGCATGATCTCGGCAGCAAGCCCGGCGTGGCGGCTGGAGCCGCTGGCGGCGATCACCAGGCGCGACCTGGATTGCAGCGCATCGGCAACCGGCTGAAAGACCTCGGTCGCCAGCTTGCCATTGGGGGCATAGTGCTCGATGGTGTCGGCGAGCGCCTGCGGCTGCTGGTAAATCTCACGCAGCATCTCATGCTCGAAAACGGCGGTGGCTGTCATCATTGGCAATCGTATAACAGATAGAATCGTTGAGCGTGAGGTCTCCCTTGCTTCGGATTGTATCGATGACTCTATTGCTCAGCTGTCTCGTCGCCGGGAGCGTCCAGGCCCAGGCTCCGCTGCCCTTGATGCCTCTTCCCGCTCAAGTGAAGCCGGGTGACAGGCGAGTTTCTCATCAACAACGGGTTTGGCATCACCCTCGAAGGCTTTCAGGAGCCACGGCTGGAACGGGCCAAACAGCGCTTCCTGAATATCCTTTCGCGGCAAACCGGGATCCCGCTGTGGCGCGAGGCGGTCCTCAACAAGCCGTCGTTCTTCATCAAGACCGAGGGCCCGAGCGCGCCGGTGCAACAAGTGGATGAAGACGAGTCCTATCACTTGCAGATCACGGCGGATGAGGTTCACCTTGAAGCCGCCAATCCGCTGGGCGTACTCCACGGCCTGCAAACCTTTCTGCAACTGGTCCGCATCACGCCGCGAGGTTTCGCCGTTCCGGCCATGACCATTGACGACCAGCCGCGGTTTCCCTGGCGCGGGCTGATGCTGGATGTGGGCCGGCACTTCATGCCGCTCGATGTGGTCTATCGCACTCTGGACGGCATGGAAGCGGTAAAGCTGAACGTCTTCCACTGGCACCTTTCGGACAGATCAGGGCTTCCGGGTAGAGAGCAAGCAATTTCCCTTGCTGCAGGAAAAAGGCTCCGACGGCCTTTTCTATACCCAGGAACAAATCCGCAACGTGATCGAGTACGCGCGCGACCGCGGCATCCGCGTGGTGCCGGAATTCGACATGCCCGGGCACTCCACCGCCTGGTTCGTGGGCTATCCGGACCTGGCCAGCGGCCCTGGCCCGTATCAAATCGAGCGCAAGTGGGGCGTCTTCGACCCCGCGATGGATCCCACGCGCGACAGCACCTACCAATTCCTCGACACCTTCATCGGCGAAATGGCCGCCCTGTTTCCCGACGCCTACTTCCACGTCGGAGGAGATGAGTGCAACGGCAAGGAATGGGACGCGAATCCGCGCATCCAGCAGTTCATGAAGGCCCATGCCCTCAAAGACAACGCCGCGCTGCAGGCTTATTTCAGCGCCAAAGTGCAGAAGATTGTCGCCGCCCACAACAAAATCATGGTGGGCTGGGATGAAGTTCTTCAGCCCGGCACGCCGAAGGATGTGGTCATCCAGTCCTGGCGTGGGCCCGCAGTTCGTTGGCCAGGCAGTGAAAGGCGGCAATCGCGCCCTGTTGTCCGCCGGCTACTACATCGATTTGAACCAGTCCGCGGCTGAGCACTACGCGGCCGACCCCGAGGGTGACGGGCCAACGACTCTGAGCAGCGAAGAGAGCAAGCGCATTCTGGGCGGCGAGGCGACCATGTGGTCGGAGTTTGTCACCCCGGAGAATGTCGACAGCCGCATCTGGCCGCGCACCGCGGCCATCGCCGAACGCTTCTGGTCGCCGCGCAACACCCGTGATGTGGCATCCATGTACGCGCGGATGGCGCATCATCTCGCAAAAGCTGAACTACTATGGCCTGCAACATAACTCCAACTATCCCGCCATGCTGAGCCGCATGACCGGCGAGCCCGATCCGTTGCCGCTGCGCGTGTTCGGCGACGTGATGCAACCTCCTCGCGCACTACGCGCGCGAACAGCTGCGCGAGTACGACGCCTTCACGCCCCTGAACCGTATGGTCGACGCGGTTCCTCCGGAAAGCGACACCGCGCGCCAATTTCTCGATATGGTCAACCGTATCGTCGCCGGAAAGGCTACCACGGAAGACTGGGACCAGGCGCAGGAATGGCTGGTGCTGTGGCGCGACAACGATGCCCAACTACAGCCTCTGCTGCCCAGATCCGAATTGACCCAGGAGTTGGCGCCGGTGTCGACCAATCTGCATCATGTCTCGCAAACCGGCCTGGACGCGATTGGCTATCTGCGCGAACACCGCCACGCACCCGCCGACCTGGAAGACGCGGCAACTGGCCTTTCTCAAGAAGTCTGAAAAACCGCAGGCCGTGCTGCTGAACATGGTCGCTCCCGCGGTCCTGAAGCTGGTGCAGGCCACCCCGTAAGGATTGAAACATGACCGTAACAAGATTCGATCGAGACTCCAAACTATGAGTGATGGCCGTTGGGTGCTGTTGATTGCCAGTGAACTGGGTGGTACGAACTCGGTATCCGACCGGGCCATGGATCGCCTGTGCGGCGCGATCACCGAAGAAGGCTACGAGGTCATCCGGACATCGACGCCGGAAGATGGACTTTCGATGGTGCAATCGGATCCGTCGCTACAGCGCCATCCTGCTGGACTGGGATCTGGAGCAGGAACATCAGTTCGACGAACGCGCGGCGCTTGAAGATCATCCGCGCCGTCCGCCGCAGAAATAAGAAAGTGCCGATCTTCCTGATCGCGGATCGCACGCTGGTCAGCGAGCTGCCGCTGGAAGTGGTCAAGCAGGTGCACGAGTACATTCACCTCTTCGGCGATACGCCGGCCTTCATCGCCAACCGGGTGGACTTCGCCGTTGACCGCTACAACGAGCAGCTGCTGCCTCCCTATTTTCGCGAGCTCAAGAAATATACCGATCAGGGCGCTTACTCCTGGGACGCGCCGGGGCACATGGGCGGCGTGGCTTTCCTCAAGCATCCGGTGGGCATGCAGTTCCATCGCTTCTTCGGCGAAAATCTGCTGCGCGCCGACCTGGGCATCTCCACCTCGTCGCTCGGTTCGTGGCTTGACCACATCGGGCCTCCGGCAGAATCGGAGCGCAATGCCGCGCGCATCTTCGGCGCGGACTGGACCTTCTACGTCCTGGGCGGTTCTTCCACTTCGAACCAGATCGTGGGCCATGGAGTCATCGGTAACAATGACATTGTTCTGATCGACGCCAACTGCCACAAGTCGATCTGCCACTCGCTCACCGTCACCGGCGGGCGCCCGGTGTACTTCAAGCCCACCCGCAATGGCTACGGGATGATCGGGCTGGTGCCGCTGCGGCGCTTCTCCCCGGAGCACATCCAGCAGCTGATCGCGGAGAGCCCCTTCAGCGCCGGTGCGTCGTCGCAGGAACCGACCTACGCGGTGGTCACCAACTCCACCTATGACGGCTTTTGTTATGACGTGCAGCGGGTCACCAGCGAGCTGGCGCGCAGCGTGCCCCGCATCCACTTCGACGAGGCGTGGTACGCCTACGCCAAGTTCCACGCGATCTATCGCGGCCGCTTCGCCATGGATGTGCCCGAGGATATGCCCAACCGGCCGCTGCTGTTCGCCGTGCAGTCCACCCACAAGATGCTGGCGGCGTTCTCCATGGCATCGATGATCCATGTCAAGCTGAGCGACCGCGCGCCGCTCGATTTCGATCAGTTCAACGAATCCTTCATGATGCACGGCACCACTTCTCCCTTCTATCCCATGATTGCGTCGCTCGACGTGGCCACGTCGATGATGGACGAGCCGGCCGGCCCGACGCTGATGTACGAGACCATTCAGGATGCGATCAGCTTCAGGAAAGCCATGTCTTCGATCGCCCATCGGCTGCGCTCGGCCAACGGGGAGGAATGGTTCTTCAGAATTTATCAGCCGGATACGGTCACCGATCCAATGACCGAGCAGATCTACTCTCTTTGAGGAGACCCCCGACTCACTGCTGATCCATTCGCCCAAACTGCTGGACGCTTAAGCCGGGGGAAGACTGGCATGGCTTCCAGGATGAGGACATTGCCGAAGACTACTGCATGCTCGACCCGACCAAGGTCACGATCCTCATGCCCGGCATCAATTCCCGCGGAGAACTGGCGGATTGGGGTATCCCGGCGGCCATCCTGACCGAGTTTCTCGACGCCCGGCTGGTGGAGATTGCCCGCACCGGCGACTACACTGTTTTGATCCTGTTTTCCGTGGGAACCAGCAAAGGAAAATGGGGCAGTTTGCTGGAAACACTCTTTGAGTTCAAGCGCCTCTACGATAACGAGGGAACGTTGTACGAGGCATTGCCGGATCTGGTCGCAGAGCATCCGCATCGTTACCGCGACATGACGTTGAAGGAACTGAGCGATGAAATGCATGCGGCCATGACGCAGCTGGATCTCACCAACCTGCTTCACCAGGCCTGCGATGTGGACCCCGACCCGGTGCTGACTCCGGCGGAAACGTATCAGAAACTGATACGAAATGGCACGGAGAAGGTTCGCATCTCCGAGATGGCTGGGCGCATGGCCGGCGTCATGCTGGTTCCCTACCCTCCGGGCATTCCGGTTCGCATGCCGGGAGAGCGCATGGGAGGCGCGGACAGCCCTATCATTCGTCTTATCCTGGCGTTGGAGAAGTTCGGCAAGCAATTTCCCGGATTCGAACGCGAGGTACACGGCATTGAAGTCGATGCCGACGGCGAATACTGGATGCGCAGCATCATCGAATCCTCTGTTCCCCCACCCAACGGAAAGAAGAAAGCATCTCCAACCCGGAACACCAAACGCAGGAGCAAAAAGACTAAGCCCGCCCCTCCGGCCCAGTAACGGATTTTGGGTGCCCCTCTCGCGCTTTGTGCGAGATGTGGGCCACCCAGCGCAGAGGCTTTAGAGTCTGCGTGAGAACCCGGAGTCGAGCCGGCGATAGCCAGGATGGACCCCTGGTGTCAGATTCTGGTTCTTGAGAATGATTTCGAGCATGTCTGTCAGTTGTTCCTGCTGATCAGCGGAAAGACCGGCCATAAGAGCTTGATGATGCTCGCGGGCAGCCTCTCCGATTCGTCGAAGTGCCCTCTCGCCATCGATGGTCAAGTGAAGCGCATAGAGCCGGCGATCACGCTCTGATGGCCGGCGCTCTACCAGACCGCGTTGCTCGAGCTCATCCAGAATGCCAACCAGGCGACTAGCGTGCATGCTGAGTGTTTTCGCCAAATCCTGTTGTGAAACTCCCGGATTTTGCGCCAGGATGCGAAGGATACCTGCGTGGTGCGGCGCAAAACCTAGAGGCTCAAGACGCTCGGCGAATTTCGTTGCTGCGTGACTCCCCAACTGCGCCAACAGAAAGCTTGCCGACCCGGCGCCGCGGCCCTCATTTCTTCCCATATCTCAATTCTTGCACTTGACAATCGTGCCTCACGATAATAATTATATTAAATAATGATAACGATTGAGAACGAGATTTAACAAGGCATGGAAATACTTGGCCAATTTCGAAGTGGTCTAACAAGCGCAAGGAGCAACTATGACAGACACAGCAATTCCGACACCCCGTTTTCGCGGACCAAACACAGGAATCGTCGCAACTGTCTTCGTTCTTCTCTTCTTGGCCGGGCTGATGCCGGTGACCGCATTTGGTGGCATGCCGTACTTCCCTGGACCAACCGCCTCTGTTGCTGAGATGGTCAATTTCTTCTCGCATCGTCAGGCCGGAGTGCTGCTCTGTGCCTTTCTCCACTTCGGTTCGGCGATTCCACTTGGGATCTTCACGACGACGATGATCGCGCGTCTCAAATTCCTCGGTGTTCGAGCAGCAGGCCTTGAGATAGCCCTCTTCGGTGGACTTGCTACCGCGATCGGCTTGGTCGTTGGCACCAGTTTGTTGTGGGCTACCACCTATCCAGGCATTCCGGAGAACGCAGACCTTTTGCACGCGATCTACCGTATTTCGTTTGGTATCGGGGGACCAGGCTACGCGGTGCCCTTCGGTCTGCTGGCCGCCGGGATCTCGATTCCTGCTGCGTTCTTCAAACTGCTCCCGAAATGGGTAGTAATTCTCGGCCTTTTTGTCGCAGTGGTTGGTGTTCTCAGTTGGTTCGAAATTCTAAGCGTTCGCCTCCTGCCGCTCATCCCCCTCACACGTTTTCCCGGCTTCGTGTGGATCATCGCTGCTGGCTTCACAGTCGGTAGGCGCCAGAAGGGAGCGACGGCATGACGGATACGGCAACGTCACTCGAACAGGAATCAGTGAGTGGAAAGCGATTTCCTGCTGCTCTAGGTCTCCGGATTTTTCATGTCTAACCGGGGATCAGAATCGGCAGAGATCAACAATGGCTCACGTCATGCCTGGCTGTGGGGCCCGGTTGGATTTCTTACGCTCATCGGAATTGTCGCGGTAGCACGACGTTACTCCGTCCTTATGAGTCCACGCATAAGCGCTGATTCGGTGAATCCTGCAAAGGATCTCGACGCAAACTTTGCGCGGTATCGCGCCCTTACTTTGGCGCATATCGTTCCCGCAGTCTTCTATATCGCATTGCTTCCGCTTCAGTTCACCAACCGTCTCCGCGTCCGGTTTCCTGAGCTTCATCGTTGGAATGGACGTGTGCTCGTGGGACTCGGAGCTTACGTCGCCATTACCGCCTTGGCGATGAGTTTCACCATGGCGATCGGTGGAGCGAACGAAACCGCGGCGACTGCGCTTTATGCCGTCCTTCTTCTTCTCTTTCTCTACAAGGGTTTTCGCGCTGCTCTGGCTAGGAGATTCCCAGAACACCGCGAGTGGATGGTCCGCGCTTACGGTGTAACCTTGGGTATTTCCGTGACGCGCCCAATCGTCGGAGCGTTCTTTGCAGCACGTCGACTTCAGCCACAGCAATTCTTCGGTACGGCGTTCTGGCTTGGTTTCACCATTTCTCTTCTCGCCGCTGAGGGTTGGTTGATACGGACCCGGCCAGCAACAGCTTTCAGGGAAAATGGCCAGCATCTATCAACGATCGACTAGCCAACAACCCGCACTAAGCGCGGCTATGTCAACTCCCCGGCAAGTCTCAGCGCGCTGGGTAGTCCTTGGTCGCTCCCGTGCGCGAATTGAATATCAAGAAACTACCGCCGGGACTGGCAGTCAGCTTCAGATAGTTCGCCGCGTCCGGCCCTGCCGGATTGGCGATGTATTCCGCGGCCGTGTTGTGCGTGCCGGCCTCCTCCGAGAAATGAAGCTCCCACAGCGTCTCCAGGCCAGGCGCCTTCGCCAGCGTCTCAAAGGTTGGTGGGGAACCGCCTTTTTTCGCTCCGTTGTTCATAATGGCCACGCGGGGCGCGATCGCCTCCACCAGCGCCGGGCTCGAACTTTGAAACAGCCCGTGATGCGAAACCACCAGAATGTCCACCTTGCCTATTTTGTTCATCGGGCACATCAACTGCATTTCTTTATCCCAGGTGAGGTCGCCGAGATCGAGAATCCTTAGCTTCCCAAAGGTGAACAGGGTGCCCACGGACCGGGAATTGTCGGTCTGATCCGCCGGCCTGGTCTCGGATTCCTTGCAGTATGCGTTCGGCTGCCCGGCACCGGGCAATGGATGGTTGAGCAGCTCGCCATTGGAGCTGACGACGACGGCCTTGATCCCAGGAATCGGTAGAGCATCTCCTGGCTTGGCCACGATGTGGCCGTAATGGCCGCTCGCCAGAACCTGCTGATAGGCCCCATACCATTGGGTGGTCGAGGGGTCGGTCGGGCTGTGGGGCCATGGTCGATGAAGGTGCCCACGGGAATTTGCTGCACCAGCTCCGGTACGCCACCGGTGTGGTCGGCATGATAGTGGGTCAGCAACACATAGTCGATCTTGCTCACGCCCGCGTCTTTGGCTGCCGCGGCAATGCGTTTGGCGTCAAGGCCGTCGTTGCCTGCCCACCCGGTATCGATCAGCAGCGACTTGCCTGCCGGGGTTACGAAGAGCGTCGATTGCCCGCCGTCAACGTCGATGAAATAGACCTGCAAATCGCTTGCAGCCCTTGCAACGCGTGCACCGCCAAGTAGGAGCAACCAGAACAGCAGCTAGCAGAGCCTGTAATTTACGCACCGGGATCGAGCACCACCTTCATCAAATTTGGCTCGCCCGCGTGCAGCCGCGCGAACCATCGCGGACCGTCACTCAGAGGAGCAACCGCGGTAATCAATGGCTTCACCTTTATTTTCCCGCTGGCCAGCAATTCCATTGCCTGCGGATATTCGCCCGACGAAGCACAGGATCCCTGCAGGCGAATCTGCCGTGAGACCACAACCTGCAGCGGAATCTTTACCTCGGGAGAGATGTTGCCGATGAGCGTAACCGTTCCGCCCTTGCGCACGCTCGCGATCGAGGCGGCAATGGTCTCTTCTCGACCCACCGCTTCGAGCACCAGGTCCACGCCTCTGCCCACCGTGCGGCGGAGGATCTCCTTCACCAGCTCGCCTCCGGAAAGCAGCAGCGTCTCGTCGGCGCCGATGCTCTTCGCCGTCTCCAGGCGGGTGCGATCGATGTCCGCAACCAGCACCTTGCGCAGCTCCCGCGGCTTTTGCCGCCTGCAGCGTGAGCAAGCCGATCATCCCGGCGCCAATCACCAGCGCCGTCTCGCCACCCTTCATCTCTGAAACCCGCACCGCGTGCAGCGCCACCGAGACTGCTTCCAGCATCGCCGCTTCCTGGAACTCGAGCGCCTCAGGAAGGTGATAGGCAGATGCGCTGCGGCACGACGACATACTCCGCAAAGGCGCCGGCGCGGCGATAGTCTCCGCAGGAAACGCCAACCACCTGCCGGTTATTGCACAGGTTGATCTCTCCCTGGAGACAAAACTCGCACTGACCGCAATAGACGGTGGAGTCGAACGTCACCCGATCGCCGGGCTTGAATCTGCTCACACCGGCGCCCACCGCGGCTACGATCCCAGCCGCCTCATGCCCCATGACAATCGGCGGAATCCGCCTGCCGGAAGTGCCGTCGTAGCCGTGTACGTCACTGCCGCAGATGCCACAGGCGGCGACGCGCACCAGGATCTCTTCCGCACCCGGCACGGGTGCGGGAAGATCGGCGATATCGAGCTGGTTATATTGCGAAAGAAGCAGAGCTTTCATAGTTGGAAGGGTACATGGTTGGTAGCCGCATCCTCAAGCCGGCCCATGTACCATTGTCTGATCGTCCGCCGGTTCCCCATGAGCACACGCAGTCTTAAACGCAGACTGATTGCAGGATTCGGCGCCAACACCTTCAGCCGCCTCTCCACCACCCTCACCCAGATTTTCTCCGTTCCGGTCTTCCTCAGCCATTGGGGAGTGCACCTGTACGGCGAGTGGATCCTGCTCAATACCATTCCCAGTTATCTCGGCCTCAGCGACGTGGGCTTCGGCAGCGTTGCCGGCAACGAGATGACCATGCTGGCGGCGGCCCAGGACTTCGACCAGGCCCTGGTCGTCTTTCAGAGTGTCTGGGTGCTCACCACGGTCATTACCAGCCTGCTGGGGCTGCTGCTGATCGCAACGGTCTGGTTACTTCCGTTAGGCACGTGGCTGCACATGCATGCCATCAGCGGCTCCGGACGCCAGGCTGATCATCTTGCTGCTTGGCCTGGCTGTTCTGTTGGGCATGCAGGAGACCTTGTTTCAGGCGGCCTTTCGCTGCGTGGGCAAATATCCGCTGGGGACCATGGCCAAGAGCCTGGTGGTGCTGGCAGCCTTCTTGAGCACCATGGTTGGCGTTGCGCTGCACCTGTCGCCTGTCCCGGTCACCGTGCTGTATGTTGCGGTCAATGCGGTGGGGGTAGTTCGCCCTGTGGATTCTGCTCCGGCGCGAAGTGCCCTGGATCCGATTTCGGCATTCGCCACGCGCAATGGGCGGTCATTCGCCGCCTCACCGGACCGGCTCTTTCTTTTATGAGTTTCCCGCTGGTGAATGCCCTTAACTTGCAGGGGATCCTGGTAGTGATCGGCTATGTGATGGGTCCGATCGCGGTGGTGACCTTCAATACGGCGCGAACCATCTCCCGCAGCGCTGCCCAGGGAATGAACCTGATCAACAATTCGATCTGGCCGGAGATGTCCGCGGCCTTCGGCGTGGGGGCGATGGATATCGCGCGCATGCTCCACCGGCGTGCCTGCCAGATTTCGCTGCTGCTGTGCCTGGGCATCACCCTTGGGGTTGCGTTTCTGGGCGATTGGATCTGGAAAATCTGGACCGTAGGCAAGGTGCCGACTGATCCGGTGCTACTGAACCTCATGTTGTTGCAGATGGTGGTCTCGGCCTTCTGGTTCACCAGCTCGGTGGTGCCCATGGCGACCAACCAGCACCAGAGAATGGCGCGAGGCGATGCTGGCCGCCACCGTGTCTGGCGCTGGTGCTCGCCTGGCTTTTGATGCACGTGAACTCCCTGGGTTTGCGCGGCGCGGCCATCGCGCTGGTGGCGGGCGACCTGTTTACTGCAGTCTATGTTTGCGCGAGAGCCTGACTTGCTGGGAGACAACCTGGGCGACTTTACCCGCAGCCTGCTGGATCTGTCCTGCTGCCGCGACTGTGGAAGAGGCCTAAATTGCCTCTTGGGAATGAGGAGTAGCAGGCCGCGAAAAGAAAACAGCAGGTCCCTCCACTACGCTACGCTCCGGTCGGGATGACAATTCATTGGGAAGATTAAAGTTTGTTCCTGCAACAGTTGTCATCCCGACCGGAGCGTAGCGTAGTGGAGGGACCTGCTGTTTTTTCTAAATCGACAACCCATCCCGAAAGAACAACGTCTTAGACTTTTTCCGCCGACTCCGGAACCACCGCTGCCGCAGCCTGAAAACCTATCTTGGAATGGGTTCCGTCGCAGAATGGCTTGTTGACCGATGCTCCGCAGCGGCAAAGAGAAATAGCAGGCTTGCCACCTAGATCCAGTACTTTGCCATCGCTGTCCACCAGCTTGATTGGACCCTCTACGCGAAGCGGTCCGTTCGGTCGCACCGTGATTGTTACTTCACCCTCAGCCATGCAGCACTCCAGTTCAGAGATATGAGTTCGATTCGAGTCTAGCAGCCGTACTACTTTAGTCGCTGTCAAGGTTCTGGGTTGCTTTGGGTTCATCTTGCGGCGGTTTTGGCTGGGGTTCCTGGATATTTCCCGGCGTGCCCGTGGTCGAGCTCGGTACCGGCCCTGCCATGTTCGAGCTCTTGCCGACCTTCTGGCCTTTCCAGCCAGTCGTACTTACATTTTGTGCAGTGCTACCGGTATCGCAACCCAGTACCATCCCGCAAGACAGAAGCAGCAAGAGGACAAAGGCTCTGAACATGGTTTCTCCTTGAGGGCGATTTTATACTTGAGACTGGGTAGGAAAGAAACGCAGGAAGGATTTTCAGAACAGGCCGTGAACTTGCGGGGCCAATATTCAGACCGGGAAGCTGCAGGAAAAGACAGCGTTTTAGCCGCCTTTTCCCGCTTATAGCTGACTACAGACTACAGAACCTGAACGTTCTCTGCCTGCCAACCCTTAGGGCCTTTGGTTACGTTGAACTGAACCGCCTGGCCTTCTTGAAGAGTGCGGAAGCCGTTTGCTTGAATCGCTGTGTGGTGCACGAAAACATCCTCACCATTTGCACGGCTCAAAAAGCCGAACCCCTTGGCATCGTTGAACCATTTCACTGTACCTTGTTCCATTGTGTTTCTTCCTTAGTAACGAGATGACGCTGAATTCAATCGGGGTATCTGCAGGTAGTGCGGACTCCTAAAGCAGAACGAGCTGAGAACCAAAATCGTATTCGACGCTCTTTTAGGATATACCGCTGATGCAGACAAGTGCAATGAAAAATTTGCCCGGAAGCCCGAAAAATGCTCGCCATTCCTACTCGTACTTCAGTGATTCTACAGGATCCATCCGCGCCGCCCGCACCGCGGGAACCGTTCCAAACGCTACCCCAACCGCCGCACGAAACCAGGATCGCAATCACCGCCGATAACCATGAAACCTGCAGCCGGTAATCGGTAAAAAAGGCGATCAAAAGCGGCAGAGCCATCGCCAGCACCGTGCCCACCACTCCTCCGCTGAGCGAGATCAGCACCGCCTCGGCCAGAAACTGCAGTTGAATCTCCCGGAAGGTCGCTCCCAACGCCTTGCGAATCCCGATCTCCCGGATCCTCGAACGTACCGTGGCCAGCATGATATTCATGATGCCCACGCCGCTGACCAGCAGGGTCACCAGCGAAAACATGAGCAGCACAATGCTGAAAGCGGTTGCCGTCTTGCCCGCCATCGAAAGCACCTCGGCAAGATTACCCACGTCGTACACCGATTCGGAACGATGCCGGGCCTTGATGGCTTTCAAAATAGCCTGGCTGGCCCAGGGCACACTGCCCGAGTCGGTCATGGAGAAGTAGATCTGATTGACCGCATCAGTGCCGGTGAAATAGCGCGCTACGGTGTACGGGATAAGAACCGTCTCATCGACAATTTCCGACTGCCCGAAGGTCTCCACTCGCTCCCGAAAAACGCCGATGATGGTGAACGGAACCCCGGAGATGGCCAGCGTCTTGCCTACTGCTTCCCCGGGATTGCCAAACTGGGCCAGGGCAAACTTCTCCGTGACCAGCGCCGCATGACTGTGGGTCAACGAGTCCTGCTGATCGAAAAAGCGCCCGGCAACCAGGTAAAGCCGGCGAATGTTCGCGTACTCCGGGTTCACTCCAAGGATCAGGACATCGCGTTCCTTGCCCCCGCCCGAGGTGAAGAACTGGTGCAGGTTGAGCACCGGCGAGGCGGCCTGTATGCCGGGGACCTGCTGCTCCACTGCACGCATATCGTCCACGGTCAGGAAATCCCGCACCGACGCGATGCTGGCATCCGACAGCCCGGCGTACTCCGCCCAAATTAAATTAGTCCCGATGTTTTGAATGGAGGTGAGCACGTACCTCCTGCCCGAAAGCCCGATGGTGACCACCAGGATCAACGAGGCGGTCCCGATCACCATACCCAGGGCGGTCAGGGCGAAGCGAACCTGATTCAGACGAAACGAGTCGATGGCCAGCAGCACGATCTCGCGCAACGCGATGCTCTTGGTGCTGCGAACTGGTGCGGATGTACTCATCGATTGCCCAGGAACACCAGGGTGACCCCCACCGCGACCAGACAAACACCCGCCCACCGCCGCGGGCTGACCCGCTCACCCAGAAAGAACATCGCTCCGCATGCTCCGGCCACGTAGCTCAGGGCGGTTACCGGTACCACGAAGCTTACATTCAGAAAGGAGAGCGCGCCCAGCAGGGAGAAAAACGCCAGAGCCATCATACCCACTCCCGCCCACATCCACCCCACGCGCAGGGCGCGAAGAATCACGCGGGCGATCGCCTGGGGACGAAAATCCTTCACTTCTCCCACCACTTTCATGGCCCGGGAAACGCACAGCTCGCCACAAGTGCCGGCCACGATGATGAGCGAAAAGAGGATCGCCTCGAGCAAACTAGCTGCGCTCCATCTGTCAGCTGCGCTGCAACGGCTGCGCGGGTTGGTCTGCCCGACTACCAGCACGCCCAGGCAGATGATGGCAATGCCCAGCCAGCGCAAAGGCGAAACCGGCTCGCCCAGCATGAAATACCCCAGCAGCGCAGCCACGCCGTAGGCCACCGACGACGCCGGCTGCACGATAGCTGTAATCCGCCCACGACAAAACCAATATATTGGCCAGGAAGAAGGTAAGCAGAGAAGCCACCCCCAGCCAGATGGAACTGGTGCCGAAGACGTGAAGGGCGGTGTGCAGTGCTTCAGGGGGCGGCCAAACTGCAAGCTTCCCTGCCTGCTTCATACCCTTACCCAGCAAAACGTTCCCCAGAGGGCCCGCGATGACCATCACCAGGATCAGCAAAAACGTTTTAAGATGCAGCGGTTTCTGAGACGTCATTCATTCCTGGCCGGCTGGCAAAAGCCTGCTAACCCCACTCCACGATTGTACTAGCCCATGCGCACAGAGCCCTGGCCTGTTTACGATATAACTATAGATTGGCGAATTGCTCCGCCGGTGCGAGAGGTGTTACCGATTTGTGCGGCATTGCTGGCTTTACCCAGAAAAGCTGGACTTCTGATCCCGATAGGATTCGCGCCGCGACCGCGACCCTGACCCATCGCGGACCAGACCAGCAAGGAGTCTTCTCCTCCCGGCTCGTGCTCCCTGGGCGCAACCCGATTGAAGATCCTCGATCTGGCGGCAGGCGATCAGCCCATCACCTCCAGCGATGGCGACACGGTCATCGTGTTCAACGGCGAAATCTATAACCACCTGGAACTGCGGCCTGAGCTGGAAGCTCTCGGCTACCAGTTTCATACCCATTGCGATACCGAGACAGTGCTCTATGCCTTCCTGGCATGGGACACGGCTTGCTTTGCCCGCTTGCGGGGTATGTTCGCGGTCGCTCTGTGGCGCAAGTCGACCAGGCGCCTGGTTCTGGCTCGAGACCGCATGGGGATCAAGCCTCTCTACCTGGCAAAGTACGGCGAGGACCTGCTCTTTGGTTCCGAGCTCAAGGCGATCCTCATCCATCCCGAGGTAGAGCGCCGCTTGAGCATGGAAGGGCTGGACTGCTATCTGTCTCTGAATTACGTTCCCTGCCCCTGGACCCTGGTCAACGGAGTGGAAAAGCTGCCGCCAGGCTATTGGTATGAGTGGCACGACGGCCAGGTGCGCACGGAATCCTACTGGCGCCTGCCCCACCCCGCGCCGCAGGTTCGCGATCTCGAGAGCGCCAAGCAGGAGCTGGACTTTCTGCTGCAGCAATCGGTGCGCGAGCACTTGCTCTCCGACGTGCCCCTGGGTGTCTGGCTTAGCGGCGGCATCGATTCTTCCACCATCCTGCATTACGCGGCCGGCACCAACCATGCCCGCCTGAAGACTTTTTCCATCTCCTTCAACGGCCGCAGCTTCGATGAGACGGAGCACATTCAGCGGGTGGTCTCGCATTACGGCACCGACCATGAACAGCTCGACCTGAACCCGCAGGAGGATTTGCAGGGCGCCATCGAGCAGTTCGCCTACTACTCCGATGAACCGAGCGCCGATGCAGGAGCGCTGCCGGTCTGGTTTCTCTCCCGCATGTGCAAGACCCACGCGACCGTGGCCCTGAGCGGAGAAGGCGCGGATGAGATCTTTGCCGGATACCTTACCTATCGCGCCAACCAGCTCGCCCGCAAGGCGCGGATCATGCCCGCGCCGGCGATCCGGTTGGCTCTCGAAGGACTGCGCTTCTGGCCCGTCTCCGACGAGAAGATCAGCCTGGAATACAAGCTCAAACGCTTTCTCGAGGGCAGCCTGCTGTCACCGGAACGGGCTCATGTCCACTGGAATGGAACCTTCTCCGAGCCGGCCAAGGCAGCCTTGCTGCGGCGTCCCCTGCCCGGAGCCATGGGCACCATCCTGGAGGGCTGGCGCTTGCGGCCAACAACGGCCTGTATCCGTATCTGGCGTTCGATCAACAGTACTATCTGGCCGACGACATCCTGGTGAAGTCCGATCGCATGAGCATGGCCCATGCGGTCGAGGTGCGTCCTCCTTTTCTCGACCATCGCATTGTCGAGTTTGCCGCTACCTTGCCGGACACGCTCAAGATGCGTGGCTCGCGGCAAAAATTGCGTACTCAAGGAATTGATGAAAGACAAGCTGCCGCCATCGATTCTTAAGCGCAAAAAAGTCGGCTTCGATATTCCCGCGCACGAGTGGCTCCGCGGCCCTCTGCGTCCACTCCTGCTTGACACTTTGAAAGAAGGCCTTTCTGAGCACGCTGATCTGTTCCGCGCCGACACCATCGAGAGCTATTTGCAGCTCCACCTGGAAAGACGAGCCAACCTGGGATACCACCTATGGGGTTTAATGATCCTGTTTCTCTGGATGAAACAATGGCGCATTCAGTCGACGCCGGCGTCGACCAAAAAACTGCCGGTCCTGGTAGCCGAAGGGGCTGGCACACCCATCTAGCCATTCTCCTCTTGATTGCCGCCGCTGTTTACCTGGCGTGCATTGTCTCTCCGCCCTCCCTGATGGATGACGTCGATGCGGTCCAGGGACAGATTGCGCGCAATATGCTCGACTCCGGCGATTGGGTCACCGCGCGTCTGGACGGCGTGATTTACCTCGAGAAGTCGCCCCTGATCTATTGGCTGATGGCGATCGCCTACAAAATTTTCGGCGCCTACGACTGGGCCGCGCGCATCCCGATCGCGCTCTCCTCCATCGGCCTGGCATGGTTAACGGCCGCGTTCGGCAAATGGGCCTTCGGCAAAATGGCCGGCTTCTACGCCGGCCTGTGCATGGCAACCTGCATCGGCCTTTTTCTCTTTACCCGCATCCTGATACCCGACGTGATGCTGACCTTCACCATCGCGCTCTCGATGTGGGCCTTCTTGCGGGTGCTGGATGAGGAGGAAGCGCATCCCCGGGCCTGGGCATACACTCTGGCCGCAAGTCTCGGCGCCGGCTTGCTGCTCAAAAGCCTGATCGCCCTGGTCTTCCCTCTGGGCGCGGCGATTCTCTACCTTCTGGTCACCCGCCAGCTCTTTTCCGTTGCCACCTGGAAGCGCTTTTACCCTTTCAGCAGCCTGGCGATCATGCTGTTGATCGCCGCGCCCTGGCACATACTGGCGACGCTCGACAATCCGCCGACCTTTGCCTTTACCATGCACAGCGGCGGTGGCGTGTATCACGGCTTTCTGTGGTTCTACTTCATCAACGAGCAGCTGCTGCGCTTTCTCAATCTGCGCTATCCACGCGATTACGCCACGGTTCCGCGCCTTTATTTCTGGCTATTTCATTTGATCTGGCTCTTTCCCTGGAGCGTTTATTTTCCCGCTGTCCTCAAGCTGTCGTACCGGCCAGTGGACCGGGCCGGACGCACCCGGGTGCTGGCCCTCTGCTGGACCGGCTTCCTGCTGTTCTTTTTCACCTTTTCCACTACCCAGGAGTACTACTCCATGCCCTGCTACCCGGCGCTCGCCTTGCTGCTGGGATCGGCGATGGCCATGGGAGGCAGCCGCATCCGCTGGGGAACCCGCGCGCTCACCATCATCACTGCCTTGGCGGCGATCGCAGCGATTGCCATCCTGATCGCGGTTCGCCACGTGCCCACTCCGGGCGACATTACGACCGCCCTCAGCAAGCATCCCACCGCTTACAAGCTTTCGCTCGGCCACATGGAAGATCTCACTCTGAGCTCCTTCGCCTACCTTCGCTTTCCTCTCGCCCTGGCCGCCATTGCTTTCCTGATCGGCGCCGTGGGAACACTGCGCGCAGGCAGCCAACGAGCCTTTCTTGCCGTTGCTGTGATGATGGTGGTGTTCTTTCAGGCAGCCCGCCTGGCCATGGTCACCTTCGACCCTTTTCTGTCTTCGCGGCCCCTGGCGCAGGCCATACTTAACGGGCCGCCGGGCACCATCATCGTCGACAGCCAGTACTACATTTACTCTTCCATCGCTTATTACACCGATCGCACCGAGCTGCTGCTGAATGGGCGCTGGAATAACCTCGAATACGGCTCCTACGCTCCGGGCGCCCCCAACGTCTTTATCAACGATGCCGAATTTAAGCAGTTATGGCTCCAGCCGGCTCGCTACTACCTGGTCACCAAACTTACCGCCGCGTCTCGGCTCTCCCAGCTGGTAGGCGACGACAGGCTTCACGTAGTGAGTAACCGGTGGCGGCAAGGTCGTCTACACCAATGACCCTCCTGCTAAACTTGATATAGTCAGTACAGGTGAATTGAGGAAATCATGAAAATTGCAGTACTTGGAGGCGATGGCTACTGTGGTTGGGCCACTGCGCTCTATCTATCGAACCGCGGACATTCCGTCGCCATCATCGACAACTTCGTGCGTCGTCTTTGGGACCACGAACTCGGCGTGCAGTCGCTCACTCCCATTCGCCCGCTGGCCGATCGCCTGCGCGTATGGCACGAGCTCACCGGCAAGACCATTGAGTTATTTGTCGGGGACGTGACGGACTACGAGTTTCTGGCTTCGACCATCAAGACGTTTGAGCCAGAGGCTGTCATTCACTTTGCCGAACAGCGCTCTGCGCCCTATTCGATGATCGATCGCAACCACGCTGTCGGCACCCAGGTTAACAATGTCGTGGGCACGCTGAATCTGCTCTTTGCCCTGCGCGAATTCCAGCCCGACTGTCACCTGGTCAAGCTCGGCACCATGGGAGAGTACGGCACCCCGAATATCGATATCGAAGAGGGATACATCACCATCGAGCACAACGGCCGCAAAGACGTGCTCCCGTACCCCAAGCAGCCGGGATCGTTTTATCACCTCTCCAAGGTCCACGACAGCCACAACATGATGTTCGCCTGCAAGATCTGGGGCACCCGCGCCACCGATCTGAACCAGGGTGTGGTTTATGGAACCATGACCGACGAGGTCGCCCTGGATGAAGCGCTGATCAACCGCTTCGACTATGACGAGGTCTTCGGCACGGTGCTCAATCGCTTCTGCGCCCAGGCAGCTCTTGGCCATCCGCTGACGGTTTACGGCAAAGGCGGTCAGACGCGCGGATTCCTCGACATTCGCGACACTGTGCGCTGTGTGGAGCTGGCCTGCCTGAATCCAGCAGCTAAGGGAGAATTCCGCGTCTTCAATCAATTCACCGAGCAGTTTTCCGTTTTGGATCTGGCTCATCTGGTACAGAAAGCCGGCAAGCAAACGGGATTGAAAGTCGAGATCGACTATTTGCCGGATCCCCGGGTAGAAGCGGAGCAGCATTACTACAACGCGAAGCACTCCAAGCTCATCGATCTAGGTTTGGCGCCGCACTTTCTCTCCGATTCGCTACTGGATTCGCTCATCGACATTGCTGTTCGCTACCTGATCGAATCGACACCGCCCTGTTTCTGCCGAGGGTAAACTGGCGTCACACCAAAAATGACCGCCGTGTGGAAAAGCCTGTTTTCGCGAAAACAGCCCCGTAGCGATTTGATGTGCGAGTTCGTGATCATAGGTACGCAGAAGAACTGGCACCGAGCTCTCCACTCCCAACGCTTCGGTCTGGAGATGACAATCTTTTGTACGCTGTCAACGTGTTGTCATCTCGTACCGAGAGCGTAGCGGAGTAGCGGGATCTGTAGTTCCTTTTCCTAAACCCGCTCCGGAGCCTTCTCAGCCGCTCGAATAGCTGCGGCCGGGTCTACCGGAACTAACTCGCCATTGCGAATGTAATAGTAGCCGTCTCTCCAACGAATGCTATTGCGGGTAAACGATGCCAGCCAAATACACGCAGCCAGCAAATCCCACGCCGGAAGCAGCCATAGCTTCTTGTAAATACCCGGCTGCTTCAATCCCCACCTGCCAATCACTTCCATCATGGCAATGCGGAATGCAAAATATGCGCTCAGATAAGCAAAAGCTATCTCCGGCGTAGGCTGAACAAAAATCGCCGCCAAAGCCCAGGGCAACCCGAGAGTAAAAATCAAGCCAAGGTGTCCCCAGGGACGCATGATGCGCATGACCACGGTCCAGCGCAGACGCTTCATGAAAAGATCGCGCAGCGAATGGAAGTCTGACACTGTTTGAATCGAATAGTTCAGCAGCTCGACTTCATAGCCCTGCTCCGCGATCAAGCGTCCCACTAACAGATCGTCCGCCGGGCGATTTTCAATGGCCGCATAGCCGCCAAAGCCGGCAAGGCGCGTACGCGTAGTTGCAATCGTTGGCCCCAGGGCAAACTTAACCCCATCCAACTGCCTGGCAACTAGAATCCCGGCATAAAAATCAGACAGCATCCCCACCGATTGAACGCGCTGCACAAAGGTTTTTTCTTCGCTGGGAACCGGCGCATAAAAGCACGTAACTGCTCCCACTTTGGGATCCCCCAGCCCGGCAACAATGGTGCGCAGGTAATCCGGTTGCACGCGAACGTCGCTGTCGCTCATCACCACGGTTTCGTATTTTGCTTCTGCAGTCAGTCGAGCCAGCTTGGCGACTTTATCGTTGGTAGCCACCCGGCCGGAGCCCATCAATACGCGGATCTGACATTCAGGAAAGTCGCGGATGAGTCTCTGAATCGTCGGCAGTGCAGGCTCCGACGCATCGCCGACGCAAAAGACAATTTCGTATTCCGGGTAGTCCTGGCGGCAGAAACTGGCGAAATTTTCATAGGCATCGGGATCGAGTCCCCGAATGGGTTTGAGATTACTTACGGGAGGCGTGTAGTTGGCCAGGGGGCTGGTTTTATGCGTGCTGCGAAAAAACTGCCATGCGCTGAAAAGAGCGAGAGAGTAGTAAATCAAGGGGATAACCGCCATCCCCAATATCGCGAAATGAAGAAAACTCAGGATCATTCAGCCCCTATTTCCTATTATGGATTAATTATCTCCCAAGCCTTTGATGCCGCCAGAGTCGCCATGTCGTTCATAAGACGGACACAAGAGCCCGTGCTGTTTCAACATGCATTTGCTCTACCCAATCTGCGGCTATCCGAAAGATCAGTCTGCAACCAAATTTATAAGTGTTTTATTTTCATTGACATAAGGGAATTTCCCACAGCTGCGATTGGCACCAGTGAGCCACCATGGGCGAAAATAAGGCGAAGATTCGTCCATGCCTACCGCCCAACATCTGCGCGCCCAAATAGAAGCCAACCTGGCGCAAAGAATCCCTTCGGCGCTCACTCCGCTGCCGAGAATTTCCTACCCGGTTGCTCCCACAGGGATTCGCGAGATCGATGCCCTGCTGCATGGCGGATTGCCTGTCGGCGCCATTAGCGAGATCGTTGGACCGGAATGCTCCGGACGCACCTCGCTGGCGCTCACCTTTGTCGCCGGCATGACCCAGGCAGGCAAAGTGTGTGCCTGGGTAGATGTTTCCGACACGCTGCACCCGGAATCAGCAGCTGGAGTGACTTCCGATGCTTGGATACGCTGCGGCGACCTCTGCGCGGCTTGCTGCGCATGGATAGCGCTTTCGCGGTGCGATCTCAGCTGCTGACAGCTCCTGTGCCGAAGAAAACGCGGCCACCTCCAGGCCCGTAAGTTCCCGTGGTCGCGGCTGGAACAGGGACTGCGGGTTACCGATCTACTGCTGCAGGCAGGTGGCTTCAGTTGCATCGTGCTGGACATGGGCAGCCTGAACGCGGAGTATGCCTTGCGCGTGCCCCTGGCGACATGGTTTCGCTTCCGCGCCGCAGCCGAGCGCTTGCAGTCGAATGTATTGTTGCTGACCCAACACGCCTGCTCGAGGAACAGCGCCGGCCTGGTGCTTCGTCTTGATCCGGGAAGCGTGCTTAGCGATGGCTCGACCGTCTTCACCGGCCTCGAACATCGGGCAGAGTTAGCCCGGCAGCGCTTTCCCCAGGACAATGTATTTCCCCTGCGCAAGCAGCCGCAAAGCGTGCAAACAGCACAATGGCAGGCCAGAACCGTTTGGGCAGGCCTGCAGATGACTGCCCGCTACGCTTGCCTCGATGTAAGAGAATTTCCGCTCCAGGCACTGTTGCGCTTAAGGCCGGAACTGCAGCGCAAACCTGTGGCCGTGCTCGATGGCGAGCCACCTTTCGAGCAGGTGTGCTCGCTCAATGGTCCGGCACTGGACTCTAGGGATAGCGCCAGGCATGACAAAGTTGGAAATGGAGATGTTTCCTGCCGCCGTCGTATTGCAGCGTTCGCGCGCGGAGGAGGCAGCAGCACGCGCAGCCTTGCTGGAGTGTGCCGGAACCTTCTCCCCGCGGGTGGAAGATCAGAGCAGTGATAGCTGCTTTACCTGCGTGATCGATATTACCGGTACAGAAACGCTCTTCGGTTCCCCGGATGCGCTGGGCGAGAGCCTGCTGAAAAAGACACAAGCGCTTGGTATACGGGCATCGATCGCGATCAGCAGCAACTTTCATGCCGCCAGATGCCTGGCGCGCGGGCATTCAGGCAAGGGCATACGCGTAGTCCCGCGGGGAATGGAATGCCCTGCGCTCGCGCCCTTACCACTCACGGTTCTCGATCTTTCTCCGGAACATGCGGAAACCTTCGCCATGTGGGGCATCACGACCCTCGGAGCACTGGGAAATCTTGAGGAAACAGAATTGATTGCGCGGCTTGGACAAGCGGGCAAAGAACTGCGCCTGCTGGCACGCGGAGAATCGCCGCATTTGTTTACTCGCCATCGAGGCCAGCTTCGCTTCTGGAAGAGCGAATGGAATTGGACTCGCCGGTGGAACTGCTCGATTCCCTGCTTTTTATCCTGGGAGTGATGCTCGATCAGCTCATTGTGCGCGCCCAATCACGCATACTGGCGCTGGCCTCGATCACTCTCCACCTGGATCTGGAAGGCGGCACGATCGCATTCCCGCACGGTACGGCCTGCACTGCCCGAATAACGATCGGAAACTATGGCTGAAGCTAATCCATCTGGATCTGCAGGCGCATCCACCGCAGGCAGCAATCCTGTCGCTTAGCTTGAGCGCACAGCCGGGCAGCACCAGCAAAGTGCAACTTGGACTCTTTTCTCCCCAGGTACCAGAGCCCATGCGGCTCGATGTTACCCTGGCCCGGATTCGCAGCATTGTAGGCGAGGGCTGCGCGGGTCAGGCGGTGCTCAAAGACACCCACCGCCCGGACGCCTTTCGAGTAGAACCTTTTGTTGTGCCAACTTCTACTCCGCCATCGAGCAAACCGCGAACCAAGCGCCTTGCCATGCGGCAATTAAGGCCGCCGGAATCAGTAACCGTTACGGTACACGATCGGCAGCCGGACTCCTTCATCTTCCGCGAGAAGCGATATACCGTCGAGCGTGCTTACGGGCCCTGGTCTTCAGCCGGAGACTGGTGGAACCCTACTCTCTGGTCGCTCGAACAATGGGACCTGGTCGCCAGAGGCCATGATGCTGCTGAACCTGGCTCTGCTGCTGCCTGACACGGGATCTCATGCAGGAACGCTGGCAGATAGAGGCGCTCTATGACTGAGCGCTATGTCGAGCTGCATGCGGCCAGCGCATTCAGCTTTCTTGAAGGCGCATCGCTGCCCGAAGACCTTATCCAGCGCGCTGCCGAACTCAACATGCCGGCCATGGCCCTGCTGGATCGTAATGGGGTTTACGGCGCGGCGCGATTTCATACCCTTGCCCGTAAGCACGGCGTACGCGCCCATGTCGGAGCGGAAATTGCTGTGTCCAGCCTGGGCAGGCGCCTCATGCCTCCGGCATGGCTGCCGCATCAGCATGCTCCTGAACCCGCGCGTCTGCCCCTGCTATGTACCTCCCGCGCCGG
This sequence comes from uncultured Acidobacteriaceae bacterium, assembly GCA_963757515.1. Classification (GTDB taxonomy): domain Bacteria; phylum Acidobacteriota; class Terriglobia; order Terriglobales; family Acidobacteriaceae; genus PALSA-350. The sequence goes on along the minus strand of CAVWRV010000002.1, from coordinate 78,064 downwards.
ATATCAGAACCTCTGCCAACTGATTACCCGGTTCAAGATGCGCGAGACGACCAAGTGCGAAGGCGCAGCTACGCTCGAGGACCTGGAACAGTATTCTTCCGGCCTGGTCTGCCTGACCGGCGGCGACGAAGGCCCTGTGGCGGCGGCACTGATGCGTGGAGGCGAACCAGAAGCAGTAAAGGTTACGGAACGACTGGTCCGACTCTTCGGACAGCAGAATGTCTATGTCGAACTTCAGCGCCATGGCGAGCGTGAGGAAGAATGGCGTAACCAGGCTGCCATCCGCATTGCGCATCGCCTGCGCTTGCCGTTGCTGGCTACCAACGGGGTTCGTTATGCAACGGCGTATGACCGAGAAATCCTCGATGTGTTTACCGCGATACGCCACCATACCGACCTGGAACATGCGGGCCGTCTGCTCAGTGTCAATCAGCAACGCCATCTGCGCGACGCGCGGGAAATGACGGTCAGATTCAGCGATCTTCCCCGGGCAATCGCCAACACCGTGGCTTTGTCCGAGCGGCTGGAATTTGAGCTCCACGATCTGGGCTATGAATTTCCTCGCTATCCGGTTCCGCAGGGCGAAACCATGGACAGTTTTCTGCGCCAGCGTACCGCGGAAGGCGTCTTGAAGCGCTACGGCTCCAAGCATAATCGCAAGTTATTGGAAAGAGCCCAAAAGCAGGTGGAGCATGAGCTGGCCTTGATTGAGAAACTAGGCTTTGCCGGCTATTTTCTGATCGTGTGGGACCTGGTTGATTTCTGCAAGCGGAACGACATCCTGGTGCAAGGCCGGGGAAGTGCGGCCAATTCCGCCGTCTGCTACGCGCTGGAAATAACCGCGGTCGATCCGGTGGGCATGGACTTGCTCTTTGAACGCTTCCTGAGCGAAAGCCGCGGAGAATGGCCGGACATCGATCTTGATCTGCCCTCGGGAGATAAGCGCGAGCAGGCGATTCAGTACATCTATCAGCGCTACGGCGAGCTTGGCGCCGCCATCACCGCGAACGTGATTACGTATCGCGGCAAGTCGGCCGCGCGAGAAGTAGGCAAGGCGATGGGCTTCGATCCTGAGACCCTGGGCCGCCTCTCGAGCCTGGTGTCGCAGTGGGAGTGGAAGGGGAAGAACGACACCCTGGAACATTCCTTTCTCCACGCAGGCTTCGATGTCAAGCACGCGCATATCCACAAGTTTCTCGAGCTTTGCATGCGCATTCAGGACCTGCCGCGGCATCTTGGCCAGCACTCCGGAGGAATGGTGATATGCCAGGGCCAGTTGGATCATGTGGTGCCGCTGGAACGATCCTCCATGCCCGGCCGAACTGTTGTCCAGTGGGATAAGGAAGACTGTGCCGACCTGGGCATCATCAAAGTGGACCTGCTGGGTCTGGGCATGATGGCGGTTATCCAGGATTCTCTTGTCCTGGTCGCGCAGCATTACGATGAGCCCGTCGACCTGGCACAGCTGCCGCAGGATCCGCTGGTATACGAAACCCTGCAGCGCGCGGACACGGTGGGCATGTTTCAGGTGGAAAGCCGGGCGCAGATGGCCTCTTTGCCCCGCAATCACCCCGACAAATTCTACGACCTGGTGGTGCAGGTAGCCATCATCCGGCCCGGGCCTATCGTGGGCAAGATGATGCACCCCTACATGCGGCGGCGGCAGAAGAAAGAAGCAGTCACCTATCCCCATCCATCGCTTGAACCAGTGCTGAAACGAACATTAGGCGTTCCTTTATTCCAGGAACAGCTCTTGCGCATGGCCATGACTGTGGCTGATTTTTCCGGAGCAGAAGCAGAAGAATTGCGCCGTGCTGTCGGTATGCGCCGTTCCTGGCAGCGCATGGAGCAACTGGAAGTGCAAGCTGCGCAGTGGCATGACCAAGAACGGTCTCGATGCCGCCACCCAGGACAACATCATTCAAAACATTACTTCCTTCGCGCTCTATGGCTTTCCTGAATCCCATGCCGCCAGCTTTGCGCTGATTGCCTACGCGTCCGCTTATTTCAAGGTGCGTTACCTGGCCGCGTTCACCTGCGCGATTCTCAACAATCAGCCGATGGGGTTTTATACGCCTGCGGTACTGGTAAAGGATGCGCAGCGTCATGGTCTGCGCATACGTCCTATCGACGTTCAGGTCTCACAATGGCAATGCACCATCGAGCATGAAAGCAATGGCGAGCGCTCGCTGCGCATGGGTCTGATGTATGCCAAGGGCCTGCGACAGGATGTGGGAGAAGCAATCGTCGCATCCCGCAGGCAATCCGGCCTGTTCCGCTCCAGCGAAGATCTCACCCTGCGGGTGCCCCTGCTGCAGCGCAAAGAACTAACGCTGCTGGCCCGCATCGGCGCTCTGAATTGCCTGGATGGCATCGATCATCGGCGCGACGCCGTTTGGGCAGGTAGAAGAAGCCGTCAGGCCGGTAGGCCCTTTGCTGAAGCAACATCGTGGACAGTCAGGTCTCTTCGCCCCTGCGGCAAATGACTACTGAGGAGCGGTTGAGTGCGGACTATTCCGGCACAGGTCTGACCGTAGGAAAGCATCCCCTGCATTATCGCCGCCAGGAGCTGCAGGCGATGAAGGTGCTGACCTCGTCTGAATTGCAGAATTATAAAGACGGCGAATATGTACGCGCGGCCGGTTGTGTCATCGCCCGGCAGCGCCCAGGCACCGCCAAGGGCTTCATCTTTCTCTCCATGGAAGATGAGACCGGGATCGCCAACGTCATCATCACTCCCGATCTATATGAGCGGGAGCGTCTGGTGGTCACACGCAGCAAATTTGTTCTGGTGGAGGGCGCGCTGCAGAATCAGGACGGTGTCATCCACGTCAAAGCTAGACGTATCCAGCCGCTAGCCTTCACTAACCTCGAAGTACGCTCCCACGACTTCCATTGAGGGCGTGCAATCTCTCGTATTCCCTTGTATTCTTTCAATATGCCCTTAAGAACGATCACGTTTCGCTTGCCTGAAGAGAAGCTCCAGGCACTAGATTCTGTTGCCCATGTACAACAGCGGGACAGAAGCTTTGTTATCAATGAAGCAGTGACTCAGTACCTTTCGCTCTACGAGTACCACCGTACATTGATTGAAGAAGGCATTCGTCAAGACGATGCCGGAGAAGTGGTCGACCATGAGACGGTGCTAAACATGGTAGCCGGCTTGATCCGTAAGAAACGCCTTTGAAGGAATCCAGTGGAGCACTCAAGCTACCAAACAGCTTGTGGCTGCATATGACTTCATCTTCGCAGAAAATCCACCTGCGGCTGCCAAGCAGTTGGAGTTGATACTGCGAGCTGTTGAACAGCTTGTCAACTTTCCAGAAATGGGCCGCCTCGGTCGAATCAGCATACGCGCGAGCTGGTCATTACAGGCACATCCTATATTGTGGCCTACCGGGTCAAAGGTGCGAACGTGCGCATTCTCACTTACTTCATGGGGCCCGCCGCTGGCCCACAGAACTTTAGTAGAGTATCTGTTTAGTTTTTTCACAGCATATCTCTAGACACCAATCGCGCATCATAGTCCGTGAGGAGAACGAGATGGCCGACGTGAAGAAATGTGCACACCATGCGTGCAACTGTATCCCTGCAGACAAGAAAAAGTACTGCAGTGAAGTGTGCGAAGACGCCAAGGGGATGATAGAGCTTACCTGCCAATGCAACCACCCGGTATGCCGTGGTGAAGCTCTTAAGCCCTAAGGGCTCTCTTGTAAAAACATCTGCTTGATACCCCGCAAGGCCTGCCTGGTGCGCTCTTCGTTCTCGATCAGGGAAAAGCGCACGTGCTCATCCCCATGCTCACCAAAGCCCACACCTGGGCTGACCGCGACCTTGGCCTCGGTCAGCAGCTTCTTGGAAAATTCGAGCGAGCCCATCGCTTTGTACCGCTCAGGGATAGAAGCCCATACGAACATCGTGGCCTTGGGCAACGGCACTTGCCAGTTCAATTGATTCAACCCCTTCACCAGAACATCGCGCCGCTTGCGGTAGTTCTCACATATCTCCTGCACACATTCCTGCGGCCCCTCCAGGGCGAGGATCGAAGCCACCTGAATAGGCGTGAAGGTGCCGTAATCGAAGTAGCTCTTGAGCCGCCCCAACGCCGCCACCAACTCAGGATTGCCCACCATAAAGCCAACCCGCCAGCCAGGCATGTTGTAGCTCTTGGACAAGGTGAAAAACTCGACCGCGATATCCTTCGCTCCCGGCACCTGCAGGATCGAGGGCGCACGATATCCATCGAACACGATATCGGCGTAGGCAAGATCGTGCACCAGGTAGATTTGGAATTCTTTGCACAGAGCGACGACGCGCTCGAAAAATGCCAGATCCACACATTGCGTGGTGGGATTCGCAGGAAAATTCAGGATCAACATCTTGGGACGTGGATACATCAGCGGAACAGTATGCTCCAGCTCCGCCAGAAAGTCGTCCGTGCTGTGCACCGGAATGGCGCGAACGTTAGCCCCGGCGATCACCGGGCCATAAATGTGGATCGGATAGCTGGGGCTGGGCACCGCCACCACTTCCCCACGGTCCAGCGTGGCCAGGCACAGGTGGGCAATTCCCTCCTTGGAGCCGATGGTGACGATCGCCTCGGTCAGTGGATCCAGCTCCACTCCATAGCGCTTCAGGTACCAGTTGCAAATCGCTTTGCGCAGCCGTGGGATCCCCTTCGACAAGGAGTAGCGGTGGGTAGCAGTCTTGCCCGCCGCTTCGATCATCTTGTCCACGATGTGCTTGGGCGTGGCGCCATCGGGGTTGCCCATGCCGAAGTCGATAATGTCTTCTCCCCGCGCCCGGGCCGCAGCCTTCATTTCGCTGGTGATGTTGAAGACGTACGGCGGCAGGCGTTTCAGCCTGAGAAACTCTTGCATTGGCCTTGTTCCTATCGTCTTACTGGATACGCTCATATCGATAGCCCTCGGCTTCAAGCGCATTGGCGATCGCGCTGATATGCGCGGCGCCCCGCGTTTCGAGCGTGATGTCTATGACTGTGTCGCCCAAATTGACGCCGTAATAAGCACGGTTGTGTAACGTCTCGACGATGTTTGCCCGCTGATCGGCGAGGATTTTCGTCAGGTGATGAAGCGCTCCCGGCCGATCGGCAAGATGGACGCGAATGCGCACCCGCCGGCCGTCCTTGACCAAACCGCGTTCGATAATCCTGGCCAGCAGACTTACATCGATGTTGCCTCCGCAGACCAGGACCGCGGTTCGTTCCCCTTGGAGCGAGGTCTTCTTCTGCAGCAGAGCTGCCAGGGCCACGGCTCCAGCTCCTTCCGCCAGGGTTTTCTCCCTTTCGAGCAGGACCATGATGGCATTGGCGATCTCCTCTTCATCGACGGTGACGATCTCGTCGACAAAGCGTTCCACCAGGGGCAGGGTGAGATCTCCGGCGCGACGGACCGCGATACCGTCCGCGATCGTCGCTTCGGCCGGTAGGGTCACCGGGCCTCCATTCTCGATGGCGCGCAACATGGAGGGAAGGCGCTCCGTCTCGCACCCCAACCACGCGAATCGCCGGGTTGCTCTCTTTCAATGCGCAGGCCACGCCGCTGATCAGTCCCCCGCCGCCGATAGGCACGACCACTGCCTCGAGGCCTTGCACCTGCTCCAGCAGTTCAAGACCGATCGTCCCTTGACCGTTGATGACCGCATGGTCATCGAAAGGATGCAGAAACGTCATCCCTTCCAGTTCGCAGATCCGCAGCGCTTCGTCACAGGCCTCATCGTAGTTGGCGCCGTGGAGGATCACCTCCGCTCCAAATCCGCGGGTGGCAGAGATCTTCACCAGCGGGGTCATGAGGGGCATGACGATGCGCGCCAGGACGCCGCGCTGGGTGGCGTGATAGGCCACGGCCTGGGCATGATTTCCCGCGCTGGCAGCAATCACGCCACGCCGCTTCTCGTCTTCACTCAGCAGCAGAATCCGGTTAAGCGCGCCGCGCTCTTTGAAGGCTCCGGTTCGCTGCAGATTATCCAGCTTGAGAAAGACCTGTTGACCGGTCACCTCGGAGAGAGCGGCCGAGAGCTGGCAGGGGGAGAAGTAGATGAAATCGCGAATTCTCTGTTCTGCTTTTCTTATCTGAGCGAGGGAAACGTCCACAGTTGGATTAAAACATTTCTCATGTTGCTCGTCAAAGGGGAGGGACTGCGAATGCCACCTTCCGCCGAGTATCCTGTTCAGAATTGGGTTGAAGAGACAGCAGATCACTCCGCTATGCTCCGGCCGGGATGACAAAGGGGTGCCGGGAAGGGCACCCGCCTTCTCTCCAGGATGAGATTAAACTGAGAATCAGAATGAACGCAACTGAATCCGGTACTATCGCGGTTCTGGCCGAAAAACCTTCGGTCGCGCGTGATATTGCCCGCGTACTCGGAGCCGACAAACGGGGCAACGGCTACCTGCAGGGAAACGGCTACGTGGTCACCTGGGCCATTGGGCACCTGGTTTCGCTGGCCGAGCCGCATCAGATCAATCCCCAGTGGCGGCAATGGCGGCTCGAGGCACTCCCCATCCTGCCCGACCAATGGCCGCTGGTGGTCTACGAGCGCAGCAAAGAGCAATTCGAAGTGGTGCAAAAGATACTCCTCTCTCCACGCGTCTCGCGCGTCGTGTGCGCCACGGATGCCGGGCGGGAAGGAGAACTGATTTTCCGCTACATCTACGAAGCGGCCAAAAGCGAAAAGCCCTTCAGCAGGCTATGGATCTCCTCGCTGACGCCGGATGCCATCCGCAAAGGATTCGCCAACCTTCGCCCCGGAAGCGACTACGACCGGCTGGCCGACGCCGCCTGCGGACGAAGCCGGGCCGATTGGCTGGTGGGCATGAATCTGTCTCGCGCCTACTCGATCGTCTACAACGAAGAGCTTTCCGTCGGCCGCGTGCAAACCCCGACCCTGGCCATGATCGTCGAGCGCGAGCTCACCCTGCGCAGCTTCGTGCCCGAGGATTACCTGCAGGTGGTCGCCACCTTCCAGGCCACAACATTAACGGAAACGTATGAAGGCACCTGGTTCCGTCCCGAAGTCAAGACCAGCGAAAGCAGCTCGATTGGCCGCCGATGGGGAGGAAGCCAAGCAGATCATGGCGCGGGCGCGGGCCGGCCAGGCCGCCATCGAGACGCTCAGCTCGGAAACCGTGCGTACGCCGCCTCCGCTGCTCTACGATCTGACCGACCTGCAACGGCATGCCAACCGCCTTTACGGCTTCAGCGCGCAAAAAACACTCGATCTGGCCCAGGCGCTCTATGAGCAGCACAAACTCATCAGCTATCCGCGGACCGACAGCCGTCATCTTTCGACCGATATCGCGGAAACCCTTCCCAAGATCGTCGCGGTTATTTCCGGCCGCTATCAGCAGCATCTGGCTCCGGGAACCGGGGAGCGTGCCCTGGGCAAGCGTTATGTCGACGACAGCAAGGTCAGCGACCACCACGCGATTATTCCCACCGCGGTTGCGCATGCAGCCAGACCGGCTCTCGGACGAGGAAAGCAAGATTTACGACCTGGTCTGCCGGCGCCTGCTCATGTTGTGGCATGACGACCACCTGCAGGAAGTGACCACGGTGATTACCGCAATCCGTAGTGAAACGCATCATGGACCGGTATCGCACCACGGGCACCGTGGTGCGGCAAACCGGCTGGAAGATTCTCGATCCCGGCGCGGACGCGCGCAGACGAGAGCCGAAGAGAGATGCCGAGGCCACCGATCAGGCGCTGCCGGCAACGCTCGCCCAGGGCCAGCCACAGAACGTAACCAAGATCGAAGCGCAAAAGAAGAAGACCCGGCCGCCGCAACGATTTACCGATGCCACGATCCTGACCGCCATGCAGACCGCGGGCAGAAGTCTGGACGAGAAAGAGCTATCCGACGCCATGAAGGAAACCGGGCTGGGCACCCCGGCCACCCGGGCCGCCATCATCGAGGTGCTCTTGAAGCGCGGCTACGTCATGCAGAACGGGCAAGAGCCTCGAGGCCACCGACAAAGGAATACACCTGATCGAGGTGGTGCATCCTGAAGTGAAAAGTCCGGCGATGACCGGGCCAATGGGAAGCCTTCCTCAACCGTATCCAGCACGGGGAGGCGCAGCTGGATCCCTTCCTCGAACGCATCAGCGAATACGTGCGCTCGGTGGTGGGCCGGGTGAGTCAAACCACGCCGGTCGCGCGGCGCGGCAGAGTCACGGTCAACGAAAGACACTCCCGCCGCAAAAGCGATCCCCAGCAACGCCAGCCTCAGCCAACTGCTGCAAAGCGTCTTCGGCTTTTCCAGCTTCCGCCCCAACCAGGAGGCGGTGTGCCAGTCAGTGACGGCGGGAGAAGACGCGCTGCTGGTGATGCCGACCGGCTCGGGCAAATCGCTCTGCTATCAATTGCCGGGCTTGGCGCGCGGTGGAACCACGCTGGTGATCAGCCCGCTGATTGCCTTGATGGACGACCAGGTGCGCAAGCTGAAGGACCTTGGCCTATCTGCCGAGTGCATACACTCCGGCCGCGATCGTGAGAGCTCCCGGCAGGCTTGCGTCGACTACATGAAGGGCAACCTTCAGTTCCTGTTTATCGCTCCCGAGCGGCTTCGCGTGCCGGGCTTTCCTGAGATGTTGGCCAAACGAAAGCCCTCGCTCATCGCCATCGATGAAGCGCACTGCATCTCGCAATGGGGCCACGACTTTCGTCCCGACTACCGCATGCTGGGCCAGTACCTGCCGAGTTTCCGTCCCGCGCCGGCGCTGGCTCTTACCGCAACCGCGACCCCGCTGGTGCAGAAGGACATCGCGGCCCAGCTGGGGCTGACCACGGTCAAGCACTTCATCCACGGCTTTCGCCGGGAAAATATCGGCATCGAGATTGTCGAGGCGCTGCCCTCCAACCGGCCCGCGCTGGCCAGGGCGATCCTGCTCGAAGCCGGCAACCGCCCCGCCATCGTCTACACCCCCACCCGCAAACAGGCCGAAGCTTTGTCCACGGCCTGGGCGCGCGAATTTCGCGTCGCCGGCTACCATGCCGGCCTCGATGCCCAGCGCCGGCGGCGGGTGCAGGAAGCAGTTCATGGCGGGAAAGCTGGACGTCATGGTCGCCACCACGGCCTTCGGCATGGGCATCGATAAAGCCGATGTCCGCACCGTGATTCACACCGCCGTTCCCGGCAGCCTGGAAGGCTACTACCAGGAGATTGGCCGCGCGGGACGTGATGGAAAGCCCAGCCGCGCCATTCTCATGTATTCCTATGCGGACCGTCATACCCACGACTTCTTTATCGGCCGGGACTACCCGCCGGTTGCGCTGCTTGGACCGCATTTTTGCCGTAGCTTGGCGGAACAGCCGCAAAGCAAGGAGACGGTGCGCAAGCTGGCCAAGATGGAAGAGGATGTCTTCGACAAGGCTCTGGAGAAGCTCTGGATTCACAAAGGCGCAGTGGTGGACTTTGCCGAGAACGTGAGCCTTGGGGTGGACAACTGGCGAGCTTCCTACACCTTGCAGGCGGACCAGAAGAAGGATCAGCTGGAGGAAATCATCCGCTTCGCGGAGGGCCATCATTGCCGCATGAAGTCGCTGGTTCATCACTTTGGGGACACGTCGGACAGCGGTGCGGGCTGCGGGATATGCGACTTCTGCGCACCTGCCAATTGCGTTGCGCAAAGATTTCGCGCGCCTACGCATGCGGAGCGAATCGCCTGCGATCGGGTTCTGCAAAAGCTGCGTGGGCTTCCCGCCAGATCCACGGGAAAGCTGCACTACTGACCTTTACCCGGAAAACGAAATGAGCCGGGATAACTTCGAAGAAGTTCTGGGCGCCATGGCGCGGGCAGAGCTGCTGGCGTTTACCGATGCGGTTTTTGAGACCCAAGGCAAGCGGATCCCTTACCGCAACGTCAGCATTTTGCCCGCCGGGCTCAACTTCAATGAGAGCCAGGCCCATCTGTTCGTGATGCGAGATGCGGCCGCTCCCACCGCTTCCTCAAAACGCGGCAAAAAGCGGACGGCTGTTGCGGAGTCACAGGCTGCGCGGCAGGACCAGCGAAGCGCTGCCGCAGAGCCGCGCCTCCGCCGGAGCGGCAGGCTCGCCTGGAGCAGGCCTTGCGTGCCTGGCGATTGACCGAGGCCAAGCGCAGAAAGATGCCCGCATTTCGCATCTTTGGTGATCGTACGTTGCGCAATATCGCCAGCACCTGTCCCAGGACCGACTCCGCCCTGCTAGCCGTGCCCGGCATCGGCATGGGCACAGTGGAAAAATACGGAGCCCAAATCTACCACCTGATCGCCACCGCCGAGTAATCAGTCCGTCCTGCCAACGGAAAGAGAACCGCAGGTCCCTCCACTACGATCGTGGATGACAATGTCGATTGGGATCACGGAACGAAGTTTCCGACACTAGAATTATCATCCCGACCGGAGTGTATCGCGAAGCGGAGGGACCTGCTGTTCTCTTTCCATTGGCAGGACTGACCGTAGAGGGTAGAGTGGTGTCAACGTTCAAAGCCCCGAAACAGAGGTATTTCGAAGTGGTCGAGGCCACGCAGCAGGAGGATGACAAAACGGCCAGGGCATGATGCCCCTGATCCGCGAGTTGCTGCGCCCTTACCGGGGTAGCCTGGCCATGATCCTGGTGGCGATGCTGGTCCAGAGCACTCATGACCCTGGCCGCGCCCTGGCCGCTCAAGATCATCATCGACAACGTAGTCGTCGGCCGCAAACTCGATCCCTGGATCGCCGCCCTGCTGAAGCCATTGCTCGCTCATGGTCACCGCGTCGCATCTGGCGGAGATAGCGGCACTTGCCGTGATCGTCATCGCTATCTTGAACGCCGCCGCGTCCTACCTGGCCAATTACTTCACCGAGAGCGTGGGACAGTGGGTGGCCAACGATCTGCGCATGCGGACCTATCATCATCTTCAGTATCTTTCGCTGCGCTACTACGACACCCACCAGTCCGGCGTCCTGCTGAGCACCATCACCGCCGACGTTCTCACCATCCAAAATTTCGCCTCCTCCGCCACACTCGGCATCGTGGTCGACATGTTCACCATCCTGGGCATGCTGGTGGTGATGTTCTTTCTCAACTGGGACTTCACCCTGATCGCGGTTGCGATCACACCATTGCTGCTGCTGCTGGCCTCCCGGTTCAAGAAGGCGGTCAAGAGCTTCGACCCACGAAGTGCGCAAGCAGCAGAGCAATATCGTGGCGGTGGTGCAGCAGGATCTCGAATCCATTCGCGTGGTCACGGCCTTCGGACGCCAGGAGCTGGAACAGCAGGCGCTTGCGGCCGTCAGCCAGGCAACCGTGGCCGCCGCGCTCAAAGCGCGCCAGGTCAAGGCTCTGCTCTCGCCCATCGTCTCCATCATCGTCTCCTTTTGCGTTGCCTTCGTACTCTGGCGCGGCTCGCTGCTCATCCTCTCGGGAGGAATGACCGCTGGAGAGTTGACCGTCTTTCTCTCCTATCTGGGTTCATTTTTCAAGCCGGTGAAAGACCTGGCCAGCATGAATAACTCCATCGCCCAGACCGCGGTGGCGGTAGAACGAATTCGGACGATTCTCGATGCCGACGCCATCCTTCCCGAAAAACCGGATGCCGCGCGAGAAGAAGATCCACGGTGAAATCGCCTTCGATCACGTGGCCTTCGCCTATGATCGCGAGCTGTCCTGTGCTGCGCGATGTGTCCTTCCACGTCAAGCCGGGACAGATGGTGGGCGTCGTCGGGCCGACCGGCGGGGGCAAATCGACCATCATGAGCCTGATTCCCCGGTTTTACGATCCCAGCGCAGGCACAGTTCTGGTGGACGGCATCGACGTTCGCGATTATCGCCTGCAGGCTTTGCGCGATCAGATCGGCTATGTGCTGCAGGAGACGGTGCTCTTTCGCGGAACGGTGCGGGATAACATTGCTTATGGCCGTGAGGGCGCGACCGAGGAGGAGATTGTCGAGGCCGCCAAGCTGGCCAACGCCGACGAGTTCATCGCCCGCATGCCTAATGGCTATCAAACCTTTGTCGGCGACCGGGGCGACACCCTCTCCGGCGGCCAGCGGCAGCGCATCGGGATCGCGCGCGCGATCATACGCAACAACCCCATCCTGATTCTTGACGAACCGACTGCCGCGCTGGATACCGAGTCGGAAAGACTGGTCATCGAAGCGCTGGAACGATTGATGAAAGGGCGAACCGTGCTCACCATTGCGCACCGGCTGAGTACCATCCGCGATGCGGACAAAATCATCGTGCTGAAAGGCGGTGTGGTGGCGGAGCAGGGCACGCACGACCAGCTATTGGCGCTGGGTGGAACCTACGCCGAGCTGTATAGTGTACAGTTCGATACAACACCGGCAAAGGCCGCTCTTTAGGAGGCGCAGATGTCCCGTAGCCTGGTTGTTTTACCTGACGACTCCGCAAAGCCGATCCTGGACGCAATCAACCATGCGGCCAAATCACTGCGCATCAAGATGTTCGTCTTCACCGATCCGTCGTTGATGGCGGCCGTGGTCGAGGCGCACCGCCGGGGTGTGGTCGTACGAATCATGCTAAATCCCAGGCGCCGTAGTGGAGTGTCCGAGAACGATCAAAGCCGCGCTACCTTACAGGCCGCGGGCATCGACGTGCTGGACAGTAATCCGGCCTTCGATCTTACTCATGAAAAATCAATGGTCGTCGACGATACAACCGCGTTTGTGAAATCGCTGAATTGGGAAAGCGAAAACCTGACCGAGACCCGCGACTACGCGATCATCACCTCGGATCCGCACGAGGTAGCGGAAATCCTCAACTGCTTCGAAGCAGACTGGAGCCGCCAGGACTTTGCTTCGGGAAAGGACGCTCAGCTGATCTGGTGCCGGGGAAATGGCCGCGAGCGGATTACCCAGTTCATTGACGACGCCAAACACTCGCTGTGGTTACAAAACGAACGCTACCAGGATCAGATGATTATCGAGCACCTGGTTCGAGCCAAGGAACGCGGAGTCAAGATGCACGTGATGGCGCGGGCTCCGCACACGCTTAAGAAGGAGAAATTGCTGGAAGGCGTCGGAGGACTACGCATTCTGAATGATGTGGGCGTTGAGGTGCGCAAGCTGAAGGGTCTTAAGCTTCATGCAAAAATGCTGCTGGCGGATGGAGAACGGGCCATCATCGGATCGATCAACCTGGCGCCCGGCAGTTTCACAGCCGGCGCGAACTGGCGATCGAGGTGTGCGACAAGCACATCGTCGATCGCTTGCATGACGTCGTGCGCCATGACTGGAAGCACTCCCACGCCGCTTGACCTGACCGACGAAGGACTGATCGCGGATCTGAAAAAGCACGGCGGCAAAGGCATCGAAAGAGCTCGGGCTGGAGCCCTAGTCCTAAATCTGGGAAAACGACGCCGGCCTGAGAACCAGGTTGGAAATGTTGTCCGACGATCGCTTCGGAGCTGTATCTCGGCAAACCCGACAGCTTTATCCATTGCGGATCAGTGCGAAACGCGTCCCACTTCACATCGATCTCCGACATGTCCGGGAAGCTGACCATATAGGTCAACTGGGGCAAGCGAGGGCCAATCAAAGTGTCGCCAAAGAACACCTGCCAAAAGCCGGCGCGCTGAAAGATCTCAAATTCACCGCTGTGGAACATCTCCACTTTGCGCTGGTGGTCCTGGTTCGTTGGGCTCTCGTAGGTGCGAAGTTGAAAGACTCGCTTGCCGTGCTGCGCGGTCACGGGCGGGACGACCAACCGCGGCCAGCCTTCGAACGCGATCATGAGCGAGCTTTCGATCCGGGTGAAACCGGGCGCGATCGCCGGCGCATTCCAGAATGGCGCAGCGGCTTTCATAAACTCCTCATCCTTTGCCAGCTGCAGTTCGGCCGTGACCAGTGACTCCAGTGTGGTCGACGGAATAAGCAAGTACATGGCCGGGGTCTCGGGGCCGATGTCGAGATTGAAAGCGCCGATGGGCGAGAAACCAAGCCGGTTGAGGGCGGGGATCAGGGCATCCGCCAGGTAACTTTGCAACAGCTTGGTTTGCGGGCCTGACTGCAGCTGATACTTGCGCAGCTCATAGTACTCGCGAGCTTTTGCTGCAGGCGCCTGAGCAGGGGAGTCGCCGGGTGTCAAAGCAACCGCCGCGGCGGCCAGGGACGAAGTCAGGAAATGGCGTCTTTGCACAGCTCCTCCGGACAAAACAGCATTCTAAAGCATTTCGTCTGTTCCTGTGCCATGGTTAGAAGCGTGGGCATCAGAGGAAACATGCATGCATAGGCGCGAATTTCTCAGGTTCGGAGCCTCGATAGCCGGAGGCCTGGCAGGCAGCCGAATCGCCGAAGCTCTTCCCCCGGCAATACCCGTCATCGATACCCACATTCATCTCTTCGATCCGGCGCGTCCGGGGGGCGTACCCTGGCCGGCGAAAACGGACACCGCGCTCTACCAGCCTGCCCTGCCGGAGCGTTATGCTCGCATTGCCCGCCCGCTGGGAGTGGTTGGCGCCATCGTGGTCGAAGCCAGCCCGCTGGCCAGCGATAACGACTGGGTGCTGCATGTGGCGGCGAACCATCCCATCATCGTGGGCATGGTTGGCGACCTGATTCCGGGAACGCCCTCCTATCAAAAGGACTTGGAAAGGCTGCATGCGAATCCTCTTTTTCTGGGCATGCGGTACGGCAATCTGTGGGATCGCGACCTGGCCGTCGATGCGCAGAAACCTGGATTTCTTCCCGGGTTGAAAATGTTGGCCGAGCAAGGCCTGGTGCTCGATAGCGCCAATCCCGATCCAAGTCTCATCCGGGCTATCGCCGGCGTGGCGGACCATGTTCCCCAGTTGAGGATCGTGATCGATCACCTGCCCACTGCGCGGGTGCCCTCGGAAGCAGCGGCCCGCGACGAGTATTGGTCGCTGCTGCGGCACCTGGCGCAAAACAAGAACGTCTTCGTCAAGCTTTCTGAAGTGCTCGCCGCCCGAATCGACGAGACGGGCAGGGCCGAGCTTTTGCCAGGACAGGCTCGACGCACTGTGGGATATCTTCGGCGAGGATCACGTTCTCTACGCCAGCGACTGGCCGAATAGCGACCATCATGCCACCTACGAGGAGACCATCTCGATTGTCCGCAACTACGTCGAGGCCAAGGGCCGCATAGCCTCAGAGAAATTTTTCTGGAAGAATTCGGTGGCTGCCTACCGCTGGCGGCGGCGGCAGGCAGATCAACCGAAGGTGAACCCCTCATGAGCGGAAAATGAGCATGGACTCAGGACAATCGCCCAAGTCGAATGGCCTTCCCGTGAAGACAATCCTGCTGATATTGCTGGGCGCGGCCATTGCGATTTGGTTCATCCTGCAGCGAAACCAAACCCGGAGCCTCCCCGGGGTTCATCCAGTAGCTCAATCGCAAACGATATATCGAACCATCCTCTACCGGGCCCATCCCCCGCTCCAGGGGAAAGCGTCGAGAAATACCCCATGCTCGACTCTCCCGATTCCGTGGCCGCCGATCAGGAGTTCCCCATCCAGGTTTCGCTGACCGAGCAGCAGCAGACCCCGGAAGTCAAAATCATGAACGGAACAGCGACGCCTGACGGCAAGCTGGTTCTCGCACTGCCACCCACGCAAGATAACAGCTGGAAACTGGATGTGGTTCTGTCCGCGCCCGGCTTGCAATTTACTCGCGGCACGGCCATCAGCAGCATCGTCCTGCCGCGGCAGGGCGATGCCACGTCCGCCATCTTCTACGTCAAAGCAGGGCCGGGCGCGGTCGCACGCGGCGTGGTTCATGTGTTGGCCACCTTCGACTACAACGGCGGATACCTGGCCCGGATCGGACGTGATATCCAGATCACGAGTGCCACCCCCGCACTTACCTCGGAAGCTCCGCCCATGAAGCAGATCGTGAAAACCTCGGGGTCCATCGCTTTCAGCCCTGGAGTTCCCCAACCAGATCTGACGCTGATTATCAAAGGCGATGGAATCATCGTTCTCTCGCCCCACCTCGGCGGGGACAGCGGCACGCTAAAAGATGCCAAAGGTTTTTCCGAATGGCTGGCGCAGCACTCACCTGGCAGCGCTGGGCGTGGCTCAGAATTAGTGGCCACAGAATCGAACCGCGAACGCGCCGAAGGGTTTGGGGAACAGCTCTATGATAACTACGCTCCCGACGTGTTCAAGCGGGCGTTCTGGACCCTGGTCAAAACACAGGGCAGCAACTTCCGCACCATCCAGATTTATTCCGACAATCCCGATATCCCCTGGGAGCTGATGAGACCGGTTCGCGAAGACGGTACCGGGCGGCAGAATTTTCTGGGTGTTGATTATTCCGTAGCCCGCTGGCACATGACGGATGGGTTGCTAAGAGAACGTCCGCCTTACTCTGAGACCATCAAAAAAATGTTTGTGATTGTGCCCCACTACACCGGAAGCCGCACCCTCGACGCGGAAGCAACCGAGGCCCAGGCACTCGCCCGGCTGAACGGCTACAGTGCGGTCGACGGAAATATGCCTGCGCTGCGTGCACTCTTTCATAACCCGCCTCAGGGGATCGTTCATTTCGCCGGGCATGGGCAGTTGAGCGCGACCCGTGGCGACTACGAAATCCTGCTGGAAGATGGTGAGCTGGACACGTCCACCTGGCGCGGCATGGCACAGGCTGACCCATCGAGCCATACCTTCTTTTTCTTCAACGCATGCGATGTAGGACAAACCAGGCATAGCGGCAACTTTGTCGATGGCTGGGGTCCCGCCGTGCTGGAGAAGGGCGCCAGCGGATATATTGGCGCGCTGTTTCCGGTCAATGATCAGATCGCGGCCCGGTTTTCTGTTCTGTTTTACCAACTGCTGGAACGGGAGATGCAGGTTGGACCCGCGGATGTAAGCGAAACCCTGGAGCGCACGCGACGCGAGATCTACCAGAGCACGGGAGACCCCACAGCACTGGCTTACGTGCTCTACGGCGACACCAACCTGAAATTTGTAAGGTAACACTCACGGTGCTTTTTCCGGCTGGCTGTGCATCTGCAGGTATTCCACTCCCCAGTCCGTGGGCATCTCCGCCATACTGCCCCGCGTTCCGGCGCTGGTAGCGCCCAGCAGCCTCTCGAGCGGAGAGGAGCCTCCACGCTCCCCGCCCCGCACCACTCCCTCGAAGTTCAGCGCGTCCGGGTTCGACAACTGCGTCGAGGTCGACAACAGAACATAGGTGTCGGTTCCAAATGGCGGGGTTATACGAAACCGTGCGCCCGGCAACGGAATCTGGTCGAGCCGGCCACCTTCCTGCGGATACTTATTACCGCCGCCTTGTAAAGGAAACATCAATTGCCCGTTTCCCTCGCAGTCGATCGCCAACACATAAACCCAGCGTGGAGTGGTACGCGTGTCTCCGCGGGCCTGCAGCATCATCTGGTAGCCTTCGCCCTTGTAGCTCGCTCCTTTTTCCTGCGCTATGACACGATCGCTTTCACGTTGCAAGGCCAGATGGTACGGATAGTCCGAATCGCCGGTCACACTCGACTGCAGCTGTAACCAACCATTCAGCTTGGCAAGCTTGGCTGCCAGTTGCTTCAGCGTGGCCGCAGTATCGGCTCCTGAAATCCAGTTGGTGCGCATCGGGTAGGGCGAATCCGGCGAGCATCCCCTGCCGTATCCTGCAGGTGTCTGGCGGCCGGCGATCAACTCGCCCCGCTTATACCAGGCATACGCCGGCCCGCCGCCGGTCACTATGCCCGCCAGAAGATACATTGCCTTGCTCTCATCGGCTGTACTTTGCGCTGCGCTCTGCGGGTTATTCATCTCGAGCAGCGCTGGCCAACTCCGAAGGCGGAGGCGGGTTCAGCCACACCACTGCGTCTTTGGCCAGCTTGCCCTGCAAGAGCCCTGCGGTCAGCGTTGCTCCTAAGGGGTCTGCGCCCCGCGCACCGGCTTTCTGCACCGTCCATTGCGAGCCGTCCCAGCCAATGAGATAAGTCCAGGCTTCGAGCGATGGATCGCTGACCAACCGCACCCCTGACGATCGGATTTCGCTCACAGCGGATGCAATCTGCGCCTGGGTCAGGTTCGAAGCAGGCACCCAAAAATACACACTCGGCTGTTCCGCAGGAACCCATTTGGCCATTTCGAAAACGTCTTTGACAGCGACCTTCGCGCCCGTGGGAGAGACCACCGTCGCGACCGAGCGGTTTATCCCCGCGGCCGCGGTCACGCGCAGATTCACTCGTTCCCCCTGGCTCGGAGCCAGGGCAACGAACTCGCTTCCGATCCCGATGTCGGCAACCGAACCGATGTCGAGGACGACCGCATCGTCGTCAACGCTTAGCACCGCGGCACGCACTTTGCCCTTCTCCGCTTCCCCGCCCAGCAGCGGTTGCTCTTTGCGCTGTTTGCTTCCATCGAGCACCGGCTGCTGATCGGAAAAACCCTGCACTTCCAGGTCGACCTGCAACCGCTTGCAAAGATCGATGGCAGGGATATTGGCGGGCAGCGCCTGCAGCGCATCGATCAACGCGATGGTGAACACGCCGTGCGGAGGTGAAGCGTCCGGCAGTTCCTTCGCTTTCTGATCAACCTGGGTTGCAGACAGCACCAACGCTGCATTGTCTTTGCGATCCTCCGGCGCGAGCACCGGCGTGCCATCGGAGTTGACGTCGGGAGCTTCCGCAATATCCCGGGGATCGTAAGCCAGCATGCGGGCGACTGTCCTGGGCCCCACCTCAGCCCCACGCGCGGTGCCTCCTGAGTGGCAGCTATCGAAGATCGCGGTTAAGCGAATCCCTTTATCCAGAGCCTTATTGAAGATGCGCGCCATCTCCCGGTCACGAATATCTTCCGCTCCAAGATAGGCATCCGCGGGCACAATCGTGTTATCCAGCGGAGTGGGCTTTCCTCCAAGATCGAAGGTTTGCTTATTCGATTTCGTATTCACTCGCAGCGAACCGTGCCCGGCGAAATAAAGGACAACGATATCTCCTTTTTGGGGCTGCTCCACCAGGTACTTACTCATAGCCGCCAGGATGCCGGCTCGCGTCGCCGCACTATTTTCCAGCAGATGGATATGCTGGTCATCATCAGGGAAGCCGAACTTGCTGCTGGTAAGCAGTTCGCGCATGGAGGCTACGTCGTAGGTTGGACCAGCGAGGTTGGCAAATAGTGGAGCCCCAGGGGCAAAACGCCCGGTGGCCGCTCCCGAGGGAGGCTTGATGGTCGTGTTGGCGGGCTGATAAGTATCGATCCCAATCAGCAGCGCATACTTCGACTGTCCCCAAGCATGGAGGATAGGCGCAACAAGGCAGAAAACGACAAAGAAAGTCCGCGCGGCAGACATGAGCAAAATCGCCAAATTGTAGCACGGAATTCGGGCGCGTTTGGCCTCGCTTGGAGTATGCTGCTAGGAGTTTTAATCCCCTTCTGCATCGGCCCCAATTCAGCGAGTTTAGGAGTTCACCATGTCGATTTCGCGCCGTGCTTTCTCCGGCAACACGCTTGCTCTCGCTTTTGCCTCGGCTCTTTTCAATGCAGAGTCCTCTCTCGCCGTGCCGCCGTCGGACGCGTCCAGTGCAGAGGCGCCGCACGACGCATACGAATTCTGGAATGGCTTCTTCGATAGCGTGAATACCGGCCCCGGCTATAAAAAGGGCGCGCGTGCAGGCACGGCAGGTCTGGCGGATCCAGCGGCAGAGACGCAGTATCTGCACTATAAGGCCGACGCGAAGCTGCTTCGCTACGCCACCGACATCAAGCAAGAGTGAGTTGCTCAACCATGAAGGCGATGTTGCCGTAAACATTCAGCTTTCTCATTTCCGTCCCGGATCGGGTGTCGATAAATCCAAGACTCAGCAATTGCGTATCGACGCCACCCAGACCCACCCTTACATGAATCTTCTCGCGCCCCTTGCCTGGACGGCCATTGCCGCTCTTAAGCCGAACCTCGCCGGCAAGGTATCTCTCGATCAGCTTGGATTCAAATCCGACCAGGCGCTGAGCGCAACCAGCAATATTCTGCTCACCAAGGGCACGGGCAAGCTTGCCGTGAATGTAAGCCAGCCACCCAACGATGCACAGTTCCTCAAGATACTGAAGATCATGATCACGGGAGCCAAGCTGATTGCGCCGATGGTCGTTTTGCCGGCAGTCAGCGTACCCGCGCTCAGCGCCTTCAGTGAAGCCTTCGGCTACTGGGAGGACCGCACTCGCTTTGTGATGAATGGCAATCTGACTACGGCAGTCGCCACACAACAGGCTCTCGCTGACCCCGACCCGTGAAGACTCTTACATCGGACTGCTCAGCGGCGACTACGTTATGGTGGCAAAGAAAGATACCGGCCAGCTCGCCAACGAGATGCCGAATCTCGATCTGATTCAGGGTTATCTGGTGCGTAAAGACGCGAAGGAGAATATCCCGCTGGAGGCTCGTTCCGACGCTGTCTTGCCGGGCGTGCCCTATACAACCATGAAACTTGCGGTTAAGCCAATCGATCCCTCCTGTAACAATTCCGCAAGCAAGGCTCCTGCTCCCGATACCTCCGGCGCCGCTCCTGCCGGTGGTAAGCCTGAGAAAAAGAAGAAGCCTTGATCACGCTTTATTACCCGTTCTAGTGAAGGTGCTGGGGTTTAGAGCGTGTGTGAGAACTCACCATTCCCCGATTTCGTCGCGGAAGGATGGTGAGAGTAGCCCAGGACGCAGTCCCATAAAGCGCTAACTTGTTTGTGATGTTTTTCTTTAAAACTCCCACAAAATCGTCATCCTGAGCGGAGCGCCTCACAGATTTATCGCGTGACACAGCGCTTGATGGCGCGGAGTCGAAGGACCCCGAGGGTGCTTATCTTACCCATGCCGCTCGGAGCTTTTCGACCACCGAAGCCCGAGAACAGGATCTTGCTGCGGTACGCACTTGATGGTTACGGGTACATCTTTTCATGCGATGTAATCATCTTCCATCCCCAGGTCTGTGCAATGTCTTTGAACTCGGGATTGATCGTGTGCACGAGGTTGAGCTTCTTTTCCCGCCGCCAGCCAAGACCGAGGTGGGTCCGCCAGGTGCCGGCTTCGGTGGTTGAAAAGCTCCGAGCGGCATGGGTAAGATAAGCACCCTCGGGGTCCTTCGACTCCGCGCCATCAAACGCTGTGTCACGCAATCATCTGTCAGGCGCTCCGCTCAGGATGACGGTTTTGGGGTGAGTTGGAGATGCAAGAAACCAGCTTTCAGCCGTCCTGCCTCATTTAGCCGCTGGGCTACTTCTCGCTGCTGGGCGGCACCAACCCCTTCAATCGCATATACAACGAGAGGGTTGCGTATTGCTCATTGTCATGGGAGACGTTCCCCCACAGCAGGCCCAGTCGTGACCGCTTTCCCAGTGGTCCGGCCTGGAGCATCTCTGTCATATTGGCATCGGTCAGGCCAGCATAAGCTTTGTCACACTCGGCAAAGGAAGCCTTGAGTGCCTCGACGATGACCGCTTTATCCGCCGTTTCCGGGGGCACTTTCGGCAGCGTGCTGGGGTCGGTATTATTCGCTGCGCCGCAAATGTGCAGCTGCGCCTCGGTCACATGGTTCACGACCCGGGCGAAGGTCCGAATATCCGGCGTGGGCTTAAAGCTATAGTCTTCCGCCGGCATCTTATCCGCTGCTTTCAGTATGTTCACTTTGAGCCGCGCATAATTTCCTTGCACTTCGCTTGGCAGCGAGCTCCCCTGCCCCAGGGCCGCGCCCGAAATCATCAATCCCGCCACCGCACACGCCATACGCATCCGCTGCATCGTTTTCCTCCCAGTGCCAACCAGCCTACCTAGGCCGGGGCCACTGCACAAGGGGGAAACTTTAGTCAGCCCGGTTCCCACAGGAATCTTCAAATTACGACTACAAATAAGGTTACATATTCGTTTGCGGCAGAGCCCAGGCGAAGAGCACTCCGCCGCTGCCGGTTAATAAATACTGCCGCCCGCCAAGTTCGTAGCTGATGGGCGAGGTAGACATCCTTCCCCCTGAGCCGGCGTGCCAGAGTGTCTTACCTGTGCTGGTCTCGAGAGCAAGAACATTGCCTTTGAGGTCGCCGGTGAAAGTGAGCCCCGAACTCGTGGTCAGGATTCCCGCAGTCGGCGTTCCCGTGCCCAGCTCATGCGTCCAGCGAATTTTGCCCGTCTGATAATCAATCGCCTCGATAACGCCTTTGCTCCACAAGTCATAGTCGGCGCCGGCCCAGCCGTAAGTGCCGTCTGCCGGCTTGGCGAAGTAGATGCTGTAGCTGGGATGGGCGGAGACGATGAACAGCCCGGTTTTGACGTCAAAACTGGGGGATCGAAAGTTGGTCATCCCATTCTCGTCCGGCGCTATCAAACGTCCATCGGGCGCCGGCTCCTTGGCCGGATTGGGAATCGGACGCCCCTGCTTGTCCACTCCGAGCGACCAGTTCACCGGCCCAAAAGGGACGGTGAGTAAACTGCTGCCATCCGTCCTGTCGAGCACGAAAAAATAGCCGTTGCGCGAACTCTGCAGCAGCATCTTCCGCGGTTTGCCCTGAAACATTCCATCCACCAGGACCGGAGTCTCGGCAGCATCCCAATCATGGGTATCGTGGGGCGACGGCTGAAACGCCCAAGCCAATTTCCCGGTGTCGGGGTTGAGAGCCACGATGCTGCAGGTATACAGATCGTCTCCCGGGCGGGTGGAGGCGGTGAGCACCGGGGTGGGGTTTCCGGTACCCCAGTACACCAGGTTAAGATCCGGGTCGTAGGTGCCGGTCATCCATGAGTTGCCGCCGGTGGGTGCCCCCGCTGTTCCCAGAGGCGGCGTGGCGTTCCACTGCCACTGCGTCTGTCCCGTCTCAGGATCGACCGACCGGACATATCCCACCAGGTTATCGAAATCGCCCGAGGTGCCAACCAGCACATGATTGCCCACCACCAGCGGGGCCATGCTGGTCCAATATCCCTTGGTGACGTCGGCCACCTCCACCATCCAGCGCACGCTGCCATCCTTGGCATTGAGCGATATCAGATGACCATCCGGAACCAGAAAATACAGCCAATCCTTGAACATCCCCACGCCGCGACTGCCAATATGCAAACCGTGATTCGGCGGGTAGGTGTAGTGCCATAGCTGGTGGCCGGAAAGCGCATCGACCGCCCACACATTATCCGGGACGGTAAAGTACAGCACCCCATCGACCAACAGCGGAGAGGATTTTATTTCCACCGCCTGGTTGGTTTGAAAAGCCCATGCCAACGAGAGCGTGCGCACGTTCTGCGGAGTAATTTGTTCCAGCTTGCTGTGACGCTGACCGTCATAAGTGCCGTGGTACAAGGGCCAACTATCCGCCGGTGGATGGAGAAGCATGGAGTGATCGACCCCCTGCGCCCAGGCCGTAGCAGCCGCAGCAAGCAAGAGAGCTACTTATCATCAACTTGTTTCGCATGCAGACCTTTCAGGCCAGAGTGACTTTGAAGGTGACGCCGATGTCAGACAGGTGTGGCTGCCGGCATGCGTACCTGCAAACCTTGCTTGTCCTGCTTCCAATGCAGCTTGTCCTGGTATCCCAGCAATTGCACGTTGAGAATTTTTCCCGGCTCCTGCGGACTGTTGGTCGCCAACGGCTTGATGACAACATCACCCGCCGGCGTGCCCATGACGTAGGCGTAAAGGAATTTTCCCTTGGTGGTGAAGCGCACATCCTCCGCCGTTAAGCCAGGCTGCTTGCTCTCGTTGAAGCCGGTCTGGGGAACCACTACCTCGGTCGAGGGTCCGGCGCCATAGATCTTCCACGGACGAGAGCCATAGATCCCTTCGCTGTTCACCGCCATCCACCCGGTTATGCCTTCGAGCACCTTCATCTCCTCGGCATCCAGTTCGCCGCTGTTGGGCAGGGGAAAATTGAGCAGCAGATTGCCGTTCTTGCTTACGATGTCCACCAGCAGATCAATCACCTTCTTCGGGGTCTTGTATATCCTGTCCGCGCTTGTAATGCCAAACGCCGATGCAGGTGTCGGTCTGCCACGGGTTGTCAGAGATGGCGTCGGAAACGCCTCGCTCATGGTCGACGATACAGGTGCCCACCGCGCAGTCGCCGGCCACCTTGCTGCAGTAGACCGCTTCCACTTTGCCTTGATGCAGGCCGGCGCTCACGTTGTAAACCTCAGCCACGGTGGCGAGTCCATATTCCTCAAACGGAATACCGCCATCGGTGTAAAGCAGATCGGGCTGATGCTGGTCGATCAGGTCTTTAATGCGGTTGAAGTACTCGAGCTTCCAGTCGTCGGGTGCGACGCGCCCCATAGCCTTCGCGGTCTTGGCGAAGTCGTGAGGCATCTGGGTGTAGTTGTGATAGAGGTCGGCAAATAGCGGGTTGGTGCCGTCGTAGGATACTCCGGCCAACGGGCCGGTGGTGTCGCTGGTGTGCGCCGGGGCCAGCCAGTCAAAGCTGTTGGAGAGGTGCTCGCTTACTCCAAAGCGCAGTCCACGCTTGCGCGCCGCCTGCTTATAAAGACCAACGATGTCGCGCATGGGCCCGACCGCGGTGGCATTCCAGCGAGGCTGGTACTTGGAATTCCACATATCGTAATTGTCATGGTGGACTCCCATGCTGACGAAGTACTTGGCGCCCGCTTTCACGTACAAGTCCATCAAATGTTCCGGGATCCCACTTGTCGCCCTTGAACAACGGGATCAGGTCTTTGTAGCCCACCTTGGATGGATGTCCATAGGTCTTGAGGTGGTACTCGTACTGCGGGGTGCCCTGGATATACATGTTGCGCGCGAACCAATCGCCATCCTCGACGCCGGACTGCGGTCCCCAGTGGGACCAGATACCGAACTTTGCATCGCGGAACCAATCCGGGACACGGTAGGCGTCAAGCGAGCCGCGCGTCGCCTTGAAAGGTCCTGGAGTGACGGGGAGTGTAGGAGCGTCGCCCAAGGCGCCCCTGGTCTGTGCCCAGGCTGCCGAATAGCCCAGCAATTTAAGTGTGTCGCGCCGTGTAAACCGCATGCTTATGCGTTCCGCCCAGTGATTATGTCCATGCCAAGCATCTTATCAATCATGCGCGCTGGCTTACGGACTTAAGAACGCCGACGCGCCTTCTGTTCCGCTCCAGCGATAGCGCGTCTCCCCACTGGCCTTCCCGCTCGGCTGCCAACGCTCGGGTGTACTGGTCTCCAGCCAATCGACCGGCCGGGCGGCAACGCCCCCGGCTGCAGCCACGCTGAAGGCTTCACGCAACGCCGCCCGTTGCTCCGGGCCGCGCGCCGGCGGCCCCGCGGAGACGATGGTAGCCGTCCCGCTATGGGCCAGCACGTCAAGCCACTGCCGGTTCAACTCCCACGGCACTGCCTCCGTGATGCCCACCAGATCCGCGTCCAGGGTGTAGTACGTTCCATGCTGCGGCAGCCGGAATGCGAGCGTGTTTACCCCCATTCGCCGGGTGCGCTCCCACTGGCGGCCGCTGGTGTCGTCACCGGTGCGCTGCAGATCAAAGATGCCCTGCCCCAGGTGGCCTACCGTATTGCAGCCATCGAGCAGCACCCGCTCGCCGGCGGTCTCGCGCAGCAACGCGTACAGCTCAGCCATCACTTCTGCATTGGTCCGGCTCCGGTCGTGGAGCGACCAGCCGGGCAGCGTCGGCTGGGGACCCATCTCGAACCCCCACTGCCCCAGCAGGTCGTAGGTAGAGAAGTCGTGCTTCACCATCTCGTAGCCCCATCCGGTCGCTTCGCGCACCTTGGCGCGAATCTTCTCCCGCGCCTCCGGGACGGTGGGATCGTAGGCAAACTCGCGCGCCCGGTCCTTCTTCTCCCCAAACCGCGGCGTCGGGCAACAAAAGCCCGGGTGCGGCATCGTGGGGCGCCTTGAGCGGCCGTATCCAGATCCCTGGCCGGGCGGTGCGCCGCTTGATTTCCTCCGCCAGCTTGCCCATGTCCGGCCACGCCGCGGTGCCGTTGCTATAGCCGTCGTCGAGTACGGAGAAAGGCCGAACACCTCCGCTGGGCGAGAGCTCGACAATGAACTCCGTATCCCGCAGAATCGTCTCCGCCGTACTGTGCCCATAGCTGTAGCACCAGTCGTTGGATCCATAAATGGGCATGATGGGCCGCGATGTACGGGCGCACATGGTCCGGCACAGCCCCGTGACCGCGTCGTGAGCGTCTTCGCCATTGCCGCCGCGGCGGGTTACGACCGTTGCCATGGTCAATCTTCGCGGACCGAGCTCGACGCCATTGCCGCCGTTGGCCACGTTCAGCCACAGTGACACACCTTCCGGATCGAGCTGCCAGAAGCACAGCGCGGCGGCGTCTGTCTTCACGCCGTAGCCGTGGCAGGCCTCGCCATCATGGGTCGCAAAGTACCACGGCATCACGCGTTCGGGTATCAGGTCGCGCCAGCCCAGCTCTCCATAGCTGCGCTCCCACGCATCGCCCAGAGCGCGCAGGCCGGGCGTCACCTGCGATCGCCAGCGCACATGCACCACCGCGACTGGGGTTGACGGCGCAGCCAGCGTCAACACCAGTGCGTTCTCTTCCACCGCAGTCTCGACCACAATTTGACCGCCGCTGCCACTGCACGCCGGTGGGCTGCAGTGGGATCCTGCCTGCCGGCATCGTCCTCGAGAAACTACTGTAGGCCGTAACGCCGTCTGGCGCGCGCAGCAACTCGATAAAGGAAGAAGACTTGGGCGAACGCTGGCCGGCTGCTGGTATTACGGTCATGCCGCCGGCCACAGCGGCTCCGGCCCGCAGAAACGAACGCCGCGTCACAGGTTCATGCAAATTCGATTGATTCTTCTTAGGCTCCATCCGTTTCCTCGTCAATGCTTCGGTAGGTTTGCCGGCTGACGCCAATCGTCAGCCGGCATTCTTATGACTGCAAAGCAAAAGTGACGACGAATTTTTTCTCCGATATTTCTGGCTTCAAGGGAAGTCTCCACTGTTACTTCGGCGACCGTATCCACGGGGCGATTCGTTTTGACAGTTTTGGCCACGGTCTCAGCGTCAGCCGAGCGCTATCGATGCAAGCGAAGCGATCGCCTGCTTGTCATGGCGCCCAGGATCAATCTCTAACTCCAGCGTCGAAACAGCTGCCAGATCGACGGAATAGTCCTCGACCTCGATCGCCGAACCGCCGGGACTGAATGTCCATTGCTGCCGAACGACCTCTCTTCTCTGAGAGTTCGCTGAAGTCGCAAACACGGCAAACTCCTGCGACCTCTGCATGCGATCCTCTCGAAATTCGAGGCGGATCCGCCGGATCGACTGGGGTTGATCGAAGTTCAACCGGATCACCTGCGGGCCCGGATCGGCAGCCCTCCAGCCACCCCCTGTCCACCCTGGAGCGCATTCTCGAAGGGATGCTGGGCATCTTCGGACGAGATCTCCACACTGGCAATCTGCGCTAAATCGAGCCATTGACCAGAAGTGGGGGAAGAGCCAGGAGCCGTAGGTCGAGACACAATGGACTTGCGCATAGGAAAACCTCTCTGATGCGATTAATCAGCGGCCTGACAACGATGGTAACCTTAACACGATGAAGGTGCTTATCACTGGCGGAGCGGGATTTCTCGGAACCAGGCTGGCACGCACTCTGCTGTCCCGCGGACATCGTTTCCGGCCACCCGTTGGCGCAGCTTGTGCTCGCCGATCTGGTCCCGCCCGCAGCCGACGTGGCTTCCGATCCACGGGTGCGCGCCTGGACCGGCGCCTTGCTCGACCAATGCAAGGCCCTGGGTCAGCGAGACCTTCGATGTCGTCTTCCATCTCGCCGCGGCGGTTTCCGCGGAGTGCGAAGCGGACCTCGACCTCGGTCTCCGCGTCCAACCTCGATACCACGCGTGCTCTGCTCGATGCCTTACGCGGAGGGGGCAAGCCGCGTCTCGTCTTCTCCAGTTCCGTGGCTGTTTTCGGCGGCGATGTCGATCTGCCCATGCCGAGGGTGATCCACGACGACACCTTGCCGGTTCCCCAGACCTCGTACGGCATTCAGAAATTTATTTGCGAACAATTGATCGCGGACTACACCCGGCGCGGATTGATCGATGGCCGCAGCGTGCGATTGATGACCGTGACGGTGCGCCCGGGCCGCCCCAACGCCGCCGCCTCTGGCTTTCTCTCCTCCATCATCCGTGAGCCCTTGAACGGCCAGCAGGCTGTGTGCCCGGTGCCACCGGATACGCTGGTAGCCGTCGCCTCGCCGCAGCGCGCCATCGAAGGTCTGCTTATGGCTGCCGAGGCTACGCCCGATGCGTGGGGCAGCCGGACCGCTGTGAACCTGCCCGGGCTTACCGTCCGCGTCAGCGAGATGCTGGATGCGCTGGAAGTCGCGGCCGGCCGCGCCGCGCGCGAACGGGTGCTCTTCCAGGAGGACCCGACGATCGCCAGGATGATGTTGGGATGGCCTTCCGCTTTCGAAAGCGCCCGGGCACGCCGGCTGGGCCTTTCCGCCGATCCCGATTTCCTCTCCATTGTCCGGCAGTTTCAGAAAGAGCAGGCGGTCTGAGTTGATTGTGCTGGGCTGCATCGCCGATGACTTCACCGGCGCGACCGACCTGGCTAACAACCTGGTGCGTGCGGGCATGCGGGTGGTCTTAACCGTGGATGTCCCCACGGAAGATGAACCGCTGGACGCGGATGCTGTCGTGGTCGCGCTCAAGTCGCGCACCGTGCCCGCCGCCGCCGCGGTTGAGCAATCGCTGCGTGCCTGCCGCTGGCTGCGGCAACAAGGCGCCGGCCAGATCTATTTCAAAATCTGCTCTACCTTCGACTCCACGCGCGGCCGGCAACATTGGCCCGGTGATCGAGGCGCTGATGGATGAATTGGATTGTGGTTTCAGCATCGCGACCCCGGCCTTTCCTGAGAACGGGCGAACGGTCGTCCACGGACATCTGTTCCTTGGCGATACCCTGCTCTCCGACAGCGGCATGCGCCATCATCCCCTCACCCCCATGACCGACGCCAACCTGGTGCGGGTGCTGCAGGCGCAACTGAATCCCGGCAAAGGGCGCAAAGTCGGACTGATTGACTACCGGACGGTGGCGCAATCGGCAGAAGTGATTCGACAGCGTATGGATGAGCTGCAGGCCGAAGGCATCGCGATCGCCATTGTGGATGCGCTGAACGACGAGGATCTGGGCAGACTGGGCGAAGCGCTGCGGGACTGCGCCCTTCCTCACTGCCGGCTCCGGACTGGGTGACAGCCTGCCGCGCAATTGGGGTTTCTGCTCCGGCGAAACCGGGTGACCCTGCCGCCGGCGCGGGGACTAAAGGCCATCCTCGCCGGCAGCTGCTCGGCTGGCAACCAATGCGCAGGTGCAGCATTTCATTCGCGACGGAGGCGAGGCCTACGCGTTGCAGCCGGCGCAGCTGCGGCAGATCTCGAACTGCAAATTGCCGAGGTGCTGGCGTGGGCCGATGCGTGCTGGCGGACTGAAGCTGGGCTGCCTCTGCTCGTCTACTCGACCGCCGAGCCGGAACAGGTAAACCCGGCGCACGCGCCCATGGTCGAACAGGCGATGGCAGAACTGGCGCGCGCGTTCGTGAAGCGCGGCGTAGGCAGCCTGGTGGTCGCGGGAGGAGAAACAGCCGGTATTTGCGTGCAGGCTCTGGATATAAGGCAAATGCAGATTGGCCCGCAGATTGATCCTGGCGTGCCCTGGTGCTACGCGATGCGGAGCGGACTCCACCTCGCCTTGAAATCGGGTAACTTTGGATCGCCCGACTTTTTCTCGAAAGCATTTGCCTTTGTGGCGTGACTATGAACGAGACGGAACTGAGGCAAGAGATCTGTCGTGTAGGCCGCTCTCTGTTCGAGCGCGGCTACGTTCATTCCACGGCGGGAAACATAAGCGTTCGCCTGCCGGATGGCTTTCTCATCACCCCCACGGAAGCGTGCCTGGGTTTCCTTAAGCCGGAGGCTCTCTCCAAGGTTGGGGCGGATGGTGTACAGGTAAGCGGCGAGCGCGCCAGCAAGACACTGGCGCTGCATCGGCGCATCTACACCGCGGATGCGGATGCCGGCTGTGTGATTCATACCCACTCCACCCACCTGGTTGCGCTCACGCTGGCCGGGGTGTGGAAGCGGGAGGATATCCTGCCTCCGATCACGCCCTATTACGTGATGAAGGTAGGTCACGTGCCGCTGATCGAGTATCACCGTCCGGGAGACGCGACGGTGGGCGAGCTGGTGGCCCAGACGATCGAGCGGATGCGGGCGCAGGCCACGCCCATTCGCGCTGTCATGCTGGACCGGCTGGGCCCCAACGTCTGGCACAGCACGCCTGCGAGCGCAATGGCTGCGCTCGAAGAGCTGGAAGAAACCGCGCGACTCTGGCTGCTCACCGCGCGCAAGCCGGAGCCGCTCACGCCGGAGCAAATCGATCAACTGCGCCAGCATTTTGGCGCTTCATGGTAGGGAGTCAAGCTCATGTTGCGCTTTGCCGCGAACCTTAGCTTCCTGTATGGGGAATATGCCTTCCCCGAGCGCTTTGCCGCCGCCGCCAGGGATGGCTTTACCGGCGGTCGAGTACCTGTTCCCCTACGAGTATCCGGCGCAGCAGCTGGCAGCATGGCTGCAAGCGCATGGCCTGGTCCAGGTGCTGTTCAACGCCCCGCCGGGAAATTGGGCGGCAGGGCGAGCGCGGCCTGGCTTCAGCCTGCCGGGCAAAGAAGACGGAGTTTCGCGCCGCGATACGCACTGCGCTTGAGTATGCGCAAGACACTCAGCTGCCCGCGGGTGCATGTGATGGCCGGCGTACAGCCCGGCACTGCGCAGCACCTTTGTTACCAACCTCGCGTGGGCCGCCGAACAGGCCGCGCCTGCAGGCGTCGAACTGCTGATCGAGCCGATCAACACACGGGACATGCCCGGCTATTTTCTGAACCGGCAGGATGAGGCGCATGCCATTGTCGACGAGATCGGCAGCCCCGCGCTCAAGGTGCAGATGGATCTTTATCACTGCCAGATTGTGGAAGGCGATGTGAGCATGAAGCTGCGGAAATATCTGGGAGAGAAAAGCGTCGGCCACATCCAGATCGCGAGTGTGCCCGAACGCAACGAGCCCGACCGCGGCGAACTCAATTACGACTATGTGCTCGATCTGATAGACGAACTTGGCTACGACGGATGGATCGGCTGCGAGTACCGGCCCAAGGCCGGCACCTCCGAAGGCCTGGCGTGGCTGAAGAAACGCCGCTACGTAAAGATGCTATCCCGTCAGTAACAAATGCGGGTGCCCCATATCTCGCTCGTTTTTCGCGAGATGTGGGAGGCGACCGTTGGTCGCTTTTACAACCTGAACAGATCCCAGTCGAGCAGTGGTATCCCACATCTCGCGAAAAACGAGCGAGATATGGGGCACCCGGGGTCATTCTGCACATATGGAAAGCTTAAACGCCCGGCACCGGCGGACAACCTGGAAATTCCGCCAGATATCCGTTCCCGATGTAACCCAAATACTGAATGCCAATCTTGCTGGTGAAAAACCCGTCCGCAGTCAGGTTTCGCAGAAACGAAAAAAACTCCACCCCCTGGCTCAGGCTCGCATCCTGCACTGCGCTCTTGCGATACGCGATGCAATCCAGCATCTCCGTTTGCTGCTGCGGGGTGCATTCGAGATAGGCTTTTCCATAGTGATCTGTGCACGTGGAATCGAGCCACATGATGCCGCCGCCCAGAGTCAACTGGTAATGCGGATTCTCACTGGTGAGCAGATCAATAAACTCCGGAGCCCCGGCCTCGATCGCGCCCCCGGAGTCCGCGTCCGCGGGAAAAATCGACTCGCATAACGCCTGCAACGTCTTGTACTGCGGCGGCGGGAAATACTTCGGCGTGTACACACCCGTCTTGCTCGCTGCCTTTTCCGTGGTGATCATGTGGTGGGCGTACTCCGCAGCCTGCAGCGGGATCACTCGCAGAACCGAGGTCGCCGCCGCCCCCATGCTTAAGGACTTCAACACATCGCGCCGGGATACAGACATGCTATATCTCCCCTTTTCTAGCCTGATCGAGCAGGTACTCCGAAGTTCTCCACGACAACGCCGTGATCGTGAGCGTCGGGTTCTTATCCGGGTCCGGTCACAAAACACGCCCCGTCGCCGACGAACAGATTCTTCACGTCGTGCGCCTGGCAATTCTTATTCAGGACCGAGGTCTTTGGATCGTCACCCATCCGCACCGTCCCCAGTTCGTGAATGATCTCTCCCCCTTCGGAGATTCCGTAGGGTAACCTCCCTGCGGCTTGGTTCCGTCATTCTTCGGCGCTGCATCGGATCGCGCCTGGCCTCCGAACGACGGTTCCTCCTGCCGCTTCGACGATGGCGCGAAACGTCTCCTGCATATCCTTCGCCATCTTGATCTCGTAGTCGCTCCAGGCAAAGTGGAAGCGCAGCACCGGGATACCCCATTTATCGACCACCACCGGATCGATTTCGCAGTAGGTATCGGGATTGGGAATCATCTCGCCGCGTCCGGAGAATCCGATGAAGTTGCCATATTTGCTGCGGACGTTCTGCTTGAGGGACGACTCCATAGCCCTCATGTTCGCTGCATATTCCGTCGAACCCGCCCACGCCGGGCATATGGCGTCCCCCGCCGAACTCGATGTGATAGCCGCGCGGAAAATCATTCTTGCGATCGCCCTTCCACCACGGCATGTACATGTGCATGCCGCCGATACCGTCATGATTGTGCGGAGCCACCGCCGCCAGTTGCGGAAAATATCCGGTGACATTGCTGCCGACGGAATCCGTGAGATACCGGCCGACCACTCCGGATGAATTCGCCAGCCCATTGGGAAAGAGCGTGGAGCGTGAATTCAGCAACAGGCGCGCAGTTTCGCAGGCGCTCGCGGCCACCACGAACGCTTTCGCATGGACCCGCATTTCCGTGCGGGTCGCCTTGTCGATGTAGGAGACGGCCTGCGCCTTTCCGTCTTTGCCGACCACGATCTCCCTGGCCATGGCGTTGGGAATCAGCGTGAAGCGCCCGGTGGCCTGTGCCGGGGGGATCATCACCTGGCTGGAACTGAAGTTGGACGCACTGATGCATCCTCGTCCGCATTGCGCGCAATAGTGGCACGGGGCGCGTCCATTCAGCGGCTTGGTCAGCATGGCCATGCGCGAGGGAATGCAGGTTATCTTGAGCTGATCGCAGGCCTTCTTGACCAGGGTTTCGGTGCAGCGCGGCTTAGGCGGAGGAAGAAAAACACCGTCGGGAGCATCGGCCAGATTTTCTTTGGTTCCAAAGACCCCAATAAACGCTTCGACCTTATCGTAATAAGGCGAGAGTTCTTCATAAGAAATCGGCCAGTCGTCGCCCAGGCCATCCCTGGAGCGGGCCTTCAAGTCTCGCGCCGAGACGCGCAGTGAGATGCGCCCATAATGATTGGTGCGGCCGCCTTCGATGCGGGAGCGGAACCAGCGAAAGTTCGAGCCCGGAGCCGACGTGTATGGCTCGCCTTCAATTTCCCAAAATCCATTGGGAGCCAGGAATTCACCGTTCAGCTCGTGCCGCGCCCGGCCCCCGATGTCCGCTCCGCGATGGGGCAGCGCATACGGCCACACATGCTCTTTGTAGTCTGTGCGGGGATTCAGCAGCGGCCCCGCCTCCAGCATGACGACATTCAGGCCACCCTCGGTCAGCACCTTGGCGGCGGTCCCGCCGCCGGCGCCAGAGCCTATGATGCAGACGTCGTAAACCTTGGGTGAGCGGATTACCTGGGGCATTCAGAATCTCCGGTGAAATCAGGATACACAGATCAAAGTTCTGCTACTTTCCTCTTCAAAAACCGAACCCCTTCGAAGGCAATTGATTCCGGCGTGCGTTCGATGTCTCGCCAGATGGCCGCGGCCGCGCTCAAATCCTTGAGCGCAAAACCAAAGCCCTCAATGGTCAGCCAGCCATCATAGTTCATGGAATGCAGTGCCTGGAATACCTCGTCCCATTCCACATGTCCCGACCCGGGTATGCCACGATCGTTTTCGCAGGTATGAACGTGCTTCAGGTGGCGCCCGACGGTCCGGTATCCAGCAGCGATATTCTTCTCTTCGATGTTGGCGTGGAAGGTATCAAAGAGAATGCCGATATTCGGATGACCAATTTGCTCGGCGAGCGCGGCAGCATCGGCGGCGGTGTTCAGAAAATAGGTTTCAAACCGGTTCAGCGGTTCGATGGCAAAGGTTACGTTGTGGGCGGCGAGCGTATCGCCCAGGGATTGAAAGCCCTCGACCGCCCACTTCCATTCGTCGCTGGTTCGGCGCCGGCCTGGCAAATAGCCAACCGGGCTGTAGAGAGGCCCGGCGACAATCCTCGACGCCCGCCTCTGCTGCCGCTTTTGCTACCTCTTCCAGGTGCTGGCGGGTCCGGCGCCGGATATCAGGACTGTCACTGATCAGGCTGAGGCCGTCCACCAGGACGGTACAGGCATTACATTCCAGGCCGTGGGCCTCGACCGCCTTGCGAATGCTCGGACGCTTGAAACTCCTTCGGCCGTAAGCAGCGGAACCTCGACCCCGTCAAAACCCGCCTCTTTGATGGTGGGCAGCAAAGCCGAAATTGGATGGATCAAAGGTTGCCGACCAGATGAAGGTGTTGACCCCAAATTTCATTTTTGCCTCGGTATCTATAAGTAATTCAGCGTTTCCTAACCAGGGTGCGTACGCACATCGCGCAAAGGCCGAGAGTGATCACAACGAAGAGCACCGGGCGAAAGTCGAAGAAGTTCCCGATCAGCGCAGCGAAGCGGAAAGAAGACGCGATATGGCATAGGCCGGCGACGAGGCAGAGCCATGCCAGGGTGGTATCCTCGGGCCGCCCTGCCCGTACGAGGTTGATGGCGGCGAACAAAAAGATAAAAAGGCTGAAGGACAGTGCCCAAAGCAGCGTCATCTGATCGCTCTTATAAAAGAGGATTGCGCCGATCGTGTGGCCGATGCCGCCGAGAATCAAAAGACAACTGAGAACGCGATCGAGAATTTTCAAGTCGACCTCAACAGATGCGAATGTGTGCCCATTTTCTATCATGTTTTTCCTGCTTGCATTGGCTCTCTGCCGCGGATTAATATACGTCGTATACGATACGTCGTATACGACGTATCTGCGTGGAGGACGCCGCAATGACCCTCGATTACTTCAGGATCGCCCGTGATCTCTGGTATGTGCTCGGTGCCGTTTGGCTTTTCGGTCTGCTCACGGTGAAGCCGGATGTCCGAACCCAGTCACTTGACTCCCGGCTGCTCGAAATGGGACTCAGCTTGCTGGCCTTTTGTCTCGTCTTTACCGGTTACTTCCGGTCCGGATGGCGGGCATGGTCCTTTGTCCCGCACTCTGACGTTGCCGGCGCGCTTGGACTTCTCATGGTCTTGCTGGGCATCGCCTTTGCGATTTGGGGCCGTCTGCAGCTGGGGGGAAATTGGAGCGCAGCGGTGAGCGTCAAGGAGGGTCACACACTCATTTCCGGTGGTCCTTACACCATCGTTCGCCATCCCATCTACAGCGGCCTTCTGCTCGCCCTGCTCGGTGTGGCGCTCATTATCGGCGAGGTTCGCGGCCTTCTGGGGGTGGGGGTTTTGTTTCTCTCTTTTTGGCTTAAGTCCAGGATGGAAGAGCG
Source organism: uncultured Acidobacteriaceae bacterium (assembly GCA_963757515.1). Lineage (GTDB taxonomy): Bacteria > Acidobacteriota > Terriglobia > Terriglobales > Acidobacteriaceae > PALSA-350. The sequence goes on along the minus strand of CAVWRV010000002.1, from coordinate 42,523 downwards.
ATTTATGCTGGAGCAGTTCGGCGCCGACTATCGCCATTATCAGCATCGGGTCAAAGCGTTGATCCCCTACGTCTTTTGAAAGGACCCATGACCGCGGGTATTCCACGACGAATCCCTGCGTCAAGCTGGCGCAAGAGGTGGACCAGCACCTCAGCGTAATTCGCCAGAGGTTGCGCGAGCCCTTGGAAACGGAGTTCGCCCGTGGCGGTCTCACCGGGCCGCAGCGCATGGTGATGGCAGGCGTTAGTCCGGTCAGAGGGTCTGAGCCTGAAGCAGCTCAGTGCCCGGGTCAGCTTGGCCCACAGCACGGTCTCCGGCATTGTCGACCGGTTGCAGGCTCGCGGAATGGTCGTCCGCCGCCGGGATGAAGCCGATGGCCGGGCGACCGTCATCGCCCCATCGACCGAGGTCCGCGATTTCCTGGCGAATCGCATGCCCGAACTCGACGATGAGCCCACTCACCGAGGCCTTGCGTGCCGCCAGCGACAGCGACAGAGCCACCGTGCTACGCGGCCTGAGAAAGCTGCGCGCCCTGGTCGAATTGAGTCGTTCGAAACCTTGAAAAGGGAGGCGGCGGAAAGAAACAGCAGGTCCCTCCACTACGCTGCGCTCCGGTCGGGATGACAATTCATTGGCGGCATGGAGAATGGTTCTGGCAACAAAATTGTCATCCCGACCGGAGCGCAGCGTAGTGGAGGGACCTGCTGATTCTTCCGCCAGTATCCGGTGCTCAATGGAAGCGCAATCCGCCCCTTTGTCATCCCCGACCGGAGTGGAGGATTTGCGGTTCAGCGGACCTCTCGTGGAAATGTTTTACAGCGGAATCTTGAGCACATCCTCGATGTACTTCGCCGTGATCCTGGCGCTTTCCTGTGGGGGACGCCAGGGAGACGTATCCAACTCGACGTTCAAGAACCCTCTCCATTGAATGCTGTCCAGGTACGCCTTTAGCCCGGGAAAATCCACCCCGCCGGTGCCCATGGGAAAAAAGTAAGGATTCTTCAATTGGTCGACTTCAGGACCAGGGACATTCCTGGTCCCCCCGCGATCTTCCGGCTTGGTGTCTTTGAGGTGATACTCCAGAACGCGCTTACCGTACCTCTTTCCCATCGCCAGGGGGTCCATCCCCGCCATGGTGAAGTGCCCGGTATCGAGAACCAGGCCGACATACTTGGGATCGGTGTTGGTCCATGATGAACTCCAGCTCGTGCTGGGTCTGGAGCTGGCTGCCCAGGTGGGGGTGAACCCCAAGCTGCATGCCCAGCTCTTCGCTCATCCGCTTGCCCAACGCGTCGATGGTGCCGGCCATGACCTTAAGATCCGCATCCGTCATGCCGCCAGGCCGTCGACGCCCGGTGTTCGTCTTTTGCACCTGGCAGCCGAACCGCCTGCTGAAGCGGGCCATGGCGAAATGGTTCTCGATCACCGCTGCACGCGAGTCCAGATCCTCAAAGCGCGTGTTACCGGTCGCTGAGCCGCCAGTGATGCTGACGAAATTGACCCCCATTTCGAAGATGCGGCGCATCAACCCTTCGGCGTCATCGGGGTAATAAAGGGTGTCGGGGCGGCAGAACGAGGCGCCGAAGATCTCCATGTAGCGAAAGCCGACTTCTCGGCCCTCCCTCATGCCTTTGAAGGGTTCCCCTTCCCAGCCTCCCCGCGTATTGGTGGTGTACCCGATGCGGTATTGCTGCTGCTGAGCGTACAGCGGCTCCGGCCGTAAAGCCTGCTCCGCACACGCCGGAGCCTGGGCAGCTGGCCGGGGGCAACGGCCCCCGAAGCCAACAACGCTCCGGAAATGGTTAGAAATTGTCTGCGATCCATGGCTACCCCTCTCGCCGCGCGATAGATGATAAATCACCCGACGGATTTGGAGAGGCCAGACCATGCCATGGTAATATCTACGATAGATCATCGTACGCCTGTAGGTGAGGGAATCATGAAGATCAACCCTGAAAAATGCGTGGCTTGTGGAAACTGCACGTACGTTTGCCCCATGGGCGCCATCTACATCGACCCCGTGCTCAAAGCGGGCGACCATCAATCGCGACGAATGCGTTGAGTGCTACGCCTGTTACAACGGGCTAAGCCAGGAACACCTGAACCCGACCCTGGTGCGCACCGTGCGCCGCGTCTTCGCCGCCTTGCGCATTCGCTTTGAACCCGAACCCGATGTTTGCCCCACCGCCGCTTTCGAACCGGATGAGCTCACTTGGCCCCGCGTCGTGCGCCGCGCCTTCTCCGACCCCAGCGTGCCCCACGAGTCGACGGGTGTGGAAGGCCGCGGCACCGAAGAAGTGAAAACCAACGATGTGACGGGACGGGTAAAGGTAGGGGACGTTGGCTTCACCATCGAATTTGGCAGACCAGGGGTCGGTGTTCGCTTCCACGAAATCCAGCAGATGTGCTGGGCCCTGGCACAGGCAAATGTAAGCTTCGAGAAGAAGAACCCGATTACGTCGTTGATGTCGGACGTGAGCACGGGCACTCTGCGCCCTGACATTCTGAACGAAAAAGTGATGTCGGCGATCGTAGAAATTAAGGTTCCGGTCGCGCGCACCGAAGAAATCATCCGCCTGGTGTGGGAGGTTGAGAAGCGGCTCGACACGGTGGTCGCAATCGGCGTCGCTACCCGTTGCGGCGAACACGGCGAAGAAACCATCGTAGCCCCCATCCTGGAACGGCTGGGATACAAGCTCGAGCGGGCAAAGACGAATATAGGTTTGGGCCAGCTGGTGCAACCGGCAGCCGAGCCTGCCAGGGAGACGGCAACCGTATGACCAATACACTCCATCGCTTCGGCGATACCGAGAGCTTCCGCGACGACTACATTGTTTTTGCCATTCCCAGCAAAAGCAACAAGGACCCCAATGCGCTGCCCAAACTCCACCGCTTCATGGAGATTGCCCTGGAGTACAAACCGGTGAACCTGGGAGAGACCCGGCACGGAGGCGCGCTGCGGCCCTCAAAAAACCTGGGTCCGTTGGCCCACTGGAGGCGGGATTTTAAACCCGACTTCCAGGCCGTAATCAAGGGGCTCACCATTCCTACGACTTGCGCCGCGGTGTTCGACAATCCTGATGCCGCGGAGCAGTTCGTCAAGCGCATCAAAGAAGAGAACCTGGGGATGAGCGTCAACATTTCCACCTCCATCGAGGGGGCGGAGCGTTGCTGTAACTACGCCTGTCTCGACAGGCACAGCGTAGGCTATTCCCTCGGCTTTGAAGGCAAGACGGAAAAGATTCCCAATTCGCAGGTCACGACGCTCTCGACCATGTGCGGCCATGGAATGATCAGCCACTCCCTGGCCAAAAAAATGATCGACTTCGTAAAGGAAAATCGCCGCAGTCCGGAGCAGGCCGCGACCTACCTCTCGCGTTTCTGTTCCTGTGGTATCTTCAATCCGGCGCGCGCGAAGAGGATTCTCGAAGATGCCCGGACGAATACGAAATAGCGTCCTCACTTGCCTGCTGCTGTTGTTCGCCACTTCCCTGGTGGCAGAAGTCAAGGTGCTCAAGAACTTTACCTTGATCGACGGCACCGGCCACGATCCTGTGGCCCATGCGGCCATGATTCTCGACAACGGCCGCATCCAGTGGGTGGGGCCGGCCGCAAAACTGAAATCTCCCCCTTCCGCACAGGTGATCGATCTCGCGGGCAAGTATGTGATGCCCGGCATCATCAATCTGCATGTTCACCTCGGCGCTACCATCGGCCTCGATCAGAACGAAAAGTTCTTCACCCCTGAAAACGTCGAGAACGACCTGAAAACCTACGCCTCCTACGGCGTGACCACCGTGCTCAGCATGGGCACCGACAAAGACTCCATCTTCAAGATTCGTGATGAACAGCGTGCCGGGCGCCCGCACGAAACGCGCATTTACACCGCGGGACAAGGTTTCGTCTTTAAAGGTGGCTACGGTGGTCTTGAAGGGGTGAACCAGGGCGTTGCCACCGTGGCGGAAGTTGAGCCTGCGGTGGCTGCTCAAGCCGCAAACCACGTCGACTTTATCAAGCTATGGATGGACGACCACCTGGGCACCAAAAAGAAAATGCCTTACGACATTGCCCAGGCCATCATTGAGAGTGCGCACCGGCACCATCTGCGGGTGGTGGCGCACATCTTCTATCTGCAGGACGCCAGGCAGATGGTCGACTACGGTGTGGACGGCCTGGCCCATAGCGTTCGCGACAAGCCCGTTGACCAGGCATTCGTTGACGACATGAAGCGGCACGGCACCTGGCAGATGGCGGCCACCCTTTCCCGTGAAGGCTCCATGTTCGTGTATGGCCAGACTCCTCCTTTTGCCAACGATCCATTTTTTGCGCGCAGCGTTTCGGCAGAAGTGCTCGCCAAATTAAAGAGCCCTGCCTATCAGCAAAAGATGCGATCGGACCCTGATTTCAGCATGTACCCCGGCTTTTTGCGCACTGCGGAAGAAAATCTAAAGACCCTTGCGGACGCGGGCGTGCCTTATGGGTTCGGCACCGATAGCGGTCCTCCGGGACGGTTCCCCGGCTACTTCGCCCATTGGGAAATGGAGTTGATGGTGCAGGCGGGTTTGACCCCGATGCAAGTCATCACCGCAGCGACAGGAAGTGCCGCTCGCTTCCTTCATGCCAAAGATCTGGGCACCCTCGAAGCAAGCAAGTGGGCTGACCTGATCGTGCTCGACCGAAATCCGCTCGACGATATTAAGAATAGCCGCACCATCAACGCCGTCTATATCGCTGGAAGCCGCCTAGCTGGCCCGGCGCCCCAGTGAACGCTGCGGTGTAACAAAGCGGCCTGCGATTAACCTGCCACGAGCCCCGGGTGCCCCATATCTCGCTCGTTTTTCGCGAGATGTGGGGGGCGACCGTTGGTCGCCCCTTTACAACCAGGACGGATCCCAGTCGCAGTGCAGTGGAATCCCACATCTCGCGAAAAACGAGCGAGATATGGGGCACCCGGCTTCGGTGACGCCAAATAGAAAACAGATCTACTATCAACTCGTCAACAGCCGCTGGCTGGCGTTGATTTGGAGATAGAGCACAGCTGCCACCACCGACAGCCCCGCCATCACCAGAAAGGGCGCGTTCCAGCCGGAAAGCATCACCAGGTACGCCGATAGCGCGGAGGAGATGGCGCCACCCAGGTTGCCGCAGGTGTTCATCACCGCCGAAACCGCGCCCGCGGAATCGGCGCCAATGTCGAGCGTAATTGCCCAGGAAACACCCACCGTCGACTCCATGGCAAACATCGCCACGCAGGAAAGCCATACCGAGGCAAGCGAATTTGTCGTAAGACATGCGGGTACGATACACAGTGCCGAAAGCAAAAACCCTCCGGCTCCCACCAGGCGGCGGGCGGTCTTCAGATCGCCCGACCACCTGGCCAACAAGTCGGAAAACCACCCGCCGAAAACGTCTCCTACGGTCCCAGCCAACAACGGCATGCTGGCGTAGAAACCCATCTGCTTGAGATTAAATCCGCGATGGTCATTCAGATACTTGGGAAACCAGACCAGGTAAACCGACAAGTTATACGCATAGCAGAAATACATGGCGCAAAGAATCCACATCTGCGGGCTCGACACGATGCGCTTCCAGGGAACACTCTGTGTGCCCGTACCCCCGCGCGCAAGCTCGAGCGAGGAGCGAATCAGCTCTCGTTCCCCGGCGTTGACTGAGCGATGCTCATCCGGAGTATCGCGGTAATACCAAAACCAGACTGCGGCCCAAATCAATCCCAGCGCACCGCAACACAGGAAGGCTGCGCGCCATCCCCAGCGCGCGATGATCAGGACTACCAGCGCCGGCGTAATAGCGCCTCCGAGCCGGGAGCCGGCGTGCGTGGCGCCCTGGGCCAAACCGCGCTCCGTGGGCAACATCCAACGGGAAAGCGACCGGGTGGCGATAGGAAAAGCACCCCCCTCGCCCATGCCAAAAAGAAAGCGAATCACAGCCATCGATCCCGCGCTCCAGGCAAACACGGTCGCGCAGGTAAAGATGGACCACCAGCTCACGATCAGGGTCAGCGCGCGCCGGGGGCCGATACGATCGCCCAACCAGCCGCCAGGGATTTGGAAAAGCGCGTAGGCCCATTGAAACGAACTGAGAATCCACCCCATCGTCACGATGGAGAAACCGAACTCTTTCTGGATGGACGGAACCGCGGAGGAGATGACCACCCGATCGATGTAGGTGATCATGTAAGCGGCAATCGTCAGGCCCAGGACGATGTAGCGAATACGGGTTGGACGCGCCACTCCGGCCTCCGTTACGACAGCTTGATCATTGATCTATCATCGTACCGGTGGTAAGGCCTTGCGAGCACACCCAGGTGCTGCGATGATAAATGAACGAGCAGGTTTTACATGCCCACCTTTGCCGAAATTGAGCCGCTTTCACTAAGTGATCGCGTGATCAACGCGCTCAAGGACGCTTTTTTTGCCGGCCAGCTCAAGCCGGGCGATGCCATCGTGGAGCGGGAGTTGGCCCGCCAGATGAAGGTCGGCACCCCTGTGGTTCGCGAAGCACTGATCTCCCTGCAGGGGCAAGGATTTGTCCGCCGGGTGACGAATACCGGCACGTTTGTGACCCAATTTACGACCGACGAAGTACGTCAGCTCTATACCCTCCGGGTGGAACTGGAGCTGTTGGCGTTGCAGTGGGCGAAGCCACGGGTGACGGAAAACGATCTGAAGGATCTCAGCCGCCAGATCGCGAAAGTGGTGGAAGCTGGGGAAAGGGGCGACCGGCGCCAATTCCTGGAGCTCGATTATGCGTTTCACCGCCAGTGCTGGGCGCTTTCGGGAAACGCTTACCTTGCCGAAACTCTGGACCGCCTGATGGCGCCTCTTTTCACCTTCGTCGTCCTGGCCAGCGGTGCTCCCCTCACAGCGTCGATGGGCAAAGAGCACTATGAACTTGTCAACGCGCTGCAGAATACGGAGGAGCCTGAATTTACCGAGGTTGTCCGCAAGCGGCTCTCTGGATTTAAATCCCGATGGCTCGCGGCTTTCGTCAACACCGACGAGCCAGCCAAGCCGGCTTAGCATGCGAACCTGTACCGTATTTCTGCTGCTTTGTCTGGCCTGCGGCTTGGCGGGGGCGCAGCAGGCAACCCATCAAACTGTGGCCCAACGGCGCTCCAGGCTCTCCAGCAAACCCTACTCCGGAAACCGTGCGGCTGAACCCGGATGGCGAGCACATCCTCTCCAACATTCAGGAGCCATCGATCATTCCGTATCTTCCCCGCGCTGATGTGGCGACGGGAGTTGCGGTGATCGTCGCCCCCGGCGGTGGTCACAGCGAATTGTGGATGGATCATGAGGGCTATGCTGTGGCCGAATGGCTTAGCAGCCATGGGGTTGCAGCCTTCATCCTGAAATACCGTCTGGCCAGGCAGAAAGATTCTACTTACACCATCGAAGGAACCGAGTTAGGGGATATGCAGCGCGCCATCCGCACGCTGCGCAGCCGCAGCCAGGAGTGGGGCATCGACCCGGCGCGCATCGGCGTGATGGGCTTCTCTGCCGGGGGCGAGTTGGCTGCCCTCGCCAGCACACGGTACGACGAAGGTTCACCCTCCTCAGAAGATCCCGTCGAGCGATTCAGTTCAAAGCCGGCTTTCCAGGCGCTTCTTTATCCGGCGATTCCCCGTGATCCCCGGCTTACTGCCGGCACGCCCCGTGCCTTCCTGGCATGCGGAGGTAACGACCGCCCGGATATCTCGCAGGGTCTGGCGGACTTCTATCTCGCTCTCAGCCGTCTCCACGTATCGGCAGAACTCCATATCTACGCAGGCATCGGCCACGGCTTCGGCGTGCGCAAGACGAATCCGCCGCCGGTCTCAGACTGGCCGTCGCTTTTTCTCGCCTGGCTGAATGCCCAGGGCTTGCTCAAACACTAGTCCACTAAAGCTGGCGTCAAAGCCCGGGGCTGCTCTGCATCATGCCGCCGTCGGTGATGATGGTGGTCGCCGTTATATAGCTGGCCCCGTCTCCGGCCAAGAACGCAACCACGCTGGCTATTTCTTCCGGCTTCGCCATCCGGCCCAGCGGAATCGCGGCATTTAATTTCTGCAGGAGCGCCGGATCGGTCATGGTGGAAAGATTGATCGGGGTCGCGACCGCGCCCGGCGCCACGCCCACAACCAGGATGTTGTGCGCAGCCAGTTCCACAGCCGCCGTGCGCGTCAACATGCGCATACCGCCTTTGGAGAGGCAATAAGCGGTGTTGCCCGGCATAGGCCAGTCTTCATGAATCGAAGTCATGTTGATAATCCGGCCGCCGCCACCCTGCTTGATCATCTGCTTGGCCGCAAGCTGCGTGCCGAAAAACGCGCTCTTCAGATTGATGTCCAACACCTTATCGTATTGGGCTTCGGTGGTGTCGAGAATCGAGGTGCGGGTTTCGACCCCGGCGTTGTTCACCATGATGTCGACACGGCCGAACTTCTCGACCGCCGCGGCAAACAAGCGCTGCAGGTCATCCAGTTTGCTGACGTCCGCCTGCACACCGATCACGCTTGCGCCCAAGGCAGTGATCTGCTTTTCGAGCGCATCCGTCGCGTCGGGATGAGAGACGTAATCGATCACCACGCTTGCACCCTGTCTTGCGAGCTCCAGGGCAACGGCTTTACCGATACCGCTGTTGCCGCCGGTAACGATGGCAACTTTGTTCGCGAGTGACATGGAATTCCTTTCACTCGTATTGTTCATACCCTGCACGAGGCTCTAACAGTTTGGCAATGATGCCCGTCCATCCGGTCTGGTGGGAGGCGCCTGCTCCCCTTGCGGTGTCTCCATCGAAGTACTCGTAAAAGGGCACGTAATCGCGGAAATTTTCGTCTTTCTGGAAACGGCGGATAGAGGGCATTTACCGGCCGTTCGCCCTGGCTGTTTTTGAGGAAGATCTTGGCCAGGCGTGTGGTGAGTTCGGCGGCAACCTGATCGATGGTAATAAATATTCCTGAACCTGTGGGGCACTCGATCTTGAAATCGTCACCGTAGTAGTGATGAAACTTCTGCAGCGACTCGATGATCAGGAAATTCACCGGAAACCAGATTGGGCCGCGCCAGTTTGAGTTGCCGCCGAACAGCCGCGAACGAGACTCAGCCGGTTCATAGTCCACGCTCAGGGCATGGCCATGCGCCGAGTGTATGTAGGGGTGCTCGAGGTGGTAACGTGACACCGAACGGATGCCGTACTCGGAAAGAAACTCATTGGGATCCAGCATTCTCCGCAAGAGTGCCTTCATGCGATGCCCGCGAAGCAAAGAGAGCAGCGTGCGCTTACCTTGCGCCGGGCACGCCCAGCGCGATACCAGCTCGGCAAGATCGGGTCTGTAGGTGAGAAACCACTCCATGTGGCGGGTAAACCGGGGAACTTTTTGGAGCAGTTCCGGATCCAAAGTCTCCACCGCAAACAGGGGAATCAAACCAACCATCGAGCGAATGGTCATCGGGATGGTCTGGCCGCTCGACAGATTGAGCACGTCATAGTAAAAGCTCTCTTTTTCGTCCCATAGTCCTACGCCACGGCCGCCCATATCCGTCATCGCCTCGGCGATGTAAAGAAAGTGCTCGAAGAACTTGGTCGCCATATCGTCGTAGGCGGTGTTGTGCTGTGCCAGTTCGAGAGCGATCCGCATCATGGCCAGCGTATACATCGCCATCCAGCTGGTTCCATCGGACTGGCTTAAATATGCTCCGTTGGGAAGGGCCTGGTCGCGATTGAACACTCCGATGTTGTCCAGGCCGAGGAAGCCGCCTTGAAAGAGGTCACGCCCATGCAGATCCTTTTGGTTGACCCACCAGGTAAAGTTGAGCAGTAACTTTTGGAAGACGCGCTCGAGAAAGACCAGGTCTCCGGGATCATCCGGCTTCAGCTTGCGCCGATGCTTACGGTCAATCACGAAGACACGCGCCGCGGCCCATGCATGAACCGGTGGATTGGCATCTGCGAAGTTCCACTCATAAGCGGGCAGCTGGCCATTGGGATGGAGATACCACACATGCAGGAGTTCAATCAGCTGCTGCTTGGCAAACTCCGGATCGATGAGCGAGAAAGTGACTGCATGAAACGCCAGGTCCCAGGAGGCAAACCACGGATACTCCCACTTGTCGGGCATGGAAAAAATAGTCCCGCAGTCGACATGGAGCCACTCCGCGTTGCGGCCATATTGGCGTTCGGCGGGAGGAGGCGGAGCGTTGGGATCGCCGGACAACCAGCGGCGAACATCATATTCATAATATTGTTTGTTCCAGATCATTCCGGCGAAAGCCTGCCGTTGCACCAGGCGAGCATCTTGGTTGTCCATCCCGGTTTGAATCTCTGCGTAGAAGTCATCGCACTCACGGGTCCGGGCGGTTGCGATCGAATCGAAGCCGGTGAAGGGCGTGGGATTCTCAACCTGAGAGAGGCGCAGACGGAACCTTTTCGATCTCCCGGCGTCGACGTGCGCGGTGAGATGCGCACACGCCTTGGTGCCGCGCAGCAGTGGGTTTACCGCCGACAGATTGCTGTGCACCAGGTACTCATGAAAAGCGTCTTTGTAATATCCCTGGGGTGCACCTCCATAGAGCCGCGCACCATTGGTCTCGTTCTCACAGAACAGCAGCTCGGCGCGGTCTTCCACGTAGAGGTAATAGCTGCCTAGTTCGGGATGTTCCGCGACCAGAACCGAGCCTCTTGCGCGGATCTCCGGCTTGGCCGCGGGGGAACCCCACGACCACGTATTGCGAAACCACAGTTGGGGCAGCAGGTGCAATTCAGCTGGGCCGGGACCGCGATTGTGAACCGTCATCTGCACCAGGATGTCGTCGGCAGCAGCCTTGAAATACTCGACGAAAACGTCCCAATAGCGATTTTCATCGAAAACCCCGGTATCGATCAGTTCGAACTCGTTGTCCTCAAGACCACGGCTGCGATTCTGGTACACCAGCTGCTCGTAGGGATAGGCAGCTTGCGGGTATTTGTAAAGCATTTTGAGGTAGGAATGGTCGGGCGCAGCGTCCAGGTAATAGTAGTATTCCTTGACGTCCTCACCGTGGTTGCCCTCGCTGTTGGTAAGGCCAAACAACCGCTCTTTCAGGATTGGATCTTTTCCGTTCCACAGCGCGAGGGCGAAGCACAACCTCTGCTCCTCGTCGCTTATGCCCGCCAGGCCATCTTCGCCCCAGCGATAAGCGCGGCTGCGCGCGTGGTCATGGGGAAAGTAGTTCCAGGCATCGCCGTCAGCCGAATAGTCTTCGCGTACCGTCCCCCACTGGCGCTCACTGAGGTACGGTCCCCAGAAGGAATTTGTGGGGCTTGGCGGCGTGTCTTGGGTCTGCATTTCCCTCCGCGTTCCGCAGGTCTCCGATTGTACTGGTGAAAAGTATCGGCCGATCCGACTTTAGTCGGTTGCGCAACTCAACCCACCGCAGATAAGGTTGCGCGCTGAGTAACTTAATCAAATCCGAGTTGGCTGAAAATGCAATGAAGGCATGGCTCGCAGCAGGCATTTTTACCGCTCTTTCATGTTTGGCCCAACAGGTTCCCGCGCCGTATCTGATTGACGCGAGCCTGCCCGGGCCTGCGCCCGAGACAGGCTTTTTGCACATGGGCGGCGTCTCACCATCAGGACATCGACTCGCCGTCAACAGCCAAAGCCTCACCCTCGATGGCAAGCCCTGGCTGCCGGTGATGGGTGAGTTCCATTACTCGCGCTATCCGGAGAAGTATTGGCGCGAGGAGCTACTCAAGATGAAGGCCGGCGGGGTGCAGGTGGTGGCCACCTACATCTTCTGGATTCATCACGAAGAAATCGAAGGACAGTTCGACTGGACGGGGCAGCGCGATCTTCGTCATTTTGTCGAACTATGCCGTGAAAACGGACTCTATGTCTATGTGCGCATCGGTCCCTGGGATCACGGCGAAGTGCGTCATGGCGGATTTCCCGACTGGCTGGTGAACAAGAAAATTCCGCTTCGCCGGAACGAGCCGGAGTACCTGCAATACGTGAGCCGGTTGTATGGCCAGATTGGAAGCCAGGTCAAGGGCTTACTCTGGCAGGACGGCGGGCCCATCATAGGCGTTCAGATCGAAAACGAGTACGGCGAAACCGGACCCGGCGCAGGGGCGGAACACCTCGCAGAACTCAAGCGCATGGCAATCGCCGCGGGCATCGACCCGCCGCTCTTCACCGTCACCGGATGGCCCGGCCACGATTATCCGATCCATGAGGTGATCCCCGTCTCCGGCGCTTATCCTGACAATTTCTGGACCAGCCCAACGACCGATGCTCCGCCCAACCCGGCCTATCTCTTCCACACCGACCGCGCGCTGGGCGATATGGGCGCCATGGCTCTCGGTGATCCTGCCGGCAAGGTCGATCTGCGCCACTATCCCTACTTCGCCGCCGAGCAGGGTGGCGGCATGGAAACCTCCTATCATCGCCGGCCCCTTCTGCAGCCGGACGATATCGCTGCGCTCACGCTGACCACCCTCGGCTCGGGCGTGAACATGTACGGCTATTACATGTTCCAGGGCGGAGCCAACCCCACGGGCAAGCTGACCACGCTGCAGGAGTCTCTTGCTACCGGGTACCCCAACGACCTGCCCGTGATCTCCTATGATTTTCAAGCCCCGCTGGGTGAGTATGGGCAGGAGCGCGCATCGTTTCGCAAGATCAAGAGCCTGCACCTTTTTCTCCAGTCATCTGGTTCGGAATTGGCGGCCATGACGCCCTATCCCGCCAGCCAACGGCCCCGCGATGCAGCGGACGCGACGGTTGCCCGGGTATCCCTGCGTTCCGCCGGAGACCAGGGATTCCTCTTCGTGAACAACTATGTCCGCAAGTTGGAAATGCCGGCGCGGCGCGCATTTCAAGTGCAGATCAAGCTTCCCTCCGGGACCGTAGACTTGCCGCAGACTCCCATCGACGTACCCGCAAACAGCTATTTCATCTGGCCCCTGAATCTCGAGCTTGGCGACGTAGGCACCCTGCAGTACAGCACGGCGCAGTTGTTATCCCGTCTCGACAGCAAAGGGGAGAGCACATACTTCTTTTTCGCCATTTCCGGCTTGCGTCCAGAGTTCGCCTTTGCCGCCGGCAGCATCGCTTCCGTTCGGGCCAGTAGCGGATCGGTCACCCGGACTAGCGGCAGCATCCTGGTTCAAGATCCCGAGCCGGGTAAGGAAACGGTGTTGGAAGTGACCGGCAGCAATGGCCACCACACCAGGATTCTGCTGCTCACCGAGGTCCAGGCAGAGCAGTTTTGGCGAGTCCCACTGGCCGGCGAGGACACCGTGGTGCTCTCTCCGGCAGATCTCTTTGCGGATAACGATGGCGTACATCTCCGCTCAGTGGAGACATCGGGCCTTACGGCGTCAGTTTTTTTGCCCCGCGGGGTTTGGCAGGAACATGTATGGAGTGTTAAGGCGCGAAAAATCGACTTCGAATGCATGCTCAGCCGTGAAGCTACCCCCCGGCCGCCTATCCTCATGGCTGCCCATGTAGAGGGCCGTGATCAGCCGATGCCTATGGCGCCCGGGCAGGGAGATTATGCCTCCGCCGCCACCTGGGGGCTGAAGGTACCAGCCCAATCGATGACCGGTATCAGCGACATATATCTTCGCATTCGCTATGTTGGCGACGAGGCGCGGCTGGTTATGGATGGGCGCCTGCTCGATGACGACTTCTACAATGGCCGTCCCTGGGAGATTGGGCTCAAACGGTTCCTGCCAGAGGCCTTTGGCAAGAAAATGGAATTGAGCGTTCTCCCTTTGCCGCGTTCCGCGCCCATCTATCTGGACACGCGCGCCTGGGCGGCGATGAATGCTCAAGGGCAAAGCGCAAAGGTACTAGGGGTGGAGGTGCTACCGGAGTACGAGGTAGTGCTGCGGTAAATCTTTCCTGACAAACTGCACTGCGATTGGATCCGTCCAGCTTGTAAAAGGGCGACCAACGGTCGCCCCCCACATCTCGCGAAAAACGAGCGAGATATGGGGCACCCGGCTTCGTGGCAGGTCAATCGCAGGACACTGCGTACGCACTACACTAGAGATGGGCCAAGCCACGTTGCAAGGCGGCGACCACCGCCTGGGTGCGATCGCTGACATTCAGCCGCATCAAAATTACGCTCACGTGTGACTTAACGGTGGCTTCTTTGATGGCCAACTCGTCGGCAATCTCGCGGTTGCTTTTGCCGCGAACCAGCAGCGAGAGCACTTCCCGTTCCCGGGTGCTGAGCTCGCCGTCCGGCATGCGTGAGGCCAGGGCGCGGGTGACCGGCGGCGGCAGGAAATTTCGCCCCGCATGGACCTTGCGCAGCGCTTCCATTAACACCTCGTGGGGCATTCCCTTGATCAGGTATCCCATCGCGCCGGCTTCCAGCGCCTGGTGGATATCCTCGTCGCCGTCATAGGTGGTAAGCACGATAAAACGTGCCTGCGGGGCATTCCGCCGGACGGCGCGAATGACATCGACACCGCTCTTATCCGGAAGCCTGAGATCCATCAGAGTAATGTCGGGCCGAATGCTCCCAGAACAGGCGCAACGCCTCCTCGGCGGTTCCCGCCTGGCCGGCGACCACCATGTTGGGCTGCGACTGAATGATGGCTGCAATCCCAAAGCGCATGATAGGGTGATCGTCGCAGATCAGGATCTTGATTTTCGGTTGGTCGCTCATATCTGCATACTGTCCTGGGCAGCCGGGGTTTGTAAATCAGAACGCCGAATGCTGAAGGAGACAGTGGTTCCCCGCGCGGGAACGCTGACGATGCTGAGCCGTCCGCCCATCCGCTCCACGCGTTCGCGCATGCCTTCGATTCCATAGTGCTGCACGCCCTCAGCTTTTCGAGCAGTCGCATCAAAGCCGCATCCATCATCGCTGACAATGCTGTCGAGCTCGTCGCGGGTGTAGACCAGTTTGATCTGAATGGATCGAGGATGCCCGTGCAGTGCTCCGTTGTAGACCGCCTCTCGTATCACCATCAATAGCTCGCGGGCCAGCGAGCCGCGCACGCTAAAAGGCCGCCCTTCTTCCGTGCAGTGCACCGCGATCCCGAATTCCTCGCTGGTGCGGGCCGCGATCGCAGCCGCCGAAACCCCCAGGTCGGACACTGAATCCTCTTTGTGGCGCAGGTTCCATACTGCCTGGCGTGCCTCATCGATGGTGGAACGAACCTGCATGCGCGCATGGTCCAGAAGATTCTCCTGTAAGGCGAAATTCTCACGCCGCAAGCTGGAAATCGCCTCCAGCAGCGCAGAGATGCTGGTGCAGCCCTGAATCACCGTGTCATGCATCTCTCGCGCCAGGCGGTTGCGCTCTTCGAGAACTGCTTTGAAGCGGAGCCGCAAGGAACGAATGCGCGATTGGTAAATCGCGAAAATCAGCAACGCGGCCGTTAACAGACAAAGAGTAACGAACCACCACGTACCATAGAAGTGTGGCTTCTTTTCGCAGCTCGAATGAGGCTTCTGAGACCGCCGATGGATTGTTTACTTCGAAAGCGACCACGCGGAATCGGTACTTGCGCGAGGGAAGGTTGGTGTAACTGGCAACGCGGCTGGTTCCGGCGTAGATCCAATCCTGGTCGAAACCTTCCAGCTGGTAGCGGAAGCGAACATTCTCCTGAGAGCGCAGCAGCAGCGGCGCAAACGTAATTTCCAGGCGGGACAACGATGCGGGAAAAACCAGCTGCGGAAGAAAAGGCAACTCGCGGCCATCCGCGTTAATTCCGGTGAGTAGCACTCGCGGCGACGCGACGCGAGCCCGCGGCTGGGGCAACACGCGCACCGCGCCCCTGCTGCTGGCAAACCAGATGGCGCCGTCCAGGCCGACGCAGCCGGCGGGCTGGCGCCCACCGTACATTTGTGCCGGAATGGTGTCGTAGGGGAGCTCGTAAACATTCACCTTGAGGCGCGTCGTCCGCAGCATTCTGCTCTGGCGTGGGCAGCGGGAAAGAAGAAATGGTGGTGGGGCCGCTTAACCACAACAGGCCGCGCTGGTCGGCGAGAAGTTGGTAGATGCTGTTGTTCGCCAGGCCCTGGGCTGTCGTATAAGTCGTGATTTTTCCTTCCATGTAGCGGAGAAGCCCATGGCTGCGGGTGCCAAACCACAAAGCTCCATCGTCGTCCTCCAGAATCGACCACACCTTTCTCCTCCGCCAGCGCAGCCGTGGCGGCATCGCGCACGAAGGCGCCCGCATGCAAATGGCTAAGACCGTGATCGGTTCCGATCCAAATGTCTCCGTAACTGTCCTCGAGCAGGGCGCGGGTGCTGAAGTATGCGAGGCCGTTCCCTACCTCATAGCGGCGCGTGTCCTCGCCGTCGATGCGGCTCACTCCTTCGTCGGTGGCGATCCACACCGCGCCATCTCTGCTCTGCAGAAATGCGCGCACAAAATTATTGGTCAATCTCCCTGGAGCGGTGTAGTGAATTACGCCCCCGCCACGGGTGAGGCGGTAAACGCCGCTGCCATCCGTCCCGATCCAAAGGTCACCGGCACGGTCGCGGAAGACATTGCGGACGGGCACGTCGGGTAGATTGGGAAACTTATATGCCCGGGCCACGCCGTCACGAATCGCGAAGACGCCCGACGATACCGCCCAGATGGTTCCATTCGGGTCGGCAGAAATGGTGCCAATGTCAGGGTCGGAATCCCCGGGCAGCGGCAGCACGCTCACCGGAGTCTTGCTCAAGCGCACCATGCCTTCCTGGGTGCCGAGCCAGACTTGCTGCTCGGCGTCTTCAAAGATGCTCAGGACGGTATTGCTGGGCAACAGGTTGGCGCTCGTCCAGTGGGAAAAGTCGCCGTTGGCGTAGCGATAAAGGCCATGCCCGATGCTGCCAATCCAGAGTGCGCCATCGCTGGTTTGGCGGAGAGTGCGTACGGTTCCCCTGATCTGCTTTACCGGCTGAAATTTCCCCTGACCAGCCGG
Source organism: uncultured Acidobacteriaceae bacterium (assembly GCA_963757515.1). Classification (GTDB taxonomy): domain Bacteria; phylum Acidobacteriota; class Terriglobia; order Terriglobales; family Acidobacteriaceae; genus PALSA-350. The sequence goes on along the minus strand of CAVWRV010000002.1, from coordinate 25,605 downwards.
TTGAGGCCGCCGACCGTGCCTACCCAAATGGTTCCATCCTGGGTCTCCACGATCGATTTCACGCGATTCTCGCTGTCTCTGCCCGGCAGCTGCTTTTCGGCTACGCCATCCTTATCGAACACCAGAAGTGCCGAGCCGCCTACCCATATCCGGTGCTCCCGATCTTCGATGATCGAGTGCACGGCAAAGCCAGATGCATAGGGAGAGGTATCCACCTGGCGCAGTTTGCCCTGAATGAGCTGGAACAGGCCGTTGTCGGTGCCAATCCAGATGCGGCCCTGATCATCCTCGAGCAAACTGCGCACGAAGCTGTTACTTAATCCGGCGGCCTCGGTGTAGGCGTGAAAGACTCCATCCTTGAAATGCGCCAGGCCGCCGCCATCGGTGCCGATCCACAAGCTGCCATCGCGCGCGGCAAGCACGCAGAAGACACTGTTGTCGGCCAGAGCAGGGGTGGTGGCATGGTCGTAAAGATGGAAGTGAGATCCATCGAACCGTACCAGACCCGCCGTCGTACCTATCCAGAGATACCCATCCTGGGATTGCTGAATCGCCTGCACCGTATCTTCGGGAAGACCGTCCTGGATTCGCCAGATGCGCCGCATGTATTGTTCGTCCGGAGCAGCATTCGCGGGGTTGCGCACCACCGCCGCGGCAGCGCCTGGCCCGGTGTGCGCGTTCGCCGGCACGGCTGGCAGGAGAGCCAACAGAAGCACCGGCTGCATCCAACAGCCCCGGAAGAGAGAGGATTTTTCGATATTGCGTTCGCAACCAGACATCACATCGCCCTAAACACACCAAGGGCGCTTGAGGAAGGAGTGTATCACCCTGTCACCCATCGCGGGACCCCATTACTTAAGTTGGCCGCTTGTAACTTTTTTATGCAAATTCATACTTTAGACGGATTCGCGTGGTGTATGCGAGTGCCTAGAGTTCTACCCGATTAGAACCCGGGTTTGCGGACGCCGTGTAACTGACCCGAACGATAGGTTCTGATCCAATAAGTTGCGTCTTTCTAGATTGACAGCATGTGCCCACGATGCTGCAAGAAACGATTCGGAGGATAGTCTATATGACGCAAGTATACGTTTCCCATGGTAAACAGTGCGGCGGACGCTGCCTGGCGAGTATCGTTCCTGCTGCTGAGCATCCTTCTGGCCTTGGTTCCCGTGCGCACGCAAGCCCAGGCTATCTTTGGCTCCATCAACGGTCTGGTAACGGATCAAAGCGGCGCCGCAGTTCCGAACGCTTCTATCACCATAACCGACACGGATAAGGGCACCACCAGGGTGGTCGTAAGCTCAGGCTCGGGCGAGTATCTGGTCCACGACCTGATTCCAGACCACTATAAGATCAAGATTGAGGCCTCGGGGTTTGCCACCGAGGAGTCGGCTGTCACTCACGGTCTCGGCCGATAGCTCGTCGCAGCTGAATTTCCAGTTGAAGCCGGGAACCGCCTCGCAGACGGTGGAAGTAACGGCCGAGGCTCCGCAATTGAAAACGGATCGCGCGGATGTCTCCACTACGCTCGATACCCTTACGATCGAGGAAACGCCGAATCTGATTCGAAATACCACCGCCCTGGTCTTGCTGGCGCCGGCTACGACGGCCTCCACATTTTCCAATGCCAATGCTGAGGATCCGCAGCGATCGATCCCCATTTCCTCGAACGGTCAATCTCCCTTTTCCGCGGGTTTTGTTCTGGATGGAGCCAATGACAAAGATGGGTTTATCGGGGAGATCGTGGTCAATCCTCCACTTGACTCGATTCAGGAATTGAAATTCATCAACCAGAACTATGACGCCGAGTTCGGCGCCGCCGTCGCGGGTGTGACGGTGATGCAAACGAAATCGGGCACGAACAGTTTTCATGGCTCTGCTTACGATTACCGGCGCAGCGACGCACAGCAGGCGCGTGACCCATTCACCCAATATCCCGGCAACAACCCGGTCGGTCCTGATATCCCGAACACCCTGTCCAATGTCTTTGGCGGTAGCGTCGGCGGTCCGATCCTCAAGCAGACAAGCTCTTCTTTTTTGCAGACTATCAAGGCACCCGCCAGAAGGTAGGCAACTCCTTCAAGCTCACGGTGCCCACGGCCTTAAGTACACAGCACCTGCACCGGCGTGGCAGGAAGTAATTGCGACTTGAGCGAATACCTGCAAAACGGCCAGGGGCAGGCTTACGATCCGGCCACGGGTAACGTAAATGCGGACGGCGCCGCGACCGGCGTTAGGCCGCGTTACCTTTCGTTAATAACCAAATTCCGAACTCGCGTATCTCGGCCGGCGCGATCAATCTGCTCAAGATCATCCCCGCTGCCCACTTTGCCCGGAGTGCAAAACAACTATGTTGCCAGCGGCTTTGGAGTGTACAACTTCAACCAGGCCGATACGCGCATCGACTATCAATTGAAGCCGACCGTGCATATCTTCGGACGCTACGGGTACCTGGGCTCCAATCAGAGTTCTCCCGCCGCTTTTGGCGCGGCCGGCGGCAATGGTTTTGGTGTGGGTGGTTGGGCAGGCAGTGAAACCGGGGGCAACCACAGCCTCGCAGTTGGCAGCGATCTGGTAGTTTCACCCAAGCTGGTCACCGATATTCGATTTTCCTATTTTCGCTATGCCTTTGTAGAGGCGAAATACAACGGCACTACTCCGCTCATGACAAACCTTGGATGGGTGGGCTTAAACACCTCGGCGCCGGGATCCGGTGGGGCATCCGCAGATCGAGATCGGTGACGCTTCCGGCAAAATCGGTGACATGGCCTATTTTGGATCAGGGAATCATGGCACCAATCATTGCAACTGCCCGCTCAACATGACCGAGCAGGAGTATGCCTTTGTCAACGACTGGACACGCGACATTGGACGCCACTCGATCAAATTTGGGGCCGAGATTCGCCATCTTCAGGAACTGCGCATTCCAAGCGATACCAACCGGTCTGGCGAACTGCAGTTTGCCGACCGAGCGCACTGCGACTGCTTCAGGGTTCAACACCGGGTGGCTTGGGGATTGCCTCGCTCATGTTCGGAGACGTCTCGAGTATGCAACGGTACTTCAGCACTTCCACGACCGCGACCGAGCACCAGTGGCGTCCGTTCTTTTATGTTCAGGACAACTGGAAAGTTTCACCAAAGCTTACTCTGAATCTCGGGTTACGCTGGGAGATCTACTTTCCCGAGGCTGTCAACGGCAAAGGAATGGGCGGATTCTACGACCTGAACACCAACACCATTCGGGTCGCCGGATATGGAAATATCGGGCTCAACCTGAACATTCAAAATAATTTCAAGCTATTTTGCGCCGCGCGTAGGCTTTGCTTACCAAGTGATGCCCAAGACAGTGATCCGTGCCGGCTACGGCCGTGCGTTCGATCCTGGATTCTTCGGCGACATCTTCGGCCAATTGGTGACGCAGACCATTCCGGTTCTTCAAAACCAGGGATTAGGCGAACTGGATGGACAGATCTATGACGCGGCTCGCAACCTGGACGGAAGCGTCTACAACATCGCCACCGGACCTACGGCTCCAAGTAACCAGTACAACATCCCCGCCAACGGCCAGCTTCCACTCCCGCCCGGAATTTATCCGACTTCACGGCCGGATCGGATGAGGATTCCGGAGGTCGACGGATGGAACCTCACGGTGCAACAGCAGCTCGGCGCGACGACGAGTTTCACTCTTGCCTACGTTGGTAATAAATCGACTCACTCCATTCCCAACTCCACCTGGGGCGGCATCAATTGGAACGACTACACCATCACCGGTTTTGCCGAAGGCTTGAGTTCAGTGCCAACGCTCCGTCTTCTTCGCCAAGTGGGGGACTTGCGGTCCCGGGTATATCGGGTACTACGCGAACGAAGCCAATGCTCACTACAACTCGCTTGCAAGCCACGTTCGAAAAGCGATTCTCCCGCGGACTGCAGATGAACTCTAGCTATGTGTTCTCCAATGCGATGGGTGTTGCCAATGGAGGCTACTTCCAAATTGATCCACATGCCAACTGGGGCCATTTTGACTTCAACCGCACGCAACGACTTTAAGCTCTATGGCAATTACACTCTGCCCTTCGGGCGGGGGCAGCAGTTCGGCTTCCAGCATCCCTGGATGGGCCAACGAAATCATCGGTGGCCTGGCGTTGAATGGAAGCCTTCAGTGGGCGAGCGGGCTGCCTTACACTCCTTCCTACGGGGAGTGCGGATCGGATAGGGACAACGGGCCCTGCCGGCCCAATCTGCTACACAGCCTCAGTCAAAGTGCGAGTTGGCTGAACACCGCGACCCACTCCGCAACTTACTTCACTCCGGTTGCACCGCTCACTACCAATGGGCAAATCAGCGGTCCCTACCAACGGCCCCAGGTGGAACACTTCGGGACCCTGCCTTACAACGGCTTTCTGGGGACCGGGGCTATTTACTACGGACCTCTCACTCAGCAAGGTCTTTAACCTGTACGAGAGCTTGTCGATGAAGCTCGAGGTACAGGCACAGAATGCCTTCAACCACGCCAACCTGGCTAACCCCAGCAACACCTGCGTGGATTGCGCGGGCAATGGCCAGATCAATGATATCCTGGGCGGAACGTTTGCCGGGATGCGTCAGCTGCAGTTTGTGGCGCGGTTCTCTTTCTGATTTGTTGCTGTAGTTGTCAGGCTCCTGTTTCTTAGGAGCCTGACAAGCTATCTCCTGTGAGAAGCCGAGAAACTGCAGGTCCCTCCACTACGGTCTGTAGAAAAAACATTTCCACGAGAGGTCCGCTGAACTGCAGATCCCTCCACTGCGCTGCGCTACGGTCGGGATGACAAAGGGGAGGGGGCGCTTCCATTCAGCATCGGGTAGTGGCGGAAGGAACTGCAGGTCCCTCGCACTGCTACAAATCTTCATCCTCAACACCTTTCACCGGATGACGGAGGATCTGCTCAAGGCTCTTTGGAGGCGAGATGTACGCCTTGCCGTAGTACTTGTCGATTTCATAGCGATAACTCATCCGTGGTCCGGGAAAACCAATCAGCTTCCAACCGACCATGCCCGATGTTGCCGCCATGCAGGGGATCGCAAAACATGCCCTCCACCGTATGCGCGCGCAGTAGCAGAAAGAAATGGGTTTCCTGGACCCCTTCCAGACGCAGATCCTGCTGGTCGGCCGTGAGACGCGGCAAAATCATCGCCCAACAACTTGATTCCGGCGCGATAGATTTGCTGCGGCGTTTCCCTGCCCTGGTAGCCATGCTCTGGAACCGATTCAATCCAAGGTCCTTTGGTGTAACGATATTTGTCTCTGCCGTAAGGGCCCGCAAGTTGGCGGTCGATGTAAATGACCACTCCGGCTTCGGTTGCCCCAGGGCCGCTTTCGTCACTGGGAAAAATGCGCTCTGAAGCCGCCTGAATGACCTCGGCTTCCACCGCGGTAAAGAAACGCAGGGGTACCTTCACAGCATCTTGCGCAGCGACAGGAATCAGCTCTCCCAGTAGCGAGGACAACACCAGGCCACTAAAGGCCTTTGCCGGAACGACAATAAATTCGCGCCGTCTTCACGATCCCTCCTAAGCTAACGGGCCGGGCTTTTTCAAGTAACGATCAATCAAACCATCCGCCGCCCGATGACTGACCGCCACGATGGTGAGAGTCGGATTGGCGGACGAATTCTGCGGGAAAGACGACGAACCCACCACAAAAAGATTCTCCATCTTCCAATGTTGAAGCCAGGGGTTGACGACGCTTCGATCGGGAGAGGTTCCCATGATCGCTCCTCCCTGAATATGCGTCGTACTGTATTGGATGGCGTTGTAGTGGTGAAATGGCTGGTGGCCGTCTCTATCTTCACCATCGTGGCTCCCGAAACCTGAGCAATCACTTCCAGGATCTCGCGTGGCTATGCGCGCTCCGAAAGCCATCTGGCGCATCTCGTAGTCGGTCCAGTCCAGCGTCATCCGCAATAGAGGATCACCCCATTTGTCGGTGTAAGTGGGATCCAAGTCCATGAAGTTTTGCCGGTATGCAAAGTGGTCCCCCCTCATCTCGACGCCTGGCCCTATTCTGTCCCAGTGCTGAATCGCAGCCTTCTTCCAGGCCGAGCCCCAGTTGCGCGTGACTTCCCCTCCCGGGATTCGGCCGAAGGACCCGATCGGGCCCTCCCCCGGGAGCCGCCCCGCGCAAGAAGGTTCCTCCGCGCAATATTTTTTCCGGAACCTCTTGCTTAAGATCTCCATCGAGATCGGAAATGCCATACCCCACCGCGCCCGATCCCATGAAGAGATTCAGGCGCTCTTTAAACACCAGCATCCCTGCTGCTCCGCTGGTGACCTGGTGGGTGAGGTTCTTGCCTAACGTTCCCTTGGCCGTGACCGGATCGTACCGTTCGCCAATATCCGATAGCAGCAGCAAGCGCACGCTGTTCGGAGTCCAGGCCGAGAGCACGACCACCTCGGCGGGTTGCATGGTCTCCTCGCCGTTCTCATCCATGTACACCACGCCTTCGGCTTTTCCATTGCGATGCACGATCTTCCGCACCCAGCAGTTGTTGCGCAGAGTGAAGTTACTCCGGGTGGTCAGAACCGGCATAATGGTGTTGGTTGGCTGGGCTTTGGCGCCGATCATGCAGCCATGATTCGGGCAGTAGCCGCAAAAGACGCACCCAGGCCGTGATACCTTGTCGGGATTGGTATAACCCTGACTTAGATTGGCGGCAGGCAGCGGGAACGGATGATAGCCTAACTGCGTAGCCGCCTTATGAAAGAAGCCCATGGTGTAAGTCGGCGTGAGAGGCGGAGTAGGATACTCGTGCTGACGGGGACCCTCAAACATGTTGCCGCCTTCCACCAACTGACCGCGTAAGTTACCCGCCTTGCCGCTGATACCAAGCAACTGTTCGGCTCGCCAGTAATCATTCTCGAACTCGTCGTAGGTTATGCCCCAGTCCTGGATACGTCCAATCCGGCGACATGCGAGAAGCGCCGAACTTTTCGCGCAGATGAGTGGCCAGCACAAAGAAATCGGGCAGATAGCGGTCGGAAATTCCGCCCCAGTGCTCCGAGGTACCCCCGGTCCCGGTTCCAGGCGTAAAGGCTCCATATTGCCGTATGGGAGCAGCCCGATCTTTGATGCGAGTGGCGATGGGTAATGGTCTGGTCGGCGGGATTCTGCAGCAGGCCGACACGGCGAGTGTTGATTTCGTCCATCCCGCCGGCATATTGAGAGAGATTGCGTGCCGGGCCCCGCTCCAGGACGACCACGTTGCATGCGGTTCGGGTGGCGACCTCTTTCGCCATCACCAGGCCTGCTCCAGCCGCTACCGATAACGACTACGTCCGTGGGTTTAAGGCGCTTCACGGCTATCTCCAGCGAAAGATGCGCAAGGAGATAGTAAACGCCACCACCAGCCAAGTAAGCAAGATCGCCATCTGGGTCGTGAGCTGCCCCAGGTTCATACCCTGCAGCATATTCCCGCGCAGCGCATCGATGGCTGCCGTCAGCGGGAGCGCCCGTACCACGGGTTGGACCACCGCCGGAAAACGGGTGGCGGAAAAGAAGACTCCGGACAAAATCCACATAGGAAGCATGACCAGGTTCATCAGTCCGGAGGCGGCTTCCATGGTCCTGGCCCGCGAAGCTACCAGAAGCCCCAACGCAGAAAATGCCAGCGACGTAAGCACGCACAAAAATCCCAATTGCCACAAACGACCCGCGAAACGGCACTCCAAATACGAGCCGCGCAAAGCCCAGAAAGCCCACCACCTCGATGACCAGCATCGCCAGCCGCGACAGCAGGTACGACGCCAGGTACTGCCAGCGCGGCATGGGCGAAGCCACCAGCCGCTTGAGCAGTTTCTTCTGCCTGGACTCGACAATCGAAAAGCCCATCCCCCAGATCGCGGAGCCCATCAGGTTCATGCCCAGCAGGCCGGGCACCACAAAATCGATGTAACGCGACCCTGTCTCATGCACCAGCTGATTCTGCACGTGCACGGCCTCGCGCCGCCCGGCCGCCGTCTGGATCGCGCGATCCGCCACCATGCGCGCGGTCCGCGCATCGGGATTGGTCTCGTCGAATTTGTACGAGACTCCGTCCGGCGTCTGGATGGCGAGCAGCAGAATGCTGCCCGTTGCCAATGCCCGCGTGCCGTCGGCCTCGCTCATGGTGGCGGCCGTCAGCCCCTTGTCGGCCGCCAGCGCATGGGTCAGCTGCGCCGTGGTCGCGCCCACCTGCAACACATCCGCGGGGCGATTGCGGAAGGCAATCCCCAGCCCCACCGCCAGCAGGATGGGGAAAACAAAGATCCAGAAAATCGCCTCCGGCTCACGCAGAAAAAGCCGAAAGCGCACCATCGTCAATTGATACAGGCTGCTCAGCTCGAGCTTACTCATCGCGCAAATTCCTTCCCGTAAGCCCTACAAACACATCTTCAAGGGTCGCCGAGTGGGTGCGAAACTCGCTCAGGTGCAAGCCCGTGGGCGGTCAGCGCGGCAAAGATACGCGGCACCGCGGTATGCAGCTCGCGAACAGAAAGCTGGTGCACACCCGCATCCACGCGGTGCGACTGTACCCCCGCAATCGCCGTCAGCAGCGCCGGATCGACCACACCGTTACCGCCGTCGTTGCCGGTGATCGCGAACTCCACGATGTGCTCCCCGCCGACGGAGGCGATCAGCTGCTGGGGCTGTCGAGCGCAATGATCCGCCCATGATCCATTATCGCCACCCGGTCGCACAGCCGCTCCGCCTCATCCATATAGTGCGTGGTCAGGATGATGGTGCGGCCCGCCTGCTTCAGGCCGTCCACCAGGTCCCACAGGTGGCGCCGCGCCTGCGGATCAAGTCCGGTTGTCGGCTCGTCGAGAAACAGCAGCTCAGGATCGCCGACCAGGGCGCAGGCCATGGCCAGTCGTTGCTTCTGGCCGCCGGAGAGTGTTCCCACGCGTGCGTGGCGTTTCTCCTCCAGCTGCGCGGTCCGGATCGACTCCTCTACCGGAATGCCGTGGCGAAAAAAGCTGCGGAACAGCCGCAATGTCTCGTCTACGGTCAGCTTGTCAGGAAACTGCGTCTCCTGCAGCTGAATGCCGATGCGCTGGCGCAGTGAGTTTTCGCCGGTGGCCCAATTCAGCCCCAGCAGCTCAACTGTCCCTGCATCGGGAGCGGTCAGTCCCTCGCAAATCTCGATGGTTGTGGTCTTCCCCGCGCCATTCGGCCCCAGCAGCCCGAAACATTCGCCCACGCGTGACCTCGAGGTCGAGACCATCCACTGCCACCACATCGCCGAAGGACTTGCGCAGGCCGCGCAGCAGAAGCGACGGGCCGTTCTCCTGTTTACCTGGGGTCTTCGACGGCACGACAGCTCCTGAATAAGTATGCGTAGTTCCTGAGACGAGGCCGTGCGGCTTACAAAACCAATCATCTCAGGGACTCTCGTGAGCGGTCCAGTCCGAGCCCAGTGTCCTGACAGAGTTGACAAAAAAAAGGGCGCCCTATGAGCGATAAGCGTTTTAAGTTCCCTCCTCAGCTTCTGCCGGTTGCTCGTCTTGTTCGCCTGAATGCTCTTGTTCGAAGGCTGACCAAAGGGTGGAGGGGCGACCTCCGGTGGGTTCACTGTGCGAGTTGATGGCGCCGAGGGATGTGAGTTGTTGGAGGGCGGCGTCGATACGGCCGCTATCGATGTGGCCACAAAAGAGGCGCCTGATCTGATTTTTGGACAATCCGTCGTGGGATGCCTCGATGGCCTCGCGAATTCGGTCGGCGATGGGGTTGCCGGTTGATGTACCGAAGAGGAGAGAGGCACTTGCGGAACAGTAATCCCATGCGGCCAAGGCAGCCTGGAGATGGGGCAGGCGGATGATCGAGCTGGAGTCGAGGGCAGCATAGATGGCGCTGAGGCGCAGGACCTGAGCCGGCTTTGCCAACCGCTGCCTCTGGACCTGCGTCGAGCGCGGCAACTGCCTCCCCGATGGTGGAAGTTGGACACTTGGCTTTAATTCGCGCCACAACTGCTGTTGCCGAGGTGGAAGGATTTCCATGTGTGGCTTGAATTGGCTCATGCTGGTTGCGTCAACCGGTCTTACGGATAGGCAGGGAAGGTACTTCTCCGGGACGGGACAGACTGAGACGGTAATGCCAGTAGTGCCATGAGAGCGCGGAGTGAACTGTCCCGCCTCCGCCTGGCTGAGCACGAGCCGCAATCCTTCCTCGCCGACAATCTGATCAAGACGTTGAATGTCCTCAAACGAACCGATGTTCATCACCTGAGCCACGACTCGTTCTGGATAACGGAGTGCCTCTTCGGCGGTCTTCCACCACACGTATTTTGCCGCAAATGGCCGCAGCCGTTCGATGTCTTGTGCAGTCATAGGATCTTTCCGGCGACAAGGCCAGTCCTGGAAACGCTACCCCTCTATTTTAGACCGGCTGGATACCGGGGAACGCGAGGTGTGGTGTTCTTTGCAGCAAATATGTCGACATGATAGCCGTTGCAGCAGTTCCATGTACTCGCGGTAATTCCAGTAATGGGTGGTGAGTAGGCCGGCGGGATTTCACCGCCAGCCTCTCTCAGAACCGTGCTTGAAGCTCTCGCCTCACACGGCTCCCATCAGGCAAACCAACCGTTGGTTGCGAGACGCCAGTGTACAAAGACTGCGTCCGGTTTCCGGGCTAGCTGCTCTAGAAAGCGGCCAGCTTGGGTGGGACGCACCGCAAAGCGCTTAAATTTCCGTCGCGCCCAGCGCAGCAGTGTCAAATTGACGTGCCGGTAGATAGGCTCTAACGCCGAAGGCGTGAAGCGCCCGTAATACTCGATCCATCCCCGCAGAAGTGGATTGAGACGGCGGGCGATTTCCTCCAGCGTAAGTTGCGTTTGTCGGCGAATTTTCAAGCTCTTGATCGTCGACCGTATGTCCTTCAACGCTGCAGGGCTGACCGCTGGGTTGAATCCACAGAATAATTGACGATTCCGAGTATTCTTGACCAGACGGGGCCGAAAGCAGTAACCGAGGAAGTCGAACATGACGTTCGGATACTCCGCATTGCGTTTTCTGTCTTTACAGTAGACGATCCGGGTTTTGATGGGATGCAGTTCCAGATGGCACGCCGCCAGGCGCGCTTGAAGATCAGCCTTTAGGGCTTCGGCTTCTTGCTCAGTCCGGCAGTGAACCAGTCCGTCATCTGCATACCGACACCAAAGCAGGTCGGGATAGGTCCTCTTCATCCACAGGTCAAACGTGTAGTGCAGGAACAGATTGGCCAGAATGGGGCTGATTACGCCTCCTTGTGGAGTACCGCGCGTCCTCTCCATTCTTACGTCCTTGCTGTTCCATGGGAGCTGTCAGCCATCTCTCGATGTAGAGCAGCGCCCACTCACACGTCACATGTTTCCGAACAGCCTTGAGCAGTAGCACGTGGTCGATGTTGTCGAACAGACCCTTGATATCGAACTCAAGAACCCAGTCATATTTCCAACACCTCTCCCGCGTTACACCCACAGCATCCAGAGCCGACTTTCCTGGTCTGTAACCGTAGGAGTCCGGAAGGAAAATGTTCTCCATCTCCGTCTCGATCAGCTGTTTGACCACCACTTGTGCGATGCGATCGCTCACAGTGGGTACTCCCAAGATCCGCTCGCCTCCACTCTTCTTGGGGATGGAGACAGCGCGAACAGGTGGGGGAAAGTAGCTCCCCGAACTCATTCGATTCCAGATCCTGTAAAGATTTCGCTTCCAGTCTGTCTCGAACTGTTTGAGGGTCTGACCGTCCACGCCCGCCGCGCCTTGATTGGATTTGACCGCCTTATACGCCTTGTACACTTGACGCTTATCTATCTTGAACGGCTTGTCTTTCACAGCGCTCGACGTCATCCTGTCTCCAGTTGTTTCGAACCTATGATTGTCTGACCCGGTCCCTTCGCTCCAGCCCCATTGCAGAGCCTTCCTCGCTACTACAGACCGGTCCGCCCCAGGCCACCGCATCGGTACTCTCGCCTCGTGGTTTCCTTCCCTTGTGCTTCTCCCTTGGCATCGATGACCTGGTTCCTGCAGTTCCACATAAAAGCCTGTGTCGGACTCACGCCCCCTATACGCCGACTGCCGCCCGCCCAGTCATCAGGCTCCTAGCGGGCTTGTCCCAGAAGACAGCATCACTCCTGGTTTCGACAGCTCCTGATACTTAACGACGCGTCCTCGAAGGGTTTGCTTGCGCTCGTCTTTCCGACACTTACCTGCCCCGGGTCTTGCCCGGGACTCTCACCCGACGCTCACCACCACGGCTCTTTACCGCAGCAGCTCGGGCTGGTTTGAGACCTGCTCCTGAAAGCCGATCCCGAGGGGCCTACCCTCATCTCCTATGCAGCTTTACAGCACGGATTTATCTCACCTTCTACTCCTTCCGTGCTTCTGCAGCACACATGCTGTCACCGGATATCACCTGTCACCGGATATCACCCGTTGTGAATGCCTCCCCTATTTCGATGTGCCTGTCGTGCGGGTAAGCTCTGGGGAAATGGCATTTCAGAAAAGACGATCTGGCACCTGGCGCTGGCGCACCTGATTCATGGCAGAATCTCTCTGAGGTCACTCGTGAGGCTCTGGTTTGCCCCTAGCAGCGAAGTCCCCATTTATCGCCAGCTTGTGACCCAGGTTGTCCTGGCCATTCTGAGCGGCGACGTGCGTCCAGGGGAGCGGCTTCCGAGCACGCGCGAACTGGCGCGTCGCTTTGCGATCAATCCCAACACGGTCAGCGCAGGTTATAGGCAATTGGAACGTGAAGGCTGGACCGAACGGCGCCATGGGAGCGGTGTCTATGTTCGCGTCAACGCCGACCCGCCCACCACGCCGGAACAGATTCTGGATCAGCATATCGCTGGCTTCTTTCGCGCTCTTCGCGAGCTCAGCTTGCCTGCGGCAGTCGTCCGCGCACGTTTGGCCGACTGGCTTGTCGCTCCACCGCCAGATCACCTGCTTCTTATCGAGTCGGATCCCGAGCCGCGCTAGTAAACTCCAAGCCAGTGTTGCATCGATCCATTGAGACCGCCCCGTTCCCGGGAACTACCACAATCATGCCCAGTACTAGGCGCGGCTTTCCTCTGGTCCGCCGACAATCCGACATCGGTCTTGCAAGACGCCGTTTCGCTCGCTATGCTGGAGCGGTTTTCGAGGCCGCAGCTTTCGCCTATACATTTCCCGGACTGCGCTACACGGAAGTTATCCGCCTGGATGTACACCGGTAACTCGGACAAGTGGATGCTGGGCGTTCTTCGGAAGGCGCATCCTTACATTCTCAGTTGCCGCAAAATCACCTTCGCATGGACCTTCTGCCACGCACACTAAAGCGGAATGCTTTTAAAGAAGAGGACTCTTTCTGTGTTCCGAAGCTTGCGAATCCCATTTTCTATTCTTCTTCAGCTCGGGTGTTTCGGCTGGGCTCAAGCCCAATCCGCACCCGCGCAATCTACCGGCGCTACGCACGGCATCGCTGAGATCAGCCTCGGCCAGTCCGCCGTCCCGCTCTACGGGCCGTGGAGGTTTACGGTTGGCGATTCGCCGGTCGATCCCCTCACCCATGCGCCCTTGTGGGCTGAGCCAGGGTTTGAGGACTCCAAATGGGAAACGGTGGACCTGACGCCCAAGGAAGGCTCATTTGACCCCGGTTCGGGGGCCTCAGGCTATGTGCCCGGCTGGACGGCCAAGGGCCATCCCGGTTACTGGGGCTATGCCTGGTATCGCATTCGGGTGCGTTTGCGGGAGCGGCCCGGAGAGAAGCTGGCCCTGGCTGGGCCGTCCGATGTTGACGACGCATACCAGGTCTTCGACAACGGAAGATTGGTGGGCAGCTTCGGCGACTTCACCGGAAGCACACCGGTCGTCTATGAAAGTCAGCCCATGATGTTCCCATTGTCGCACCCGGCAGATGACAATTCAGGCGCCTCCACCCGGGTGCTGGCCTTCAGGGTATGGATGATGCCGCTCACGGCCATGAACCAAGCCGATGCAGGGGGCTTCCACACTGCGCCGGTGCTCGGCGAGGCCAGCGCGGTGGCAGCCAGCTACCAGCTCCGCTGGCTGGAATTTATCCGTTCACTTGCTTCTTTCGCTGTGCGGGCGCTGCTGTGTTGCCTGCTGGCAGCAATGGCCTTTAGCCTGACCCTGTTTGACCGTACCGACCGAGCCTATTCCTGGATGGGGACGGTTTTCCTGGCCGAGGCGGCCTTCGCTGTCTTTGCTGTATCGATGCAACATCTTGGCGCTCAGTCCGTCATGCTATTCACAGCTTTCATTCTTCCGCTTATAGACGCGGGATGGGTGATGGTTTGGTGGGTCTGGTTCCGACTGCAAAGACCGGCCTGGCTGCAACGTGCCGTGGTCGGGCTGATCGTCATCTCCGTCGCGGCACTTATTGGCGAGGACCTGTTCTTCAATGTCTTCCCACATGCCGTCGCCGTTGCCTACTTCACGGTCGCACTGATTGTTCCGCTGCTCTTCTTCTCGCTCCAGCTATGGATCGTTATCCTTGGAATCAGGGGCCAGAGGCTGGAGGGTTGGCTCGTACTTCCCTCAGTAGTGCTGTTGGGAATCATCCGGTTTGCTAGCGTCGTGCAGATACGGATCAACTGGTTGCCATTTGGCGTGCCGATCGGCGTAAATGATATTGGGTATCTGCTCCTGATGGTGACAGCGGCCTTGCTGTTGGTGCGGCGGCTGCTCAAGTCGGTGCGCGCACAGAGGCTGATGGCGCTCGATGTGAAGCAGGCGCAGGAGGTGCAGCAGGTGATCCTGCCGGTGGCGCGTACAACGATTCCTGGACTCTTGATCGAGACTGAGTACCGGCCGGCGCGGGAGGTCGGCGGAGACTTCTTCCAGATCATCCCTTGCCGCAGCGAAGGCTGCCTGTTGATCGTGGCCGGAGACGTGACGGGCAAGGGGCTGAAGGCAGGCATGCTGGTGGCTCTGCTGGTGGGGGCAATCCGGAGCACCGCTGAGCTGAACGGAGATCCCCTGTTCGTCCTGGAAGCGCTGAACCGGCGGCTGATTGGACGCAGCGAAGCTCATGCCACCTGCCTGGCTCTGCGCATCGCTGCGGATGGCGAAATCGCGCTCGCCAATGCCGGGCATCTGCCTCCGTATCTGAATGGCGAACCGGTAGTCATGGAGGGTGCCCTACCGCTGGGGATGATGGAAGGCGCGGCGTTTTCCGTCATGCGTTTCAAGCTGGCCGACGGCGACCGCCTGGTACTGCTCTCAGATGGTATTGTCGAGGCGACAGACGCGACTGGACAGCTGTTCGGCTTCGAGCGGGTTGGGGAATTGCTGCGGACGGGAAAGTCTGCGTCAGAAGTGGCTGGTGCTGCGCAGCAGTTCGGCCAGGAGGACGATATCACCGCCATAACTGTGACCCGCACCGCCGTCCTCGAACCTGCTTTGGCCTACACATCTCACCTGTCACCGCTAGATTAGGTTTAGATTGTTGCTAACTCGAGTCGCTTGTTGAGGCAGATGAAGGATACTCGGAAGCGCCCTCTCTAGTGCCTGCAAAGTCTGATTTTCGGTATGTTGTCCCGGCCTGAAAGGGATCCAAGGGCAAGTTACTCAAAATCCCGTTTCAAGGGAAGTTCGGCGT
The DNA here is from genome assembly GCA_963757515.1 of uncultured Acidobacteriaceae bacterium. Taxonomy (GTDB): domain Bacteria; phylum Acidobacteriota; class Terriglobia; order Terriglobales; family Acidobacteriaceae; genus PALSA-350. The sequence continues at coordinate 10,010 of CAVWRV010000002.1, read as the reverse complement.
CGAGTACGGATCTGCTCTACCACGGATCAAGGACAACAAAACGATCGGCGTAGCTGATGAAGACGCGCCGGAAGAGTACTGTGGTCAGCAGTCCATCTTCCCTGGAGGTTAAGGCATTTTCCGCGGAGCCTGCTGGCACCGCGAAGGATACTTGCTGAATGTTGAGTGAGCCGATCTGCATGCTCTGTGGGGGTAAGATCGAAAACTCTCGTTTCACTCCATCTGCCACCATAGCCGTTCCTTTGCCCGGCTTCGCGCAATCCGGGAGCCAGATTTACGGCATGGTTGAAAAGGAACGATGCATTCGCACCCGAATCCAGCGTAAGCAGCAACTGCCGCGCGCCGAAGCCGGACAGATGAACCGGGATGATGAGCAGCGTGGTCAAGGGTACTTCGTCTGGCGTCTGAGGTGGTGTCACCAACGCGATGTGCCCTCCTTTCACGGCTGCCTGCATCACCTTTGTGTCGTCGAGGCAAAGCATGCTGTGCGCGTAGTCCATCAGCACGTCGAAATGCCCTAGAAAATCCCCTCCGATAATGCCTCGAAAGTGGAGATCGGCTGCCTGGAGAGGCTGGAGGTCCTGCACCACAACGGGATGGTTTGCAACCGAGTGCGAGCCGGCTTCCAGCAAGTCCAGATACGCAAATGAAGCATGCGTACTGAAACCGACACCGACGACCTCAGCCGGCCCTTGGGTCCTCAGGTGAAGTTCGGTTGCCAGCGATGGATCCACGATCGTGGACCCAGCGCCTGTATCCAGCAGAAATTCGTAGGGGCCGGTATGGTTAATGACTACCGGCACAATTATTCGGGAACGCTGTACGAGGTGGAAGGGTAGACTGGCAATATTTCCCGGGCAGTGTGGTTCTGAGTGAAGTGTGGGCAGGGTTATGACGGCGAGACTGATGGAAGCTAAGCACTTGATAAGCGACATTGGCGATCACCTCAGCCGGATTGGCTGGGTGAACTCTCTGCGCGTGGCTCTGCATGGTCATGATGGGCTCCTGATCATTCCCTGAAAGGGGGTGATGAATTCATGACGGAGCATAAGTGCTCTGTTTTCACCTTCGCTGATGTGGAGGTTCGAGAACGCGAGTTCTGCATCGTCAAGGCCGGCGAGCTGTTGCCGGTCGAGCCGAAGGCCTTTCGAGTCCTGCTCTTCCTGCTTCGCAGTCCCCATAGATTGATCGCGAAAGACGAGCTTCTGGATGCGGTTTGGAACGATTGCGCTGTTTCCGACAATTCGCTCACACGCAGCATTGCGCTGCTTCGGCGGCTGCTGGGGGATGATACGCGTGAGCCCCGTTACATCGCCACCGTGCCCACGGTCGGGTATCGCTTCCTCTGCGATGTGAAGGTTGCGGAGGATGGCTTCGCCGGGCCGGATGCGGCTGGTTTGCCCCAACCGCACAACGCCTAAGAACAGCAATGAATTTGAGCCCTTAAAGGGAACGCGTAGTGTTGAAGCCACTCCGCATCGTCCTACGACCCACGGGCAGCTGCCTTGCGGCGGGCGAGACGTCAAAACGGCTGGAAAGTGATTGTTCCCGTTGCCGCGGCTGTGCTGGCGTTCCTCGTCGCCGGTTACTTCTACTTTCACCGCAGGCCAAAACTAACGGACAAAGACACGATTGTCCTCGCCGATTTCACAAACACGACGGGAGATGTGGTGTTCGACGACACGCTAAAGACGGCGCTCGACGTTTCCCTGCGGCAATCGCCTTTTTTGAGTGTGCTCTCCGACGGCGAAGTTGCGAAGACTTTGCAACAGATGACCCGCCCGGCCAGCACAAAGCTCACGCCCGAGGTAGCCCGCGAGCTTTGCCTGCGGGCGGGCAGCCAGGCTTACCTTGCCGGATCGATTGGCAGTCTAGGTAGTGAATATGTGCTGGGATTGAAGGCGGTGAATTGCCAGAGCGGCGACACGCTGGCCGAGGAGCAGGTAACGGCGGGGTCCAAGGAGAAGGTGCTGGACGCGCTGGGCGAGGCGGCGTCCAAGCTGCGCGGCGAATTGGGCGAATCGCTGGCGACGGTGCAGAAATTTGATGTTCCGCTGGCACAGGCCACCACGTCTTCGCTCGAAGCTCTGAAGGCGTACAGCCTTGGAGAAAAGGCGAATAATGAGAAAGGATCCGCCGCACCCCTGCCTTACTATCAACGCGCCATCGAACTTGATCCGAATTTTGCCATGGGCTACGCGGGAGTGGGCCGAGTCTACTTCACTCTGAACGAGCCTGGGCGGGCCAGAGAGTACTTCACCAAGGCATTCCAGTTGCGGGAACATACCAGCGAATGGGAAAAGCTGTGTCTCACTGTTGTATACTACTATGCTCTCACCGGAGAACTGGATAAAGCGGCCCAGACGTCGCAAGAGCAGATTGAGACCTACCCGCGCCAATTGCAAGGGTATGTTTGTTTGGGCAACGTGTTGCTCTCACAGGGGCAGTATGAGAAATCCGCGGAGCTCGCGAAGCAAGCCCTGCGCCTTGCACCGGATCTAGTGGTCCAGTACGACCTCCTCGCCTACGACTCCTTGTCTTGCAGCGTTTCGACGAGGCGCGGCAGCTCATCCACGAGGCGCAGGCGCGAAAACTGGATGATGCCCCTCTGCACCATGATCTCTACGGCCTTGCGTTTCACGGGGCGGACTCTGCGGCTATGGCGGAACAGCAACAGTGGTTCGCGCGTACGCTCGAATTGGAGAATTTTGGACTGGCCCTCGCGTCCAACACCGAGGCGTATGGCGGTCATCTTGGCAAAGCGCGGGAACTGACCAAGCGGGCTGTGGACTCCGCCGCACGAGCCGACAACAAGCAAATGGAGGCAATATGGCAGGCGATTGCTGCTCAGCGGGAAGCTGCTTATGGCAATCCTGCGAAAGCGCGGCAGTCAGCGGCGGATGCTCTAAGGTTGGCTCCCCCAGTCCGGAGGCCGAAGCTGAGGCAGCGTTTGCGTTTGCGATGGTGGGCGATACAGCGCGAGCCGGATCGTTGGCCCAGGACATAGGAAAGCGTTCCCCTCTGGACACGCAGATGCATTCGCTCTGGCTGCCTACGATTGAGGCGCAATTGGCGCTGAACAAAAAGGATCCGGCTTCAGCCCTGAATGCCCTGCAAGCTGCTTCCCCCATCGAGTTGGGGTGGATTCCGTTCGGCAACAATACCTGCCTCTATCATGTGTATTTGCGCGGCGAGGCGTACTTAGCGGCCGGACAGGGCAGCGCGGCGGCCGGCGAGTTTCAGAAGATTCTCGATCACAGCGGCCCCGTCGGGAACTGCTGGACGGGAGCAATGGCGCATCTGGGACTGGCTCGTGCCCACGCCTCGCAGTCGAGAACTTCGCAGGGAGCGGATGCCGATGCCGCCCGCGTCCGGGCGCTCGCCGCCTACAAAGATTTTCTCACCCTCTGGAAGGATGCCGACCCCGACATTCCCATCCTGAAGGAAGCCAAGGCAGAATACGCCATCCTGCAGTGAGCGACCCATGGCGCCCATTGCGGGCGTTTCTACCAGCGGCAGTTCCGTAGTGTCTGTAAAGTCGGGTTTTCGCTAACTTCCCCCTACCGAGGCAGCGCACCGGGGCAATTTACCGACAACCCCTGTTTTCCAAGCACGACGGCTCCGAAGTTGGGATTGCTGCTGCGGCACAATGAGAAGGTGGGCATCATCGGAGGCGACGGCGTGCCGGTCGCTTGTTCTTACGGGCTACTCGGAAATATCCAGCCGAACGCACCAGCCTTCCCAACCATGAGAACGGCACCGCCGCTAATGCCCTAACTAAGTCAGAAGAGCCTATCTCGGCTCAAGGACGGCGAAGTGATCGGCGTGGTCGATAAAGACGCGCCGGAAGAGCTCGGTAGGCAGGATACCGTCGAAACCCTTTACACTGGCATCCTTCTGGATGCCAGTGAGGCTGAAGAAGGGCACGCCGGGCAATTCGAGTGAGCCGATCTCCACGTCCTGCGGTGGCAAAGCTGATAAGATCCGCTGCGCTCCATCCAGACCGCTCCCGGGTAAAAGCACATTGTGGGAGAACTGCAGCACCATGTATTGAGAGGTGTTGAAAAGTTTGGCCGTGTTCGTGCCGGAGTCGAGCTCCAGGCGAACGGGCCGCAGCCCGTCGGATAGACGCACCGCGATGATGAGCAAACTGGGCAGTGCAACGCCGTCTGGCTCAGCCATAGCAAGCAGCGGGATATGCGGCCCTTTCACCTCTGCGCGCATCGCGGCCGAGTTGTCCAGACAGAGCAGTCTATGCGCATTGTCGATCAGCATGTCGAAGTGCTCGAGGAAATCCTCGCCGAGAATGCCCTGAAAGTGCAGATCGGCGGGATGGAAATTTTGCAGGTCATAAACGAGCACCTTTTGGTGGGCAACAGCATGGGAGCCGACCTCGACCAGGTCGAGTTGCGCGAAGGAAGCAGACTGACGAGATCCGAGGCTTGCGACCACGGCCGCGCCCTGAGCGTCCAGTTGAAGGTCGGCGGCGAGAGAGGGATCGATCAGCGTGATCTGGGCGCCGCTATCCAATAGGAAGTTGTAGGGACCGGTGTGGTTGATGGATACGGCCAAAACAATCAGGTGGCGGTTGACGAAGCGGAAGGGTACACTGGCGGCATTTCCGGGGCAACGGGTTTCTGCTGCATGCGCGGGAACGATGGTTGCGGCGAGAACCAAGGAAGCAAAACACTTGAAGGTTGCCATTGCGAGAGCTCTTCAGCTGGGTTGGCTGAAGGAACTCTGGGCGCGTAGCTCTACTTGGTCTTGATGGTCTGCTTATTAAATTCCCCAAGAGTTTCTAAAGGCGGATTATGAATTTATGATGGCGAGTAAGTCCTTTGTTTTCCATTCGACGACATCGAGGTTCGGGAGCGGGAGTTCACGCTCATCAAGGCGGGCAAGGTGTTGACGGTCGAGCCGAAGGCGTTTCGCGCCCTCCTGTTCCTGCTCCACAATCCGCAAAGGCTGATCTCAAAGGAAGAACTGCTCAATACCGTCTGGGGCGATGCTGCCGTTACCGAGGGTTCCCTGACGCGCTGCATCTGGCTGCTGCGTAGCCGGCTGGGAGATGACACCCACGAGCCGCGGTACATCGAAACGGTGGCCACGGTCGGGTATCGGTTCGTCTGCCCAGTCGAGGCTTCTGAAGATGGTTCAGGCAAAGACGAAGAAGCTTCAATTCCAATAGACCAGGGAGTCGCCCCGGCAGACCCTCCGCACAAAGGGCTCTCCAGGCGTCACGTGTGGTGGGCGGTCGGTGGCGTTGCAATGGTGGGCGCCGTTGTGGCAATCGTCATCGGCGTTGCCCTGCGGATGCGTAGCCCCACAAGCGCGCCTGACCGCTCGCAGTGGGTGCAACTCAGCAAGCTGCCCGATTCTGTCACCGAGCCAGCGCTTTCACCCGATGGCCGGATGTTGGCGTTTATTCGGGTGACTCCACGTTTGTTGGTGCTGGCCAGGTTTACGTGAAAATACTTCCCGATGGCGAGCCGGTACAACTGACGCATGACAACGTAATTAAAATGGACCCGACATTTTCACCGGACGGCTCGCGCGTCGCGTATACCACTTTAAACCCGCCATATCATATGGACACCTGGGTGGTTCCCACGCTCGGTGGCGAGCCGCAACCACTGCTCCGAAACGCCTCCGGACTGGTCTGGACCGGTCCGCGGCAGGTGCTGTTCTCTGAGCTCAAGATGGGTGCCCACATGGGGATCGTGGCGGCCGAGGAGAGCCGGATCGGAGCACGTGATATTTACCTGCCCGAATTCGAACCGGCGATGGCGCACCGTTCCTACTTGTCACCCGATGGGAAATGGGTGCTGGTGGTCGAAATGGACCAAGACCACTACTGGTTGCCTTGCCGCCTGGTTCCCATGGACGGCAGTTCGCGTGGTCGACATGTAGGCCCTCTCGGGGGCGGGCGCACAGTGGCTGCGTGGTCCCACGATGGCAAATGGATGTATTTCACTGCCAATCTTGGCGGGGGCAATCACATCTGGCGCCAGCGTTTTCCTGATGGCCAACCGGAACAGATCACTTCGGGGCCCACCGAGGAGGAAGGCATTGCCATGGCGCCAGATGGCCGCTCGTTCGTGACCGCGGTGGCGCTCCAGAACACATCGCTCTGGGTTCACGACGCGAAGGGCGAGCGTCAGATTTCACTGGAAGGCAACGGCAATAACCCTAGATTCACACCGGATGGTAAAAAGCTGTGCTACCTGATCGTAAAAGAATCTCCAAATAAGTTCGTATGGTATAGAAATCCAGGGGAACTCCGGATAGCAGACCTGGAATCGGGCCGTTCTGAGCCCCTGGTAAGCGGCCTTCCCGTCCTCGACTACGACATCTCCGCTGATGGTCAGCATGTTGTGTTGTGGACCACGGACGCCGAAGGGAAACCGCGGCTTTGGGTGGCGCGGCTTGACCGGAGCTCGTCGCCCGTGCAGATCCCGAATGTGGAGGGCGGGTCTCCGGTATTCGGGCCAGGCGGCGATATTTTCTTTCGCCACCTGGAAGGTACGTCCACGTTTGTTTACCGTGTTCACCCGGACGGAACCGGACTGCAGAAGGTACGCGCCGAGCCGGTACTTATTCTGTCCTCCGTCTCACCAGATGGCCGCTGGTTCGTCGGCTGGGCTCCGCTTCCCGGAAACGGACCACCCTTAACACAGGCCTTTCCATTGGACGGAGGCCCTCCAATCCAAATCGGCCCCTTTCATCTTCCTGGGCTGGTCGCTGGACGGCCGATCTATGTTGATTGTCGGATCTCACCGGAGCTTATCTCATTCCACTGGCTCCAGGCCACGTGTTCCCACGAATCCCCGCTGGAGGATTTCATTCCGAAGAGGAAATAACCCGCCTGCCTGGAGTACACCGAATGGACGGGGCTAGTGCCCGGCCCGTTTGCTAGTGTCTATGCGTTTTATCGCAGCACGATCCAACGAAACCTGTACCGCATCCCGATTCAGTGAGTCCTCAAGACTGGCGGAAAATCGAAACTCGGATGTGATCTCCGTAGTGCCTGCAAAGTCGCATTTTTCGGGATAAGTTCCCCCGGCCTGAAAGGGATCCCAGGGCAAGTTACTCAAAATCCCGTTTTTCAGGCACTTCGTTATGCAGCCCCGGCTTCTCCTGGTTTTGAGTTAGAGTAGGCTGGAAGGGGGCGACCAGATGGCGGGCAATATCCGTTCGGAGTGTACGAACTGGACCGCGACGCCATGGAGTTGCGCAGGCATGGCGTGGTTATCCGGCTGCAGGAACAGCCTTTTCGGGTTTTGGCTGATGCTGGCGGAGCGGCCGGGCGAAGTCATCACCCGCGAGGAACTGCAGCGAGATCTGGGGAAACACCTTCGTTGACTTCGATCAGTCTCTGAATAAAGCGGTCAATCGGGTTCGTGAGGCATTGAACGATAATGCCGGCACCCCGCAGTACGTCGAGACTGTCCCCCGGCGGGGATACCGATTCGTCGCACCAGTGGTGGCGATCCCTGGAACGGAAACACCCGTCCGACCGCGTCTGTCAACACAGGTTCGGATGGAGTCCAGCGCAATCCGGACCCATAGATCACAATCCCGGATCGTCCCTATCGCCGCGCTGGCTATAGCGGGTTTGCTCGCCTCATAGGCATCGCGACCATTGTTCGGTGGAGGCAGCCGAGGAACCCCAGTTTGCAGGAAGCCAGGCTCACGGCTTCGTTCGGTGAGCACCCCGCTCTTTCGCAAGACGGCAAGTTGCTGGCCTACGTTTCGAGTGTCGGCGGTGAACCATCGCACATCTGGGTGCAACAGACCGCGGGCGGCGCTCCAATTCCCGTAACCACAGGTCCCGACTTGGATGACGTTCCTGATTTCTCGCCCGATGGCACGCGCATCGCATTCTATTCAGAAGAAAAGGAGGCGGAATCTACACCACCTCTACGCTACCCGGCGAACCGAGACTGGTGATCCCCAATGCGATGTTTCCGCGGTTCTCGCCTAGCGGCGACAGCATTCTTTGCTGGCAAGACAAAAAGGCGTTCACGGTACCGGTTGACGGCGGCCAGCCTGTCGCCCTACCCCTCGACCAGGACTTCACGATATATGTCCCGCTACTTTGGGCTCCTGACGGAAACGAAGTTCTTTTTTTCGGGAGCCCTCGCCGGGGCAAACAAGGCTGCCAATTGGTGGATCGCTCCACTGGCGCCAGGCCAAGCCAGGTTGGTTCACATTCCTGGAGTGGAGCAAGATGATCGGTCAATCTCCGTTCGCGCCTGGGTTCGGACCCTGGACGGCCGCGAATGGATCCTTTATTCGACCACCGAAGCTCAAAGCTGGAAGCTTTGGCGCATCGGAATCTCTCCGCGGGGCGCGATCGATGAGACTGCAGAAATAATCGCTTCCGGCAACGGGAGGTTAGGTGTATTCGGTTCTGCGTCAAGGGATGGCAAGGTTGCCTACATGGTGTTGAACCGCAGCGTATCGATCTATCAGATCTCAATCAGCGATCGAGGTCAGAAACTAGGTCCCACCCTCCAGTTACCTCTGCCCGAGGCAGGGCTTCACAACTTTCCCTCCGTCTCCCGCGACGGAAAGTGGATGGCGTACGTCACCAATACCCCGGCAAGCCCGACATCGTTGTACTGAGAAATCTGAGCACCGGCGCCGAACACCTCCTAGACGATAAGGACCAGCAGCCAGGCGGTTACGTCACGACATCCATATCGCCGGACGGATCAACGGTACTCTTTCAACGCGATTGCAAAGAGGCCCTGTTCCGCGACACCCTGACCGGCCCATGCCGTGCGGCTTCATGGTTTCGGCTGCGGGCGGGGAAGCCGAACGGGTCTGTCTGGGCTGCACGCCGCGTGGTTTTTCCTCCGACAGTTCTGTGGTTCTTCTCCAGAAGTACGATCAGACTGACCCAAACAAGGACCGGATTGTCGCCCTTGATTTGCGCACAAAGGCGGAGCACGATTTCCTCAGTCATCCGGATGGTGCGCTGTACCACCCGTACTTCTCCTGGGATGATCACTGGGTAGCTTTCAAGAAGGTGCCCTTATCGAATTTGCCTATACCGCCGTCACAGATCCTGATCGCACCAGTGCGTCATGGCTCGGCCGGCATGGAAGCAGAATGGATCCCGATAACCGACGGATTGCACGATGACGATAAGCCTCAATTTTCCGCCGACGGCAACACACTATATTTCACATCCACCCGCGATGGTTATGTTTGCATTTGGGCCCAGAAGCTGGATCCGATCACTAAACATCCCGTGGGCTCGCCTTTCGGGTATGAGCATTTTCACAACTCCGCGGGTCACGTCGCCACCGCCAACCAGGCCGCTTCAGACCTGAGCGTCGCTCGCGACAAGATACTCATTAACCTACCGGAAATACGCGCTGCCATCTGGATGACGCAGATGCCATAGACCTCGATTGCCGCCCCCTAGTGACGGGCTGCAATCGAGGTATCTGCACCGACTGCCGCAGAGCGGCCAGTACCGTAACGGCGTTTCAGTTCCCGGGTCTGCTCGGGGCTGAAATGAAGGCCGTTTTGTGCCATCGCCCGGAAATCGTTGGTCTCCCAATCCGCTTTCATCAAACCCTGCGGGGTGTGGGCTTGGTCACCGAGAAGCAGGTGCCCGACTTCGTGGGCGGCGGCATAGGACAGGATAAGCTGCGAGGGAAGTTTCGTCAGCCGCTTTCTCCTCCGCCGACTTCAGAAAAACTGAGCCGTAGGTGCCGCCATCATGGCCGGCAACAGATATGCCCAGGTTCTCCACGCGGACCTCCTTGTTGTTCTTGCCCGCTTCAGCGACCACCCGGATCACGACCTGCCTGGAGCTTCCGTGTGGCTTTCGCAAGGTGTCGCGCCCCTCGCGCAAGCATCCACTTCCAGCGAGATTCCTGCACCGGTAAGGATCTCTTGTGTGCGCTCGATGAATTCATGGAGAGGCTGCCGGGCTCAAACCGGTTAGTCGTATACCTGCACTTGGAGCGCAGACGGCTGGGCTGAAACGGTGT
>CAVWRV010000001.1:0-930706 GCA_963757515.1 uncultured Acidobacteriaceae bacterium | reverse complement strand
ATGTATTGCTGTACAATTTGTTTTCACTTATTCGCCTATCGGGAGATCGGTACTTTATGACATACGTGATCGCAGAACCCTGCATCGGAACCAAGGACACAGCCTGCGTCGATGCCTGCCCGGTAGACTGCATTCATCCCAAAAAGGATGAATCGAAGTATGCTGAGACCGATCAGCTCTTCATCGATCCGGTGGAGTGTATCGACTGCGGCGCCTGTGTTCCGGTGTGCCCGGTGTCGGCCATTTTCGCCGGAGACGACCTGCCGGAAAAGTGGTCGAGCTTTGCTGAGAAGAACTCCGCCCACTTCGGCCGCTAGGCCGCTGGGCGCGTGTGCCCGGTGAGCCATGATTGTTCACCAGGTGGAAGCGGTTGTGCTGCGTACCTGGCCCATTCATGAAGCCGACCAGATCGTCTCGCTCTTCACCCGGGACTACGGAAAGATCAAGGGTGTAGCCAAGTCAGCGGCCAGGTCGCGGCGTCGTTTCGGCGGCGCGCTTGAGCCATGACCCATGTTCGCGCCCACTACGCCGAGAAGCCCAGCCAGGAGTTGGTTCGTCTCGACTCTTTTGACATTCTCCACTCGCCGCTGGCCGAGCCGGTCGATTATGCGCGGGCCGCCGCCCTCGCTTTTTTTGCCGAGGTACTGGAGCAGACGCTTCCCGATCACGATCCACACGACGTGGTCTTCCGCCTGTTGCTTTCGGTGCTGGAGCAAACCCGCGTCGATCACATCTGGATGCCGATCACCTATTTTGCCCTTTGGACGACGCGTCTCATGGGCTGGCTCCCGGATTTGAGCCGCTGTTTGCTGTGCGGTGTTTCGCTCGCCGGCCAGCCTGCCTATTTTCATTTTTTCTCGGATGGTTTGGTCTGCGATGAACACAGGCAGGCAGGAGAGAATGGTTCTCATGGCGTTACGCTGACCCCGGATTCGCAGATCCTGGCGGTACGCATCTTTCGTTCGCCGGCGTCTGCCTTTGCGGCGGAATCCTGGCCCCGCACCCGCGGCGCCGACCTTCGCCGCTTCGCCATTCAAAGTCTGGAGCGCCACCTGGAGCGAAAACTCACCACCGTCGCCGCCCTGTCACGCCTGGGCGGTCGTTAAGCGGCGTTCGAGATGTAGGGGTGGCCCAGGTCTCGCTGTAGATGCCTCAGCTTTCGCTCGAAATAGTGAGACGGAATACTCCTGATCTCATTAGCGAGTGGGCCACACGCTTGTCGGTCTAGCCGCAGCACATGGCTGGATCTCCTCACCCGTTCAGCAGCGAGCCCACGATCCCGCCGACCACTCCACCTTCGGTTCGCTCTCTGGTGGCCGAAGGCATGTACTGCATCAGCTGGTGAGCCAATTTCGAGATGGGGAGGGTTTGCAGCCAAACCCGTCCCGGGCCGGTCAGCGCGGCGAGAAATATCCCGTCTCCGCCAAAAATCATGTTCTTGATCCCCGGAATCCGGGTGATCTGAAAAGAAACGCTGGACTGAAACGCTCCCACGTGGCCCGGATGGACGCGCAACGTCTCTCCCGCCGCCAGATCCTTCACCATCAGCTCTCCTGACAACTCGATCCAGCACGCGCCCTGCCCAGTCACCTTCTGCAGCAGGAATCCGTCTCCGCCGAACACCCCGGCCCCCAGCGATTGCTGGAAGCCGACCCCGAGCTGAACCTGGGGCGTGGCGCAGAGAAAACCATGGCGATGGATCAGGTACTCCATGTCCGGGGCCGACCTGCACCGGCTGGATGTGCCCAGGAACCCGGGTCGCAAAGGCGATCTCGCCGCGAGCGCCCATGGCGCGGTATTCCGTCATGAACAGGCTTCCTCCGCCCGCCACTCTCTTCAACGCGCCGAAGATTCCTCCTCCCCCGCCGAACTGGGTGTGCGTCTGCATCTGGATGGAGCTGCTCATCCAGGAAAGCTCACCAGCTTCTGAAACCACGGACTCGTTCGGCTCCAGGGTGAACTCGAGAACCGGCAGGGTAGTGCCGACGATACGGCTTTGCATGGCAGACTCCTCCTTGAATGTCGTATGGGCAAACCAGTTTAGACCGCTGAACGTTTGATTTAGAATCCAACCGTGGCATCGCAAGTAACCAGCCCTCTAACCTTTCAGGAACTCCTCTTTCGTCTGCAAACCTTTTGGGCCGAGCGTGGATGCGTGTTGCAGCAGCCTTATGACGTGGAAGTAGGCGCCGGCACCATGTCGCCGGAAACCTTTCTGCGCGTGCTGGACCCGCGGCCGTTCTCCGTGGCCTATGCGCAGCCATCCCGCCGCCCTGCCGACGGGCGTTACGGCGAGAACCCCAACCGGCTTTTCAAACACACCCAATTTCAGGTGGTGCTGAAGCCCCCGCCGGTCAATGTGCAGGAAATCTACCTGGAATCGCTGGCCGCCATCGGCATCGACCTGCGCCAGCACGACCTCAAGTTTGAGGAAGACAACTGGGAAGCGCCCACCCTGGGGGCCTGGGGTATCGGCTGGCAGGTCATGCTGGATGGCCTGGAGATCACCCAGTTTACCTACTTCCAGCAGTGCGGCGGCCTGGATCTCGATCCCATCTCGGCGGAAATCACCTACGGCCTGGAGCGCATCGCCGCCTTTCTGCAGGACGTCGACTCCCTCTACGACGTGGTTTGGGCGCGCACTCCGCAGCCGGTCACCTATGGCGAGGTCCGCCACCTGGAGGAGGTGCAGTTCTCCGTCTACAACTTCGAGGAGGCCGATGTGGAGAAGCTATGGGAACACCTGCGGCTCTACGAGGCGGAGTGCCAGCAGCTGCTGAGCCGGGCCGCGCAGCAGCCGGAGGATCTTAGCCTGGCCGAGCAGCGCCGCTTTCCCGTCCTGGCGGCGTACGACCTCTGCCTGAAGTGCTCGCACCTGTTCAATCTGCTGGATGCCCGGGGCGCGATCTCCGTTACCGAGCGCGTCGGCATCATCGCCCGCATCCGGGTCCTCGCGGTCGGCATTGCCAAGGCCTACTCGCGGATGATCGCGCGGGAGTCGCATGGCTGAGCTGTTACTGGAAATAGGCCTGGAAGAGATCCCTGCGCGCATGATCGCGGCTGCGCGAAGCCGAGCTGGCACGCCGCGTCGAGGCGGCTGCTCACCCGCCAGCGTTTGCTGGGGTCAGCCGGTAGCCATCACCAGCTACTCCACCCCACGCCGGCTGGCGGTGCGCGTCGCAGGCGTGCTGGCGCAACAGCTGGACATGCAGGAACAGCTTACCGGTCCCTCCTGGAAGGCGGCCTTCCCCGACGGCCAGCCAGGTCCGGCGGCGCAAGCCTTCGCCAAGAAAGCCGGCGTTCCAGTCACCGCGCTCGAAAAGATCACCACCGCCCAAAGGCGAATACGCCGCCGCCACCGTTCAGCGGCCGGGCCAGCGCGCGGCGAAGGTTCTTGAGCGACTCGCTGGCCCAGGAAATAGGCGCGCTCTCCTGGCCCAAGACCATGTACTGGCGGCCCAATAAGCCGGAGCGCTTTGTCCGCCCGCTCCGCTGGCTGCTTTGTCTGCTGGACGAAACCGTGGTTCCGCTGGAGTTTGCCGGCATCCGCGCCGCCAACGTCAGCTATGGCCATCGCGTGCTCTACGGAGACCAGCCAGTCCCCATTGCCCGTCCCGCGGACTATCTCGCGGCGCTCGAGACGGCCTTTGTGGTGGCCGATGTCGGCCGCGCGCCGCCATCGCATCCGCAAGGCCCTGGACGCCGCGACCCGCACTCTCCCCGGGGCTCGCTGGCGCGAAGACGAGGCCCTGGTGGAGCAGGTCACCCACCTTACGGAGTGGCCAGGCGTGCTCCTGGGCAACTTCCAGCCCGAGTACCTGTCGTTGCCGGAAGAAGTTCTGGTCACGGTGATGCGCGACCACCAGAAGTACTTCGCGCTCGAAGATCAGCAGCACGCGCTGGCGCCCCATTTTCTGGCGGTGCTGAATACCGAAGTGGACGCCGAAGGCATGGCCATCATCCGCCATGGCAACGAGCGAGTTTTGCGCGCCCGCTTCAACGATGCCCGCTTCTTTTGGAACTACGACCAGAAGATTCCTCTGAGCGAGCGGCTCGAAAAGCTTAAGACCGTAACCTTTCAAAGGGATCTTGGCAGCTACTTCAGTCAAGACCGAAAGCAACTTGCTCATGGCGAAGGCGCTGGCCGCGGCGGTCGCTGCCCAGGGAATTCCGCTTGACCATGCGGCGCTCGAACAAGCGGTGCTGCTGGCCAAGACCGACCTCACCACCGAGCTGGTGAAGGAATTTACCGAACTGCAGGGCATCGTTGGCGGGCTCTACGCCCGGGCTCAAGGGCTGGGAGAAACGGTAGCGCAAGCCATTTACTTCGCAATACCTGCCGGCCGGGGTGGAAGATCCAATTCCTGCCAACGGTGGAAGGCCAGATCCTGGGCTTGGCGGACCGCATGGCGACGATCGCGGAGATGTTTGCCATCGGCCTGGAGCCGAGCGGATCCAAAGATCCTTTTGCGCTCCGCCGCGCGGCCAACGGAGTAATAAAAATCCTCGCCGAATCAGGCCTGCCCCTTACCCTCGCAGCACTCGAGACGCATGGCCCTGGAACGCTCGCCGCGTGCCGGAGCTGTGGGGATGTTTCTGAAGGAACGCCTCGACTTCTACCTGCGCGAAGTCCGCGGCTATGCCTATGACGTGGTGAACGCTGTGCTCTCAACCGGGCTGACCACGGTAACCGACGCCGATCGCCCGGGCGCAGGCTCTGACCCAGGTCCGCGGATCAGACGATCTGCTGGCCATCTCCACTGCGTTTAAGCGGATCAAGAACATCCTTCGCCAGGCAGAAGAGAAACAGGACAATACGGCAGATGCCATCGCGAGCCGAGGATCTTACCGAGGCGGCCGAGCAACATCTGTACGCGGAGGCGGTGAGAGTCGCGCCCCAGGTGGAGGCTCTGCGCGCCCGGCAGGAGTATCCGGAGGCCCTGGAACGCATCGCTACGCTTCGGCCGGCCATCGACAGCTTTTTTGACCATGTCATGGTCATGGCGCCTGAGGCTCATCTGCGCAGAAACCGCCTGGCCCTGATTGCCTCCGTGCTCAGCGATTTTTCCCGCATCGCAGACTTCTCCGAGATCGTTGCCTGGTTAGCGAACAGTTTGGCTACATACACGTAGGTGCAATTCGGCCTGCACCATAAAACATTTATGTTAATAGAATGTTAAAAGCTGTATATTATTCCAACGGATCGTAGTTTATCACCGATAACGGTGCAACTCGTACGGACCCTCCTCTATTACCCGTCTAGCAGCAGAACGAAGACTGACAAGCAAAAGGGAGAATTCATTCAGGAGGCCTGACCAATGACCCGCATCTCGTTTCATCAGAAACTCGATAGCCTTCGTGAACGCCTTCTGCAGATGGCGGGTGTGGCGGAACAGACACTAAGGCTTGCTCTGGACGCGCACTGCCGCGGAGAGCTTTCAGCGTGCGCCAACGTGCGCTTGAACGAGGCCATCATCAACCGCTCGGAGCGGGAAATCGATCAGATGGCGCTCGATATTCTGGCCATGGAGCAGCCCATGGCGGTGGATCTGCGCTTTGTTCTCGCGGCCATCAAAATCAACTCTGACCTGGAGCGGGTAGGCGACCAGTCGATGACCATTGCGTTGCTGGCCGAAGAGCTTGCGGGAAGCCAGCCGTGCGATTTCCCCGTCGACATTCCGCGCATGGCGGAGCTATCGATGACCATGGTGCGCAAGGCGCTGCAGGCGCTCACCGAGCGCGATGCCGAGCTGGCGACCAGCGTACTGGCCATGGATGATGCTGTCGATGAGATGAACCGCAGGGCCAAGGCCGTGCTTCTCGATTGCATCGCGAAGGATTCGAGCGCCGCCCGATCCGCCGTCAACCTGCTGTTCATTTCCCGCAGTCTGGAGCGCATCGCCGATCACGCCACCAACATGGCCGAAGACGTCATCTTCTGGGTGCGCGGAGCGGACGTTCGCCACGGCAACATGCTGCAAATCCACTAGAACTGCGAATCGGGTATTAATTCACCCGCTGCAGCCGGGCAATCAGCTTTTGCGCCAGGTTCTCGCCCGAATCGGACCATAACAGCCGGCTGCTGATGCCGCAGTTTTCCTGGATCGCGTTGGTGACTTCCACCAGCTTCTGAACATTGCGCTTTATGTACTCCGCGCCTACCTGGTCCAGTTCGATCTCTTCCAGCAGAAAGGGCGTGTCCAGGCCAAAATCCACCCGGACCTGCCCATTCTGCTCGTAGGCCCCCTCGTCGAACTGCGGCCCAAAGCCAACCACGCGCACCACCACGGGTTCCTGCTTCCAGGTTGGATCGAGTCCGCCCACGGTTTCCGCTACCCACAGATCCCACTGGAGCTCAAATTCATAAGCGAAGTCGTCATGCAGGATCTCTGTGGCCTCCGCCACGGCTCGCTCCGGCGCGGATTCCTGCACTTCCTCTTCTTCATAAATTCTCTGGTAGAACGGCGTCTCGTTCCAGGAGATAGGGTAAGCGGCGGCAGCATGCACCCGCGGCGTGTGCCCAGCCCCGCCAAACTGCTTCAGCACCGAGACGATCGCCGGAGCGAGCGCCGGAAGGCGAAAATTGGGGAACCACAGACTCAGATACAACCGGTCAGCCATCCCTTCATCTTAAAGCTTTCTTCAGAGCCGCTCCGCGGCCGATAAACAGGGAGTGAGAAGATGAGAGATATGGGCGTTCGGATTTCCTGGAACCTGGTGGCCTCGCGACTCCACACGCCTTTCCTCAGAAAGGCGCACCCTGTCCATCCGCGCGACCGGAATCCGATGACGCCGTCAGCTTGCGCACCTGGATCCTGGTGCTTGGTGGGGCCTGGTCGCCGCCATCGCGGTCTTTTTCGTCTATGGGCGATGGCAGGGGCGCCGTCTGGGCCATGACCTGCCGGATGGACTGGAGAACGAGTATCCAGCAGTCCACCGAAGGCTTCACCTATTCGGAGTCGCGGGGCGGCCACACCATCTACACCCTGCACGCCTCCAAGGCAGTGCAGTACAAGAGTGGCGGCCACGCCGAGCTGCACGACGTGAGCATCACCCTCTATGGTGCGCAGGGAGCGCCGGCCAACCGCATCTATGGCAGCGACTTCGATTGGGATCCGGTCCATGGCATTGCTCGCGCCATGGGCGAAGTCCAGATCGATTTTCAGGGAGCCGCTACTCCTGGCCTCGCAAGCTGGTAAAGCCCCAGCGGAGGATGGCGAAAGCAGGAGTACCGTCCACGTCAAGACCTCCGGCCTGGTGTTCAACAAGCAGACCGGCCTTGCCAGCACCACGGAAAAGATCGAATTCCGGCTGGCCGAGGCCGCTGGCAGCGCGACCGGCGCCAGCTTTGACTCGCAAACCGGGGATCATCATCCTGACGGCCGACGTGGCTTTCAATTCCAGCGTAGGAGGAAACCCGCTGGCGGTCCGTGCCCATCATGCGCAGTTCGATCGCGCCAGCCAGCTGCTCTATCTTCTTCAGGACGTGGCCGACTATGCCGACAGTCACAGCTCATCGGATCAGGCGACGGTCTCCTTCCGCGCCGATGGATCCGCCTACCAGGTCCAGGCGCAAGGACATGTGATCCTCACCGGCAGTGACGGGCAGCAGCTCAACACCCGGATCGCGCATATCGATCTGGGCCCGAAGAGCGATGCCGCAACAGGCGATCATGGATGGCGGTCTGCTGTACGTGGCCAATAATGCAGCTCGCCTGCTGCATGGGTCGGCCTCATCGGGGACCTTGTTGTTCGGCCCTCAACCAACCATCCGGCATGCGCAGCTGCGCGACTGCGGTTTCCGTCGTCGATGAGGAGAAGTTGCCCCAGGTCTGAATGCCGGCTAAGACCAAGCAAAATGCGCCCGAATCGACCACCCGCCAGGTGCAGGCCTCGCAAGTCGACATCGACTTTGCGCCCGGGCCGGACCGCCGCCCGCAAGCCGAGCACATTCTGGCTGCCGGCAGCGCGCGGGTGAACGTGCACACCATCTATGCCAAAACGCCGCCCGAGGACACCACCGTACAAGGCGATCAACTGTTTGCCACCCTGGTGGACGGGGAGGTTCTTTCCAGCCTGCGCGGGACCGGCCACACCAGCCTGGTCACGCGTAAGCCCCAGCGGGGTAACCCAGAGCAGCAAGGGCGACAACCTCCTGCTCACCTTCGCCCCGCCTCATCCCACGGCAAGCCCGCGGGGAAGGCGGCCAAAGGAAAGCCCGATACCCCCACGCCGCAGCCGGCCGCCCAGCTGCAGTCTGCGGTGCAGCTGGGAAACGTGACTTTGGTTCAGCAAGGCGCGGCAACGCCTGGCGGGCAAACTCCGCCGCCGACCACCGCCACCGCGCAGCGAGCAGCGTATGACGCCGCCACCCAGGTGGTGCAGCTGTCGGGAAACCCGCGCATCCAGGAAAGCCAGCGGAGAATTGAGCGCGACTTCGATCGAAGTGTAGCGCACCACTGGAAATGCCGATGCGACCGGTGGTGTCAAGGCCACCTATCGCCAGGCCAATGGGCAGCCAGAACATGGCCTTTGCCGGGACCGGCCCGGTGCATGTGGTCGCCGATCACGCACATCTGGATCACGCCACAGATCTGACCACTTTCTACGGAAAGGCCGGCGAGCCGGCTCGCCTGTGGCAGGGAAGCGATTCCATTGCGGCGCCGGTGCTGGAGCTCTCCCGGGTGCACGCGAACCCTTTCCGCCCATGGTGCCGGCTCGGGGATGCTGGCCGGCGGTGAACGCCGTCTTTACCAGCTCGCCTAACCAATGCACCGCCCAACGCGCCAAGCCTCCTGCCCGGCCTCAGTCTCGTTGTCCGTGTGCAAAGCCGTACTCTCTTCTACGCCGAGAACGAGCACAAAGCTGTTTTCAGCGGCGCGGTCGTTGCCCAGACGTCCACCGGGCTTCTGCATTCGAGTTTTATGGATGTCTATTTCACCCCGGCGCCCGGGCCGCAGCCGCCCGGCAAGACGCCCAGAACAGCCAAGCCCCAGAGCGTCAGCTCCCAGAGCGTCTCAAAGATCGTCGCCCGGGGCGCCGTGGAACTGCAACAGCCCGGACGTAAAGGAACCGGCGAGGAGCTCACCTACACCGCTGCGGATGGCAAGTTCGTGCTGACCGGAACCAGCGCCGCGCCTCCGCGCCTGACCGACCAGGTGCGCGGAACAGTAACCGGCAACGCGTTGATTTTCAATGATCGCGATGATAGCGTCGTGGTGAGTGGCGGTGCTTCCAAGGCAGTAACCCAGACCCGGGTTGCGAAATGAATGCAAAAGCTTAGTACAGACGAAATCGGCAAGTCTTATAAGGGCCGTCAGGTGGTTCGGGGCGTAAACCTTGAGGTCTGCCAGGGCGAAGTGGTTGGGCTGCTGGGCCCCAATGGCGCCGGCAAGACCACCAGCTTTTACATGATTGTCGGTCTGATCGCTCCCGATACGGGACAGGTCTTTGTCGATGAAGTCGATATCACGCGGGTTCCCATGTACCTGCGGGCGCGGCAGTATGGGATCAGCTATCTGCCCCAGGAGCCCAGCGTTTTTCGTAAGCTGACGGTGGAAGAGAACATTCTCGCCGTGCTCGAAGTGCAATCGATTTCGCTCGAAGTGCAGGCGCGCCCGGACGGAAAAGCTGCTGGACCAGTTGAATCTGGGACATATACGCAAGACCCGCGGCTACGCGCTTTCCGGCGGCGAGCGGCGCCGGGTGGAGATCGCCCGTTGTCTCTGCATTCAGCCTTCGTTCATCCTGCTCGACGAGCCATTTTCGGGCATCGATCCGATCGCCGTACTCGACTTGCAGGAGATCATCTTCGACCTCAAAGCGAGCGGCATCGGGGTGCTGATCACCGATCACAATGTGCGCGAAACGCTCTCGGTTACCGATCGCGCCTACATCATCAATGAAGGGCGTATCTTCCGCACCGGAACCCCGGAGCAGTTGGGCAAAGATCCTGAAGTGCGCCGGGTTTATCTGGGCGAGGGTTTTTCGCTGAACTAAACTGGTTTTTTCCGGCACCGAAGACTGACGCTTTGGTCACACGTTGCGACGCTGGACGATCAGGAAAAAGCCTTCCACGATCGGGGCTCAGAGAAGGTAAACTAAGGCCGCTAGCTATTGATGCGGTGAAACGGCATGGCTCTTCTACAACCAAAGCTAAGCTTGAAAGTTGCGCAGCGTCAGATTCTGACGCCTGGCCTGATGCAGATGGTCAGCGTGCTGGCGCTCAACAAGCTGGAGCTGAAAGAGCTGATCAACACCGAGATTGTTGAGAATCCGGTGCTGGAAGAGTTGGAAGAGAGTGTTCCCCTCATCGATGACGTCGCCCTGAAAGAGGCGGAGCGCGAGCGCAGCGTAGAAGAGATCGCGGCCCAGGCGGAGCGCGACAAGCGTGACCCGTTCGACGAAATAGACTTTGGCTCCTACTTTCAGGATTATCTGGATCCCGGCTTCCGCACGCCCAACGGTTTTGAGCAAACCGACAAGCCGTCGTTTGAGAATTTCCTTTCCCAGCCCAGCACCCTCACCGATCACCTCTTCTGGCAACTGGGTTCGCTGAACCTGAGCAGTGACCTGCGCGCTGCCGCCGAATATGTCGTGGGCAACCTGGACGAGGACGGCTACCTGTTGGCCGAAGATGAAGAATTGTTAGCCGGATTTGTGCGTGAGTATGAGCCTGCTCCCGCCGCCGCGCCCAGTGCCGCCTCCGAGCTTCTGGCCGAGGCAGTGCACCTGGTGCAGAACCTCGATCCGGTGGGCGTGGCCACGCGCAGTTTGCGCGAATGCCTGCTGGTGCAGATTGAGGCCCAGCGCCGTGAATTTCAGCTCCAGCTGGGACGCCAGCGGGCGGCATCGACGGCTGCGCAGGCCGACTCCAACTGCGGCAGAAGGCGAGGCTGCCCACGCGTTGGGCCTGCACGAGGTCAGGTTGCAGGTGTTTTCGCTCGCCGCCCGCATTGTCGATCAGCATTTGTTGCTGTTGCAGAAGCGGGACCTGCGCGAGATGACCAAAGTGCTGGGCGCGCAGCCGGAAGCCATCCAGCACGCCATCGACTTCATTCGCAGCCTCGATCCTCGTCCCGGCCAGCGATTTAATCGCTCCGATGCCCGCCTGATCGAGCCCGACGTGGCCTTCGTCAAGCGGGGCGGCGAGTTTGTCGTGGTCATGAATGAGGAAGATCTACCCACCCTGCGCCTCAACCATGGCTATCGCAAACTGCTGTCGCAGGAAGGCACGGAGAGAGACGTAAAGGAATATGTCAAAGAGCGTTACCGCTCTGCGCTGCAGCTGATGCGCAACATCGAGCAGCGCAAGAACACGATCCTGCGAACCTGCGAGGCGATTGTGCGCCGCCAGGGCGACTTCCTGGAGCGCGGCGTGGACGCGCTCAAGCCGATGATGATCAAGGAAGTTGCCGAAGAGATCGGAGTTCATCCTTCGACCGTCAGCCGGGCGGTCTCGAGCAAATATGTGCACACTTCGCAGGGCGTTTTTGAGCTTCGCTTCTTTTTCTCCGAAGGCGTCCATGGGCCGGAGGGAGGCAGCACTCCGCTGATGCTGCTCAAGCGCAAGGTCAAGAAGCTGATCGATGAAGAGGATCCGCGCAAGCCTCTGACCGATGATTTGATTGCCAGCATGCTCGAGGCCCAGGGCATTGACGTAACCCGCCGCACGGTAGCCAAGTACCGCGAAGATCTTCGCATTCCCAGCACCCATCAGCGCCGCGTGCGCGATTGAGTTAAGCATTTTTACTATGGGTGCAAGGAGTAAACTGCACGTAAATGCGACTTTCCGCCAAGAAGGTCCGCACCTTCGCCAAAGCCTCCAGCACCACTGTAATAGTCAAAATGCTATAGAATCGGGCATCTCAGGAGCTATCAGCATGCCGGTTGAATGCACGGGCAGGCAGGTGGCAATCACCCAGCCACTGCGTACGTTAGCGGAAGAGGGAATCGAACGCATTGCCAGGATTCTAGGCAAGATCACCAGCGCCCACGTAGTTCTGACCGCGGAAAAATACCGGCAGATCGCCGAGGTCACGGTCAAGACGCGCGCCTGCACGCTGGTGGCTCTCTGCGAGTCCAGCGCCAGCATGGAGTCCGCGCTGCGCGACGCGCTGGTGAAAGCCGAGACCCAGGCGACACGGTATAAAGACAGGCAGCGCACGCGCAAGCGTCAACCCAAGCAGGAAAAACAGCTGGAGGAGACGGGCGTTGCGCGCAGCGGCCGGGGCAGTGTGGCCGAGAGCAAATCTGCCAAAGCTGGCAATGGCAACGGAACAACCAATGGCAAGAACCACGCCCAGCCGGCGATTCCCGTCACCGTACATTCCTTTCCGGCCCGGGTGCCGATTGCCGAGCCCCACGTGGTTCGTTCCCTTGACTCGGTGGCGCTGCGGCCAATGACGCTCGAAGAGGCGGTCAAGGAAGCCGAGTTTCGCGATCGCGACGTTTTTGTCTTCCGGGATAACGAAGGTAATGTGAAAGTTTTGCACCGCAAGCGTGATGGCAAGATGGAATTGATCGAAGCTCCCTGACGGATTGCTTCGACGAATCTGCCACCAATGCAGTGTCCAATGACTCACGGTAAGCAGCTGCCGCTTAATCGTAGCGGTGCCGCATGCCTTCGCGCGCCCATTTGTCGCAAACGCAGTGATCAATTACTCGGCGTCACTTGCATCGTAACACATGCGTCAGCACCCGATCGCAGGGCAGCTAACCATGCCTATCGGCTGATTTTACAAGACCTAAGTAACTGCGACCTCGGAGTTTGCCGGTACTTCTTTCAGGGGATATTCCTGCTTGGAAAGCGACCTTGATACTCAACCCTGTAGGGGCTCTGTCCGCTGCGTCGATCCATTATGAATTCAGAAGCTGATGTTTCCGTACTCACGGCCCAGCAACGGTCTCTCCTCGAAGCCTTGCCGTGCTACGTCTTTGTGCAGCGGGGCAGGAATGTGGTCTACGCCAATCGGGTGGCGCGCGAGATCCTGCACCTGGAGGAAGGCGCGTCCCTTCCCGTCGACGATCTCTTTAGCGGCCAGTTCCCTGGCTTTGTCTACGCGCATCCGGGAACGGCGTCGCGAGCGTCCGGCGAATGTCTTTGGCTCCGGCAGCCAGGCCTATTCCTCCGATTTCAACTGCCAGATGCGCACGCCGCTGGATCCCGTCGGTGCCGGTCCGCGGAAGCTTCCGCATGCTCCGCGTGGAACCGGAGCCGGAGCTGCTGATCGTCGCCCTGCGATCACGGCGCGAACGCGGAAAGATGACCTGCAGGCAGGACTTGGGAACGGGTCAGAGCAGATTCGGGGCACGGTTCGCCATCGAACTTCCTGGAGCATTTATTGAATGCTGCGCCTGAAGCCATCATGATCACGCGCGGCTCGAAAATTCTGCATATCAATCGCGAGTTTGAGTCCCTCTTCGGCTTCAATGACGATGAAGCGCTGGGACAGAACACCTACGACATTCTCATTCCCGAAACCCGCCGGCATGAGTTCGACATCCTCGAGCACACCATGCAACTTCATGGCCGGGCTTCGATGGAGACGGTCCGCCTGCATAAGTCAGGCGAGCTCATCGATGTCTCGATCCTGGTCGCTCCGATCAACATCTCGGGCGTGGAAGTAGGCAATTTTGTAAGCTACCGCGACATCCGGGACAAGAAGCAATCCGACGCCCGCCTGCAGCACGATGCCTTGCATGATCCTCTGACCGGCCTGGCCAACCGGGCCTTGTTTCTCGATCGCCTGCAGCTCACCATGGCCCGGCAGCAACGGCATTCGCAGCTCAACTTTGCCGTCATGTTTCTTGATCTGGATCGCTTCAAGGCGGTGAACGATAACCTGGGCCATGCCTCCGGCGACGAATTGCTGGTGCGCATGGCCGCTCGCCTGCGGGCCTGCTTTCGGCCTGAAGATACCGTGGCCCGCTTTGGCGGGGACGAATTTGCCATCCTGCTCGAGGACGTCACCAATATCTCCGATGTAACCAGGATCGCCGAACGCGCACAGCACGATATTCGCCTGCCCGATCGAGCTGAATGGCCACGAGATCTTTGTCTCTGCCAGTATCGGCATCGCCTTCGGCACGCTGGATCACACCAGTCCGGAACAGATCCTGCGCGATGCGGACTTTGCCATGTATCAGGCCAAGTCCAACGGCCACGCCCGGCATGAGGTCTTTGACGGCTCCATGCATGTGCACGTGGCGGCACAGATGAGGAAGGAGCAGGACCTCAAGACCGCGCTCGAAAACAAAGAGTTCGAAGTCTGGTATCAGCCAATTTACCGGCTGGAGAATGGCGAGATCGAGGGCTTCGAAGCGTTGCTGCGGTGGCGGCGCGCCGACGGAGAGTTTGTTCCGCCGCAGGATTTTCTGCCCACGGCAGAAGAGACAGGACTCATTGTGCCCATCGGTCTGTTTGTGCTGGAGCAGGCTTGCCGGCAACTGAGTCTTGGGCGGACGATCCTGCCGGATGCAAAACCGAGCATCGATGTGAATCTGTCGTCACGGCAGTTCCGCGATCCGAATCTGTTGGCCCGATCTCGCGGAATTGCTGGCCAAGTGGAAGTTCTCTCCCGGGACAGCTGCGCCTCGAAGTCTCCGAGAGCGCGGTGAATCAGGATCCGGATGGCGCCTTGGCGGTGTTTCAGGGCATTGCTGATCTCAAGATAAGCGCCGCGCTGGATAATTTCGGCGCCGGTCTGGCCTCCATGAACCACTTCATCCGTTTGCCGATTGACCTGGTAAAAGTCGACCGCCGCTTGATTGCCTACCTGCCGATTCCCGGTAAGCAGGCGGCGATCCTGCAAACCATCTTCGATCTTGGACGCATGCTCGAGGTGCGCATGCTGGCCGAGGGCATCGAGCGCAGGGAACAGTTGGACGCGCTGCTCAAATTGGGCTGCGATCTGGGCCAAGGGCATTTGTTTTCCGCTCCGGTTTCGCAGGAAAAGGCACAGGCGTTACTGGAGAACGGCCGTTGGCGCATTTAAGTTTGGCTTGAATGCTACGATGGCCCCATGCCACGCAGACGCGAGCCGAAATCCACTCCTCCTAAGGCCGCCAAGAAGGCGGCTGCAGTGGTGCCCGCGGTGGCCTCCGAGCTGGTGATCCTGACTGGCCTTTCCGGATCCGGCAAGGCCTCTGCGCTTAAAGCGTTTGAGGATTTGGGTTTTTATGCGGTCGACAACATGCCGCTGGAGTTGATCCCCGCATTTGCCGACCTGGTGCGGCAATCGGCGGAGATCAACCGTGCGGCGCTGGTGGTCGACGTGCGCGAGGGGCAGCATCTCGACCGCTTTCCGGCCATCCTTCGCCAGGTAAGAAAAGTGCTTTCGACCACGGTGGTCTTTCTCGACGCCTCCGACCCTTCTTTGCTGCGTCGATTTTCCGAAACCCGGCGTCCCCATCCGCTGGGCCGCACGGAAACTGTGGTGCGCGCCATCCATGCGGAGCGAAAGCTTCTCGATCCCATCCGCAATCTGGCCGACATCAGTGTCGATACTTCCAGTTACAACGTGCATGAATTGCGCGCCTACATCCTGCAGAAGTTCGAGCGCGGAGATACGGACAAGAACCTGTTGGTCTCCTCCATCAGTTTCGGCTACAAGAACGGCGTCCCCCTGGAGGCCGACCTGGTCTTCGACGTCAGGTTCTTGCCCAATCCGCATTTCGTGCCTGAGTTCCGGCACCTGACCGGGCGTCATCCCAAGGTGGCAAAATACATCCGCGAGTTCCCCCAGACGGCTGAGTTTCTGGACCGGATCACGCAGTTGCTGCTCTTCCTGCTGCCCCATTACATTGAGGAAGGGAAGAGCTATCTGACCGTGGCCTTTGGCTGCACCGGGGGCCAGCATCGTTCGGTAATGATTGCCGAAGAAGTGCGCAAGCGGCTGTCCAAGGAAGGCTACCGGGTCAAGGCCGTCCACCGCGACATGCCCCATTGATGGTTGAGGGCAATTACAGGCTGCGGAAAAAGTCTGAACCGATTTAGTCCCGGATGGACGGCTGAGAGTAGCCCAGGACGCAGTCCTGGGAAGACCGATTCGAGAGACGGACCAGTCCCGTCAGGGACGGCTGAAAATTATCCCGGATGCGGTCCTGGTTCAGCCAACCTGGCGTAACTGTCAGCCGTCCCTTGCAGGACTTTTCGTCGTCTATGTGCACTGGTTCCCAGGACTGACGTCCTGGGCTACTATCGAGCCCGTCCTGCTCCGGGACTACCCGAACCAAGGCCCGGGGCGATTACAATGGTGGGATGCATTCCATGCAGCGCCGCGCCTCTGGGGTTTCCGCGTGAGGAAGCTGCTGCGCCTGTTGGGCTATGTGCGGCCGTATTGGCTGCAGGCGATTTCCTCGGTCATCCTGATGGCCGGCGTGGGCCTTCTGGATGCCTTCCGCCTCTTGCTGGTCGGTCCCATTTTCGACCGCGTGCTCAATCCCAATGCACCCGACCGCACCATCCCTCTCTTCGGTCCCCGCTTTGGCATAAGTCTGCAACAGATTGTTCCCTCGCATTTCCACAACGCGTGGGATATCGTAGCCTTCGCGCTGGTGGCTTCCACTTTGCTGAAGGGGATCTGCGATTACTGCGGAACCTACCTGGTGAACTATGCCGGGTTCGGCATGATCACCGACCTGCGCGATGACCTTGTACGACGCCATTCTGCGGCGTTCCGTCTCCTTCTTCCAGCAGCATGCCACCGGCACCATTGTTTCCACGCTGATCAACGATATCGAGCGGGTGCAGTTCGCCATGTCCTCGGTGCTGGCGGAGCTCCTGCAGCAGTTCTTCACCCTGATCTTTACCGCCTGCGTGGTAGTTGCCCTGGGCGGCAAGCTGGCATGGGTGCTGCTGCTCTTCGTGCCCGTGGTTCTGGTCTCGGCCCGCAGGATCGGCCGCCAGGTGCGGCAGACCACGCGCAGGGGCCAGGACAAGCTGGCCGAGATCCAGAACATTCTGCACGAGACCATCACCGGGAACCGCATCGTCAAAGCTTTCAATATGGAGCTTTGGGAGATGATGCGGTTCAAGCAGGCGGCCCGCCGGCTGTTCGATGCCAACCTGCGTTCGGTGCGCGCGCAGGCCATCAGTTCGCCGCTCATGGATACCATCGGCGCGGTGGCCATCGCCTTACTGCTCTGGGTTGGCCGCAACAGCATTCGCAGCCACGCACTCACCGCTGGAACCTTCTTCGCTTTTATCATCGCGGTTTTCAAGCTGTACGAGCCGGTGCGCAAGTTCGCTCTGTTCTATAACAACTTTCAACAGGCGCTGGGCGCATCCTCGGAGATATTTCGCTTCATGGATACCCAGGACGAAGTGCGGGAGAAGGTTGGCGCCCACGTCATCAAAGAATTCCGCCAGGAGATCCGCTTCGAGAATGTCTGTTTCGATTACCGCAATGAAGAAGGCGAACGGCAGGTGTTGCGAGAGATCAACCTGGTGGTCCCGCGGGGCGAAGTAGTGGCGCTGGTTGGTCCCAGCGGCGCCGGCAAGTCGACCCTGGTGAATCTGATCCCCCGCTTCTTCGACGTCACCGCGGGGCAGCATCCGCATCGATGGACACGACCTGCGCGATGTGAGCCTGGCGTCTCTCCGTTCCCAGATCGGCAACGTAACCCAGGAGACGATTCTCTTCAACGACACGGTGCGCAACAACATCGCCTATGGCGAGGCCGGCATCCCCATGAGCCGGGTGATCGCCTCCGCCAAGGCGGCGCTGGCGCACGACTTCATCGAGCGGCTGCCGGAAAAGTACGATACCGTGATTGGCGAAAAGGGCTTTCGCCTCTCCGGCGGAGAGCGGCAACGCATCGCCATCGCCCGGGCGTTGCTCAAGGACGCGCCGATTCTCATCCTTGATGAAGCCACTTCCGCGCTCGACTCGGAAAGCGAGTCGCTGGTGCAGATCGCGCTTTCCAATCTGATCGCCGGGCGCACGGTCTTCGTCATCGCCCATCGTTTGTCGACGGTCCGCCGCGCCTCCCGCATCGCCGTCATTGAAGATGGCCGCATCACCGCCATCGGCCCGCACGAAGAGTTGCTCCGCGTCTCTGCCACCTACCAGCGCCTCTACCAGTTGCAGTTTATGGATCCGGCGGAATTTCCCGGCAATGTGCTGCCTAAAGATGCGCTCGAACCAGCATTGAGCGCCGAGGTGGAGCTTTGAGCGCTCCCGTTCATTCCCCCGTGCATTCCCCCGTCCATTCCCCTGTCCATTCGATGACCGGCTTTGCCCGGGCCAGCGGCCGAATCAGCGATCTTCTGTCCTGGAATCTTTCTCTCAAGAGCGTCAATCACCGCTTTCTCGACTTGCACATGCGCATGCCGGCCGGCGCCGAGCCGCTGGAGATGCGCTTGCGCCGGCTGCTCAAGGAAAAGGTGCTGCGCGGTCACCTGGAAGTTACCCTGACTGTCGATCGCGGCCTTCGTCCCAACGCGCACTTTGACCGTGACCTTCTGCAGGGGTATATCGCTGCCTTTCGGGCTGCCGCGGCCGAGAGCGCGCTCGAGCAGCAGCCCGACCTGAATGCCATCTTCCGCCTCCCCGGCGTGTTGACCGGGGAAACCCGCTTCAGCGACGAGGAAATGAAGGCTCTGGAGGAAGATGTGGCCGCACAAATCGGCCCCCTGGTGGACGCGTTGAATCGCATGCGAGCCCAGGAGGGCGCGGCGCTCGCCCTGGATCTTGGGCGCCACGATGGAGCGCCTTGCCCTCGCCGTATCCCAGGTCGCGCAAATGCGCCAGGAGGTGCAGAAGGCCTACTTTGAGCGGATTAGCCAGCGTATCTCCGCCCTGCTCAACGGCAACGGGGTCATCGACCGGGACCGCGTGCTGCAGGAAGCCGCCATGCTCGCCGAGCGCAGTGACGTCGAAGAAGAGGTCACCCGGCTGCGCACCCACATCCAGCATTTTCATTCCCTGTTGCAGGCTGGGGGAGAGATGGGCAAGAAGCTCGATTTCCTGCTCCAGGAGATGAACCGCGAGGCCAATACCCTGCTGTCCAAGACCGGGGGGGTAAGCGGAAACGGGTCGCGAATTACTGATTTGGGCCTGGGAATGAAATCGGAGATCGAAAAAGCCCGCGAACAGGTGCAGAATCTTGAGTAACACTTGTGCGGGACTGTACTCGGTAGCGGACCGCTGTATCATCAGGAAAACACTTTGGCAGGAATTCTGTTCATCATCTCGGCTCCTTCCGGCTCTGGCAAATCGACGTTGGTCAAGCATCTGCGTTCGCGGGTGACCGGTCTGGACTTCTCCGTCTCCTAGACCACGCGTGCTCCGCGCGGTTCTGAGCAGCCGGATCGCGAATATCACTACACCACGGTCGCCAGATTCCAGGAGATGAAAGAGAAGGGGGAATTTCTGGAGTGGGCCTCTGTCTTCGGCAACTACTACGGCACCGCCTGCCAATCGCTGATCGACGCCCAGGCGGCCGGCAAGGACCTGCTGCTCGACATTGACGTGCAGGGAGCCGCCCAGGTAAGGGAGAAGATGCCGGATGCGGTCAGCATCTTTGTTCTTCCGCCCAACCCGGACATCCTGGCCAAGCGCCTGCGCGACCGAAGCCTCGAGGAAGGCAAACTGGACGAGGCTGAGATTGAGCAGGCGGTTGGCCAAGGCCAGAGGTGAGATCGAAAACTACCGCCAGTACCGCTATATCCTGGTTAACGATATTCTTGAAGACGCGGTAGAAGCTTTGACCGCCATCGTGATCACGGAAAGGGCAAGGCGTGATGGAACGCCGCCAGACCCTGAGACTGCCCGCATGATGCAGCTCGCCGATAAGTGCCGCCAGGCGAACGCCACCGATCGTTTGTACCCGGTGCTTGCCTCGTTCGGCCTGCTCGACATGCACGCCACTCGCGCCTGAAAGCCCGGCGACGAACTTTCGACAGGAGGCAAGATGACGCCAGAACATGGACTTGACAGCAATTTTCGCTATGTAGTCATGGCAGCCCGCCGCGCCCGGCAACTCCAGAATGGCTCCCAGCCGTTGATTGATTCCCGCTCCAATAAGGCCTGCCGCGTAGCCCAGGAAGAGATCGCCGCGGGCAAGGTCAAGGCGGCCGCCCAGCCCAGTGTATGAGGTTGTGGACGAGGTTGTTCTGGACCCGACACACCGCAAGACAGGGAATCGTAACGCGTACAATCATCGCTATGAAGGTCACGGTCGGTGTCTCTGGAGGCATTGCTGCTTATAAGGCGGCGGAGCTGGTGCGAGCCTTGCAGCGCCAGGCGCTGGATGTACACGTGGTGATGACGGAAGCGGCCCAGAAGTTCATCACCCCGCTGACCTTTGCCTCGCTTACCGGCCATAAAGTGATCACCGGCCTATGGCCCTCGTCTCCCGGTGAGGGCGACCTCGACTCCTCCATCGAGCACATTGGCGAAGCGCAGACCACGGAAGCTCTGGTCGTGGCGCCGGCCACTGCGAACGTGTTGGCAAAGTTCGCTCACGGGTTGGCTGACGACTTCCTGACCACCCTGTTTCTGGCCACCCGTGCGCCGGTCATTGTTGCTCCGGCGATGAACGTCAACATGTGGGAGCATCCGGCCACGCGGGCTAACATGGAGATTCTTGAGGCCGCGGGGTCAGGATTGTGCCCCCTGACAAAGGCCCGCTAGCCTGCGGCATGACGGGGAGCGGCCGGCTGGCCGAGCCGGAGGCCATTGTAGAAGCCGTGCTGGGTCAGCTCCATGGCCGCAACGATCTGGCCGGGGAGACGGTTCTGGTGACCGCCGCCGGAACGCGGGAAGCGATCGATCCGGTTCGCTTTCTGGGCAATCGTTCCAGCGGAAAAATGGGCTATGCCGTGGCCGAGGAGGCGCAGCGCCGCGGGGCGCGGGTGGTGTTGGTGAGTGGCCCTACGGCGCTCCAGCCGCCTGCCAACTGCGAGCTGGTTTCGGTGGTCAGCGCCGAAGATATGCGCCGCGCCGTTCTCAGCCGCCTTGATCAGGCCACCATCGTCATCAAAGCCGCCGCGGTTGCCGATTACCGTCCGCGGGTGCTGGCCGAGCAGAAGATGAAGCGGACCGGCCCCATCACCATCGAGTTTGAGCCCACCGAGGACATTCTGCGCGAAGTGGTGGTATCCAAGCGGCCGGGTACGCTGGTGATCGGCTTTGCCGCGGAAACAGAAAACCTCTCGAGCACGGCCGCGACAAGCTCTTGCGCAAGGGAGCGGACGCGATCGTATTGAACGATGTGTCCCGTCCCGGCCTGGGCTTTGATTCCGATCGCAACGCAGCCACCTTTCTCACCCCCCGGACCGCGATCGAACTGCCCGAGATGACCAAGCACGAACTGGCCAGTCGCATCCTCGACGAAGTGATCGCCCTGCGCCGGCCCGCCTCGCTGGTCGCCGAGACCGGCCTGGTATCGAGCAACTCCAAGCTGCAGGACTAGCAGAGAAAAACGCAGATCCCTCCACTGCGCTACGCTTCGGTCGAGATGACAATTCATGGGAGCCGGGAGATGATCCTCAACAGATTGTCATCTCGACCGGAGCGCAGCGTAGTCGCCTGTGATGCACCTCTTCCAGATCCCTCCCGGACCATTTGGTCATCTCGACCGACAGCGATGGAGGAGTCACGCCCTCCTTGTCATCCGACGTAGTGGAGCGACTGCAGTTCGCTTTCTCTGCATGTAAGCTATAGGGAATCGGTTCCAACAATGTCGTTCGATCCCCAATTGCAACAAGCCATCGCCGCGCACATGCAGTACCTGCGCGATCTTGGTATCTTCGACTTTTATCGCCGCGGCAACCCAGACCCTCGCGATCGAGCCCACCCCACAGGAGCCCCTCATTCCCCTACGTAAGCCCGTCCCCTTACAGCCGACCATCGGCTCCTTCGTTGCTCCGCCAAGCCGTGCCGAAGCGCTGCGCGCGATCCAGTGTGAAATCGGCGACTGTACCCGTTGCGCGCTCAGCGCCGGCCGCAACAAGATCGTCTTTGGCGACGGCGACCCCAACGCGCGTCTCATGTTTGTGGGCGAGGGACCAGGAGCCGACGAGGACGCGCAGGGCCTGCCCTTTGTCGGCCGTGCCGGCCAACTCCTCAACAACATGATCGCCGCCACGGGACTCAAGCGAGAACAGGTCTACATCGCCAACATCGTAAAGTGCAGGCCGCCCCAGAACCGGGTCCCCGAGCCGGAAGAAGCCAACACCTGTTCCCCGTTCCTCTTCCAGCAGATAGACGTGATCCGCCCCCAGGTCATTGGTGGCCCTGGGGTCAACCGCCGCCACCTACCTGCTGGGCGTCAAATCCTCGCTCAGCGGCCTGCGCGGGCGATTGCACGCCTGCCGCGGCGCCAAGCTCATCGTTACCTATCACCCGGCCTATCTGCTGCGCGATCCGCGGCAGAAAAAAGAAGCATGGCAGGATCTAAAGCTGGCCATGGCCGAGCTGGGATTGTCCGTTCCCACCCGCTGATGGCAATTTTCTGTGACGTTGTGCTCCCGGTACCGCTCGACCGGGCCTTTACCTACAAGCTCAAGGACGATAGACGACCCGCCCGTCGGGGGCCGCGTCGTCGTGCCCTTCCGCAACGAAAAGCTGATTGGGGTCGTCACCCGCCTGCATGATGAAGCGCCGCCAGTCGAGGCGCGGCTGATCGAAGCTGTGCTTGACCAGGAGCCGATCCTCAGCCCCGAACTGATGGAGCTGGCAGCCTGGATGGCGCAATACTACCTGGCCCCGCTGGGCGAAGTTCTGCGCAGCATGCTTCCGCTCATGGCTGAAGTGCGCCGCACCATCAACTACCGCATCAGCGAGACTGGCCAGGCCATCCTGTTCGACGGCGCCCAGCAGGGTTCGTCCCGCCGCTCGCGCCGCACCGCCGGACGAACAAGACATTGAGTACACCGTGTTGAATTATCTTTCCGACGGGCAGCCGGCAAAGAGCGCCACCCTGCGCCATGCCACCGGCGCCACGGCGGAGCTGCTGACCAACATGCTGCGCAAGAAGTGGCTGCTGCGCGAAACCGAAGCCGCGCCTCGCGACGCCCGCCGCACTGGTGCGCTATGCGGTGCTGGTGGCCGATGCGCGGCCGCCCAAACTCAATGAAAATCAGCTGGCGATTCTCGCCGAACTTGCGGGCGCGGGCGGGTCCCTGCCGGTCCCGGTCTTGCGCCGGCTGGGCCTTCCCGCGACCACCTTGCAAACCCTGGTCAAGCGCGGTTTGGTAACCATCGAAGAGCGCCCCGCGGCATTTCATCTTTCCGCGCGCCGGACCGCCGGCTCAGCACGCGCTCAACCACGCTCAGCAAGCCGCGCTCGAGCACATTGTGGCCGCCCTCGATCGGCGAGGGCTTTGGCGCCTGCCTGTTGCACGGCGTGACCGGCTCGGGCAAGACGGCAGTTTATCTCGCCGCCATGCAGCACGCGCGGCTTGCCGGGCGCTCGGCCATTCTGCTGGTGCCGGAGATCGGCCTCACCCCCGCCATGGCCGCCCAGCTGCACTCCTCCTTCGGAGACAGCGTGGCCCTGCTGCACTCCGCGCTCACCCCCGACGAGCGCGCCGAGCAGTGGTATCGCATCCGTCGCGGCGAAGCGCGCATCGTGGTCGGCACCCGCTCGGCCATCTTCGCCCCGGTCGCAAAACCTGGGCCTCATCATCGTCGACGAAGAGCATGACTCGTCCTACAAGCAGGAGGAGATTCCCCGCTACCACGCCCGCGACGTCGCCGTCATGCGCGCCAAGATCAGCGGCGCCACCATCGTTCTGGGTTCCGCCACCCCGTCGCTCGAGTCCTGGCGCAATGCGGAGACGGGAAAGTATGCCTTGATCGAGATGAAGGAGCGGGTCAACCAGCGCCCGCTGCCGGTGGTGGACCTGGTCGACATGCGCCTCGAATTCCAGGAGACCGGGCAGGAGAGCATCTTCTCCCGCGTCCTGCTGGAACGGGCCAAGGCCGCGATCGATCGCGGAGAGCAGGCCATCATCCTGCTCAACCGGCGCGGATATTCCTTTGCCGTGCTATGCCGTGCTTGCGGCGAGAAGATGCAATGCGAGAACTGCGCCATCGCCCTCACCCACCACAAGCCCATCATTCCCGGAGACCCGACGGCCGTCGCGAGCCCCTCGGGCCAGCGGCTCAAATGTCACTATTGCGGATACGTGAAAACCGTGCCCAAACGATGCCCCAAGTGCGAGAGCGAGCACCTGTTCTACCTGGGGGCCGGTTCGCAGCAGGGCGAAGAGCGCCTGCAGGAACTGTTTCCGCAGGCCCGCATCGGCCGCATGGACCGCGATACCATCCGCAACCGGTTTGACATGGAGCACCTGCTTGAGCGGCTGCACAGCGGACACATCAATCTGCTCGTGGGCACGCAGATGATCGCCAAGGGCCACGATATCCACGGCGTCACCTTCGTCGGGGTGGTGGGCGCGGACCATGCTCTCGGCCTGCCGGATTTCCGCGCCGCCGAACGCGTCTTCCAGCTGCTCACCCAGGTCTCCGGCCGCGCCGGCCGCGGAGACCTGCCCGGCAACGTCCTGGTCCAGAGCTATTACCCCGAGCACTATGCCATCCAGTGCGCCGCCGCAGCATGACTTCAGAGCCTTTGTGAAAAAGGAGATGCAATACCGCAAGTGGATGCATTACCCGCCCCACGCGGTGCTGGCCAACATCATCATCCAGAGCCCGCGGCTGGAGGAGGCCGCCGGCTGGGCCGCCAGCCTGGGCAAGTGTTTCGCCGCCATGCCGCTGGAACAGGTGCGCGTGCTGGGGCCGGCCAGCGCGCCGATCGTGCGCATCAAACGTATCTATCGCTTTCACCTTCTGCTCAAGGCCGCCCAGCGCCAGGCCCTGGCCCGGACGCTGCGAGCCGGCCTGGCGCAGGCGGAGGCGCTGGGCATTCCGCGCCGCAATCTCATCGTCGACGTCGACGCCGTGAACCTGATGTAGAGAGCGGTGATGCTCCTTGCTGCCCTTTCCATCTTTTTGTCCCTCATTGTCATCAGCATTCTGTTGATGCTGATGCGCCCGCGCAACATTCCCGAGGTCTACTGGGTTGGCGGCGGCGCGATCCTGCTGCTCGTGGGTCGCCTGATTCCGCCGCCGCTGGCGGAGAAAGCCGCCGCCGAAGGCTCCGACGTCTATCTCTTTCTCATCGGCATGATGCTGCTGTCCGAGTTGGCCCGCGAGCACGGCGTCTTCGACTGGCTTTCTTCCGCGGCGCTCAGGGGAGCGCACGGTTCCAGTGTCCGTCTGTTCACCCTGGTCTACGGCTTGGCACGCTGGTCACCATCTTTATGTCCAACGACGCGACCGCGGTTGTTTTGACCCCTGCGATTCTCGTCGCCATACGCAAAGCCAAAGTGCCGCCGCTCCCTTATCTCTTCGCCTGCGCGATGATTGCCAATGCAGCCTCGTTCGTATTGCCCATCTCCAATCCGGCCAACCTGGTCGTCTTTCGCCAGCAAATGCCGCCGCTGGGGCGCTGGCTATCCTCCTTCGCCCTGCCATCGGTTTTTTCGATTGCGGCAACCTACCTGGTCCTGCGGCTTGTCTTCCGCAGAGAACTCACTGCTTGCACCGCAGAAAGCGAGGGCGCCAGACCGCTTTCCACGAACGGAAAGATTGTGCTTGGGGGCATCGCCTTCATGGTGGCCGTCCTGTTGACCGCTTCTGCTCTCGACCAGGATCTCGGACTGCCCACCTGCCTGGCCGCGCTCGCCATCACCGCGGTCGTCTCCTTCAAGGCGCGCACCAATCCTTGGAGCCTGGTGAAGGAGATCAGCTGGGGAACCATTGCGCTGGTTGCCGGCCTGTTCATCATGGTCGACGCCGTGCAGAGCATCGGAGCCCTCAAGCTAACCCGGGCGGCCCTTCAAGCCGTACAAAGACTTGCTCCGGCGCTCGCCGCGCTGGTCACGGCCTTCGTCGTCGGCGTCGCCAACAACATCGTCAACAATCTGCCCTGGGATTAATCGCCGGTGCAACGTTGCAGGCGGCGCATGCCCGGGGATTGATTGCCAATGCAGTCTTGATTGGCGTCGACCTGGGGCCGAATCTATCCGTGACCGGTTCGCTGGCCACCATCCTATGGCTGATCGCGCTGCGCAAAGAGAAGCTGAACGTAAGCGGCTGGGACTTCCTCAAGGTAGGCGTCATCGCCATGCCGGTCGCTCTGGGTGCCTCCATAGGCGGTGTAATCCTGATGCAGAGTCTGGTCGAGAAATTCTAGGGTAGTGGCATACGACCGGGGATGCCGCCGGGCCAAAGGTTTAGAAAAAAGGGGAAAGCCGTTGACACAGGCGCCGGCCGTTCCTACCCTCAGAGCATGGAAATACATCTCTCACCGGAGCGCCAAGCGCAATTGAACGATTATGCCCATCGGCACGGACAAGACCCTGCTATTGCGCTTGATGAGGTTCTGGCCGCCGCCTTGGAATGGGAACGGCAGAACTACCAGGAAGCGGTAAAGGAATTCGGCGCGGATCGATGACCTGAAAGCGGGACGCGTGCGACCCATCAGAAGCCTTCTTACGCGTGAAGCTGGCCTTCTAACACCTCCGTTTGGCAGCTGTGAAAGCTAGCGGAACAAATCAATCACGCTGGTGCCAACAAAGGGAGCCGGCAAGAACGTCAGCACCAGAATCGCAAGCGCCACCACGCAAAGCCAGCGATGGTTGTAGGGCATCAGCGGAAAATACGGAACATGGGGATGGCGCATGGCAGGCAGAAGCAAAATCACTCCCCAAAGCACCCATCCCGTCCACAACGTTAGCCCCATCGCCAGCAGGACCACCGGCACAACCAACGTCAACCGGCGATGCCATCGCGGCGAAATCGCATACAGGATATGGCCGCCATCCAGTTGCCCTGCGGGAATAAGGTTGAGCGAGGTGACAAACAAGCCTACCCAACTCGCGATCAGGATGGGGTGGGGAATCATGTTGTCGAGAGACGGCACCCAGGGAATCAACGCCGCCAAGGCCCGGTCCAGCAGCGTGATCGTCAACGGCCAGTGAAACTGAACCAGCGCCGGCGCCGCTGTCCGGCCCGGCCGGCCGGGAGAGCAGGATGCCCAGGATGGTGGTGGGAAGCGCCACCAGGTATCCGGCAATCGGTCCGGCGATGCCCACTTCGATCAGTGCCCGGCGGGAGGGAATGCGGGAACGGATCCGGATCACCGCTCCTGCGGTTCCGCTCAACGTAGGCGCGGGCAAAACGTAGGGCCAGGACGCGCGAATGCCATGGTGGCGGCAGAAAAAGTAGTGCCCCGCCTCGTGGGCCAGCAAAATCCCCAGCAGCGCCAGCGAGAAGGACCAGCCGCTGGCCAGCGCCGAGGGATGTTTCCAGATCCAGTGCAAGGGAAAAAGATCGCCCTCGTTGACCAGCGGCGGCTGCCCCAGGCGAAAATTCTGCATCAGCAGCGCACCGGTGCTCGCGGTCGTGAAAATACTCACCACCAGCAGGCATAGCGGCAGCCAGGCAATCGAGCGCGGCGCCCTTGGAGGGAAGTCCCAGTGGTCGGTAGGGCCCGGGAGGAGCGGACGATCCGCGGTCGGCATTTCTACTTCTGTCAAGGGAGGGGCTAAGAATCCAGCAGGTGAAGTTCCTTGCCCGGCTTGAAGCGAACAGCCTTGCCTGGAGTGATGGTGACTTCCGCACCGGTCCGCGGATTGCGGCCAATCCCCGTCTTGCGTGGGCGGACATTGAATACCCCAAAGCCCCGCAGCTCGATCCGGTCGCCCGAAGCGAGCGCTTTCTTCAGGCTTTCAAAGACCGTATCGACAGCCGCTTCCGCTTTGTTGCGCGGTAGTCCGGTCTTGGCGATGACTTGATGGATGATGTCCTGTTTAATCAATGCCTTTACCCCGAGGGATGAATAGGTAACAGCAATGGCCGGAGCTACGTCCTCATCGTATAGCGTGTTTCCTCTATGGTCCAGCAGCTTCTGGCGGGATCAAGATTGTCAACGAACCCGGCCTACCGTAAGATGCAGTTTCCAGCAGAAGGATTTTTACCCGCTTCACCGCGCCTGGCTCTCCCGGGCCGGTTTTCCCCAAGGAGTTGCATGTCTATTCAGTCCGACCGGTGGATTCGCGAGCAATCGCAAAAAGGGATGATTGTCCCTTTCAGCGAAAAGCAGGTGCGGGAAGGGGTCATCTCCTACGGCCTCTCCTCCTACGGCTACGATCTTCGCGTTTCCGATGAGTTCAAGATCTTCACCAACGTAAACAGCGCAGTCATTGACCCCAAGGACTTTGACGAGCGGTCTTTCGTCACAGTCACTGCCGCCTCGGTCCTTATTCCTCCCAATTCCTTTGCCCTTGCCAGGTCAGTCGAATATTTTAAAATTCCCCGCGACGTGCTCACCATCTGTGTGGGCAAATCGACCTATGCCCGCTGCGGCATCATCGTCAACGTCACCCCCTTCGAGCCGGAGTGGGAAGGCTTTGTGACCCTCGAGATTTCAAACACCACCCCCCTGCCGGCCCGCGTCTATGCCAATGAGGGCCTCTGCCAGATTCTCTTCTTCCGTTCCGATGAGCCCTGCGAGATCAGCTACGCGGACCGCAAGGGTAAGTACCAAAAGCAACAGGGTATCGTGCTTCCCAAGCTGTGATGGCGGAGCCGGCGAAATCCCCTTCCCGCTTGCGGGTGGCGCTGCTCGAACCCGAGCCCATCCGCGTGCAGGGCTTTGTCACCCTCTTTCAGGATCATCCCCGTATCGAATTTGTGGTTTTCGAGCTGGCGCAGTTCCTGGCCGATCAGGAGTTCAAGCTGGCCCTGATTGGCCTCCACGGAGAACGGCTCCCGTTGCCGCTGGTCGGCACCATCCATGGGTTGCGGCCCGATGTCCGGCTGGTCGTCATGGGCCCGGACGCGGACGACGAAGTCATCCTGCAGGCGATCACTGCCGGGCGCCAAGGCATATCTCGAAGCCAGTGCCACGCCCCAGCAGGTCGAACAGGCGATCATGATCGTCAGCCAGGGGTCCATCTGGGCGCCGCGCCGGGTGTTGTCCATTTTCGTGGATCGCGCGACCAAGCCCTCCCGGTCCGCCGTCCCGGCCTTGGCTCATTTCACCGCCCGCGAAACCGAGGTGCTCAAGCTCCTGGTCGCCGCTCGATCCAATCGCGAGATTGCCCGCACGCTGGGTATTGAAGAGCGAACCGTGAAAGCGCACGTGGCCAAGCTCATGCGCAAGGTGGGTGTGGAGAACCGGATCGCCCTCTCCATCTATGCGGTGACCAACTCGATCGTCACCCCGAACCCGGAATGAGCCGTGACCACCAGACAGGTTACTTTAGTGCATGGTACCTTAGTGACATTGCTTGGTTACCTTTCTTGGCCGAAAGTTACTTTAGAAACAACGCAGATCTGGGGACGGGGCTTCTGATGGCGAACTTTGCAATCACCAGCCCCCATTTTTTTTGCCGCCCCGGTCTCGCATTCTCACCTATTCCTGCCCATTCCCAACTCCTCTTGAAATTCCTGCATCCTAGCAACTGCGCCCACCTTATCTTCGGAAGTGGCTTAAGTAGCGGCTTTTGTGGAAAGCTGCGCCAACGTCAGCGAATTCGGTACCGTGGGGACCAATGTCCCACCTGGAGATTTGAAAGAGCATGAAACAGATTTTTGCAATATTTTGTGTTCTTGGAATGTCCCTCACCACATTGTCTGCCTATGCAGCGGAAGACAAGGCAACGCTCGATGCGCGCATCGAGAGCGCGAAAGATGTCCTGGACGAGATCATGGCGACTCCGGACAAGGCGATTCCCAATCAGATCATGTCCCAGGCCACTTGCGTGGGCGTGATTCCCAGTGTGAAGAAGGGCGCCTTCCTGGTCGGCGCGGAATACGGCCAGGGCGTTGTTACCTGCCGCACCGGGCACGGCTGGAGCGCTCCTGCCTTCATCAGGATCGCGGGTGGAAGCTTCGGTTTTCAGATTGGCGGCCAGGCCACCGACCTGGTGCTGGTAGCGGTCAACGACAAGGGGTTTCAGGACCTGTTGAAGAGCAAGTTCAAGATCGGCGGCGATGCCTCGGCCGCTGCCGGCCCGGTAGGCCGCGACTCCCAGGCTGCGACCGATTGGAAGCTGAACGCCGAGCTGCTTACCTATTCGCGCGCCAAGGGCCTGTTTGCCGGCATCGACCTCACCGGAGCGGTGGTGGATGAGAATGTGGACGCCACGCGCACGTTTTATGGTGTCGCCCACCCCAGCGCGCAGATCCTGAAGGGCGAAGTTGCCACTCCGCCGGACGCGCGGCCGTTCGTACGCACGGTGGCAAAGTACTTCTCCGAAGTACAGCAAGTAGCACCAGCCACCTGCTGTCTCGAGAACTGCCCGGCGAACTTTGCCGGGCAGTTTTTTTGCGTGCCCGGCAACGATTTAGACTGATCTGAACCCAATATCAGGGGGCAGCTGTGGAAGCGGATGCGGAGACGACTGGAATTCGTGCTGGTGTGGACCGTGGTGAAGCTTCTCGGCTTGCCGCCGAGGAGTGTTGCCCGCGGGATCGGTGCGTTCGTCGGCCGCGTCGCCCTGTTG
Organism: uncultured Acidobacteriaceae bacterium; assembly: GCA_963757515.1. Taxonomy (GTDB): domain Bacteria; phylum Acidobacteriota; class Terriglobia; order Terriglobales; family Acidobacteriaceae; genus PALSA-350. Next base: position 900,177 of record CAVWRV010000001.1, on the reverse strand, counting down.
CTTACCCCGCGTCTGCGTCGTGCCGGCGATCTTAATCTTCGCCTGGCCTTTCCCCAGAAGACCGCAGCCGAGCGGCAGCAGATTCTGCGCAAACTCTACCGCAATCTGGGCTGGTTGCTGGCCGAGTTCTGCCAGATGCCGCGCTACACCCCGGGAACGACGCAAAACTTTATCCGCTATGAGGGGCTGGAGCACTACCTGGCGGCTCGCGATCAGGGCAAAGGCGTCCTCATCCTGACCGGCCATCTGGGCGCGTGGGAGCTCTCGAGTTTCTATCACTCGCTGATGGGTTATCCCATGAGCATTGTGATCCGCCGCCTGGACAATCCGTTGGTCGACAACCTGGTGAACCACATTCGCTGCCTGCACGGCAATCAGGTGCTGCACAAGGACGACTTCGCCCGCGGCCTACTGGCCTCCATGCGGCGGGGCGAGACGGTGGGCATTTTGATGGATACCAACATGACCCCACCCCAGGGGGCGTTCGTCGATTTCTTTGGCCACCCCGCGTGTACCGGATCTGGCCTGGCGCGCGTCGCCATGAAGACCGGCGCCCAGGTGCTGCCCGGGTTTCTGCTCTGGGAAGAGGCAACGCAGCAATACGTACTGCGCTTCGGCGCCCCCCTCGATCTGCCCACTCAGCGAAGATGTGGAGGCGGACGTGCTTGCCCATACCGCCTTGTTCACCAAGGTGATCGAGGACTACATTCGCCAATATCCCGACCAGTGGCTTTGGGTGCATCGCCGCTGGAAGACCCGCCCGCAGGGCGAAGCCGCGCATCTACACTTGAGTCATGCCCATCCCTCTGAGTCAATTGGCTGACCGGCTCGGCGCGGAAGTCGATGGCGCCGCCTTCGACCTGATGATCACCGGGGTATCGAGCATCGCCGGCGCGCGCGCGGGGTGCCTGGTGTTCGCCGAAGAAGAAGCCTCGTTCGCGGCTGCGCTCGCCTCCCCTGCCGCCGCGGTTCTGGTTGGGCCGCAGATGACCGCCGCGGCAAGTAAGCCAATTCTGCGTACTCCGCAGCCGCGGCTGGCGTTTGCCCGTGCCGCCGTGTTGCTGCGTGGTCCCCAGCCGGCTCCGTCCATCCATCCGACCGCCGTGCTTGCGCCCTGGGGTAGCAAATTGGCCGTGGCGTCTCGATCGGCGCCCACGCCTCGATCGAGGAGGGAGCCAGCATTGGCGCAGCCACCGTCATCGGCAGCGGAGCCGTGATTGGCGCCGGGGTCCGCATCGGCAGCGACTGCCGCATCTACCCCCGCGTGGTCATCTACCCGGGCGCCACCCTTGGCGATCGGGTGGTGGTCCATGCCGGGGCGGTGCTGGGAGCGGACGGCTTCGGCTACGTCCGCGACCGAGCGACCGGGGAGTACACCCAGTTTCCCCAGCAGGGCACGTTGGTCATTGAGGACGATGTGGAGATCGGAGCCAACACCACCATTGACCGCGGCGCCCTCGAAGAAACCCGCATCGGCCGCGGGACCAAGCTCGACAATCTGATTCACATCGGTCACAACTGCAGCATTGGGCGCGACGTCGTGATTGCCGCGCAAACCGGCATTTCAGGTTCGAGTGCGGTGGGCGACGGTGCGATCCTGGGCGGCCAGGTCGGCATGGGCGATCATGCGCTGGTCGGCCCGGGGGTCATCCTCGGCGGCCAGGCCGGAATTCTGCCTAAGAAAAAGCTGCTGGGACCGGGAATTGTCTTTTGGGGAACGCCGGCCAAGCCGGTGCAGGCAATACCTCAAGGAATTGGCGATGCTGGCCCGGCTTAAAGAGGGAAGAGTAATGGCCATCGTGGTGGTGGGCGGGCACTCGCGAAGCGTAGGCAAGACCTCGGTGGTGGCCAATCTGATCGCCCGGCTGCCGCAGCGCAACTGGACGGCCTGCAAGATCACCCAATTCGGCCACGGCTTCTGCACTGCGAACGGCGAGCCCTGCGACTGCCAGACCGACGAGCACACCATTGCCATCAGCGCCGAGCGGGATCCCAACACCGGAACCGACAGTGCTCGCTTCCTCGCCGCCGGGGCCAGGCGGTCGCTCTGGGTACGCACCCGCATCGGCCGTCTGGCCGATGCCATGCCGCGCATTCGCCAGGAGATCGAAGCCGCTGAGAACATCATTTTCGAGTCCAACAGCCTGCTGCAGTTTCTGCGTCCCGATCTCTATCTGACCGTTCTGGACCATGCCACGGCCGACTTCAAAGACTCCGCACGGCTGTTTTTGGATCGCGCCGACGCGGTGCTCCTGCGTGCCTCCGGCCAGGAACTAACCCCGCAATGGAACCATGTTTCCCTGAAGCTGATCGCCGGCAAGCCTCGCTTCCTGGTCACCCCGCCCGACCTGATCGGGGACGATCTGGTCGCTTTTGTGGAGCAGAACGACTTGGGCTCATAGTCGCAGACGCACATTTCCCCGCAGAGGTCGCGCTGAACTGCAGATCCCTCCACTACGGTCGTGGACTGACAAAGGGGAGCGAGGCGCTTTCATTGAGAGCAGTTGCTGAGTAGGACTCTGCTGTACTTTCGCATCCAAGCTCAGCAAATGTTATCAGGCCACCCGACGCTCTCCCACTTTGTCATCCCGACCGGAGCGAAGCGCAGTGGAGGGATCTGCAGTTTTCTATTTCAAGGGAAACGGCTCAGCCTTAAGCGATCCGTCGCGCTGCTTGAGCAAAATCTGAACCTTGCTCTCCGCGCTATCCAGCTCTTGCTTGCACTGCGCCGAGAGGCGCATGCCTTCCTCAAACATCTTGATCGAATCTTCAAGCGGCAAATCACCGCGCTCAAGTTGAGCGACGATGCCTTCCAGCTGTTTCAGCGATTCCTCAAACGTTGCCAACGCGAGCTCCCTGGGGCAGCACCACCTCTAAAATCTCAACTGCGCACGAGTACCGCCCAAACGGCGCGCTGACCTGCACTCCCTGGATCATCGGGCGTGCCGCCGCCAGCATCTCCCGCGCGATTTGAATTCCTTCCGCGCGCGCTCGATCCGGAGTGTCCGCCTTCTGCATGCGCAGCATGATCTCGTCCGGCATCGAAACCCGCAAATCGTTCTTCATGAACTCTGCATTGCGCAGGCTGGTCAGCGGCCAGATGCCCGCAATGACGGGAATGCGAAAGCCCTCGATGCGCTTGAGGAAAGCCTCCAGCAGCTTCAGGTCAAATACCGGCTGGGTAATCGCATACTCGGCTCCCGCTTCTACTTTATAAGCGAAACGGCGAATCTCATTGTCCAGGTCCGGCAGCCCCGGATTGGCGGCCACGCCGATGGTTACGCCCGCTGGAGACACCGACAGGATTGCTCCCCAGATCCAATCCATGGTTCAAACGCCGGACGATATTCACCAGTCCAATGGCATCGACATCGAAAACTGCCGTCGCATCGGGATAATTGCCCAGCTTGGGCGGATCCCCGGTCAGGCAGAGAATATTCTTCAGCCCGATCGAAGAAGCCCCCAGCAGGTCGGACTGGATGCTCAGCAAATTGCGGTCGCGACAGGTGTAGTGCAGCAGCGTTTCCATGCCTGTCTGCTGCTGAATCTGGATACACAGACTCTGCGCGCTCACGCGCGGCGACGCCCGGGACAAATCGGGCACATTGATGATGTGCACCCCGTTTTGCACCAGCATCCGGGCGCCCTCGAGCTCGCGTTCGCAGGCAATGCCTTTGGGCGGCACCATCTCCACCATGGTGACAAAGGTGCCGCTGGCAATCAGGCTGCCGAGGCGCGATCGCTCCGCCAGCGGCGCCGGCTCGATTTCGGACGCAACCGGGGTCTGCTTCACCGTGTGGTGAGCCACTTCCTGCGCCCCCATCGCGCGCAGGGAGGACTTCATCGACCGGATATGACTGGGAGTGGTGCCGCAGCAGCCGCCTACAAATTGCACTCCGGCCTTGATCAACTTGCGGGCGAAGCTGGCCATGTACTCCGGCGAGCAGAGATAGATGTTCCGCCCATCCACGGCGCGCGGCATACCGGCATTGGGCATGGCGATCAAGGGCAGGTTGGTGGCGCCCGCCATGCGCTCAATGGCGGTCAGCACGGTCGCCGGTCCCACGCTGCAGTTGCAGCCGATAGCATCCGCGCCCCACTCCGTCAGGCGCGCCGCTGCCGTTTCCGGGGAAGAGCCGTCCAGGCAGTTGGCATCCTCATCGACCGTCACCATCACCAACACCGGCAGCGACAGGGGCGACGGATCTGGCCGCAAGAATGGCCTGTTCCGCCTCATTCAACGCGGAGACGGTTTCGATCACCAGCATATCGACGCCGCCCTCTGCCAGACCGCGAATCTGCTCTGCAAAGGCTTCGCGCGCCTCGTTCAGGCTGGTCTTTCCCAGTGGCTCCAGGCGCACGCCCAGGGGGCCCACAGCGCCCGCAACCCAGGCCTTTCCGCTTTGCTTGTCCGCCCGCTGGTTCACTGCCTTGCGCGCGATTTCGGCTCCGGCCCGGTTGATCTCCAGCACCCGGTCGGCGAAGCCATAGCGCTGCAAACGCAGGGCATTGGCGCCAAAGGTATTGGTCTCGATGATCTCCGCGCCCGCCTGCAGGTATTCCTCGTGGACGTTGCGCACCAGTTCCGGCTGGGAGAGATTCAATTCGTCGTAGCAGCGGTTGATAAAGATGCCGCGAGCGTACAAGCTGGTGCCCATTGCCCCATCGCAGAGCACATTTCGCGTTCCGAAGATCTCTGTAAGCCGATTCGTCATAGGGTAAGTCTAATTATGCTAAGCCACCCGGCGCGCGAATGCCAGCCGCCGCTTTGTTATACTTGGCCTTTCCCGCATGTCCGCCGCGTGGTGATTCTGGTGAGGTCTTAGTTGAAGAAAAGAAGTCTCCGGTCCTTGTGTGCCCTTTCTGCGCTAGCCTGTTTGTATTCCTAGTTCTGGCCGGATGCGGCAAGAGCTATTATTTTGGCGGCCGGGCTTTGCCCCCCAGCGGAATCCTCAACCGCGTATTGATTGCCGTCCAGAACCCGGGCGCTCTGACCAAGGGTACCCTCCAGATCGTCGACGCCTATTACGATATCCGCCATAGCTTTAACGACAAAGTTGCCTCCTTCAGCGTAGCGGGATACTCGGGAGCCGACCCGATCACCATCCAGAATATGCCGGAAGAGCAGGCCGGTGCGGTTTACGGCGCGGGCGACGGCAGCTACGCCCTGTTGAATTACGGCAGCGAAAAGCAAACCACCACCGTCAGCTTGCCCGGAGCATCCTCCAGCGTCTATATCTCCCGCGACCAGAGGTATGTCTTTGCCGCCAACCAGACGGCGCACACGCTTACCGTCCAGGACCGTACTCTGGGTTCGAGCTATGGGTTGAATGTGCCCAACGTCTATCGCGTCTCCATCAACCCAAGCGGTTCGGCAGCCTTGGTCTTCGTGCAGGACAGTAACCTGGTCTACAGCGTTTATAAACTGCAGGCCAACCAGAAGACGCCCAGCGAATGCAGTCGATTGCGAACCGCAAAATTTGCCTGTGTATTGCGTCCTGCCGGTGCCGGGCAACTTTGACCGGCCTACCAAGGCCATCTTTTCTCCCGATGGCACCACGGCGTACATACTCAACTGCGGTCCGGAGTGCGGCGGTACCCAGGCCAGCGTCAGCTTTCTGCCGGTCGCCGGGATCATCATCCAGAGCGGCGCGCCGGTGCCGCCGGGCGCGCCCACGGCTGTGACTGCCACGGTGCCCGTCCCCGGCGGGACCACGGACGCCATCGCCAACGGTAGTCTCCTCTACCTCGCTGGACAGCAACTGCAATCCGATGGCTTCTTCGCCGGCTTCCTCTCCATCCTCGATACCAGCGCCAAGCAGGTCACGGGCCCTTACTCCATCGCGGATGGAACCCATCTGAAAATGCTGTTTGGGGACGACAATACGCTCTGGATCGGGTCCCTGCTCTGTACCCAGGGGGAACGCTACCATCAGGGCGCCACCACCGAACCTTGGCTGCCTCACCATGTTCAACACCTCGACCAACTCGGTCACCATGATTGCTTCCTACAAGGGTGACGCGACCGGCATCGCTGCGGTGACGGGTCTGCACAAGGTCTATACCGCCGAGGGTGGGCAGGTGTACATCTACAACACCACCAATGGCGCGTCGCTCGACAACTCGCAGGTGACCGTAGTGGGTACGGCTTATGACGTGGCCTACATGGACGCGCCCAGCGATGACAACAACACCACCTATTGACGTTCTCGCCATTGCGGCTCATCGCGACGATGTGGAGCAGACCTGCGGTGGCACGCTCCTGCGCATGCGTTCGCTCGCGTTGCGCACGGCGATTCTCGATCTCACCCAGGGCGAAGCCGGCACCCGCGGTTCCGCGGAGGAGCGGGCCAGCGAAGCCGAGGAAGCGGCACGCATTTTGGGTGTCGAATGGCGCGGAGCCCTCGACATTCCTGATGGCCGGGTAGAAAACACCTGGGAGAACCGCATCAAGCATCGTTCGCAAGCTACGCCAATTGCGGCCGCGGGTCGTGATTCTGCCCTACTGGCAGGGGCGTCATCCCGACCACTACAACTCCTCGACTCTCGGCTACGAGGCTTGCTTTCTCTCCGGCCTGGCCAAGATCGAGACCGGCGAGCCGCCTTTCCGGCCCTTCAAGATCATCTACGCCAGCCTTTACGCGGATGTACGGCCGAGCTTTGTGGTTGACATCACGCCCTTCATCGAAGAGCGCTTTCGAGCCTTGCTGGCCTATCGCTCGCAATATGCCGACCAGCCTGCAGGTGGATCTCTGTTTGTGCCTCACGACGAGATCCGCGAGCGCACCTTCTCTCTGGCCCGGCACTACGGCCTGCTGGGCGGCGTTCGCTATGCTGAGCCCTTCGTACAGAAGGAAGTCGGGTTGGTGGACGATCTGACGCTGCTGCCGGTTTCTTCGATCTAAGAGGCTTCAGGCGCGAATCGGTTTCCATCCCGGCCCACCCGGGGTTCGGTTGGGGTGGAGATAGGATGAAACATGCAGCAGACCTGGGACGCATCCCGGTACGCCGGCAATGGCCGGTTCGTCGCTCTCCTCGCCGAATCGCTGGTGGACGCCCTGGCGCCGCAACCCGGCGAGCGCATCCTTGACTTGGGCTGTGGCGACGGCTTCCTTACCCGGCGGATTGCCGAATCAGGCGCAACCATGGTCGGAGTCGACAACTCACCCCAGATGGTTGCCGCAGCCAAGGAGCGGGGTGTGGATGCCCGCTATGCCAGCGGGGAAGCGCTGGCCCCTTTCGACCGGGAATTCGACGCCGTCTTTTCCAATGCCGCATTGCACTGGATGAGCGATCAAGACGCTGTTCTCCAGGGTGTCCATCGCGCACTGAAGCCCGGCGGCCGCTTCGTTGCCGAATTCGGCGGCCAGGGAAACATCGCTGCCATTCGCGTGGCCCTGCTGGCCGTCCTGATCCCCTGCGGAATTCCTCCGGAGCAGATCGAAAGCAATCGGTTTTTCAGCCCTGCGGACTATCGCGCCCGCCTCGAAGCCAATGGCTTCCAGGTGGAGGAAATCACCCTGACGCCGCGGCCTACTCCGCTGCCCTCCGGAATGACCGCCTGGCTCGAAACCTTCCGTAGCAGCGTACTTGACCTGGTGCCGCCCGCAGAACGGCCGCATGCGATGGAGCAGATTGTGGCCCTGCTCAGACCTGTTCTATGCGACCGACAGGGTAACTGGACCGCTGACTACGTCCGGCTCCGTTTTCAGGCACGGCGACCGTAGCGGCGGACCGGATGGTCGCCGAGGCCGGACCAAGTGCTGGGAGAAAGACGCGAACCGCCGCTCCTGGAAACGCGGGATCGGTGCTGTTGGTGAGCTCTATTTTGCCCCCATGCTTCTCCACGATTCCACGGCTGACCCAGAGGCCAAGCCCGGTGCCCAGTTCCCCCTTGGTGGTAAAGAAGGGCTTGAAAAGCTTGGATTGATGGCTCTCCGGGATGCCGGGACCGCTATCGGTAATTGTCACCACGGCGCCCGGCCGGCTGTCTGTGGGCAGCGAGTCATCCAGCCGTACCTGCACCCGTCCGCCCGTTCCGGCGGCCTCGGCTCCGTTCGTAATCAGATTGGTGAACACCTGCCGCAATTCACCCGGAAACCCTTGAATCGAAGCGCCTTCTTCCAGTTTCCGTTCCACCGCGACAGAATGGTCTTTCAGCTGCCGGTCGAGCAGCAGCAGCACGCTTTGCAATAGCTCCCGCAGATCCACCTCGACCGGAGCTTTGGGCTCGCGATAGAGACCCAGCATGGCGCGGCTGATCTGCAAGGTACGGTTCAGCTCCTGCTGCGCCATGGCAAGATACCGTTGCTGCAGAGCGGCATCGGTCTCCTTTTCCATCAGGTAATGCAGATTGGCGACGGAATCCAGCGGATTATGAATTTCGTGGGCAATGCTGGCAGAAAGCCGCCCCGCAACCGCCAGCTTCTCGTGCGCCATCAGGGCCGCCTCTCGCTTGCGTAAATCGGTGACATCGCGGAAGACCAGCACCACCCCCGCGACTTCGCCCTTGGCGTCGCGAATCGGCGCCGCGCTTTGATCAATCAGGTACTCGGCACCGTCCTTCGCCAACAGCAGGGAGTGGTCCTTCGCCGCCGCGCCTTCAATCTCTGCCCATGGGTTCTGTCACCGGCTCCCGCGTCTCCTCGTCCACGGTGCTGAAGACGGTTTCGAGCCGTCTCCCTTTCGCTTCCTCCAGCGTCCAGCCGGTCAGCCGCTGAGCCACCGGATTCATGAGTTCCACCCGGCGCTGCAGGTTACACGCAATTAACCCATCCCCCACTGATTGCAGCGTAGTTTGCAACCATTGCCGGCTTTCAATCAGCTCATCCGCGCGCTGATGCGCTTCCTCGAGCGACGCCCGGAAGGCAGCCGAGACTTTCTTCATGTTCCTTTGGGTGAAGATGCCCAGAACAATGCCCACTCCGATGGAGGATGCGAGCAGAACCGTCATTAGCGTACGAACCTGCGAGTTGGTCGACTGTACCTCCTCGTCCCGCCGTTTGACCTCGATCTGGGTCATCGCGCCAATCTGGGTCCGCAAGGCAGCCATGATTTGGGCTCCGTTCAGATCCAGTCCCGTGTCCCCGAATATTTTCCCCGCCCGCAAATTGTCCAGAGCCCTACCCGCAAATCCCATCCATAGCTCGTGGCTGTCGCGGATTTGGCGCAGCCGCATCAACTGGTCGGGATCTTCCCTGACCAGCAGCAGTAGCCGGTCCAAGGTCCCATGCAGAGCCCCTTCCGCATTCTGGTAGGGTTCGAGGGTGGTCGGATCATGGGTGAGCTGGTATCCCCGCAGGCCGGTCTCCTGATCCACCACCAGCCGTTCCAACTCGTTCAGCTGGGCGGTGATGCGATCGGTATGATCAATGCGCCGCTGCTCCCGCAGCGTGCGCTGGATCTGCCAAGCCAACACCAAGGCGAGGAGTAGCAACAGGACCAGGGGCAGCAGCACGGTAATGATCAAAATCTGCCGAAACTGATGGAGATTCACCGCGAGACTCCTCGTCCCCCAGGGGCATTCCCCTGCAAGAGCCCCTTCAATTTGTCCACCAGGGTGAACGCCCCGTCCCCTTTTGTGGCGGAGACGCTTACCACCCGCATGACCTCTTCCGGAAGCGCCACATAGGCGGAGAGCATCAGGATGGGGATATCGGGCCTCCGCTGGCGCAGGATGGTGGCTACCTGGCCCCCGTCCATGCCCGGCATGGCATAATCCAGCACCACCGCATCGACTTGCTCCGTATCGAACACGGATATGCCGGTTTGGCCATCGCGCGCGGTCAACACGGTGAACCCCTCGCGTTCCAGAACCATCTTCCGGATCTCCAGGCCGAGATCTTCATCGTCGATGCACAAGATGACTGGACGCAACACGGATACCGTCCTCGCGGACTAAAGCTCTACTCTACAACTGCCTTACAGTAGCTGGTGAGTGGCATCTTCGGAACTTGCTCTTACGGGGGATGCTCGCATTTCGGCAACATGACTAAGGATTCACTGTAGTTTTGCAATCCGGTGCCCCATATGGGTTACGCTAAACGCATCCGCGCAGTGCCGACTCATGAGCGGCTGACGCAACGTGAGGGAGAACCAGTTGAGTCAAAGCATATGCGTCCTCGAAGACGATCCGGACATTTCGCGCCTGGTGCAGCATCATCTGGAAGCCGCCGGTTTTGGGGTACGCGTCTACGGCACGCCAACCAACTTGGTGCCAGACTCCGAGCGCCAGGCGCCGGTACTTTTTCTGTTGGATATCATGGTTCCCGGGGGGGATGGCCTAGACGTCTGCCGCCGCTTGCGCAGCAATCCCGCTTTGAGCACCATACCGATTATCTTCCTCACCGCCCGGGCAGGGGAAAATGATCGGGTTCTCGGCCTGGAGCTGGGTGCGGACGACTACATCACCAAACCCTTCGCCACCCGGGAACTGGTCGCCCGGGTCAAGGCCGTGCTACGCCGCTTTGAACGCCCTACCGCGCCTTCCATCATCTCCTTCGAAGACGTGGTCATCGATGCCAGCGCCATGCAATTAAAGGTGCGCGGCGAACTGACCACCACTACCGCGACCGAATTTCGCCTGCTGGATTATCTTGCCCGGCATCCCGGCCGTGTTTTCAGCCGTGATCACCTGCTCGACGCTGTGTGGGGAGATGCCCGTTTCGTCACCCCGCGGTCCGTTGATGTCTATGTCCGGCGCATTCGTGAGAAAATCGAGACCGACCCGGAGAGCCCTCGTTACCTTAAGACCGTTCGTGGCGCGGGTTACCGTTTCGAGGTGCCCCGGCTGGCAGAGGAACCCCGCAAAACAGCCTCCTAGCGGGGTTTTGAACCAGGGCTTGAAAATAGTAAGTGGCTTTACAGGCAGCGGAAAAAGTATCCTCAACGAAGGGCATGGCTTCAGCCGTGCCGCCCCGGGCTGGTGGAGATGAGGGCTTTAGCCCCTGAGGTACGGGTTTTTCCCGCTTATGACAGAGAATAGCCTCGTGACGGGCAGGGTCTTCACCAAGCTATTCCTTTCCTTTGTCGTCGTCCTCTTCCTGGGAATGGCAGTGCTTGATTTCTCCCTGCGCCAGGTAATGGAGCAGTCGCTCCGCACCCAGGCGGAAGAATCCCTGGCCGCCGAAGCCCGGTTGCTGGCCGCCCATATCAGTGCCGCCCCAACCCCCAATTCTGCTTTTTTGCGACAGGCCGCCCGCCAGGATGCGACCGCCGCCGGCGTGGAAGTGGCTATCTTCGATGCCCTGGGCCGGCTGGTGGCCTCATCGCAGGACCATTCGGCAGTCGAGTCTACGCTACCTCCCGAAGTCGCCGCTGTACTCCATCAACATCAGCCCCAGGGACGCGCCCGACGCGGGGGCACGGTTTATGTTGCCGTCCCTGCGGGCCCGCTGGTGGTGCGCCTGGCAGCCGATTCCCCCACCAACATTCCTTCTCCGGAGCATGTACTGCGCCGCGGTATCGTGCTGGCTTCGCTGCTCTCGCTGATCGTGGCCACGCTGCTGGCGGCCGTGCTGGCGCAACGGGCTGCAAAGCGACTAGCCCGCATCGTGGTATTCGCCAATCGCATCGCCTCGGGCGATCTGACGGCCCGTGTGGAAGAGGGCAATCTGGACGAAATTTCCGCCGTCGCCCACGCCCTCGACGTGACCGCCACCCGGCTGGAGCAGAGCTTTCACGCCCTCGAGAGCAGTCGCAGCGAGCTGACTGCGCTGCTTGATAGCATGCAGGAAGCGGTCATTGCCATCAACCCCCAGGGCCAAGTGAGTTGGTGTAATGCCGTCATGCAGCGGATCGCGCTCAGTCCGGTGCAGGAGGGCCGGGCCCTGGTACATTCCATTCGCGATCCCGACGTCCTCTCCTCGGTGGCCGCCGCCCTCACCCAACGCCAGGCCAGCCGGCGGCGCGCCATCTCGGTTGCCCCGGGAAAAATCTTTGAAGTCAACGCGGCTCCCATGCCCGGTGGGGGTGCGGTCGCGGTGCTGCACGACGTCTCCGAAAAAGAGCGCTCGGAGACGACCCGCCGCGACTTCGTGGCCAATGTATCCCATGAATTGCGCACCCCGCTCACCTGTATCACGGGCTATGTCGAGACCCTCCTGGACGACCGGAGCCTGAGTACCCAGGCGCGCGAGTTTCTGCAGATCATTCTCAAGAACGCCTCTCGCATGAACCGGTTGACCGAAGACCTGCTGGCCCTGGCCAGCGTAGAATCCGGCGACTACAAGCTGCGCCTGCAAAAGATCAAGGCATCCACGCTGATTGAAGAAGCCGTCGGGTCCCTGACAGGCCTGGTGCTTGACTCCGCGCTGAACCTGGAAGTGGGCGAGAGCACAGACGAACCAGTGATGGCCGATCTCGACGCCCTCAGCCAGGTGTTCGGAAACCTGGTCGAGAACGCCATGAAGTATGGCAAGGCGGGGGGCTTGGTGAGAGTAGGGGCGCGCAAGCAGGAGGCGATGATCGAGTTCTACGTGCAGGACTTCGGCCCCGGCATCGCGTACGAGCACCTGTCTCGTATCTTCGAGCGCTTCTACCGGGTCGATAAGGCACGCTCGCGAGAATCCGGGGGGACCGGGCTGGGATTGGCGATTGCCAAGCATATTGTCCATGCCCATGGCGGCGATATTCGCTGCGAGAGCGAACTCGGGTTCGGCGCCACCTTTCTCTTTCGCCTGCCTCGTGTTGCCCCCGTCCCTGCGGCGCCGGCCGCGGGCACCATTCCGCTGGCATCCACGCAAACTGTTGAAAAGTAAAAGGGTTGAGGCCGCTCTGGAAGGCTTTTCTTGTCATATTCATCATTTTGTAAAGATCCCTTCACGGACGCACCTGAGAATCAGGGTAATTTCCCGAGGTGGAACGTGAGAAAGACGATCTGGTTGTTAGCTGCTGCCATGAGCGCAACGGTTTGCGCAGGGCATGCCCAAAAGCTGAATGGGGCGGGAGCAACTTTCCCCTATCCCATTTATTCCAAGTGGTTTAGTGAGTTCAGCGCCGCCAATTCCGGGGTCCAGATCAACTACCAGTCGATCGGCAGCGGTGGGGGTATCCGCCAGGTTACGGCCGGCACGGTCGACTTTGGCGCCAGCGATGTGCCTATGACAGACGAGCAATTGGCTGCCTCCAAGGTGAAGATCCAGCCCATCCCAGCAGTGCTGGGCGCGGTAGTGCCGATTTTCAATATCGAGGGCGTCAGCGACCTGCGCGTAGGCCCCGACGTTCTGGCTGATATCTACCTGGGCAAGATCACCAAATGGGACGACGCTCGCATCGCCAAGGACAATCCTGGCGTCAAGCTGCCGTCCACGGACATTTTTGTGGTGCATCGGTCCGACGGCAGCGGCACCACCTTCATCTTCACCGATTACCTGTCCAAGGTCAGCAAAGATTGGGCGAGCGGCCCCGGCAAGGGTGCCGCGCCAAGCTGGCCCAAGGGGATTGGCGCGAAGGGAAATGAGGGTGTGTCCGGCTTCGTCCGCCAATCGCCAGGCTCGATCGGATACGTCGAACTTATCTACGCCCTGCAGAACAAGATGACCTATGCCTACGTCAAGACCGCTGGAGGCAGCTGGGTCAAGGCAACCATCGAAGGAGTCTCGGAAGCAGCGGCGAGTGTGAAGAGCATGCCGGCTGATTATCGTGTCTCCATTACCAATGCCCCCGGAAATGCCTATCCCATCTCCAGCTTTACCTGGCTTCTGATTCCCAATCCTGCCAAGGACTCCGGCAACGGAAAAGTCCTGATCGATTTTCTCAAGTTGATGCTGGAGCATCAGAGCGAGGCCTCCTCGCTCTACTATGCGCCGCTGCCTGCGCCGGTGGCGCAGAAGGTGAGCGCAACCATCAATACGCTGAAGTAAGACCTCGTTGCTCCGGCACGTGCCAGCGCTCGTGCCGGATGCTATTCTTACCCGGCAGAGATTTCATCTGACCAGCTTCGCGCGCCACAATCTTTTTCATTTCAGAAGGTTTGTGCCGTTATCCGTTTAACCTCAAATTCACTAAACCCCGCTACGGTATGAGTGGTGAAATCAGATACTCAGGTGCCGCGAGTGGCTGGCCAAGCTAACGTGCCCCAGCGAACAGACGGTAGTTCGTCTCCCGGCGCTGGGCCGTCGCCCTCTGCCGTCCGCACATATCTCCTCAACTGCGGCAACTCTGCGCTCGCCGATCGCGCCTTCAGCGCCCTCATGTTGGTGTGTGCGCTCAGCATTTTTGCCATTGTTCTGTTGATCCTCGTCGAGCTCATTTCGGGCTCCAAGCTGACCATTCAGAAATTCGGCATGTCGTTCTTCTTCGCGTCCGCCTGGGATCCGGTCAACGGCAACTTCGGTGCGCTGCCTTTTATCTACGGCACCGTGGTCTCCTCGATCCTGGCGCTCATTATCGCTGTGCCTCTGGCGGTCGGGGTCGCCATCTTCCTCACCGAGATGTGCCCCGCCTGGCTGCGCGGGTTCCTGGCCTTCTTTACCGAATTGCTGGCCGCCATTCCCAGCGTGGTTTATGGTCTGTGGGCGATTTTTGTTCTGATTCCGCTGCTGCGCGAATACGTGAATCCGCTCCTTATCAAGACTCTGGGCTGGACGGGGATTTTTGCCGGCCCCAACTACGGCATCGGGATGTTCGCCGCCGGCGTGATTCTTTCCATCATGATTCTGCCCATCATCTCCTCGCTTACTCGCGAGGTCATGTCGGCGGTTCCCCATGCCCAGCGGGAAGCCGTGCTGGCCCTGGGAGCCACTCGCTGGGAGATGATCCGCATGGGTGTTCTGCGCAACGCGCGCATCGGCATCGTCGGCGCTATGATTCTCGGTCTGGGCCGCGCCCTGGGCGAAACCATGGCGGTCACCATGGTCATCGGCAACCGGCCAGAGATTGTGCGCTCTTTGCTGGCCCCGGCCTACAGCATGGCCAGCGTCATCGCCAATGAGTTCACCGAAGCCTCTGACGAGCTTTACCTGAGCGCCCTGATCGAAATCGGGCTGGCGCTCTTTATCGTCACCATCATCGTGAATGCGCTGGCCCGGGTACTGGTCTGGGCGGTTACCCGCGGCGCGCCGGCCAGAGGTACTTAGCGAATGGCTTCCACCACCGTCATGCCGCCGCCGCTGCGCGCCGCGGGCTTCGAATCGATTTTTGCGCGTCGTGATGAACCACCTGGCCACGGTCGCTGCCGTGGGCAGCACCATCCTGGTCATGGCGCCGCTGATTGCCATCTTCGCCTATCTGCTCTACAAGGGCGCCAGTTCGCTCAATCTCGCTTTCTTCACCCAGGTCCCGAAACCGGTAGGTGAAGTTGGCGGCGGGATGGCCAATTCCATCGTCGGTTCGGGCATCCTGCTTGCGCATCGCCAGTCTCATGGGCGTGCCCATCGGCATCGCCGGCGGCATCTACCTCGCCGAGTTCGGCCGCAACAAGCGTTTGGCCAACATGGTCCGCTTCACCGCCGATGTCCTCAACGGTGTGCCTTCGATCGTCATGGGCATCGCCATTTACACCCTTATCGTGGTGCCGCAGAAACATTTCTCCGCGCTTGCCGGCGGAGTCGCCCTGGGCATCATGATGATTCCGACCATCACCCGCACCACCGAAGAGATGCTGCTGATGGTGCCTCTCAATTGCGCGAAGCCGCTCTCGGACTGGGTGTGCCGAACTGGCGTTCGGTTCTTTCCATCACCCTGCGCACCGCATCGCCCGGTGTCATTACCGGCTGCATGCTGGCCTTTGCCCGGGTGGCGGGAGAGACCGCGCCGCTCCTCTTCACCGCGTTCGGCAACCAGTTCTGGAGTACCAGCGTCAATCAGCCGATCGCGGCCCTGCCACTGCAGATTTTCGTCTATGCGCTTTCCCCTTACGACGAATGGCATCGTCTCGCCTGGGCCGGCGCGCTGGTGCTGATCGTGCTCATCGTCGTTTCGGTCGCACTGGTCAGGTACGTGGCGGGCCGCGGAGTTCTGAAAGGGGCAAGCTAGTGGGTGTAGCCATCGATGTATCGGATCTGAATGCCTGGTATGGCACCAACCACACCCTGCAGAACATCAGCCTGAAAATTCCCGCGAACCACGCCACGGCGCTGATTGGCCCTTCCGGTTGCGGCAAATCCACGTTCGTGCGCTGCCTGAATCGCATGCACGAGACCAACCCGATTGGCCGCGTCACCGGCACCGTGCGTGTCGGGGAGACAGACATCTACGCCCAGGCCTCACCGGTCGAGATTCGCCGCCGCATCGGCATGGTCTTCCAGCGGCCCAACCCGTTTCCCACCATGTCGATTTACGACAACGTGGCCTCCGGTCTCCGCCTGAACGGATTCCGCAATCGCAAGATTCTCGACGAAGTGGTCGAGCGCTCCCTGCAGCAGGCCGCTCTGTGGGAAGAAGTCAAGGACGACCTCAAGAAGAAGTCTGGCGCCAGCCTCTCCGGCGGCCAGCAGCAGCGCCTCTGCATCGCCCGCGCCTTGGCGGTCGATCCCGAGGTGATGCTGATGGATGAGCCTGCCTCGGCGCTCGATCCGGTCTCCACCGCGAAGATCGAAGATCTCATTTTTCAGCTTAAGTCGCAGTACACGATTGTGATCGTGACCCACAACATGCAGCAAGCGGCGCGGGTGGCGGAAAATACGGGCTTCTTCCTGAACGGAAAGTTGGTGGAGTTCGACTCGACCCACAAGATCTTTACCAACCCTACCGATAAGCGGACTGAGGACTACATCACGGGTAGGTTTGGATGACGCGGATTCGTTTTCACCGGAAACTCGATGATCTGAAAGAGCGCCTCCTGGTCATGGCC
Source organism: uncultured Acidobacteriaceae bacterium (assembly GCA_963757515.1). GTDB lineage: Bacteria > Acidobacteriota > Terriglobia > Terriglobales > Acidobacteriaceae > PALSA-350. Next base: position 883,385 of record CAVWRV010000001.1, on the reverse strand, counting down.
GGCATGGCGGAGCAGGCGATCCAGCGAGCGGTTGAGGCGTACCGCGTGCGCGACATCTCTTTATGCGACCTGGTCATCCGCAGCGAGATTTCGATCAACAGCTTCGAGCGCGAGATCGACCAGATGGCGCTTGATTTGCTTGCCATGGAGCAGCCGATGGCCATCGACCTTCGCTTCATTCTGGCGGTGATCAAGATCAATGCCGATCTGGAGCGGGTAGGTGATCAGGCGGTAAGCATCAGCGACCGGGTGCGGGACCTTCAGGCGTTCCCGGTCGTCGATCTGCCGGTAGACATTCCGCGCATGGCGTCGCTGGCTTCCGCCATGGTGCGTAAAGCCTTGCAGGCTTTTATCGAGGCCGACGCGGACCTGGCCACCTCAGTGCTGACCATGGACGACAACGTGGACAAGCTCAACGACACCGCATTCTTTGCACTCTCCAACCTGATCAAAGAGCAGCCCCACCACACCCCACAGGCCCTGCACGCGCTGATGATCGCCCGCAACCTGGAGCGTGTAGCCGACCACGCAACCAACATCGCGGAAGACGTGATCTTCTGGGTCCGGGGCGCCGATGTCCGCCACCACCTAAGCACCTAAAGAAGACCGGTGGAGCCCTCCGCATTCGTGCGGGGGGAAGGAGCGCTTCAGCGCTCCGGGAAATAGTCTCGACGTTGATCACGCTTGCTTGAGTCCCGAAGGGACGGCTGAATTTAGCCCAGGACGCAGTCCTGGGGAAATATCAGAGATCTGAATAGTCCCGTAAGGGACGGCTGAACACTGGGGACGAGATTCAGCCGTCCCATACGGGACTGGTTCTTTTTTTTCGGGTCTACCCAGGACTACGTCCTGGGCTAAGTTCTGCCGTCCCTTCGGGACTTACGCGGCGTCCGACGATCGGCGCTCGCGCCAGCTTTATCCAACACTCAAAGGCGGCGGTTTATATCCAAAGCTTGCTTCCACCGCAGCCGCAATACCCAGCACCCGTTCATCTTCGAACGGACGGCCTACGACCTGCACCCCAATCGGCAAACCCTCAGGCGACCGGCCCACCGGCACGACGGCTGCTGGTGCGCCCAGCAGGTTAAACCACTGCGTATATCGCATTGCATCAAGATACTCAACTCGCTGTCCCTCCACGTCCCAGGATCGCTCCCCGTGGCGAAAGGCCGGAATCGAGCAGACCGGGCACAGAAGGATGGGAAAGCTCTCCATCTCTGCCAGCAGTTTGCGGCGCACTCGATCGGTATCCATCCACGCGGAAAGCAGTTCCTGGGCAGACAGCGGTGGCTCCCGATGCGCAATCGAGAGAAAATCAAGAAAGGTCGGGCTCAACTCCGATCGCCGTCCCTCGACCAGCGGGTCAAGCAGCATGGCCCCGCCGCGGACAAAAAACTTCCACCACAATTGCCGCGCATCTTCGAGCGCCAGGGGCCGAAATGGGCGCACGCGGAACCCTTGCTCTTCCAGTGTCCGCGCTGCATCGCGCACCGCCTGGCGAGTCTCGGAAGTGACCGGACCATCGTCTTCTAAGTAGCCGATGCTCACTCCCTTCAAATCTTCGAGCGATTCATTTCTCACTGGGACCGGAGGGCTCACCGGGTCCAGCGCATCCTGTCCGGAGAGAGTTAAAAACAGCAGCGTCAGATCACGGACCGTGCGCGCCATGGGCCCAATCGCGCCCAGAATGGCAAAGGGACCATCGCAAGCGGGCAGGTGACCGCGCCCGGGAATGCGCCCGGGCGTGGGCTTGAGCGCGCATATACCGGTAAAGTGGGCCGGCTCGCGCACCGAGCCGCCGCTGTCGCTGCCCAGTCCAGCGGCGGAGAGGCCGGCGGCAATCGCGGCTGACTCGCCGCCGCTCGATCCTCCTGCGGTTCGCTCCAGGTCCCACGGATTGGCCGTGCGCCCGTACAGCCGGTTATCGGTTTCATAAGCCATCAGAAATTCGGGACAATTCGTGGTTCCCAGAATCAGCGCGCCGGCCTGCTTTAGACGATCAACCACGATTGCGTTTTCCTGGGGGATGTTGCCCCGGTGCAGCAGGCTGCCGATCTCGCACCGGTATCCCGCCGTCGCAATCGATGCCTTGATAGTCATCGGCAACCCGAAGAGGGGACCGCGGGCACCGCTCGAGTTCTCGAGCGCGCGGGCCTGTGCGCGCACCCGCTCAGCATCAAAATCCACCAGAGCGTGCAGCTGAGGATTCAACAGTTCGATCTGCTGGATATATTCGCCGGCCAGTTCGAGCGGAGAAATTTGCCCCCGCCGCAGCATCGACAAAAGCTCGACTGCGGGCAATACCGAGAGTCCGTTCATTGCGCGGATTTGTCGACGTAGTGAAATCCGAAGTGCTGCATACCCCGGCCGGAGTCAAACCGGTCATTCCACTCCAGCTCATATTGCATGCGCTGGTCATCCTGCGGATAGTGCTCGCTCGCGGGATAGGGATAGCTGCTCATACCGTGGAACGGCATGTCGGCAACCGTGAAAGGACTGGCTTCGTAAAAATCCATATCCTTGACAAACCCATTGGCGTAGAAGAAGTAGTCGCGCTTCCACCCCGGCGCCAAAGGAGGAAGGGAAGCGGCGCTGAACTCCACATCGATATCTTCACCACTGCCGAAGATCACGAACGTTTCGTCCACTGACTTGAGCAACGGTGTGACTTCTCCATAGCGCGTGTAGCTGCCGCGGGAGCGGATAAACGGCCCGGTCTGGCTGATGTGTTGGTAGTTATATGTCAGATCGCCCGGGGTTTTGCCGTCCAGTTGTTCAGGGTAGCCGCGAAATGCCAGATTTGCGGAAGCCAACGGCAGCTCGGTCTGGTGCATGAGCTGCGGCGCATCCGGCCCGTTGTCGATCAAAGCCTGATCCCAGTAAATCTGCAGATTTGTGGTGAGTCGAATGTTGCGCGTCCCGGGCGGTAGTTTGCCGGTAAGATCCACCACCACGGTGCGCGGCAGCCCTGCGGGAAATCCCATATCCTCGATCACCCGCTTCCAGGTGCCGTCCGGCAACTGCGCCTCTACATAAGGCGGCATAGGCGCAAGCCCCGCCTGCCAGGCGGAATACATGGAACTGGCCGAGAAATATTCGATGAAGCCGTGCAGCAGCAGCCGCAAGGGATGGGCAGGGGTCCACTCGCCCAGGTCGAGAGTAAGCGTGTGCTGGTTGGCAAAACCGGCATAGGAAAGATTGGTAAAGTCGCGAACGTATTGGTGGTCGCGGGTGCGCAGCACTTTGCTGACGTCGCGGCCCTGGTCATCCCACGCTCCCGCTACAGGATGCGCGGCCGTGCTGATCACCGGCTGGCCGGAAGCAAAAGGAGGCTCATTCAGGAACCGCTCGTTGGGGTACACCTCGGTGGCCACGGGGTGGTCGATCGCAACCAGGCGTACCTGGTCGATATAGTTGACCTCTTCCATCGGTTCCCCAAAGCGCAGGCTGAGATATCCTCCACGCGGGCGCAGCTGCGAACCTTCCACTTTGATCCATTCATCCGGATCGGCATTATTTTTTGCGGTGGGCGAAACCCAGTGGCCAACGACCGCGGCGCCGATCACGTCGGAAATGAACTCGTATTTCTCACCATTCCACGCGAACAGCGTGGGACAAGAGCTTCCCCGGCGATCCAGCTCCGTGATGTTGAGCGAGTTCTTGCTCCCCACCTCCGTCTCATCCTGAGGAACCCCGGTGGGCCACAGGATCCGCACCAGGTCCGCGTGCTCGGCGCTTCCCAGGCCGGCAAGAAGCTGCTGCCCGCCCTGGCTGAGATACCCGGAAGCGCCGGTAATCTCGAACTTCTGCCACACCCCGTCGGCAAAAACCTCTACCTTCGCGCCGATGGCCGATTTGTTGTCGGCAACCCCTTTCATCGCGATCAGCAAAGAGTGATTTCGATTGCCGCCTTCATTGTGCAGCAGCACCGGGTTCCCATCGAGCTGGGTGACGAGCAGATCGGCCGCGCCATCGCCATCCACATCAGCGGCAATCAGGGCGCGAGGTTGCACCAGCTTCACCTGGTCGAGCTTCACTCGCGTCGTCACATCCTCAAATCCCGCCGGGCCGAGGTTGCGCAGTGCGCGCAACGCCGGACCATGCTGCGTTTCAACCGCCGCTACCAGGTCGAGCCAGCCATCATTGTCGATGTCAATCGCGGTCAGCCCCCAGGCGGCGGTCACGCCCTCGACCGGCAAAGGGACGCGTTCGAAGCGCTTGCCCTGCACATTGCGCCACAGCGTGATGCCCGGGCTACCGGCGTGGGTCAGGGCTACATCCATCCATCCATCCTTGTTGAAGTCCAACACCACCGCCCCCACCGTAGGGGGCAAGCTGGTGTCGGCAAACAGCGGAGAAGCCTTGAACAAGCCCTCGCGAGGGTTGGCGAAGAACGTGGGAGCCGGGCCCGAACCGGTTACCAGCAGATCCACCGCCCGATCGTTGTTGAGGTCAGACAAGGTTGCCGCCACCGTCGTACCTTCACCGCCAAGGCCTGCTTGCTCGGTCCAGTTGGTAAAGGTCCCATTGCCGTTGTTGCGCCACAGAACATTGGGCTTCGATCCTGCAGCAGAGGGCTGGCCGGTCACAAACAGGTCCAGGTCGCCATCGTGGTCGTAGTCGACGAAGGTAATGCCCGCGGGATGGTTGGACGGTTGCACTCCGGTGGCCGCCGTCACGTCGGTGAATTTGCCACCGCCATGGTTCTTGAACATCAACACGCGGTCGCTCATGGCCACGGCGACGTCGGGCAGCCCGTCATTATCGAAATCGCCGACAGTGCAGGCCACCCCGGTTCCGCTGGCTACTAAGCCTGTTTGCGCGCTGGGCACAAGCACGAAGCTTCCGCTTCCCGACTTGGCGTAGGTCCGGATCGCCTCTTCTCCCGACGCCATCACCAGGAGATACGGCTGTTCTCCCGCGGGCGCAACTAGGCATGCTCCTCCCCGGGGCCGATCGCCTGGCTTGGCAGCCGGAGCGGCGAGGTGATCAAGTGGTTGTGGAGTAAAGGTGACCGGAATCATCGGTCCCACTTGGGGATTCAGGTTCAGCGCGTTCTGTACCAGCGAATAGCGGCCCTCGTCTCCGTAGGTGTGCGCGAGCGGAGAACCGACCTTCTCCTGGTTCAGCGTTTCGAAGCGGCGAAAGGCCGCTGTCGCCTCTTCGCGCCTGCCCAAGCGCTGCAGAACCTTGGCCAGGCCAAATTGAGCCGACGCATGTACCGGGTTAAGCCGCAAAGCAGTCTGGAACTCGATAAGAGCCTGGTCCGGCTGATGCAATTCAAGAAGAACGGAACCCAAAAAGTAGTGCGTGTCCGCATCGTCCGGATCGAGCGCCGCTACTTTTTGAAAGCTTTCCAGGGCCTGCGGATATTGCGCTTCAATGCGGTACAAAATCCCCAGCGCGTACCAGATATGAGGATCCTTCGCATCCTGGGCCGCGGCTTTTTCGAGTGCCTCCTGTGCCTCCGGCATCTTTTGCAGATAGACCAGGGCGATACCGCGATTGACCTCGGCCTGAACCAGCGTAGGGTCAAGCTGGTAGGCATCTGCGAATTTTCCGGCCGCTTTATCCAGCAACTGCTGATTCATTAGGGCAGTGCCGAGATTGTTCGCCTTCGCCGCCTCCGCCTTCTGGGAAGGTGTAACGTTGGCGTGCCCGGCGGCTGCGGTTGACAGGAGTACAACGAATATGAGGGCTCGGAGACGCATTCTGCCTGGCTGGAATTGTACGGAATCCACCCTCGACTATAGAACATGGTGCAAAGCTTGGAAATCCCGGCAGGCAATGCGGATTCAAGTCGCTTTGGGCCTGTCGTCAAAAAAGCGAACACCTTTCACTTTGTCCAGCCACCTCTTAACAAATTGGAGGCAAGTGGCGGGGTCTCGCTCGCGGAGGCCACCGCAGCCTATCGAACGGCATCTCTCTAGTAAGAGCGGCGGGGAGGGCCGTCGGCCAAGGAGAATCGCAGCAACCGGCGGGCTCTTCCCGGGTTCCAATCATTGTCGAGGTTGATCTCTCGAATTGAGGAGAGGTGGGGAAACAGTGGCCGGCCTTGAGCCGGCCATTTCCCTGAGTGGCTCCAGAGTGCGTCACGGCTGCCTCGCGGGTGCACTCTCGGTCCCCGTCACATAAAACGCAGGACTAAAGTCTATCCCTATCACAGACCATGGGGCGCCTGCTGTTTCTTTTTCAGGTCTCGCAGAACGTTCAGTCATCCCAAAAATGCCGGCCTTCCCAGTCCACGAGGGCCAACTCTCGACCGGCAGTTCAGCGCTTCATGCCCTTGTCGTCCTCACCGAAGAAGAGCTGCAGATCGCACGCGAGTGCCTCCAGCCATCGTGATCTGGCGTCATTTGTCGCTTCTGCCCTCAGCAACCCTCCAGTAGGCTCAGCTTAGTAGGCATCGATTCTCAAAGGGCAGCAAATTCTGTCAAGCGATCGTCCATCCCTACCCTATGGCGTTTTCCGTTCGCAGAATGAAGGAGCGACGATGCTGGCAGGAAGGGTAATTTCATTCACGGAGCCCCGCGATCCTCATCTCCAGTCTGCCGGGACGCCATCCATAGTGATACAAATTGGCCGAGATCAAGAGCTTTTGCGTCTTCGGGCCAAGCTCATCGGTTCTGCCGGGTATACAGTCCACTCGATGACTCCAGACCAGGCCACGGCGGAGATCCGAAAGGGACGCGGGCCCAAGGTCTGGGTCTTTTGCCACACCCTGGAGTTTTATGAGCTGGCGCTCCTGGCAGTCGCCATCCGCAGTAGCTGGCCAGGGGATAAGCTGCTCCGGCTCAGCGGCCTCAACGACCTCGCCGATGCGCCCGGCCTTTTTGATGAGCTGCTGGAGCCGGTCAACAGCGTGGATGACCTTCTGCGCGTGGTGGCCCACCTGGCTGAACAATCAACCTGACCGGTCATGTGCCCCTGTAATCTCCGCCCCCTCTAATGGCAACAACGCGGAAAAAGTCGTGCCCTGGGCTCTGCCCTGCGTAGAGCTGCGCCACTGGATCTGCCCTCCATGTTTTTCCACGATGGTTTTCGAAATCCATAATCCCAGGCCATTGCCTGCATCCGCCTTATCGCTTTGAAATGCCTCAAACATGCGCGACCGCATGGCCGGCGGAATGCCTCGCCCGTTGTCCGCAACGGTCAGGCATGCATTTGCGCGTCCGTTTACCCTTCTTGCCCGCAGCCGAACCGAAAGCGTTCCGCCCGCGGGCAGCGCCTCCCCCGCGTTTTTCACCAGGTTCGACACCAGCTGCAGAAAGTCACCAGGGAATACCGTACCGAGCAGACGATCCGGCATCTCTTTTCGTACCTGGATGTGTTTCTCTTCCAGCAGCCCAGCATGGTAGCGCAAAGCCGTATCCACCAGCGGGACTAAATCGTTTGTCTGGCTCCGCGGGCTGTCTCGAAAAAAAGAAAGGGTCTGCCTGGCGATGTACTGTATGCGTACCAGCTGTTCCTCAATTTGCGCCGCGCGCGCCCGGACCAGTTCAGGGTGATCCGCCTCTTTCGCAATGAGATAGACCAAATCGGCGATAGCCTGCGAGGGATTATTGATCTCATGCATGACCGAAGCCGCCAGCCGTCCCGCCATCGCCAGCTTCTCCGACCGGCGCAACGCCGTTTCCAGGCGGAGCGTGCGTTCCTCTCCCCGCGGATCGCGGGGCGGAGCGGCTGGACCTGTTTCCCTCATCATGGAATGCCTTTTGGCAGCACGATAGGTGTGAGGTCCCCGGGGACCCATGGGTTGCCGGTTACACGGAAATAGGCTTTATGGAACCGCCAAGCCTTTCCCAAAGCCGGACTTTTCACTGTGCGATGCCAGGCGTCGCTCCCGGGGAACAACTACTTACGCCGGGATCCTGTACCGGCTTTGCTCCCGCTTTTCCCTTTCTTAGGCGCGTGTTTTGCTGCCGCGCCGTCGCCGGAAAAACTCCCCACCTCGTTCATTATGCTGAGAACCACACCATCGATCCGGTTATCCATGGTCCGGTAAGGCACGATCCGCAAAATGCACCATTTTCCATCGCTATCCTGAACGTGCAGTTGTTGCGACTGAACCTGCTGGATCACGTCCAGCATATTCTGCTCCAGGCTGCCCATATCCAGCTTGAGTCTCAGCCTTGGCATGGGGCGGCCTATGTCGCTGGACGTTAAACCGAGCACTGACGCCGCCTGGGGCGTGAAGCGGCGAACGCTTAGATCCGCTCCTACCATGACGATAGGCAGGCTGACGCTATACAACAGGTTGGTAAGGTCGTTGTTCAGCTGGGTGAGCAGTTCGTTGCGGTGCTGCATCTCCTCGTTGACCGTATGCAGTTCCTCGTTGGCCGATTCCAGCTCCTCTTTCGAGGTCTGCAACTCTTCGTTGGTGCTCTGCAGCTCTTCGTTGCCCGATTGAATCTCCTCATTGGCCGACTGCAGCTCCTCGTTGGTGCCTTCCTGTGACTCGATGATCGACTGCAGGTACTCCCTGGTGGCCGCCAGCTCCTGCCGCAACTGGACGATCTGTCTTTCCAGCGAAGAATGACCTTCTGCACTCACCGGGTCCAAAGCGGCCGAAGCTCGCGAAAGACCCGTCGCCGATACTCCATCCTCGGCCGGCGAATCACTTTCAAACACGATCAGGAAGCTGTGCTGTGTCTGGGTTGGAACCTTGAAGGGAACCACCCGAATCGTTACCGCTTTGATCTTCTCGTCTTCCACCCGTACGTGCTGTCGTATAGCTTCGAAGCCTTGCTTCCGCGCTTCATCGATCGCGCCCTGGAGCTCAAATAACAAGCCGGGCCGAGCCATCTTCAACAGATTGAGGCTGGCCTTCCCGGAGGGAAGCTCCAGAAAGGAAGCGGTGCGTCCCCTGGTCTGGAGAATCTCCAGATGTTCGTTGATCAACACTGCAGGCGGCACGTACCTCGATAGCAGCAGACGGTCTGCCTCGCGCTGCAACTCCATTGGGATCTTGAGTGTTTCCGGCTGCTTGGACGCCGGCGCCGGCTGCGCGTCACTCGATTGGGGCTCAGGCCTGCCAACGGAAAAGGCGAAGGCCGCCGGCGTTGCCACCAACCGCTTACGGAAGATTTTCTGTTTCTTGTCGGTCATTTCGAAAAGCTCCGAACCCGCACCCAGGAGGCCCTCGGTGCTTCCCAGCATGAGGAACCCGGTAGGATTCAATGCATAGTGAAAGATAGGTACCACTCTTTTCTGCAGCGATTGACTTAAGTAAATCATCACATTGCGGCAACTGACCAGATCCATGCGCGAGAAGGGCGGATCGTTGAATACGTTCTGCGTAGAAAAAATGCACAGATCCCGAATGGTCTTCTTGATCTGGTACCCGCCGTCGGCCTTGTAAAAGAAGCGCCGCAATCTGGCTGGCGTCAGGTCCGCCTCAATATTTTCCTTGTACACCCCTGCTCTGGCACGTTGGATCGCCCTCTCGCTCAGGTCGGTACCAAAGACCTGGATCGGAATATCTGCTCGTTCTTCACCGAAAAACTCTACGATCGACATCGCGTGCGAATAAGCCTCTTCGCCGGTCGAGCACCCCGGGACCCAAATGCGGACCGGTCCGGAAGAAGAGGTTCGCGCCTGCAAAATGGATGGATAGACAGCCTGTTTGAGTGCCGCGAACGCTTCCGGATTGCGAAAGAAGCTGGTTACGTTGATCAGCAGATCATGGTACAGGGCTTCTAGTTCCCGCGAATCGCGATGCAGGAAGTTACCATAATCCCGCAGATTCTCAATCTTTTGGAGAGCCATCCGCCGTTGAATGCGGCGGCCGATGGTCGGCGATTTGTACCCGGAGAAATCGACCGTCGTGAATCGTCGCAGCAAACGGAATATCTTTTCCATATCGCTGTCGTCGCCAACCTGCTCTTGCTCAGGGCTGAGGCGGTCAGAGATATAAGGATGTTGACTGATGCGAGCGATCTCCTTCGCCATGTTTACCGGATTGAGGATAAAGTCCACACAGCCCGAGGCGATGGCGCTGGCCGGCATGCCATCGTACTTGGCGGTGGTTGGTTCCTGGGCGAAAGTAATTCCTCCTTCGCCCTTGATTGCCGTCAGGCCGAGGGTGCCGTCGGAAGCGGTTCCCGAGAGGATCACGCCGATGGCATCGCTCCCATGGCCGACAGCCAAAGATCGCAGGAAAGTGTCAATGGTCGTATTCGCCGATCGGTGCGGCTCCCGATCTCGCAGATGCAGCACCCAGTGCTCGATCGTCATGTCACAATTCGGAGGAATGACGTAGACATGATCTGGCTCTACGCGCATGCCGTCTTGTGCCTGCACCACTGGAATGGGGGTCGTGCGTGCCAGGATCTCCGTTAGTTTGCTCTCTCGGGCAGGGTCCAAGTGGAGCACCAATACATAAGCCATACCCAGATGCGGTGATAGCTCCTTAAGAAATCCGGTCGCTGCTTCCAGGCCGCCGGCAGAAGCACCGATCCCCACCACCGGAAAGCGCTGAGAGACATTCGCGGCAGCGATCGCCGGCGCGGGCGCTTTGCTGCTTTTCAAGGGCTTTCTGGCCGGCATCTTGCTCCTTAGCTCGACGGCACACTAAGCCCGCCGCCGCTTCTCTTGTTTGAGAGAATACTCCTCCTGCGAAGCGACGCCGTAGCAGTGCTTTGTCGTGGTTCAATCAGGCTAAGGGTGTCAGGCGATCCGTTCCGAACCCACCGTATTCGAGGGGCCCGGTACCAATTCCGGGACGGCGGTCAGTTCCGGTACTACCCATTCTGCGGGTCTCCCAAAATCCGTCAGGCGGGGCTCCTGCAGACCTTGGGCGGTCAGGCGGTCGCATCGCTCTGTGAGCACACGGATAGAGGCCGTAATTTGTTCGGTAAGCGCCTGATTGGCGGATCTAAGTTCACGTGCCGTTCGAATGCCTTCGATGAGGGTGGAGCGGGCCGAGCGGGAGGACCGGTTGCGCTGGATCTCACTCTTTTCGAGTGGCCGCGCCGAGAAACGAGTGGCCAGCCATGCATCCACATCGCCGCGGTAGAGCACGACAGCACTTTTCTGCGAGGCGCCGATCGGGCGGCGGACCGGAAGTCCAAGGTGGCGCTCCCAGCGCTGTACTGTCCTGACCCCCTTACCCAGATACCTGGCTATATCTTTCCAGGACGACAACACCGTGGAATCCTCTGAGATGTTCATCTCATTCTCCCCCCCAGCTGAGCCATTATAGACCCCAATTTTTTTTCGGTCATGGTGCAAAGCAATGTTGATTACCTTAGACACGCTGAGCCACAAAAAAGTTTCGCTGGCGAATACCCGCCCCGTCGGGCCATAGCAACCCCGGCTTCACCTGTGCATCCCACTAGTTAACCCGCGTTTGGGCCAAAGGAGCGAGTGCAATGAAAGTTTTCTCAGCGAACATTCAGGATCTACGGACCCTTTACATCAGCAATCTGAAGAAGGCGCTTGATATGGAACAGAAGATCACCAAGGCCCTTCCGGATCTTATTGACAAGGCCTCTGATCCCGAACTGGTCACAGCTTTTGAAACTCACCTGAAAGAAACCGACGGTCACGTCGCCAAAGTTGAGGCTTTGCTCCAGCGCAATATTGGCGACAGCAAGACGAAAACCTGTAAGGTCATCAACGGGCTCACCAGCGAAGCGTCCGATACCGTTAAGGATGTCACCGACTCTTCGATTCGAGACATCGCCCTTATCGGTGCGGCGCAGCAAGTTGAGCATCATGAAATCGCGGTCTATGGCACATTGCGTCGCTGGGCCGAGATTCTAGGCCTTACCGAGGACGAGGTTGTGCTCGAGTCCATCGAAGAAGAGGAAAGCAACGCGGATGAACTTCTCAGCGAAATCGCTGAGCGGGTCAACTTTCAGGCCGCCGCCTGATTTCGGCAGGCTTTTCAATCTCGAGGACAACATGGCAAAGTACGGAAAAGCCGCGGCTAAGAGCGTCAAGAGTGCCCTGCACCGGGAGAAAACCGGCGCCCTCAAGTCAGGAAAAGGCGGTAAGGGTGGGACGGTAACAAGCAGGAAGCAAGCCATCGCGATAGGTCTGTCCGAAGCCCGCAAGAAGGGCGCTAAAGTACCAGAAAAGAAAGCCAATTAGCCCCCACCAGAACTGTCGTTGCCACCCCTGCGGGGCTCCGTTTAGCCCCGCAGGGACGGTTGTAATTCGTTGCCGCTAGCCATCGCTACCGGCTGATACATGTCGAAGCCGACCGCCGCGGCGGGACTAAATCGGGATGCCCGATACCACAGTGCCAAACTACACTTGCTGCTTCAAAAATGGTGTTCTCCCGGCAAAAAACTGCATCCTAGTTGCCGCAGGATATGCCACAGCACGGAGGGCATTGTGAAAGCAGCCAAGGTTACACTAAAAGTTCCCACCCTAACCACGGTCGTCACCCATTCCGACCGGTTCGGCAGGTTTGCCTCCCGCAGTTCGCACTTTCTCGGTTCCCGTTGGTCCTTTGTCGCGGCCACCGGGGTCATAATCTTCTGGGGCCTTACCGGCCCCATCTTCCACTACTCCAATACCTGGCAACTGGTCATCAATACCGGCACAACCATCGTCACATTTCTTATGGTCTTCCTCATCCAGAACACCCAGAACCGCGATGCCAGGGCCATTCATTTAAAGCTGAACGAGCTGATCCACGCGGTAGACAAAGCAAAGAACAAAATGATCGATGTAGAAAAGCTGTCTGAGGTCGAGCTGGACGAGCTGGCCAGAACTTACGAAAAAATTCGCGCGAGTGCCCACGAGCGCCACCAGGCAACCAGCAACGTCTCGCCACGGTAGCGATGTTTCCCGGCAAGATCCATATTGGTATCTCCGGTTGGAGATACGCAGGCTGGCGTGGTGTCTTTTACCCCGAGAAACTGCCTCAGCGGCGGGAGTTGGAGTTCGCCTCGCGAAAGTTCAACACCATCGAGTTGAATGGTTCGTTTTATTCCCTGCAAAGACCGCTAAGCTTTTCTCAATGGCACGCGGAGACGCCAGACGACTTCACTTTTTCCGTCAAGGGCTCGCGCTACATCACGCACATGCTTCGTCTGCGCAATGTCGAAGGGCCGCTGGCAAACTTTTTTGCCCAGGGGCTGCTACGCCTTGGCGCCAAGCTGGGCCCCATTCTGTGGCAGTTTCCGCCCAACTTCGTCTTCGAGCCGGAGCGACTGGAACTCTTCCTCGCCTTGCTGCCCGGAACTCTCACGCAGGCTGCGGAGCTTGCCCGCAAGCACGACGACCGCATGCGCGGCCGCTCCTGGTTTCAAGTGCGGAAAGACGCGCCCATCCGTCACGCGATGGAGATTCGACACGAAAGCTTTGTCGATGAAAAATTCATTCGCCTTCTAAGACGCTACGGCGTGGGGTTAGTCGTGGCGGATACCGTCGAGTGGCCCTTGTTGATGGATGTTACGTCGGGCTTTGTCTATTGCCGTCTTCATGGCAGCGAGGAGCTATATGCCAGCGGCTACGAAGCCGAAGCACTTGACCTATGGGCTCGCCGCGTAGTCACCTGGGCCCGGGGAGGGGAAGTGGACGATGGCAGAAAGGCCGGCAATCGCAATGCGCCAAAACGCAAACGTCGCGATGTCTATGTCTATTTCGACAACGACATCAAGGTTCGCGCGCCGTTTGATGCGGCGCAGCTTCATGATCGGGTCACCAGGCTGCTCGCCGGCGGCTAAGCAGTTACAATCCCTCCATGGAAAATCCTGCAGAACAAGATCCCCGAGTCTACTTTGCAGCAGAGAGGACTTTTCTCGCCTGGATTCGCACCGGGTTGGGTTTGATGGGCGTTGGCTTTGCAGTCAGCCGCTTCGGGCTGTTTCTGCGCGAGCTGAGTGCCGGCGCGAACCGTCTCCCCGCCCAAACGACGGGTCTTTCCCTTTGGTCTGGAGTGCTGTTAGTGGCCCTGGGCGTGGTGGTTACCCTCTCTGCGGTGGTGCGCCATGTTCAACTGGTGCGCGAGCTCCGATCGGGGGAATGGCGGGCAGGGCGCGTATCCACCGATGCAGTGATTCTGGGACTGGTGTTGTCTGCTGTCGGGATCGCCATGGCTCTTTATCTGACTCTGGTTCGTTGAGCAGCGATGATGAACGCAAATGATTTTCGACGCCTGGCGCTGCTTCTGGAAGGTGCGGAAGAAGGATCGCACATGGGAGCCGCCGATTTCCGCGTAGGTGGCAGGATATTCGCTACCCTCGCCCACCAGCATCAGGGATACGGGAACCTGATGCTTTCCCCCGCACAGCAACAAACCTTCGTCGAAGAGCAGCCAGAGGTATTTCTGCCGGTTGCCGGCGGCTGGGGCAGAATGGGAGTGACCCACATCCGCCTGGCAGCCGCCAATGAAGACCTCCTTGCCGGTGCACTGCACACAGCCTGGAAGCTTCGTGTGGAGAAGAACGGCAAGGCCAAAGGCAAGCCTGCCGCCACCAAGAAGACCAAAGTCAAGGGCCGAAAGTAAGCCCCGCCTGTCCCGGTTCTACTGAATCAGGATTGCCCGCGCCTGGTCCCGCGCGCGCCGCAGCGTTTCCGCGATGCCGCCGGTAGGGTAGAACTCCATGGCGATCGTGCCCTTGTAGTTCAGCTCCGCGAGCTTGCGGTAAATGTTGAGGTAATTAATTTCGCCGGTGCCCGGTTCATGCCGTCCGGGAACGTCGGCGATGTGAATCAGGCCAACTTGGTCAATGTTTTTCTCGAACTTCTCAATCAGGTTACCGAACTCGCGCTGCTCATGGTAGACGTCATAGAGCACCCGGATGTTAGGGCTCCCCACCGCGTGCGCGATCTCGAAGGCTTCCGTTACGCCATCCAGGTAGATGGTCGGATTCTCAATCCGGTCGATCGGTTCGATGACCGCCACCAGGCCCGCGGTGTTCAGTAAATCCGCAGCTCGTTTCAAGGCCTCGATACAGGCCGCATGCTGGCTACCCGCCGGAGCTCCCTCGATGCGCTTACCCGAGAGCAGGATGATCTGCTTGCACTCTAACCGCTTGGCCGCTGGGATGAGATCCTTGAGGGCAGAGAGAAACGCGTCTTGTCCCGCGGGATCGGCGAAGCCGGAGCTCACGCCGGAGGTTGCGTCCACGGAGATTTTCAAAGTGTTCATGCGCGCCAGGATCCGGCGATAATCGTCCTCCGACCATTTCTTGAATTCGCCCACCAGTTCCACATGGTGGAAGCCCGCATACGCCACCCGGTCCAGATTTTCTTCAAAAGTGCCGAGCTTGTTCAACGTCCAGATCATGACGGAAAACTGCGCGCTTGCCTGGCCGGGAGCGCTTGGCTCCTGTGCGGCCAGGGCACGCCCGGCGAGCGATGCGGCGGTCATGCTTACGAAGGTTCTACGAGTGAGCATGCGCTGCATGGTAGCAGAGGGAGGGCTACTTCGGAAGCGCGAAGGCCACCAGGCTGCCGCCTGAAGGCGCCGGGGACTTTCCTCCGCCGGCGGCAATCACAATATATTGCCGGCCATTCACCTCATACGTAGAAGGAGTGGCATTTCCCGCCGCAGGCAGCGTGGTTTGCCAGAGAACCTTGCCCGTGCTCTTGTCCAGCGCGCGAAAGACTTTGTCATAGCTGGTAGCGGCAATAAACAACAGACCACCCGCGGTCACCACTGGGCCTCCGTAATTTTCGCTGCCCGTGCCGGTGACTCCCTGGGCGGCAAGTTCGGGATATTCACCCAGGGGAATTTTCCAAACCGTCTTCCCGCTATTCAGATCGATGGCAGTCAGGGTGCCCCAGGGAGGCTGGATGGCAGGGTAGCCATCCTTGTCGAGGAATTTATTGTATCCGTCACTGATGTACTTGGCATCGAGCGGCGACGGACCGTTATCTTTGACCACCGTTTCCTTGCCGTAATAGACGTATTCAAACACCGCTTGCAGTTGGTCGTGGCCCAGGTTTTCGAAGCCGGGCATGCGCCCAGCCCCTTGCGAGATCAGCCCCTTGACCGTCCCTTCTTCGTAACGGTCCCCAACGCCAATCAGGGACGGAAACTCCGGCGGCGCCCCCGTTCTGTCGGCGCGGTGGCAAGCGGAACAGTTGCGCAGATAGATGTCTCGCCCGTTGGCTTCCCCCGTTCGAGGCTTTTGCGGCACCAGCCGTAGGACCCACGCCATCTCATTGGCATTCACATACAGCAGGCCTGTGGTTGGATCAAAGGCCCCTCCACCCCACTCCGCGCCACCATCGTATCCGGGAAAGATGATCGTTCCCTGCGTGCTTCCGGGAATGAACTGCCCGTCACTGCGCAGCTTCATGAAGCGCTCGAGCGCTTCCTGGTGTGCCTCAGGGGTACGCGTGGTGATCATATCCGCGGTCAGCTTCTGCCGGGCGAAAGGAGCAGGCAGCACTGGCAGCGACTGCTCTTTGGCCGTGACTTCACCCTCCAGATCCGAGGGCGGATACTTGCGGCTCTTGATTGGGAACAGCGGCTTCCCGGTATCCCGATCGAAGAGGAAGACGAATCCCTGCTTGGTGGTCTGCGCCACTGCATCCACGTCCTGCCCTTTGCGTTTCACGGTAACCAGGGTGGGCGCCGACGGCGGGTCGCGATCCCAGATGTCGTGATGCACGAACTGGAAATGCCACATCCGTTTGCCGGTTTCCGCATTGAGCGCGATCAGGCAGTTGGCAAATAAATCGTCTCCAGTTCGATTCGCGCCATAAAAGTCCGAAGCCGCCGATCCGGTGGGGACGAATACGATTCCGCGCTTATCGTCGATCGTCATTCCAGGCCAGTTGTTGGCCGCCCCGCTATAAGTCCACGCTGTCTTCGGCCACGTCTTGTAGCCGAGTTCCCCGGGGTGCGGAATGGTGTGAAACGACCATCGCAATTGGCCGCTGTGCACATCGTAGGCGCGAATATCTCCCGGCGACGCCGGGAGCACTTCACTCATGGCGCCGCCAACAATCACCAGGTCCTTGTACACCACCGCGGGGCTGGTCATGGTGACCCAATTGAGCGGTTCACGGCCCAACCCTTCCCGCAGATCGATACGGCCGCCTTTGCCGAAGGCAGCAATCGGTTTTCCGGTTTGGGCATCGAGTGAGACGAGGTATTGGCGGACACCCACGAAGATGCGGCGATCGTTTCCCTCTGCCCAATAGGTCACGCCCCGGTTGCGCACCTTGCCAATATTCCTGAGGCCCTGGTTGGCATCGAACCGCCAGTGCAATGTGCCGGTCGCCGCATCCAGAGAAACCACGTCTCCGCTTGGCGTGGTTGCGTACAACACGCCATCCACAACGATGGGATTCGACTCCATCTCAGACTTGGGATGTTGATCTCCGCTGTCGAACGTCCAGGCGACCTCGAGAGAATGCACGTTATCGCGATTGATCTGGTCGAGCGTCGAATAATGAATGTTATTTGCGCCGCCAACCACGTGCCAGGTGCGCCACGGGTCAGACTGGGCGTGAGCGATGCTGAGACAGCATGAAGACAGAAGGAGAAAAAGACTCTGGGCACGCATGGATGGATAGTTTATCGCCGCCACCAGTCCGACCGTAACTCAATTCCCTGGACCACCTCTGCCGGCATTCCTGGCTCGGGCGCCCAAATCTTCAGATCATCGATACTAAACACGCGTTCGATCGGCTGTTGCCAGGGGTGCAAAGCAAGATTGAACAATCCCCAGTGGATGGGCATCATCAACCCCGTGGCCCCCATGGCGCGAAAGGTTCTCGCCGCTCCGTCGGGCCCCATGTGAATATCTGCCCACAAGGGATCGAACGCGCCAATCTCCAGCATGGTCAAGTCGAACGGACCATACGCCTGGCCAATCTCCCTGAATCCCTCCCACTCTCCCGAATCTGCCCCATAGTAGACCCGGTGCTTTGGGCCGGCGAGAATGAAAGAAGTCCAGAGCGTCTCGAAGCGGGTCAAGAGACTTCTTCCCGAGAAGTGGCGCGCCGGCAGCGCAGTCAATGCGAGCGGACCCACGCTCAGGCTCTCGGTCCAGTTCAACTCGTGCGCACGCTTTACGCCGAGGTCCCTAAGAACCTTTCCCACTCCTAGTGCGGTCACCCACTCTGCTGCGGCAGTGGATTCCATGTGTGCCAGGCGGCGCACGGTGCGAGCGCCCAGATGGTCGTAGTGGTCATGGGACAGAAGCACCACGTCGATCCGCGGCAGATCTTCCAGGGGCAAGGGCGGCGCGAAAAATCGCTTGGGCCCGAACCACTCCACGGGCGCTGCCCGCTGGTCCCACACCGGGTCCACCAGCACCCGTACCCCGTCGATCTCCACCAGCATAGACGAGTGGCCCATCCAGGTCACTCGCAGGCCACTTGCCGGCGGTTTCTCATACACTCGCGAATCGGTCCGGAACGGTCCCAGCGTTTGCTTGGGAATGCGCTCCGCCCTGTCGGTCAGGTAGCGCCACAGCACGTTGAAGAATATTGACCCACCACCCACAGTGGTGGGCACCGGATTCACATAACGCTTGCCGTTTCGGATCGCTTTGCCGATCATCGCCATTGAGTGCAATCTTATAATTGCCCAACAATGGACGACCCTTACCATCTCCAGCGATTCGTGGACGCGCAGGACTCTTGCCTGGCGCAGGTACGGTCCGAGCTGGTTGCGGGAAAGAAGCGGTCCCACTGGATGTGGTTCGTCTTCCCCCAGATACAGGGTCTTGGTTTGAGCCCAATGGCTCAGCGCTTTGCCATTTCCGGCCTCAACGAGGCCCGGGCCTATCTTCTTCATCCGGTTCTTGGCTCGCGCCTGCGCGACTGTACCGGCCTGGTCAACGCGGTGGCCGGCCGCCCGATCAACGACATCTTTGGCTGGCCCGACAACCTCAAGTTTCACTCCTCGGTCACTCTTTTCGGATGGGCAGCCTCGCGGGGTTCGTCTGATCAGAGCAGCGGCAACGAGGTCTTCGCCGAGGCCCTCACCAAATACTTCGACGGAATACCCGATCGGGCCACGCTGGATCGCCTGCCCCCGAAGCTGTAATACGCCATCCTGAGAATCTCTACCTGCCAAACAAGTTAGCGCTCACTCTCAGCCGTCCCTGCGAGACTTACCGAAAGCTAGCCTCCGCCCTGTTGGCGCTTCAGTTCCGCCTCAAAGGCCGCTTGTCGTTCTGCCACGGCTGCCTTATAACCCTCCGGATCAATCCAGACGCTTTCTCCGGCTCCGGCCTTCGCTCGATCCAGCTTCTCCAGCATTCCAAAGTAGGCGCCATGTGCCCCGAGAAACACGTCGCATGGCAGGCTTTTCAAGACCGCAAAGGTTCGCTCATAGTCCGCGGCAATCCCGGGATAATACGCAGGCTTTCCCGGCAGGTCGACCAGACGGTATCCCGGGTTGACATTCCAGCTGCCCACAATCACCACATCGCGAACCTTACCGCCCAGCGGCGCGCGCATCGTCCAGGTCGTACAGCCGCGAGTATGTCCCGGAGTCTTATGCGCGACCAGCACCGCGCCGCCCAGCCGCACCTGATCACCATCGTGCAGCACACGATCTACCTTCGTCGCGGGATAGAGGTTCTTAGGGTAAGCGAAGTCCTTGGCGCCTCCGCTCTCCACAACATCCACATCGCCATCCATCACCATGTACTTGGCGCCCGTCATTCGCTTGATCTCAGCGCTGCCCGCGTCGTGGTCGTCATGCGCATGGCTGATGAGCAGGATCTTGATGTCGTTGACGTGAAACCCAAGCTGTTCCACGCTTTTTTGAATCAGAGGAGGCGAGCTCTCCAGGCTGGAGTTAATCAGGATGTCGCCCTTCGGGGTCACCACCAGGTAAGACGCCAGGTCCTTGCTGCCCACGTAGTACAGGTTGTCTGCAATGCGGAACGGCGCCTGCGGCGTCGTCCATTCCGGGTTTGGGGCCGCCCACAGGGCTCGCGGGCAAGAGCAGCAACCACATCCACGGTTTATCATCATTCCTCCAAAAGCTACCAAAGCACGATGTTCAGAACCACGAAGACAGAAGCAATCACGCCTCCCCAGAATATTGGCTGCTGATACCAACGGCATTTCTCCGCTGTTGGTATGGCGGATACTCCCATGACCAGTCCTTCGAGTTCCGTCGCGCGCCGGGCTTTCGTCGCCAGGCTCACCAGGACCGTGACCCCAACACAGACAATCCAGGCCCACAATGCGCGATACATGCTTTCCGCCATCTCTTTCGCGTCCGGGGAAAGCGCAACATAGCGCAACGCTGAGGGGTCCTTGACCACCCAAACCCACAGTCCAATCGATGTCAGGGTTCCGGCAAGCAGCCCCCAAAAGCCACCTTGATCGGTGGCGCGCTTCCACAGCATGCCCAGGATCACGGTGCCAAAAAGCGGCGCGATGAAGAAACTGAAGAGCTGCATGGCATAGTCCATGATGCTGGCGGAATGCTGCACCAGGTAAGCCGTACCTACCGACACCAGCACGCCGATCAGGGTGCACCAGCGGCCCATGGCCACGTAGTGCCGGTCCGAGGCTTTCTTATGCAGGAAGGCGCCATAAATGTCGTAAGTCCACACGGTCGAAAATGCGCTCACGTTGCCGGCCATTCCAGACATGAAGCCGGCAATCAGCGCAGTGACGCCAAGCCCAATCAATCCAGGCCCGCAGTAGCGCACCAGCATCAGCGGCAATACCTCGTTGTAGCTGTGGGCGTTGGTCGCGACGGCTACGCCTTCGGGCAGCAGGCGGAACGGCAAAACCGCCAACGCCAGAAGTCCAGGGAGGATGACGATGAGGGGTACCATCATCTTGAAAGCTGCGCCGATGATGGGCGCGAGGCGGGCGGAACGAAGGCTGTTCGCGGCGAGCACCCGTTGGACGACCAGGAAATCGGTAGTCCAGTAGCCAAACGAGAGCACAAAGCCCCAGCCGAAAACCAGGCCCGTCCAATGCACGCCCATGGGATTGTCTTTGAAATGTCCCATGGTGCTCCAAAGATGGGTGTAGTCCGACCGCCCGAGATTGGTTTGGATTTGGCGGGTCAGGTTCCTCCAGCCGCCCACTTCGATCATGCCGAGAATGGGAATCAGCAACGCTCCCGCCCATATCAAAACGAACTGCAGAATCTCATTGAAGATTGCGGAGCGCAGTCCTCCTAACGCTACATAAATAGCGACCACGAGGGAAGAGAGCCAGATGCTGAAGTTGAGGTCCCACCCGAGAACAACCTTCATCACCAGAGCCATCGAATACATATTGATGCCGCTCATCAGAATCGTCATGAAGGCAAAGCTGATGGCAGAGAACGCCCGCGTCGGGTTGCCGAAGCGGAGATGGAGATATCCCGGTACCGAGAACGTCTTCGAAATGTAGTAGAACGGCATCATCACCAGGCCGAGAAACAACATCGCCGGGATCGCAGCAACCCAATAAGCGTGCAGCGCGAGAATGCCATACTGATACGTGGAACCCGCCCAGCCCATCATCTCGAGGGAGCCCAGGTTGGCGGAAATAAAGCTCACGCCCGCGATCCACGCCGTCATCTCCCTCCCAGCCATGAAGAACTCTTTGCTGGTTTTGGTCGAGCCCCTCACGTAGAAGCCGATAAAAAGCACCATGGCGAAATAGACGGCGATAATCAAAACATCGACCGCGGACAAATGAATGAGGTGTTCCCTTGGCGGAAGAACCATCATCAACATGCTTTACTGTTCCTCTAATGGACGCCAAAGAATAATATCTTTGCCCCGGGCTTGTCGAAGGTGGCTTCGATCCTGGCCCGACCAGCCGTGTCTGAGGAAATCGTGATTCCCTCGCTGGCCCAATGCTCGGGCGCAACTTTATGGCTGGTGATGTATCGATATGTACCGCGTTCGGTAACAAAAATCACGACCGCGCCACGGCCTGTAGTGGCCGAGATCTTTTCGTGGATCTCGGGGCTGGCGGAAACAAGACCAGTCACTACCGGATCGCTTTCCGTAATGTCGTCACGGACCTGTTTATACCTGGCGAGTGTGCTCCCGATAAAATCGACTCCGGAGTCCGAAACGTTCAGTAGATCACCCCATATTCCGTTCTGCCCCAGAATGAGCGAGGCAACATCCACCTGCTGCCATTGCTGCGGATCATCGGGAAAATAGTGGGTCAGAAACAGGGTGGAGGGGATCCATCGATCGAAGGTCAAGGGCGACCGGGCAATCCATGTGCGCGCCGCTCCCTGGTAGAAAAACAGGTTTGAGTTGGTTCGGGCAAGATCGATGGGAATGTCATAGCTCTGGTAATAAGGTCCGTTGTTGATCAGGAAATATTTGCCCGAGGAAAGAAACGCCAAACCCATGGCGCGGCCGCTTTCGGTCACATCGAAGTCCACGATCGCTCCGGGCACCGCGGCGGCAACCTTATCGGCCACCCGGCTCATGTACTGGACCAATTGAAAGGCGTATGAGTCCGCTCGTTCCTGGGGAGTGTTGCTTTCTCCGCCATGATCATGGTGCGGGTCATTGCATCCATACTGCGCAATCGCGTCCCACTTGAAATAAGTGACACCGACCTCCCTGGCCAGCCGAATCAGCTCATCTGCGAAGGTGTCGGCGTACCCGCTTACCATGCACATCGTATAGCTCTTCTCCGTCTCCCATACTTCCTGGGGCTCGCTCACTTTACCATCCCAGGACCTCCGCCATTCAGGATGCTCGCGCGCCACGCGGCTCGATACCGCCGCGGTCGTGGGGCCAAACCATAACCCGAGTTGCATACCGTAGCCATCCAGCTTCCTCTTCACTGCTTTCAGGCCATCCGGAAAGCGCTGAGTGCTGACGGTCCAATCCCCGGTCTTCTCGTACCATCCTGTGTCCAGCACGAAAACATCTATCCCCATGCGGTGCGCAACGTCGATCTCTTTGAGGATGCGTTCTTCGTTCATCGATTCGAGGTAGGGCTTGCCGTTCCACCACTTGTTGCGTTCTTGAAAGTTCCAGGTGTTATAGAAAATGTACGGCTTCCGGGTTGCCGGGTTCTGCGTCATGTACTTCAGCACAAAGCGGCGATACGTGGAGGCGAGCCGATCGATACCGCCTTGCGCTGCCGCGGTCTCCATCCAAACCGACTGCCAGGAATGATTGGCATCGATTGTCTGGCCGGAGACATAGTTACCTTTCACGGCCATCAGGCGCACGCTTCGATTGGGACTGAGCTGATACTGCAGAAATGCGTCGGGAACCTGAGATCCATGCTCGTAAGCCAGCAGCAAGCTGTGCCGGCTGTCACTGGCAGCGAGGATGGGTCCCATCAAGGCGCCGCTATCCTGGAAATATCGCTCCTCAATCTTTTGTTCGGAGAGTGTGTAGCTGTGGGTCAGCTGGGCAAAGTTGGAGAGTGTAACTTCCTCCGCGTTGGGTAGTTCTTTGAGCGAAGTCTCCAGGTAGGTGAGGCTATTTGCTCCGCCGGGTGCAGTCAGGATTCGCGGCCGATCGCCTTGCAACGTATAGCGAAAGCGAATCACCGTCGTTTCCTCGTTAATCTGGAACTGAACTCGCAGCTGAAGGAGAGGGTCTTGCGCGAGCGGGCCTGCAAACGAATACTCAGTCACTCCATTGTCGAGATGAGTGGGAGTCCCCACAGCAACTAAATGAGGAACATCGGCGGAAACCTGCTTGCCATCGATGGAAAAAGTCGGCGGAGCGAATCGGTACCCCCCGTGCTCCCAAAGACACCCTTGGCCGCAGGAAAACGAGATCGACACCTGACTATTCCGGATATCGGCGGCCTGCAAAGATAGGGCGTAAAGCGCTACCCACCAGAGGATCAATCTCCTCGTCATTTATGTCTCCACCATGATTACGATTTCCCTAACTCGTTTCGATTGATGTGAGTCTGCTTCTGGCCATTTGTCAAGGCGATACCGTGTCTGCACTTTACGGGTCGCCCGAGAATAAAACTCAGGTAGCCTATTGGTATGGATATTCACAGTCGTCCCGAGTTCGAGGATTTGGTAAGGTACGACGTTGAGTGCACTATCGACCTGCAAGCGGATAAATACGTAGAGCACGCCGTTTCGCTTCTGCATGCTCACGAGAAGTGGTTTACGGAACACCGCGCAGAAAAGCCTGTAGAAGTTTAATCGCGCCCGGTTCAGCGGACATCTCGTGGAGATGCGCGTTTTATCCTGTAACTGGCAATGGCAAAGATTCAAATCACCAAAACAGAATTGGTCTGGCCGGGCAAGTATCGTGAGGACGGCGTGCTCGCGGAGGCCCCGCGCGCCAACCTGCCCTTGCAGACCAGGGAAGTCTTCGGGCCCAAAGCAGAATGGCGAAACCAACTCATATGGGGTGACAATCTGCTGGTAATGGGGTCGCTGCTCAAAGAGTTTGCGAACAAGATCGACCTCATTTACATCGACCCTCCATTTGCCACCGGTGCAGATTTCTCCTTCACCGCTACCACCGGTGAGCAGCAAGTCGCTTACCGGGACACGTGGAAGACCGGCACCGGCGCGTATCTGGCGATGATGGCAGAACGTCTGCGGCTGATCAGGGATCTGCTGGCGCCAACCGGGAGCTTGTTTCTGCACTGCGACTGGCACGTCAGTCATCTATTGCGGCTGACCGGCGATGAAGTATTCGGTGCGGACAACTTCCTGAACGAAATCGTCTGGTACTACTACAACAAATTTCAAGGCAACGTGAAGCGCTTTGCGTCCAACCATGATGTTGTCCTCTGGTATCGCAGAAGCCCGTCCTACCAGTTCACGCCGCAGCTGGAGAAGCGGGCTGAAGGCAAAGTAAAGCAGCTCGTTCGCCTGTGGGACAAGGAAAAGGCAGCCATCGTCAACGCGAAAGGCGCGGACGGCAAGGTGATGTATCGCGAAACCGATGAGCGGACCGTAGACGATGTGTGGCGAATCTCAATGCTTCAGCCCGCGGACCACACCGAGAACTGCGGGTTCCCCACCCAAAAGCCCGAGGCCCTGCTGCGGCGGATCGTACAGGCCGCCTCATCGGAGGGCGATCTGGTTGCCGATTTTTTCTGCGGTTCGGGCACCATGCTTTCCGTGGCCGAAAAGCTCAATCGCCGCTGGATCGGCTGTGATCTCGGCCGCTGGGGTATTCACACCACCAGGAAGCGCTTGCTCGACATCCAGGAATGCAGGCCCTTTGCCGTGCTGAGTCTGGGCAAGCATGAACAGCTGCACTGGCACGGAGCGACCTTCGACGCCCAGTGTGACTACATCGCGTTCATGCTCAAGGCCTACGACGCACAGCCAGTTGCCGGCCTGGCGCATATTCACGGCAGGAAGGGTGAGGCCCTGGTGCATCTTGGAGCGGTCGATTTGCCCACCACAACAGAGGAGATCGACGCCGCCGTGGACGAGTGCGCAAGGTTGAGGCAGCGAGAGTTGCACGTGCTCGGATGGGACTGGGAGAGCGAACGCTGCGACATAATGGCCGGGATCGCGAGGCAAAGGGGGATCACGCTGCGCCTGCTGCAGATTCCGCAGGAAACGATGGAAACGCAGGCGGTCGCCAAAGGTGACCTACGCTTTTGGCCCTTAGCATGTTTGGAAGCGGAGATCGAGCACCTGGGCAATCTCACCATCCGGGTGGCGCTCAAGGGCTTTGCGATTCCAGATACTGAATTCATTCCCGAGGATGCGCGCAGCACAGGGAATAAGTGGTCCGACTCCATCGACTACTGGGCCGTGGACTGGGACTTTCAAAACGATACCTTCACCCAGGGCTGGGCGGCCTACCGCACTCGCAAGGAAAGAAAGCTGCCCCTCACCTCTGGCTCGCACGCGTACGAAAAAGCAGCCAACTACCGCATTCTGGTACGCGTGATCGATATTTTCGGTAACGCCACCGGGCAAGCGTTGGTGGTGGAAGTCCGCTAGTTTAGTGCGTCACTCATGGCATCGTGTAGGCGTTAAGAATTTTGACCTGCCACGAGCCTGGGGTGCCCCATATCTCGCTCGTTTTTCGCGAGATGTGGGATTCCACTGCACTGCGACTGGAATCTGTCCAGGTGGTAAAGGGGCGACCAACGGTCGCCCCCACATCTCGCGAAAAACGAGCGAGATGTGGGGCACCCCGGGTTCGTGGCAGGTCAATCGCAGAACGCTTTGTCAGCAGCCGTAATGGCGGCCTTCTTCCGCTTGCCCTTGCCACGGATAAGTCTGGAGGGGCGTAAAGGTGCGTTGGAAGTAAGCATCGTCGACCACGTAGGTTTCGCCGTTCTCGCCCTTCACGATCCAGTCGCCTTTCGACACATTGCAGAAACCGGTGTCGGTGGCAATCGTTTTGGCATGTTCGCAACGCGTGGCATCTACAACCAGCGGCCGAAGTGTACGGAATGTGCTCATGGTTCCCCCATTGGCAACCAGCCAATGTCTTCATTGGAGGACTTCTTCCGTAAGGAATCCGATGCGGAGTTGTTAGGGATTTGTAAAGACCGGCGTGGCGTACTCAGAACCCATAGTTCTTCTTGCGCAATGCGTTTTTATACTGGTCGCGGGCCTTTTTCGCCGCCGCCTCGGCATCATGGGCGGTGAAACCCGCCGCGTCCCATTTCTCCATCTCGACCATGGAGTGATCGTCATTGGCCAGAGCCTCTTCGGCTTTAAGCGCCGCTACCCAGTTGTCGACGGCCTGCCTGTATTCGCTCAGAAGTTTGTCAAAATCAATGGCTTGCATATTGCAGTGAATGTATGGCAGCGTCCAACGGGCGTCAATGGAACAGGCGCTCGATTCATTAAAGATTGACATAGGGTCCAGGCTCTTAACTCCGAACTGAACGGAGCCTCCGGCAGACCCGCGCGAGTCCCGGCTGCGGTGGGGACGGAGCGAAGCGGCTGTTTGCTGACTAGTTAACCATCCAGCTCCTAGCCTGCTCAGGTTGCGGGGTCTTCCAACACCACGGCGTCATAGTTTTCCAACATCAGCAGCAGGCCCTTCTCCATCTCGCCCTTCCACCATAGGAGTCAAGAACCGCGCCTTCGCCGGCCCACGTGAGCAGGTCAGGGAAGCCGAGCAGGCAAAAAATAAGTCAGGATCTTCGACGGAATGAAACCGACCCAATCCATCATCCCTTTTCGCTGTGCGCGGGAACGCTTTTAGAGTGGAATGCCTTAAGGAATTGGTGACGCCTTTGGGGCTTGTTTTTGCACGCAGTATTGGCGCAGGCAGTGCAGAAAGCGTAAACCTGACTGCAGGTCATCGGTTACTTTTTGGCTAACATACGTGGCCGGCTCAATTGCACCATAACTAAGACAAGTTGTCCCGGGATTGCACAGTTTTGATGGGCTCCGAACAGATATTCACCTTTTGCATGAGAAGGTGGTGTATCTTTTCTCACACGAAAGCAGTAGACCAGAGGGACGTCGCAGAACAGGGTGTGACCTAACCGGCAAGTTGTGACCAATCTCGGGGTTCTAAGTGCGCGCGGGCCAGTTACCAGATGTAAACTTGCACCCAAAATCGTAGTTGCCGCAGGTCTCGAAGTTTCTCGAAGAGGCGTCCGCTGTGAAGCCTGTTATCTGTTTGTCCGCTCTTCTTGCCGCCGGCCTGTTCTGCCAGTGCTCACCTAGCTGGGCGCAGGCGGGCAGCGCGGTTCGTCCAACCCTTCCCGGTCGGTGTCGTCATCCGCCAAACCTTCACGCCACGTCTCGTCCCCCGAGAACACCGTGATCATTCCCGGGCCCCTGCGATCTTTCCTGCGCATGG
Source organism: uncultured Acidobacteriaceae bacterium (assembly GCA_963757515.1). Taxonomy (GTDB): domain Bacteria; phylum Acidobacteriota; class Terriglobia; order Terriglobales; family Acidobacteriaceae; genus PALSA-350. The sequence continues at coordinate 855,744 of CAVWRV010000001.1, read as the reverse complement.
CCGGCATCAGCCAGCAGATATCTGCCCAACGATGTATTGCCTCTGGTCGCTCGCAATGCCTACGCGACCGGCTACCTGAACGGCGTGCCAACGGAGTATCTGCATCTACTCGATCGTTATCTTCACCAGGCGAGGGAACTGCAGATGCTGGCCGGGTCGAGCGGCACCATCCGCGTTGCCAACTGTGCGGAAGCGGAGCCGTTGCTGAGTATTCTCGGCTACCACGCCCGGCCGGCCTGCGGGCAAAAGGGCTCCACCCTGATGACCGCGGATCCGGAACGCGCCTTCCTGACCACGGATTCGGGTTTCCCCCTGACCGCGCTGGAAGAGGCGCTGGAGAAGGGCGAGACCTTCACCTACGCTTTTCCCGAATCCCGCGTTCCGGTGCTCTTCAACGAAAACGATTGGAAGTCGCTCAGCGGCGCCAAGAGCCGAGGCTCGCAGACGTCTGGTCGACATCCTGCTGCACGAGCCGGCTGTTGACCGCCTCTATTGGGCGCTTGCCAATACCGATGCCGAAACCAGGAACGCCTTGGAACGCTCGCCTGGGCTGGGGAGACTTCTGCCCTACGGTCCGGTTCTTGATTTCTATGGAACCCAGATCTACATTCGCGCCGGCCGGGTCGTCGTGCCTGGGGGAAGCGCCGCCGAAGCGGGTTGGAGAGATCTGGTAGGCGCCAGCCCCAGGTCGCCTGGCGACTTTGTCCTTCGCCTGGTGGATACAGACAACGGTTGGTTGGCGGTGTATTTTGACACCCTGGCGCGGGTGAACGCTGAGCCAGCAGGCGTACTTAACGGCATCTCCGCGGCTGCGCCGTCTCTACGATGCCTTTCGCGAGCCCGATCCCAAGGCGTATCCCGCCAGGGCGGTGTTTCGCAAGGCCCCCGCGCTGCTGATGCTGTTTACCCGGGTGCAGTGGGACGAGAATGGCGAACCGCGCATCCCCGGCAACCTCGATGTCTGGAAGCAGATCCTGGCCGAGAAATCGGAAGCCAAGAATCGCCCATGATTGGGGCCGCCGCGCGCGGGGTTGGAAGACGGCCGGAACAACTGCTGGAAGCCATGGCCGCGTTGTCTCGCATCGATACCGACCTGGGACCGCTGCAAATCTATCTCATGCTCAACGAGGTGGACAGCAGACGCGCTGCGGACAAGCGCCTGACTCCGGAAACCGTGCTCCTGCTGGCCAGCAAATTCTCCCAGCTGAGTAACTGGTACCTGGTGTTTTCAGAATTTCCTGACTTGGACGACACCTCGATCACGCAGTTTGTGAAGGTGGCCGACACCGTCGACGGCATCTCCAACCATAGCCTGCGCGGAAATGCCATGGGCATGTTTCAGGCTAACCTGGGGATCTGGCAAATTCTTGCTCGCCAGGGAGAAATCCGCAGCGCCGATCTAAACCAATCCTGGCAGCAGGCGATTGCCCCTTTCGCTGCCGTCGACTCTCTTCCCCAGCTGTTTGACGCCGGCCACGCCTCGCTCAAAGCCGTGACGCTGGCCGCCAGCGGCAAAGCCGATCTCTCCCAAGGCGAATTGATTGAGCTGCTGGCCGGCCCCCCGCAGGACTCCGCGGAAGGCCAACGCATGCGCCAGGAAATGGCCGCCAAGATGCGCGCGGTGCTCGATGACCAGCGCCTGGTATCGCTGGATACGCTGTTCTCGCTCGGCGACGGACTCAACCGGATGGCGCAGGGAGCGCCCGCAGGCAGCAATATGCTCCCGCTGGCCGGCGAACTGCGGGAATTCGAACTGCCCCGGCCCATCTTTACCGAAAGCGAAAAGACGGAATGGGCGCCTGGGGTCTACGCCAACCGTCATGCCGAGTTGCAGGTGCATGTCGACATCACCAAAGTGATCAAGACACCCGGCTCGCGGGCTCAATTGGAAGCCGCCCGGGGCCAACTCACACCGTTCCTCCGGGACGCGCTGGTCGGTCTGAACTACGCCTACTACGAGCCGCCGGGAGCCCAGCTCCTGCACAACAATCCGCTCTTTGTCCGCTCCCACGATTTCTCCGGAGAAACCATCATGGGCGTGACCCAGCTCTGGCAGGCTTCTGAATTGTTCAACCAGGGATCCCCGGCCGGCGGCGGCGCCTACCTGGTTGGCTCGCTGGCCGAGTTGCCCTATGTGCTGGCGACCACAGAAGAAGACTTCATCGCCCCGAAAAACGTTCAAGCCCTGATATGGAAGGAGGTCACGGCAGATCTGCTGGTCAGCGCCACGCTGCCGCGCTGGTGGAATGTGACCAGGAACGAACTCCATGCCGTGGCGCTGTATCAACTCGCCGGGGAAGAGCTTGTAACCGCAGCGGCGACGAATCAGGAGCTGCGGGTCAAAGTGATCGATATTCTCTCCGACCGCCTGCCGCCGCAACGGCTGGGACAAGTGGAGCAGGCCTTGCAGTCCGGTGACGCTGCCGCCAGCCTCGTGCCCTTAACGCCCGCAGACACCTTTCATCTGGCGGCGGAGTTTCGCCAGAAATTTCCCCAGGATACGGCATCGTGGGGCGCGGCCGGCGCGGAATTGGATACCCTCAGCCAGTCAATATCCGGCCGAGGTTAACCTGCAGCGCATCTCCCGCGACTTTGGCACGCCCTCATCCGGTGCTGGCGCAGAACTATACGCTGCGAGCTTTTGAATGTGCAGCCGTTCCCCGCCTTCGGAGGCAATTCCAGCCGCTTGCTGGGTGAGTCATGGGACTCAAGCAATCTCTATTGGGCCCGGCTGGCAGATGAGAAGGGTTACTCGCCGATCATGCTCAATCGCCTGGTTCCCGAGCTGACCCGGCACATGGTGGCCAATATTTTCGCCACCGACATCGAGGATTGGCCGGCGCTGACCCGCGCCATGAGAGAAACCGGCGAAGAATTTCGGCAGGGCAAGATCGCGTTACCGCAAGTAGCGGAAGCTTCCCCCGCGCGCCAGGAAAGTGGTGTACAGCCGGAACATTCTGCAGGCAAGCTCAGCGCCGGCCGGCCACAAATAACGGGGATACAGGACACATACTATGGCAAAGCGACATCTTCTCTTCATTCCGACCTTAATTGCGCTCTTTTTCGTTGGCGGCCGCTTTACCGGCGCCCAGGATGATTCGACCAACATCCGCGTGAACGTTGACCTGGTGCAGCTAAACGTCGCCGTGACTGATAGTAAAGGAAACTATATTTCCGGGCTTGGCCCGGAGAACTTTGCCATTACCGAGGACAAGATCCCGGAGAGAATTGCGACCTTTGAAGAAGGCAACGAGCCGGCTCGGCAGGTGCTTCAACCACCGCCCAATGCGCCTGGCGGCAAACCGGCCGCCGCCGGCCAGCACTCCACCGCGAAGCCGGTGGTGGTGGCGGCGAACGAGGCTGACAAAAGCCATTCCGCGGCCATCGGCGAGGATACTTCGACTCTGCCCTCGCGGATTGCCGGCGCCAACGTCTTTGTTCTTTTCGACACCAGTAACTACATGTACCGGGGCTTTGTGTTCGCCCAGGATGCCATCACCGATTTTGTTCGCTCGCTCGAGGGCGCGAACAAGGTGGCGTTTTACTCCTATAGCCGCGATCTCTCCCGTAACTCGGCCCTTACTTCCGATCGGTCGCAGGTGCTGCGCGGAGTACGGAGCACGGTCGCTGGAGACGATGCCGCGCTTTACAACTGCTTGCTGTTGACGGTAGAAGATGCTGCTCGATACACGGGACGAAAAGTGGTGGTGGTTTTCTCCAATGGTCCTGACAATGCCAGCCTGGTGCCGCCGGAAGATGTAGCGGAACTGGCCCAATCCACGGGCACGATCATCTACATGATCAGCACCCGGGAAGCGCAGTTGGAGCCGATCTCGACTGCGGTCTTTGAGCGCATGAGCAAGGCGACCGGTGGCAAGGCCTATTTCGCCCGCAGCTGGGGCGACGAAAAGAAGGCTTTCGCCTTCATCCAGGAGGACCTGGCCCACCTCTACGCGCTCAGCTACTACCCGCAACCCAACCCCAGCACCGGCTGGCGCACCATCACCGTCAAGCTGGTAGGCAAGGACCTGCAGAAGTATCACATCCGCACCCGCGCCGGGTACCGGCTGCAGCAGGCCCATGCGGCGGCCAACAACTCCGCCGAACTGGAACCGGAGCCGGTGCCGAAGTAGCTTCGAGGGACCTGCTGTTCAGCGGACCCCTCGTCGAGATGGGCCATTGCGCGATCTAGTTGGATGCGCCACATCACATACACGACATTAAGGCTTCGCGCCTGGCCCCTTGGCAGGCTTTTCCGCACATGCAACCTGGGTTTGAGAGTCGCAGCCAAATAACTGTGGCTCGCTCATGACCGCGTTGGCAGCGTGCTCGAGGTCGATGTTTCCCGGCTCAGGCTGGAACCTGGAGCGCTTGTCGTCCTGCTGCAGCGATACGCTCTTGAAGAGCAGGGCGTTGCCCTCCAGGTGGACGTGGATCTGTGTCAATTCCCAAACCGATGGGCCGACCTGTTGCTGCTCCAGAGCAAAAGAGCTGCGCTCCTTCAACCTTCCCAGCAGACCGCCGCCGAAGGTCACGTCGTGGATGAGGTGACCCTTTATTTTGCAGATCCGGTATTGCTGGTTATCGACGACCAGGTCGCCGGTCATGCTGCTGAATACCCGTGCCTCGCGCGTAGGCGGATGAAAGTTTGGCGCCGGTTCGAAGTGCAGTGAGGTCGTGGCCGGGGTTGAGCCTGTTTGTTGTCCAGATAAAGGCAACAGGCAGCAACTTGAGCAGGTCATCGATCTGCTTACTGTCGTGCTCTGCCTCGGCGACCTGCTTGTTCTGCGCCTTGGTGTCGTGCATAAATTTTTCAATGAGTTCCCGCTGCCGGGCCTCGGTGAGTTGTTGGTCGTCCTTCTCCAGAACTCGTTCGACGTTGCCCTGTTGGGTGCCCGCGACCCACTGCAGAATGTGCTCCTTCGGTTTATCGCTCTCTTCCAGGTATATCCAGTTAAAGTGGTCGTTCTGGTCGGCCAAACGTTCGGTGTCAACGGCCTGCTGAATGATCTGTTGCGGGCTCTGTGCGTATAACGTCGAGGACCAGAGCGCGAGGATGCTTGCGCAGAAAAGCTGCGCCTTTACCTTAACCATTGGACTACCTTAGCTAACCAAAAAGTTACGGCCTTTTGATGCGGGAGCGCCGCACAACGGTTCGGCAGAAATTTGGGATTGATTCAGACCCGGATGGGCTGGTCCGATGTCTGCCCACGAAAGCCGGCAAGGTAAAGGAAAATACGCTGCCGGCTCCCTGGGCACTGGTTGCCCAGATGGAGCCGCCCTGGCGCGTCATCAAGTCTTTCGCGATGTGCAGGCCAAGCCCCAGGCCTTTGCGGCCATTCTGGCTCGAATCCGTAACCTGGTAGAGATGTTCGAAGATCCGCTCCAGGGACTCCGGCTTTATTCCGCAGCCGGTGTCGGAAACCTCCACCAGCAAGTAGCCGGGTACCTTTTCGAACATCCTGGCTTCTACCTTCACCGACCCACCCGGGGGGCGTAAACTTGACCGCGTTATCGCACAAAATAATCAGTACCTGAAGCAGCCTTATGGGATCCGCGTATGCCGGCCCCAATCCTGGGGGAACGGCGCAGGAAAGGTTAACTCCCTTTGCCGTGGCATTTGGTTCGCAGGTATGGACAGCATCCAGAATGGCCTCGGAGAGAGAAGCATCCTGCAGATCGATGCTGAGTTTACCCGTTTTGCTGGCCGTAACCGCGAGCAGATCCTCAATCATGGATTGAAGCTGGCGTACATTTCTCTGGATGATCTGGAGGTATTCATCCTGCTGCTGGCTGGTTGCTCCCGCCAGCCCGTCCGCGATAATCGAGCTGAATGAGTAGATCGAGGTGAGGGGTGAACGGAACTCGTGAGAAACATGAGACAGAAAATCGTCCCTCAGCTGCACCGCCTGTTGGCTCAGCCGGACCACTTCCGCCGCACGCTCTTCTTCTCTCGCCAGCCGCGCGGCATGCTCTTCGGCGGTGTGTCGCGCCAATTCCTGCTGCGCGCGCCGGAGCTTGATCTGATGCGTCGCCCGGGTGCGGACCGCCAATGGATTGATGGGCTTGGTCACATAGTCGCAGGCCCCCATCGTGAGCCCTTTGTTTTCATCCGCCACACCGCCCAGGCCGGTTAAAAAAATGACTGGAATGTTGCTGGTACTGGGCTCCGCCTGCAAACGGCTGAAGACTTCATAACCGTCCATGCCGGCCATCATCACATCCAGCAGGATCAAGTCGGGCACCCTGGATGCAGCAATCCGCAACGCCTCCAGGCCATCGCTCGCGTACAGCACCTCGGTGTGGCTGCCGAAGACGTCTTTGAGCAAGTCGAGATAGCCAGCCTGATCATCGACTAGCAGGATGCACGTGTCCGGTTGAATCGATGAAGCTGCCGGCTCAGATGAGGGCGGCGCAGCCCTTCTATCAAGAGAGCCGGCGGCGGCGATCGCAGGATCAAGTGTGGCCTCCATGGTTTCGATCAGCGCGCTCAAGCCTTGCATCAGGCCTTCACGGATCGCGTGTTCGATGCTCGCCGCGGCATCTGCCAGGTCCCTTGCCTCCAGCGTCGCTGCCACGCCTTTCAAGGAGTGGGCCAGGCGGTTGGCCTCTTCCGTCTTCCCTTCCGCGATCTGTTGCCGCAGCTCGGATGCGGCAGAGCGGTACTGTTCCCGGAAGTTCAGCAACATCTTGCGCAGGAGCTGGGGCTTGCCATTGGTACGCGCCAGGGCAGCTGGAATATCGAAGGGCGGAAGATGCTCGGGGAAATCGTCGGCAGAGGAGGCAGCCAGCGCTCTTTCTGCCTTGATCATTGGCTGTGCCTTCGCTCTCGCCGGTATCCAATGGAGGAGCGTCTCCATCAGGAGCTTGGGGCTGATCGGTTTGGTCAGATGGTCGTTCATGCCGGCGACCAGGCTTCGTTGGCGATCGCCGCTCATGGCGTGGGCGGTCATGGCAACAATAGGCAGGGATTGAAAGCGGCTGTCGGCGCGGATGAGCTTCGTTGCCGTCAGCCCATCCATCCCAGGCATCTGAATGTCCATCAGAACCAGGTCAAAAGGTTCAGCATTAACTCGATCTACGCCCTCGCGGCCGTTGAGCGCCATCGTGACATGGATCCCCAGGTCGGTCAGCAGTTCCTGGGCAAGAAATCGGTTGACCTCGTTATCCTCCACCAGCAGGACGCGGCTTCCGGCCAACCCCGAGGCAAGAACTGCCGCCGGATCGCTGGTAAACATGGGTCCCGCCCGTTCCGGATTCAAGCCAAACGCGGCCCCGACGGCATCCATTAACTGCCGCTCGGTAAATGGTTTGCTCAAGAAGCCGTCGAAAACACTCTCGATGTCGCCGGCGAACACCTCCTGCGATTCGAACGCCGAAACCATAAGAATTTCCGGCGTCCGCGAGTAGGTGGGGTCGGCTTTGATGCGGCGAGAGGTCTCCGCCCCATCCATGCCAGGCAGTCGCCAGTCCATCAGCACCAAATCGATCGGATGGCCAGTTTGAGAAGCATGCGTCAGTGCGGAGAGTGCCTCTTCGCCGGAGGAGACTGCCCGCGCCCTGAAACCGTTCGCGTCCAGCATCCCGACCAGCAGATCCCGGGTACTCTCACTGTCGTCCACAATGAGCACGAACTCTTTGTGCAGAGCCTTCAATCTGGTGGGAAGTGATAAGGCAACAGCGTCGGGGGCGATACCGAACCTGGCACTCAGTCGGAAGGTACTTCCTTTGCCCAGTTCGCTTGCCACCGTGATTTTTCCCTCCATCAGGTCGCAGAGTTGCTTGCTGATTGCCAGTCCCAGCCCCGTGCCCCCGTATTTGCGCGTAAAGGAGGGATCTCCTTGCTGAAACGATTGGAAGAGATTCGCGACCTGCTCCGGGCTCATACCGATCCCGGTATCGGAGACCGATATCTTCAGCTGCAAATCGGTAGGGGTGATTTCTTCCGCGGCCACGCTAATATTGATCTCGCCCAGGTCCGTAAACTTGACTGCGTTGTTGACCAGGTTGATGAGAATTTGCCCCAGCCGCAACGGATCTCCAACCAGAAACGAGGGAACATCCTTTGCTACTGAGCAGACCATGGTAATGCCCTTGTCCTGCGCCTTCTGCCCTACGACGTCCAGAAGATTGCGCAGAACGTCGTGCAGCGAGAAAGAGATAACTTCCAATTGCAGCTTGCCGGCTTCGATCTTGGAGAAGTCCAGGATGTCGTTCATGATGCTGAGCAGCGATTGCGCGGCGTTACCGATCTTGGTTAAATAGTCGAGCTGTTTTGGGGTGGGGTCCGATCGCCGGGCAAGATATGTCATGCCCAGGATGGCGTTCATGGGGGTGCGGATCTCATGGCTCATGTTGGCCAGGAAGTCTGACTTCGTCCGGTTGGAATCTTTGGCGATCTCCAGCGCCCGTCGCGACATCTCGTTTGCCTGGACGAGTTCGGTGACATCCCAGTCTGTGCCCACCAGCCGCAGCGCCTTGCCGTTCTCGTCGCGCTTAACCTGGCCGGCACTGCGAATGTGGTGTACGCTCTTGTCGTCCCAAACCACACGAAATATCATGTCGAACTGCCTGACTCCCTCCAGGCAGTCGCGCAGGGCTTGCGCCACGGGTTCGCGGTCTTCTGGATGAATACGGCTTATCGCGCTCCCATGGCCGGCGAGCCGGTCATCCTGTTCCGTTATCCCATAGTGCCGGTACATCCATGAGTTCCAGGTCATGAAGCTGGTTGCGATATCCCAGCTCCATATCCCGATGCCGCTATATTCAGCGGCGAGCGTGGCTCGTTCATTGGCCTCCTGCAGGGCCTCCTGCTTGGCGACATCGCCGGTCACGTCCTGGAAGGCTCCTACCATCCGGACCGGCTTGCCGTCTTCGCACTCCACCGACGCCGTCACCCGCGCCCAGATTGGGCGGCCATCGGCTCTGATCAAGGGCAAATCCAAAACAAAGCCACCAAGTTCGGCGATCGCCTTCTCGATGGCGCCGCCGATGAGTGGCCGAGCCTCGGGCAGGTAGAGCTTAAGGCCCTCTTCGAGGGTCGGGCGGTAGTCGGGCGCCGCGCCTATGAGACGAAGGGATTCGGCGGACCAGAGCAGTTCGTTGGTGACCAGATCAAGTTCCCAACCGCCGACACAGGCGATCCTTCCGGTGCGGTCGAGTGCGTCCCTGGTCCTGCGCAGGGCCTCCTCGTGGTTCTTGCGCTCGGTGATGTCCCGGACCAGGGCGACGAACATGCGTTCGTCGCGGAGGGCAAAATCGGTGACCGTCAGTTCCATGGGAAAGATGTGGCCACTGCTGCGGAGGCCTTCCAATTCGCGGCCCACGCCGACTGTGCCGGCAAGGTAGCAATCGGGGCCGCTGCGATCCGGCTCGGGCATCAGCATCTCGATATTCCGGCTGACCACATCCGCGGCCTGGTAGCCGAAGATCCTTACGGCTGCGAGATTGATGGAAGCGATGGTTCCACTGCCGTCGATGGTGATGATGCCGTCTTGAACATTGTCCAGAATGGCGCGCAGCCGTTCTTCGACGTCCTTAAGATCGCTCTGGATCCTGACTCTGTCGGTCACGTTCGATGCGAACTTGACCACCTTCATGGGGACGCCATCCAGCCCCAGGATCGGGTTGTAACTGGCTTCTATCCAGATTTCCTTGCCCTGCTTATCGATACGAGAGAATTGCCCGGCCTGGTAATGGCCGGCTCTTAGTTCTTGCCAAAACTCTCGGTACTCGATGCTTCGCTCGTATTCCTCAGTGACGAAGACACTGTGGTGTTTATCTATTAATTCAGCGTCCTGGTAACCGAACGCACGCAGATAGTTAGCGTTCGCCTTGATGATCGTTCCATCCATACGAAATTCGACCATCATCTGAGATTGATTGATGGCCTCGATCTGTCCCCGGTAATTGGCTGCTTCGTCTTTGATCTCTCGCCGTGCTCTAGCCAGAGAATCGAGCAGGTGCAGGATGTTCCTGGCAGTCTCAGGGACCGACCTGGCGAACAGAATCGCTACCGGAAGCGATACAGCTGCGCACGCTACTTTCAATGCAGCTGCAAGCGGATAGACTGGCCGCCATATCGTAACGATCTCCATTCCATGAGTGAGGCCGCATAAGAAGATGAACAGGCCGAATCCGATGAGGATCCAGAGGTACTGACGAAGTACCGCGATGCGACGCACCTTTCCGGCCAACCAGAAGAGGCAACCGAACAGCAAGGCATAGGAAACGGCAATCAGGCCGTCCGCCAGGGCGTTTGTCCAAATCAGCGCGGGCTTCGCCAGATAACAATAGCGGTGCGGCAAGTAATTCGCCGAGAACAACGACGATGGAGCACCCGATCGCGCAAGGGCTAGAAGCCCCAGGACCCCAATGACGCCGAAGCCGATCCGTTTTTTCAAGCCGTACCGCCGGTATTGAGAGACACTTGATCTCTTTAGCGGCAGAACGGAAGGGTGAAATATCAGGCTATGGGGGGATTGACAAATTGAGGATCGTCCTCGCCGAGGTAAAGCGCGAGGAGATTTGGGACGCTAACCGATCTGCTTGAGCATCAAGCGACAGCAGGTCCCTCTACACCGGTCGGGATGACAATTCTTCTTCAGGAACAAACTCTGGTTTTCCCAAACAAAAAGGAATGGTAGGCACGAGGAGACTCGAACTCCTGACCTCTACCGTGTCAATTCTACAACCTGAGGGAGACCTAGCGATACCGAGGAAGCATGAGTGACACTGAGCGCCACCATTCACGAGGGTTTGGCGCGGTTTTCGGTTTTGCACTCCACCCCCAGCGACACAGAACGACACTCCCCGACACCGGCAGGACTGCGCCAGTTACGACACAAAGTACGACACAAACACACAAACTACGATTCCTGGATGACCGGTCCTGAGAAGTGGACTAAGGGGTAGGGGTACTTTCGAGCACCCCGTGCGAAAATCGTGATCCCACACGGCAAGTTTTTAGATTTTTTCGGTTTTCGGAAACTACGCAAGAATGCGTAGATCATGGGCTGCTGCGCCGCTGGAGACAGCAGCCTCGTCCGGTTGCGCAGCGGGCACCGACTGCGCGGCTTATACCATGATGCTGCCGTCGGAAGGGCCATTTCTGGGTGCCTACTCGGCCAGTGGAGTTACGTTGTCGCAAAGCTCTCTCCAGGCGAACTATGTACTGGATGGGCTGGCGTTTGTTCCCTCCTCAGGTGGAACTGCAGATTGCACACCCTCGGAACAGAAGACGCCGTCCTACGTGCCGGCACCATCGGGAGGCACTCCCATCGCGGCCCAAACCCTGGCGTTTACGCAGTGCCAATGATCTCGAGTGAGGCTGCCCCCCCTAACTCCTCCACCTGCATTTTGGTACTAGCGCGGGCACCAGTAGCGGCTAATCGTTTCCCAGATATCGATTGTGCAGGTCACGAACCACCAACGCCTTTACGGCATGGTCACCAAGTATATGTGTTTGGCGATGTAGGGGGAGCTTGCCGCAATATATGCAGTTGGAAAGGTTATTCGTGGAACGTCATATTCGCCATCGGAGGTCGGGTCCAAAGCCAGCGCCACAGCGCCGTTATTGTTAGGCCTGACCCCTGAAAATCCTAAAACCAAAACAAATTTGCCTCCGTCTTCCTGCAGCTTTAGCGGCAGCCACTCGAACGGATCAGCGAAGATGAGGAACTGCTTGTGGCCGGCAATAAAAGCCGAGTAGGGCTCTACGTTCCCCTTAAACGGGAACCCAGCGCTCTTCATTTCGTCGAGCGCCTCAAAGTCGTAATAATAATTGGTGCCGTCGTACTTGATTGCTGCAGTCCGATTCTTGATGTAGTAGAGGCGTGCGACTACCCCCGCCGGCTCATGTTGATTCATCTCTACCCAGGTCGCACCGTTGCTCACTACGATGGGTAGGTCGGGTCTCAGAGAACTCATGATCCTTGGATCCGCTTGCCTCGGTCGCTTGACCCATTCACGATGCACCATATGCGCCATCAACATGAGCATGAGGATCGTTGCCACATACGAAGTCAATTTCGTGAAGCGCAAACGGACAGCAAAAACCACAGCGATGAGGCCGTAAATTACGGCGTTGGTGGCTAAAGTATAGCGATCGAAAAAATCTCCCTTCCTGTGCATCAACAGCAGGTTCAGCAGCAAGGGGTTCAGTAACATACAGACAACGAGCGCCCTGTCTTCCAAAGCGACTTCAGTCTCAATAGCCTCTTCGCCGCGAAATTTCTGCTGCAATAGCATTCCCACCAGAGCGACGACAAACAGCGCTCGCCCGACGCAATCCACAGTACGGTAGTAAAACTTGCCGGCCATAAGAGGTGAAGCATGAAACTGTGGCCACAGGATTAATCCGTGATAGACGCTGATCAGGGGAATGTAAGAGATCATGATCGCCATCGGTAGCACCAACGCAGCGTAGAGTGGATAGTCAGGCCTTCGCCGGCGAAGATAGCGAACGAACTCAGCAACAAGAACCGCCAATAGGCAGAGAGAAGCAAAAACGTGCGACGCGAGCAGAACGGCGGTCGCGATCGCCACGCACCACAGCGCAATGGTACGATCGGCTCTCTTCGTGGCTGTATCCCAAGCGAGCAGAAGACACGCAAAGCTCAGAAACACCAGGGCATACACTCTGGCCTCATTCGCGTAGTAAAAGCTGCTGCTGGACCACCAAATTACTACCCCAAACGCAGCCACCGCATTACCAACTTTACGTCGCAGATAAACCAGCATGGCTACGCTGCCGAAGTAGAACTCCAACATGGACGGGAGACGCAACCCTAATGGCGTGGGCCCGAAGATCCGCATGGAAACGCGGCTCAGCAGATAAACCGTGGGAGGATTGTTGTCAAACTTCAGGACCCACTGCCAGAGTGTGTGTAGGGAAGGAGCCCTTGCTATGTCAAAGGTGCATAATTCGTCAAACCATACAAACCGCTGTGCGGTAAAGTACAGAGCCGTCACGTATATCGCAGTCAGCGAGGCAAGAATAAACCAAAACTCAGAATCCTTTGCGAGCGGGGTGTGTGCATGAGGAAGAAGGTCGCTTCGGTAGTCCTCGACGTATACAGATTCTGTGGACAAAACCGACTCCTTAACGGATTTGCTTGAATCGATCTTTCCGACAAGATCAGGATAATGAGGAAGTTGGCTACGCGGCATCCGTTAGGCTCGTCGGCTCCCGGAAGATCGTAAGTTTCAAATCCCTAGCGTGGTCTTCGCGCTGATAGCTCTATGCTAGCAGCAAAAAACCAGCCGTTTGCCAAACGTTTTCGTTCCGGCACACGACAGATAACGGGGCCATCGGTATCGACTGGAGCGGTCTTTACTTGCGCACAAAAGCACATCCCGGTTCGCATGAGTCGGCTTTACTGCTTCACAGCAACTTGCTTCTCTGAAACCGCCGGGAGCTCTCTTGAACTCTCCTCGCAGACTCGAGCCATCTTCCGCCCCAGGTGCACGCTTTCTGCGATACTCCTGTCTTCAGGATAGTAAGAAGAGGTGTCTGCCACCTGCAAACCTAAGATGGGCGTCTGTGTGGGCGGTGATTTTTGGGCGAACCCTGGGGGGCAAATCGTCTGTGCGTACCGAAGACGAGAAACTTTCGTATCTAACAGGTCGGCTCTCGTAAGAGCCGGGTTTAGAAGCTGTACGCAATGAAACGCGTCGTCAACCAATCTCTCGTCTGACCAGCAGAACTTCTCATTGGTGATGGGCATGTAATAAGGTGCATAAACAATACTGTGGCCCACGGGACGCAGGTTCGAGAATTCAATGATACCCGGCAGATCGTGGGGCACTCCGCTAAGGTTGACCCAAAAGTGAGGGCTGACCGCTTGTCGCAGCTTGAGGATGACGCAGCAAATGCCAACCGTCTTGATCGAGTCATAGCTACTCTTCCAGTCTCCGGGTATATCTGCAATCATGGGCGGGACGTATGGCATCGGTATGGTGGAAATGACATGATCGGCGGCGAAGAAAGCTGTAGATGTCCGAACCCCGGTGACAGACCCATTTTCGGCGCCTATTTTTTCCACACAGGAATTCAAATGAATACGGCCCCCTCCGTCCTGAATAGCCTCAACCAGAGCATTCACAAGGGTCTCCGAGCCGCCTTCGATGTAGCCGAGTTCCTCCTGCAGTAGGCTCTTTCGCGAGCTCCAGGTTCGTCGCATTCTCATCCAAATCCACGCAGCCGAGATGTCGTTTGCGTATTCGTAGAACTTCAATTCAAACAGAGAGCGCCATAGCTGTTCGTAGCCTTTCTGCCCACACCATTGAATAATCCACTCCCTGGCTGATCGATTCTCGAGATCGGGCCAAACGCTGCGTTTCATGCACAGAAAGCCAAACAGGCCATAGCGAAGTTTTGTAAGCGGGCTGATCCCTGGAAATCGCAGTAAAGCCAGAGGATTTCCCCACGGGTGTAGATGCCCGTCGAGGCAAAGTCCCATCGAGGTGGGAACCCAACGCAGCTTCCCCTCAATACCCAGCTCCTTCATTAGATCGAAGGTCGGCTGATCGGTACGACAGACGAAGTGGTAGAAGCGCTCGAGGCTAATTCCACCGAAATCAAAGTGTGCCGACATTCCGCCGGCGACCGGTCCCGCCTCGAAAACGTCGACGTCGTGACCGCCCCTGGTCGCATGGTAGGCTGCTGCGAGGCCCATGGGGCCGGCTCCGATGATGACGACTCGCGCCATTCCTTAAGCTAACCTCCCGCTATTTTCCGCGCATCCCGATAGAGACGGACGGGGAAACAGTCGGTTCTGCCTCATGTAAAGGCGCAAGAGATGCTTTTTGCGTGATGCCCGTCTCCCCCTGAACAAAACTTACCACAAGAAAATTTAGTTCGGAGTAACCCTCCTATTCATTCTCCAATGCATTGATCATCTACGGATCCACGGCCTTCAGATCCGGTCTCACACTCGCCAATACTTGCTTCGGGAGAAGCAGCCCTCGGGCCATGACTGCGAAACCGCTGGTAGCCATCGGAGGGATAAACCGCGCCAACTGCGCCGCCGTGATGGAGGCCGGGGGGGGGTTTTTTGGCCGCGACCCGAAACCTCAAATCAGCAGCAACTTTCGGCAGAGGATGCCGAACCTGACAGACACTGGACGGCCGAAGAGTTTCGCACAGCCATGCCAACTCCACCGCGTCCAGAAGACAGCGACCGACAATTGCTGCAAAATTTGCCTGCCCTATGGCAGGGCTACGCGCCGCCGAAATCTAAAGGCTTGCAACAGGACCAGACGCAAATGTGCGTAGTCGCGCCGATGGCAACGCCGACAACGAATCGGATATTGCAAAAGCAGCAACCGCTTGAAATCCTTTACACGGAATCTGGACCGGCGGAACCTAGACGAAGAACATTGAGGACAAATCACAGGGCTTATCCCTTAATAAGCTCTCCTGAATACCGGCGCAATGTTCGCGCTGATGAAGGACGAAACTACAACTTGAAAGGTATTGCGGTGCACGCAGGTGCGAGATTTTGAATGCTCGGATCAATATCAACCCCTGGAATGTGCGATTTAGAATAACAACGTGACTCGTTTTATCCTCTAAATCGAGAATTGGCGCAGGTTTTACGCCACGTTATCGGACAGAAAACGGCCACACCGGACAAAAGCGGCCAGGCTACGACACGAGCAGGACATTTTAAGTGACCCGAGAATGGGTCTACTGTTGGTCGTTCGTAGGGCGGTTCCTTCGTCTATTCCCCGCAGAATGAGGCACTTCGGCCAAAACATCAGAGCGGCGCTCAAATTCCAAGTTTGGTCCCCCTGAAAGCCATGCACCCGGACAAAACTAGCCATTTAGCCGAGGTTCAGACAAATTAGGACAGTCTGAGGACCGTGCTGCTCCATGTACTCCCTTACCCGCGGCTTGCCTTTGACGTAGGCCGCCCGCCCGGGATCGATCCCGGCTCTCTCCGCGGCGTCTCGGTCGGTCATCGTCCCCGACAAGACGAGGTGAGCGTAGGCCATTTCCTGATTCGTGATCGGCGTCTCGACTGGCCCCTTTGGCATACTCTTCCTTCCCTGATTTGAGCTATTCTTGCTGAATTTCCTTCATTTTTATTCACTCTTATCCACCATGTCAGCCTCCCCAACGTGACAAAACGTGACATCGCGGGACACTGGCGTGACACGGTTTAGGGCGGTTGCTGAACGTCACCTCTCCAGGGGCGTTTCGGGGCGACGATCCGGTAGAGTAGACAGCCTGTGGCCAGTTTCTCGCGACTGTAGGCCACGGGAGGGCGCTGCAGCCTTTCGAAGCCAATTCTTGCCGCTGTTTCGTTTTCGATACGCTCTGCCTCCCGAAGATAGGTAGATGGGTTCATCATCGGCTCACATCCGTCCACAGAATTAAGCGTTTTTGGGTGACCAGGAAGCGCTGTCTTTTAGAGCTTCGTGCAAGAAAGTGATCTTACTTCTTTCGTTTACACTGAATGCTTTTTGGAGGACGTTGAGACTCTTTGAATCCCCTTGAAGCACTTTGAAATCCCTTGATGTCTCGTTGGGCTGTTATCAGCCGCACTCTAGGCATAGTTGGTCATCCTTCGATCAGCTGCTGTCTCACCGTTGGCAGCAAGGTCCGTGAACATCCGAATCCATCCTGGCCCGCTCTGTTGGAGTTCGGCAAACCAGGCCCCCGTGCGCTTCGTGTGCGGTCGGTAGGTGAGCCGCGCCACTCCGATCATCTGCGCGGAGGGTTTTGTGCGAAGCACCGGGCAAAAATAATGGAAGCCGTCACCCATCGCTTTTTCTGGCTTTGTCGGAAGACACATCGCCGAGCCCGCTTCGTGCGCGGCACTGCCGATTTCGCGCTCAATCGGAGCCTCAGCACGCCCGCCAATGCCGTAGACGTGAATCGGTTCCGCGGCATCCGTGTCATTCTCGAAGATGTGTGGGACGAAGGAAAGCAGGCCCATCGTTGTTAACAGCCTGACACTCGCCCAGATTGGGAACTCGTCTTCCGGCTTCGATTTCGTGCGCCTGCTGTGATCAGCGAAAGGTCCAGTCGACCAGTACCGCCAGTTCACAGACTTGAATGCCCAAATGGTATAAGCGCCCTGCTGCCCGGCCTGATGGCGCTCGAAGGTCTCCCGGATGACGCTCGGACTTAAACCCCCATCATCCCGAAGGTTCTGCACGCTGTAGAGGTCGACAAAGAGTCTCAGCGTCCAGACGCGGCCTGCGCTGCGCAAACGCTGCACCGGCGATTCTTCACCCCTCGAAGTTCCCATGACTACCGTGTTCGGAAGCCAAATCGAATGGTCGCCAGAGTCCTCTTCAGCGGGTTCGGGCGCCCTGTACAGACCTTGGTCATCTCTGCGCAAGAGATCGCGCTGGCAGAGCCGATCTGCGCGAGCGCGAGCCGTTTTATTGCTGGGTTGCTTCCCAGCCAGGAGGTCCGACAGCAACTCTTGCTCAAAGTAGTCCGGCTTCGCTGGCTGATTCGTCGCGCTTTGGTGCTTTACCAATTCAACAAGGGTTGCCAATTGATAGCGCGGACGCGCTTCTGTATGGGCCTCTGCGCATTGGATGAATCCACTTGCAACCAAACGTACAATGGCGTCTTTCGCACGGACCCAGCCAATGCCGGCATATTTCATGACGGCGTTAGTTGACCAGGATGTCGATTTGTTGTCGTGGCCCGTCCCGCAGGCGAGGACCAGATATGCGACCGCCTCGTTCATTCCGGCGGTTGTCACCTTGGCCCAGATGCGCGCGTCGATCGCGAAGAATCGGCCGCCCTTGGCATTCTTTCCTGCCCCGGCCGACGCTCCTGATTCTTCCGGCTCACTCATAGCGCTGGAGACGAGCGATTGGCGTGAAGCTCAGGCTAAGCAGAAGACTCTTATAGCGGCGGCTAAGCAGGGCAAGCTGAGCGCATCGAGCGAGGACTTTGCGCGGTTGCTGTTTGAGGATGCGGCTGCGAAATATCTCGACGGTAGGCTGCCCGAACTCGCCGAATCGAGCCAGCAGAAAGAGCGGCACCTTCTCGTTAAGCCGAAGGAACGATTCAGGGGCAAGAGGCTACGGGACATTACTGCCGAGGACATTTTTGGTTACCGTCACTCGCGGACTGCCGCGGGCGTAGGTCCAGCCATCATTAACATGGAGGTCGGCGTGATTCGTAGGATCTTGAAGCGGGCAAAACGGTGGAGCGCGATCGGGGACGAGATTCGTCCGCTGAAGGAACCCAGGTCAATAGGGCGAGCGCTTTCCTACGAGCAGAAGGTTCGGTTGCTTCACGCCGCGCGGACTCGAACCCGGAGTGGCAGAACGCGCGGCTTGCAATGACCCTCGCGCTTTGCACCACCATGCGCGGTGTCGAGATTAAGAACCTCCACTGGCAGGACGTAGACCTCCTTCGCAACTCATTCACGGTTCGGCGCAGCAAGACGGACGCCGGTCTTCGCACAATTCCAATGAACGATGATGCGCACGCCGCGGTGATGGAACTCTGGGAGCGGGCGAAGACTTTTGACGGTACGAGGCCTGAGCATTTTCTCTTTCCCGCATGCGAGCATGGACACGTTGACCCAGAACGTTGCCAGAAGAGCTGGCGGACCGCTTGGCGCAAGCTGACCGAGGTCGCCGGCATTAAAGGGTTCCGTTTTCACGATTGCCGCCACCACGCGATTACGGAACTTGCTGAGTCGCAAGCGAGCGACGCTACCATCATGGCTCTGGCCGGACACGTGTCGCAGAAAATGCTCCAGCACTACAGTCACGTGAGGCAGGAAGCAAAACGGGAAGCCGTCAATGTCTTGTCTGCGAGGCGCCCAAACAGGCCAACAATTAAGGGTTACGACACAACCAGCGACACAAAAGCAGCGTCGTCTGATCAAGTGCCCTTGTATGTGGTTGAAAATATGGTAGGCACGAGGAGACTCGAACTCCTGACCTCTACCGTGTCAAGGTAGCGCTCTAACCAACTGAGCTACGCGCCTGCGCCGTGCATCTCGCTATCATATCAAAAGCTCATGTACCATCAAGATTCTCGGGCCGCAGCCATGAAGATCGGAATGCCTTGCTGAAAGAATTACGCGCAGCTCCCAACCTGCTTACTTTCCTGCGCCTGTGCCTTATACCCTTTCTGGTCATCGCGGTTCTGGAGTCCCACTACCGAACCGCGCTTTGCCTCTTCGTCATAGCAGGGCTCAGCGATGGCCTCGATGGCCTGGCCGCACGAGTGCTCAAGCAGCAAACCCAGATCGGCCAATACCTCGATCCCGTGACCGACAAGCTCCTGCTCAGCACCCTGTTCCTGGTGCTCATGCACCAGGGGCTCGTGCCGCGGCGCGTCACGGTGCTGGTTTTTAGCCGCGACCTGGGCATTCTGATCGTTGCCGCGCTTCTCTATATCAGTCTCGGCATGCGCGACTTCCGCCCCAGCATCTACGGCAAGACAAGCACCTGCGCCCAGATCCTGGCGCTGCTCGCAGTCCTGCTCTGCCAGGTCTATCCCCCCGTACCCCTGGTCATGCTGCGCACCCTGGCTCTCGATGCCACCGCACTGCTTACCATCGTCTCCGCCTTGCATTACGCCTGGCGTACCGCCCGGCGCCTGGCCGTCGCCGAAGCTCACTAGACTCGGCCAGCAGCAAAGGTTTGAAAAATTCGCTTTCAATGACAAACTATTGCCAGCACTTGGCTCGCGGTTTAACTTTACTGAAACAGTTCATTACCCGGGCCCAGAACACGCGCTCGGGCAGAACTGTGGTTTCTACGAAGGCCCCTAATGTCTGAGACGATCCAAGCACGAGTTCTTCGAGTGATTGCTACCACCCAGAGAATTCCCCTCGAGAAGGTCAAGCCCGACAGCACCTTCGAAGAGCTGGGCATCGATTCGATGGACAGCATCAATATCCTCTTCGACCTCGAAAGTGAGTTCGACATCGAGATCAAAGACGAAGACGCAAAGAAGATCCAGACCATTCGCGAAATGATCGACGGTGTCACCTACCTGGTGGATTCCAAACAAAACCCTCTGCCCAAACCGCAACCGAATAAGCCGTACTATCGGAAGGACGGAGTTTGTTACCCTCGGTCCAGCAACAGTCCTCTATGAAAATGGTGTAGATGCGAGTTGTCATATCAGGAATGGGCGTGATCAGCGCTCTGGGCCTCGACCAGCAAGGAGTTCTGGCAGGCACTTGTCAGCGGTCAATCTGGAATCGGACCGATCCCTCACGACGTCGGGCCTGTTCCCGAAATGGGCATGAATCAGGTCCGTTTCAAGAACGGCGCCGCGGTGCATCGGCTATAACGCCGAAACCTACTTTCCCCGCAAAACCACTCAGCTTCATGGACCGCTTTGCCCAATTTTCGGTCATCGCTGCCCGCGAGGCAGTGACCATGGCCGGAATCGAATGGACCGAGGAGCTGCGCGAGAGCGCGGCGATCATCACCGGTTCCTGCATGGGCGGCAGATTTACCGAAGAAATCGGGTATTGGGAACTCTTCCACCATGGCAGGCATCGCGTCCACCCGCTGACCATCCCGCTGGGAATGAGTAACGCCGGCGCCAGCCACATTTCCATGGAGTACGGCCTGCATGGCCCCGCGTATACCTTCTCCACCGCCTGTTCCTCGTCGGCTCACGCCATCGGCAACGCACTGTGGATGGTGCGTTCCGGGGCCGCTCCCCTGGCCATTGCCGGGGGCAGTGAAGCGCCGCTCTTTCTGGGCGGATTGAAGGCCTGGGAGGCGATGCGCGTGGTCAGCCCCGACACCTGCCGCCCCTTTTCCGCCAACCGCTCGGGATGATTCTAGGGGAAGGCGCCGCCATGATGGTTCTGGAGCCGCTGGAGCGCGCGCTGGCGCGCGGAGCGAAGCCACTGGCCGAGATCGTGGGCTTCGGCATGTCGGCGGATGCGTGCCACGTCACCCAGCCTTCCGCCGAAGGCGCCGCTCGGGCGATTCGTTCGGCGCTGCGCGATGGCGGATTAGCTCCGGAGCAGGTTGGCTACATCAATGCCCACGGAACCGCAACCGAGGCCAATGACCGTATGGAGGCGGCGGCCATCCATGCCGTCTTCGGTAGCCACGCCACTGCGCTCCCCGTCAGTTCGACCAAGTCGATGCACGGTCATACGCTGGGCGCGGCTGGAGCGATCGAAGCGGCGGCCACGGTGCTGGCCCTGCGCAACGGCATGCTGCCCCCCACCATGAATTTCACCCAGCCAGATCCGGAATGTGAGCTGGACGTCATTCCGAACCAAGCCCGCGCCGCGCAGGCAGAAGTTGCTCTGTCGCAATCCTTCGCCTTCGGCGGGTTGAACGCCGTGCTGGCCTTCCGCGCCTGGCCACTAGAACCTGCAGGCGGAAGCTGTAACCAGGCTCGTGGAACGGACAGTCGGGATTTATCCGTAGCGCTGAGCAGTCAAGGATCGACGGGTCTCTAGCCTAGTGCCGCAACTGACTCGTACCCTCGAGCGGCTGAACAGCGCCGCATCCTTTCGACGGAGTCGTACGCGCTTAAGGCGACCCTTCACACGCTGGTCTTTCTCCCGGGCGCTCTGTTAGCACTTGTCGGAAGCTACCGCGCTAGTTGCGCGCCATCTTTTCGAACACATCGAGCGCGTATTCCAGGTCAGCTTGGGTGTGCGCGGCGGTCACGCATAGCCGGAGCCGCGCGGAATCCTGGGGAACCGCTGGAAACAGCACGGGCGTGGCCAGAATGCCATGGTCGCGGAGCCGCCGGGCGAACAGGCCGGTGGTGGTCTCGTCGTTGAGGATGACCGGAATGACCGCCGTCTCCGACAATCCCGTGTCATAGCCGAGCGAGCAGAGACCGCTGCGCAGAAAGTCCGCGTTGTGCTTGATTTTGGCCACCCGCTCAGGCTCTTCCTTCAAAATCGCCAGACCCTCACGGATCGCGGCCACTGCAGCCGGGCTCAAGGCCGCGGAAAAAATAAACGGCGATGCCCCATGCTGAAGATAAATCGCAAGTTCCTGGGAAACAGCCGCAAAACCACCAGTCGAAGGAATCGACTTGGCCAGCGAACCAGTCCAGATGTCTACCTCGTCGGTCGCGATGCCAAAGTGCTCATCGGTGCCGCGGCCACAGGCTCCGAGCACGCCGGAAGCATGCGATTCGTCCACCAGCAGGAAGAATCCAAATTCCTTTTTGACTTCGAGAATCTCGGGCAGGTGGCAAACGTCCCCGTCCATGGAAAAAACGCCGTCCGAGATAACCAGGGTACGGTTGGCCTGAGCATCCGTTTTGCAGTTCCTGGCGCAAGGATGAGGCATCGTTATGCCGGAATCGCTGCAACTGCACCCCGGCAAAGCGGCAGGCATCCGTAAGGCTGCGATGGCAGAGCGAATCCATAATCACGCGATCCGCCGGGCCCAACAGCGCGCCCAGCACCGCCACATTCGCTAAATAGCCTGAGCTGAAGGTGATGGCCGCTTCCGTGCCTTTGTAGGCGGCGAGGTCCCGCTCCATTTGGACATGCTGGTCGGTGGTTCCGGTAAGCAGCCGGGCTCCGCCGGTACCGGTGCCATACTTCCTGATGGCTTCAATGGCGGCGGCGTCGATGCGCGGGTCGCCGATCAGTCCCAGGTAGTCATAGGACGACAGCATCAGCATGGAGTGGCCGTCCGCCCTCACCTGGGGGCCGGTTCGTCCTTCCAAGGGAATCTGAAAAGGATAAGCATCGTGTCTCGCAGGCAAAGGCGGTGGTCTCGAAGAGCCGCCGGGCGCGGGCGTCGATGAGGTCGTTTTTACGGAAATTCCAGCGCTTATCTGCGCTGAAATATCCGTTAAATGACTTACCGGAGGAAGAAGGAAATCCTGCTGTTCCGTGGTGAACTTGTGATTTCGTCTCGGTCGGAGTATCCATTTATTTAACTGACTATAGTGCAGGATTGGGGCATTGGGAAGCCCGGAGTTGCTGTCCCGGCACGGTTTAGAGCATTTCTTCCGTCGCTGGATGCATCTCTTCGCTGCCCGCTTGCCCGCAGTGCACGCGAAGGACACAAAAATGCTCTAATTGTCATAAGGATACGGAACCTGTCGCGGCATCCTACGCTTAGCCGCATTCAGGTAGTCGCATGTCGTCGACATGGACGCTGTCACATGTCATCGAGTCCGACTCGCTGTCTCTCAACCCGCAGGCACCCCGCGGCGTCTGCCTGAGTGACAAATTCGGACGCACCATTACCGATCTGCGCGTCTCCATCACCGACCGCTGCAACTACAAGTGCGTGTACTGCCGCACCGGCTCCGAAGGTGCCCAGTTTGCCGAGTTGGCCATGCAGGATTACCTGCGCATGATCCGGGTCTTCGTCAGCCTGGGGATCCAGAAGGTACGGCTGACCGGGGGCGAGCCGCTGCTGCGCAAGGACATCATTTCCTTGGTGGCCCAGCTCGCCGAGCTGCGCACCAACTCCTGCCGGCAGACCCTCTGGACATTGCCATCACCACCAACGGACATCTTCTGGCCGAGATGGCCGCTCCGCTTGCGCGTGCCGGCCTTAGCCGGATCACGGTCAGCATGGACGCGGTCGACTCGGCAACCTTTGCCCGCATCACCCGGGTGCCGGGCAGCTTCGAAAAAGTGCTGGCCGGGGTGCGTGCCGCCCAGCGTGCCGGGCTGGGCCCGGTCAAGGTGAACTGCGTGCTGCTGCGCGGCTTCAACGACGACCAGATCGTCCCCTTTGCCCGCTTCTCGCGAGACGAAGGCGTGATTGTTCGCTTTATCGAGTTCATGCCGCTCGAAGAAGACCGCTTGTGGACGCCGGAAGTGGTGGTTCCGCTGCAGGAAGTCGTCGACAAGCTCAACAGCTTTCGCCCGCTGGTGGCTCTGCCCGCCAACAACCCGGGTGAAACCGCGCGCCGCTATACCTTCGATGATGGGGTGGGAGAAATCGGCATCATCGCGCCCGTATCGCAGGCCTTTTGCGGAGCCTGCAGCCGCATCCGCCTCACCTCCGATGGCAAAATCCGCACCTGCCTCTTTTCCCACTTCGATCATGATCTCTACGGCGTGCTGGCTCGCGGCGGGTCGGATGAAGATCTCGCAGCCTTCATTCAGAAGACGGTCGAAACCAAGGAGGCGCGCCACCATATCGGCGAGCCCGGCTTTCTGAAACCTTCACGCAGCATGGTCCATATCGGAGGCTAGAACGCAGCTGGAATCGCGGCTCTGTCTTGAGATGGTCGATGGTTCCTTCCCAGAGCGTCCGCCATTGCCCAAAGACCTGAGGGTCTTTCACGACGTAGCGCGTGCGCTGACCTCCTCGCTCGACCTGGATTCGATCCTGGGCGCCATCATGCAGCAGATGGAGCAGTTTTTTGAGCCCGAATCCTGGTCACTGCTCATCGTGGACGAAGAGCAGCAAAATCTCTATTACGCGGTCGCCGCCGGCAAGTCGTCCGGCGACCGCAACCTGCGCGTCGACATGGGCGAGGGAATTGCCGGCTGGGTAGCGCAGCATGGCGAGCCGGTGATCGTATCGGAACCCGGCAACGATCCCCGTTTCGCCGTGCACGCCAACTCTGCGCCGGTCTCCCCGGTACGATGCGCCATCTGCATACCCCTGCGCTCGCGGGATCGCACCCTGGGCGTCATCGAGCTGCTGAACTACCGCGCCTCGACACGCTGACCGATGAAACCATGGCCTTTCTCCGCGTGCTGTGCGACTACGCCGCGATCGCCATTCAAAATGTGCGCGCCGTGGAGCGCATCCAGGAATTGACCATCACCGATGACTGCACCGGACTGTTCAATTCGCGGCACTTGTTTTCCGTCACCGAGAGCGAGCTCGAGCGCTCCCGCCGCTTCAATCTTCCCTTCAGCCTGATCTTTATCGACCTGGACCACTTCAAGCGCGTCAATGACCTGCATGGCCACCTGACCGGCAGCCGGCTGCTGGCCGAGATTGCCAGGACCATCAAGCATAATGTTCGGGGCATCGATTCGGCCTTTCGCTACGGCGGAGACGAGTTTATTGTTCTATTGCCGCAGACGGGCAAAGATGCGGCGCTTGAGGTGACCCAGCGGCTCTTGCACTCGTTGCGCGATACGCGGTATCTGTTATCGGAAGGATTGGAGCTGCGGATGATGGCCAGTTTCGGAATTGCCAGCTATCCGGAGGACGGCAGCTCGATCCAGGAGATCATCGGCGCTGCGGACGAGATGATGTACCTGGTGAAAAACTCCTCGCGGGGCAACATTGCCGTCGCCCAGCGCGGTTTTATTCAAGCATGATTGAACCAGAGGCTAAAAAATAAAGATGGAGCAGCAGGGTAGACGTCTTCGCATGGGGATGGTGGGGGCGGTGCGGGCTCTTTTATTGGTCCCGTCCATCGCATGGCGGCGGAGTTGGATGGAGCCATCGAACTGGTAGCCGGAGCCTTCAGTCAGGATCCGGAACGATCGCGCCAGGCAGGCGTGACCTACCGCATAAGCGCCGACCGCGCCTACGCGAATTATGCAGAGATGATGGAGCGGGAGAGCAAGCGCGAAGACCGCGCATCGACTTCGTCTGCATTGTCACCCCCAATCATGTCCACCTGCCCATCGCGGTTGCCGCCCTGGAGCATGGCTTCCATGTGATGAGCGACAAGCCGGCCACGGCTACCCTCAAAGAGGCGCAGACGTTGGAAGCGGTGGTCCGGCGCACCGGGCTGCTCTATGGGTTGACCTTCACCTACACCGGCTACCCATTGGTGCGCGAGGCGCGCCTGATGGCTCGCGGCGGTGAGCTGGGGAAGATTCGCAAAGCTGTCGTGCAATACTCGCAAGGCTGGCTGAGCACTTCGCTCGAGACCACCGGTCACAAGCAGGCCGCATGGCGATCTGACCCGGCGCAATCGGGCTTAGGTGGAGCCATCGGCGATATCGGCGTGCACGCCTTCAATCTGCTGGAGTACGTGAGCGGCCGCGAGGTCGTCGAGATCTGCGCCGACCTTACCTCGGTCGTTGCCGGCCGCGTCGCTGGACGATGACTGCAACGTCCTGCTCAAGCTCGACAACGGAGCTCCGGGAGTCCTGTTTGTTTCCCAGATCGCTGCCGGCGATCGCAACGATCTGCAGCTTCATCTCTACGGCGAAAAGGGCGGACTCCACTGGTGGCAGGAGAATCCCAACTACCTGGATCTGAACTGGGTAGGGAAGCCGAGTCAAACCCTGCACGCGGGTGGGGACTATCTGTCGCCCGTCGACGCGCGCTGAATTCCGCCTGCCCATGGGCCATCCCGAGGGACTGGTCGAAGCATTTGCTAATATCTATCGCGACTTCGCGACTGCGGTTCGCGCCCGCTTCAGCGATCCGGCTGCGCAACTGAGCGACCTGGTTCCCGGCATTCGCGAGGGAGTGCGCAGCATGGCCTTCGTGGAGCGAGCCGTGACCAACAGCCGCGCGGGATGGTGTCTCAGACTATGAAAACTGTTAAAGGGCCCGGCGATCTTCCTGGCCCAATTTGCCGGCGACCAGAAACCCTTCAACAAACTGGAAGATATTGCCAGGTGGGCCGCGGGACTGGGCTTCAAGGGCATACAGATCCCTAGCTGGGATCAGCGGCTCTTCGACCTCAAGCAGGCTGCCGAGAGCCAGGATTATTGCGATCAGATCCTCGGCATGCTGAATGGCCTGGGCCTGCAGTTGACCGAGCTCTCCACCCATCTGCAGGGGCAGCTGGTCGCGGTGCATCCGGCCTACGATCTCCAGTTCGACGCCTTTGCGCCGCCGGAGGTGGCAGGCAACCCGAAGGCCCGGCAGGAGTGGGCGACCCAACAATTGCTCATGGGAGCCAAGGCCAGCCGGAATCTGAAGCTGACCGCACACGCGACGTTCTCGGGAGCGCTGGCTTGGCCCTATATGTATCCCTGGCCGCAGCGGCCGGCGGGTTTGATCGACGAAGCCTTCGGTGAGCTGGCGCGGCGGTGGCGCCCGATCCTCGATGCCTTTGAAGAGTCAGGCGTGGATCTGTGCTTCGAAATCCATCCTGGAGAAGACCTGCACGATGGAGTCACCTTCGAACGCTTCCTGGCTGCGGTCGGCGGGCATCCGCGGGCGAATATCTTGTACGATCCCAGCCACTTCGTGCTGCAGCAGCTCGACTATCTTGCCTTCCTCGACATCTACCATGAGCGCATCCGTGCCTTCCATGTGAAGGATGCGGAGTTCAATCCCAGCGGGCGATCGGGTGTGTATGGCGGATATCAGGACTGGATCGACCGTCCCGGGCGCTTTCGCTCGTTGGGCGATGGGCAGGTCGACTTCGGCGGCATCTTCAGCAAGCTGGCGCAGTATGACTTTCCTGGCTGGGCGGTCATGGAGTGGGAATGCGCTCTGAAGCATCCGGAAGATGGAGCACGTGAGGGTGCACCCTTCATCCGCGATCACATTATCCGGGTGACCGAGCACGCCTTCGATGACTTTGCCGGCGCGCAGGCTGATCGTGAAACCAATCGGCGGCTGCTCGGCCTTTGAGGCTCGTATGCCTTTCCGGGCGCGCAAAAAGCCGGAGCCGCTCGACGAGGCGGCTCTCTACCAGTACGCGGTCGCGGCGCTAGCGCGGCAAATGCGCACCGTGGCTGAACTCAAACGCCTGATGAGCCGCCGGGTCGAGGCGGGAGAGGCGGGAGAGAGTAAGGTGGCGGCCGTGGTTGCGCGCCTCCTGGACCAGCGCTATCTCGACGATCCCGCCTTCGCCTCCACCTACACTCGCCTGCGCCAGGAAAACCAAAGCTTCGGCAAGCGCCGGGTGCAGCAGGAGCTGACCCGCAAGGGTGTCCAAGCGGAGCTGGTCGCCAGCACCATCGAGAGCGCCTACGCGCAGGTAAGCGAAGAGGATTTGGCCCGGCGCTACGTCGCCCGCAAGCGGATTGAGAAGCCGAAAGACGAAAAGCAAACCGCGCGCCTGATTCGCCGCCTGGTAGGTGCGGGCTTTTCCTTCGCCATCATCTCCAAGCTGCTCAAGACCTGGGACATCGATTGCAGCGAAGCCGACCTGGTTATGCCCGAGGATGACCCTGAGTGAAGGGCTAAGACTCCTAGGAGAAACCGCAGATCCCTCCACGTTCGTGGTATCCCACATCTCGCGAAAAACGAGATGGAATGAACGAGAATGAAGATTGCTTACTAGGACCGGCCCCCTAACAACATTGTCATCCCGACCGCAGCGTACCCGGATTTCCTGCCACGCAGCACTGGACAATGCAGCGTGTGCGGCTCTCCGTAAAGAGAGCCGCATAAAGTTCGTCAACGCCATCAACCTCAACAGGAAATCCGGGGTAGCGTAGTGGAGGGACCTGCTGTGCGCCTTTACCCCAAACGAAGGCCCTACGAGTGAGCTCGCAAATCCTGCCCAGGCGGTTGGTTCATTAGAACCGAAGCGCAGCGTAGTGGACGGATCTGCGGTTTCTTCATGACCATTTACCACGGCGAAGTGGTCTATCAAAGCCAGTGATGCTCTAAACTCAAGAAATGCAGTACCGCTCTGGTTCTGAAATCCGGGAAACCTTCCTGCGCTTTTTTGCCTCGAAGGGGCACCGTCGTGTGCACTCTTCCTCGCTGGTTCCGGCGAATGACCCCACTTTGCTGTTCACCAACGCGGGCATGAACCAGTTCAAAGACGTATTTCTCGGGGTCGAGCGCCGCGACTACAACCGCGCCACCACTTCACAGAAGTGTGTGCGCGCCGGCGGCAAGCACAACGATCTGGAGAACGTCGGCTTCACCCGCCGCCACCATACCTTCTTCGAGATGCTGGGCAACTTCAGCTTTGGCGACTACTTCAAGCGCGACGCGATCGCGTTTGCCTGGGAGCTGGTCACCTCGCCGGAGTGGCTCGGTCATTCCCAAAGACAAGCTCTACGTCACCATCTTCAAGGGCGAGGAAGGGGTTCCGCGGGACGAAGAGGCCTATGAGCTTTGGCGCGGTCAGGGCGTTCCCGCCGGATCGGATTCACGAGCTGGGAATGAAGGACAACTTCTGGGCCATGGGCGATACCGGCCCGTGCGGGCCGTGCTCGGAGATTTTCTATGACATGGGCCTGGCCGCATCGGAGACCGGAGAGGACAAGCCTTTCGGCCAGGACGAAGCGCGCTACGTAGAAATCTGGAACCTGGTCTTCATGCAGTTCGATCGCGATCAGCAGGGGGAACTCCACCTGCTGCCCAAGCCCTCCATCGATACCGGAGCTCGGCCTCGAGCGCATGGCCGCGGTGCTGCAAGGCAAGATCTCGAATTTCGAAACCGATCTGTTTACCCCGCTGATCGCCCGCGCCGGCGAACTTACCCACACCCGCTACCAGGATGGCCAGCGCCGCGACCGATGCTTCGCTGCGCATCATCGCCGATCATTCCCGCGCGGCGACGTTTCTTATCTCCGATGGCGTGCTCCCGGCCAACGAAGGCCGCGGCTATGTCCTGCGCAAGATCCTGCGCCGCGGCATCCGTCATGGACGGATGTTGGGCCAGGAAGATGCATTCATGTATCGCATGGTCGACGCGGTTCGGGACGAGATGCAGGCTGCCTATCCGGAACTGGCGGAGAGTGCCGGCCGCGTCGCCAAGGTGGTCCGTGCCGAAGAAGAGCGTTTTGGAAGGACGCTCGCCCTGGGATCAAAGCAGCTGGACGCCGCCATCGAGCGGGTGCGCAAGGATGCGGGAGACAACGTCCCCATGTTGCCGGGCGCGACTGCCTTCCATCTCTACGAGACCTACGGCCTGCCCCTTGACTTCATGGTGGATGCGGCCCGCGATCAGGGCATTGACTTCGATCTGACCGGCTTTGAACTGGCTCGCAGCGAAGAGCAGGCGCGTGCCCGCGCCTCCTGGAAGGGAGGCGCGAAGGCCTCTGCCAGCCCTGCCTTCCGCTCGCTGCCCAAGACCGTCTTCGAAGGCTATCGCCAGCTCACCTCGCAGCATTGCGAAGTGCTCGCCATCGTCAAGGATGGCGTCGGCGTGCCCCAGGCAAATGCCGGCGAGAGCGTCGAGATCGTGCTCGACCACACCTCGTTCTATGCCGATTCCGGCGGCCAGGTGGGCGATACCGGCTGGCTCTATTCCGACGACCACAACGTCGTGGTGGCCGATGTTCTGGGTTGCGTGCAGCCGGTGCAGGGTGTTCGCGCGCACAAGGTCTACCTGCGCCAGCCGATCGAGCTGGGCAGCTTATGTCGATACCGTGGTGGATACAGAAACCCGTTCTGCGATTCGCCGCAATCACACCGGCACCCACCTCTTGCATGCCGCCCTGCGCGAAGTTCTGGGCAAGCACGTCAAGCAGGCCGGCTCGCGGGTCGATCCCGAGCATCTGCGCTTCGATTTCTCTCATTTCACCGGCGTTGCCGAGGAAGAGCTGGCCGATGTGGAAGAGATGATCAACCGCCAGGTGCTTGCCAACACCAAAGTGGAGACGCTGGAAGACGTTCCCATCGACGTGGCGGTGAACGAATACCACGCCATGGCGCTATTCGGCGAGAAGTACGGCGAGAAAGTCCGGGTGGTGAAAATCGGCGACTTCTCCACCGAGCTCTGTGGCGGCACCCACACCGGCGCCAGCGGAGAAATCGGCGTGGTCAAGCTGCTCAGCGAAGGCGGAGTATCTTCTGGCGTTCGCCGCGTGGAGGCGGTCACCGGCCTCGGCGCGCTGGGCGAATTTCGGCGCGGGCAGCAGGTGGTGCAGCTCGCGGCAGTTCGCGGAGAAATCTGACTCCCGCGGAGCACTGCGCGCAAGCTCTCGGCGCAGGACGAAGAAATCAAGAAGCTGCGCCGCGAGCTCGACCAGGCGCGGATGAAGTCCGCTGCAACCTCGGTCGCGTCGGCGGCCAGCCAGGCGGTCGTGGTGGAGGGAATTCAGGTGCTGGCGCAGCGGGTTGATTCGCTGGACCGCGGTCAGTTGCGCACCCTGGTCGACAATCTCCGCAACAAGCTCGGCTCGGGGGTCGTGGTTTTGGGCTCGGCGCAAGAGGATGGCAAGGTCGCTCTGATCGCCGGAGTTACTCAAGGATCTGACCGACCGCCTCTCCGCCGGCAAAATCATCGGCCCCCTCGCGCAGAAGGTCGGCGGCTCAGGCGGCGGTCGCCCAGACATGGCAGAAGCCGGAGGCAAAGACGTTTCCGCGCTCAACGCCGCCCTGGCCAGCGCCCCCGAAGTAGTTCGCGAACTGCTGGGAAAACGGCCTTAGCGTCTAGACTCTCTCCCTGTAACGAACATCGGGTGCCCCATATCTCGCTCGTTTTTCGCGAGATGTGGGATACCACAGCTATCCGCGTCAAGCGTTCGGCGTCCAACCGCGGCTAGAGGTAAGAGCCGCTGTATCCCACATCTCGCGAAAAACGAGCGAGATGTGGGCCACCCGCTGTTCCGTGGCAAGTCGGAAATCCCCCACACGCTTTCGTTGCTGCTCGCAACTTGCCAACCTATAATCGGGTTAGCTTTGGCGTGCGGGTTTCGGGTCCGCTTCAGCAACTATGCTCCATGCCGCGCGTTTGCTCCGTGCGTTCTGCTCTCGAAGCCGCCTGACGCCGGCTTGGCAGGTCCGCGCCGCCTGGGGCCTGTCCTTCTCGGTTCCTTTCACTGCTCAAGGCCGCCAACTCCCGACCCCTTTGAGCGTGCCCAGCACCTGCGCGAGGCCTTGAAGCCCGTCCCGAGCCGCAACGTACCCGGGCCGCCTACGAGCGGGTGCTCGATGCCTACCGCGCCGTCTACCACCACGACCCCGCAGCGCCCAAAGCCGATGCTAGCGCCTTGGCCGTTGCCCAGCTGCTGACAGAAGAAGGCCGCCTCTTCTCCGACCAGAAATTGCTGCAGGACGCCCTGGGTCAATATGCATTCCTTCGGGTGCAATATCCCGGCAACCCTTATCGCGCTCAGATCGCCGAGGGCGAAAAGCAGACCCGTCAGGAGCTGAACGCAACTCCAGCCGCGCCGCCGTCCGCGAGCAGCATAACGCTGTCCTGGCCGCGGCCATTGGTCGCAGCAACTCACCCTGCCCGTGCCATGACACCGCCGCCATCCAGCCGCAGCAGGTGCGGCGCCGTCGCGCCCCTCCGCCATGACGCCGCGCGGCCATTCAGCCCAGCCCGCCGGCACAAACCTCCTCGCCGCAAGATGTCCCACCCAGCACACCCGCTGCGCTGCATCCCGGGCAGGTCTCGCTGGTGAGTGGAATCCGCCACTGGTCCACTCCTGTATACACCCGCATCGCCATCGATCTCGAAGACCAGGTGGCCTTACCAGGCTGCCCGCGTCCCCGGTCCTGATCGCATCTACTTCGACCTGTACGGCGCGCGCCTGGACCCGGGGTTGAACGGCAAGTCAGTCGAAGTGATCGATGACGGATTTCTCAAACGCATTCGCGCGGCGCAATTCTCCAACAACGTCACCCGGATTGTGCTCGACGTCAGTTCGGTCTCCGACTACTCCGCCTTTCTGCTTCCCAATCCCTGGCGCCTGATCATCGACATCCATGGCCTCAAGCCCGGCGCATCCCAGACCACCAACCTGGCGAGCGCTCCGCCCGCTAGCCAGCAAGCACCCCGCACGCCCAGCCACCCCAGCCAAACCGCCGGTCGCAACACGCCCGCAGCCTGCAGCCGTGGCCAGCGCGGCCGCGGGACCCCGCTCCGGCACGCAGGAGATCGCAGCGCTGGGCCAACAGCCCAATCGCGTTCAGGCCACCGACCATCCCACCACCCGACCCATCGCAGCCTCGGTTGCCGGAACCGTTCCCGCGCCCCAGCCAGACGACGGTTCGTTGGCTTCCACCACGCGCTCCACCACGGCGCCACCGCTCCCCGCCACGGCACCGCCAGCAAGAAGCCAAGCCCCCTCCACCCCGCAGCCCCAGATACTCCGGAGACGGATGACAATCTCTCTCCGCCCACGCATGAAGCCGAACCCACCGCCGCCGGCGAGCGTTCCCTGGTGCGCACCCTTGGCCTCAAGATCGGCCGCATCGTCATCGATGCCGGCCATGGCGGACATGACTCCGGCACCACGGGCCCCGGGCGGAATCGAAGAAAAGACAGGTGGTTCTCGATGTAGCGCTGCGTCTGGGCAAGCTGCTCAAGCAGCGCCTGGGCGCCGACGTGATCTTTACCCGCGATAACGACACCTTCATCCCGCTCGAGACTCGGACCGCCATCGCCAACAAGGCGCAGGCCGATCTCTTCCTCTCCATACACGCCAATTCCAGCCCCGACTCGTCCGCGCGCGGAGTGGAGACCTATTACCTCAACTTCACTACCTCGCCCGATGCCCTGGAAGTAGCCGCCCGCGAAAATGCTGTCTCTGACGAGTCCATCCACGAGCTCTCTGACCTGGTAAAGAAAATTACCCTCAAAGACAAGATCGACGAATCGCGCGAGTTTGCCGCCGACGTGCAGAAGTCGCTCTATGGCGACCTGGAAGACGGCAACCCGGGACTGCGGGATCGCGGGGTCAAGAAGGCTCCGTTCGTGGTGTTGATCGGCGCCAACATGCCGTCCATCCTGGCCGAGATCTCGTTCCTTACCAATTCTGACGATGCGCGCGAGCTGCAGCAGCCTGCCTACCGCCAGCGCATCGCCGAGTCGCTCTACCGCGGAGTTGCGAGATACATCAGCGGTCTGAGCGGCGTTCGCCTGGCGCAGAGTACCGGCCGCCCCAACGGCAATTGAAGCTGCCAATTCGACACCCACGGGAGAAATGCTCTAGTCTCTGAACAGGTGCGTATGCTTCGTGCCCTCCCGGCCTCGGTTCTCTTCCTGTCTCTGCTGGTGTCCGCCGGCGCTGGCCAAGACCGGCCCCCGCGGCCCCCGCCGCTCCGCCTTTGTTGCCCACCGACTTCGCCGGCTGGAGCCTGAGCGCACCCGCCCAGGAAAGCGCCGCGCCTGAGGCTGCCGATGCCGCCAACGCCGCCGTTCTGAAGGAATACGGATTCCAGCAATTCTCGACCGCACACTACGCGAACGGGGATAACAAGCTCACCGTCCGCGCCATCCGTTTTCAGGACGCGAGCGGCGCTTACGGCGCGTTCACTTTTTTCCGCCGTCCCGGCAGCATCGCGGAGCAGATCGGTCGCAGCGCAGCCTGGGATGGCAGCCACGTCTTGTTCTGGAACGGCGCCACCCTGGTGGATGCCACCCTGGATCACAGTCACCCCCATGACTGCGTCGGAGCTGCGCGAGCTGGCCAAGGATCTGCCCCAGCCTCCGGGCTCGGCGAATGTTGCTCCTCCTCTGCCCGGCTATCTTCCCCGCCAGGACCTCGACACTGGCCTCACCCACTACTCGCTGGGGCCGGAAGCTTATGCCCGCAGCGGGGGCGTGCTTCCCGCGGCGCTGGTGGACTTTGCCTTCCAGTGCCGAGGCGGTCACTGCCAATTATTCCAGCCGCGACGGCGACGGGCAGGTGACGCTCCTGATCTACCCCACGCCCCAAATGGCAGCGGCCCGCCTGCGCGATATCGACGCCTTCCTCAAGGCCGGCGAATAGCAAGTCCGCCTGGCCGCAAGCGCTGGCGGAGAGCCGGCCGGACTCTCTGCTCACCCGCCGTAGCGGCCCCATCGTCGCCGTCGTCAGCGGATCGCTCCCCGCCGGCCACCGCGCACAAGCTCCTCAACCAGATCAACTACCAGGCCGACGTCGTCTGGAACAACCCGCAGGGCTACATCAGCGACGGCTCCAAGGTCGCGCGTCTCATCCTTGGCATCTTTGCCCTGACCGGCATCCTGGGGGGCGCTGCGATCCTGCTGGGCCTCTTTCTCGGGGGTGGACGGGCCCTGTATCGGGTACTCCGCGGCAAGCCCGCCTCCGCCTTCCAGGAAGAGACCGAGTTCATCCGCCTCAACCTGGAGGACTAGACGGACGGGTCTGACCAGGGGGTTACCCTCTTGCCGCAGCACAATTCAGCTCGGGAAGATTTGAACCATTCAGGGTGCACCCAACCTCCTAAGTGGTCACATTGCAGTGGCTTGGAACCCTTTTCCTGGTCGCCCCGGCGGGGCTCAGATTGCGCCGGATCAAAACAGTGTTCGGCGTAAAATATTCATAATAAACAGCTTATCCGCATCTTGATTTTGCCTTGACACCCTCGGGAGCCAACCATAAGATTTCGCCAGAAAGTTCTGATGGCTTTGCCTCCGTTGGAACTATTCTCCCTAGAGAAGAGGCCGCCCTGTTGCCGGGTGGCCTTTTCGTTTTCCTGCGCACCCCCTTGGCGGCCGTCTTTACGCCTGGCGAGAGCGTAGATACAATCCGACAAGG
Source organism: uncultured Acidobacteriaceae bacterium (assembly GCA_963757515.1). GTDB lineage: Bacteria > Acidobacteriota > Terriglobia > Terriglobales > Acidobacteriaceae > PALSA-350. Next base: position 820,504 of record CAVWRV010000001.1, on the reverse strand, counting down.
TACGTGCAAAAGGGGCGCGCCGACGTAGCTCAGTTGGTAGAGCAGCTGATTCGTAATCAGCAGGTCATCGGTTCAAGTCCGATCGTCGGCTCCATCGACTTCGCCTCTTCACTCTTCTCTCAGCACACAAACTCAAACGGCTCAAGCATTTCCTTTCCTTGTTCCCGCACCCGAGTTTGGTACCATCTTATCCACTGTTTTTTTCCTGTATCGCTTGCGGTCGCGTGGAGCCCATCCGCATAATCGCCTCAGAAGCTGAGGTGTGAGGGTGACGGCCTCCAACGAGCACATCACTGTTACCCATTACAGCCGGCAAGATGTTCTTCGCATTTTGCGCATCCGGCTAAAACAGCTTTCTTCCTGGGAGCGTTCCGGGCTCATCAACCAAAGCGACACGTACTCGTTTCAAGACTTGGTCCAGCTGCGCAAACTGCGGGACTTGCGTGCCACGCGCCTTTCCGTCGCCAACATCCGGGCATCGATTCATGCCATGCGGCAGGTCTCGGGCGTGGCCAACCCGCTGCTTGAGGCGGGCGCGGTGCGCAACGGAACCCGGCTGGCCTTTCGCCTCAGCGGCGCCATGATGGAGCCGATCGCGCGCCAATTCGTATTCGATTTTGACTCTCAGCGACATAGTCAGCTGGCCGAGGTAAGTTCCGCCGCCAGCCATCAGGCTGCGCGGGAATCCCGCGTGCAAGGTCTCTTCTTCGAAGCCGTGCGCATGGAAGAGCGGGGCAAGACGCAAGAGGCGGTGGCCCTCTACGAGAGCATTCTTGAGCTCGATAGTGCGCACGCGCCCGCCTGCATCAACCTGGGCACCATCCAATACAACCAGCGGCACTTTATCGAGGCGGAGAGCCTCTACCGCCGGGCTACCGAGGCAGACCCGAAGTATGCGCTGGCTTTCTTCGATCTGGGCAATGTGCTGGATGAGCTGCAGCGTCTCCCCGAGGCCATTGAGGCCTACAGCCACCGCCATTCGCCTGGTGCCCCACTACGCCGACGCCCACTACAACGTCGCTTTGGCCTACGAACGGACCGGCGATCGGCGGGCGGCCCTGCGCCACTGGACCACCTACATCAAACTCGATCCCATTGGCCCCTGGTCGAACCACGCCCGCATTCAGGCACGCAAGATTCTTGAACGGGAAAAATTATCCATCGTGCATCGCGGCACTCCGGTCCGGCACGATTACCCTTTGCGCCGTACACGAACCGTGCCCAGGCTCGCTTCCCGTTCCCAAGCCACTGCTGCCCATGTAGGCCCGCTGGACAGGCAGGCCTTGCAGCGCATAGCTTATTCCCGTGGCTGATTCCGTTCTCGCTTCGCAACCCGCTCCCCCGCTAACCCTGCTTTCGGAAGACGAACAACTCTTTCGCGCAACCGTGCGCCAGTTTGCCCAGGAAAATATCGCTCCCCTGGTTCGCACCATGGACGAGCAGCAGCACTTTCATCCCGAGTTGATTCCGCAACTCTTCAATCTCGGCCTGATGGGCATTGAAATCCCCATCGAATACGGTGGTTCCGGAGGAACTTTCTTCGAGGCCATTCTGGCCGTGGAAGAGATCTCCGCGGTCGACCCATCTGTGGGTGTTCTGATCGACGTGCAGAACACGCTTTGCATTAATGCCCTGTTGCGTTGGGCCACGCCGGAGCAAAAGAAGGCTTATCTTCCCCGGCTCGCGACCGATACCGTCGGTGCGTACGCGTTGAGCGAAGCCGGCTCCGGTTCCGACGCGTTCGCGCTGCAGATGCGGGCCGAAAAGCGCGGCGACTCTTACCTGCTGAACGGGCAAAAGCTCTGGATCACCAACGCCCGCGAGGCCGGGCTCTTCATCGTCTTCGCCACCCTGGATCCGAATGCCGGATACAAAGGGATCACCGCCTTTCTGGTGGACAAGCGCGCGCCCGGATTTTCCCTCGGCAAGAAGGAGGATAAGCTCGGCATTCGCGCTTCCTCCACCTGCGAAATCATCCTCGAAGACTGCAAGGTGCCGGTGGCCAACGTGCTGGGCGAGCCAGGCAAAGGCTACAAGATCGCCATCGAGACCCTGAACGAGGGTCGTATCGGCATCGGCGCACAGATGCTTGGTCTGGCCCAGGGCGCCTGGTCCCATGCCGCCCGCTACGCGTTCGAACGCAAGCAGTTCGGCAAGGCGATTGGGGAGTTTCAGGCGGTCCAGTTTGCCCTCGCCGAAATGGCCACCGAGATCGAAGCCACCCGGCTGATGGTCTACAACAGTGCCCGCCTCAAGGACAACGGACTTGGCTTCCTGAAAGAAGCGGCCATGTGCAAGTACTTTTCCTCCCAGGTAGCGGAGCGCGTTGCCAGCCAGGCCGTGGAGGTCTTTGGCGGTTACGGATTTGTGAAGGACTACCCGGTGGAGAAGTATTACCGCGATGCCAAGATCGGCAAGATCTACGAAGGCACGTCGAATATGCAGCTCGCCACCATCGCCAAGCTCATGCTCGGAAACCACTAGAGCACAGATACTCTACGCGCGGTTGCTTTCTCCTGTGAACTTGAGGTCAAGGATGGTCCGTGTGGGAATTCAGGAGTCCATCGCTCCCGTCCTGCTCCAGGACTTTACCCGGGAAGTGGAGCTGGTGCGGATCGAAGAAGAACCTCAAAGCGAGGTTGCGATCGAACTGTGGATAGCGCCCCTGAGTCTGAAGACTGCGCGGCGGCAACTGCCGCACCTGCGCGGACTCAAAGTGGTGCAGGCCTTGTGGGCGGGGGTCGATATGCTGCTGCCCCTTTTGCCTCCCGGCGTAACCCTGTGTGATGCCCAGGGGGTACATGATATTACCGTTGCGGAGTGGGCCGTGACTGCGATCCTCGCGATGCAGAAATACCTGCCATTTTATTTCAGCCTACAGCAACACGAGGATTGGAGCGGCCGGCGGCAGGCTGAGCAACTCTACCGCCAGGCGCATGACGTGCTACCCGAGCTTCGTTCGCCGGCGCTGGTTGACGAGGTGGCGGATACGACGGTTCTGATCGTCGGCTACGGCTCCATCGGCAGGGCTATTGAGTCGAGGCTGGCGCCCTTCGGGGCCCGGTTCCTGCGGGTGGCGCGTCATGCTCGCGAAGGCGTCTTACCCGTATCGCAGCTGGACGAGCTGCTGCCCCAGGCCGACGTTGTGGTGCTGGTTACCCCGTTAACTGCGGAGACCAGGCACTTGATGAACGCCGCCAGGATCGCGGGCATGAAGCGTGGGGCGCTGTTGGTGAATGCGGCGCGTGGCGCGGTGGTGGATACGGACGCGCTAGTCCAGGCTCTCAACGAAAACAGGATCCGCGCTGCCATCGATGTGACAGATCCGGAGCCGTTGCCTGCGGGGCATCCGCTTTGGAAAGCTCTCAATCTGCTGATCACGCCGCATGTGGCGGGAGCCAGCGCCAAGTTCCTGCGGCGCGCGCTCGCATCTGGCGAGCGAGCAGGCGCGGCGTTATGTGCGGGGCGAGGCCCTTATCAACGTCGTCGCGTCGGGGTATTAGATATCGTCATCGTGACTCTCAGCCACTACTTTCAGTGGAAGCGCCCCTCTTTGTCATCCCGACCGTAGTGGAGCGATCTGCGGTTTTCTCAACCGGTGTTGCGCAAGCCGGCGGAGATTCCATTGATGGTTGCGGAAAGAGCGCGATTGATAGCGTCTGAATCATCACCAGCACGCTTGCGCCGCAGCAGGTCGACCTGGATCAGGCTAATAGGATCCACGTAGGGATTGCGCAAGCGAATAGACCGGGCGAGCACCTGGTTGTTCTGCAGCAATTCGGATTGTCCGGTGATCGCCAGAATGCTTCGCCGGGTGCGATGGAATTCAGCTTCGAGCTTGGTAAACACCCGATCGCGAATCCCGCTGTCGCTAACCAGCGAAGCGTACAGCTGGGCAATGCCGAAATCGGATTTGGCCAGGGCCGTCTCCACATTGCGGATCAGGTCGATGAAGAGAGGGAACTCGCGCGCCATGGTAGCCAGGATGGCGGCGCCCCCTGGTTTCTGTCCGTAGGATTCAAGGGCGTGACCAACCGCGAACCACGCCGGAACCAGCTGCCGGCTCTGCGTCCAGCCAAACACCCAGGGAATGGCGCGAAGGTCGGCCAGGCTGCGGCGGCCGCCGCGGCGCGATGGGCGGGAGCCGATCTTGGCGTGCTCCAGTTCCGCCACCGGCGTCGCCTCTTCGAAATACTGCAGCACTTCCGGGTCGTCAAGAATGTGTTCCCGATAGAAGGCGAAAGCCACGCTCGACAACTCCGCAAACGCGGCTTCCCACTCCGGCGCGAGAACGCCGGTGAAATGGCCGTGGGGGTTGCGCGCATTCGGCCGCGCCAGGGCATCGAGAGATGCCGCGATCATGAGCTCCAGATTGCGCTCGGCGAGAATGACGTCGGAGTACTTCCAGTTCAGCACTTCCCCTTGCTCGGTAATGCGGATCTGGCCGGTAAAGGCGCCGGCGGGCTGGGCATAGATTGCGCGGTGGGTAGGGCCGCCGCCGCGGCCGACGGTGCCGCCCCGGCCGTGAAACAGCCGCAGCCGCACCCCGCTCTCGCCGCGCCACCTGGTGCAGAGCGCGGTGGGCGCGGAAGATCTCCCACGTGCTGGTGAGCATGCCGCCGTCTTTATTGGAGTCGGAATAGCCCAGCATGACTCTCCTGGGTGTTGCCCCATGACTCCAGCAATTGACGATAGCTGGGCGACTTCCAGAGCTCGCGGCAGATGGCCGGCGCATTGCGCAAGTCTTCGATGGATTCGAACAGCGGAACCGGCATCAGGCCAGGATCGGCGTCCGCTGCCCTCCACGCGCACGCCGCCCAGGCGAGCCAGCCAGATCACATTGAGCACATCCTCGGTGCTCGCAGCGCCGCTGATCACGTAGTGACGTATGGCTTCCGGCGTGGAGGACGCTTTCAGCTCGGCAATGGCGCGGAAGGTATCGATCACGTCGGCGGACGGCTGCAGTCAGCGGCGCCGGCACCGACGAGGCCGCGCTCCGGGTCACACTTCCAGGCCGCCGGCCTCTTCGAGCGCCGCGGCATGCAACCGCGCATGCTGCCGGATATCGAGCGTCTGCAGATGAAGGCCGTAGGTGCGCACCTCGAGGATCAACGGATCGATCAGCGCATGGGCCAGCCGCGGGCCGCGGTTCTCGACCAGGCTGGCGTGCAGAATCTCCAGGTCCGCGAGGAACTCCTGCGCCGACTTGTACGGCGGGTAAACCAGCCAGCGTCGCATCCAGTCCCAGGGCCGGGTCTCCCGAGGGATTGCCAACGCCCGGCGAGGCGCACCCGGATGCAGCTCAGGAATCGCCGGTACGATTCATATTCGTAGCGCTCTCCGAAGGCCTGCAGCCCGGTGGTGTTGAGGGCATCGAGATAACCTTGCAGCCGCTGTTCCAGCGCGCCGCTGATCGGTACCTGCTGCGCCGAACTGGTGAGCAGATCGAGGATCAGGCCCAGCTCGCTGCTGATAATGTGTCAGCAGATGTTCACGAGCCATCTGCAGCGCTTCCCGCGTGACCTGCGGCGTAACGTAAGGATTGCCGTCACGGTCGCCGCCGATCCACGACCCGAAGGAAAGCAGCACCGGCATCTCGGCCAGGCTCAGGCAGACACCATACTCCGCCTCGAAGGCCGCCGCGACTTCGGCATAAAGACCGGGGAGCGTGCCATAGATGGACGCGTCGTAGTAGTCGAGGCCCATCTTCACCTCGTCGCGGACGGTGGGGCGGCGGGTTCGGACCTCATCCGTCTCCCACAGCGCGGTGATCTCGGCGGCAAGGCTTTCTTCGAACAGTTCCAGCTGCTCGTCCGAGAGCGGGATGCGATCGAGCTGCTCCAGCAGATCTGCGATGCGGCGCCGTTTGAACATCACCACCCGCCGCGCCACCTCGGTGGGGTGCGCGGTAAAGACGGGAATAATGGAAATCGAGCGCAGCCAATTCACGCTTCTTCGCCCGAGATGCCTGCAGCCGCGCATGGCCCGCAGCGTTCCCCGCAGCGAACCGCGCTGCGCTTCACCGGAAAGCTGCAGGGAGAGCCGCCGGCGCTTGCGATGGTTGGTCTCGGCCAGGTTGATGAGCTCGAAGTAGAAGGCAAAGGCCCGCGCCAGGCGATAGGCCTGCACCAGGTCCAGCGAGTGAACGCTGCCTGAGTGCCGTGGCGAACGGCTGCGCGGCTTCCGGTTTGGTCGCGCCTCCTGGGCTTCGCGGCGGCGAATCGCGATCTGGCGCAGCTCTTCCACTTCGGCGAAGAGCTGATCGCCAGCCTGCTCGCGCAGAACCTGGCCGAGCAGCATGCCCAGCGAACGAACATCGCGCCGCAGCGGCGCCTCTTTGATGTCGCCTGTGCGCGCTTCCAGTTCAGCCAGGCGAACAGACCAGTTCTCCGGTTTCCAAAGCAGAGTCATTGCCTTTGATTATGCAGGAAGCACAAAATTCTGCGACCCTGTTCGCGCTTTCCTTCATCTGTTTAATTGAATGAAAGCGATGCAGGTAAATCACTCGGTCCAGGGCCCGGTGCTGATCGCGGCCGAGCTCCCTCAGCCGCGGCCTGGCGAAGGTGAGCTACTCATTCGGGTTTGCGCCGCCGGCGTAACCCCCACTGAGCTGCGCTGGTATCCGACGGTACAAACGAAAGAGGGAACGCCGCGCATCGGCGCAGTGCCTGGGCATGAGTTCTCCGGAGTGATCGCCGGGCTGGGGAACAATACCAGAGGCTTTCAGATCGGCCAGGAGATCTACGGTCTCAACGACTGGTTTGCCGACGGCGCAACCGCCGAGTTCTGCCTGACCAAGCCGGAGAGCATAGCGGGCAAACCCGCTACGCTGACCCACCAAGCCGCGGCCACGGTACCGATCGGAGCCTTAACCGCATGGCAAGGTCTTCTGGAGCGGGCAAAAATTCAGCCGGGCGAGCGGGTCCTGGTGCACGGCGCTGCGGGGTCGGTGGGCATATTCGCCGTGCAACTCGCTCGCCTCCATGGCGCGCATGTGATTGCGACCGCCTCCTCCCCTAATTTGAAACTTGTTGCCGAACTTGGCGCAGACGAGGTGATCGACTACCGGGCGTCACGCTTCGAAGACAGGACGCAGAAGGTCGACGTGGTCTTCGACGGAGTTGGCGGTGAGACCCTCGACCGATCCTGGGGCATGCTCAAACCCGATGGCAGGATGGTCACCATTGTCGAAGGCAACCAGCGTTCCAAAGACGCATTCTTCATCGTCGAGCCAAATCAGAAGCAATTAATCGAAGTGGCAAAGCTGCTGGATGCCGGCACGCTCAAGACTTTTGTGACCGCCGTTGTTCCTCTGGAAACGGCATCGGATGCCTACAGTGGATCCGTCCCAAAAGCTTGGGTACGGAAAAGTAGTCGTTGTTATGCCCAATATCTGATCGGAAGAGGGAACGCTATCGCCGGGCACCTACGAGCGTGCCGTTGGCTGACCGTTGCAGCGCGCTTAAGCGTTCACGTGCAGAGCCGGCTTCACCTCGATCGTATTCGCGATGCCGGCTACGCGTTGATACGACTGCAGCCGGTCCGCATGTTCGAAGGTATCCGTCACCACAATCAACTCGTCGGCGCCGGTCTCTGCCACCAGCTTCTCGATCCCCGCCTTCACGGTAGCGTCCGATCCCACAATCGCCGCGCCCAGTTTGCTCTCGACCGCGGCGCGCTCAAAATCCTGCCATAGCGGCTCCATGGAATCCACGGGAGGCAACAACTCCACCGGCCGATTGCGGATCAAATTTAAAAATCGCTGCTGCGGGGTGGTGAACAGCCGCCGCGCTGCGGCATCGGTCTCAGCCGCAATCACCTGCACTCCCACCATGAGGTGGGGTTGGCGCAGCACGGCACTCGGCTGGAACCGGTCGCGGTACAGGTGGGCCGCGGTGTACAAATACTCTGGAGCAAAGTGCGCAGCAAAGGCAAACGGCAGACCCAGCATGGCTGCCAGTTGGGCGCTGAATCCGCTCGAACCCAGCAAGGTGATCGGCACATTGCTCCCTTGCCCGGGAATTGCCCTGACGGCTTGACCCGGCTTCTCTGGCCCAAGGTACGTCCGCAATTCCTCCAGCAGTGCCGGGAAATCGTCTCCGCTCTGATGCAAATCTCGCCGCAGCGCCCGCATGGTGGCAAAGTCGCCGCCCGGAGCCCGTCCCAGGCCCAGATCGATGCGCCCGGGGTACAGCGCCTCCAGCGTCCCGAATTGTTCCGCCACCACCAGCGGTGCATGGTTCGGCAGCATCACTCCGCCGCTGCCGACGCGAATCGTCTTGGTTGCCCCCGCCACATGGCCGATCAACACCGGGGTCGCGGAACAGGCGAGTCCGGCGATGGAGTGGTGTTCTGCCAGCCAATAACGCTGGTAACCCAGCCGCTCCACGTGCTGCGCCAAATCCACCGACCGGGCAATCGCGCTGCCCGCGAGTTCCCCGGGCCGCATGCCCACCAGATCTAATACCGAAACGGCTAATCTTCTGCCCATGGTGAATTAGATGAATCAGCCCGCTAAGCGACTCAACTTCGGAGGTATCCTTTCGGCGAAATGTCCGTGCGCAGCCCGGGTTCCGTCCAAGAAAATGCGCAAAAAGAGGCGATAAGAGTGGTAAGTATGCTGCGGGAAAAGTCACTCTGGACGAAGGGCTATGGGCTTTAGCCGTGCCGCTAGAAGCAAAACTTGATGGCCTTCAGGCCCTGAGGGACGCTTTTTCTCAAGGGCTCCGCTGAAATGCAAGGAAGAACCGTACCTCAGGGGCTAAAGCCCTCATGGTTCGCTAGCTTGATACGGCACGCCTAGAAGCAGTGCCCTTCGGTTCAGAGTGACTTCTTGCTAGCCCCAACCGGCAACTTTATGGTTGCATGTTTTCGCCAGCTCTGTCTAGCATCCAGGAAATATGCAACTCGGAGGTTGCGTGAATGGAAAACCAGATTGAGAAGCAGATTGAGATTGCGGCGCCGGTGTCGCGGGTTTGGCAGGCCTTGACGGATTCCCGTCAGTTCGGCGAATGGTTCCTGGTCAGGATGGATGGGCCCTTCGTTGCCGGGCAGCCGGTGGCCGGCCAGATTACTCATCCCGGATACGAGCATGTGCGCATGGAGATTGTAGTGAAGGCGATCGAGCCGCAGACACTCTTCTCCTTTACCTGGCATCCGTATGCAGTCGACCCGAAAGTGGATTATGAAACTGAGGAACCGACGCTGATCGAGTTTCGGCTGCAGCCGACCGCGGGCGGCACGTTGCTGACGGTGACGGAGTCCGGCTTTGAGAAGATTCCGGCCGAGCGACGCGCAGAGGCGTTTCTCCGCAATGACGGCGGGTGGGCGCAGCAGATGAAGAACATTCAGGCCTATGTCAGTAAAACGTCATAGCAGCGTGCGGGCAAAGGCGGCGGTCTTTGCCGCGCTGGGGGATGAGACCCGGCTATTGTTGCTGACCAGACTGTGCGATGGGCAGCCGTATTCGATTGCGGAACTGACCGCAGGGGACCAAGTTGACCCGGCAGGCGGTGACCAAGCATCTGCGCGTACTGGAACGGGTGCGGATCGTGCATGGAACGCGCGAGGGGCGGGAAAACCTGTTTCCTTCGATCCGCAACCGGTGATCGAGATGAAGGAGTATCTGGAGCTGGTCTCGAAGCAGTGGGATGCCGCCCTGGGGAGATTGAAAAAGTTTGTGAAAGCATTGAGAGGAGCCTTATGGCAAATAGCTTTAGCACAGATATTCTGATTCAAGCGCCAGACCCGAAGAGTGCGGCCGCCTTCTATGTCGAACACCTCGGATTCGAGGTAACGGAAGAATCGCCTGCCATGGTCAGTGTGTGTGGCGACCATATCAACCTCTTTATCGAGCCAGGCCCAGCGCTGGGGCCGGTGCTGGAAGTCAGGTCGACAGTGTCGCAGAAGCCAAAGTCCGGCTGGTGAAACAAGGCTGCGTAATCGTCAAGGATGAGCCGAAGTTTCCGCGATGCTACATCAAGGATCCTTTCGGACTGATCTACAACCTGACGGCTACTTAGTGGCGGCAAGCCGCTTGAGGCGGGTGCGGAGTTGTTCCAGGTCCGCACTTGAGAGGTAGTGCCCGTCGGCGATCACTCCCACCACGGTGCGCGTGTTGGCGATGTTCTCTAAAGGATTAGCCTGAAGCAGGACCAGATCGGCGATTCGCCCTATCTGGACCGTGCCGAAGTCGCTCCGCCGGTTATAGAAGTCCGCAGGATTGAGCGTCGCCGTCTGCAGAGCCTCGAGTGGGGTAAAGCCCGCGGCGACAAAGCGCTGCAGTTCGAGGTGGAGACTGATGCCGGGAATCACATCGACTCCCGCAGGCGTGTCGGTGCCGGCAATGAAAGGCACGTTTGCGGCGTGGAGCTTGCGTACGATATCCAGCTCGTGCTTAACAAATTTTTCCCGCACCGGGAGCGGATCGGTGTCGAGAGATTTCAAAATCGAAGCCTGCGACGCAGGCCACTGCTTCGTGACCCAGGTGTGGCCGGCGTAGGCCAGGTCAGGGTCCTTGGTATAGTCGATCGCATCCACCAGCCACTGGCCTCGCTCCCAGTAAAGCGTGGGGCACTGCCAGACATGGTTTTTCGCGAGCAGCTGAATGATGTTCGCCTCACGGCCGGATCATAGGTCTCGAGGAACATACCCACCGTCTTGCTTGCCGGTGAGGTATTTGTCTTCGTCGGGGGAACTGGCTTCGAAGATGCCAATAAGGTGTTCAAAGGTGACCTGGCCCGCGGCTACCGCCTCCGAGGCACGCACTGCATCGGGGACATGGCCTTCAAAGGGAATACCCACTTTTTTCGATTCTTCCGCGATCGCGAAGTAGGCGTCGCGGGGAACGCCCGACTGGACCTTGATGAAATCGACGCCCCGGCTCTTGAGCATGTCGACCGCTTTGCGTCCGTCCTCAGGCGTGGCGATGGGAATAACGGCCTTGTAGGTGGACTTGGGGCCGTCCAGCATCGGCCCGGAGACGACCATGCGTGGACCCATAAGGCGGTGCGCCGCGATCTGGTCGCGAGCCTCGAGAACCTGGTCAAGTTTGCTGCCCATGTCACGAACCCCGGTGATTCCGTTGGCCAGCAAGAGTGGGAGCACGAGGTCGGTTCCGTCGGCGGCGGTGCTATCGAAATAGACGTGGGTGTGCATATCCCACAAGCCCGGGATGAGGTACTCGCCCCTGGCATCGACAATTTGGCCTGCTTTCGGGGTGATGCTGGTAGAGAGGGCAATACCGGTGATTCGGTTCCCCTGGATCATCACTGTGGTGTTGGGCTGGGTCTTGCCTGTGACCGTGTCGATGACGGTTACGTGAGTGATGGAAAGCGTCTGCTGTGCCGCTGCACTCAGGGTCAGAAGGGCCAGGACGAAAGCGAGCTCTTTTGGAATATCCATTTCTAGCGCAGTTCCACGATGATCGGCGTGTGATCGGACGGCTTTTGCTGGGCCCGCGGTCCCGCGATCGATCTCGCAGCTTTGCAGGCGATCGGCCAGCTGTTGGCGACAGCAGGAAATGGTCGATGCGAATGCCGCGATTGTGCTCGAACGCTTGCCGGAAATAATCCCAGAAGGTGAACTGGCCGGCTCTCGTCAGGATGCAGCGACCGGAACGCGTCGGTATAGCCGAGATCGAGCAGAGCCCGATACCGTGCCCGCGGCTCGGGCTGGAACAACGCGTCGCGGATCCACGAGGAAGGCTTGTGGCAATCGATGTCCTCCGGAATTACATTGAAGTCGCCGCCAATCAACACCGGCAGACCCTCACTCCCGCCACGCGCTCATTTGCTTGATCAGCCTGTCCATCCAGGCCAGCTTGTAGAGCGAATTTGTCGCTGCCCACCGGATTGCCGTTGGGAAGATAAATATTGACCACGCGGATGCCCTCGATGGTCATCTCGAGATATCGTGCATGGCTGTCGGCCTCATCGCCGGCCAGCGTTGTATTGATGGTCTCCATCGGGTAGCGCGATAAAACCGCGACTCCGTTGTAGGCCTTCTGGGTCACCGCCACGCTCTCGTAGCCCAGCGCCTTGGAATACCAGGGCTGGAAACTCTTCCGCCTTCAGTTCCTGCATCAGCAGCACATCCGGCTGCTGATGCTTCAGCCACGCCGTGACGTGATCAAGCCGGGCACGAATCGAATTTACATTCCAGCTGGCGATTTTCATGCTTTACCACCCTCTCATGATCTTTGAGTGGCAGCAAGCAGCGCTGCCCAGCTATGATGAGGACGAAAGGCATCGAGCTTCCATGTTTGTTTCCCAGCCGATTGGTTTTGTCAGCAGCCCGTATAACGATAAGCACGGAAATTCCCAAAGGCTTTAACGCCAAACACGAAGCAGAGGGAGTGCTCAGGATCATGCCGGAATTCGAGCTTGGGCTCACGGACATCGAGGGTTTCTCGCATCTCTTTGTGATGTGGGAGTTCCATCGCTCCGAAAGCTTCGATTTGATCGGCATGCCCCCTTTCGACGATAGACCGCACGGAGTGTTCGCCACTCGATCTCCCCGTCGTCCGAACCCCATCGGTCTTACGGTTGTGATCGTTGCTTCGCCGTGAGAATCTTCTGCTGTATGTTCGAGGCGTCGACATGCTCGATGGAACGCCCATTCTCGACCTCAAGCCATACCTTTCGAGCATTCCACCCGAGACGTTGCGCAGAGGATGGCTGGCAGAAGCCGAGTCACGTCAGAAGTGAAGGCGGTAGGGCCGTCTGCAACGAAAACAAGTAGTGTCTTTTGTCAAAAGGAATTGCTGACATTTGTCATGTGCGCCGCGAAGACAAATTAATCTAGAGAGTCACGGGAGATGGGATCGAATGCGGAGTGTTCCTGGGGTGTTGCGAGCGGTGATGTTGAGCGGCTTCATGGTGTTTCTTTCCGGTGGCGGCGGTTCAAGGCCAGGAGCCTCCTCCCCCTCCACTACCGCCAGGTTCACCCCAGGCCGCCGGACAGCAGGTCTTCGCCACCCGGTGTGCATCGTGTCACGGCACCAACGCGGCCGGCGGCGAGTTCGCGCCGTCGATTGTGGACCGGGTCCCGCTGCGCACCGATGAAGAACTGGTAAAGCTCTTGCACAACGGCCTGCCGTCTTCGGGCATGCCGGCCTTTCCCGACATTGTCGATCAGCAACGCGCAAACCTTATCAGCTTCCTGCGCACCCTGAAACCCTTTCGGGGTGCGGCCGCGGCGCGTGCCACGGTTACTCTGCAGGGCGGAAAGATGCTTCAGGGCACAGCGTTGAACCGCTCCGCAAGCGGCATGCAGATGCTGGGCGACGACCATCAGCTCTATCTTCTGCGCAAGACCGAGTCCGGCGAGTACCGGGTGGTGACGTCGCAGGCCGACTGGCCGAGCTACAACGGGCAGACCACCGGCAGCCGCTATAGCGAGCTTACCCAGATCACCAGCGCCAATGTTTCCCGATTACAGCCCAAGTGGATTTTTACCCTGCATGGCGCCGGGGTCCGAGGTGTGCAGTCGACCCCCATTGTCGCCGATGGCGTGATGTACGTTACCTACGTCAACGAGTGCTACGCGCTCGATGCGGGCAGTGGACGCCAGATTTGGCACTACCAGCGTTCCCGCACCGCAGGGCCTGATCGGGAATGCTGTTTCCGGAGCCAACCGCGGCGTGGCGGTCGCCGGCGATAAGGTGTTCATGGTCACCGACAACGCTCACCTCATTGCGCTCAACCGCGCCACCGGCGCGCTGGTATGGGAGACGGCGCTGGCCGACTGGCACGACAATTACAACGCGACCGGCGCCCCGCTGGTGGTAGGAACCATGGTGATCTCCGGAATCTCTGGCGGAGACGAAGGCGCGCGCGGCTTTGTGGCCGCATTCGACCAGGCCTCAGGCAAGGAGTTGTGGCGTTTTTGGACAGTGCCGAAGCGCGGCGAGCCGGGCTCGGAAACCTGGCAGGGAACCGGCATCGATCATCCGGGCGGAGCCACCTGGATGACCGGAACCTACGATAAGGAGCTTGACACCCTGTACTGGCCGGTCGGCAATCCCGGCGACGATCTGATCGGAGACGATCGCCTGGGCGACAATCTTTACACCGACTCCGTCGTTGCGCTTGATCCCGACGACCGGCAAGCTGAAGTGGTATTTCCAGTTCACGCCCCACGATGTGCATGACTACGACGCCATGGCGCCGCCGTCGCTGGTCGATGCCGTTTGGCAAGGGAAGCCGCGCAAGCTGATGGTGCAGGCCAACCGCAACGGCTTCTTCTATGTGCTGGACCGCACCAATGGCAAGTTTCTGTTCGGCCGGCCCTATACCACCAAGCTGACCTGGGCCACCGGCCTGACCCCGGAAGGCCGGCCCATCGTCGCGCCGGGCAAAGAACCGACCCATGAGGGCGCAGTGGTCTGCCCCTGGCTGAATGGCGCCACCAACTGGTATTCCGCCTCCTGGAATCCTGCTCACTTCGCTCTACTACGTGCAGACCAACGACAAGTGCGGCATCTTCACCCGCACCGATATGCCCTTTCAACTGGGCCACGGCTATATGGGCGGCTCCAATCGCGGCGACCCGGCGGATCCCGGCCGGCGGGTCCTGCGCGCGTTCGACATCCAGACCGGCAAGCCAGTCTGGGAGCTGGTCCAGACGGGCTCCGGGGAGTCCTTTGGTGGGGTGCTCAGCACCGCCGGTGGCGTGGTGATGTATGGAGCCGACGACGGTTCGTTCGCCGCCGCGGATGCCAAGACCGGTAAACCGCTGTGGAGTTTCCAGACCAGCGACGAGCCGCATGCCTCGCCCATGACCTACGTGTTTGACCACAAGCAATACATTGCCGTTGCCATGGGTCCCAACATCATTGCATTCGGCCTGCCGGACGATTAACCTTCTGGAGGCAAAAGGGGTGTCCATTTGAAGCAATCACGGAGAGATTTTGTCCAGGCCGGCTCCGCCGCGCTCATCTATAGTTCGATGGTTAGCCGGGCGGACGCGCAGACATGGAAGGTGCCGCTGGGGCTGCAGCTTTACTCGGTGCGCGAGCTTTTACCTAAGGACTACGATGGCACGCTCAAACAGATTGGAGCCCTCGGCTATCGTGAGGTTGAATCGGCCGGCTATTACAATCACAGCGCTGCCGAAGTCAAGCAAGCCATGAGCAACGCCGGGTTACACCTGGTGAGTGCGCATTATGGGTCAGACGATCTGCATCAGAAGCTCGACGAGATTCTTGCCTTCAGCAAAGAGCTGGGTGTCAGTTACATTATCTGTTCTTATCCCGGCTTCAAAGATCCGGCGCGGGTCAAAAGCATCCCCGCGAAAGAGAGGTCCAACGCCTTCACGCTCGAAGACTGGCGCTGGAATGCGGAGCAGTTCAACGCCATCGGCAATAAAGTGAGCGCTGCCGGCCTGAAGTTCGGGTATCACAACCACTCCATGGAATTCCGCAAAACAGACGGCGTGGTGCCTTACGATGAGCTGCTGCGTCTGACCGATCCTGCCCACGTCACCATGGAGATGGACTGCGGATGGGTCGTGGTCGGAGGCGCAAATCCGGTCGACTATCTAAGCAAATATCCCACTCGCATCACCATGCTGCACGTAAAGGATTTCAAAAATATCACCCCAACCTCATCGATCGTCAACGTCCCCACGATCGTTGAGTTAGGACAAGGCACGATCGATTACCGTCCGATTCTGCACCAGGCAGCCAAGGCCGGTGTGAAGCACTGCTTTGTAGAGCAGGAAGGCTACAACGTGCCACCCATGGAAGGCCTGAAAATCGACGCCGACTACATGCGCAAGCTAGGCGTTGGCTAAGTGGGTGAACTGTGCGTAGACCTGTCCAAATTGGGTTAATGAAACTCTCCTTTTTGGTCTTTTGAAGGGGCGGGGCTTCAGCGCCGCCATGAACTTCGGCTCGGTGAGCGGCTTTAGCCGCTGAGGGAATATTCTTTAGGGCCGGCCAGCCTAGTTCGATGAGCTAGCTGTTACCTGTGGTTCGCAGCCCTCAGGGGCTAAAGCCCCTTGACGCTCGGTAAAGATGTACGGGCTGAAGCCCGTACCCTTCAAGCATCACCCACAGTTTTGTCACCCGCAGTTTGCGAACTCAGTTAAGCCCGTCTGCGCAGCAAACGGGTCACACTCCCCGGCGCCGCTACTCCCAGCAATCTGGTGAACAAGAGGTATCCCAGCCCGAAGATCGAAAGCACGCACGCCCCCACCAGTTCAGCGCGGTGGAAGGGCAGCACCCGTTTGACCCCGTAAGCCGCTGCAGAGGACAGCAGAGCGCCCACCCACAACCGGGCGATTCGGGAGACCGACGCGACCACCGCACCAATGCGTGCCTGCAGCGCGCGGCGCAGGAGGGCAAATTCCACCCACCCGGCCATGCCGGCTGAAAGCGTGAGGCCGGCCACTCCCCAGCGGGGATCAATGCCCAACAGCCTGGGAAGTGGCAGAGCAAACAGGTAACCCAAACCTACCGTCAGCACCACGCGAATGATCGCGAAGTTCAGGGGCGTAGCGCGTATCCCGCAGCGCATAGAAGGCGGAGGAATAGAGCCTTCCCGATGTGGTTGCCAGAAGGCCCACACTGGAACCCGCCAGAACACTCCATACAAAGGTCACATCGCTCGCCCCGAAAGTGTCCCGACCGGTATATCGTGGCGACGATGACATCGCCCAGAACCAAAAACGCCACGGCAGAAGGAACTACGAAAAAGGAAATATTCTTGAGCCCATTCTCCAGCCGCTGCCGCAGTACCAATCCGATTTCCTCGTGCGTTCCCAATGCGCTCGACATGGCGGGCAACTCAGCCGCGGAAATCGCCATGCCGAACAAGCTCACAGGCAATGAATTCAAAGTTTGCGCATATCCCAGAGCGGAGACTGCGCCCGTAGGCAGAAAGCTTGCCAGCACGGAGTCGACATACGCGCTTATCTGCACCACTCCCCGGCTTACAAATACGGGGAGGAAGTTCCGGGTGACGGTTTTCACTTGCTCGGTGCGCAGCGTGAGCTTTCCCTTGAGCGGACGGAGGAACCCCATCACGGTTGGCAATTGCACCGCAAATTGCAGGCCACTGCCGATGACGGATGCGATCGCGAGAACGATCGCCAATCGAGGCTCGGTCACGTGTCCACCCTTCCAGAGCAAGGCCGTGATTTGGGCAACGTTCCAGATCACCGGTGCAGCGTAGGAAAGGAAGAACTTGCGGTGGCTGTTCAGGATGCCGAGGCACCATGCCGAAATAACCAGCAGCGCCGCTCCGGGAAAGAGGATCTGCACCAGGCGGATGGTGAGCTGGCGCTTCTCGCCATGAAAGCCCGGGCGCAATGGCGTCGATCAGCCAGGGAGTCGCGAACACTCCAACGAGTGTCAGCAGTGAAGTAATGAAGAAAAGGATGGCGAAGATCGATTCGGCCAGCCGCGTGGCTTCCTCGTGCCGCTCTTCCGCTCGCAGGCGGGCGTACACGGGGATAAACGAGGCGGACAAAACGCCTTCGCCGAAAAGATTTTGCAGGAAGTTGGGAATGCGGAAAGCAGATCGGAACGCGTCCGCAGCGTCCGAGTTGCCGAAATAATGGGCAAACACCCGCTCGCGCACCAGCCCAATAATTCGGCTGAGCAGAATGCCGGCGCTGACGCGAGCGGAAGCGAGTTTGCTGGGAAGAGTCAAGGCCTGTTATGACGCTGGACTTTACGTGCAGCCAATGAGCCTGCTGCTCCAGTTGCTGCACCAGCTCTTCCCACTCGGCGGTGAGCGAGGCGTGCTGCTCGCGCAGGCTTTGCAGCAATTGGGTCAGGCGCTGTGTTTCCTCCGCGCTCTCATACACCCCCAGGGATCCTTCCGCAGCGGCAATGGAGCTCTCCACGCGCGGAATCTCTTCTTCGACAAAGCTGCAGCGCTCCTGCATCTGGCGCAGCTTGATGGGGTTCAGGCGGCGCGCCTTGGCGGCCGCAACATCGGGCGACAGGCTTCCGGCTTCCTGAACCACTTCGACCGCGCCATTCGACCGGTTCCCCTGCGTCTCCGCCGCCTGCTTGCGGTACAGGTAGTCTTCGTAGTTGCCGGGATAGACGTGCACATGCCCGCCCTCGACTTCAAAAATGCGGGTCGCGAGTCGATCGATAAAGTAACGATCGTGCGAGACCATGACCACGGTTCCGTTAAACCGGGCGATGGCCTCGAGCAGAACATCCTTGGCGCGGAGGTCGAGGTGGTTGGTGGGCTCGTCCAGTAACAGGAAATTTGCCGGGCTCACCAGGATGCGGGCCAGGGCATAGCGGTTGCGCTCTCCGCCTGAGAGCACGCCCAGCGGTTTGAAGACGTCGTCGCCGGAGAAGAGGAAGCATCCCAGCAGGCTGCGCAGATCGGTCGTGGACACGCGCGGCGCGGTGTTGCTGATGTCGTCCAGCATGCGCGCATCGCCGTCCAGCACCTTGTACTGATCCTGGGCAAAATATTCCGCGGTGACATTGTGGCCCAGGCGCAAGGTGCCGCTGGTGGGCGGTTCCATGCCCGAAAGCATGCGGATCAGGGTCGATTTTCCCGCCCCGTTGACCCCCACCAGCGCAATGCGGTCGCCGCGGTCGATGGTGAAGCTCACGTCCTCGAGCACCTGCTTAGGGCCGTAGTTTTTGGCCAGGTCTGAGACTTCGACCACCGTGCGGCCCGAAGGCTGAGGCTGGGGAAAGTTGAAGTGGATCGCCTCTTCCTCAACCGGGATCTCGATGCGCTCGATCTTTTCCAGCTCCTTGATGCGGCTCTGCACCTGCTTGGCCTTGGTGGCCTGGTAGCGAAAGCGGCTGATGAAGGCTTCAAGATGCTCGATATGCTCGCGCTGGTTCTTGTAAGCCGCGGCCAGCTGGGCGCGCCGCTCCTCTTTCTGGGTCAGATACTTCTCGTAGTTGCCGTGGTAGACGTGCAGGGCCTTGTTCCATATCTCGATGGTCTTGTCGACGGTGACGTCGAGAAAGTAGCGATCGTGGGAGATGAGGATGTAGCCGTTGGGATAATTGTGGAGATAGCCCTCCAGCCAATTGCGGGTTTCGAGGTCCAGGTGGTTGGTGGGCTCGTCCAGCAGCAGCAGGCTGGGCTTTTGCAGCAGCAGCTTGGCCAGCGCGATGCGCATCTGCCAGCCGCCGGAAAACTCCTCTGTCTGCCGCGACCAGTCATGCTTGCTGAAGCCCAGGCCGCCCAGCACCGTGCCCACCTGGGCGTCGAGTGCATAGCCGTCGTGGGCGCGAAAGTGGGAGTCGAGATGAGAGAAGCGGTCGGCGGCCGCGGCGTATTCGGGCGTTGACGGGTCAAACTCGGCCAGCCGCGTGGAGAGGATTTCCAGTTCCTGCTCCATGCTTTGCAACTCGGCGAAGACGGAGAGGCACTCGGCAAAAACGCTGCGGCCGCAGAGGGCAAGACCTTCCTGGGGCAGATAGCCGATGGTCATGCCGCGGGTGCGCTGCAGGGTGCCGTAGTCGAGCGATTCGGAGCCGGCGAGGACCTTGAGCAGGGTGGATTTGCCGGTGCCGTTGGCGCCCACCAGGGCGGTGCGCTCATTGGGCGTAATAAGCCAGTCGGCATTCTCGAACAAGATGCGGGGGCCGAATCGTTTGCCGGCAGCAGAAAGTTGGAGCATAAGAAAAGCAGCGCCAGGGCGCTGCTCTCATTGTCGCATTCCAAGCCCTCCGCTTGGGCACTTCCACCTTCAGCGGCCCCACCCGGGTCCGCTGAGGGGTTGAAACGCCCTCTCTTAACCTACTGGGTCGCTGAGGGGCGAAATCTTTAAGCCTTAGGCGCGGCTTCCTTAATCACCGGCGCCGGCTTTAACTTCGCGCCTGGGCACCGGAGCCTTTGCCGGAGCCGCCTTCTTGCGTGCGGTGGGTGGCGCAAAACGCGAATGCAGAAACGTCTTGTAGTCCTGCTCCGTCTGGTCGGCATAATCCACCGCGAAATCCGCGATGGCCTCCACAAATCGATCCGAAGTGCCAATGTACCCGTCGAGCGCAACCGGATCCCCCGAGCGCGCGTGCCCGCGGGCCAACAGTTCGCCGCAAATCTCAGCGTACTGCATCAGGCCCTCACCCTTCAGATCTTCCATCGCAATGGACGCCTTGTGGTCATTCAGCTGCCGAACCAGATACTGGCGATTGTTGATCGTGGTCCAGCCCAGAAGCAGGTCCGAGAGGAACTGCATCGCCCGCTGGCCCTGGACGACACGCTGCCCCTGGTGTTGCGGCGCGCCCATCTCTCCCAGGTACGGCGCATAGGCCGAGAAAGGCTCTTCCTTGATCTGCAGGAAGAGGGGGTCGTCGCTGCCGTTGCCTTCCAGGTAGACGATGTAGTCGCGCAGGCCAACGCTGCCGGTGCCCACCACCCGGAAGGCGACATCCAGCGGACGGTACAGATCGAAGAAGTGCTGCCGCTCGGGCAACAGAGATTCCCGGTACAGGCTGAGCGAATCGAGGATCATTCGCGCCTTGGCGGCCGAAAGACGGTATTGCAGAGGCCTGTGTTCGACGAAGATGCGGTGAGGAGCGCGCCCTTTGGGAGCTTGCAGGAGGCGCTCCGCGTTGTACTGCGGCGTTGCCTGCTCGGCCTTGCGCAGGACCTGCGAAACCGGCGCGATACGCTGCAGCCGATGCACCTGAAAGTGGGCCACCTCCATGACCGTCATGCGCGCGAACGCGCGCATCGATCGCCGATAGCTCCTCAGCAACAATGCAGCCGCCTCACCACAGGCGGCACTCTTGCTGCCTGCTTCGCGCCCGGCCAGGATGATAGCTGGTTGCCAGACGCTTCACGTCCCACTCAAACGGCCCCCGGATGGTTTCGTCGAAGTCGTTGATGTCGAACACCAGCCGCCCATCGGGCGCGGCGTAGGCGCCCAGATTCGAACATGGGCATCACCGCACAGCTGGGTAAAAATGCCGGTATGGGGCAGCACCGCCAGGTCGGCGGCCATGACCGGAACCGCGCCGCGAAAAAACCCAAAGGGTGAAGCCGCCATCCGCTGCCACTTGATCGCCAGCAGCGCCGGCACCCGCCCCACGGCGGAGACGGCCAGGGCATCAATGGGATCAGTCTGCCGGTCGGCGGAACGCCATCGGTTCTGCTCCTGACGGCGCACCTGCTTGCGCCGCGATTGTCCAAAGGCCCGGCGTTCCGGCGGAGGCAGCACGTGCTTAATGGCCATTCAGTCAGAGTGCTCCATCTCAACGTAAACCGCATTGGTCCAGCCGAAGCCAATCACATTCTGATACCCGGCGATCAGCTCCACGTTCGACGACCCGGTCTCGACGTTGTATTTCTCATGGATGGTCCCTTCTTTCTCGAAGCTGGTGCGGATGGTGTGGGTGAATTCGCTCGCAACCCGGCGCGCATCGTCGACGAAGCCGTTCTTCCTCAGGCCATCGACCGCAAACCAGTTCAACGGAGCCCAGCCAAAGGGCAAATCCCACTGCAGGCCGCTCGCGTAGGTGCTGGTGGCCAGCCCGCCGGGCCTATCCAGCAGGGCAAGGTGGCTCTCGACGGCCTTGGCCTGTTCCGGAGTCGCCAGGCCCGCTCCAGAGAGGATAGAAGATGGTTGCGTACACGTAGGTGGACTGTTTGCCCGTAGTGAAGTCGTAATCGAAAAACATCCCTTGGCCGGCGTTCCAGAGGTACTTGTTGATGGCCTGGCGGCGGGCATCGGCTTCTCGCTTCCATTGCGCGGCTTGCGCCGGCTGATGCAGCATGGTCGGCCAAATCGGCCAGGTCGCGCTCGTATTTGTAGAGCAGGCTGTTCAGGCCCAAACGCGGCGTAATGATGGGTCGACCCGCTGAAGGGGCCGAAGCGGAAAGAAATATCGAAGCCCGACTCGCGCACCGAGCGGTCGCCCTTGTAGAAGTCGCGGCTGAGGCGATAGCCATGGGACCACGCGAGCCCGCAGACCACGGAGTGGCTGGCATCGCAACTGGTTTTGGCGAGGTCTGCCTGCTCCGCCGGCGACGGGGATTGCGGCGCGGCAATCAGGTAGTTGGTGTGGACCTCGGGATGAGCGACCAGCCAATCGATGACATCGATGTAGTAGTTGCTGTGGTCGGCGATATCCGGCACCGGCCCCTCGCCGATATCGAAATACCGGGCCAGGCCAGTTTGCCCGGCGCGGTGAATATCGCTCAGCCAGAAATCGTGATCGCGGCGGGCGTAGGGGTAAGCGCGGGCCAGCCACTGCTTTTGCCGTGCCAGGTTGGCAGGCGACGGATCGCGGGCAATCTCCGCGTCATAAACGGCGCGAATCATGGAGCTCAAGAACGGCGGCTGCGACCGGGTGAGGAAGTAGGTGCGGTTGGCGTTGAGCACCGCTCCGTAATTCTCAATCTCGTAAAAGAAGTTCTCCACCATGCCACGGGCCAGGTCCACCCGGCCATCGCGCAGCAGGCCCAGGATGATGAAGTAGCTGTCCCAGCCAAACATCTCGTTGAATCGGCCTCCCGGCACCACGTAGCGGTTGGGCAGGTAGAGCAGTCCCGGCCTGGGAATCTCCGGCCCCTTCACGTCTCCCAGGTGCGCGATGCGATGGGGCAGGTGTGCGATTTCGATCTTGCATTGGGAGCGCAGCCGCAGTAGTTGGGGTGGTGTGGGCGCGCCGAAGGGAAGATAGAGCAGCGGCGGAGCGGTGACCTTGGGGTCGACCAGGGATTGGCACTCAGACATGGATCGGGAGAGGCTGTCCCAGCCCTGGTGAATGTAGGCATCAATGGTCAGCGAAGACGAGGGCAGTGCCTGGGCCCAAACCTGGCCGGTAAGCGGGAGCATCAAGAGGGCAACAATCCGAGCGGCGTCATGATCTTCCCTCCTGGGTGCGATGTTACATGCCAGGGATGGGCCGTTGTAGCATCGGGCACCCCCGGCATCGATCAAAACAGCAGGTCCCTCCACTACGCTACGCTTCGGTCGGGATGACAATTCTTTTGCAGGAAGCACTTCCCGCGTTCCCAAAGAATTGTCATCCCGACCGGAGCGCAGCGTAGTGGAGGGATCTGCGGTTCAGCGGACCTCTCATGAGATGTTTTTCGACCGAGCGTAGTGGAGGGATCTGCCGTTCAACTCAGCTTGACCACACCCTCAGTGGGAACGTGGCTGGCGAGCACTTCATCATACGTGCTGTAAACACCCTCAAACACTGAATCCCATGAGGCCGACTGGGCATAGGTCCGCGCCGCCAGACCCATCTGCGCATGAAGCCCAGGATCGTGAATAATCCTTGCCACCGCAGCGGAAAACTGGTCGTCCGTGGCAATGCAACCCGTCTCTCCATCCTTCACAATGTAGCGCGGCCCGCCATCTGGCGTAACCACAGCAGGAACGCCCGATGCCAGAGCCTCAAGAACCACATTGCCAAACGTATCGGTGTGGGAAGGAAACACAAACAGATCCATATTGGCGTAAGCGCGGCCCAGTTCCCGGCCACGAAGCACGCCCGTGAACTCCGCGTTCGGCAGTTGTTGTCTCAGCCAGCCCTCTTCTTTCCCATGCCCCACGATGAGAAACCGGAAATTCGTAATACCCCGCGCGATCAGCTCCGTTCGGATGCGCGCCAGCAGATAGACATTCTTCTCAATAGAAAGCCGGCCACAAAACCCGAGCACAAAGGCATCCTCCGTCCCGTTGCGGTCGCGATACTCCGGCGAGAAAGCGAGGGTATCAACCCCGCGAGGCATCAGGGCGCAATGGCGGCCGGTGGACTTCTCGAGCAATCGGCATAAATCGACATTGGGCGCGAACAGAACCTCCGCCAGCCGGTAAAAACGCGCACAAGCCAACAACGCGGCGTCTTCGATTTTCTTCTCCACCACCGGCCTTTGGCTGCGCGGGAAGCAGGTGCAGGAACCACCCCGAACGCTGAGCAGCGTATTCGTGCAGATTGGTGTGCCAGGCGGCAACCAGCGGAACCTTCAGATCTCTTCGCCAGCCAGGCCCCCAGAATGCCCGGCTCGCTGGGCCCGGTAACGTGAATAATGTCGGGGCGAAATGCACGCAGACGTTGCTTCGAGAAAATCCTTGTGCCGCAGAAAAGCGGCATCGAACGTGAGATCTTTTTCGATGCGAAACGAAATCGCGCTGCCCCGCGGAATCTCCAGCGTGGTCAGCTCACCCTGCTGTTGTTCCTGGATCGCGCTGCCTTTTTTTCCCGGATGGAGACAAAAAAACGGAATACCCCTGCGTTGCGCAAAGGCTTCAAACTGGCGGCTGGTGTGGGCCACCCCATTGATCTCGTAAAACGTATCGGGGAGATACGCCACCCTGGGGGTCGCCGAGCGCATAGGCTGAGTGTATCCGCGCGGGTCCGAAGCGAGAAGTGTCAAGCCGCTTTAGAACGCTTCCTGCTCGCCCAGTGCGAATTGCAGCTCATGCGATTCGTTCCAGGCAAAGCGCAGACCGTGGCTGACCGGGTTGCTGCCCAGCATCCTGACGAACTGGATGATCATGCGCATGTAAGCCGGCGCGCTGGCCGTCAGGCCACAGCTGGCTCAGCGGGCGATCGACTCCGTTCACGTCCGGGTGATAAACCCGCTCATCCCAGCGGCGCGATCCTTCAGGAAAGTCAGGATAGTCGCGAATGGCGTCCAGGGTGGATTTCATGATGCGGTGCTTCCAGGGCTCCGCATATTGCGGCATAAAGAGCACGTGGCTGCGATTCTCGCGCCGGATCTCATCCACGAACTCGTTGAAGCTGGTCGCTTGCGTCAGGTTGACGTTGGCGTTCGGCTCCAGGCCGTGCCGGTCGCCGCCGGAGATCAGCAACTTGTTCCAGCGAGCCGCAAGCCGCTTCACCAGCCGATTCTCTTCCCAGTTGCGCAGCCCATTCAACTCCACCGCGTGGATCATGTGGCTGTTCTGGGTAAGGAACTCTTCCACCCGCTGCTGATGCAAGTCGTAGCCGACCTTGTACAGGTCCCACAGCGGGTGATTGAAGACGATCAGGACGTTAGGCAGCTCATGCAGTGCCGAGAGCATTTCCGTCAACCGCGCGTCGCTGGGGTTGGCGGTGAAGGCTTCAAACTCCCGCATCCACTCGGCGCCCGTCGCGCTGGGCAGATTGTGGATGCCCAGGTGAAAAGCCTGATCCTTGCCGAACGGCGTCGTCCACTCCACCGAAACCGGAATATGGCGGGCGCTGGCAACGGTGCGCAGCAGCATGGGCGCCTGGATATCATCGTGATCGGTAATCGAAACCAGCGGCTGCACCTGCAGCGACTCCGCGATCTGGCGGCTCTCCAGATCGAAGGCCAGCCGGGGCGTGAGCGGCGGCGTCCAATAACTCTCGGCGTAGTTGACCTGCAGGCGATGTTTTTGCCGGCACCGCTTTTCTTCCCGGGCGATGATTCCCCGAGAAGAAGTGGTACTCGTGGGCCAGCTTAACGATGAAGTCGAGCGTTTCTTTCGACCGGTTAGTATGGCTGTGTAGCGAGACACCGGAAGCGAAGCCTTTCGCGGCGCGATCGTTGTTCCAGAGATACGAGATACGGGAACCTGTCATCTCTTCCTCCTACCTGGAGCAACCGCACCTGGCCCTTGCTGCCACACAGTATTTGTGTGATCGCTCTCGTATGCCCAGTATCTAGTGCAACTGATGAACGGCGAGTTACTGGCACGCTAATTGACGTCTAAATTTGGCTTGAACCAGCCTGGATAACACGTTTCCTACCACCAAGGTAACCAGTTTCCTGCACCTATCGCGTGCCAGTAATGTCGGGATTAAGCAGGGGTTCCTCCTCCACGTTGGGTGGCGCCTGGCGCCGGGCTTCCGGTTCCAGGTGATACCGGGTCAGGTCGTTCTTGAGGATTTCAAAGGCCTCTTGTGGAGTATCGGCCATTTGAAAGAGGGCACGATCCTGGGCAGAAATTGCGCCCTTGTCGACCAGCACATCGAGGTTCAGGATGCTGTTCCAGTACGCGGAACCGTAAACCACGATGCTGATCTTCTTGGCCAGCTTTTCCGTTTGCACCAGCGTGAGCACTTCGAACATCTCGTCCAGAGTGCCAAAGCCCCCGGGGAAAACAACCAGCGCCTTGGCCAGGTACGCAAACCAATACTTGCGCATGAAGAAGTAGTGGAACTCGAAGTTCAGAGAAGGGGTGATGTAGGGGTTGGGCGCCTGTTCGAAAGGCAACCGGATGTTGAGGCCGATGGTCTTGCCGCCGGCCTCGTAGGCGCCGCGGTTAGCGGCTTCCATGATCCCGGGACCACCGCCCGAGGTGACCACGAAACGGTGCCTGCGGCCTTTCAGCGTTTGCGTCCACTTGGTCACCATGGAGGCGAGTTGGCGGGCGTCCTCGTAATAGCGGGCCATTTCCACCCCCGCCTCGGCGCGGCGGCGTTGCAGATCGGTTGCTGTTCCCTTGGCGATCTCCTCATCGGTGGCCGGCTGCTCTTCTTCCGGCGCCGGGGTGGCGGATCCAGGCTTATCCAGCAGTTCGAGTTCCTGGCTGGCGTGCTCGTGCGCACGGAACCGCGCCGAACCAAAAAACACGATCGTGTCCTGAATGCGTTCCCGGCGGAACCGCGCCAAGGGTTCGGAATATTCCGAGATGATGCGCACCAGCCGGCCGTCGGGACTATTGATAAAGGCAGGGTTCTGGTAGGACAGGGGAGCGCGGTGCAGGTCGGGCGGTTTGCCGGTGTCTTCACTGCGTTCAGGAGTGGGATCCGCGGAAGTGCACGGCCTCGACGATCGCGATCCACAGATTCAGCAGCCCGAGGCCTGAGACCATCCCGCGCACCGCTCCATACATCAGAAATGTGGCCAGGCGCGGAAAATGGTTGAGAAGTTCATTGTCCGCCCACAACGGTGCGTACCAGGGAAGCACCAGCACGATGACGCCGATGTAGATGCGGATGATGACATAGAGATAAAGCTCCACCCGGCGAAGCCAGAAGGGAACCCGGGACGGGCGTTGGGGCGCGGGCTGCCGGTCTTGCACGGTCGAACCGCTAGGAGGACTGGACGAAAACAGGTTCGACTGTTGCGGCATTTTCCTTAAGCCAGGGCCAGACGCGGGAAGGCACCCCAGGGTGGTCTATCGCAACAGTAACACAAGCCAACTGTCCTGACCTCTGTCCTTGCTAAGGCACCCCGGGTGCCCCACATCTCGCTCGTTTTTCGCGAGATGTGGGATACCACGAACCTCAATATTCTTTCCTGATGGGGCAGGAGACTCCGGAGTTTAGGCGGTGCGCATCTGGACCGAGTTGCCCGCCTCTGCGGCGGCTGCGGCCAGAATCCGATGGTGGATGGTAAAGAGCGCCAGTTCCAGGCGATCGGAAACGCCCGTCTTGTCATAAACACTGCGCAGATAATTCTTGATCACCTGCTCGGTGGTGCCCAGGCGCAGGGCAATCTCTTTGTTCTTGCAGCCCTGCACGATCAGGGCGACGATCTTCATCTCTTTCGGGGTCAGCCGGTCGCGAACCCGCGCACCTACGGAATCTTCTTCCTCCGACCCAATCGCCTCCGCCGGCCGCTGGATCGACGAGAAACCCTTGATGACGCGATGCACGCACTCCACCAGCGCCTGGCCGGTGGTATTGCGGTAGACCACGCCCCGGATGTCGTGGGCGGTGAAGATCTGGGCCGGCTCGCCGTTTTCGGCAATCACCACCGCGCGGCTCCCCGCGGCTTTTACGTGGGACATCAAATCCTGATATTCAGGCCGCAAAGCAGACGCAAACAGAACGATGGAAGAGCGATACGCATCGACGGAGAGCAGCAGACGTTCCAGGTCCGCACATTGTGCGGCTACGCGGAAGTCCTCTTCGCTCGCCAGGACTTTGGCAATGCCAGCGCGAAAGATTGCTTGGTTGTCAGCCAGAATAATTTTATTCATCGTGCTGCCTTGTGCCTCGTGTCGCTTCTATTCGCAATCTTTACCGGCCGCTTACTCACGCTATCGACCACCGGCCGTCAGTCGTTCTAAACTGTTCTGTTTTGCGACACCTCTGGTACGTTTCTCTCCCTGCTGGGCGCTGAAGCGTATGAGGTGCCGGTGATCTCAAGCCTAGCGGCTTGAGCAGGAAATGAAACCCCACGAAAGTGGCAGGGGGGCGGCCTCAAGTTGCTGTGGTTACTGGATTTGGGTGCAGCGAAAGTGGTGCGGGCGCGACCAACCGACGCCCAGGCAATACACTAAAGAAGCATGGCCAAGCCAGTTATCCTCGCGGTAGACGACGATGTGAGTGTGCTCGAGATGGTGGTCCAGGATTTGCGCCGCCAATATGGAGCCAACTATCGCATCCAGCGTGCGGCGTCGGGCCAGGCGGCGCTCGACACCTGCGACCAATTGAAAAAACGGGGAGACGTGGTCGCCCTGTTTGTCTCCGACCAGCGCATGCCCGGAATGTCCGGGGTGGAGTTTCTGGGTAAGGCGATGGAACTTTACCCCGACGCCAAGCGTGCCTTGTTGACGGCGTATGCCGATACCGAGGCGGCCATCCAGGCCATCAACACGGCCAAAATAAACTACTACCTGACCAAGCCGTGGGACCCGCCGGAAGAGCGCCTCTATCCGGTGCTGAATGACCTGCTGGAAACCTGGAAGGAGGGTTATAAACCTCCCTTTGAGGGTTTGCGGGTGGTGGGACCGCGCTACAGCCTCCGCGACCACCAGGTGCGGGACTTCCTTTCCCGCAACCGCGTTCCCTACGTCTGGCTCGACCCTGAGCAAAGCTCAGAAGGCGTGGATTTGCTGACCCGTTTCAAGTTGGATGACCACAAGCTCCCGGTGGTCCTTTTTGGGGATGGCTCCTACCTGGTTCAGCCGGGCCAAATGGAGCTGGCCTCCAAGATCGGGTTGCGTACTCAGGCGGCCAAGGAATTCTATGACCTGGTGATCATCGGCGCCGGCTTGGCGGGCCTGGCGGCGGCGGTCTATGGGGCTTCGGAAGGTCTGCGGACGTTGGTGATCGAGGATGAGGCGCCAGGAGGACAGGCAGGTTCCAGCTCCAGGATCGAGAATTACCTCGGCTTTCCCGAAGGACTGAGCGGCCAGCAGCTGGCCGAGCGTGCCCTGATCCAGGCCACGCGATTTGGGGCGGAAATGTTGACCCAGAAAGCCACTGGGATCCGCACCGAGAACAACTACAACATTGTGCAATTGTCCGATGGCCGCGAAGTTTCCTGTCACGCCTGCCTGATTGCCGTCGGTGTCTATTACCGCCGTCTGAACACCCCGGGCGTAGAGCGCCTGACCGGGGCAGGGGTCTATTACGGGGCGGCGATGACCGAAGCCAGGGCCTATAAAGACGAGAATGTCTTCATCGTCGGGGGGGCAAACTCCGCCGGCCAGGCGGCCATGTACTTCTCCAAGTACGCAAAACAGGTAACCATGCTGGTCAGGGGCGACTCCCTTGAGAACAGCATGTCGAAATACTTAATCGATCAGATCGCTGCCACATCCAACATAGAGGTCAAAACGCAGTGCGAGGTGGTGGAAGCATTAGGGGAAACCAGCCTGTCCTGCTTGAGGCTCTGTGGGTCCAGAGGTGACGAAACCGTCCCGGCGAGTGGTTTGTTCATTTTTATCGGGGCGGCGCCCAATACGGATTGGCTCCCGGACTCGATTATGCGCGACCCAAACGGCTTTATCCTCTCGGGTTCCGACCTGAAGGTGGACGGGAAATTGGTCAAGAGCTGGACCGAGTCAAGGGAACCGTACCTGCTCGAGACCAGCGTGCCGGGAATATTTGTTGCCGGAGATGTACGTCACGGCTCGATCAAGCGGGTGGCATCCGCGGTAGGGGAGGGTTCGATTTCGGTGCAGTTTATCCATCAAGTACCTGGCGCGCTACTAAACCCATGACGCATGTTCAGCAAAGTTCGAGAGTGGAAGAGGTGGAGGCAAGCAGCCTCGCCACTGAGTTGCAGAAGGTGCCGGTTTTTGCCGGCGTCACGCTCGAGGACCTGCGATGCCTGGGTACTGTGGAGCTGGTTCATGCCGATGCCGGGGCCGACCTCTCGGACATCAGCAAAACCCATCGCGGCTTCTGGATTATGCTCTCAGGCGAGCTTCGCCTGCAGAAACGCAAGGAAGACGGAGACCTCATCCTACTGAACGCAGTTACTCCCGGCGAGACCTTTGGCGAAGTGCCCCTGCTGATCGGTAAAGCCTCTTCGGACGT
The DNA here is from genome assembly GCA_963757515.1 of uncultured Acidobacteriaceae bacterium. GTDB lineage: Bacteria > Acidobacteriota > Terriglobia > Terriglobales > Acidobacteriaceae > PALSA-350. Next base: position 790,362 of record CAVWRV010000001.1, on the reverse strand, counting down.
GGTCATTACCGTGCTCAAGCCCTCGAGTGTGGTGTTTCTGCGCGAAGAGCTTTTTTGGAATCTCATGTTTGCCTGCCCCCAGGTGCGTATTGGGGTTCTGGGCAACATGGCCCGCCGGCTGCAGATGTACCAGTCTCAGGAGCTGCACCGGGAAAAGCTGATTTCCCTCGGTACCATGGCAGCCGGCCTGATGCATGAGCTGAACAACCCTGGAGCGGCAGCACGGCGCGCCGCCTCCCAGATGCGCGAGAACCTGAGCCGTCTGCAACAGATCAGCCTGCGCATGTGCAGCGGCGAGGTGATGACCCCAGGTCAGACCGAATGCCTGCGCGTTCTGCAGGAGCAGGCGTTGAAGCCGCGCAAGCCAAACGCCATGAGTTCTCTCGATCAGGCCGACGCAGAAGACGAATTGGCCTCATGGTTGGAAGCCCACGGCATCGAAAATTCCTGGAAGCTGGCGGCCACGCTTTGCGCAATCGGCTTTGACGCGCAGACCCTGGAATGCGCGCAGCACGAGTTTCCCGGCAACACCCTATCCGATCCGCTGAATTGGATGGAGGCGCTGATCTCCAGCGTGCAGCTGGTGGGAACCATTGAAGAGAGCGTTTCCCGAGTGACCGACCTGGTCTCCGCGGTCAAGAAGTACGCTTATGAAGACAAGCCGCAGCGCCATCAACTCGACGTGCACGACAGCATTCAAAGCACTCTGGTCATCCTGGGCCACAAGTTCCGGCAAAAAGAGTTGACCGTTCAAAAGCTCTTCGCCCCTGCCCTGCCGGCGCTCTCGACCTGCGGCGTAGGCCTGAGCCAGGTTTGGACCAACCTGCTCGACAATGCGATCGATGCCTCTCCGCAAAAGGGCACCGTGACCGTTCGCACCTGGGTGGAGGGCGACACTGTTTCCGTCGCCATTGCCGATGATGGCCCGGGCATACCCGAGGAAAACAGGAAGCTGATTTTCGAGCCCTTCTTTACCACCAAGCCCACGGGGCAGGGCACCGGTCTGGGCCTCGACATTGTCCGCCATATCGTGGTGGACAAGTTTGGCGGAGAAATCAAGTTGGACTCCGTCCCCGGCAAGACCGAATTCACCATCAAGCTGCCCGTCGTTTCGTAAACCCCACTCTCATTGAAAAGATGCCCACAACCTTCCCGGCAGAGCTGCGTTTTGTCTAGCAGGAGGTCAGAATGACCATAGAAGAACTGGCGTACGGCAATTGCATTTCTGATCTTGGGTGGGGGAGCCGCGATCGCGTCTGCCCAATATGGGCCAGGCTACAACGCTTCCTACCGCGAGCAGAGCGATCCTGCGGATTATGCCGCTCATTGGGGCTACCAGGATGGTTTTAACGACGGCAGCCATGACCGCGCTACCGGCCATAGCTTTCGCCCCACCCACGATGGCACCTACAAACATGCTCCGGAGTACGGTCATCCGCCGATCAGGCGGGACGAGTACAAGAATATCTATCGTGAAGCCTATGTCCGCGGGTACGAGAGGGGTTACGGGCGTTAGTGTAGCGTCTTCGCTCTTGAAGCGGCCGCCGTTTGCCCACAACAGCATCGCGAAGAACGCGACCAGTGCGCCGCCGATGATCACCGCCACTTCGAGCATAGGTTCCTCCACAGGAATTCTAAATGCTTTTGCTTTTCCGCTGCTCGAAGAGCTTGGCGTCGATCAGGAAGCGGAACCAGAATGTCTGCAGGGTCCAGAAGATGAACCCTTCCCAGCCATCGAGAAATCCCAGGCGAAGAAAGTAGCGGTAGAAGAAGAGGGCGAAGGGTCGAACGAAGAGTGGTGCATTGTTGTAGAGGCCGCGGAGAAAGCGCTTGCGCTCCAGGGGGTTTCCCCAGAAGCGGGGCTGGACGCGAGCCCCATCCGTGGCTGCGGTCTGTTCCATCACCTCGGCATCGGACCAGCGGTTATGCCGGCTGTCCATTCCGAAAGCGACATGCGGATCTCATCGATCATGTAGCCCTGGAGCTGGCCTGCCGAACCTTGAGTGCAGGTAAAAGTGTTGGTCGTACTTCCGCTCCTCGCAGCGGCCGGCGCCGTTGCGGAAGAGCCGCAGATGCCATGTGGGCGACATGCCCCCATGTCGCAATTGCCGCCCCAGAAACTGCACCAGGCGGGCGATAAGAAAGCCGGAAGGTGCGGGATTCTCCGGCAGGGAACGCACGACGCAATCAGTTCAGGGGTAAGCCGTTCATCGGCGTCCAGATGCAGTTGCCACGGGTAACGGAGCGAGCAGGTTATCGATGGCCCAATTTCTCTGCACGCCATAATTTTCGAAGGCATGCTGAACCACCTGCGCGCCGTACTGCCGGCATAAGCGCAACTGTGTCATCTGTGCTGAAGGAGTCGACGACGTGGATGTCGTCAGAAATTTCCTGCGCCTGGGCCAGCGTCGCCCCTAAAGTATCAACAGAGTTATACGCAAGAATAATGACGGAGGGCTTCAAGAAATCCACTATAACGTAGCCAACTTGGTGCGCAACTATCCGAAAGAAACAGCAGGTCCCTCCACTACGCTGCGCTCCGGTCGGGATGACAATTCTGTTGGCGAAACGAGAAGTAGTTCCTACAACAGAATTGTCATCCCGAGCAATCGACTTGCCTGTGGCAAGTTAAGGATGGAATGAACGAGAATGAAGATTGCTTACCAGGACCGGCCCCCTAACAACATTGTCATCCTGACCGCAGCGTAGCGGAGTGGAGGGACCTGCTGTTTCTTTGCTCCCAAACGAGTTCCTACGGAACATCCTGCACGCAACGGAAACCTACCGTCGCAGCCCGGTCCAGACTGGGCGCCATGAGCAAATATTTTCCATGTTCCGAAAGCCGGTAGGCTTGCGGAAAATACCAGCGCGACCCCTGCGGCTGATAATGGCTGCCACCCCGCAAAATCGCCGCGCAGGTGTGGAGGTCGCAATATTCGTCCGTCCACTGCCACACGTTCCCCACCAGGTCCATCACGCCGAATAAGCTGGCCCCCGCGGGGTGTGCATCGGAGTCATACGGAGGCGCGATCTGCCGCCCCTTGTCGGGCGTTGGCACCACCGACGGACTCCAGCTGTCGCCCCAGGGATAAGTCCGATCGTCCAGGCCCTGAGCGGCATACTGCCACTCCCATTCATGGGGCAGTCGTTTGCCGGCCCATTTTGCGTAGGCGCGAGCATCGTCGATCGAGACCCAGGTCACCGGCTTTTTCGCCCAGCCGGCTGGATACGTGCCATCCTTCCAATCGCGAAGAAAATTGTGGTCATCCGCTGGATGGTATGACGTCGCAGAGAGAAATTCCTTGAACTCCGCATTGCTCACCGGGTAGCGATCGATGCGGAATTGCGGGATATGCATTGGCTGTGCGTGGTAACGGCGGGCAGAAGGCTCCCACGGATACTGAACGTCGACGCCTTCATCGTTCATGCCTTCGATTTCGATGCCCATCACGCGGAAGAGATAATCAGCCGCAGGGATCAAAAGCATATTGCCAGGTAGGGCGCCGCCATTGGGCGCAGCAGCCGACGGCACCATCTTCTGGGGCAGAGTCTGCCAGTTCGCAGAGTAGCTGGCCAGCGGCTTTGCCGCCGCCTGATGCATCTTCTGCACCAGATCAAGCATGGGCTTGGACAAAGCAGCATCCGTTTCCAGCACCGCGCCAAAGCCATCGGCCTCCAGATCAAAGGAGAGCGCGGCCGCGGAACCCGCTGGCTCCGAGGTCAATTCCACCCCGTGCCAGAGGTCATAAAAATGAGCGCCAGGCATGGGCGTGGTGACCAGTTGCCGCCCGGAGATGGCGTAATGGTTTCGGTTCACCAGGGTCCACGCAATGGCATGGGCAACAGGCCACTTGCTGGCGACCACGCCGAAATGCAAGGTGTTAGTGTAGGGCTCCCATTCCGGGCTGTTGAGGATCGCGCCGAGAGCGCGCTCGATCGCTGCGCAGCGCCGCAGTGCTTCGCCGTCCCGGGGAACGATCCCATTCCATATACCCCAGACATTTTCCCAGGAAACATAGCCGGCGCCGTTGAAGAAGGCCTGCTGCAGATCGTCGTTGCGATCGTGTGCCCAGCGGTTGACGATGTTCACCATGTGCCGGCTTTCCAGCCACTTGTCCCGGCTCACTGGAGGCAGAAACTCGTGCTTCCAATCCTCTCCCCAGCTCAGGTTGTTGTACATCAGCATTTCATCGCTGATGGGCCCTTCTTCTGGCTCGAGTGCCAGCGGATGCCCAGTCTGGTCCGACGCGATACGAAACGAACGGGTGAGGCCGAACATGGTGTCGCCGTTGAGGCCATCGGCTCCGGCCGCGGCCAGTTCCTTGGCGATCGCTGCTTGATCCGCCACTCCCTCATCGCGGGTTCCCTGGTCCCACATCATGACCGGGAATAAGACCCGCACACCGCGCTGATGAAATCGTTCGATCATCTTCTGCACCGCGGGAAGCCCGCCGGGAAGATCGCGAAACAAGTCGAACTGGTTGCGATTATCAATGCCCAGGTTGGGATAGGTGTGCCAGAGCAGCACGCTATCGATGCCGCCATAGCGGGTGTCGACGTCATCCAGATACCGATCGACGGTATATTTTTGCGCCACCGGATCGTAGAAGTAACGATCGTGAATCATCATCTGCGGCTGGATAAAGCTGGTCTGGGTCCACAGCAGCTCGGGCCGCTCATACTGGCTTGCCTCGTAGCCGATGCGCAAGCGATCTTCTGACCGCCAGTGCTGGATATCCGCCAGCCACGCGGAGGTCTCGGCCGGGGTGCACAGTCTCGCCCGGCTGGTGTTCCAGTCAGGGATGAAGTGGCATTGCGGGCCTGGAATCTGCTGGCTCTCCTCCGCCCTCGGGACCACTTCGCTATCCTGCGCATGCAGCGCCAGCAGAGCCACGGACAGCTGTGCCAACAGAAGAATGCGCAGGCCAGTTTGGATCACCCAGTCCCCAGCATGGTGCTGCTGATGCGCTTCACCCCGGCCTCATGGAAGGCATGGTTGGTGGCGGCGACAGAATCACCCACGCCGATGGCTCTGCAGGCATCCTCCACCACGTAGGTCTCGAAGCCGGCGCGCATGCCGTCGATGGCGGAGTAACGCACGCAGTAGTCATAAGCCAGGCCGGTGAGAAAGATGCGTCCCAGCCCGCGCTCCCGCAGATAGCCGGTGAGACCGGTACGCGTCAGGCGATCATTCTCGTTAAAGGCGGAGTACGAGTCGATCGTCTTGCGAAAGCCTTTGCGCAGAATTAACTCTGCGTTATCTGGAAGCAGATGGGGGTGGAACGCCGCGCCCAAGCTTCCCCGCACGCAATGGTCGGGCCACAGCACCTGTGGGCCGTGATCCGTCTCGATGGTTTCAAACGGAGCCCGTCCGGGATGATTCGAGGCGAAAGAGTGGTGATCCTGCGGGTGCCAATCCTGGGTCAGAATCACATGCTGGAAGGCCCCGGCGATGCGATGGATCACCGGCACCACTTCCTGCCCGCCGCGCACGGCAAGAGCGCCGCCGTCGCAGAAGTCATTCTGCACGTCGATCACCAGCAGAACATCCCGGTCTGTGAGCTCCACGGCCATATTCTCTATCCTGCCACGAACCCGGGGAGGAAAAGAAACAGCAGGTCCCTCCACTACGCTACGCTCCGGTCGGGATGACAATGTTGTTAGAGAAGCAAAATTTCAGTGTTCCCCACTAAATTGTCATCCCGACCGGAGCGTAGCGTAGTGGAGGGACCTGCTGTTTCCTTGCCTCCCCGGGTTCGTAGAGTGTCACCGCGATCCTGCCGTCGATCCGCCCCACATACACAAGCTCGTCCCTTTAGCGAGCTGTGGGAAATGAGCAAATGCCTCATCAAAACTCACGACTAAAAACTATAACGCAAGGAAAACTGCTGGATGCGTGGTTGCGTAAGCACCGCGCCGTAGACGCCGAACTCGCCGCTCGATGTCTGGTTCTGCAAAGAATTGAGCGGGTTGACATCGAAGCGCACGGAGTTGGTCACGTTAAAGACCTCCCACGTGAACTTGAGCGTTTGCTCGCGGTAGAGCTTCCACGCCTTGGACAGCCCGGAGTCGATGCCGAAGTAGCCATCTCCGCGAAAGGCATTGCGGCTCCCCGCTTCGCCCGGCAGAGGATTTCGGATGGGTGGACCCGACGGCAGTCCAGCTAGCACCGCGGAAGGATCCGCGAAGGCCTGCGGGCCGCCGGATGAGTTCAGGTGCTTGTGCATCTTGACCGGCGCGGTCTTGACCACCGCGCTCTCCTGCGACCAATCGACCTCCCAGCCGTTGCCCGCCAGCACGGTGAAGGGTAGACCGCTGGTCCAGCGCGCCAGGCCAGAGAGCTGCCAGCCATTGATCAGGGCGCCGGCAACAGGATGTGGATCGTTTAGAAATTTTTGCCCCCTGCCCACAGGCAACACATAGACCCAATCCGCGGTGATGAGGTGCGTGGTATCGAAGTCTGAGAGGCCGTAGTTCTCCTGCGGGCGAAAGGCGTTGACAATCCAGCTGAAGGTTGACTCCGCGTTGGCGCCGCACTGCACGCAGGATCGCTCGGTATCGGAACCCATGTCCAGCGATTTGGAAAACGTATAGCTGAAGTCCATCTGCAGGCCATGGCTCATGGCATGGCGCAGCACCAGCTGTCCCGCGTTGTAGTTGCTGGTGCCATTTGAAACCCAGCTGAACAGTGAATTGAACTGTGGGTTGTAGTAGCGTCCGGTTTGACCGCCGCATCCCGGGCTGCATAGGATGTCGAGGCTGTACTGCACGTAGGAGCCGTTTACCGGATACACGCTGATCAGGTTGTTATAGATATTTTGCGTAGCCGTGTTGCCGATCTTCCCCGTACCATCCGCCCCCTGGTTTGCCGCGTCGGGAAAAAGATTCTCGAAGTACGCCACCGGTTGTACGGTCTTGGCGCCGGCGTAATACTCCTTGGTCAGCGTCGTCGCCGCGGTGTAGAAATCCTGCCCCGAGCCCGGATCCACCAGATCGAGCGGTTCGGCGAGATCCATTTGCTGCATCAGGTGGCGCCCGAAGCGGCCCACATAAGCCGCTTCCAGGGTGAAGCCGCCGGGGAGCTGACGCTGTACGGAGAGATCTGCCGCCAGCGTATACGGCGTCTTGACCTTGTCATCGAGGCCAATCGCGGTGGCGAAGCCGCTGGCAAACGGGTCGGTCGACGGCGTGTACGGGTAGCTGATGGAGTTAGGGATAGTCCCGTTCACGTTGGGAATGTTGTGCGGCCCGGTATAGCGCGGAGCATTATCGGGAGTGAGTGCATCGTTCGGCGTTTGCTTGGCCCCTTGCAGGCCATAGGAGCCGTACTGCGAAAACGAATTCACAATGCCCTGGCCGAAGTGGCTGTAATACATACCGAAGCCCGCGCGAATCGAGGTTGAGGCGTCGGGAGCAAACGCGACCGCAAAGCGAGGCGCGATGTTGTTCTTTTCCATCTCCCAAAACGGTTTCAATCCCCGAGCCTGCCCTGAGGGCGCAAAAGAAAGTGTGGGCTGATCGACCACGCCCGTGGCTGCCTTGGCGGCTCGCGTCTGAAACCAGTCATGCAGGCTGACCGTGGTCTGTACTTGCTGTCCTTGTACCTCGTACGGAGCCTGTAAGAGTGTGTGCCGCAGGCCAAAGGTCAAGGTCAGCCGGGGAGTCACCCGCCATGCATCCTGCACATAGTATTCAAATTCGTTGCCCTTGTAGCTGTGCGGCACGAATGCGCCCTGCGCGTAGAGCGTGCCGGTGGTTCCATCGCTAGAGACCTTGTAGTTGTACTGATTGGTGACCTGAGAGATGATCCCGGCCAGGTTGGCGATGGCGAAATTGTAGGAGTTGGCGAACGTTCCGTCCACCGTGGGAAAACCAAAGGCATCTGGATCGAAGCTTTGCCCCGTCCCGGCAAAACCGGAGCCGGTTACGTCGAAGCCGATGGTGGCCGCCGAATCATAGGAGAGCGCGTCGCTGTTGAGATTGCTGTGGATCAGCCGGTAGTTCGCACCCACCTCGAGGGTGTGCTTACCTTTGCTCCAGGAGAGGTCGTCGATCAAGTTGTGCGACGGCACCTGCACGATCGTGCTTCGGGTCTGGGCCGTGGGCGTGTTCAAACTCCCGCTGAGGAAGCTGAAGTTGACATAGGAACCCTGACCGATGCCGCGGTTGGCGTAGCCTTGCCGCACATAACCATAGTGCAGGCTGTTCACCAGGTTGTTGCTGAGCGCCCAGGTGTCGCCCGCCGCAATGCCCTTGGTATTGTCGGTGTGTTTGCTGCTTGCCGGTTGGCCGGGAAAGAGGGGCACGGCCAACTGGCTGTCGTTTTGCAGGTTGCCACGCACAAACACGCGATTGCGATCGGAGAGCACGTAATCAATCCTGGCGATGTACGTATTCAGTACCACAGGATTGGGGGCCGACCAGGTGTAGGAACCAGTATTCAGTCCATCGCCGGTGACGAACCCGTTATTAAGCGGATATTGCGCGAAGGTTTTCAGCACATTGGGGTTCACTCCAGGGCCCCAGGGGCAGGTGCCCGTTCCGCCGCAATTCGGATCCATGCGCGCGATCTGGCTCGGGGTCAGCGTGACCGTCTGACCGCCGCTGGTATAGGACACATTGCCGGCGGCATACGATGCCGTTGGGACGATCTGCGTCTCCTGTTGGTTCTCTGCCGTGCGCTGGCCTTCGTAGTTGAGGAAGTAGAAGAGCTTGTCCTTTTTGGCAGGGCCGCCCAATGCGGCGCCAAAGGTGTTGCGAATCAACTTGCCGGCAATATTTGGTTCGCCGGCGGCGGCCTGTGCCTGCTTGTTGAACCAGTTGTTGGCCGCGGTGAGCGTGTTGCGGTTGTATTCATACAAGCTGCCGTGGATTTGGTCGGTGCCGCTGCGGGTGACCAGGCTTACCTGCGCCCCCGAGGAACGGCCTGCATCCGCGTTCGCGTTGGTGGTGGTGACCCGAAACTCTTCCACCGAATCCAGAGTCGAGCGTAGAACCCCGGTAAAGGCATATCCATTGATCTGGTCGTTGTTGTCGACGCCGTCGAGGGTGACGTTGCCCTGATCGGAGCGGGAACCGGCCACCGCGCCGCTGCGGCTATCGAAGTTTGGGTTGATGTTGTGGCCCAGGTAAAGCACGCCGGGCTGCAGGCTCAACAGGTCGGGTACATTGCGGCCCTCCATCGGCAAGGCCTCGATGGTGGCATTGTTCACCGCATTGCCGATCGATGCGTCGGTAGTGTTCAACGTCTCCGACTCGCCGCTGACGTTCAGAGTCACGGTCGTGGCTTCCACGGAGAGCGTCAGGTTGACCGTGGCCGGCTGGTTGACCAGCAAACTGGCGATGGCTGTCTTGGCAGCAAAGCCATTGCTGGTGGCGGTGATGGTGTAGGTGCCGGGAGGGAGCTGCGGAAACTGGTAGCCGCCGGTTTCGTCCGCAGTGCGCTGGGCGTGATATGCAGTGGCTTTGTTTTCCAGCGTGACCAGCGAACCCGGGACTGCCGCGCCGCTTGCATCCGTAACCGTGCCCCGCAAGGAGGTCAAAGAGGATTGCGCGCAGGCCACAGAGGCAGAAAACAAGAAAAAGAGAAACAACTTGGCAAAATTCTTCATTTCGAGTCTCTCTCCAAGGTGTGTTTTCCGTCGAAAGCCGCCACCAGACGGAGCGACGAGGGAAACTCTGAGCAAAAGTCTATGGACTTAATGATAACCTTCCTGCCGCCGGCACCGGCCGGTGTGGCACGACCAAACCTAGGCCCCGATTCCACGGTCCTTTAATATTGTCATCACGTCATGTTGCGGCAGGTAAAACACGATCCTGGGCTGGTTGCCGCCGGTATAGACGATGAACGTGGAAGCAACCGAGATCTGCTCCGGGGATCGGTCCCCAAAGGCGAACGTCATTTGCCATTCCGTCTCCGCCATGACGTACGGGCCAGTCATTGCGGCTTCGCGCAGAGAAATAAGCTCTGTCGATTGCCAGCCCAGGTCGCGGAACCGCTTCTTGCGTGCTGATAAAGCAAGAGCAACAGCGCCTGCCTGCAAGGCCTGGGGTCCCTGCGGTCCGGCGAACAGGAATACATCGGCGAATGGCGGAGCCTCCGCGCCGTTTTGATCGCGGCCGCTGTTGCGTTCAAAGTCCTTGAAAAACATTTCCATCGCGCTGTTCAAAGAGACCACCTCACAGGTTGGGATAGAGACACGAGTGCCCTTTAGTATTATATCACTATCTATCAGTAAAGTCGATAACTTAGACGGCGTGCTCGCGCAGGGCGGCGGCAATCTGGTGGCTCGAGTACCCGAGGCTCTCTAGAATTTCGCGGCCGTGCTCCCCGAGTAACGGGGGCGGGAGCCGGTACACCACAGGACTGGACGAAAGCCGCACCGGGTTGGCAATACTGCGCACTATATCGAGAGTGGGGTGCTCGATCTCGACGATCAGTCCTCGTGCCAGCGCCTGCGGATCGTTCACCGCTTCGCCGACGGTCTGGATAGCGGAAGCTGGGATATCCTCCGCGGTAAGACGGCTCAGCCACTCGCTCGCCGGGGCCCTCTCGAAGAGATTGCACAGCGCCGGAATCAGGGCCCGGCGATGTTCCGTGCGCAAAGCATTGGTGCGAAAACGCGCATCCGCCCCCAACGTCTCCGCCGCATCGATGACGCGCAGAAACCGCTGCCATAGCGCATCGGTGCCGATGGCGGCGACAAAATGCCGGCCGTCTCCGCCACGAAACACTTGATAAGGAACAATGCTGGGATGCGCATTACCCCAGCGCTGGGGAGATTCGCCGGCGTTCAGGTAGTTGCTGCCCGCATTGATAAGCAATGTCAGCTGGGAGTCGAACAGCGCCATATCGAGGGCCTGGCCCGCCCCAGTTTTCTCCCGCGCCAGCAAAGCCGCCAGGATCCCTAACGCTGAGTAGAGCCCGCACGTCATATCCGCGATCGCGACTGGATAACGAACCGGTTCCCCGTCCGGCTCCCCGGTAAAGCTCATGATGCCAGCCTGGGCCTGGGCGATGATGTCGTAGCCCGGCAAGCCCGACCTGGGCCCCGAGTGTCCATAGCCTGAGATAGCGCAGTAAATGAGCCGGGGGTAGCGCGCGCAAATCGTCGCCGCATCGAGTCCGCGCCGCTCCAGAGAAGCCACGTTGCGCTGGTTAATGAGGAACACATCCGCCGTGGCCAGCAGGCGGTCGAGAATTTCTACGCCCAGCGGGTGATCGTAATCGAGTGAGAGTGAACGCTTGTTCCGATTGGCCGCTAGAAAATACGCGGATTCGCTGCCCACAAACGGGGGACCCCAGCTTCGCGACTGGTCCCCGGTCTGCCTCCGCTCGACTTTGATGACATCGGCGCCAAAGTCTCCCAGCAACATGGCGCAGTAAGGTCCGGCCAGCGCTTCGGTAAGTTCGACCACGCGAATGGAGTCGAGAACCTGCACTAAAACCCCGGCGGCCGTTGCTCCGCAACCCCAAAGCTGCGTTCCAGTGCCAGCCCGGCACTTCCCAGCGTGCCCTCGTCGAACAGCCGGCCGATCAGAGTGATGCCGTGGGGCACGCGCCGGGGTGGAGAAAATTTCGCCGGCGGGTTGGCCGGGTCGGGCGCCCAGTCGCTCCGCGCCTGAGAGACCTCGATAAAGCCTGCCCGCAGGGTGAGCGAGGGATGACCCGTAGCATTGGTGATTGTGAGCATTTCGTCGCGCAGGGAGGGAACCAGAAGCATATCCACCTGGGAAAAGACGCGGCCCATCTCGATGGCGACCTTGCGCCGGAAGCGATCGCTTTGCACAAAATCCACCGCGGAAAGAAAGCGCGCCTGACGAAAAGAGTTGGGCCACGCGTCCGGCACCTGCATCTTAAGCTGATCCACGCCATGGGTAAGCGTCAGTTCCTCGAAGGCCGCAGCCGCTTCGGCGAACAGGATCAGCTGCAGCGAATCGTAAGGCCAATCGGGGATAGCCACCTCGACCGGCGCCATGCCCAGCTTCTTTACCGTTTCCAGGGCCGCGCGATCCACGTCGGTGGCCGGGGCCTCCTTCATCCACCTGGGAAAGAAGCCTACCCGCAGCCCCTCGACCTTGGCCGCCGCGTCGTAGTCCAGCTTGCTGGGTACGCTCGATACATCGCCGGCGTCCGGCCCGGTAATCGCCTCGAGCACCAGCATGGAGTCCTCGACACTGCGCGTCATCGGGCCCAATTTGTCGAGCGACCAGCACAGTGTCATGGCGCCGGTCCGCGGGACCCGGCCGTAGGTCGGCCGCAGCGCCGGTAACCCCGCATCGCATGCTGGGGCTCACGATGCTGCCTCCGGTTTCACTGCCGATGGAAAAGCCCACCAGCCCCGCGGCGGTAGCGGAGCCAGGCCCTGCGCTCGAGCCCGAGGAGCCTTCTTCGAGCAGCCAGGGATTCTTTGTCTGGCCGCCAAACCAGACATCGTTGAGCGCCAGCGCGCCCATGCTCAGCTTGGCCACCAGCACTGCGCCTGCCTGTTGCAGACGCTTGACCACGGTTGCATCTTCCGCGGGCACCCGGTTCCTGAAAGGCTCAGCGCCGTAGGTGGTGGGAATGCCGGCTGTGTCGAGCAGATCCTTGCCGCCCCACGGAATGCCGTGCAGCGGCCCCCGATAGTGGCCGGCGGCGATCTCCTGGTCAGCCTGTTTGGCTTGGGCGATAGCCAGTTCGCGTGTGGGCGTGATCACGCACAGCAGCGTGGGATTGAAGTGTTCGATGCGCTGCAGGTAAATATTGGTAAGCCGCTCGGAGGTAAGCTTGCGCTTCTCGATCCACCGCGACAGCCGGGTTACCGGGGCGAAGGCAATATCTTCGTCGTTGCTGGGGAGCGGACCCGGATCGGTTTTGCTGCGCAGAAACAGGTTGCGCTCGGGTCCTGCTGGTTGCCCGGGCAAAGCCGCTTCGCAGTGGGACCAGGGCGCAAGCGCAGTTTCCAGCGCAACCTTGCGCGGGCCGACCCGTCTTTCGTAAAGCGGGGCCATTGCGCTACGCCAGCTGACGACCGCCTCTTTGCGCTCCGCCTCACTCAACTCCACCTGCACCAGCTTCTCCGCTTCCGCAAAAGTCAACGGCGACACATCAGGCCCAACCGGTGGCGCTGTTGCAAAGGCAGGAGGCGCTCCAGGAGGTAACTCGGCCGGCTTTTGCTCATGGTTGCAAGAACTGACAGCGATCCCCAGAAGGCCAAGCGAGCTGTTAGTCAGGAACTGCCTGCGTGATTTCGACATGGAACCTCTGATGCGTAGCATAATGCAAAGCTGGAACAGCAGGTCCCTCCACTCCGCTGCGCTCCGGTCGGGATGACAATTCTGTTGGGCAATTGGCGGGTGTTCCTTTGACGGCGCTGCAACCATTGCCTTGCAACAGAATTGTCATCCCGACCGGAGCGTAGCGGAGTGGAGGGACCTGCTGTTCACCGGACCCCTAAGAAACCTTGACCAGGACTCCCTCAAACGGACGAAGCGATAGGCTGGCCGTAATCGCCTCTCCGCGATCCATGTAGGTCGAGACCGCAATCTGGCCGCCACCAACCGCAGCCTCTTCGGTGCTCTCACTCAAATTGAGCAGGACCGCAAACCGTTGCTCCCCATCGACCCGCTCATAGCGAAGAACGCGGCCGTTGCTGGCCACACCTTCAATCGCCCCGGCATGCAAAGCCGCATTGGAATTACGCAGGCTGATAAGCGCACGGTACAAGCTCAGCACCGAATCGCTCTGACCAGACAGCGCAGCCACGTTGACCGCCGCATGATCGGCCGCCAGTCGCAGCCAAGGCGTGCCCGCGGTAAATCCGGCATTCCGGGAGCTATCCCATTGCATGGGAGTGCGTTCCGGGTCCCGTCCCATGCCTTTACCGGGCTCATTCTTTTCCGCCGGAATCCTGCACCTCATCCGCGGGGATCGCAACATCCGTCATGCCAATCTCCTCGCCGTAATACATCGTCGGAGTTCCCCGCAGGGTGAGCAGCAACATCGCCGCGGTCCGTGCCTGGGCGCGTCCGATTCGTGTAGCGATGCGGGGCTGATCGTGGTTCCCGATCACCCAGTTGGGCCACGCGCCTGCAGGCAATGCAGCCTCGTACTCCTTGATCACCGCGGCGATCGCATCCGCGTTCCACGCGGACTGCATCAGATGAAAGTTAAACGGCAGCTGGGCCCCTTTGAGATCCCGGCCATAGTACGTCGCCAGCTGATCGAACGGCAGATAGGTCTCGCCGATGAGCAACCGGTCGTCATACGAATCCAGAACCGCGCGCATCTCAGCCACGATCGCATGCACCTCGGGCCGATTGGTGTTGTACACCGGCAGCAGCCGCACCGAAGCAGGACTATCCGAGAACGTCGCGGGATTGATCGGGTTGTCGCGATACTGATCGTCCTTGATCATCATCCACATCACATCCACGCGAAACCCGTCGACGCCGCGATCCAGCCAGAATCGAAGCACGTTGAGCATCGCCTCACGCAGCTCCGGATTGCGCCAGTTCACATCCGGCTGCTGCTTCAGAAACGAATGGCAGTAGTACTGGCTGCCATCCCTGGTCCACGCCGGACCGCCAAAATTGCTCAGCCAGTTGTTAGGCGGCCCGCCATCCGGAGCAGGATCGCGCCACAAGTACCAGTCGCGTTTCGGGTTGGTGAGCGAGGAGCGGCTCTCCACGAACCAGGGATGCTGGTCCGAGGTGTGGTTGGGCACGAAATCGAGGATCAGCTTGAGACCGCGTTCATGGATTGCCTGGAGCAGCCGGTCGAAGTCATCCAGGGTGCCAAAGATGGCGATCCACATTGCAGTAGTCGGAGATGTCGTAGCCGAAGTCGGCCATGGGGGAAGGGTAGAAGGGCGCGATCCACACCGCCTGGATGCCCAGGCCCGGCCAGGTAATCGAGCCGCTCAAGGATTCCCTGAAGATCGCCGATACCATCGCCGTTCGCGTCCTGGAACGAGCGCGGATAAACCTCATAAAGAATGCCGTACTGCCACCAGAATCCTGGAGTCATATGCAAGGACGATACACTGATCGTTATGACCAGAACGTTGAACAAGTACAGCTCTCAGATTACACAACCCAAAGCTCAAGGGGCCTCTCAGGCCATGCTCTACGCGACCGGCCTGCGCGAGCCGGATATGGCCAAGCCGCAGGTCGGGATCGCCAGCGTCTGGTACGAAGGCAATCCATGCAATATGCATCTTCTGGGGCTCGCCGAGAAAGTGAAGGAGGGGGTAGTCGCCGCAGGTATGGTCGGTTTGCGCTTCAATACCATCGGGGTCAGTGACGGCATCTCGATGGGCACCGAGGGCATGAGCTACTCACTGCAATCGCGCGACCTGATCGCCGACTCTATTGAAACCGTGATGGGTGCCCAATGGTATGACGCCAATGTCTCCATCCCTGGCTGCGACAAGAACATGCCCGGCTGCCTCATCGCCATGGGCCGGCTGAACCGGCCCAGCTTGATGGTCTATGGCGGAACCATCCGCGCCGGCCATCAAGACGGCCAGAAGCTGGACATTATCTCAGCCTTCCAGAGTTACGGCCAATTCATCACTCATTCGATTAGCGACCAACAGCGCCAGGCGATCGTACGCCACTCCTGTCCGGGAGCGGGCGCATGCGGCGGCATGTACACCGCGAACACCATGGCCTCAGCCATCGAGACGCTGGGCATGAGTCTGCCCTACAGTTCATCCACGCCGGCCGAAGATCCGCTGAAGCTCGACGAATGTTTTCGCGCCGGCGCCGCCATCCTCAATCTGCTGGAGCTGGATTTGAAGCCCCGCGACATCATGACCTCGCGAGGCTTTTGAAAACGCCATGGTCATGGTTGCAGCTTTAGGCGGCTCGACCAACGCCGTGCTTCATTTGATCGCGATGGCAAGGTCGGTCAACGTTCCCCTGAACATCGACGATTTTCAAAGAATCAGCGACAAGACTCCGTTGCTGGCCGATTTCAAGCCCAGCGGCGCTTATGTGATGGAAGACCTGCAAGCCGTCGGAGGCCTGCCCGCGGTGACCAAGATGCTGCTCGCAGAAGGGCTGCTGCACGGTGACTGCGTCACCGTCACCGGGAAGACCCTGGCAGAGAACGTGAAGGACCTGCCAGGATTGCGAGCCGGGCAGGAGATCGTGCGCCCGGTTTCGAATCCACTTAAGGCGACCAGCCACCTGCAGATACTCAAAGGCAACCTGGCGCCCGAAGGGGCGGTGGCGAAGATCACGGGCAAGGAAGGGCTCAGGTTCTCCGGTCCGGCCAACGTCTTTGATTCCGAGGAGCTGATGTTGAAAGCTCTTGAGGAAGGCAAGATTGCCAAAGGTCAGGTTCTCGTTATCCGCTATGAAGGCCCCAAGGGCGGGCCGGGCATGCCAGAGATGTTGACTCCCACCTCGGCCATCATGGGTGCGGGTCTGGGCAAGGACGTGGCGTTGATAACGGACGGCCGCTTTTCCGGCGGCTCGCACGGATTCATCGTCGGCCATGTCACGCCCGAGGCCCAGGAGGGCGGCCCGATTGCCCTGGTAGCGACCGGCGACATCATCACCATCGATGCCAAGGGCAATGAGCTCTCCGTGGCCCTGTCGGATCAGGAACTAGCCGGCCGTCGCAAAGCCTGGCGCATGCCTCCCTACAAAGCGGAGCGCGGCACCCTTGCCAAGTACATCCGCAGCGTCAAAAGCGCGGCGCTGGGTTGTGTAACCGACGAATAAGCCACCACGAAGCACCAAACAGAATTGTCATCCCGACCGGAGCGCAGCGGAGTGGAGGGACCTGCAGTTCAACGGACCTGTCCCGGAAATGTTTTTCGAGATTCCCCACTCCACATAACAAAAGAAAAAGAGCGCGATACCCTGGCTCAGGAATCGCGCGCTCCCTGTTCTAGCTGAAGGTCGCGTCGTCGACAGACTGCACATCGTCCCACATCGGTGTCGGCTCAAAATATCCCGTGCCGGGCTTCAGGTGTTGCTTGCACACATCATCGTTGAGCGTCACTCCCAACCCGGGACTTTCCGGAACCTTGATATATCCCTTGTCGATCATCGGCTTCTCCAGCCCGTTGACCAGGTCCTGCCACCACGGCACATCCAGCGAATGGTTCTCAAGCGCCAGGAAGTTGCGGGTTGCGGCTGCGCAATGCACGTTCGCCATGCAGCTTACCGGTGTGCCCGCAAAGTGCATGGCCATCGGTACCCCATATCCAAACGCCATATCGCCGATTTTGTGCGTGCGCAAGATCCCGCCTGAGGTGGCAAGATCGGGATGGATCTTGTCCACCGCATGCACGCTGCACAGCTTTTCGAAGTCCGCAATCTCGTAGATATCCTCGCCGGTAATCGTCGGCGTAGGGCTGGCATCCGTGATCTCTTTCAACAGATCGGTGTAGTACCACGGGATCACGTCTTCCATCCATTCCAGGTTGTACTTCTCGTATGCCTTGCCCAGCTTGATGACAGACTTCACCCCGATATGGCCCAGGTGATCCATAGACAAAGGCATGTCGTAGCCAATGTTCTCCCGCACCGCCGATACATATTCGCAGAGCCGGTCAATGCCTTTATCGGTGACTTCCGTCGCCATAAACGGATGAGGCTGATTGCGCAGTTCCCACTTGCTCTGACCCGCCGGCTCCATCACCATGCCCGGCATCCCCTCGAGCACGTTGATGCCCAGATCCATCTTCATCCAGGTAAGCCCCATCGCTACCCGTTCCTTGGCTCGCCTGCCATACTCCTTCGGGTCGTCCGACTCCGTGGTATCGGCATAGATGCGGATCTTATCCCGCCATTGGCCGCCAAGCATCTGGTAAACCGGAATGTTGTAGACCTTGCCTGCGATGTCCCAGAGCGCCATCTCAATGGCGCAAACACCGCCGGCCTGGCGGGATATGCCGCCAAACTGCTGGATCTTCTGAAACAGAAAGTCGATCTTCAACGGGTTTTCGCCCATGATGCGGTTCTTGAGCACCATCGCGTACTGATAACCGCCGACATCGCGCACCTCGCCCAATCCGTAGACACCCTGGTTGGTGTCGATGCGAATGATCGGGCATGGGCTGGGGCCAGGCTTGACGATGATCGCATAGCGCATGTCGGTAATCTTCAAGGTCGACGGGCTGGAGTTCAGGTTGACATTCTTGACCGCCGGCTCGGTCTCGGCCGCGGCCTTTTCCAGCGAGTAGCGGCTGAGCAGGCCACCCCCCATCAAGGCCATTGAAGACTTGAACAAACCACGGCGATTGAATTTTGACGTAATAAAGTCTGACATTGTTACGTTTCCCCCTTCGGTTTTTTACTGGTGGCTGCGCCGGGAGCAATGAGAAGAAATGGGTTCTCCTCCGGCATATCTGCGCGGTTGGCTTTAAACTTATAGAGAACTGAGAGCACAGTTGTCAAAGGAAGATCCAGATATCACAATGCGGTATCTGACTCCCGCATTGCCAAACTACAGAAATCGGCGAATATTCGGCTTATGAAATCTCTTCTCTTCCTGCTCGCACCTCTGCTCATGACTGCGACCTGCTCCGCCGCTTCGACCTACCCCACGCGCCTCGACGACCCCGCGGCGGTATATCTCACTCCGGAGGAGTTCCAGGTCCACGGCGACGGCAAAGAAGACGATAGCGCGGCGATCCAGGCAGCGATCGACAAACTGCAGTCCGGCAAAGGCGAGGGCATCGTCTTTATCCCCCAGGGCCGCTACCGCATCAGCCGCACCATTTACCTCTGGCCCGGCGTGCGGGTGATAGGTTACGGTCCCCAACGCCCTGTCTTGGTGCTGGGCGAAAATACTCCGGGTTACCAGGACGGCATCGCCTACATGTTCTTTTTTGCCGGTGCGCGCCCCCGGCCGCAGGGGAACGGCTCGCCGCGTTCCGGCTACCATCCTCCGCCGACACCCCGTGGAGTCGTGCCCCCAATCCACGACGTCCCCGATGCCAATCCTGGTACCTTCTACTCCGCGATCAGCAACGTTGACTTCGAGATTGGCCCCGGTAACTCGGGCGCAGTTGCCATTCGCTTCCATGCGGCGCAGCACGCCTTTCTCAGCCACATCGACTTTTCTATCGGTTCCGGATTCGCCGGCGTGCATGAGGTGGCGAACGAAGCCGAAGACCTGCACTTCCACGGCGGCCAGTTTGGCATCATGGCCCGCAAACCCTCACCCGCGTGGCAGTTCACCCTCATCGACTCTACTTTCGACGGCCAGCGGGAAGCAGCCATCCGCGAAAACGAAGCTGGGCTCACCCTGGTCCATGACGAGTTTCGGAACGTGCCCACCGCGGTCTCCATCGATCCCCACTACTCCGATCAGTTGTGGATCAAAGACAGCCGCTTCGAGAACATCACCGGGCCCGCCGTCGTTATCAGCAATGATGCCAGCCGCATGACTGAAATCAATTTCGAGAATGTGCTCTGCAGCCACGTACCCATCTTCGCGAAGTTGCGCGAGAGCGGGCGCGAATTCCGCCAGGTGGCTGATACGTATCAGGTCAGCGTCTTCTCCCACGGCCTCAGCCTCGCGTATCCGGGCGCGCCGGCAGCATTCCAGACTCGCTACGAGGCTTAGCCGCTCGCCGCGCTCCCGCCCTCCACGCCGCCTGCCATAAGCCCGCTGCCTGACCCCGCGACATGGGTCAACGTTCATAGCCTCGGCGTCAAAGGCGACGGCGTTACCGATGACACGGTAGCCCTGCAGAAAGCAATCACCGGCCACCCGGTGCTCTATTTCCCCAGCGGGCGCTATCTGCTTAACGACACGCTTACCCTTCGCCCCGATACTGTTCTGATCGGCCTGCATCCCAGCACCACGCAATTCGACCTCCCCGACGGCGCGGCTGCTTTTGAAGGCCCCGATTCTCCCAGGCCTCTGCTGCTCGCGCCGTCCGGCGGCGCCAACATAATCACCGGCCTCGGCATCTTTACCGGCGGCTTCAACCCCCGCGCTGTCGGCCTTCTGTGGCACTCGGGCAAAAACTCGCTTGTCGACGACGTCCGCTTTCTGGGCGGCCACGGTACCAACGGTCCTGATGGCACTCGTCTCAATCCCTACAACGCCACTCACAGCGCCGACCCCAACCCACATCGCCCCTGGGACTCGCAGTATCCCAGCCTCTGGATCGATGGAGGCGGCGGCACCTTCGCCAATATCTGGACCCCCGACACGTTCGCCCAGGCCGGCATCCTGGTCTCGAACACCGACCATTCCCGGCTTTGTGTATGAGCTCTCGAGCGAGCACCACGTGCGCGCGGAAATCAAACTGAAGAATGTATCGAACTGGCAGCTCTACGCGCTGCAGACGGAAGAAGAGAGCGGCGAAAGCCAGGATGCATCTTCGCTCGAAATCGACCACTCCAGCAATCTCACCATCGCGAACTATCACGGTTATCGCGTGACCCACATGGAGAAGCCTTTCCCCTACGCGGTGCGGGTGGCCGATTCCAACAACATCCACTTTCGCAATGTGCATGTGGACGCCAACAGTTCCATCGCCCTGTGCGATGCCTCAGGTGTCTGCCGCCAGGCAGTGCGCTCCAACAAGGTGCCCTTTGAGAACGCCATCGTCGATCAAACCCTCCATGCCGAGGTGCGTGACCGTGAGTTCGCCAGTCTCGACATCTCCGACGACAAACCAATACCGGTGCCTCGTCTAAACTCCGGCCTCACGGAAAAAGGCGCGCAGGTCGAACGCCTCGCCACCGGCTTCTACAACATCTCCGGCGCCGCCATCGATGCAGCCGGCCAGCTCTATTTCGTCGACGCGCATTTCCAGCGCATCTACCGCTGGTTGCCCGAGTGAGCAACGCGCGAGGTGGTGAGTGACGCGCCGCTCGATCCCGTCAACCTCGTCTTCGACAAGGCCGGCGACCTCATCGTCCTTTCTTCCGCCGGCAAGAACCTCACCGCCTTTGCCTTGCGCGACAACCAACTCACTCTTCTGCCCCTCGAGCCAGCCGCCGAGCGTCCCGGGCTTACCCCTGCGCTGCCGGTCGACTACTGGTTCAACGGAGACTTCGCAGAAACACTCTCTGCCACCCAGCCCTATACGTATACGTCACTGCAACAAATGTTCGAGAAGGGCCTGGGCACCCGCACCACCTTCCAGTTCGTCTCTCCGGACAACACTCTTTTCATTCCCACAAACGCTCCCATCGTGCAAGGGGAGCCATATTTCGGCACAAAATGGGCCCCCGTCCTGGAAGCCTACGGACTGGTCAAAGGAACGGAAGGCAAACCCTTTTACGCCACCAACGAAGCCGAGCAGCGCACCTACCGCGGTCTGCTCAACCCCGACGGATCCTTATCCCAGATCACCACCTTCGTCGAGCAGGGCGGAGAGAGCCTGGCGCAGGACGCCGAAGGCAACGTCTATCTAGCCGCCGGCCAAATCTATGCCTACTCGCCCGATGCCAAATTCCTAGGCAGCATCGAAGTACCTGAGCGCCCCCACGACATCCTCTTCGGAGGCAAAGATCGCCGCACTCTCTACCTGCTCACCGACCACTCCCTCTACGCGGTACGCATGCGCCATTCGGGCATGTAGTCCCGAAAAAGGAGGGGGCCAGCAGAAGCGGTCACCCTCAGCGGGCCTTTCGAGGAAATGTCGTTCGAAGCGATTTGGCAAGGTTGCCAAATAAGTCCTTTGTTTCATGAAGATGCTCAAGATGCTCAAGCAATTTATTTGATCATCTTGCCTGTACTCCTTACGGAGAGGAGCGTCCGCGTTCATCATTCTGCTTGTACCGCGACAGCCCACTCGTATAGATTTTTTGCTGGCTGCGATCACGCTATAAGCGACGAGGACTGTCGTCCAGAGGGCTATGCAAATAATGATGTGGATAAGCGGGAGGGGAACTCCCGGTCCACCCTTGTTTGAGGCTGAACTGCAGATTCCATCATGCGTCTTTCCAAAAGAGTCTGGGTTACCACAAATTTCTACCCGCTTCCCTGGTTAACCAACCGGCTCCCGTTTACGCACACCCTCACCCACCGGTCCGTGGTGTCCCAGCGTACGATTGAGCCATTCCGTCATTTGCACTTCCCAGTCGGGCACGCCCGGCAGCTTATACCAGCCGCCCGTCCCATGCATGCCGCCCGGGATACGAATAATCTCGCTAGCCACCCCAACCTTTCGCAGAGCCGCATCCAGATTGGTGGCCTCGCTGAACGGAATATACTCATCCTTATCTCCGAGAATCTGCAGAAACGGCGGATCCCCCTTGTGCACGTAAGTGATCGGAGACGCTTCTTTCAGCGCCTCGGCCTCACCCTTTTCCTTAATGAGCGGATCGAGCAAAGCATGCACATCCGCATTGAGCGGCACGGTGGCAAAGCTGCTCTGCGCAAACAGCGTCACCACCGCCTGCACCTGTGCGCTCTCGCGATCCACGGGATCGGCTGCCGAAGGATCTCCCGGCAAATTCAACAACCCCACCATGTTGCTGAGAAATCCGCCCGCCGACCCGCCAACCAGCGCAATACGATTCGGCTGCGCATTCCAACGGCCAGCAGTATGGCGGATAAAACGGATTGCTCGTTCCACGTCGTGGACCATGTAGGGATAGGGGTACGTCGGCGCCAGGCGATAGTTGATGGAGAACACAGCGTACCCTGCCGGAGCCAGAAAATCAGCGCAATACGCTTCGCTGCCGCTCTTGCTGTTCCCTCGTTGATAGCCACCCCCGTGGATGATGATCGCAATGGGATGCGGCCCCGGGCCCTTGGGCGCGTAGTAATCCATGGTCAACTGCTGGCCGTCGGCCACGCCGTAGACGATACCCTCCTGCGTCGGAGTTCGCACATCCGCACCCAATGCGGACAAACTCCAAACCACCAGAAAAGAAGCTGCAAAATCATCTTCATGCGAGCGGCCTCTCAGGATGCACCGTCATCCACAGCACAGCCCCGACCACCGCAAGCGCGGCGGCGATCCCGAACGAGGTAGTCCAGCCAAACCGCTGGGCTACCCATGGCGTGAGCGAGGCGGTCACCGCGCCCCCGACCTGTGCCCCCATGTTGACCATGCTGGAGAAGACCCCCGAACTGCGTCCGGCGATATCGGCGGACACCGACCAGAATGAGCTTTGCGAAACGTACAGGGCGCCTGCCCCGCCGGCAAGGATCACCCCCGCAAGCTGTGGGCTTTGCACCCTGGAGCCAAGAACCAGGAAGACGGCGGTAAAAAGGTACGCTACCGAGGCCAGTCCGCAACGGCCCACACGAAGTCCGTAAGCCCGGGTAAGGCGGTCACTGAGCGCTCCGCCGCCCAGGCAGCCGAAGGTCATCGAGAGGAAGGGGAGCATGGTAAACATAGCACTGGCTTTGAGGTTGAAGCCGCGCACCTGCGCCATGTAGAGGAAGAACCAGCTGAAGAATATCCAGGCGGTGTAACCGAAGCCGAAGTAAGTGATGATGAGCGCGGGCAGATCCCGCCGGGTCAGGATGGCTTGCCACGAGATGACCCCGGGAGCCGAGTCGCCAGTTTCGACCACCGCGATACCCTCGCGAATGATATTCAGCTCGGAGGCCGAAACCTTGGGGTCTTCCTCGGGAGTGTCCCGTGCCAACCACCACCACACAGCTCCAGCGAGTACCCCGATGACCGCGCTGAACCAGAAGGCTGAGCGCCAGCCGTGGTGGAGAATGAACCATGCCAGCAGCGGGGGAGTCAGGCCGCTGCCTGCGCCCACCCCGGCGAAGATAACTCCGTTAATGAGCCCGCGTTCCTGCTCCGGCACCCAGCGGGCGACGAACTGGTTAGCCGCCGGATAAATCACGGCTTCGCCCGCGCCTAACGCGAAGCGGATGCCGATCAGCAACAGCACTGCCTGGGAGATGCCGCGAGGTATCAGTGTGGTGAGGGCAGTAGCCACGCCCCACCACACCACGCCCAGGGTAATCACCAGGCGCGGCCCAAAGCGGGAGGCGAGCCATCCGGCCGGAACTTGAAAACCCGCGTAGCCAATAAGGAACGCGCTGAAGATCCACCCCAGGCGCTGGTTCCCCAGCCCGTACTCGGAACTGATCTGCAGGCCCGCGATCGAAATATTGGTGCGGTCGAGGAAGGAGATAGCGCTAAGAACGAAAAGCCAGAATGCGAGAAGAAATCTCTTTCGGGTGTGCCGCTCTGCATCCATCGATCCATGCTCCTTGGCCGAAACAAATGATACCCCAGAGGCTCACGTATGATGCGTTTGTGCTCCACTGGAGGCTTTTGTGTGCTTCTCAGCTAGCGCCAACTTTGTGGGCAGCGCGGTGCTCGGCGCCATCGGGGTGGCGACCCTTACCGAGGTAAAGCATCGGCGAGAGCTGCTGTTTGCGGCTATGCCGCTCCTGTTCGCCCTGCACCAGTTCACCGAAGGCTTTGTCTGGCTGGCACTCGATCATAAGCTGCCGCCGATCGTGGCCCACGACGCCGGGGCAGCCTTCGTCCTGTATGCCCAGGGCTTGCTGCCATTTCTGTTGCCGCTGAGTGTTCTTCTCATCGAGCCCACGCGCGATAGGCGGCGGAGAATGCTTGGTTTCTCCATCCTCGGAGGCGGACTCGCGGTGTACCTTCTGTGGGGGCTTATCGCTTATCCTCTGCAGGTTTCCGCGGGCGATAACGGGATCGTTTACCTGAACCGGATAACCACCACCACGATGGTCGCTATGCTTTACGTGACCGCGACCTGCGGAGCGCTCTTCTTTTCCGGGTTTCGTGCTTTGGTCGTGCTGGCCTGGCTTAACTTCCTGGGCCTGCTTACCGTGATGGTGGTCAGGCGGTATGAGTTTACTTCGCTCTGGTGCGCCTATGCCGCGGTGGTGAGCGTCGTCATCTATTTCTTTTTCCGTCGCAGCCGTCCTGGGCGGCCGGCGAATTATCTCAAGGGAGCCGTCCTATGAGTTCCTTGGTGAATGATCTCGAGGGGCAGAAGCCCATACAGGACCTGCGCATGTGCTGGTGGTCGTTTGCTGTAAGGGGCGGCCTGGCCATCATCTTCGCGGTCGTCTTGTTTCTTGCCAGCAGCTTCCTGGGGATTTTCTTCTTCGACCCGGTCACGCTGGTCTACATGAGCCTGCTGCTCGGATCCTTTGTCTTAGGCAACGGTCTTCTCTTGGGGGTGGCAGCGTTCTTCTCCTTCGAGCATCATTTGCATGTGTGGTGGTTGGTGCTCTGTGAAAGCTGCTTCGCGTTATTGTTGGGTGTGTACATCGGCGTTTCTCTGCTCCTGACGCCCCAGACGTTCGCTTTCCTGGCCGGGATCCACTCGCTCGGTGCAGGCTGTTTCCAATGCGCTCTAGCCATGAAGGTGCGGGGAGAGCGGCCCAATCTTTTCCATCTCGCTTTTGCCGGCATTATCTCTTTGGGTGTAGGGATTGGATTTCTGACCCATTTCAACCAGGCCCCGCGGGTCACGACCCAGGTCCTCTCTGGCTACGAGTTATTTAATGGAATCGTCTGGATCGTATTCGCGTTCCGATTACGCAGATAAAAGCGCCCATCGTATACTCGTCTTATGTCCATTGTGCGCAACATTGCGGGAGTGGCGAAGGGGATGAGCATCACCTTTCGCGAGATGCTGAACCCGACCGAGGTGGAGAACTACCCCGATGGGCCGGGCCCCAACCGCGGCGCTCACTTTCAGGATCGTTTCCGCGGTGCTCATGTCCTACAGCGGGACGAAAATGGTCTGGAGAAATGTGTTGCCTGTTTCCTTTGTGCGGCAGCCTGCCCCGCTAACTGCATTTACATCGAGGCGGCCGAGAACACGGCGGAGAAGAGAATCTCCAGTTCCGACCGCTACGCCAAGGTCTACAACATCGACTACAACCGCTGCATCTTTTGTGGTTACTGCGTGGAAGCTTGCCCCACCGACGCCATCACCCATGGCCATGGCTTTGAGCTGGCGTCGCTCAACGCGACCACGCTGATCCATCGCAAGGAGGATATGCTGGTGCCGACCATCAATCCTGTTAGCATCGGCTGATGCAAGTGACCGAAAGCAATGGCCGGAAGCGGATTTTCCACGTCAGCAGCCGGGAAAACATCATGAGCTTGCGCGACGAAATTTTGCGCATGCATGGCTTTGAGGTTGACTCGACAGTCTACGCAAGCCAAGTCGTAGATCAAGTTTCCTGGAAGGACTATGACCTGGTGTTGATCGATGTTGAGGCGGATGTCAGGGTGCAGACCGCCCAGCAACTCTGCGATGCGATCAAGAAGGTGCAGCCGGACCAGCATGTTGCCTTTGTGTGCAATTACCGGGTAGCCATCGAGAGTGACTGCCCCGATGAAATTATCCGCTCCGAATTCAACCCCGAGGCCATGGTCCGCGGGGTAAAGCAAGCTCTGGAAAAGAACGAAGATGCCGACAAGGATCGCGGCCTCACCGGCTAGCCGTACCTCAGGGGCTAAAGCCCTCACCTCAACGAACCCTGTGCGGCACAGCTGAAGCCGTGCCCTTCGTTCGAGTACCCTCTACAATTTTCC
This sequence comes from uncultured Acidobacteriaceae bacterium, assembly GCA_963757515.1. Classification (GTDB taxonomy): domain Bacteria; phylum Acidobacteriota; class Terriglobia; order Terriglobales; family Acidobacteriaceae; genus PALSA-350. Next base: position 763,885 of record CAVWRV010000001.1, on the reverse strand, counting down.
AATGTCTATCCCCTCTCGTTCTGTTGGGACGGGAACCTACTTTGTGAGCAGCGCAACCTTCAATCGCCGCCGTCTGTTTCAGGTTGCGGCAAATGCTGAACTGTTTCTGGATACCCTGCAACAGTACCGCCGCGAGGGCCACGACAAACTGCATGCGTTTGTCGTCATGCCAGATCACATTCATCTTTTGCTGACTCCCCAGGAAAATTCGATCGAGCGCGTTGTGGGGCTCATCAAAGGGAGGCTTCTCGCATCGGATCAGCTCGAAGTTCCCGGTTTGGCAACGGGGATTTACGGATCACCGCATCCGGGATGGCAAAGAATTCCAAGCAAGACGCGAGTATATTCATCAGAATCCGGTACGGGCGCGGATGGTGGAACTCCCTGAGTTATATCCCTTTTCATCAGCTTTCGCTCCGAGGGTAGAGCGTACTTCAGCGGCTAAAGCCGTGCCGCACACGGTTCGTGGAGGTGAGGGCTTTTAGCCGCTGAGGTACGGTTTTTGCGACCTGCCTGTAAAGCCCGGACCTACCCGGACCCTTGCCACGGACGGCCCGAAAATAGCCCTTAGCTAGCCTTCTTACGAGGCTGCGCCGCCTGAAACTCCGCCCGAAGCGCCGCCTCATGCATCGGCTTCTCGTGCAGCAATAATTGCGTCGCCTCCAGGTGCGCATTGGCGTGGAACCAATCCTGCACGATGTTGTCATACAGCAAATTAAGCACTGCCAGCAGCGACATCCCCTGGTGGTGAGCCATCCACTCCTTTACCAGCTTGGGCGTCTTGGTCGATTCCTGGTAGTCCGCCGCCTCATAGAAGCCGTATCCGCCCATCCAGCCCATCTTGGCCATACGCTTCAGATTGCGCAATGCCTCCACCGGCTCGATGCCCAACGCCAGGCAGGTGGAGTAGGGCGAGATCACGGGCCCCGCCACCGCGTCCCATTTGAGCGCGATCGGTGGAATCCCGAACGCCTGGTAATGATAATGACCGTGGTCGTCGATGCCCGCCCAACCGGATTCCGAGATGCCCCAGGGGATCCCATGCTCCTTTCCGAATGCGCGCTGGATAGCCACCACCCCGCTCAGCGTGCGCGACACCAGCGTGTCAGGATAGCTGCGCATCCAGATCGACGGCATCAGATACTCGAACATGGTGCCCGTCCAGGAAATGAGCACGGGTTGCCCATAGGCAATGGTGTGGATGCGGCCCAGCTTGAACCAGCTTTGCTGCGGTGCTTCTCCCTTGGCCACGGTAATAAACGCGGCAATGCGGGCCTCGCTGCATAACAAGTCATAGCAGGCCTGATGCAAATGCTGGCGCTCGATCTCATAGCCGATCGAAAGCAGCAGGCGCGACTTATCCATCAGGAACCCAAAGTCCATTTCGGTTGCGAAACGCATCGCCTCCGAGGAAAGGTCCTTCAGCCCGTTGGCCAGCACTTTCAGCCCTTCCCGCGCCGGCCCTAACGCAATGCGCAGCTCTTCGGCCAGCAACACCAGCGGCGAATCGGAAGCCAGACTGGTAGCAGCCCGGGCGATGCGCGCATCCAGATCGGCCGCCAAAGCGCTGGCGGCTCCCGTTTGGACTGAGGCCGCGGTCTCCGCCACCCCCTGCAACTGAGGCAGAGCCAGCAGCGGCGCGAACCGGGGCAGCAGCCACGGCATGTAATCGCCAACGACCACGACCAGTGCACGGATGCGGCGCCGGGTTTCCGCCAGCCACCACGATGCCTCGCCGGTTGCCGGCGCCACAAACTCCGGCGCATCGACTGCGGTCAGGGCCCACGCGATCCAGGCATCCGCACTCGCGTCGGCCGCCGGCGGGGCCAGGTCCTTCAGGCCGGCTGGCGCATCCGGCAAACCCGTGAGCAGCTGCCAATGGTCGCGAATGCCGGAAAACAATGCGGGATCGAGCAGCGGTGCGCGCAGCAGGCTGCGGCAACCCGTGCGCAAGGTATAGAACGAAGCCGCCAGGTTGCCGCTATCGACCGAAGAAATCGTAATCGGGCGGATAGGCGCCAGCGTGCGGGTGTCGTACCAGTTGTAGATGTGTCCGCGAAACTTCTCCAGCTTGTCGTAGGTCTGCAAGCTGGCCTCGGTAAGCTCCACAAACTCGGGAACAGTCAGATAGCCAAACGTAATGGCCGCCTGCCGCGCGTTGAGAAGCAGCCCGTAATTGGTGGGCGAAACCCGAGCCGCTTCAAACAGGCCCTCTTCCTCGACATTATCCGGAATCAGGTAATTGTGGCTCTCGCCGCCAAACTGGTTGAAGTAGCGCCACGTCTTCAGCGCCAACTGCCGCAGGAACGTATCTTCCTCGGCGGTGAGCTGCGGCCTGGCCTGCTGCGGCGGGTTGTTCAGCCACGCGGTGAGCCCTCTGGCAAGTCCCCACAGGATAAGAATCGGCAGGGCGACGAAAATCGACTCCGGATGGCGCAGAAAGACCAGCACTCCGACCACCACCGCCACCAGCGGAGTCAAAGCCAGGTAGCGGTCGACCGGCGTGCGGCTTTGGCCGGACGACTTCAGCCTCGGCAGCGGTTTCCCATTCCAGCAGGCGTTGCCCGGTGATAAAGCTGCGCACCAGCGAGCGGCTGATCGCATCCAGCGCCAGCAGCGTCTGGTGGGGCAGGTAGATCAGGTTGAGCAGGGCGATAAAGGTGCCCTGCCAAAAGCCGCTGAAAGCATCGCGCATGGCGCCCGGCAGCTTGGTGACGTAGGCGCGCCCCACGCTGAAGACCAACTGGACCAGCGTGGGCACGAACATCAGGAACAGGGTGACCGCGGTCCAGTAGAGCGCGCCGCCCGGCAGTCCCAGCCATCCCGCGAACAGCAAGGCAAAGGTAAGCACTTCCACCAGCGACCGGCGCAGATTGTCGAAGATCTTCCACCGCGAGATGGTGGCGATGGGATTGCGGACATACCGCCCGGATTCATCCGGAACCTTGGCAGAACAGCCATTGCGCAATCTGCCAGTCACCCCGCAGCCAGCGGTGTTTACGCCGGGTGTAAGCGCTGTAGTGCGAGGGGTAATCGTCGATGACCTCGATGTCCGTGGTCAACCCAACCCGGGCATACGAGCCCTCGATCAGGTCGTGGCTGAGCAGGGAATTGCGCGGAAAGCGGCGATCCAGAACCGCATGCAGCGCGTTGATCTCGTAAATGCCCTTGCCGGTAAACATGCCCTCCCCATACAAGTCCTGGTAAGCATCGGAGACCGCGCGGGTATAGATGTCGAAGCCCGTCTGCCCGGAGTAGATGGAGGCCAGGCGCGAGCGCGATGCCGATTGCACGCTAACCCCAACCCGCGGCTGCAGGATGCCGTATCCCTCGGTAACGATGCGCAGCTCAGGATCGATGATGGCGCGATTGAGCGGATGCGCCATGGCGCCGATCATGCTGTGCGCCGTGCCCCGCGGAAGCTGCGTATCCGAATCCAGGGTGATGACATATTGCGCGTGGGTAAGCGCGCTCAGATCGCCCGCCTTCACCGGGAAGGGATCGAACTGGCCTTTGAGCAGCTTGTTCAGGTCCAGCAGCTTGCCCCGTTTGCGTTCCCAGCCCATCCACACCCCTTGGCGCGCATTGAAAATGCGGTGGCGGTGCAGCAGGAAGAACGATCCCGCCCCGGCGTCGGCATAGCGCTCGTTTAATTCATCCGTCAGCTGAATGGCCAGGTCAACCAGGGGATCGGTATCGTTCTGCCTCGGCCGCGTGACCGAGTCGGGAAGATCGGTGAGCAGGCCAAAGTGTATGTTGCGGTCCTGGTTGGCCAGGTAGCGGACCTCGAGATCGTCAAACAGCTCCCGCACCTGCTTTTCCTTCATCAGCAGGGTAGGGATCACCACCAACGTGGTGAACGGCTGCGGCACACCTTTGGAGAAGTCGAGCTTGGGCAGCGCATACGCCTTGAAGACCGCGGTGACCGTATTGTTCACCAGGTCCACTGCGCCCTGCGTCACCGGCAGCAATAACAGCAGGAAGGCCAGGGTAAGGCCGCCGAAGATCGGGTACGTAGGCACCAGCGGAGCCAGGATCAGGCCGATCAGCACCACGGTGATGATCTGAATCCCGCCGATATAGAAGTCATCCGCATTGTTCCAGATCGATCTGCCGCAGGCGGTCGATGAACCGAGGGCGATAGCCGACCCGCGAAGCAAGCTGGGGAAAGCCTCGATCGATGAGGTAGTAGCCGACATGGGCCCGCCGGGCGCGCAGGCGAGGCATCCTCGACCCGGTGTTTTTCCTTCGATTCCAGCGCCAGCTTCAGCGCTGCCTGCGCCACTTCCAACTCCGAGCAATCGGAGTAGCGGGCAATCTCGCGCCACCCGTTTGCGGTAGGACTCCCGGCTGTCGAAGTCCATAAACCGGTAAGCGTTGACAGGATCCTGTTGCAGAACCGGGTCATACACCACCAGCGGCTCGATCATCGTGAACCAATCCGCGTAGCCGATATCGCGCAGGCTTCTCATGCGCGTCTTCAGCAGTTCGGCGCCCGCCTCGGTGTGCGAGCTCTCATCCTGGATGACCCCGTTCGCCTGCATGATGATCTCTTCCAGCAACAGGAATTTCATCACCGGCGCCAGGGCCCACAGCTCTTGCAGCTCCAGTGCATCGTATTGCTGCACCTGGTCGATAAAGGTCTTGATCGCGTCGGCGTTATATTCCGAGCCGGTCGCCTGCAGGTAGGCGTCCGCCACGGTTACAATGCGGGGCTCGTCGTTCTCGTGGTCGCGGATGATGCGCGGCAAACGCCCCAGCTTCTTGCGTACGGTAGAGACCTCGACCACCACGGAGCGCAGCAGCCGCGGATTTTGCCGCAACTCGAGCAGCGGGTCCAGCGGCTCTCCGGGCAGGTAAGTGGGCACAGGCCTGGCATCGAGAATCACGAAAAGCTGGTCGAGCGACTGCGCGGTGGCGTCGATGCGGCGTCCAAAACTGCCCGCGCCTTCCGGCTTGTGCGCCACGTGCCAGCCGGGCGCGACCCGGTCGGCATAGCTCCGCACCGAATCGGCGGAGTAGGAGCGCTGGCGGACCTGCGTCAATTTTTCCAGGCCTGGCCGGGGCCCGATACGGTGTCGGTCATAAGTCTTCTAACGTCCTTTAGCATCAGCGGTAGCTCGCCGCCTGCATTTCAAACATACTTGCGTAGCGCCCGCCCAGCGCCATCAGTTGCGGATGGGTTCCTTCTTCCACCAGTCTTCCGCCCTCGAGCACTACGATGCGATCCGCCATGCGCACGGTAGAAAAACGGTGCGAGATCAGCAGCGCCATTTTCCCCATGGTGAGTTCGGCGAAGCGTTCGAAAACTTCCAGCTCGCTGCGCGCGTCCAGCGCGGCCGTAGGTTCATCCAGCACCAGCAGCTGCGCATCGCGCAGATAAGCCCGAGCCAATGCCACCCGCTGCCATTCTCCGCCCGAAAGCTCTACCCCGCTCTCGAAGCGCCGGCCCAGCATCTGGTCGTAGCCGCCGGGCAGTTTGGCAATCACGCTTTCCGCCAGGCTCTTGTGCGCCGCGTCTTCGATCTTCCGCTTGCGAGTGCTCGCTCTCCACCCGCCCCACGCTGATGTTCTCCCGGGCGGTCATCTCGTAGCGCATGAAGTCCTGAAAGATGACCCCGATTTCGTGGTGCAGATCTTCCAGCTTGTAATCGCGCAGGTCAATGCCATCGAGCAGAATCTGGCCTTCGGTCGGGTCGTACAGCCGGGTGATCAGCTTGACCACGGTGGTCTTGCCCTGGCCGTTCTCCCCGATCAACGCGATCCGTTCCCCCGGCGCCAGGGTGAAGTTGAAGTTGCTCAGCACCCGCCGCGTCGTGCCGGGATAAGCAAAACTGACGTTGCGAAACTCAAACCCACGGCGGATCGGGCGCGGAATCAACGCCCCATCGGGATTCGACATTCACCGTCGGCTTCATCTCGAAGAAGGCCAGCAGATCGGTAAGGAACAGGGCCTGGTCCGCGATGCCGGAAGCGGTAGAGAACACCTGCTGCAGATTGCTGGAGGCCTGAATGATGGCGTTGGTCAGGTAGTAGAACTCGCCGATGCTGTTGTAGCTGGCCGGTGACCGCGCGCCAGATCACAAAGGCATAGGCGCCGTAGTACCCAAGGGTGGCGATGACGCCGAGCAGGCCGCCGGCGATCAGCTTCTTGCGCGAGAGAGCAACATTCTCCTCGTAAATACCCTGGGAGAGCCGGGTAAAGCGGTTGCTCAGGTAGTCGCTCAGGTTGAAGAGCTTGAGCTCTTTGGCGCCTTCCCGGCTGCCGGCCACCTGGCGCAGATAGTCCATCTGGCGTTTGGCCGGAGTCTGGCGGAAGTTCTTCGCATATCCCAGGAAGGCAAAGTGGGTCTCTCCCAGGAAGGTGGGCAGCACGCCCAGAGCGAGCAGAAGCACCAGCCAGGGCGAGTACCAGAGCAGGATCCGAGGTCCAGATCAGCGTGGTCAGGGTCTGCTGGAAGAGCCGGCCCATCTGCTGGATCATCGCCAGGCGATCGGTGGCCTGTACCCGCGCCCGTTCCAGGCGATCGTAAAAGACCGGATCTTCGTACGTCGTCAGGTCCAGCGCCGCCGCCTGCTTCATCACCCGGACGCTGACGAAGTGGGTATAGCGGTCGGCCAGCAGGCTATCGCTGTAATCGATGCCCCGCACCAGCAGCCCGTTCAGCACGTTGAGGCCAGCTTCCAGCGACCACCAGCCACCAAAAATGCGGTAACAGCCCCTTGTGTGTGAAGTAGTGCTGCACGCCGTTAATAATCAGTGCCGCCACGGCGGCAATCGCGGCCGGCAGGGCAGCCACCAGGATGCGCAGCACCAGGCCCCAAACAACCACGGCGGGGCCGGACTGCCACAAAATGCCGAGCACCGGCGGCACGTTCTTGAGCGCTTGCACCCGCTCGCGCCACGCGCTACGGGAGGACTGTGGACTGGCTTCCGTCATGGAGTTCCGATTCTTTGACGCGGACCAGACCCTCCGCAGGCTCGGTGATTGGATTTCTATACTAATGTTACCAATCAGATGCACTTCCGGCTTGCCTTGTTGGCTGAAGAGTGCACTTGCGGTCCACAGGCGACTGTGCTAAAAATCGAATATTCAAGTTTGCTCCTTGTGAGCGAGCCTGAATTTCATGAAGAGTGGCTGAGGGACGGGCCCTGTGACGCCACGACAACCTGCCTGGGCAATCCAGGAGTATGGTGTCAACTCTCTCCTGCGTTCTGAAAAGAAACGGGGAACATGAGATTCGGGGTGCACAGCTTTACGCGCATCTCGCTAATTCCATGCAGTACGGCAGTTTTAGAGTTCGTCACGCAGTGCCCGTGCATCTGTCGCTCTCGATTTGAGGGCATGATGGCATCATTTTACGAATTGCGCTGTAGGGAGTGTGGCAAGCGCTTTCCGAACCAGCCGCTTTCCAGTTGCGATGAGTGTTTTTCCTCGCTCGAAGTAGCCTACGACCTGGCTGCGGCCAAACAGACCTTCACCCGCGAGGCCATTGCCGCGGGGACCGCAAAGCATGTGGCGCTACCAGGCCCTGCTGCCGGTGCCGGACGACTACGTGCCCACCACCCCTTCCGGCATGACTCCCCTGATGGCGGCTCCGCGCCTGGCCAAGCGCATCGGCGCCACCAATCTCTACCTCAAGAACGATGCCGTCTGCCTGCCCACGCTGAGCTTTAAGGATCGCGTGGTCTCGGTGGCCCTGGCCGCGGCCAAGATCTTCGGCTTCGATACCGTGGGCTGCTCTTCGACCGGAAACCTGGCCAATGCCGTAGCCGCCCATGCCGCGCGCCTGGGATTGAAGACCTACATCCTGGTGCCGACGGATCTGGAGCCGGCCAAGATTCTGAACACCCGCGTCTATGGCGCGAACCTGGTGCGGATCGATGGCAACTACGACCAGGTGAACCGGCTCTGCTCGCAGATTGCCGAGCGCTACAACTGGGGATTTGTGAACGTCAATCTTCGTCCCTATTACGCCGAGGGCTCGAAGACGGTAGGCTACGAGATCGCCGAGCAGCTCGGCTGGCGGCTGCCTGACAACGTGGTGGTTCCCATGGCCGGGGGCGCGCTGATTTCCAAGATCCGCAAAGCGTTTGGAGAGCTGATCGAGCTCGGCCTGGTCGAAAACAAGCCGGTGCGCTTCTTCGGAGCCCAGGCCACCGGCTGCTCGCCCATCGCCCACGCGGTGAAGAATGGCCTGGCGCACCACGAGCCGCAGCGGCCAAACACCATCGCTCGCTCGCTGGCCATCGGCAATCCCGCCGACGGACCCTATGCCATCCGCGCCATCAACGAAAGCGGCGGCTGGGCGGAAGATGTTTCCGACGTGGAGATCGTTTCCGCGATCCAGGAACTGGCCGAAACGGAAGGTGTGTTTACAGAAACCGCCGGCGGCGTGACCACCGCCGTGACTGCTCGCCTGTACGCTCATGGCCGCATTGCTCCCGATGATCTAACGGTGGTTGCCATCACCGGCAACGGACTGAAGACGACTGGATGTGCTGCAGGGCAAGTACGAGCAGCAGCAGGCGATTCGCCCGCGTCTGGCTGACTTTGAAGCCATGGTCGAGCAGGAGAGAGAGGAAGTGTATGTCCGTTAAAGTGGTGTTGCCCAATGCCTTTCAGAAACACACCAATGGCACCCGGGAGATACAATCCGCGGCCGCAGAATCTGCCCCAGCTGATCACCGAGATCGAGACCAGCTTTCCCGCGCTCAAGCCTCATCTGCGCGACAACGACGGCAAGGTGCGCCGCTTCATCAACTTCTACGTCAACGAAGAAGACATCCGCTTTCTAGGCAACGAGAACTACGCCTTCAAAGACGGCGACGAGGTACTGGTAATCCCCTCCATAGCCGGAGGCTCGCTGTAGGAGGTAAACAAGCAGGTCGCTCCACTCGCGTCTGAGACCTGCTGTTCCGGATCGACTCCTGTAATCCGACAGAATTGTCATTCGCTAACGCTTCCGTCGGGACGACCAACCTCTGTTCCGGGCACAACTCCCGTACCACAGATTGTCATCCCGACCGGAGCGTAGCGCAGTGGAGCGGATGCTCTGTCTGGTGTTCTTTCCTCTCCCTATAGCGACGGTAACCCGCAAGACTCATAGATCTTCGACATGTACTGCATATCGAGCAATCCCTCTTCCCCTGCCGTCTTCGGCGTCTTATCTTCCAGAACGCAATCCGAAAAATAATCCGCTTGCAAAGTGAACTGCGAAGGATCTTTATCGGGATTTGGCTCATCGAGAACGGTAGGCTTGCCGCCCGCCCGGGTCAGCGAACCGGGCTGTAAGATGAAGCCCCTCGTAGGGAAACGCCGGCTCCGCATACAAGTAACCCAACGACCCGTGCACCCGGTAAAACCCATTCATCGGGGCGCCGTACGTAGTGTTGCAACTAGCCACCACGCCCGAAGGAAACTTCATCGTCCACGACACATTCTCTTCCACCGTATCGAATCGTCCGTCATGATCGATCACCGACGAATACCCCTTAAGGTCAATCGGTTCCTCGCCCGTGAGATAGCGGCAGGCGTTCAGTGAGTAGACGCCCACATCCATCAGCGGCCCCCCGCCGGCCAGCTTGCGGTCCAGCCGCCATTCGCCGGCTTTTCGTTGAAGCCATTGGCGCTCTCGATCGCCTGGATCTTTCCCAGCTTGCCCTCGCGAATAAGCTGCATGGCGCGCAGATTGGTCGGTTCATAGTGGCAGCGATAGGCGATCATCAGCTTCTTGTTCGCGTCCTTACACGCCTTGATCATCGCCATTGAATCCGCGACCGTAGTCGCCATCGGCTTCTCGCACAGCACATGCTTGCCCGCGCGCGCGGAGCGGATGGTGTACTCCGCATGCATGCTATTGGGCAATGCCACGTACACCGCGTCGATAGCCGGGTTGTTCTTGATCTCGTCCATGTTCTCGTAGCTGTAGATGGAGCTCTCCGGCACCCCATACTTAGCCGCCTGTGCCAACGCCTTATCGCGATGCCCGCTCACCAATCCGGTAATCCGCGAGTTCTTGCTGGTCAGCACTCCGGGCATAAAGTGATCCATGGAAATGCGGCCCAGGCCGATGATGCAATAGCCGATCTTTCTGTCGCCGCCCTGCGCTAACAGCGGCGAAACCACTTGCGAGGCCGCCCCGGCCATAGCCAGGCGGGTAAACTCTCTGCGGGTAAGCATTACGGATCCTCCAACGCGCGGGAGTATTTTAGACGCATTTCGCAAATGACGAAAACCTGCTCCTCTTACAATCAGATCCAGCATGCCGAAATCACTGCTCTTGCTCACGCTTGTGTCGCTCGCCGTCGTCCCGGTAGTCCAGCGCGGAGTCGACCCTTTCCGAAGACTCGAAAGTCAAGAATCGATGTCGCCGTCAACCAGGTTTTGTCCTCGACCAAAGTGCCCAGCGCTTCGATTGCCATCGTGAAGGATGGCCGCATCGCCTATCTCCAGGCCTACGGTCTGGCCCGGCTCTCTCCGCCGATGGAGGCCACGCCGCAGATGCAGTACTCCATCGGCTCGATCAGCAAGCAGTTCACCGCGGCCGCGGTCCTTCTTCTGGCGCAGGAAGGAAAGTTGACCCTGGAGGATCCCGGTCTCGAAGTATCTGCCTGACCTGACCCGTGCCGGTGAAGTCACGATCCGCATGCTGCTTTCGCACACTTCCGGCTATCAGGACTACTGGCCTGAGGACTACGTGATGACCTCCATGATGGTGCCGACGACCGCCCAGCACATCCTCGATGTATGGGCAAAAAGGCCGCTGGATTTCGATCCCGGCACGCAATGGCAATATTCCAACACCAACTACGTGATTGCGGGCCGGATCGTGGAGCAGGTAAGCGGCATGGCCCTGATCGATCTGTTGAAGAACCGTATCTTCCTGCCCCTGGGCATGGACAACGTCTACGACGCGGATGCCAGCAAGTTGCCGGCGACCGACCCCACCGGCTACGAGCGCCACGCCCTGGGCCCGCAACGGCCATCGCCCCAGGAAGGCGCGGGGTGGATGTTTGCTGCCGGGGAGCTTGCCATGCCGGCCCACGACCTGGCGCTCTGGGACATCAGCGTGATCAATCGCTCGCTGCTCAGCCCGCCGTCGTATGTGCAGATGTTGACCCCTGTCCTGCTCAAAAATGGTGCCAGCACCGGTTACGGCCTGGGAGTGAATGTGGGCAAGCGAGACGGCCACAACTTCATTGAGCATTCGGGGGAAGTCTCGGGCTTTGTCTCCGAAAACCTGGTATTTCCCGGACGACCGGGCGGCCATCATCGTGCTCACCAATGAGATGGCCACCCAGGCAGCCAGCCTGATTGCGCGAGCGGATCATGCCCATCGTTCTCGGCATACCGGCGCCCGCGCCGACCCAGGCAGGAGGCGCAGGCGCTAGCCATCTTCAACGGCCTGGCGGACGGCCACATCGACCGCACCCTCTTCACCAACTACTGCAACGCGTACTTCAGCCAGCAGACGCTGGAGGACTTTGCCTCCAGCCTGAAGCCCTTGGGCCCACCGCTGAGCTTCAAACAAACCAAAGAAGAGGCCCGCGGAGGCATGACCTTCCGAGTCTTCACCGTCACCTTTCCCGATCGCGAGCTGAAGGTGACCACCTACCAGATGCCCGACGGAAAGCTGGAACAATATCTGTCATCCCTAAGATTTCATTCATTGCAATTCAAGCCCGAGGCGTTCGAGGAAAAGCCGCTCGGGAGTGATTGTTTTCACCAGAGGATGCCCTAACGCCGACCCTCTTTCCAACCAAACCTGAAACTCCGGGTTCTTGGAGAGATAATTCGCCACCAACGGACACACCACATCCACTTTCAACCTGTGATCGCGAGCGTATTCAAGCGCCGTCTTTGCCAGCATGCCCGCGATACCGCGGCCGCGAAGCGCTTCGGGCACCTCGGTGTGCCACAGCGTGATCCATCCGGCGTTATCGAGCTCAAATTCCAGGTAAGCGGTCTCGCCTTCCTCCTCAACCTCGAATCGGCTCATCGACTTGCTGCTTTGACTGCTCATTTCGCGACCGCAGCGGGCAGCCAGGCGCTCGGAGTGGAATGCGCAATCTCCAGCTCTTCCGGCGTCATGTCGACCGAAACGTCGGCGAACAGCGGAGTGCTCAAATACCGCTCGCCCGTGTCCGGCAGCATGCACAGAATCGTCGATCCCTGCGCAGCCTCTGCGCAAACCTGCAACGCAGCAGCGAACGTGCCCCCGAACTGATGCCCACGAAGATTCCTTCCTTGCGGGCGAGCTCCTTGCTGCAACGCATCGCTTCCGCATTGGTGATGCGCAGCACCTGGCTGACACGGTTCGTCTCCACAGCATCCGTAACCAGTTTGGCGATGAAGTCCGGGCTCCAGCCCTGCATCGGATGCGGCTTCCACGCCGGATGCCCCGACGTCGGCGATCCGTCCGGGTTCCGCGGCTGGGCAAGCCCGCTGGACACCATCGGCGCGTCCTCCGGCTCGCAGACCACAATCTTGGTCTCCGGCCGCTCTTTCGCCAGCACCCGCGCAACGCCCTTCAGCGTGCCGCCGGTGCCAAATCCGGTCACCCAGTAGTCCAGCCGCTCCCCTTTGAAATCTTCCAATATCTCCTGGGCCGTGGTGCGCGAGTGCATATCGGCATTGGCTTCATTTTCGAACTGGCGGGTGAGAAACCAGCCATGCGCTTCGGCCAGTTCGATGGCTTTGGCGACCATTCCGAAACCTCTGCCTGCCGCGGGAGTAAGCACCACTTTGGCCCCCAGGAAGCGCATCAGCTTGCGCCGCTCGATGCTGAAGGTTTCCGCCATGGTGACCACCAGCGGATAGCCTTTCTGCGCGCACACCATCGCCAGCCCGATGCCCGTATTACCGCTGGTAGCCTCGATCACCGTCTGGCCCGGCTTCAGCTTTCCGGTCTTCTCTGCATCCTCGATCACGCCCAGGGCAAGACGATCCTTGACCGAGCCCAGTGGGTTAAATGCCTCGACTTTGACAAACAGGTTGATCCCCGGCGGTGCGAGCTTATTGATCCTGACCACGGGGGTGTTGCCGACGGTTTCAAGAATATTGGCGTATTTGTGTCCCATGAACGGCTCCTCCGGAACGCCTGTCCAAGATACCTTTTTCGGGCCGCTGCTGCACTGAGATATGATTCCCGGGTGTTGAACCGAAGGTCCCTGCTTAAGAGTCTCGCGGCCGTCCCTCTGGCTTCCGCCTTTCAAGCCCCGGGTCCGCTGGGAAAAGTCAAAATCACCGGCTTCGACATTCACAAGGTTTCCGTGCGCTGGCGCGACCTGATGTTTGTCGAGGTGCACACGGATGCGGGGATTACCGGGCTGGGCGAAGCCACCCTCGAAAGCCGTACTGACATAGCCGAAGCCGTACTGCGCTGGCTTGAACCGGAATATGTAGGTCTCGATCCCGCCGGACCGGAGGCGCATTGGGATCGCGTTTACTACGTGGCCACCCGCTGGCGCAACGGTCCGGCGCTGATGACGGGCCTCTCGGCCATCGACATGGCGCTCTGGGATATTGAAGCCAAGCGTTTGGGAGTGCCCCTATACGCGCTGCTCGGCGGGCCGATCCAGAACAACCTGCGCGCTTATTTCACCCATTGGGACGCATCCATTCCGGCAGGGAAGCGCAACCTCGCCGCGGTCACGGAACTGGCAGCGCGCACGCGGGACCAGGGCTGGACGGCGGTCAAGTACACGCTGCCGCAGGCATCCACTGAATTAGGTCGCATCGATCAGGACGTCGCGGAATTAGCGGCGATCCGCAAGGTCTTCGGCGCCGAGGCAGATATTGCGCTTGAATGTGCGGAGACGTTTACGGTTCGTTCGGCGATTCAATTTGCCGAGGCCATCGCGCCGTATCATCCGCTGTTTATGGAAGAGCCGACACTACGCGAAAATCCTGCTGGGCTGGGGGAAGTAGCGGCGAAGAGCCCGGTTCCCATTGCCACCGGCGAAGGGCTTTTCTCCCGCTTCGAGTTCAAGCAATTGCTCGATGTGAAGGGCGCCGCGATATCCAGCCGGATGTGATGCATGCGGGGGGTGTAACCGAGTTGCGCAAGATCGCCAACATGGCGGAGGCTTACGGGGTAGAGGTGGCGCCGCATCAATGCAGCGGACCGATTGCCCACATGGCCTCGATGGCTACCATGTCGGTATGCCGCAATTTTCTGATCCACGAATGTGAAGCTGCGGATAACGACTTATTCCGCGAGATGACTGAGGGTACCTACCCAACCCAGAAGGATGGCCGCGTCCGCTTGCCGGATGCGCCGGGCTTAGGTATCAAAGTGAATTTCGCCGAGTTCGAGCGCAAGTGTCCTTATAAGGCGATTCGCTCGCGGGCCCAGTTGAAACTATAGGTCCGCCGCTCACTTCGGTTCCCGGGGGTTGACCAGGAGGTCGACAGGTCGTCAAAGTGCCTGGTGTTGCGAGTTAGTAATTTAACGGCTGGAACCCGTGGACAACGAACTCGCGGGTGCGGGTGGTCAGCGTCCGGGTTAAACTAAAGCTGCAAGTGCCGAGCCGGGATGGCGGAACTGGCAGACGCAGCGGACTCAAAATCCGCCGAGGGCAACCTCGTGGGGGTTCGACCCCCCCTCCCGGCACCATCTCAAACACCAATATCCTCTGTGGATTCAGAATTTTGCGGCGCTCGTTAGTGGGCTGCGTTCGGGGTATTTCGGGTTGGCCACTGCATTAAGGTACGAAATCGGGTACAGTGCGCATCCACTGTATTTTCAATAACTTGGATTCGTTTGCAGCGGACTTTATTTCTGCTGGTTTCTCCTATTTACGCCAGATTACGGAATGCGCAGCGGACTTGGTTCCGATCATCCATGCTTTTACTGTCGACACTTTCTTTAGCAATCACAGTCCCGATCATCCTCTGGCTTACGCATCATTGGCCGGTGTAATGTAGCCGACCGCAATAAAACGTTCAATTACGGTCTAATGAGGATGTTGCTAACGCACTGGCCGGAGCGCCCGCCAAATCCAGATTCGGAATAGACCAGGCAACTATAGCGGCGCACCCGGAAAGCCCTCCTAATGCGAAGAAGACCCAACGGTATGCCGCCATCAATGCCGGCGCTATCTGAGAAGGCTCGACGCGGCTCGATCCAATCGAGGAGAGCTCCTGGGTAAGAATGGTCCGTGCGTTTGGATCGATAACTTGCAAAGCTCCAAGCAATACCGCGGAAGCGATCGCGGCCCCTATTGCGCCCCCAATCGTGCGGCTGAACGACACAGTCGCCGTACTAACTCCCAGACGATCTTTCCCTGCCGCCCATTGCACCATGGTCTGCGCGGCGGGCATCGTCGATCCAAGGCCCGCCCCGATCAGAAGGGTTAGCAGCGCGATGAACACGGTTCCCAATTTGATTCCAGCTGCGAGAACAAAAAAAGCGCCCGCTACAATCGACAAACCAACAGCCATCGGCGTCCGAGGATGCCCGGTTGTTGAAATTCGCAGACCCGTTGCGGTGGAAACAACCACCTGGGCCAGAGTGAGCGGGATCAGAAGGAGTCCGGAGGTAGTCGCGCTTGTTCGGAACACTGTTTGAAAGAAAACCGGCAATTGAACGATCAAGCCGAAAAGAACCGCCGCGAAAAGAAGAACCGTCAACGATGCGCGCCAGATGACGGGCTCTCCTATCAAGTGCGGAGAAATGAGCGGTTGCTGCGTCTTCTGCTCGATTGGGCGAAGAAGAACAAGCCCTGCTACTCCCAGGCTCGCGATCGTAAGCAGGACCGGGGACGTCCAGGCGATTTCATGACCGCCGATGCTCAAACTGAAAAGAACTGCTACGGTCGAAGCGACGAAGACGCTTGTTCCGGCGTAATCCAATCGACAGATCCCTGTCCCCGGGGATGTTTTAATGCGCAAGGCTGCGCAAGCGGCGCCTAGCCCGAGCGGGATATTGAGCCAAAAGATGCTGCGCCAGCCGAGGTGTTGCGAGAGAACGCCGCCGATTACCGGACCGAGTGTGCTGGCAAGGGCAAAATTGGCTCCCAGCCATCCCTGAATTTTTCCCCTCTCTTTTGGAGAAACTACTTCGCCGAGGAGTGCTTGCGCCAGGGTCATCAGACCGCCACCGCCAAAACCTTGCAGGGCGCGAGCACAAATCAGAATGAAAAGGGTGGGGGCAAGCGCGCACGCAACCGAGCCGGCGACAAATAGGCAGAGCGCCCACAATAGCATGCGCCTTCGCCCGTATGCGTCTCCCATGCGTCCATACAGCGGAGCAGCCACAGTCGCTGCAATGAGGTACGCGGTAACTACCCAAGCGAGGTAGGAAAGTCCGCCGAGCGAACCCGTAATCGCTGGTAAGGCTGCGGCGATGATAGTTTGATCGAGCGCTCCCAGAAACATCGACGGAGCGACATGAAAGAAGGCAGATCGAAACTGTTCTCTCTTTTCTGCAGACAGTGAAGAGAGAGAATTCCCACTCTTTGCGCTGGCCGGCTCAATCATGTCGCTCCCTTCAGTTTGACCTCATGACTTGTTTCCTCGCGGAAAAGTTGCAGAACGGCACAACTGGTTACGAGCAAAGCTGAAAGTCCGAGTAAGTTTACAAGCGAGTGGCGCAGAACCAGAGCGCCCGCGACGGCTCCAAGAAACATCATGGAGATAGCCGCGACACGAATGCGCCATCTTGCGTTCGCTCCGCCAGCGATGGAGGAATCGAAGCCTAGACCAGCGACGGTCAGTGTCAGAACCGTAGTCGTTAGATCCGGAACACCAAGCCTGCGAACGGTGCCGTTGCGAACACCCATGGCAAAGCCGGTTAGAGCGATGACAACGCATACAATGCTCTGCTCGGCGGGCCGCACGCGACCAGACCATGCAACCAAGGCGGCAATGGCGAGTACTGCGGCTTCAATTACAAGGGCTATGGATAGCCAGGAAGTTCTCTTCTCCCACCGAATCCGTGAATCAAGATGCCCGGCCACAGCGGCGCCCGCCAGCCCACTGAGAAGAGCTATGAAAGATCGCAACGACGACAGTTCGGGAGTACCGGCAAGGGCGAAAGCCATCAACACGACGTTGCCGGTCATGTTCGCGGTGAAGACATGGCCGAGCGCAAGGAAACTGGCAGCATCAACAAGTCCGGAGACAAATGTGAGAATGAGAAGAGTGCCATATAGCATCTGTTCAGCGGAGTTCGTTGCGCCGTCAACCATTTCCATTGCCTCCTCACTAAAACTTGTATCCAGCCCATAGTGCCCAATAGTTGAGGTTCCGCCCAGGCTGCGTCTCCAGCATGTTTCTTTCATTTAGATACCCATTCCATTAAAAAACCTATCCCCAATAATCATTCAAGACCCGCAGAGCCTTTCTCTGTGCTCCACATGAACTTACTCCTACCTACAGTGGATCGATGGTTACACCTAATAGGTTCGATCGAGAACTTGTTGGAAGCAGCGCTGTGCGCAAGGTCAATCTGGAACGCGTTATCCTTGACTTGACCGCGAGAACAGAGATACGAGAGCTTGCGCGATTTCTCTAGTGGAATATCCTCTTAATTGCCGAAGCTCGACGACCTCCCTTAGTACCTGCGGGAGCCGGAGAATTGCATCCTTAAGCAATTCTTCCCTCTCTTTTCGCGCCAATCCGGCTCTCAGGGTCCTCTGCAGGAGACTTTACCTCGCCATCGCTCATAGTTGTCGCCAGAATCGTCGGTACCGTCGAGCGAGATTTCGTAACAGACCACGCTTCCTACGTAAGATCATGAGGGCCGAGTTGATCGCGATCCGTGTGAGCCAAGTGGAAAAACTTGATTTTTCCTGGAAGTCCTTCAGATGAGAGAACGCTCTCAGCATCGCATCCTGGAGCGCATCTTCAGCATCGTGCCAATTCCTGGTGATGTTATAGATCGTCGGCAAGATCCTGTTGGAGTGGAGTTTGCTCAGCACGATGAAAGCATCACTGTTTCCCAACTTTGCCATTGAAATCAGCGCTGCCTCACTCATTTCCGTTGGGCCGTATTCAATGACGGTTGCCTTCTTTACCGCTGACATCGATGAGTTCATGATTCGGCTTCCCGAAATATCAGCAAAGTGCGACTCGTATTGGTTAGTCATTTCTACCGTCTTCCAACCTGGGGCTCAGGGATGTAGAGAATATGCCCTCAGCTCCGTCTGGCCGCGCTTCCCCTCGCAGTCGCGGTCCGCTGTCATCAAGGTGCAACACATCCTTCCAATCCGGCGCAACATCCAGCACGACCACGTCCTCCTCCTGGACCAAAGAAAGAGTTTCAACGCTACGGTGAAAAACGCGATCACCAACACTTGTCTATCTAATGACATGATCCCCACCACTGAGGCGTCCCTAGTGCTACTGCAAAGCGAGGGCCATTCGAATAACTAGCCAATTGCGAACCTGCTCT
Source organism: uncultured Acidobacteriaceae bacterium (assembly GCA_963757515.1). Lineage (GTDB taxonomy): Bacteria > Acidobacteriota > Terriglobia > Terriglobales > Acidobacteriaceae > PALSA-350. The sequence goes on along the minus strand of CAVWRV010000001.1, from coordinate 745,483 downwards.
GGTGTTGTGGTCGATGGCAATCAGTCTGAATTGTGAAAAGGCTGTACCATTTGAGAATCGTCCCCTAGAACCTATAGCCAGCCCACAATGCCCAGTAATTGAGATCGACACCGTTCATAGCGGTTAGCCGATGGCATACAAACCGCGAGCGCGGTGGGGATTTCGGAGTCACTACACATCTTCCGAATGAATGAAATTAGTGGACAACTGACCTCGTGCGAGAAATGCGCCAAATCGTCCCATTCCCATCTTCCGTGACGAAGAGCGAACCGTCCCTTGCGACTGCAACTCCCACGGGGCGGCCCCACACCTGTTTATCGGATACGACGAATCCTGTCATAAAATCCTCATATTCCCCCGTGGGCTTGCCACTCTTATCGAAAAGCAGGCGGACAACTTTATAGCCAGTCCGGATCGATCGGTCCCAGGAACCATGCAGAGTGACGAAGGCGCTCCCGTCATATTCGGCAGGGAAATCCTCGCCTTTATAGAACACGATCTGGAGGGGAGCCGAGTGGGCTTGGATGAGCACATCAGGAACGGTTACCCGGCTTTGCAGGTCGGTGTGCTCGCCTTTATGGCGCGGATCTTCGTGGCCGCCGATGTAAAACCATGGCCAGCCATAGAAGGCGCCTTGATGGACATAAGTCGCGTAATCAAAGGGAGTGTTATCTCCGAGGCCATCTCGCTCATTGACGACTGCCCATAGTTGGCCTGTCGCAGGCTGTATGGTAATACCTGCGGGATTTCGAATTCCCGTGGCATAGACTTTCTCGTCCGTACCGTCGGGATTAAAGGACAGAATATTAGCGCGGCCTTCTTCGCTGTCCCAGGCGGCGCCGAGCGGATGAGTCTTATTCCAACCGTCAATCCCACCAGGGACAAGAGGCCTGGGAAACATATCAAGAGCAGCGTTAGAACCCGAGGCGACCGTCACCAGAAGGCGTTTACCGTCAGGAGTAAACAGAATGTCGCGAGTCCAGTGATGAGTCGCCGGAATGCATTCGACAATACCCTCGGGCTTGGCGGTGGTCTTCAGGTCACCGTTCTTGTACGGGAAACGAACGACGCTGCTGCTGTTGGCAATGTAGATCCATTGGGGATCAGGTCCCGGAGGATAGAATGCGATTCCGTACGGTTGATGAAGCCCGGCAACAAACACCTCACTGATTGTCGGCTTGGAGGAACCAGACGGAATCCGATACACGCGTACCTCGTTCTCCGAGCTGTTCGCTACGAAAAGGTCCCCATTTGGCGCAGCACGGATGGCCCGAGGTTGCGCAAGACCCGATGCAACGAGTTCAGCCGAGAAGCCCTCCGGAACTCGCGGTCTCGCTCCGACAGGCATAGGAACTACCTCGGCGAAGCTCGGCTCTTCCTTCCCGATCTCCGGTAGATCCTGCGCAGTGATTAGCCGCCGGACTCCCGGGGCGTCATTGTGCCAGTCTCCGAAGGCCGCCGCACCAACGAGTACCTTATTTGCTTCCTGACCCACCTGCGTGTAAGCGCTTTGGCTTGCGAGCAGGACGACGATCCCGCCAATGAGGATCGCAGATAAAACGCTCCCCGGTGTAAGTAGACCTTTTGGGCCGAGGATTCCATGATGACGGACGTGTTGCATGACTGTTTCCTTTCTTGTAAACCCTCCAGGCTTTGGCATGGTTCATCCAGCGAGGCTTGGATTTTCACAGGGTCCGTGATCTTCTCATCGAACATGCAACCGACTGAGTACGTCGCGAATGCTCATTGCCGGCCCTCCCTCTCAAAAACGACTGGATCGTCTCCTAAAACTTGTAACCGGTCCACAAAGCCCAATAGTTGAGGTTGCGCCCAGGTTGCGTCTCCTTTATAAAACTGCCCGCATAAAAGATTCCGTAGTCGCCTTGAAACCACAGATGACGAGTCTTCTGCCAACGGATCTGTGTGCCCGGCCTGTTCCCGACATATCGCGCCTCGCTTGCATTGCCGGCGCGGATCAGGATTCCCGGTACGTTGTAGACGCCGTCGTCAAGACTCTGTCGCCACTGCACGATCCAGTCAAAAGAGGCGGAGACGTTGTGAGGCAGTGCTATCTCGACGTGAGGATGAACATCTATAAAGTTGATTGGGCCCGGTCCGGTCGTAGCCAGGACACCGAAATAGTCGCCCTTCGGGAACAGAGGATTGAACGTGCCCAAAGTATTCGAGGCTGGATGATCCCCGCTTGAGATGTCGGCCTTCACGCTGAAGCGGGGCTTTAGAGGCACATTCGGAAGTCGATAGCCCGTTTCTGTAGCGACCGTCCACGCTCGAATGTTTGCCGAACCAAACGTGCCGAACTGCCCCAGAGCTTCATTGTCAAAGTCCCACCCTGGCCGCTCGGTCGCGATGGGATGGGAGAACCGTCCGCCGATGGAGTGACGCACCTCCTGAGCCGTGCCTCGTTGGTATGTGGCCTGCTTTCTATCCAACCCTAGGTAGTACAGTTCTAATGACGTTTTCGATGGCGTGGGTCGGGAAGCATATACGCCCCAGAAACCTACCTGGCTGTTTGGCCGATCGTCAAAGAACTCAAATTTGTCCAGGCGTGGACGCATTGCAAACCCGTCCACTCTCCATTCATCGATTTTGCTTCTGACCATGAAACCGGCAAAACTCAGGCGGACATTCGGTCCCTCGCGGACGTCGATCAGCCGTCCAGATCCATACTCGAGTTCCTGTATTCCGGCCCTCAGCTCGATGAAGTTCTGACCTTCTGCAGTTCCAACCTGCAGGAAGGCGGCTTGAAAGTCGAGTTTCTTCTCGTCGATCGGACGCGGGCCACCATACCGGAAGGAATTTATGCCGCTTTTAAAATCGACAAACGTGCGAACATGCTTTCCGTAATGAATATCGAAGCCCAGCATGTATCTTTCGTTGAGGTACCCATTCCAGTAAGGAGCCTGTCCCCAATAATCGTTGCCGATCTGCTCCCATACTTCTCGGGCTTCTCCACTGATCGTCATGAACCAATCATTGTTACCACTTCGAAGCCGGATATATTTGAGCGGGTCCCAGAAATCCTGACGGTTGGCAGGATTAGCAAGAAAACTCCAGTCTTCGTCCTCACGCAGTAACTTGATGCTCCTGTCGGGCGCGTCCGGGATTGCAGACGATATGGACTGGGCCCCTACGGGCGCTCGGGTGATGAGCAATACAACTACTGCCAGCATGGAAAAAAATCGTATCAAGGTGTTTGCTCAACATCATTTCGGTTTGTCGGTGATCGAGTGGATCTCAGCGATATATCCCCCTGGGAACTGCACCATAGCCGACGTGCGCCCTTGGAGGGTGACGGGCTGAATTAGCACCTTGTCCCCAAGAGAAGTCGCTTTCTGAAGAGTGGAGCCCAAATCATCAACCTCGTAGCCTGTGGTCTCTCGTCCGTAGGGATATGGCAAGTGACCGTCGGTGACGAGCACTAGAAGTTTGCCGAAGACGGATTCGACTTGAACCCGTCGAAATGTGGTGCCTGGCAAGCCTATCTCATTTCCAGGCGCAGCAGGCTGATCGAAGACAACCCGGCCATCCGAGAAAGCAAGAAAGCTGTGAAGAAACTTGTTAACGGCATCTGGCGAAACATAGACGCGGTTCTCCGGCACCGTGACGAAGGGCGTATACGATGGCGCCGTAGTATGCCAGTAGATTTGCGTTTTCACCCCGCCAGGGAACTCTATAACAGCATCTACTCCGATTGGATCCGGAAACGGCGTCACCACCACGTCTGCGCCGCTGGCTTTGGCTTTCTTAATCGCCGCATCCATGTTTGTGACAAGATATCCCGTGCGCTCCGCGCCGAAGGGGGCGGGTATGGGTGTCAAAAATCCGAAAAGCGATACTGTGCCAACCGGTGTTTGCAACAGTTGCGATGTAGTTTTGCTGGGCGTCGGCGTTACCGTGGCAATGACCTGCTTCGTGCTCTTACCTCCGAAGGTTCCGAGAAAGCTCGCAACGAACGCATCAACGTCGGAGGGGGAGACATAGACATGGGTAGTGTCGTACTGAGCCCCCACGGCGACGGTGGATGCGGGATCTGGGCCTTCAGTCGTCTGCGTCCAACTGAGGCGCGAGAACGTCGCCAAGCTGAAAACGAGTAAGACCAAAGGGAAAAGACGACGGGTGCAATTCATTGTGTAACTTCCTCCTTAGACTTCTGACTCTTATCGACTTCTGCTAAACCATCGACCCTGAAGGGAATGTGTCAAAACGCGAATGCCTGCTTACCGTTCAAAGGAGCCGCAAGACAGCTTTCAGCAGATACGTAACCAATGCGAAGACGATCAATGAACTGACGTAGATGCCAGCAAACCACAACAGTTGCTTGCTTTGCGTACTCATCCGTCCCACCCCTTCTCCGGAGTCTTGCCTCGAAATACCCAGTAGGCGAAGAACGAATACCCGAGCACCACCGGCGTGACAACGATTGCTCCGGTGAGCACGAATATCTGGCTCAGCCGCGAACTCGACGCGCTCCAAATCGAAAGGCGAAACGGCACAACCATCGGAAACACGATGATTGCAAGACCTGCAATCCCGGCAGCGATCATCACCATGCCCGCGGCCAGGGGACGAACGTCGGGACGCTTGCCGATACTTCCAAACAGAATGAGAGCTGCAATCAACACGGTGCTGCTTACTGTTCCGAGCAACAAAGGGTGGGCCTTCCATACGGCCACAATGCCTGGTTGAACGGAGAATGACCTCTCCACGACAAAACCGAAGGTGAGAAGAAATAGCGGCAATGCGATGCGCAACGCTTGTACCGAAAATCCGTGCAGGAGCGCTGAAGTCTTGTATTCAAGCCAGCAACTGCCGAGCACTACATATCCCTCAAGTACGCAGAGAGCGCAAAGTACGGAGAAAGGTCGAAAACAATCAAAGACGCTCCCGCTGAACGAGCTCCCTTCGACCGATATGCCCTCGAGCAGGGCGCCAAGAATGAGACCCTGCATGCAGGCTGCCGCAATTGACCCGATTGCAAAGATCACGTCCCATCTGCGACGGTAGCGTTTCATCTGGGCACGAAACTCAAATGAGACTCCGCGCAGACCCAATGCCAGCAGCATCACGATGATCGGAATATAGAGGGCCGGCATGAGAATGCCATACGCGATCGGAAACGCCGCCAACAGCGTCACTCCGGTCATGATCAGCCACGTCTCGTTGCCATCCCACGTCGGTGTGATGGAATCGACCATATGGTCTCTCGATCTCTCATGCGGCTGCAGCAAGAGCAACGCGCCGACTCCGAGGTCGAAGCCGTCGAGCAAAACATACAACGCAACGGACAGAGCGGCGAATCCGGCACAAAGGAGAGGCATGTCCATCGTGCTACCTCCCCACCGCGGCATTGGCGTTCGCGCTATCCAGCACATGGGGACGGAACGCGTTCTTGAGGGACCCCGAGGCCTCAGCCTGGGGGAGAGCCAAAGCAGGTCCTCTTCGGATAATATGCGCCACAAAGAAGAGAAATGCGGCCATGAAGAATGCGTAGATACATACAAATGCGATCAGCGTCGCGAGGAGCGTCTTCGCCGGGACCGGCGAAACCGCATCGATCGTTCTCAACAGGCCGAAGATCACCCAGGGCTGGCGGCCGGTCTCGGCCACATACCATCCGCCAAGCGTCGCAATAATGCCAGAGGGAGTCATCGCCACCAGGAAGCGAAGAAACCACTTTGTCGTAAAAAGCCGGCGCTTCCATCGAAGCCACAGAGAGCTTGTCGCCACAGCGAACATCAGGATGGCGATACCGTACATGATGCGGAATCCGTAAAAGACCATGCCCATGATCGGTTGCGCGTCCCGTGGGGTGTTCTTCAGGCCCTCCACTCGGCCATGAAGACTGTGCGTGAGCCAGATGCTGCCTAAATATGGAATGCCGAGGGCGAAGCGATTGCGCTGTTCCTTCTGGTCCGGCAGAATTACCCAGTAGTACGCAGCCGGCGATGCTGACTCCTTCTCCCAAAAACCCTCGGCTGCCTGCATCTTCGAGGGCTGGTGCTTTAGCATCGTGCCATAGAGAATGTCGCCAATGAATACCTGTCCCGCAATCAGCACGCTTGCGAACGCAGTGCCAAGCGCTACGCTCTTTTTCGCAAACGCAAGATGTTTGCCACACAGCAGGTACCATGCGCCAACGCCCGCCACAAGAAACGAGGCGGTCAGGTATGCCGCGCTAAGCATGTGCGGCAAGCGGACAAACCAGGAGGGGTTGTTCAGGACATGCCACCAGTTGACTACAATCAAGCGGCCATTGCGGACAGCCACGCCATCTGGCGTCTGCATCCAGCTGTTCGCTGAGAGGATCCATGATGCTGACAGCAGTGTGCCAAGCGCCACCATGCATGTAGCAAAAAAGTGGAGCTTGGGCCCCACTCGATGCATTCCAAAGAGCATGATCCCGAGGAAACCCGCTTCAAGGAAAAAAGAAGTGAGTACTTCGAGCGCAATCATGGGCCCGATCGCCGGCCCGGCAAGCTGTGCAAACTTCGCAAAGCCCAGACCAAACTCGAACGAGAGGACGATGCCCGTCACCACCCCAACTCCAAAACCCATTGCAAAAATGCTCAGCCAGAAGCGATAGATTTCGAGGTAAAGTGCATCCCTGGTCTTGAGCCAGAGACCTTCTATCACAGCAAGGAACATGGCAAGCCCAATGGACATGGTTGGGAAAATGATGTGAAAGCTCACGGTGAAGGCGAACTGCACGCGGGCTAACGTAGCCGGATTCAGATTCATCTTGCGCCTCCTTCTGCCGGAACAAAGGCCACTGTCGTCACGGCAAAGGCGATCGCAAGAATCAGCCCTGCAATCGCAATCCATATTCCGAACACCCCGATGATTGCGAAGAAGAATGCTGAGCCCACGACCGTTGGAATCAAGAAGCCCGAGATCCTTGCGACAATTATCCAAAGAGCCTTCAACATAGGTGTTTCTCCAGTTCCATCACGACAGCGCCTAGGTTCTTGTCTGCCTCTTCTCCTAAAACTTGTACCGGTCAACAAAGCCCAGTATGCCCGCCACCTAAGAAAGCCGCAATACACCAAGGGATTTCGTGATACGCATCAGGGTTCCTTTCGTCACTTCTCAGTCTGCGCGAGGCCGGATGATGTTACAGGTTGCACATCCGGCCGCTGTCCCCAATGTTTTTCTACAAGGCAAACAGCGGCCGCATTTGCCACGCTGACTTTCTTTGTGATAATCCAGCCGCCGAGTTGTTCTCCAAGTACCATTCCCAGCAGACCGAGGAGAGCGACGATGGGTGGAGCCGGGCTCTTTACTCGAATCACTCCATACAAAATGCCAACAAGCACACCTACAGCAAATGAAATAGACATTACCTTCATCGCTTGCTCTCCTCTGGCTCTTCGCAGCTAAAAGGCGAAGCAATCACATCCCAGGCCCCAGATGGCTTCACCCAGACGCGGGGTTGACCTATGTTGGACAGCTGCATGGTTGCGGCAGCTATGGGTAAACGCTTTGACAGGATGCGTTAGCGGATTGTAGTACCCTCCATAATGAGCGGTGGGCGCCCAATCAAGTGCTGACGGGAGCGGCGACGGGGCAAGCTTATCAAAATCTTTATTGGCATACACAACCTCGCCGCCAACCACCGTAAGCACCGATTGAAGGTCTTTGATTTCTTCTTCCGGCACAGTGAAATAGTCCGCGGTCAGTACAGCGAAATCTGCCAGCTGACCAGGAAGCAGACCACCTTTAGTGCCATCCTCCGCCGAAAACCAACTGCTGCCTTGCGTATAGAGACGAAGCGCTTCCTCACGCGACAGGCGATTGCTTTCCGAATAGATGCTCAAACCACCCACTGTTTTTCCGGACGAAAGCCAATAGAGAGCCACATAAGGGTTGAAACTCGCAACGCGAGTAGCATCCGTGCCTGCCCCCACAGGCAGGCCAAGTTCAATCATCCGGCGAATAGGTGGTGTACGCTGCGCTGCTTTCTTGCCGTAGCGGTCGACGAAATACTCTCCCTGATAGGCCATGCGGTGCTGCACTGCAATGCCTCCGCCAAGCGCAGCAACCCGTTCAATATTTTTGTCGGCGATCGTCTCTGCATGATCGAAAAACCAATGCAGTCCGTTAAATGGGATATCACGATTGACCTTCTCGAACACATTCAAAAAGCGTTCGATGGATTCGTTGTATGTTGCGTGGATGCGGAAGGGCCATCGCTTTTCCGCAAGCAAACGCACAACCTGCTCCAACTCTACTTCCATCACTCCGTCGAGATCGGGCCGTGGCTCAAGGAAGTCCTCGAAGTCTGCAGCGGAAAAGACCAGCATCTCGCCCGCTCCGTTTAGCCGGAGTGTATGGTCACCCTGGTACAGCTTCGTGCTGCTTGTCCAGTTTTTGAAATCTTCCAACTCGTGCTTCGGTCGCTGTGTAAAGAGGTTGTACGCGATGCGAACTGTCATTTGCTTCTTCTGGTGTAGCGCTTCAATGACCTTGTAGTCGGTCGGGTAGTTCTGAAATCCTCCGCCGGCATCAATGGCGCTGGTAATGCCCAGGCGATTGAGCTCGTGCATGAAATGTCGAGTAGAAACGAGCTGGTCCTCATAGTTCAGCAACGGTCCCTTCGCTAGAGCTGAATAGAGGATGCCCGCATTTGGTCTTGCGATCAGAAGTCCGGTCGGATTGCCGTTCTTATCTCTCTGAATTTCTCCCCCGGGAGGGTTCGGTGAATCTTTCGTATACCCGACAGCCCGCAATGCGGCCGCATTCAAGAACGCGCGATCATAGAGGTGCAGAACAAACACAGGAGTGTCGGGAGAGACCTTGTTAATCTCATCTAATGTGGGCATCCGTCTCTCCGCGAATTGAAATTCATTCCACCCGCCGACGACGCGCACCCACTGTGGCGCAGGAGTCCGCTGCGCCTGTTCCTTCAGCATTTGTAATGCGTCGGCGAGAGAAGGCACACCGTCCCAACGCAGTTCCATGTTGTAATGTAATCCGCCACGGATGATATGCAGATGAGAGTCGTTTAGCCCGGGGATGACAGTGTGACCAGCTAGATCTATGACTTCGGTTTCAGGCCTGCGCGAGCGGAGCACTTCCTCGTTTGTTCCAATTGCGCTGATCTTTCCAGACTCAACGGCGAGTGCTTGAACAAAATACGGCTTGCCGTTTGTCGCGATCTTTCCATTGAAGAACATTTTCGTTGGCATATTTACCTCTGCATGATTGGTCTGGTCTCAAAAAGACGAGAGGCCGGAGTCCGATTCCGGCCTCGTTGCTCGCTTATTTGTGAACTACTTCGAGTGGCACATCCCAGCCCTCGTACGCGGTCGCAGGTGCGCCATGAACCATGGTGTATGCGTATTCGACTCCCATGCCGTATGCTCCGCCATGGTGCTTTACTACGTCCATTACAGCGTTATAGGTGTCCTTGTGAGCCCAATCGCGTTGCCATTCAAGCATCACCTGAATCCAGGTTACTGGCTTAGCCCCTGCCTGCTCGACCCGGCGCATCGAAGTCTCATGCGTGCGCAGATCGAGATCGCCAACGCAATCTTCGACAACATACACTTCAAAGCCGTCATGAATAGCCTGGACAGTGGGAAACGCAACACAGACCTCGGTCCAGAGTCCAGCTAGGACAATCTTCTTGCGGCCTGTCTTTTTCACAGCAGCAACGAAATTCTCATCGTCCCAGGAGTTCATGCTGCTGCGCTCAATTGGAGTCTGATCTGGATAGATTGCTTGAAGCTGAGGCCAAATGTACCCGCTGAAGGACTTTGTTTCGACCGTGCTCAGGATGAGAGGCACCTCGAAGATCTTCGCAGCCTTCGCGAACCCGACAACGTTGTTAATCAATGACTGCCTGTCAATGCTGTTTATTCCGAAAAGCATCTGTGGCTGATGATCAATCAGCGTTACAACACAATTGTCTGGAGTGAGCAACCCTTTCTCACTCCGCTTGGCAAGGCCGTTGTTCTGAGTCATTACTTTTCTCCTCTTTTGAAATGAATGGACTATTAAGCGCTCCCGTTTGCACGGATCAGAAAGAACCGGTCGCGCTGCTGCTTACTGAATTGCATGCCCGCTTCATGCGGATTTTCTTTTCTGAGCGACAGGTTCACTCTTGGCGTGGTTTGATTTCACTAAATCAGCGGACGACGCTCCTTCGAGAGATAGCCCATAGCCGACTTCCCGCACCACGCGTTCCTTCAACGGCTGGATAAAATGCACGCGTGTGTTGCGCCGAGTCACCTCCGGAGCTTTTAGGTACAGTTCCGCCAATTCTCGCGCACGATTGAGCGCCTGGCCGTTGGGCACGACTTCCGCGACAACTCCCCATTCCTGCGCAGTACGCGCCGGCAGTGGCTTGGGATCGAGCAGAAACGCCTCGGCACGTCCCGCTCCAGCGCGATAACTCCATGTGGTGAAGATGCCGTCACCCGGCGTAACACCAACGGCGTAGTGCGCTACATCCTGAAAGGTCGCACTCTCGCCGGCCACAATGACATTGCCGAGCAGCACATAATCGGAGTGTACGTAGGCGCGCCCCTCGATCGCCGCGATCACCGGCACGCGGATATTAGCGATGTTTTCCAGGACTTGAACGCCCTCGTCGTGAACCTGGCTCCAGACTCCGGGATCAGACACGTCGCCGAAAGACGACCAATCCACATTGATAATGAAGTCTCCTCCCGCGCCGGTGAGGATAACGATCTTGTTAGCGCGATCTTGTGCGATGCGGTAAAACGCATCGACAAATTCCGTGTGACCTTGCGCATTCATAATGCACGGCCCGCCGTTACTATGGAACTCGGCAACCAGCACGCCCTTGGCATCCCGCGTCAGCTTCAGTTGGCGATAGGCCGAGAAATAGTCCGATTGAGCTGTCTGCATGGCATTGTCCTCTCGTGTGTTTAGGATTCGATGGTCGGCTTCTCTTTCGGGATCAGAGCCTCTCCCAGCGACCAAATTGCGGCTCCAAGCAGTACCACATCCTTAAGTCGCAAAATCGTTCATCGCAACGCCCTCTCACGCATGATCCATTCACGAACGTAGGCCGGACAGTTTTTGAGCTCGGTTCCATTGGTCTCGCTGAGCTCTAGGAGTCTCACCGCTTCACGGTCCACGAGAAGTACTTCCTTGAGATCAATGGCTATTGCATTCTTTTCCTGATCCAGCAAGTCCCGAAGTATCTCCACATCCTGTCCTGTGATCCGTCCGCTGATGAACAGGATGACAAGATCCTCTTCGATAACATGGCGGTTGATTCTGCAAGTCATAGTAGGTTTACGTTCGAACTCTTCTGTCCCTTGCCGTTCCCTGACTGCCTTGCGAAGCAGCGGATTAGCCGGAGCGTGTTGTCGCCCGCAGGCGCAGGCCTTCATGTCGTGCTGACTTCTTTTCCAGTGTGCGAAAAGGAAGGATCTTCCCGTGTTGTTTGGGCGGAATCCATTTTCCGCATTGTTTGCGGAATTTCTCAGGCACGTAGAACTCGATCACAATTACCATTGCTGTTACCAATCCCAGCCGCACTCGCAGCGGATGTGGTCGCAACGCCTGGCTTTGCGGAGGACCCGTTTATACGGCGCACATCATCGCATCAACGTAGCGACCCCCTACATCGCTTCTCGTGATGCCTCAGCCCGCCGTCCTTCGAGCCGCCAGCATCGCGACACTGTAAGGAAAGCAAACCTCGTGCCACTCGTAACGTGCTGATAACAAAAGAGAAAAGAAGATCAGTTGTGGGAACGATCTTATGAATCACGCGAATTCCGCGAATTCCGCGAATTCCGATAACCCTACGGAATACGTTCAGCGGAATTTGAATTGGCTTTTGTTGATTTTCAAGGCCTTGATGCGGGTCTCAAGAGTGGATGGTGGAATTCCAAGCTTAGCTGCCGCCCCTGACAGTCCGGAAACTCGGCCTCTGGTCCTGGCGAGCGCAGCCTCGATAATCTCCCGCTCACTCCGGGGCTCAGCATCATGATTCAACGGCATTGACGCTTCAACCCGAGATGCCGGCTGCACTGGTTTCCTTGGAGAGCCACATTTCGTCAATCGAAAGAACTTCGCCCGAACTCAAAATCACGGACCTCTCGATTATGTTCTGTAACTCGCGGATGTTGCCGGGCCATTCGTAGGACTGCAACAGATCCAGCGTTTTCTTCTCGATCGAGCGGATATTCTTGCCCGCCCTGGTGGCGTAGCGTTTCACGAAATACTCGACCAACATCAAGACATCGTCCTTCCGCTCTCGGAGGGGTGGCACCTCGATGGGAAACACGTTAAGCCGGTAAAAAAGGTCCTCGCGGAAGGCGCCCTTGGCTACGGCCGCCTTTAAGTCACGATTCGTGGCGGCGATGACGCGAACGTCGACCTTGATGGACTGCGTGCCCCCGACCCGCTCAAATTCCCGTTCCTGGAGAACCCTTAATAGCGCGACTTGAGTATCAGGCGGAACCTCGCCAACTTCGTCCAGGAAAATCGTTCCGCCATCGGCAAGTTCAAAACGTCCAAGCCGCCTTTGTGTGGCTCCCGTGAAAGCCCCTTTCTCATGGCCGAACAACTCTGAGGAAATCAGCGACGGCGCAAGCGCGGCGACAGTTCACACTGACGAAGGCGCGGACAGATCTCGGGGATCGTTTGTGAACAGCACGCGCGAGGAGTTCCTTTCCCGTACCAGTTTCTCCTGTGATGAAAACGGTGGAGTCGGTGGGAGCGACCTTGGCAATCCGGGAAAGAACGGCCCTCAGCGGTTTCGAGGTGCCGACAATCTCCTCGAACATCGAGGCCCGGTCTACCTCGTCCCGCAGCGCCAGATTCTCCTTGTACAGCTGGTCCCTTAGCGCTCTGATCTCAGCTTCGGCCCGCTTCTGTTCGCTCAGATCGAGGATGAAAGCGACACCCTCGTTCCCGCCTTCCTTCGAACAGTGCGCCGCCGAGCAGCACAGGCACGCGGCTGCCATCTTTCCGGAAAAACTCCTTCTCGTAAGGCTGAAAGGCCCCGGTCGCCTTTAACTCTGCCATCGCCCGTTCGTCGCGCTCGTGCCATTCGGCCGGCGTCAGGTCCGTCCAGCGTACCCGGCCCGAAGCGAGATCTTCTCGGTCGTATTGCACCATGCGGAGAAACGCTTCATTGGACCCCGATGATCGCGCCCTCGAGATTCCACATGAAAATCCCTACAATGTTGGCGTCGACCAGGCGCCGGATCTTCGCTTCACGATTTTCGAGATCGCGGTAAAGTCGCGTATTCTCGAGCGAAATGGCCGCTTGCGACGCCAAGCACCTTCAGAACCGTAATCCGCTCGGAAGTGAAAACGTGGGCGGTCAGGTTGTTTTCAAGGTAAGAACACTCCGTTTAGTTTGGCCTGGTTAATCAAAGGCAAACAGAGAATAGAACGGGCACGATGCTGACGAATGTAGGGATCCGCGGAAAACGGGTTCCCGGCAGATGCATCGTCGAGAATAACGCTCCTCGCGAGTGCGCATGACATAGCGAACGACCGACTCCGGCAAAGCGGCTGCGGCGGCAGACGGCATTTCGCAGATGGACGGTCACATCGTTCTCCACTAGTCGTCGCTTCTGCCTCTATCTGCAGCTCATCCCCTCGCGGGAAGAATCAGCAGACCTCGTTCAGCACCGGCCTGCTCAATCGCCGTGCGCATCAGCGTATCGATCAGTTTTTCCAGGACGATCTCGCTCGAAACCGCCTGCGACACCTTGATCACAGTTGCGAGGTCGAGGTGTTCGACCGGCGTCGCGATCGTGCTCGTCGGGCCGGGCGCGGGCTCTTCCGCCCTAAGGTGCGGGTACATCTCCTCGAGTTGTCGCACTTTTCCGTCGGCTCCCCAACGCAGGTAGCCGTAGCGAGCCTTCCTCAAGTACAGATGTGCGATGTCCTCGAATCCACGCGCCGCGTAGAACCGCGCGGCGAGCTCGTCGGCAAGCGCCTCATTGTGAACAAAGCCGTTTGCCTGGGCCGAGTGGATGGCCTGCTCGTACAGCTGTTCGGCATCAAGCACGCGGCCTTCGATGCGGGCGATCTCGGCGCCGACCAGTGCGGCGCGGTTTTCGAAGTTCTCCGGGCAATTCTCCGCCCAGACCTGTAGCTGCTTGTGATGCGCAGCAACAGCGTTCAGGTGCTGCAACCGCTCGCCGGCCGGTGCTGAATCGCAACAGGCGGCTTGGGCCAGGGCACCGTAAAAGTGATATTCGGCTTCCTCAAACAACGCGGATACGGTCCAGAGAAGCGGTTGTGCTTTCGATGCGGCGTCGATGGCCGTCGCATAGTCGCCCGCAATACAGCGAGCCTGCAATTTCCGGATCCAGTACCGACACGCAATGGTCGCCAAGCGCTGGCCGCTCGACAAATCGAATTCGATGCGAACTCTCATTGAACTGCGCGTCGTCGAAGCACCCGAATTTCGGCGTCAAGCCGCGGAGCGTCCGAATCAAGCGCGAGTTGCGCTGTGATGATGTCAATCACCAGGCCGAACCGCATTTTCTCGGCAAACGCGAGGCCATGTTTGGCTTCAGCTTGCACTTCGGGAAGCGTTTCGCCCGCGAAGAGAAGGTCCGAGTTGAGATTGTGGCACGCGTAGGCAGCATAGGTGAGGTCTCCGATTCGGTTGGCCAGCTTCGAAAGTACGGCGCAGCAGATCAACGGCAAGCCCGCACGTGTTTCGTCCAGCGTACGACGAAAATCGCGAAGCAATGTTAGGTGCTCGCCTGATAGCGTTTTAGTCCGCGTCGTTCGACGAGCTCAAAGCCGACATGGCCGAATCGAAATCCAGCCTTGTAGTCGCCGAAATGCGGTCCGGCAATCCTGGCGAGCCATTCGTAGGCGACACAGGAAGCATCGCAGTTGCCGTGCTCGAGGCTGAGGCTGACCGCCTTGCAGATCGTCAGGGAAGCCAGGTTCTCGTCGGTCTGCTTAGCTGGCGGCAAAACCTTAATCAGAACGTCGACGGTGGCGAGGGAGGCGGGGTCCTCCATCAGAGGCAAATCGATGAGATCCTCAATTGTGCGGCTCCCGAGCAGTGACCAGATGCGCTCGTATTCGCGCCGCACCTCCTCCTCTGTCGGGTGGGGGGACCACTCGATACCGACATGCCTGAGGTAATCGAGACAAAAAGCGACCGCGCGGCCATCTAAGATTGAGGGTCGTGGAGACATCCATGCGCAAGCACGCGACGATTGCTAATTCGACTTTTGTCGTGGCGCGATTGGACAGCGCAGCCAATCGCTCCTCTGCGACCGACAACTGGCCGGTCAAGAATTCGCATTCGGCGCGGTTCAACTCCAGCGCAAAAATCAGCTCGCGCCTGCGCTCCCAACAATCGTCCTTCAATAGCGCCCCACCGGCGATGAGATAGGTGAGCGCTGAGGCATAGGCAGTAGACCCCTTGGCGCGCTTGCCAGCGAGCAGGTTGAGCTCTGCGAGTTGGTCCCGTTCCTCTTGCGGGTGATCAGTGCAGCGCCGCGGTTGAGCTGATTGAGGATCTCGAAGATCGCCTCCTCCCGTTTGTCGGCGGGCGTTTCCGTCACCAGCAGCCTTCCTATCCGGAGATGGACCTCAGCGCGCAATGCTTCTGGGATTAGCGAATAGGCGGCCTCCTGCACCCGGTCGTGAATAAATTTGTAAGACCCTTCCAGGCGTTCGATCAATTCCTGACGGACCGCCGGCCACAGAACCGCATGCACCTGCTCCTCGGGGGTCTCCAGAACGGCCGAAAGCGTCGGGGTCGCGCCAACGTTGCCGAGACAGGCGAACTGCTGCAATGCGTGCTGCGTTTCGGCCGGCAAGCGGGTCAGCTTGCCCACCATGAGGTCCACGACATTGTCGGTATAACCCTTGTCGTGAATGCGACCGAGATCCCAGGACCAGCCCGCCGCGTCCTGATCGAAGCGGAGCAATCCCTCTTCCGCGAGCGAGTAAAGAAACTGAATCACGAAGAAGGGATTGCCGGCGGTCTTCTCATGCACTAGTTGCACCAGCGGCGCAGCGTCGGCCGGATCGCAGCGAAGCGCATCGGCGATCAACTGTCCAAGGTCGTCACGGGCGAGCGGCGCTAGGCGAACTTCCTGCACCCGCGCTCCGGCTTGGCGGATCGCTTCGAGCTTGCGCGTCAATGGATGAGCGGCATCAACTTCATTGTCGCGGTAAGCGCCGATTAACATCAGATGTCGCAAATCCGACCGGGTCAGCAGATCCTCCAGCAGGTCGAGGGTCGCAGCGTCGAGCCACTGCAAATCGTCGAGAAACAGCGCTAGCGGATGTTCCGGCCGGGCGAATACGCCAATGAAGCGCCGGAAAACGAGCTGGAAACGGCTTTGCGCTTGCTGAGGCTCAAGCTCCGGGACCGGCGCCTGGTCTCCGATGATGAGCTTCAGTTCGGGGATGAGGTCGGTCATGAGCCGTGCATTCAGCTCGAGCGCCTCCAGAAACGCGCCGCGCCAGATCGCCAGTTCGGCGTCGCTCTTGCCGAGAAGAGGCCGTACAAGGCTTTGAAATGCCTGCACCAGGGTCGAATAGGGAATGTCGCGCTTGTACTGATCGAACTTGCCTGAGGCGAAGAGTCCTCGCGGTGGAGCAACCACCATATGCAGCTCATTGACGACAGAGGATTTTCCAATGCCGGAATATCCCGAGACGAGCACCAATTCCGGCGCGCCGCCCTTGACCACGCGGTCGAAGGCCGCGAGCAAGGCGTCGACCTCGCGTTCCCTGCCGTACAGCTTCTCGGGGATCAGCAGCCGATCGGGGGTGTCATGTTGGCCAAGCGGGAACTCAATGACGTGCCGGTGAGCTTCCCACTCGGCAAGACAACGCCGTAGATCACTCTCAAGGCCGGTCGCAGTCTGGTAGCGCTCCTCGGCCGTTTTGGCGAGCAGCCTCATGATGATTTGGGAGACAGCGATTGGGATATTGTCCAATCGCTCGCTTGGCGGCACCGGTCTTCTGGCGATATGGCAGTGAACCCATACCATCGGATCGGACGCGGTGAACGGCAGCGAGCCGGTAAGTAACTGGTACAGCGTGACGCCGAGAGAGTAAAGGTCGCTGCGGGAATCGATCGAGCGGTTCGTCCGCCCGGTCTGTTCGGGGGCCATATAGGCAAGCGTGCCGGCGATTGTTTCGGGCGGCTCGGGCGTTTGTCGCTCGCGCGGCAGGCGCGAAGCGAGTCCAAAGCCTGACAGCCACGCTTCGCCGGTCGAAGTGTTCACAAAAACGTTTGCGGGTTTGATGTCTCTATGGAACAGACCGCGCTGATGCAGACGCCCCAGCGCCGCGGTTATGCCTATGGCAACGCGTAAAAACAGGTCCAATTCCCACGGTTTGCCGAGCAGTCGCGCAAGCACCTCCCCGCCGTGATCTTCAATGACCAGCGCCGGTTTTCCGTGGTCATGAATGAGCTCCAGGGGCCGTGCAGCCCAGCTTGGATCGAGCTCACTCCGCAAGTCATACGCGTGTTCCAGCCGCGCGCTGCTGCTCGGCGCGGGCTGGTCTACTGCAGAGGTCAAGACCAGGACTGGGCAGGACGCACCGGCTTTGGCGCTCCTCGACAGACGGAACTCCCCGTCGTTCCATAAGGTCTCGAAATCGGAACTCAAAGGCTCTCCCACTCCACAAGATCATCTCGCGCTACGATGCCCCAAGCAAATTGACTGAGCGCGTGTTAATGCTCGTGTCCTTTCTTGGCTTATCGTTCGGCTCCTCACCGTTTCTTTGCCGTTGCCTGAAACGTAGCCTAAAACGGTCATGCCGTTCATGGGGGTGATAGCGCACCTTGCCTCTCCGGTCTTGAGCATGAAGCATGCCTCGTTTCGTTTTGCCCTTCACCGTGCCAGCCCAACTGGCACGTCCTATTGGCTCATCGGGGTAGCCGCGTAAGGCAGAGAACACCGAACGAGGCGATCAAAAGCACGGTCGACAATAACATTAGAAGCTTCGGCTGGAAGCTCGCCCCGTTCCACTCTCCGCCGGCGACGCCCCAAACGTTTGCGGTCAGGATGGAAACCGAAATCCCCAGCGCCCAGCCATAAACAGAGCCCGCACTTCCCAGGATGGACGCCCCAAATCCGTAGAGCAGGATGGCGCCAAACCACATGCTCCCCATCAGGGCGGAGCGGCACCATCTGCCTACACAATGATGTCCTTCAAAGAGCACAGGCCAGGAACCGCGAAGGGATATCAAATATGCCGGGTAACCCATATTAAAGATCAGCCCTCCGAAAAGTGCCGGGATCCAGACAGCTAAACTAGCGAGCAGGGGCGGCGAACCGTCTATCCTGGCGTTCGCAATGAGGGGGGCTCCCGAAGCAAAGCCTACATTCAATACGGACGACAAACAACCTGCCAAAACAGCCAGGAGCACCGCCACGAACGCGCCGGTGGAAGGCCGCACTTCATTCAACTTGTTCTGCTGAGATCGATCCCTGCTGACCGACGCTCCGGCGCAGAGGATCAGGCTGAGAACCAACAGCGTCAAGCCGAAGATCAGCCACAGCAAATGCCTCCGGTCCATTTGTACCCCTCCAACCAAAATAGGCCAGAAGCTACCCAGGAAAACCACTATCCCTGAAACCAGAGCGTTGGTAATGGCGATTCCCAACCGGGCCAGGCTCACCCCAAAAAGTACCGAACCGGCGCCGAATAGCAGTCCACATCCACCCACCTGAGCCGTGAGGTGAGGATCGCGAATGAGGGTTTGACGGATGATTTGCGGGGCGAAAGCGAGGGCCAGGCCGATGGGTAGTATCGCCATCGCGAAGGCAGAGTAGATGAGCCAAATATGTTCCCACTTCCAGATCAGGATACGCTTGGAGGGGACAGGAAATGACCCGTTTGCCACACCCCCGGCCGCAATAACGAAAACTCCGTTGATCGAATCCGAAATCATGCCTTGTTCCCGCAGGTTCGATTAGTCGAAATGAAACACGTCTTCCCACGACGCGGAATCAGTTTCCCAGAGCAAGTGCCCCATCGTCCTCACTCGTTTCTAGAAATAGATCTTCGCCGCTAACTGAATGTTCCTCGGCGGAGTGCTTGTTGAAGTAATATGTCCAAAACTTGCCGAACCGAGGGTGGAGATGGGGAAGCCGAAATTCGGGTGATTAAAAAAATTGAAAAATTCAGCGCGTATTTCGACCCGGCGCTGCTCATGAATCGGGATCACCTTGAAAAGGCTGAAGTCCACGTTCTGAAACCCGGGTGCGGCCAAGTTTCTCGGCGGGCAGTTTCCGAACGTGTAAGGAGCGGGAATGGCGAAGGCAGCGGGATTCATATAAAACGCGGTTGTGCTGTTTGAGGTCAATTCGGCTGTGTTTCTTGTGGCGCCCGCGTACGGGTTGCCAACGCAATTAGGTCGGCTCAAATGATCAGGTCCAGTGAAGCTCTTGTCCGGAGCCGATACGCTGAAGGGCAATCCGGTTTGAGCCGTAACGATGCTATTCGCATTCCACCCGCCGACGAGCGTGTCGACGAGACGATTGCCATGGCTCAGGAATCTGCGGTTGATGCCGACAGGGATTTCCCAAATTACGTTTGCCACAAAACGCTGACCGATGTTGAAAGCCGAGTTACTCATTTCGGCGCTGTAGCTGTAAGCGTTCTGCGGCTCAGGAGTCCCGTTCTCCCTGTCGACGTAGTCGGCCAAGCTGTGGCTCCAGGTGTAATCGATCCCGTAGCTTAGGCCATTCTTAGGTTGACGCTTGAGCTCCAATTGCAGACTGGCATAATTCATATTGCCGTCATTGGTCGCGAGTTCGAGGAAGTCATGTTGGCCTGTGGCGTTATTATTCAGGTTGGCGTAGGGAAACTGGACCGTAGGTGAACCATTCACCGTGACAATCATGCCTTGGTTGGCATTGCGGAGCCGCTCCATTCGGCGCGCCCAATTACCAACACCCGTGATGTCAAATACCGTGTTTGGTGTGACAAGAAATTGTGTCCCCAAACTGGCTTGTTCGACGTACGGAGTACGCTGATTGGGATCTTGCGCACGAATCTGCTGTGTTGTCAGATTAACGGTGTTACCGAAAAGGCTGCCCGGGAAGCCATTTTTCAACTGAAACACCGGAGTGGTGCTGCCCAGCTGCTGCGAGAAGGTCGTGTCAGATAGGAAGGGTGGGTTCAGGGCCAGCATACTCTCGGAGCCGATGCGGTCGCGGTGCTGGTAGAAAATCCCATAGCCGCCCCGCCACACCACTCGTTTGGTCATCTGATAGGCGAAGCCGAGGCGTGGCGCAAAGTTCCTGTAATCGGGATGGATGGTTGAACGGGCAAAAGCGCCGCTCGCGTTCGGAGCTACGGGCACCACCTCACCCCCATTGACGGGGTAGAAATTCGCGAGTTTATTGGAGCGGCTGAGCATTGGCGAATAGTACTCATACCGCAGCCCGTAGGTGATGGTTAGATTTTTCCTGGTGCGCCAAGCGTCTTGGGCATAATACCCGCTGCCTGGATAGTAGTTGTACGCAACCAGCGGCGTGGAAAACGAAGCGCTGGCCATGTCGCCCAGGAGAAAATCCGCTCCACCGTAGACAGGGTTCGATGAAGTGAAGACGCCGGTGGCGCTGAGACCTCCCTGAGGATAGGCGACGTCCAGGAATGCATTGGAAGTGCGGTCATATTCGAAGCCAAATTGGAAGCCATGGGCGCCTCGAAGAACGGAGAGCGAATCGGTGAATTGCCACGCCTGCGAAACTTGCCATAGCGGGTCGTAGGAGGATCCTCCAAGCCCCTGAAACCCGGAAATCGAGATGGGCGGAAGACCGAAAGCAAATGAGCTTGGCGGAAGTCCCGTCAACCCGGATTGGGTTGCGTCGGAGACGCCAACAGTCACTCCGATCGGATTGGCATGCACGCTCACTCGGTTGAACCCTAGGTGGAACTGGTTCACGACACTCGGCGAGATTGCGTAGGTCCAACCAATGGCAACGGATTGCTCGTGCGTAAAAAGTTGAAAGGCAAGGTTCCCGTTACCAACGTCGGGGTTCGAAGTCCATAGCGGGGTCAAGACGAAGTTCTGAGTGTTGAAGCTATAGCGGGCAAAGACTTGGTTCGCCGCGTTGATCACCTGATCGAACCTCGCATCTGTCGAATACGTATGGTTTGGCGCAGAAGTAACGTATTGATAGTTGTTGACGGTAAAACCGTTCGGCTGCCCCTCCACAGCAACCGCAGCCGCAACATTCGGATCCGGATAAAGGTTGAAAAGCCTGGACCCCTCGGGGTCGATGCATCCGGCCAAAACGATATCGCCGCCCGAAATGCAGTTTGTCTGCGAGAGAACGGCCGGTACCAGTGGCAGATCGCTGGCAGGCAATTCCGAGAAGTTGTCTTGCTTCATTAGGGGTGTTGGAACGGTTGAGAACTCTGTCAAGGCTGTAGAGCTGATCAAACCCTGGAAGTCGCCAAAGAAGAAGCTCTTGTCGCGGCGGATGGGCCCTCCCAGAGTGCCGCCAAACTGATTTTGCTGGAATCCTCCTCTCGGAATATCGTTGGCGTTATTGAAGAATGCATTGGCGTCCAGCACTCCGTTACGGAAAAATTCCCAAATATCGCCGTGAAATTGGTTCGTCCCGGACTTGATCGAAACATTGATGACCGCCCCGGCCGACATTCCAAACTCGGCGGAATAGGTTCTGGTCTGAATGCGAAATTCAGACAACGCGTCGGGCGGCGGCTGTACCGCCTGGGCTGAAAGTGACAGTACGTTCGACGAGCCTGAGTTGTTATTCGTCCCGTCGAGCAGGAAGTTATTTTCCAAATCCAGGTTGCCGTCGACATTGAAACGGTCCAGAGTTAAGAACCCGAAGGGTGGCGCTTTCTCGCCCGGCGGCTCAGTGGAGACGCCGGCCTGCAACAAAGCGAGATCCGAGTAGCGTCGGCCATTCAGAGGCAGGTTCACGATTTGTGTCGAGTTGATGACTCCGCCGACAAACGCGGACTGTGTCTCCAAGAGCGGCGGCGCCGCAGTTGCCGTCACTTGCTCCGACGCCGGACCGACCGCAAGACTGAAGTCGGCAGATTGGCGAGACTGGACGTCGATTACGACACCGGTAACGCTCTTCGGGGCGAATCCGCTGGCCGACACCTGAATTGTGTAGGTGCCCGGAATCAGGCCTGGCACCTCGTACTGACCCGCCGTATCGGTTTCAGCGGTGCGTACTGTATTCGTTGCTTCATTCGTGACACTGAGTTTGGCGCCTGCAATAGTACCGCCGCTGGGGTCCAGAACCGTGCCAACGATAGTTCCAAAGTTGGCCTGCCCCCAAGCCGGCGTCGCGCAAAACAATAAGAACACAAAGCAAAGACTTCTACGCATCATTTTGTTCCGCTGCTTCCAGTGCTCTTCTCACCACCGATTCGAACTGGCGCTCGCATCGATTGATTCGAACTGCAAATACAGTACTGGAGCGGCGATAGTGCAAGGTTTTCGGGTACAGGTTCGGGTACAGACGTCAGTACGCGCTAATTTCGGAAAGCTACGCTAAATTACAGTTGGGAATGGGTTTAGCTGGTTCGCTAATTACGCTCGATTACGCTTATTTATCATAGACTTACGGTATTCTCGGGAAACTCAAAATCCGTCGGAGGCAACCTCGTGGGGGTTCGACCCCCCCTCCCGGCACCAACAAATAAGCAACTTAGGTGCAAGTCAGTCGGGTGCGAAAAGCCTGGCCGCACGCGTCGTTATCCCGACGTACGTTTCGACGCCACTCATTCTTCCGAACTATCCGATGCTGAATGGAAGCGCCCCCCTCCCCTCATTCATCCCGACCGTCGTGGGGGTTTCGTGGGTTTCGTGGACCGATCCGCACCGTGGGCATATGAAGCTGCACGCTCACAGATTCGGCGAAGAGCGCATGGACGTCGTTGAATGGGGTGCTGTCTTCACCCTTTTAGCACCTGTGCCGGTCTCTCTCGGGAAGCTGAAGAGATCCACAAGGGCCCACACGCGCTCTTTCTGACGGCTGGACGGGACTCGCTTGGTTCTTGTAAGCTCGGCGATACCATGGAGACTCGCCCAAAACAGCTCAGAGAGAACCTCTGGCTTTGAGCTTTGCCCCTGAAACAACTCCAGTATCTGGGAAAATGCGAATCGCAGTTCCGAAGGAGTGGCCGCGTCATCGAACGGGACGCTCAGGCTGAGCGAAAACATCGCCTCATACAATGCGGGTGAAGATGCTGCGAACTCCAGATAGGCGTCCGCGACCGCTCCGACCGTACTTCCACGCTTGACCCGTTTTCGTGCCTTCTCCAACGCCAGGCCAAGCTCTTGGAATCCTTCGGTCGCAACCGCGGCGAGAATTCCTTCGCGGCTTCCGAAATGAGCGTATAGAACGGGTTGGCTATAGGAGATTTCATCAGCGAGTCGTCGAACGGTGACACTGGACCAACCTTCAAGCTCCGCAATCCGTCGCGCGGCACTGATGATTTGTGCCCGGCGAGCCTGCTTGTCACGCAGTTTTCGTTCTGCAATTCGGTTCATTACCGGTGCTTCTACCATACACAGTAATTATAGCGCCGCTAGTTTATTTGTGAATCGCCACGTAAGCGGGGGACATCTTTTATAGCGTTGCTAGATTATTTTTAAGAGGAGATGTTTTCATGCACAACGCTATTCCACTTGCTCTGGCCGTTCTCGTCGCTGCTGGGATCTTGGTGATCGGTTGTTTCTACCTCGTGTCTCCGGAACGAATCCTGGGAGGTTTTGGTCTGAGGCCCCCTGCACCCGATGCTGACACTCTTGCCTGGCTCCGACTAAAAGGGATTCGGGACATCGCATCTGGATTGGCCGTGCTGACCCTGATGCTGACCACGAACAGCCGGACGGTAGGCATAGTCCTTCTTGTTTTCGCCCTCATCCCTTTTGGCGACATGTCCAACATTCTGCTGTCGGGCGGGCGAAAGGCCACAGCGTTCTCCGTTCATGGCGTGACCTGCGCGGTGATGCTTTTCGCTGGCCTCCTGCTGATCCATGCGTTTTGAGGCCCCCGCCCCACGACAGAGAGAAACTCCAGTCCTGACCTCCTCTCAAACTGACTACGAAGGAATACCTATGCGAAAGTACCAACTCAGAACCTACCGTCTTCGAACAACGGCGGCCGCGACCGATTACCTACCTCATTGGCAACTGCATGTCAGAAGCTCGGCTTCCGTGTTTGGAAAAGTGATGCCAGATCGCCATCAACGAAGCAAAAATGAAACTGCGGAAAGACCGCCGCCACCTCTATGAATCCCTGGAAGAAGGGCCGCGCGGCGTGATAGTTCTAAGTTCGGATCTCAGTAGAACGCGTCATAAGGTTGACCTGCTGACGTGGGGTCAGTTGGCCAGACGCGCTGAATGGCGGCGACATTGCATCAATTATGATTTCGCCCGGCTGGCCTGGCTTCTGGCAAGCTTCTGAAAACCTCTTTTTCAGGCACTTCCTTATGCAAGCCAGCTCTCCAACGACAGGAATTGCTTTGGCTTGCCGACGAGGGCCCGGGCTTGAGCCTCAAACCAGGAACAATACGACGATGAGTGCGATGCCAGTCACCGTGCTGATGAAGGAGATACGCCAGAAGAGCATCAAATCGGTAAGCAGGGCAACGGAACAGAGCACGATGGAAACTTCCAGGAACAATTCCGCAATCTCACCGTAAAGCGCCTTACGTGACTGCACGGCCGAATCCTTTTCCAGACTTTGGGCCATCACCTTCGCGTCCTCAGAATCTTTCTTCTGTTCCTCGTAAAGGTTGTGGAACTCCTGCGCTGCATGATCCTGGCCTTGCGCCTGCGCCAACCGCTCATTGGCCATGTAGATCCGCGAATTGGTGTCGTTGGAATGCGAGTAGGCCCACCAGTCAGCGGTCTTGGTCTCTACCACGATTTTCTTGGTGTTGGCGTTGTTAGCCAGCATCGTGGCGAGCGCCAATAGCACCGCGACTACCGCTGTTGTCAGACCGATACCCTTCCGCTGTTTTCCATGGGCCTGTTCCAGCTGCTCATGGATTTGATGTGGGTGCATGAGGGACAAGCTAGCACACGCCGTGAAATCGAGAAAAGTGGAACCCGCTCGGCCCTAGCTTTTCCTCAGAGCATCACCAGCCAAACAACCGGCGAAAGCGGCTCGGTTGCTCCGATGGGACACCTGATCTTCGGCGCCGTGACGGCATGCGTCTTCCTGGTGCTGGAGTATCGCTACCCCTGCATTGCGAAACGGGCTCTCTATGATCCCATGTTTGGCGACAGCCACCGGAAACTCTGCCGTCGTCTTCGACGTCATGCAGGGCCTGGCCAAGAACGGCGTGCTGGTACTGGCCGGCGTCACTGGCGGTGATAAAACCATCGAGATTCACGCCGACCGCATTAACCTAGACTTCGTGCTGGGCAACAAGGTGATGGTGGGGACGGTCAACGCCAATCGCGAGTACTTCGGGTCGGGCGTGCGCGACATGGCCCAAGCGCAGGCGGAGTATCCGGGATGGCTCCCGAAGCTGCTAACCAGTCCGGTGCACGGGCTGGAAAACTTCGCGGAATTATTCCGCCAACTCACCGGCGACCGGAGCGCCATCAAGGTCTATTGCGAGGTCGCCGATGCCGGCGCTGAGTCGCAGCCGGTTCGCGATAGCGTCACAGCGGCTTAGTCGTTGTTCGGCCTCATCTCGCCTCTCTGGTCGCCTATACATTCAAACAGAAGGGATATTCACCCCAATCCGTTAGGCCCAGCAGAGGTATCGGCCCGTCCCCGGGTTCCCAGGGCTGTGTTGTAGTGTCCGAATTTGCCATAGCGGTGTCCTGAAACGGACAGCGCGGACTAACCTACCGCATATTAAGTCGTGTAGAATGTGCCACTTAGTATTGGCAATTGTGATGCAGATACCCCCGGCAGGGAGGGTAAGAACATGTCATTCGTTCGCGATCTGAGAGTTGCGGCCCACTCGCTCATTCGGACTCCAGGGCTGGCGATCGCCGTGGTTCTTACACTGTCGCTCGGCATCGGCGCGAACGCTGCCATTTTCACGCTGGTGCGCGGAGTCCTGCTCAAGCCTCTTGTCAACCGCGGCGAGGAGCGGCTGATCTATATCCGGCAGAGCGCCCCCGGCATCGGCGACGAAAACTCTACGTTTTCCGTACCCGAGATACAGGATTTGCGCGCGAGCGTGAAAACCCTGAGCGCGTTTGGCGACTTCTCCACCATGGACTTCACCATGATCGGCCTCGGTGAGCCTCGTTCCATTCGAGGTGGCGTTGTCGGCGGCACGTATTTCGACGTGATGGGCCTTCGTCCCGTGCTCGGTCGCCTCATCGGACCTCAAGACGACGGTCCTAAAGCTGCCGGCGTCGTTGTTCTTACCTACCGTTTCTGGACGACCGCTCTTCACAAGGATCCTTCGGTCATCGGCAAAACCGTTCGCCTCGGTAGCATCGGTGATCGGTCTGCGACCGTCATTGGCGTGCTCGAGCCTTGCGTCCCCTATCCCCAAGATACCGAAATCATCGCCAACGTGGTCACCAGCCCGCATCATCTTTCCGCAACCATGGTCACTGGCCGCATCCATCGCATGACGGAGCTTTTCGGCCGTCTCGCTCCAGGAGTCACCCTCGATCAGGCTAGCGCTGAGTTGCGCTCCGTCTACTCCGCGATGAAGAAGGACCACCCCGAAGCTTATGCGCAGGAAGCGGACTTCCAGATTGGGGCCAAGTTGCTTCGTGACCAGATCACGTCGGGCGCCAGGACCGTGCTGCTGGTGCTGCTCGCAGCGTCAGGACTGGTCTTCATCATCGCGTGTTCCAATGTCGCCAACCTGATTCTGGCGCGGACGGTTCGGCGCGAAGGCGAACTGGCGGTCCGCGTGGCGCTGGGCGCAAGCAGAGGCGCGTTGCGCCGCATGCTGTTGGCCGAAAGCCTTCTGCTCTGCGGCGCTGGCGCCGCGCTCGGTGTACTGAGCGCGCAGCCGATGGTGGCCATCCTGGCCCGCTACGCCTCGCGCTTCTCCGTCCGCGCGCTCGATTTCAGAGTCGATTCGAGCTTGCTTTGGGTCGGAGCGGCGCTGGCCGTCGTCGCCGCAGTGATTCTCGCCTTCGTCCCGCGCCTGCCCTCTTCCGGCACGTCCGGCACGCCGAGTGGACTGAGCCTATCCAGCGGAAGTGTGCGGATCACCGGCAGCACGAGCCGCCGGCAGCGGATTTTCGCGGTGACACAAATCGCCGCGTCCTTCGTGTTGCTGGCCGGCGCAAGTACGTTGATCGCTACGCTGATCGCACTGCAAAAGGCGCAGACAGGTCTGGACACGCAGCACGTCCTCGCTATCGATGTTCCTGCTATGTCCTATGGGAAGACACCTCAGCAGGTCGTCGATTTCTACAAGGAAGCGATGCGTCGCATTGATGCCCTGCCGGGCGTGAGTAAGACCGCGTTCGGCGATGTCGTTCCCTGGCGCGATGGCGGCTCCGGCCCTGGTCTGCAATTCTCCGCCGACGGACACGTCCATGCCGCCGGTGTAGAGGATCCCCGGGCGCAGTCGCGTTCCATCTCTCCCGGATTCTTTGCGGCGCTTGGCGTTCCTATCATTGCCGGCCGCGATTTCAATGCGCTCGATGGCCAGAATAACAATGAAGAGCCTGTCGTGATCGTCAGCGAGACTCTCGCGCAGCGCATGTTCCCCAACCAGGATGCGGTCAATCGGCATGTCTATTGGACGGATCCCGTGCTGCAATTCTTCCCCGGGACCGATCTCGAAAAGTCGCGTCTGATCGGCGCCGCACCGCATCATCGGGGTCACGGCCGATATTGACGACGGACACGTCGTTCCTGAGCCCACGCTCACCGTTTACAGCCCCTTTGACGAGGGTCCAATTTTTGGCGGTCGCCTTTTCATCCACACCGGTGCAAATCCTTATGCGCTGGTCGCGCCGGTCACGCGCGTTATTCACGACATGTCCGCCGATCAGCCGGTTGAGCACGCCGCCACTCTCGAAGACATTCGTGCAGAGGTGCTCACGCCGGACCGTTTAAACTCGCTGGTGTTTGGCGTATTCGCGGCTGTCGCGTTGGCGATTGCAGTGGTGGGCGTCGCGGGCGTGCTGGCGTTTTCGGTGAGCGCGCGGACGCGGGAATTCGGCATCCGGCTGGCCCTCGGATCGGAGCCGCAGCGACTGCTCAAGGGCGTGATTGCAGAGGGCACCGTGATGGCTGCGGCGGGCGTCCTTGCGGGCGCGGCATTCGGGTTCGTGCTGGCGCGTTTGGCGGGAAGATATTTCCTGGACGTCAAGATGCCGGGCGCATTGCCTGTGTTTGTCTCTGCGTTCGTGCTGATGGCGGTCGCGGTTATCGCGTCGGTGCTGCCCGCGGCACGTGCTGCGCGCGTTGATGTTATGGAAGCGTTGCGCTCCGAGTGACTGCTCATCGGCGCGAAATGCGCGGATTGGGAGGATCGGATGCGGAAGAATCACGTCAAGATCATCGCTTTGGCATTTGCTCTGCAGATTGTTTTACCTGACGCAGGCGGGCAGGCAGTTGCACAGGCCGGGAAAGCTGCCTATCCGGCGATGGCTCCCCTCGATCAGTACCTGATATCTGACGAGAAATCCGAGATTGCGCTGGCGCGCAGTGCTGCACCCGGTTCCATTTCCGATGGAGCCGAAGTGATGGTGCTGGGACGCGAGGGATATAAGACCGCGGTGAAGGGCACGAATGGCTTTCTCTGCATCGTGGAGAGGTCGTGGGGGCAGAGCACGGATCAGACGGAGTTCTGGAATCCGAAGATGCGTGCACCCCATTGCTTCAACGCGCAAGCCGCGAGGAGCTTTGCGCCCATCTATCTGATGAAGACCAGGCTTGTGCTGGCAGGAAAATCGAAGCCTGAAATCGCGCACGCAATCGCGACGGCACTGGATAAGAAGGATCCGCCCGCGCTGGAGCCTGGCGCGATGGCTTACATGATGTCGAAGCAGCAGTACTTAAACGACCGGGATAAGAGCTGGCACTCGCATGCGATGTTTTTTTCCCCCGGCGACATGACGAAGAGCTGGGCGGCCGATGATCCCAACTCACCTGTCATAGTGGCGAATGACCCGGAGGAACGTGTGACGATTCTGTTTGTCCTGGCAGACAAGTGGTCCGATGGTACGGCGGCTCCGTCGAATATGCCCTGATCCGCAGCCTGCGGTTTTCAGACGAGACGTCTCGTAAGCAGAGGCCGCAGGCTCCAATCTCCGTCTCTCCTGAGCCTCATCGTTCCGTGGAAAACCGCTTAATGGTTTCGTCCATCCCTAGTGTCCGCGCCTAGGAACAGCACGCGCGGCCCTCCGGCGCGGGAAGCCTATGCTCCCGGCCTTCTTCACAGCACAGCTGCGATCCTTCCGAAGGCCCTTAGCTTGCTCCAGGCTTATCGCATGCTGGTGGCCCGTAAAAGTCTCGTTTTCGGTAACTTGCTACCCAGGGCCCTCGGAAGCGCTTTGACTCTCTTTCAACCGAACCATGCGACCGCATCGGAGTGAACTGCCGCCAAATGGGTTTCGCAAGCCTTACGTAAAGGTGCAGGGCCAGTTTCTTCTGGGCTACACCCTTAGGTTGTCCTCTCGCGGGGTCTTTTTGGGCTTTGCGCGCTCAGCGCTTCCACTGACTGGGATTTTGCTGGTACTCGTGGAGCTTGGCCAGATCGTCGCTTAACACCGCTCGATCGCGCGACGACAGACGGTCGTCATCAGCCGACTTCTTCATGGAGTCAATCACGTCGTTCAAAATGCCGTTGTCGTAACGGTTTTGATCGAGGTCGGCTTGCATTTTGGTCAGCTCTTCCTTTGTTTTCGCAAGACGATTGTTTTCTTTTTCACTGGCTCCCCGCGCACTGCTGATGTGTTCGAGGTCGGTTCTCACCTGCATGAATAACTGCGGGCGCCACTCGATCATAGGATGCGGCTTTTCGCTCCGGTGTCTACACCGTCGCAAGGCGTCCTCCAGCAGCGGTATGTATTTCACCTCGCACCCCCCTGAGGCCAGAAGCTGTCATGCGTCGACAGGATACCTATAACCGCGGACGAACAATATTGACGGGAAATAGGTATGCTGTCGACGCATTCTCTCTCTGCCGGGGTCCCAGGACATCAGTCCATAAGCGCTAACTTGTTTGGGATGTTTTTCGTCAAAACTCCCACAAAGCCAGCTAGTGTAGTTCGTCACACAGCTAGGAGTTTATCCCGCGATGTAACCAAGCGTCTTGCATTGCCCTGCCACGAACCCGGGTGCCCCATATCTCGCTCGCTTTTCGCGAGATGTGGGATTCCACTGCACTGCGACCGGTATCCGTCCAGGGTGTAAAGGGGCGACCAACGGTCGCCCCCCACATCTCGCGAAAAACGAGCGAGATATGGGGCACCCGGGTTCGTGGCAGGGCAAGACTCATAGTTTCGGGAACTCTGCTTGAAAAAGTGCCCCAACGAGGTTGCACATGTTTTGCATGAGAGAGCATCGCCGTTGAGAAGGCGGCCAGAGCCCAGAGGAACGAGTTTGTATCAATTACTTTTTAAGACCGCGTCGTATTCCGTGGCGAGGGCGGTGCCGACCTGATCCATCGCCGTCAAGTGCGCCAGCGTACGCCGCGTTTCCAGCTCTGCTGAACCGGCGTCGGCAGGAGTGATCTTTTCGGGATCGAAACCATAGATGAGGTAAGACTGAAGTTGTAAGAACTCGTCGATAGTCTGGTCCTGCAGAGCCGAATACTTGTCTTGAAGCTGGTAAACAGCCGCATAACGTTGGACTTGATCGTATTCCATGAACCCCAACGCTCCGGTCGCAGCTGCTGTTTTCCAACTCGCACTTTTCAAGTCGCCGACTGTGAAGTCAAGCCGAATCTGACCACTGTCATATGACTGGTTCTTCTTCCGCGCACTCAGAAAGTCGGCGATTCTTTTAAGATTTGCCTGTTCAGTTGCGTTTGCGTTATGGACCGAGGCTATTTCTTTTGCATTGTCTCGAATCTCTTGGCGTAGCTTTGTGTCAGCATCTTTTTTTAGCTCTCTTTGCTTCCAGTGCTCCACACATCCCTCGAGGCCGAGTGCGATCAGTAATCCAATGGTGATTGTGAGTAGATGCAACAGAAAATCCTTGAATCCATGCATCTTCTCGTGGGGTGGATGAACATCAAGCATGTTTGGTCCTCCGTCCCGCCTAGATTAACAGTGGCTCTGGCGCAGGGGTTGGCAAAATGGAGCATGACAAGCGAGCCATAGTTTAAGTGGCCGTGCAACGAGAGGTCACCGTGGCACTTTGGAAACACGACGTCGCTCACCTGGGACTGATCTCATAAATCCACAAGTGGTGGACGTGCCACGAATGAGATCCGCCATCGAAGCGGGGTTCATGGTCTTACTCGAAGCTGAGAGCATACGCTGCCGCCTCTAGCGCGCGCTCGATCTGCGGCGGACTGACGTCAAGATGAGTCACGGCGCGGACGGTCCTCGGGCCCATCGCGCCCATCCGCACGCCCCGCGCAAGAAGCGCCGCGACCACCTGCGTCGCGTCCACGGCGCCGTTCAGCTCGAAGATCACGATATTGGTTTCGACGGACGCTGGATCGAGCACGACACCGGGCAGTTTGGCAGAGACCTTCCGCGAGCCGCCGCGCATTGGCATGGTCCTCGGCGAGCCGGCTGACGTGGTGACGCAGCGCGAAAATGCCGCCGGCGGCGATGATCCCCGCCTGACGCATCGCCCCACCCATCTGCTGCTTGAGGCGCCACGCCTCCGCGATGAACTCACGGGAACCGGCGAGCGCTGCGCCGACCGGGGCGCCGAGCCCTTTCGTGAAGTCGATCCACGCCGAGTCAAAAGCCTTCGCGTACTCGCGGGCGGCGACGCCGCTCGCCACCACGGCGTTCATGAGGCGCGCGCCGTCGAGATGCGTGCGCATGCCCTGCCGCCGCGCGACGTCCGTGACCGCGGCGATCCGCGCGAGCGGCCAGATTGAGCCACCGCCCAGATTGCTGGTCTGCTCCACCCAGAGAAGGCGGCTTTTCGGCATGTAGCGGCTGTCGGGGCGGATCGCCGCCGCCACCGCCTCCTCGTCGTACTGCCCGCGGGCGCCGTCCAGCACGCTCACGTTTACGCCGGCGAGCGCCGCGGGGCCACCGGCCTCGAAGTGGATGGGATGCGCGGTGCGATGAGCGATCATCTCGTCGCCCGGCCGGCAGTGCACGCGCAGCGCAATCTCGTTGCACATCGTGCCGGACGGAAGGAACAGCGCGGCCTCCTTGCCGAGCAGCTCGGCGACCATCTCCTGCAGCGTGTTGACGGTCGGATCCTCGAACGTTTGCTCGTCGCCGACCTCCGCCTCGCACATGAACTGGCGCATCGCCCGCGTCGGGCGTGTGACGGTATCGCTCAGCAGATCAACTTCGATCGCCGGCATGGGGTCTCCTATAGGACCTCCGCGAGTATAGTGCAAATCCGCCCAATCGCTGCTCGGAGCTCGGCGCCTCCTCGAAGCGGCGATTCGCGCCAGGGATAATGACAGGGATATGATACCCATTCCCCCTGGTGACGCCTGGTAGCCGCGCGTCGACTATGATATATGCGACATTTGAGCCCTGGGCCACGGTCTTGCTATAAGTGACATCTGATGCAATCAAGAAGTCGCTGTGAGGTTTGACAAGTATGACCGAGAGCGCTGCGAGCCAGATCACGGGCGACGACATCATCTCCGAGCTGATCCGGAATGCCGATGCCGGGTGGTTCAAGGTTCGCTATACCATTCTCGTGCCCTGCATCTTCAACGTATATCTGCATCCACGAGACTACGAACTCATCCAGCCCATCGCGGATCTCATTCGAGAGGAAGCGGTCCGTGCTCTCAAGGAGCACCTCTCTGGCCTGAACAAACCCCGCACTGCACGTCCGTTCGGCAAGCGCTTCGGCTCAGCCGGCGAACCCCGTCCTGAATACAAGATTCTTGAGAAGCAGTGGATGATCCAGTTCCATGGAGACCAGGAGGAGCGGCTCCGGCCCGGCGAGATCGAGATCTACTCGGAGTTGGGCAGTGCTCGTCCGAAGGACTTCGGAGCCGGCGCTATGACGACCTTCATCACGCGACATCATGCCGGGGACGCGGTGACAGTTGCCGGAAGTAGCGAGGGCGCGCAGATCACTGCAAGGCGGTTCTGGCAAGGGTGCGCTATCGGGATTCTGGAATGGACAAGACGTTCGTGATGACCAGCGAAGAGATTGTGATTGGCCGCGGCGGAAAAGCTGTCTGGGTGGATCTGAAGCTCGAAGGCCCTGCGGATGTGTCCCGCGAACACTGCCGCATTCGGCGCGATCCGAAAACAGGGACCTTCTTCATCAGGGATCTCAGTCAATTCGGAACCACGGTGAACGGGGCTTCCATTCCCAATAGTGTGGAGCGAGTCGAAGGCGGGGAGAAGGTCGATCGCAACCGCGAGGTGCTTTTGCCGTCGCCTGCGAGGATCACGCTCGCCGATGTCTGCACCTTGGAATTCGAGGCAGAGCCTTGACCTCCACCCTGTTCTGGCTCCGCATTCCGTTTCTTCTCGCATTCGTCACCATCGTTGTTTTCCTGGTGTGGGCGTTCGTGCGCCGCAGCGACTAAACCATGTTTGCCACTTCGCAATTGCTGGTTGGCGGCCATTCCGACGTAGGGCGGAAGCGAGCCGAGAACGAAGATCGCTTCTTCATCGATGCGCAACGCGGCATTTTTCTGGTTGTGGATGGGCTCGGTGGGCATGCAGCGGGCGAGCGAGCAGCGGAGATTGCGGTGGACATCATCTCCACCCGGCTATCCCGCCGCACCGGCGCAAGCGACAAGCGCATACAGGAGGCATTCGCGCTTGCCAGCACGGAGATCTTCGAGGCCGCATCTCGCCACCCTGAATGGGCCGGAATGGCATGCGTCGCCACAGTCGCATTGATCGAGGAGGACCAGGTTACCGTCGGGCACGTCGGCGACTCGAGGCTCTATCTCCTCACTCCTGGAAAGATGGAGAAGATCACACGAGACCACTCGCCGGTAGGTGAGTTGGAAGACTCGCAAAGGCTCAGCGAAGACGCCGCCATGCGCCACCCTCGCAGAAGCGAGGTGTACCGGGATCTTGGAAGTACGGCTCACACGCCCAACGATACGGACTTCGTCGAGATCCATTCTTTCGCTCTTCCACAGCCGGCGGCGCTCCTGCTCTGTTCCGACGGCCTTACCGATCAGATGACAGCTGCTGATATCCGGCACCTGATCGAGCACCACGCAGGAGACCCCGAAAAGGCGGCCCGCGCACTGGTCGAAGCTGCGAATGAAGCGGGGGGTAAGGACAACGTCACGGTGGTATTGGTCGAAACCGAGGACTACGCGGGAGTATCTGCTGCCGCAGAACCTGGTCAGGGTTCTTCTCGTCACTCTTCTCGTTGGACCTGGTTTCTTCTCGGCCTTCTCGCGGCATCTGCCGTGTTCCTGGCAGCGCGGCCGTACTGGGAGCACTCCACATCCGGACTAAAGCTTCGGTTTGGGGTGGTGAGTTCGCCACGAAGCTGGACGGTCGGTCCGGATGCGATCCCCACCATCGGAGCTGCCCTGGACCGAGCGCGACCTGGAGATACCATTGAAGTAAGTCCCGGCGAATATCACGAAGATCTACATCTGCGGAGCGGTATTTCTGTGGTGAGCACGGCGCTCCACGGCGCCCGGATCCTTTCGCCCGATGTGGCGGTTTTGGCTGAGGACATTCACGACGCACGTTTCGTCGGTTTTGACATCGCGGGTCCAGGGAGAGTGGGCATTCGCATTGCAAACTCCGATCTCCACGTTACCGACGTGCGCGTGAGTGGTATGCAAAACGCCGGTATCGAGATCACCGGCACGGGGGAATCTGTCATCCAGGCATCTGAGATTGCAGATAACCCTGGTGCGGGAGTTTCTGTTCGTGAAAACGCTCGCCCCCGCCTTGAACACAACCTCATTCGACATAATGGACATGGCCCAGCGATGCTACCCGGTATCCTTATCGAAGGCTCAGCCGCTCCTATTCTCTTCGGTAACATCATCGAAGAGAGCGGAGCAGAGCAGATATGGGTCTCGCCGTCTTATGATGCAGGCAGTCTGCTGACGGACAATGTGGTGGCTCCCGAGATGCGGGATAACAGCTCATCAGCTGAAGGTAAAGACGCAGTGAACAAAGACGCAGTGGACCGGGGAAACAGCAGGCCGCTTCACTCTTTACCGGAAGTTACCGGCCGGCGGCATGGGACGCGTCTTTGAAGCGGAAGATCCGGTTGGCCCACGCCGGGTCGCGTTGAAACTCATCGATCTCGGCACAGATCCGGATAGCCTTCAGATCGTGAGCGCAGAACGGCTTGGGGCGGAGTTGCAAACGCGGCTCTGCGCGATCGACAAGCGTGTCACCGCGATCTATGAGTGCGGCGAGATGCCGCGCTACTTCTACATTGTGATGGAGTACGTCGATGGCCGCGACCTGTCGGAGCTGTATGCGGGGAACGGGTCTCGAACCGATGCTGGCCGCGCGCATCACGCAGGACGTTCTCGAGGTTCTGGATCACGCCCATAATTTTTCGACCACTCTGGATGGCCGCTCCATTCGGGGCGTTGTTCATGGTGACCTGAAGCCGCGCAATATCCGCCTCACTCCGGCGGGCGAGGTGAAGGTTCTCGACTTTGGCATTGCGAAGGCGATCTCGCTGACGCGCAACTTCACGCAAAACGTTTTTGGCAGTGTGCAGTACTCCTCACCACAGCGGCTCCTCACCGGAGAGGTCGACGCCGGCGCGGATCTCTGGGCTGCAGGCGTCATGCTCTATGAAATGCTTGCGGGTCATCCGTACTTCCGGGCAGAGAATGGCTCGAAGCTCGAGCACATGATCCGCAGCTATGACCGCGTGCTGCCTTTACCGGAAACGTTGCCACCGACCCTCCGCAACATTCTGCGGCGAGCTCTCCATCCTGATTTGCAAATGCGCTACCAAACCGCTCGCAGAGTTTGCCAGAGACCTGCAGGCATTTCGCAATGGCCAAGCCGTATCTGCTCCGGCTGATGGGGAAGGCACACGCAGGGTGCCGCTGAACGACGACGCAACGAAACGCACCTCTCGACCACAAACTGCCCCCGCAACCTCCGCCAGTAGACGCGACACGCAAGACCGTAGCTACGCCATGGACACCTGTACCAGTCCCACCGGTGCCTCCCCGCCGCAGGCCGAGTGTGATGCGCATGATGATGCGCACGATCGGCGCATTGCTCCTCGCGGTCTTGCTTTTCCCTGTCTATCTCCTGGTGAACGAGTACATGGTCTGGGGGAGCGCTCACCAGCTCGCCCGCGACCTCTCCAGTGAGAAGCAGCAGAATCTGGATGCCGCCTGGAACGAATACCAGAAGCTGTCGTCGCGTTCCCACTTCCCAATCAGCCTGTGGGCCGCTCGGGACGAGTTGCAGAACCACCTCGTCGCCGATGCCGACAGCACCATTGTGAAGTTCCGGTCTCCGGACGCGCCGCCGGTGTCAGAGACAGATTGGGCGCACGCCCGTGACGACCTGTCTCGCGCGATCGAGCTCGACCCAGGCGACAAGACGCTCCATGGGAAGATCCGGCTGGTCGATGGTCATCTGGCACGCTTGCGCGGTACCGCCGAACAGGATCCTCGGCTGCTGGAAGACGCACGCCAGGACTTTCTGGCAGCGGCGCTTGTCCCTGAAAAAATCGCCCGACCCATGGCTCGGCTTAGCTCCCCTATACATCTACTCTTTGCACGACCTGGCACATGGCGAAGCAGCGATTCGACAGGCCAGCCGTCTCGGTTATGCGACCGGTAAGCGTGAAACAGCGGAACTCGCAGATCTCTACCGCTACCGTGCTGAGCGCGCGATCGCTTTGGGAGATCAGGCGAGCACAAAGAGCGATGCGGCTCACTACTATCGGATGGCAGCTCCTGACCTTGCGCGTGCGCGCCGCCTCTATGAGAGCATCCTGCCGTGGGACGGCGCAGCCGACAGCCTCAAACGGGTGAATGATTCGATGAACCGCATCTCAACCATGAAATAGGGCAAGGGGAACGAATGGCGGTAACTCGCAGCACGTCGGCCGAGCGGGCCCAGAACCCTCGCCACCCCATACAGGGGCGGGGCAGGGCGCTGGAGCGCGTTCTTTTACTGCTGACCTCGGCCCTGATCCTTGCCGCGGTGAGCCTCACAGCGGCAGCGAAGATGGCCCGAATCGACGACGGCTCGGATAGCGAGCGCCTGAACCTCTCCACGCTGGACAGACGCGAACAACTCCTCCCCTTCCTGCAGTCGATTTCTTCTCCTGCTGAGCGCCAGTACATCGCGGGCAAGATATTCGAGCATATCCGCAGCGGCCCGGATTCGGTGTCGCACGTAGGAGAGATCGGCCAGATCCGCGTGCCCATCCATGATGTGCTGAGGACGCATGGCCTCACCGAATTGCAGGCGCGTGCCCGCCAGGTGCAATCAGCACGCCCCGGGGCGGAGACCATCCTGCTGCTCAACTCCGCGGATGTAGCGCGGCTGAAGCCATTCTTTGTTGTGCGGGACGAGTCACAGTTTCGCAATCAGCTCATCCTGTGGTCTTTGCTCTTCTTCTGCTCCTTCTGGGCGGTGCACATCTTTTGGTCGGTCATTTCTCGATCGATCGGGAGTCGGCGGCCCGCAATACGTGTTGCCGTCTGTTCTGCTGCTGAGTGGCGTCGGACTGACGCTGATGGTCACCCTGCGCGACCCTCTGCGCGACACGCTTGCCTTCTCGACCTTTGCCCAGGGCGTGGCCGCTGGCTGTGTGGTGTTGGCTCTGGCCGGCACGCTGGACTATCGCCGCATCAGCGGAAAGCTAAGCTACGTTTTTCTCCTCGCCAGCTTCCTGCTCTCGGCCGCACTCATCCTCTTCGGTTCCGGACCAACCGGCAGTGACGCGAAGGTCAATCTGCTGGGATTTCAACCTGCCGAGGTCATTCGCGTTCTCATCGTCTTCTTTCTGGCCGGATACTTTGCGGAACGATGGGAATTCCTGCGCACATTGCGCGACCAGCGCAAGGGACTCGAAAAGATCTCGCGTTGGGTAGAGGTGCCCAGGCTCGAGTACCTCCTGCCTGTGCTGGGCGGTGTCGTCGTCTCACTCGCCTTCTTCTTTCTGCAGAAGGACCTTGGACCGGCGCTGCTGATCGCGTGCCTGTTTCTCGCTATGTACGCTGTTGCCCGCGATCGGTATCTGTTTGCGTTCATAGGCCTGGTCGTGATCCTCTGCGGGTTTGCGTCTGGCTACTACCTCGGTTTTCCGGCAGAATGTGGCTGGCCGTGTCTCGATGTGGCTATCACCCTGGGACAACTCTGTTCGCGGGGGCGAACAGGT
This sequence comes from uncultured Acidobacteriaceae bacterium, assembly GCA_963757515.1. Lineage (GTDB taxonomy): Bacteria > Acidobacteriota > Terriglobia > Terriglobales > Acidobacteriaceae > PALSA-350. The sequence goes on along the minus strand of CAVWRV010000001.1, from coordinate 707,108 downwards.
GGCGCATTCGCTCTGGGCGTTCGCCACCGGTGGGGCCTTCGGCACCGGCCTCGGGCTCGGCGATCCACAGTGGATGCCCGCGGCTCATACCGATCTCATCCTCGCGGCACTTGGCGAGGAATGGGGATTCCTGGGCGTACTTGCAGTGCTTGCACTCTATGCCGCCCTGGTTTGGTTTGGCATTCGCGTCGCGCTCCGTGCTCGCTCCGATTACAATTTCTTCCTCGCGCTCGGACTCACCCTGGCCTTTGCTCTCCAGATCGTACTGATTGCGGGCGGTGTGCTCGGTTTAATCCCGCTCTCCGGCGTTGTGGTTCCCTTCCTCAGCTACGGCAGAACCGGTCTCATCACCAACTTCGCGATCATCGGCGTTTTATTCTCCCTCAGCAGGGAAATTTCCGCTGCTGCACGATACGACCGAGCCTTTTCGCGTCAGCGTGCGGGAGATCTCCTACTTGATCGCCGGGCTCGGCGCCTGTCTGCTGCTGAAGGCGTTTTACATCCAGTTGATGCATGCAGACGCCACTGCTGGGGCCGGTGCTCTCGCGCTCCAGGCGGATGGAGAGCGCCGCTACGAATACAACCCTCGTCTGCTCGCAGTCGCGCACTCTATCCCCCGTGGCACCATCTACGACCGCAACGGAATCCCGCTCGCGACCAGCAACTGGAACGAGATTGCGCAGAACCGCGACCGCTATATCGGCATGGGCCTCTCCGTGGGTGAACAGCCCGCCGCCGGGGGAAACTCGCTACTACCCGCTTGGACCAGCGGCATTCCATCTGCTCGGAGATCTGCAGACGCGCGTCAACTGGGCCGCACGCAATAGTTCCTACGCAGAGCGTGATTTCATGCGCACCCTGCAGGGCTATGACGATCGTGCGAGCGTTGTAGAAGTGTTCGACCCGCGTACCAGGACTTCGCAGCACATCCTCCGATACGACCTTCGCGAGCTGCTGCCGCTGCTGCGCCATCGCTGGCAACCCAATCATCCTGACGTGAAGAAGATCCTTGATCGCGATCGCAATCTGCACATGTCCATCGACGCTCGCCTGCAGTTGAAGACAGCGGACCTGCTAGAGAACCAACTCCGCCAGCTTGGCCGCACAAAAGGCGCGGTCGTGGTGCTCGACCCGGAAGACGGTGACTTGCTCGCCTCCGTAAGTTATCCGTGGCCAAACCGGTCCCTCGTCCCCCGCAGAGCCGGATCAGGATGACGCCCTGCTTGATCGCGCGCGCTATGGGCTGTATCCGCCCGGCTCCTCTTTCAAGATCGTGACTGCCATCGCGGCTCTCCGGAAGGATCCAAAGAACGCCGATCAGATCTATGAATGCAAGCGCCTTCCAGATGGCCGCACCGGCACCTTCATACAGGGATGGAAGCGCCCGATCCATGACGACGTCAAAGACACCGCGCCTCACGGAGCGATCGCGATGCGTGCCGCCATAGTCGTCTCGTGCAATGCATATTTCGCGCAACTGGGCACTTATAAAGTCGGGCCCGAAGCGCTGCTCGATACTGCCACTCAGCTCGGCATCTCGATAGCAAACCCGTCGAACGTGAAGACGCTGCGGGCAGAGATGCCGCAAACATCCTACGGCCAGGGTCAGGTGGTGGCCACTCCCTTTCAAATGGCGCGCGTGGCAGCCACCATTGCCCATGGTGGCTCCATGCCCTTTGGCCGCTGGGTGACAGACCAGACGAACCCTCGGCAGGACCCGCCGCAAACAATTCTCAATCCGGAGCTATCCTCACAGGTGGGCGAGTACATGCGCGGCGTCGTCACCTCTGGCACTGGCCGCAGCGCCAATCTGCCGGATATCCCCATGGCCGGCAAGACGGGGACAGCGGAGCTCGAGCATGCTCCGTCGCACGCCTGGTTCATCGGATTTGCTCCGTATGGCGGATCACACAAACTGGCATTTTCGGTGCTGATCGAGAATGGACAATACGGCGGCACTGCTGCCGCTCCGCTGGCTGCGGAAGTCATGAAGGCAGCCAAGGCACTGGGCTACCTGCAAGGAGCGCCATGAGTCGACTGCACGATCTAGAGCGGCGCATCGATGAAAAACTGCGCGGCATGCTGCGCTCCTCCTCACCAGACCAGAAACGCGAACTGCTGGAGATTCATCGAGCCCTGCTCGATGATGTCGCTGCTCATGTAGACACGTTGCCGCGCGGCAAGCAGGCGTTTGTCTTATACGCAGTTGGAGGTGCGGATCCTGCTGCCGGACCCGGCGCTTCGACGCTCTTACGAACTCGTCTTCGTCGAAGCCGATGCTCTCTCTCGGGACATCCGCCTTCGGCTAGAGGATCAGCGCGTAGAACTCCCGGCGCATCTAGCGGTGAAAGTGGAACTGGTGCCGGAACTCCCGCCCGATGTAGCCGTCCGCGGCTTTGATGTGCACTACGGAAGCATTCCCACCCCGCAGCCATCGGAGGAGGTAATGGAGGTCCGGCTTACCGTCATTGCCGGGTCTGCCGAGCAGCAACAGCTTTGCCTGAAGAAGAAGCGCATTAACCTGGGACGTCTTGTGGAAGTGATCGACGCGGATGGGCGGCTCACACGAAAAAATGACGTGGCATTCCGAGACGACGCGCACGCTCCCAACCCATCCGTTTCGCGGGCTCATGCCCACATTGAGTTCGATCCCGAGAAGGCTGTATTCCGCCTCTTCGATGATCGGAGCGCCCATGGAACCACCGTGATCAGCGATGGCTCCGTGAGTTCCAGTCCCTCAGGGCCCAAGCAAAGGCGTCGCCCTGCAGCACGGGGATGAAATCATGCTTGGACAGGCGCGCCTCCGCTTCGAAGCGGGTTCTTCAGAAATCCGTTCCGCATAGCGAATGGGGATTCCACCGTCCTTCACACGGCCCTCTTAGCGTTTCGCCTCATACTCCGGAATGCCCGTACGGCAAGCCTGCGCATGAGAGAGAAGCTTCTAGCTCTTATAGCGCATTTAGCGCATTTTTTTTTCGAGCCATCCCCTGGGACGGCCTTTCATGAAGAATGAGCGCGCTCACCGCGCTTATTCCTCACAACTCGATCAAGAGTGCCAGCTCCATCTTTCCACGAAACCCTCACGAAACTTTCCGTCCCGTCCCACCGTTCTGACTTGGGCAGCGTTTTGAGCCGCTACCGGCAATAGCGCTCAGAAGTCACTCATAGCGTCGGGAATGTGATGTGACGGATCCAAACTTGACCCACCACGAACCCTGGGGACCCTCGGGTTCATGGCAGGTCAATCGCAGGACGCGGGATAAACGTGCATCTGTGTGTCGCACTACACTAGGAGGAAGAGGTGCCCGCCAACGCACCTTCGTAGTTCGCAGCCACTCCAGCCAGGGCGTGATTCGTGGTTAGGAATTCGAGGATGTCGGCATTGATTTGGTCTGCTCTTCATAAGTGCGGCGGAGCAGCGGCGCACAGCAGAGATTCTGGGCAGCGTGAAGAAGATCGATACGCTTACAGTTGGCGAAACTCCAGGTTTTGCGCAGGCCGGCGGGATGATCAACTTCTCTATTCAGGAAAACAAGGTAAAGCTGGAACTGAACCTGGACACGACTACCCGCGCGGGACTGAAGGTAAACTCCAAGCTGATCGCCTTCTCACGCCTTGTTACCCGCAATTCGGTTGCGGAGGTCAACTAACATGCGCCTCTTTCATTCTGTTTCGATCGCCACCAAACTGCGATGGATCGTGATTTCGGCGATCAGCTTGGCGCTGTTGCTCGCCAGCCTGGCCTTTTTCGTCTACGACTACTACACATTCCGCGCCGACAAGACGAAGGATATCGAGACTTTGGCCGAGGTGATCGGCTCTAACAGCACCGGCGCCTTGGCCTTTCAAGATATCGGCTCTGCGAAGGAAGTTCTTAAGGCGCTTAGCTTCGAGCGCCATGTCACGAAAGCCTGCATCTACGATCGTAAGGGAGAGTTATTCGCTAAGTATCTCGCGCCCGGCACACCATCGCAGTTCCCCGTGTTGCCCAAAGAAGCCAATGCCAGTTACTTTCCTGACCCGCAAACGCTTATCGTTTTTCGCAAAATTGTGCTGGACAGAGAGCAGATTGGGACCGTTTCCATTCATTATGACCTGGTGGAGTTGCGGCAACGGCGGGATCGCTGCATGCAGATGATGATCGGGGTGGCGCTCACGGCGCTGCTGCTGGCGTTGCTGCTGTCGTCCCATATGCAGAAATCAATCACCCGGCCTATCAGCAGGCTGGCGGCGACGACCCGTATGGTCTCGCTAAGCCAGGACTACTCAGTGGCAGTCGTCAGGGAAAGCAACGACGAAATCGGCGATCTTATCGACGGCTTCAACGACATGCTCGCCCAGATCCGGGAACGGGACCGTGTGCTGCAAGAAGCGAGATTGATCGCGGAGACCGCGAACCGTTCCAAGAGCGAGTTCCTGGCCAATATGAGCCATGAGATCCGGACACCGATGAACGGTTTGCTGGGGATGACACAGCTCGCCCTCGACACTGACTTGACTTCAGAGCAGAGAGAGTATCTCGAGACCGTAATGATGTCGGCGGACTCGCTGCTGGTCGTGATCAACGATATCCTGGATTTCTCCAAGATCGAAGCCGGACGCAAGGAGTTGGAGAACCGGCCGTTCGACGTCAGGGAGTGCCTTGATCGTTCGCTCAAGGTGCTTGCGGTGCGGGCCCATGAAAAGGGGCTGGAGCTGCTGTGCGATGTCGCAGCGGAGATCCCTGATGTGATGACAGGCGACCCCACGCGTCTGCGCCAGATCCTTCTCAACCTGGTCGGCAATGCCATCAAATTTACCAGCGAAGGTGAGATCTCGCTGACCGTCCAAAGGGAGGAGCGGGGCGAGCAAGGCTGGATGCTGCGCTTTACAATTTCGGACACCGGAATCGGCATCCCGGAGAGTAAATTGATCCGGATCTTTGAACCCTTCTCTCAAGCCGACTCATCGACGACCAGGGAATTTGGTGGGACTGGTTTGGGACTTACCATCTCCACCCGCCTCGTACAGGCGATGGGAGGGACCATCGGTGTGGTCAGCGAGGTAGGCCGGGGAAGCAAATTTTGGTTTACTGCGTTGCTGGGCGATGCAGATGTCGCTACCGTGCCGCGCGGAGAAACCGAATCGCCGCAAGTCCTGCGTAATATGAAAGCTCTGATCGTTGATGACGATATGACAAATCGACGCATCCTGGAGCGCTTCTTGGGCCGCTGGGGGATGAGGCCCGCCGCAGCCGCAAGCAGCAGTGAGGCGTTTGCGGCATTGAAAGCCGCCCACCAGGCCGGCGATCCCTATCGCCTGATCCTCACGGATATGCATATGCCCGGCATGGACGGGTTCGGACTGATCGAAAAGATTCGCGAGAGCAACGAGCTGACGGTGCCGGCCATTATGATGCTCACCTCGGCGGGGCACCGTGGAGACGTGGCTCGTTGTAAAGAGTTGGGTGTGGCGGCATATCTGCTGAAACCGATTCGGGAATCCGACCTCCGCGAAGCGGTGTGGCGCGTCGTGGGAGAGTGGAGAGGGGCGCCCCTTTCGATCGAGCCCTCCGAAGCACTTGAACCAGCAATGATCGAACGAGCCGGCGTCGTGCTGAACATCCTGGTGGCTGAAGACAACCGTATCAATCAGAGGGTCGCGTTGGGGATGTTGGATAAACGTGGGCACACGGCGACGATTGCCGAGAACGGGCGGGAAGTCCTTGCGCTACTGGAAAACCAAACGTTCGATCTGATCCTGATGGACGTGCAGATGCCAGTCATGAGCGGAGTCGATGCAACCGTGGAGATTCGACAGCAAGAGCAGAAAAGTGGCCAGCACGTGCCCATTTATGCCCTGACCGCAAACGCCATGAAAGGCGACCGCGAGCGATACCTCAGCATCGGCATGGATCGATATTTGGCCAAACCGATTCGACCGGATGAGCTGGACGAGCTTTTGAACGAAGTGCGGCACACTGCCACACCGATACATATGAAGTACGGGCGCTGCGAGTGCTTCAATGGCTCCGAAGCGTTGTATTCACTTCCCGTCGCGCCATAGCTTGGTCGGGTTTACCCTACTTTTCACCACCCTCTTGGCGGATTTCCCGTATCCTGATCCGGCGGCAAAATTCCGGAGGATACCGATGGACATACAGAAAGAACTGATAGCCGAGTACGACCGTGAACTGATCCTGACGCGAAAGATGCTGGATGCCATTCCCGCCGATGCCGATCTGAGCTGGAAGGCCGATCCGAAATCCATGACTCTGGGCCGTCTTGCCGCCCATGTCGCGGAAACGGCGGGGGCATGGGGCGTCGACACCCTATCCAAAGACGGCCTGACTTTCGATATGGCCAGCTACAAGCCCTGGCACCCAGCCAGCAAATCTGAAATTCTGGATAAGTTTGACCAGGACACGGCGAAAGTAAAACGCATTCTCGGGAGCCTGGATCCAGCCAAATGGGACGACAACTGGAAGATGACGGCAGGCGACCACACCTGGATTAACGATTCGCGCTATGCTGTCTTCCGCACCTGGGTCCTGAATCACCTCATCCATCACCGTGCGCAGCTGGGCCGGGACCTGCGTGCGCTCGGCGCTCCAATCCCCGGCATGTACGGCCCCTCGGCCGACGAGGCCTGAGCGGGCTGAACGAAGGTTCGGCGCACGTTTGCTGTCCCATTCTGGTCACAAGGAACCGGCCGGGATGGGGCAGTTAATACCCGGGACTCCCGGCGATGTAGGCTTCAAGGTGGTTGATCGTTTCCCGCTGCGCGGTAATCACCCAGTTCACCAGATCCCCAATTGAAACGATGCCCACCAGCCTGCCGCCTTCCATCACCGGCAGGTGGCGAATACGCTTGTCTGTCACCATGTGCATACATTCCTCGACAGTTTGCGAGGGGGTGACGCTCACCACCGGGGAGCTCATGATTTCAGTGACCGGAGTTTCCTTCGACGATTTCCCTTTGAGGAAGACCTTGCGGGCGTAATCCCTTTCCGAGACAATGCCGAGCAGCTTTCCTCCATCGACGATAGGGAGAGCGCCGATCTCTTTTTCCGCCATCATGGCAATCGCGTCATAGACGGATGCCGTCGGCGCCAGTGACCACACCTGGCCACCTTTCTTTGCAAGCAACGAGCCGATCTTCCCGGTCAGTTCCATAGACTGCGCATCATAGTCCCTCTGGGAAATTATCGTCAACGGCGAACCTCCAGCTGTGCCCAAATGGGCCACCTCGCCTTAATCCGCATGGGCGTAAGCATTTGATTGCGGGTACGGTTGCATTACCCGTCCTCTGCTAAGCCGGACTCTGCTGTGGTACGCCGAACAACCGGAGTAGGGCTGAGGTGGCGTCGAGGGCGTCGCAGCTTTTGAAGCCGGGAGCCAGCTGCAACGTGGCCGCCTTGGGTGCCAGGGCTTTGAGCGATCCCACCACTGGCTCCGAGCAGAGCGCCGGACTGTCGGAGCTGAATAGGATGTAATCCACGGCGTCGGCCTGGAGCAGGATTTTGGCATCGCCCACCAGGCTGGCCGATCGTACCTCGAAGTCATGCTGCATCAGAACAGATCGCACGAACGCGCATAGGTCTGCCGACTGATCCAGAACCAGAACCCGTGCGGCAGGTTTCTGCTGCGCTTTTGGCTGTGCGGGCTGGGTTAGAAACGAGAGGATTGCCTCGTCCTCAGTCGGATGAACCGGCAGCACGCTCGACAGCATGGTCAACTTGAGCAGGGCAGTGATGAATTGCGGTGGGGCGGCCAGCCGGATATCTCCACCGCGCTTGCGCAACCTGGCGGCGTAGCGCACCAGCAGGCCAATTCCGAGACTGTCCAGCCGTTCTACTTCGCTCACCTGGAGCACGATGCGGGGCACTTCACGAGCGGCCAGGTCGAGGGCCATTTCGAGAGCCTTTACCTCGTTGCCGGCTACAATGCGGCCCTGGCAGTGAATCACGAAGACATTTCCACATAGGCGCGATGTCAGGCTCAGCTGCATAACTTCCTCGCTTGTACAGTTGCGCAATGTTACAAGACGAAAGCCATCATTGGCAGGTAAAAGCAGGCCTTCCCCTGTGTCCTCGCCACGGAACCAAGGGGTGCCCCACATCTCGCTCGTTTTTCGCGAGATGTGGGATTCCACGAACCTTAACCTCAATTGCCCCTTGGGAGCCGAACGCTTAGGGTTTAACGCAGTGGAATCCCACATCCCGCGAAAAACGAGCGAGATGTGGGGCCCCTTGGTTCCGTGGCGAGGACACAGGGGAAGGCCCGCTAAGGCACGTGTTGGGCGAGATAGCTCTGGATCTCGGAAAACTCCTCTTCCGATAAGCGAAATGCCGCCGCTGGAATAACGCCCTCGACCTGCTCTGCGTTGCGCCCGCCCACGATGGCCGCGGTGATTGCAGGGTGATGCAACGTCCAGGCAATTGCCACCACGCCTGCACTCACACCGTGCCTCGCGCCTATTTTCGCGAGAAAGTCTGCCACCGCCAGGTTCCGCGAGAGCAGAGGCTCCTGGTAGTTCTTTGCATTACGGCGAAAGTCGTCGCTCGTGAAATGGGCAACCCGATCCTTACTCATGGCGCCCGTCAACAGACCGGAATGCATAGGGGCATAATTGATCACGCCAATGTGATTCTTCTCGCAAAATGGCAGGATGCGTTGCCTCAACCGCCCGGTTCAACATGGAGTAGGGTGGTTGGTTCGAGCTGATCGGAGCGATCTTCATGACCCGCTTCATCTGATCCACGCTGAAGTTCGAGACCCCAATCCAACGAACCTTGCCCTGTTTTTGCAGGTCGGCCATTACCTGCCATGCCTCTTCGATCTCCTCCTCCGGTTTAGGCCAATGCACCTGGTAGAGATCGATGGTCTCCACCGCCAGTCGGCGAAGACTGTCTTCCGCCTCGCGGCGAATGTGCTTGCAGACTATTGCTGACCTCGCGCTTCTCGTCCCACACCAGTCCGCATTTCGTAAAAATGTATGGCTTCTGAGAAGTTGTCTTCAGTGCGCGTGCGACAACCTCCTCCGAATGTCCCAGGCCATACACGGCCGCAGTATCAATCCAGTTCATACCGAGTTCCAGCGCCTTGTGAATCGCAGCGATTGAATCGTTATCGTCCTGCGGTCCCCAGGAAAATTGCCAGTCGGCCCCGCCGATTGCCCATGAACCGAAACCGATCGGAGTCAGTTCCATGTCCGAGTTGCCAAGCTTCTTTTTATTCATTGTCTGCCTTTCCAAGGGAGATTCTTACAAACCGCCCAGGTAGCTGTCGACTGCGTTCCAGTTCCCAGCTTCTGCGGAGATCCCGCTCCAATCAATTCGTATAACCTGCCTGGTGCACTTGGTCCAGTTCCCAACAACACAGACGCTTCGAACTTTTAGGCCGTAGCGGGAATCGAATGATGTTCGTGCACGATGCGCCACCGTCCATTGCGCTTGCGGAACCCCATGGTCAGACGAAATTCGAGGTGGACTTTTTCGCCGCTGCTCAGATCGCAGCATCGGCCAATCGCCGTTGCAAACGCTACATCGTTGCCTGCTGTTATCGCGATGTCGTGAAAATCGAATTGCACCGGCTTGGCTTGGCAGGCAAAAAACAGATCCCACGTCGCCATATATGCGTCCAGCCCGCGAGACAAGAGCGGCGGGGGCACATCGAACATCAAAATATCAGGGTCGTGGTCGGCACGAATTCCTGTGGCGTCCTGGTCGCGGACTGCCTTCGACCAGCGGGCGATCAGTGCCCGGAGTTCCGCTTCGTCAGTCGCCGCTTGGCTGCGTTCTGCGGTATCTGCCATTTCCTCTTTGCCTCTCATTTCATAGGCGTGCTCGCACTTCACGAGCCTATATCGTGAGGCCGGCGAAGTCGATGCCAGATGCGCCGGGCGGAAAGCAAAGAGACGTACGGTTCCCCCTTGACGGCGCCCGAGATCGTCCTTGACTCTGATTATCAGAAGAAGACCTGAATGGCATTTATCAACACAAACGTCCGACTTGCGGCTGTGTTCCTATTTTTTTGCCGGTTAGTGCCGCCATTGGGCTAGACGGTGCGCGTCCAGGCACAACGCATTTCCAAGCGGTGGTGCAGAATAAAGAAAATGCAAATCCACTCCAAATGGAAAGGTTGATTGTGGCACTCGTTGGAGAGTGGACTACAGAGGACACTTATGAAGCGAGCGACCACACATCCAGATCACGCCCGGAGCATGCTCGAGAGATCTATCGCGAGGGTCCGGCACGTCTATCGCTTATCGAGGAATACCATGGCGAGAAAAGTGCCGGAAAACAATGGGGCACGGGAATTTTTTGGTGGGATGACAAAGCCCAGGGAGTTCACGTTCTCTGGTGCGATACCGATGCAATTGACACCGGCTGTCGGGTCTTGTCTGGGATTGGTAAGTGGGAAGGCAACGACTTTGTACAGACAGATGTAAATGACTCATCGGGCAAGCAGGTTTTCAGCAAAGAGGTGTGGTCCAATTTCAAGCGCGATTCTTTTACGCAGACTGTCTATCAGGGCGCCGCGGCCAACAAATTACAAAAGATTCTGACTATTAGAGCGACGCGGAAGCATTAGGTACATCTCGTCAGAAGCCCTTTCCCAACCTCACCAGCCCAATCAGCTTGCCTGAAGCGACTTTGAGGCCCAAAATGAACCCGCAAGTTTTTTCGACGCTCCGCGCAAGTGTTCCGCAAGGAAAGGAATCCGATCTAGCCATGGGACCTGCTCGCCGCCGGGATCACAAATCGGCACCCATTTCGGAAATAGACGTCCTATGGATAACCGCGGGCCTGGGATGCGATGGAGACACCATCGCCATGACGGCCGCCACTCAGCCCAGTATCGAGGACATCGTTCTGGGAGCCCTGCCCTGGATTCCCAAAGTGCATTTCCATAATCCCTTTCTCTCCGTCGACAATGGGGAAGACTTCATGAAGCATTTCCATCGCGCGGCGGAAGGGAACTCGAACCCCTTCATTCTCGTCATGGAGGGCTCGATTCCGGACGAAACCAATAAAGAGGAAGGCTACTGGGCCTCCTTCGGCACCGACTCCGCAACCGGTCAGCCCATTACCACCTGTGAATGGATCGACCGGCTGGCGCCCAAAGCATGGGCCGTGATTGCCGCGGGAACCTGCGCCACCTACGGCGGAATTCATGCCATGGAAGGCAATCCCACCGGATGCATGGGGCTGCCGGATTATCTGGGTTGGCAGTGGCGCTCGCAAGGGGATATCCCCATCGTTTGCGTTCCCGGCTGTCCCGTTCAGCCGGACAATTTCATGGAGACGCTGCTCTATCTGCTCCACATGGCCGCCGGGCGCGCCCCCATGATCCCGCTCGACGACGCCCTGCGTCCTACCTGGCTCTTCGGCCGCTACCGTGCATGAGGGCTGTGATCGCGGCGGCTACTACGAGCAGGCGCAATTTGCCGAAGAGTATGGGTCGCCGCTGTGTATCGTGAAGCTGGGCTGCTGGGGACCGGTGGTGCAGTGCAACGTGGGCAAGCGTGGCTGGATGGCCGGGCTCGGCGGCTGCCCCAATGTCGGAGGCATTTGCATCGGATGCACGATGCCGGGCTTTCCTGACAAGTTCATGCCCTTCATGAATCAGCCGCCGGGCTCACTGTTGTCTTCCGCCGCCGTCCAAACCTATGGGCGGGCCATTCATGCGTTGCGCCGCTTTACTCAGGCCTCGCTCAACAAGGAGCCAAGCTGGCGCCAAAGGCGCCAGCCTCCGGCCAATCACAACGGTTTGGGGACATCGCTGATGGCGGCAGAAGCGCGTTGCGCGAACCGTTCGCAAGCCGAAGCAGTCCGCTCGCTGACGCCAGCGCAGACCTGCCCGGGCTCGCCGAAGCAGAATCTGTCCTTCTCGATCTCGCCAGCGTCTTTGCCGACCCGGCCCCAAACTCCAACGCCGTCCACGATCACTTTCAATGGGCAGGAATCGGCTTCCGATGCGCGAGCGCCAAACCCTGAGGCCAAATACCGTGCTCTGTTGGAGCAGATCCCGGCGGTTGTCTTCATGGCTTCTCTTGACCGGGGCATCAGCGAGGCCTATGTGAGCCCGCAGATCGAAGCCGCCCTCGGATATTCGCGAGAAGAATGGCTGGAAGATCCGGTTCGCTGGTATGAACGCATTCACCCCGATGACAAGCAGCGCTGGAGCCTGGAAGCAGCCGAGATGTTTCTCTCCGGCAAGCCGCTGCGATCCGCCTATCGAGTGATCGCGCGGGATGGCCGCGTGATCTGGTTTCATTGCGACGCCAGAATGATGCGCTGGGAAGACGGCCGTCCCTGGTGTATTCACGGCGTTGCCTTCGACATCTCGGATATCAAACGTATCGAAGAGGAGCTTCAGGAAGAACGTAACTTCGTTTCCGCCATCTTAGACACCGTAGGAGCACTGGTCGTCGTGCTCGACAGCGAAGGACATATCCTACGCTTTAACCCGGCGTGTGAACTTACCACTGGATATTCGATGGAGGAGGTTCAGGGCAAATGTGTTTGGGACCTGTTTCTCCTGCCGGAGGAGACAGATCGCTTCCGGGCCATGTTTGAAGTGCTGCGCACCGATCTTCTTCCTCAGGACTATCAGACCCATTGGGTTACCCGGCATGGAGATAAGCGGCTGATTGCCTGGTCGAGTACGCTGCTCCCGGGCAATGGAGAGACGGCCCGTTACATCATTGCCACCGGGATCGACATCACCGAACGAAAGCACCTGGAAAAGGCCATCCTGGATATAAGTGCGAGAGAGCAGCGGCGCATTGGCCAGGACCTGCATGATGGTCTCGGCCAGCATCTGACCGGGATCGCCTTCATGGCCAAGGTGCATGAAGCGAAGTTGGCAGAGCAAAAGCGGTCGGAAACTGAGGATGCAGCCAAAATTGTGAAGCTGGTGAACGAAGCCATTCATAAGACTCGCGAATTAGCCCGGGGACTGCTTCCGGTACGTTTCTGATTCCCAGGGTCTGATGTCCGCATTGCAGCTGTGGGCGGCTGAAGTAGAAGACCTCTTTGGAGTATCCTGCCGCTTTCAGTGTGAAACCCCGGTCCTGATTCACGATGACACCATGGCCACCCATCTCTATCACATCGCTCAGGAAGCGGTGAATAATGCGATCAAGCATGGCGACCCACAAAAAGTCCTGATCCGGTTGACGGCCGAGCAGAGCCGGGGCACGCTGCTGATAAAAGATGACGGTAAGGGCATTGCGGGAAATCCTGCCAATGCCGAGGGTATGGGCCTGCACATCATGAATTACCGCGCGGGAGTGATCGGCGGGATTCTGGAAGTACGGCGAGACATTCCGCGAGGAACGGTCGTTGCCTGTACCTTCCCGGTGAGAGACAGTGGATAGCATTCTCATGGTCGCAAGTCGCAGGCCGAGAAGAAGACTGTCTTTATCGTGGATGACCATCCCTTGTTGCGTCAGGGGCTGGCTTTATTGATTAACCGCGAACAGGACCTTGTGGTTTGCGGCGAGGCTGCTGAGGCCCAGACGGCAATCCAGGAAATCACGGCCAAAAAGCCCGACATCCTGATTGCCGACATCTCGCTGAATGGTCCCGATGGACTGGATCTGTTGAAGAACCTGCGCACGTTCGATCCCAGCCTTCCGGTGCTGATCCTCTCCATGCATGACGAGTCAATTTATGCTGAGCGCGCGTTGCGTGCTCGTGCCAATGGCTACATCATGAAGCAGGAAGCCACGGAGAAAGTCCTGGTCGCCGTGCGGCGGATTCTCGGCGGAGACATCTACCTCAGCGATCGCATGGCAAACAAGCTGCTTCATCAATACATCAGCGGTGCTTCGGCGGATATGAATTCCCGCCTCTCCGCTCTTTCCGATCGTGAGCTCGAGGTATTCCGCCTGATCGGTGAAGGCCGCGGCACACGCCAGATTGCCGAGAAACTGCACCTCAGCATAAAAACCGTCGAAACCTACCAGGCGCATATCAAAGAGAAGCTGGCTCTGCACAGCGGACGCGAACTGGTGCAACACGCCATTCAAGCAAACATCGGCAACAAAACATCCTGACGCGTGGACTTTGGTGGGAGCCCCAGCGCCAGACCTGCCCAAATTAGGTTTCTGTAATTGGAGGATCTCGCCATCCGACTAACCGAGGTCCAGGTACTCGCCACCCTCCACTTTGTCATCCCGACCGAACCCGGATTTCCTGCCACGCTGCACCGGACATTGCCGCGTGTGCTGCTTTCAGTAAGGAAAGCAGCATGAAGTTTGCCAACGCCAACAACTTCCACAGGAAATCCGGGGGAGCGTAGCGTAGTGGAGGGATCTGCAGTTTCCCTGTCCCCCTGGAGAGACTTTTTCGGCAGCCTGTAAAGCCGCTGGGGGAGCTAGCTGTTACCTGTGGTTCGCCGCCCTGGTGGGAGCCCCCGCATTTATGCGGGTGAAGGAGCGCTTCAGCGCTCCGGGAAACAGTCTCGACTCGATCATGCGCTTTAGCGCCGGCTAAACAACTCGCGGAAAAATCCGGTTTTGTATCAGGGCACGACTTTAGTCGCGCCACAACTGCTTGCCTATTGTAGGCAGCCGAACGTCGCTCAGTCGATATTCTTCATCGCCTCGCGGCAGCTCAGCGCACTCAGGCGGGCGCGGTTGAGCCGTACATATCTCTTGATCTCAGCGGCGTCCGTCCAGGCGTACTGGCGCAGCGCCCAACCGATGGCCTTCTGCAGAAAGAATTCCCGCGATCCGATCGAAGGTTCGATGCAGGCGTACAGCAAATCCAGATCCGTTTCCACCTTGAATCCAAGCTGGCATAGGATTGCGGTGCGCCGCTTCCACAGATTGTTCCGACTTTGCTCCAGGACAGCATCTTGCGTCGCATGGGCGCGGGATAGTCCCTCAGGATCGGCCCGACGCGGTGCGAGGCAATGTCGTCCACGTAGTCCCACCACGCGCCCGTGACAATCAGCTCTTCATAGACCTTCATCGCAGAGAGGGTTTGAAACGGCCGCCCGCGTTTGTCACCTGCCAGGTATAAGGCGGCGTAACGCTCTTCGCGGAAACCCGCGCCGCGCCACAAATCCAGTACCTGCGCCTGCCAATCCGACGCCGTCACAAACTGCACATCGGCAAACGTCGCCTTGCATACCTGGCGTAACAGTGGCGTTGGCACGCCGTGATACGGCATCGCAGACTTCATATACGCCTGCATCATGGGTGCCTTGGCCGTATCACCGGCCTGCTGCAGTGCTCGGCGCAACTTCGGCAGCAACCTTGGTAATTCGCTTTCCATCTGTCGTCGTATCTTAGCCCGTATGAAAAAACCTGTCGCTAAGAAGTCCGCGGCCCCCGCTAAACCCGAAAAGATCAAGAAAGAGGGTTACTGGGCGGGCTTAGGAACCAATCCAAACACCGGCCAGCCGATCACCACCAACGAATGGATTGATCGTCTGACTCCCAAGGCACTCGCTGTCGTCGCCTGCGGTACCTGCGCCACCTATGGCGGCATTCACGCCATGGAAGGCAACCCTACAGGATGCATGGGTCTGGCCGATTATCTGGGCTGGGAGTGGAAATCCAAGGCGGGACTCCCCATCGTCAATGTTCCTGGTTGTCCGGTGCAGCCGGACAATTTCATGGAAACGCTTCTCTACCTGCTGTATCAGGTCGCAGGCCTTGCTCCCATGATCCCGCTGGATGATCAGCTGCGGCCCACATGGCTGTTCGGCAAGACCGTGCACGATGGTTGCGACCGCGCCGGGTCTTACGAACAGGGCGATTTCGCCACGTCGTATGGCTCTACCAAGTGCATTGTAAAGCTGGGCTGTTGGGGCCCGGTGGTGAACTGCAACGTGCCCAAACGGGGCTGGATGGCTGGAATCGGCGGCTGCCCCAACGTGGGCGGCATTTGCATCGGCTGTACCATGCCCGGCTATGTGGTTCTTGAATCGTCTCGCCGGCAGAACCAGACTGGAATGATTTCAAGGTTCCCGAAGAAGCCATAGGATGCGGCTTCCACGAGGCCGTGCGCGGCGTGTTGTCGCATCACGTGGTGATTCGCAATCACAAAATCGCCAACTATCATCCCTATCCGCCAACCCCCTGGAACGCGAATCCGCGCGACAGCTTCGGCACTCCCGGCCCCTACGAAGACGCGGTGCAGAATACCCCGATCTTCGAGGAGAACGGTCCGGAGAATTTCAAGGGCATCGACATTATGCGGGCGGTCAGAAGCTTCGATCCATGCCTGCCCTGCGGGGTGCACATGTATCTGGGGAATGGCAAGGTGCTCGAGACCCATCATTCTCCTATGTTCGGGATGCCGCATCCTTGAGTGCAGCTGCGTTCAGGCGCGCAGAGAAGGAGTGGCGTGGCTAGCGAAAAGGAATTTCAGGAAAAGATGCGTCGGCTCGGCACTCTGGTCGGCGAACTCGACCAGATGCCGGGCGCCGGTTCAAGAGTTGCGGCCCGGGAGTTGGTCCAGCTTCTTATGGAGGTCCATGGCGCCGGGCTGGAACGAATGATCGAGCTGATCCTTGAACCAGGATAAGGGAATCGGAAAGGGAACCGGGCGCGCCGGGCAAACCAATCATGAGCAAATTTGGCCAGGACCCAATTGTCCGCAGCCTCCTGCTTCTCTATGGGCTGCATCCCGACGACCTGGAGACCCGCGTTTTGCGCGCAATCGAAGCCGTAGCAGGGCGCCTGCGCAAGTTCGACAGCGAAGTGAAGCTGATCAGCATTCATGAAGGAGCCGTTCAACTACGGCTGCACACTTCCGGCCATGTCTGCGGCTCCACCACCAAGGACCTGCGGGCCACGGTGGAAGGAAGCATGTATGATCTGGCGCCGGACCTGACTTCGCTGACGATTCTCGATCACGAGCCTTCTTCGGGCTTTGTTCCCCTGGAGAGCTTGATGAAGCACGCCTTAGCTGGAAGAAGCTGAAGATGTCTGCTGCCCCTCCTTCCTTCGATCAGGCGTTCGCCACGCTGCGCCAGTTCGCCCGGGCGCCGCGGCCAGCCGAACGCTGCGAATTGTGCAGCGCTGCCTTGGCGCATGAACATCCGCACCTGGTTGAGATTTCCTCGCGCCAGATCGTTTGTGCCTGTGAAGCCTGTGCCACCCTGTTTGATGGGATGGCGTCAGGAAAGTACCGTCGCGTCTCCAGGCGCGCTCAACTTCTGGCCAATTTCCAATTGACAGACGCCCAGTGGGAAAACCTCCTGATCCCCATCAACATGGCGTTCTTCTTCCAATCGCAGCGTGGAAGGAAAAGTGGTCGCACTCTACCCCAGCCCTGCCGGAGCTGTGGAATCCCTGCTTTCGCTCGATGCCTGGAACGAGATCGTGCAGGAGAACGCCATCCTTAGCCAGTTGCAACCGGATATCGAGGCGTTGCTCGTCAACCGGGTGGGTCACGCCCACGAATGGTCGGCGGCCGAGTATTTCATCGCTCCTATCGATGAATGCTATAAGCTTGTCGGTCTGATTCGGGCCAACTGGAAAGGACTCTCCGGTGGCGCTGAGGTTTGGGCGGAGATCGGGCGTTTTTTCTCTGCGTTGCGCGCGCAGGCAGACATAATCAGTGTCTTGAAGTCGAACCATTGAAAGGAGACGTGCCGTGGCTCTGGAACTCTTGGAAACTACCGCGAATGGAAGCGCTCGTGACAAGGAGACTCTTTACATGCTTGGGGGAGTGGCCATGATTGTCTTTGGGGCAGGATTGATTCTTTCCAATCCTTTTGTCCGTGGTTACATGTCGCAAATGGGAGTCGGTAATCTAGCCGGCGCTGCCATGCCCGACATCGAGCGCTACTTGAAGCTGCGGTCGATGTCGAAGCGGAGCTGACTGGATGGCCGAGACTGCGATGGCCGCCGCGGAAGCGGCGGAGACTCCGACGGATCGCTACGTAATCGATGGCCGGTCCAGCCGGTTTACGGTGCGCGCCTTTGCCAGTGGGCTGCTGGCCAAGATGGGCCACAATCCAACCATTGGCATCCGCGACTTAAGCGGCGAGATGAAGTTCAATCCCGACAAACTGGAAGCCGGCTCCTTCCGTCTGGTCATCAAGGCGGCCTCCATGAGCGTGCAGGATGACATAAGCGACAAAGATCTCCGTGAAATCGAACGCCTCATGAACCAGGAGGTTCTGGAGACAGCAAAGTTTCCTGAAATCGTCTATGAGGCGTCGAGCATCCCGATCACGAAAATGTCAGATACGCTTTGTTCGGCCACGCTGAACGGAGATCTGACCATGCATGGCGTCACCCGCAGGCAGCCGATCGTCAGCCGGGTCGCGTTATTAGGGAGCATGCTACGGGCGTCCGGTGATTTCTCGTTAAACCAGACGGACTACAACATCAAACTGGTTTCCGTTGCCGGGGGCGCGCTCAAGTTGAAGGATGAGCTCAAGTTTTCGTTCGAGATCGTAGCCCGGAGACGGGAATGACAGCGCCACCCTACTTGGTTGGTGAGGGCGCCGCGTAGTTGGGTCTTGGCGGGGCGCAAACCGAGTCAAACCATCGGCTGATATACACTTCAGCGTGCGCCTCCCCGCAAAAGTGCCTTGCGCCCTCCGAGTTCGCGGCTTCGGAGTTCCATCTGTGCACCGTGAGCTGCGTCTCTCCGCATTGAATCACAAACCAGTGGATGGGATTGCTGCTCACCATTCCGCAAACTTCGCACCTGAATTCCTGCAGTGTTGTCATAGCTCTTTCCCGCTCGCGTAGTCTAAACGTCGCCACTGCGAGCACCCAGCCTATCTTCGGGTAGTGGACCACGCATTGCAAGCCTCAATGCGGTTCAGCGCCCAAACAATCTTTTGAAGACTGCAGGAGAGGGCACCCGTTTACCATGAATGTCTAATGAACCCTTCAGAGCGGTGCCCCTTATTCGACCATGCGCTTAACTCACCATCGGCCTTTACGCCAGAGGAATTATTGAGCTCAGTCCGCGAAACCAGGGGGTTGCCGGAGTTGACTGTCCCCACGGTTTGCGTTCTCGACTTCGACGGCGATCTGACCGATTGGCTCTCGAGTCATGGAATGGCAGCACCTTTTGCACCTTGGGCGTGTTTTCATACCACGATGTATGTGGTCGAAGCGGAGGGCATCCGCTGCGGCCTGATCGCGCGGACAATCGGCGGGCCTTACGCGGTGCTGGTTGCCGAACAGCTCCGTGTGGCGGGGGCGCAGCTGATCCTGGGCCTCACTTCCGCCGGGCGTGTGTCTCCGTCGTTCCCGCTTCCAAGTCTGGTTGTAGTCACCTGTGCTGTGCGGGACGAGGGCACATCGCTGCACTACTTGCCTGCCGGCGAGGACGTCGCTTGCCCCACAGCGATTGGCCATCTGCTTAGTGACGAACTCACCGGCCTGGGTTGGACGGTCGTTGAGGGATCAGTTTGGACCACGGATGCGCCGTACCGCGAAACAATCGAACAGCTTCACCGCCATGCCGACGCTGGCGTCCTGGCGGTGGAAATGCAGGCGGCGTCCCTCTTTGCCTTCGCGACTGCCCGTCAAATGAACATCGGGATCGTCGCTCATGTAACGAACGCGTTGGGTCATCAAGACGAGCAATTCAACAAAGGCTCTGACGAGGATAGCCTTGCTATCATGCAGGCGATGCTTCGCGCTGGCCGCAAGTATCTCGAGCTCGAGCAGCAAAGAACATTGGGATGAACTGGACTCAGCCTGAACCGCTCATGTCCGAACTTCCAATGTAACTTGTCTACAAAAGCGCTTGACAAAATGTGGTCACTAACTACATGATCTGTACGAGCGATGCTGCCTTTGGTCGCAAAATTGAGCCTTATGCAAACCTCCCGGTTGCCGAACATTTCGTCTCGTATTGGTTGTTGTCGCCCTGACAGCAGGTAGCGAGACAAATCCTTCGTGGGCAAGTTCGGCTGCATCTCCAAGCCTAAAGAACCGACCTTCAAGTTCTGACATCGTCTTACACGCCAGCCCCTTGGTGTTGTGGCTTTGTGCGAGCCTATGCGGATTGCCGATTGAATTTGTTGTTCAGGAAAATGCAGTCGGAGCCGTGGCAGGGAGTTAGCCGCCCATGGCCCGGCCGGTCCAGGTTTAGCAAAGACTGCCCGATGATACATATCTCACAATCCGCAGTGCAGCATGCCAGGGCAGCACGATGTTGTTGTCCGGCCCTCCCATCCCGCGTCGTATCTACGGCACACTGACCGTCAGCAATCAGAGATATTCAACACAGGCATGAACCCCTGGGGTTCCCCTGTCGCTCCCCTTCGTGAGGAAGAGAAAGGCACTCCCATGTCTCTCCGCCATGTGCGCAGGCATTTGCTCTTTGTTCTCAGATCTTCTCTCTTGCTTAGTGGACTTGCAGTTCTGCTTGGCTCCTCCTACGCTTTTGCACAAACCTCTCAGGTTTCTGGACAAGTGGTGGACGCAAGCCGTTCGGTGGTGTCAGGGGCAGACCTGACTCTGACCCGGGTAGAAACCGGCGACACGCGGCGAGCAGCACTCCACCAGCGAAGGCTACTATTCCTTTCCCCTGCTCCTGCCCGGGCACTACGACCTTACGATCGGGAAGGCAGGCTACGAAACGCAGGATCAAAAGGGAATCATTGTTGAAACGGGCGCTGTTAGCACGGTCAATGTTGTCCTCGCTGTCGGCGCGATCGCACAGACGGTAAGCGTGGAAGCAACCGTCCCCCTCTTGCAGTCACAGTCCTCGGCGGTGGAAGACGTGGTAGAGAACCAGACCATCACGAATATGCCACTGATCGATCGGCGCTCTTCACAGCTCCAGCGTTTGAGCGGGTTTGTCGTTGGCAACGGGACCGGGTCAAGCGCAACCTTTGCCGTCGGCGGTGGCCGCGGAAACAACGCCAACTACCTTGTCGATGGGGGCAATGTTCAGAACCTTCTGCTGGGCGTTCCCACACTCATGTTCGACCCACCCATTGAGTCGGTGCAGGAATTCAACCTCTCCATCAGCGACTATGCGGCGGAGCTAGGCCGCAGCGGGGGCGCCGTGATCCAGATGACGACCAAGTCGGGAACCAATCAATTCCACGGCGCCGCCTACGAATACTTCCGCAACGACGACTTGCAGGCGAGGCCCTACTTTGCCCAGACCAACCCGCAGCTTCGCTATAACCTTTTCGGCGCCAGCCTGGGAGGTCCCATCAGGAAAGACAAAACGCAATTTTTCTTCAACTATGAGGGCCGCAGGCAGACGTCTACGGTGACTCAGATTATCAACGTGCCCACCCCCGCGGAAATCACCGGCGATTTCTCCGCCTTCTCCACACCGGTCATCGATCCGAACACCGGCAAGCAAGCGGCCTACGAGGGAAATTGAACGTTCTGCCACCGAGTGAGCTTGACCCGGTGGCAGTGAAGCTGGTCTCGTTCTATCCGGCGCCCAATGTACCACGGCGCGGCGCCAAATGTCTCCAATTTCCGGGCCAACGATCCGACTCAGGGCGTATACGACGTCTATGTTGCCCGCATCGATCACGTATTCGGCGAAAAAGATCGGATCTTTGGCCGCTTTCTCGCGCAGACCGATCACGAGCCGACCGCTTCCATCTATCCGACGCCGGGAACGGACAACTTCGGGGTGCTCGCGCACAACTACTACTACAACCCCTCCGGCTACCTGGTACCACAACTTCACGCCCACGATCGATCAATGAATTTCGCTTCACCTATTCGCGCCGGCAAGCTTTGAGCATTTCGGCCGGAGCCAATACGAACCTCGCCTCGCAAATTGGTATTCAGGGAACCAACGCATCTTTTTTCCCGACGGTGACACTCTCCGGGCTGGCGGGCTTTGGTAATACCACCCAGCAGCAACGGCTGCAGACACCGATTAACAGCAACCAGTACGTGGACAACGTTTCTCTGCAGAGGGGCAATCACCAATTCAAGATCGGCGCGGAACTGCGCACGTCGAACAATACCGACAACTACTTCCCCACCGCGGGCGGCTCCTTCGCATTCAACAATACCGGCGTCAGCACCAACGCAGCGCTGGGCAGCCTGGCGAATCTTCTGCTGGGCAGAGTCAGTTCCGCCACCCTGCAGCAGGCGGAGACATTGCTCACGACCGCCTATTCCTGGGGATTGTTTGTGCAGGACGATTGGCGAGTTACGCCCAACCTGACCCTGAACGTCGGCCTGCGTTACGATCTTGACGCGCCGCGGGTGGAAGAACATAACCGGCAGAATTCCTTTGACCCCACTGCTATCAATCCGGTCTCGGGTACTCCTGGGATCATCACCTTCTCCGGAATCAACGGGGTCAGCAAGTATGCGAACAACTGGGATTTCCATAATATCGGCCCCCATGTCGGTTTCGCTTTGACGGCTCGCCCCAGCACAGTCGTGCGCGGAGGCGCCGCAATTCTCTATCCTGGGGAGTACGACCAGGCCACGCCGATTGTTGCCTATACCGGTTTTGCCAAGCAAATCAGTCTTTCCTCGCCGAACGCCGGAACCGGAGCACCCGCGTTTCTCTTGAAGAACAACGGGACCGATGGAACAGGAACCGCCGCCATCCCTACTACAGATCAATTAACCCCTGCCTACGGCGCTGTGCCTGCAGGTCAAAAGGTGATCCAGGCCCCGCAATACTTTCAGCGGGATCGGGTAACCGGCTATCTATACCAGGGGAGTCTTAATCTCGAGCAACAGCTGGGTAATGATCTATTGCTGACCCTCGGCTACCTGGGAACATTTGGCCATCACCTGGCCGCTATTAACGCTGAAAATACCAACCAGGTCACGCCGGCTAACATGGCCCTGCTGCCAACGGCCAAGAACACGCAAACGCTTCGCCCATTCCCTCAATTCGGGAACGTAAGTATTATCGCTACGGATGAGGGGCAATCCAACTACAACGCCTTCAATGCAGGCATCAAGAAGCGATACGCCGGCGGCTTCCAGTACGGGCTGAACTACACCTGGTCGAAGTTCATCGATAATCAGGAATCCAGGAATGAGCTGGCAAACTATAACGCAGGATATTCCGGCACCAACGATGCATTCACCGACTACTACAATCCGCAGGACCGCCGCGGGCTTTCCGGGAACGATATTCGCAATCGGGTGATTGGGAGTGCGCTCTATGAACTTCCCATTGGTCCGGGAAAATGGATTCATCCCAATTCCTCCCTGGTTAACGAATTGGTTGCTGGTTGGACGGTAGGGGCAATCTCCGAGATGCACTCGGGAACGGCGCTGGGCGTAATCGACTCCACCAATAACACGGGAACGTACTCCGATGGAGTACGGCCAAACCTGGTCGGCAACCCCAATGATCTCTCCGGCTCACGGCCCAGGGCGCAGAAGACAGCGGAGTGGTTTGACACCTCTGCCTTTGCGCAAAACCCAGCTTTACCTTTGGCAACGCTCCCCGCACCTTCGGGCAGAGGACCGGCTCTGGCGACGACCGATGCTTCTCTCTTGAAGGATTTCAAGATCGCTGAATGACTACCTTGCAGTTCCGGGCCGAGGCGTTGAATGTTTTTAATCACGCGAACCTGGCCAATCCGAACACGCTGTTTGGCAACGGCGCCTTCGGCACAATTACCGGGCTACAAACCGGCAACCAGTCGAGAATTCTGCAACTGGCCCTGCACCTTGCCTTCTAAACACGCGAGTGGACCGCAACCGCTGAGCCAGTCCTCCGAATCGTGGATCGGTCGCACTTATGTGAGGACGAGCAAATCGATCGCGGAATTTGAAAAGAAATATTTGCGCCAATTGATAACAGGAATGCTATTCTCTTCAAAAGTTTTGACTTACGATTCCCGTTGTTCATATTGTATTAAGACGCTCTCCCATGCGATTCCTCTAAGGTCCGACTATCTCCGGCTGCCGTTGAGCAAGCTCCCGCTCATTCCCGCTGTTGACCTTCATCCTTTAGTTTTCCCCTCTCAATCTCGATGCTCGATGTGCCTGTGGCTTAGCGCCGGGCGAGCATCCGTTTTGAGAAAGCCTGAACATCGCGTGAGCCATGGAGCTTTTGTGAAGAAAACTTTGCTGGCCTTGCTGGCTTATGTACCACTCGCTCTTAGCATCCCATTGCATGCGCAAAGCACCGTCTCTTACCGTGTGTTATTTGGCGTAACGGATACTGCCCCAACCCGGTGGGATGGAACCTTCTCCGGGGAACGAGTGGGTAAGATTACCGCCAACGAGTGGAAGTTCGTGGCCGGCGATAATATCGACGGACAAGCTCTTCCATTTCTCCACCCATCCTGATATCCGCTTCATTGGCTCTTCGGGTGGCAGTGGCGCGCCCGATTGTTCCCAATGGATTTATTTTGACGGCGGAGCGAGTGACCGAGAGCAGCGAGTTCTCCTTCACCACCGCGCAGGGAGATTTCAAATTCCGCGCTTCCGATCTCGTCTTACGGCAAAGGCATCTACCGCCTGGGAGAAAGAGTTTACATTGATCGTGTGCCGGCCGCCTACCGTCTTACCAACACGCCCGAGGAAGAAGACTACCCTTCGATTGCGAGAGACAAGAATGGGGACGCGTGGCTGGCCTATGTGGAGTTCCACCATAGCCCCGATCATGTGAAGTTAGCTGCGCCTCTGCATGAGGCGCCCAAGGATTTCTCGCCACTACAAGCAACCCGTGGGCGGAGATCAGATCTGGCTGCAGAAGTACTCCGGCGGGTCCTGGCAACAGCCCATTGCCGTAACCAAAGCCGGGAAGGATCAATACCGCACGGCTGTCGCGGTCGATGGAAGCGGCCGGGCATGGGTCTTCTGGTCAGAGAACCGGGGCGGAAACTTCGATATCTTTGCCAGCCCTGTGGACCAGTCCGGACCGCAGAGTGAAATCCAGATTTCCAAAGAAAGCGGATCGGATATTGATCCAGTCGCTGTCACCGATTCGAACGGCAAAGTCTGGGTTGCGTGGCAGGGATGGCGCGATGGCCGGGCGGCAATCTTTACCGCACATCAGAACGGAAAGCGGTTTCACGGCGCCGGAGAAGATCTCAAACTCCGCCAAGAATGAGTGGAACCCGGCCATTGCGGCGGACAAGGCCGGGCGGGTCGCCGTGGCCTGGGACTCCTACCGCAACGGCAACTATGACGTCTATGCGCGCACCTGGTCCAACTCCTGGGCGGCGGAGGTTCCCATCGCTGCCTCGGCTCGCTATGAAGCCTACCCGTCGATCGCCTTCGATCCCAAGGGGCGTCTCTGGGTAGCCTACGAAGAAGGCGGCGAAGGATGGGGCCAGGACTTCGGCGCCTACGCGAGCCCCGGTATTGCGCTCTACAAAGGCCGCGCCATTCGGCTGCGCGCGCTCGAGCCGGATGGACGGCTGGTCACCATTCAGTCGTCGATCGATAAGAGTCTCGTCGGCATACCCTCCGCGCGCCCGGATATCACCGGCAGCCAGCTGGACGGAGAGCCGCGCGATCCCGATACGCAAAGCGCAGCTCACCCGCAAACCCGATCAGGCCCCCGAGGGGGGCGTGCAAACCACGGCGAAGAACACCCTGCCGCGCCTGACCATCGACGACTCCGGGCGGATCTCCATCGCCTTCCGCACTGCTCATCCCATTTGGTGGAGTCCCATCGGAACGGTGTGGTCGGAGTATGTGATCTCCTTTGATGGCAAGCAATGGTCCAAGCCTATCTATCTCGATCATTCCGACAACCTGCTCGATAATCGTCCGGCAGTGCTCTCGACCGCAGCGGGAAAGCTGCTGATCGTCAACTCCTCCGATGGCCGCCGCAAATTCGTTCCCGCGAGCTCCATCATGGGCGAGCGTGAAGGAACGAAGGATCCCTACAACAACGACCTTTGGAGCCAGGAACTCGATCTTGGCCCGGGCGACCAGGTTCTGCCCGTGGTCGCGCTTTCCCAGTCGGAGAGAACGCCCTCCGCGCCCACATGGGAGAGCGCGGAGGTCGACTGGGGCAAAGGCCATTCGCGAATATAAGGCGGGCCCGGACGGCTCGTATCACATCGTGCGCGGCGAATTCCATCGTCACAGCGAGATATCCATGGATGGCGGCGGCGACGGCACACTGCTCGACCAGTGGCGCTATGTGCTCGATGCCGCGGACATGGACTGGATCGGCTGCTGCGACCATGACAACGGCGCCGGCCGCGAATACTCCTGGTGGATTATTCAGAAGCTGACCGACGTTTTTTACGCGCCGGGTAAGTTCACGCCGCTATTCGCTTACGAGCGCAGCGTTCCCTATCCGGAAGGGCACCGCAATGTGCTCTTCGCGCAGCGCGGCGTCCGCCCGCTGCCCCGGCTGCCGATCTCTTCGGAGAACGACTTCGCCCATGCACCCGATACGCAGATGCTCTATGCCTATCTGCACCAGTTCAACGGCGTCTCCGCATCGCACACCAGCGCCACCTCGATGGGCACCGACTGGCGCGACAACGATCCCAAGGTCGAACCGGTGGTCGAAATTTATCAGGGCATGCGGCAGAACTACGAGATCCCCGATGGGCCGCGGGCCAACAGCGAGAAGGATTCGATCGGCGGATGGCGTCCGAAGGGATTCATCAGCCTGGCGCTCGACAAAGGCTACCGCCTCGGCTTTGAATCCAGCTCCGATCACGTATCCACCCACATCAGCTACGCCAACATTGTGGTGAAGGGGGATGTGACCCGCGAATCGCTGCTGGACGGCTTTCGCGAAGCGCCACGTGTACGCCGCGACGGATGAGATTCTTGCCGACGTCAGGAGCGGAGACTACCTGGCAGGAGATGAGTTCTCCACCTCACGCTACCGACTCTGAACATCAAGCTGGAAGGGACTTCGAAGTTTGCCAAAGTGGTCATCATTCGCGACGGCAAATACGTTTACTCCGCTGCGCCGGATGCACAGAACGTTCAATTTACCTGGCGTGATAACCAACCGAACAAGGGTAAGAACAGCTACTACTACGTTCGCGGAGAACAGGACAACGGAGAGATTGTCTGGGTCTCCCCATTCTGGATCACTTACAAGGGAAACTGATGCGAGCGATTATCCGTTTCTTTCGTAGTTGGAGACTGACCGCCTGCGGCGATTGCCAGCGCAGGTGGAGACCCTGGGCACGAAGGAGTGATCAGGTTGATGAGCGAAGAGCGGCGGCAACGAATTCTCTACTACTCCTATGCGGCAGGCGTGGGAATTCTGCTGCTGCTCAACTGGCTCGGCATCTTCCGGACCGTGTTCGGCGTGAATACGGCGATCCTCATCACCCTGCTCGCCGGATACAAGACCTTCTACGGCTCCATCCAGGCGCTGCTGGAAAAGCGAATCTCTGCCGACATTGCGCTTTGCGTGGCCGTAGTCGCAGCGCTGCTGGTGGGCGAATACCTGGCGGCTGCCGAGGCCATGTTTATTGTGCTGGTCGGCGAAGGGTTGGAGTCCTATGCCGCGGAACGAACCACCGCGGCCATCGAACGCTTTGTCGAACAGATGCCGCGATCGGCAACCGTGCTTCGTGACGGAAACGAACAGACCGTATCGACGGAGCAGCTGCAGCCTGGCGATACGATTCTGGTACGCAGCGGAGAGCGCATTCCCGCCGATGGGGTGATCGAAAGCGGCTTCTCGACCATCGATGAGAGTTCGATCAACGGTGAGCCGCTGCCCCAGGATAAGAAGCCCGGCGATGAGGTCTTCTCCGGAACACTGAATCAAAATGTGTTGCTGCGCATTCGTGTTACCCGGAGCGGATCGGATACCACGCTCGCCCAGGTGGTCGAACTGGTCAAGCAGGCAAGCGAGCGGCGCTCCCCGGTGGAGCGGACTGCCGATCGCTATGCCAGGTACTTTCTTCCGGCGCTGCTGCTCTCGGCCGCTCTGACCTACGGCTTCACGCGCGACTGGCTGCGAACTGTGTCTGTGCTGATTGTCGCCTGCCCCTGCGCGCTGATTCTGGCGACGCCCACGGCCATGGTCGCCGCCATTGGCGGACTGGCGCGGCGCGGCATCCTGGTGCGGGGCGGTGACGTTCTGGAACGCGCGGCCAAGACGGATGTGCTCGTGTTCGATAAGACCGGCACGGTCACCGAGGGCAAAGTTCGAAATCTCCCAGGTCCTTGCCGCCGGGGTTACACCCGACGAACTTCTCTCCCTGGCTGCATCGGCCGAGCATGCTTCCTCACACCCGCTGGCGCGGGCCATTGTGAGCGAGGCCGATCGGCGCCGCATTACTCCGCGCGCTCCGCAGAGCGCTGAGATTATCCCCGGCCGCGGCGCGTTCTGCTACCTGGATGGGCGCAAGATTCTCGCCGGCAATGCAGAGTTCCTGCGGGAAAACGGCGTCACCGGGATCGAATCGTTTATCGCGCGATGCCGACGAACAGGGCGCCACGCCGGTGCTGGTGGCCGACGGAGGAGAGTTTCGTGGCGCCATTCTCTTTCGCGATCACCTTCGCGAAGGAACGCGCGAAGCCCTTTCCGCGCTGCGCGAATTTGGCCTGACCGATCAAAGGATCTTTACCGGGGATCGCAAGCGGGCGGCGGAGTTGATCGCCCAGGAACTGGGCATTTCTCATCTCGAAGCCGGGCTGCTGCCGGCGCAGAAGGTGGAACTGCTGGAGAAGCTTCGCTCGCAAGGGCACAGACCGGCCATGGCGGGCGATGGCCTGAACGATGCGGCGGCTCTGGCCACCGCATACGTCGGCATTGCCATGGCCGGAGCCAGCGACGTCACTGCCGAAGCTGCTGACGTGGTCTACCTGCCGCATTCGCTCGAGCGGCTGCCGGAGTTCTTCCGCGTCAGCCGCAGCGCGGTGCGCACTGCGTGGCAGAACATATTCCTCTTTGCCGGCCTCTTGAATGCAACCGCTGTTGCTTTGCGCAGCGACTGGCAGGATTGGCCCGGTGGGCGCGGCCGTCACTCACCAGCTTTCTTCTTTCCTGGTGATGATGAACTCGCTGCGCCTGCTCCATGTTTCCTCTGCCGGGGAGTGGAGAGCAGCGCGCTGGCGGCGAAGTGGGCAGCGGCTTCCCTTTGGCCAGTGGATCGGCCTGGGCATCATTGGATCGATGACCGGATGGAGCATTTTGAATTCGGCTCGCTGGCCGCGCGGTTTGTATCGCTTTGGCCGCGTATCCGCAAGCCCCTTCTCTACAAGGCCATTGCGTTATATGCCCTGAGTGGCATTTACATGCTCAGCACCGACGAGGTCGGCGTCATCCAGCGCTTTGGACGAAAACTGCCTTCCGATCGGCAAGCGGGGCTTCACTACAAACTTCCCTGGCCCATCGACACGCTGACCCGCGTGAGAGCGCAGCGGGTGCGGGTGGTGGAGATTGGATTTCGATCCAACGCCAGCGGCAATGGCGTTGGCGAACCGGCGGCATACGAATGGAACGTGCAGCACCGGTCGCGGCCGCTTTCAGAACATCCCGGAAGAATCCCTCATGCTCTCCGGCGATCAGAACATGCTCGAACTCAATGCCACCGTGCACTACATTCCCGAGCATCCCGATGACTTTCTCTTTCGCCAGGTCGACGCCGATCTTACGGTGCGGTGCGCGGCGGAAGCGGTGATGCAAAGCATCGTGACCTCCTCCTCGCTCGACGATGTGATGACCCGCGACCGCCGCGGCATCGAGACCACGGCGCAGGAGCAATTGCAGGCCCGGCTGAACGGTTATGGCGCGGGCGTTCGTGTACTGCATGTGAAGTTGGAAGATGTTCATCCGTCGATTGAAGTCGTCGACGCTTTCCGTGAAGTCTCCGACGCCTTTGAAGAGAAGAGCCGTCTGATCAACGAAGCGGAGGGCTATCAGCAACGAGCAGATAGCCCTGGCGCGAGGCAATGCAGCCGCGATGCTGCAAAATGCCAACGCATTCATGGTTGGACGCACGGCACGCGCCGGCGGCGATGCCAGCCGCTTCGACGCTGCCGCCGCCGCCTACCGACTGGCGCCCGACGTAACCTCCTCGCGGCTCTACCTCGAAACGGTCGAGCAGGTGCTTCCCGGCAGGAACAAGCTGATCGTCGACAAGACCACAAGCAAACGCCAATTGTATCTGTTGCAGAATGGCGTCCAACTGCCGAATGGAATTCGGCCTTTGCCCTCGGAGTGACAGATGATGACTCTCAACAGAAAGCTTCTTGATTGCTGCTGGGGATCGGCGTGCTTCTCGCCTCGCTGTCGCTTTATACCGTCAGCGAAACCGAATTCGCCCTGATCACGCAATTTGGCCGGCCGGTGCGGACGGTCACCCAAGCTGGACTCCATGCGAAATGGTTCTTTCAGACCGCTCTCCGCTTTGACAAGCGTCTAAGAATCTACAATCCAGCCCCGTCGGAGTTTCTGACCCGGGACAAGAAAAACCTGGTGATCGAAAACTATGTCGCCTGGCGTATTGAAGATCCGAGCCGGTTCGTGCAGAGCGTGGGGGATGTTCCCTCCGCGGAAATGCGTCTGCACGATATCATCTGGTCCGGCCTCTCAGCCGCCTTCGGCAACGAGGATCTGGACGCACTGGTTTCGACGGACAAGGATAAGCTTCAGAGTGACGTCGATCCTGGACAGCATCACTGCCGGCAGCGACCGCGCCGCCTTGCAGCAGTACGGCCTCAGTATTGTGGACGTGCGCATCAAGCGGCTCAATTTGCCGGAGCAGAATAAGCAGAATGTCTTTGCCCGCATGCGTGCTGAACGGGGACGCATTGCCATGCAATACCGTGCCGAAGGAGAAGAGCAGGCACTCTTCATCCGGGCGAATGCGGACCGGCAGAAGGAAGAGATTCTCTCCGCGGCCTATAAGGAAGCGGAAACCATTCGTGGTAAAGGCGATGCTGAGGCTACACGCATCTATGGCGAGGCTTATTCAAAGAATCCGCAATTCTACAAATTGACCCGCACGCTGGAGTCGTACAAGAAGATCCTCGATGACAAAACGACGATTATCCTTAGCTCCGACTCCGACTTGCTGAAAATCCTGACCAAAGGGCAGGCAGGGGCGAGATGAGCATACTCATTTCGCCACCGATACCCGCTGCGACGCCGGCGGATCGATCGACACCCCGCCGTGGCCGGCGATATCTCCGCATCGTGTGGTCCCTCTTGGCTGCGTGGTTGCTTTCGGGGATCTATATCGTTCAGACAGATCAGCAGGGAGTGGTCACGCAATGGGGCAAAGTCGTTGCACCGCGTGTCTTTCCTGGCATTCACTACGCTTTGCCGTGGCCGATCGATAGCGTTTACAAACTGAAGGTACGTGAGTTGAGGCGCAGAGTCGTGGGTGGTGAGATACCCGACACGGTGCTCGGGCGCACGCAGACGGCAAGCTCCGAGTTTTTCAGCGGCGATCAGAATCTTTTGAACATACGCGTGGTCGCCCAGTATTCTGTCAGCAATCCGAGAGATTTTCTGTTTGCCGCGCAGAATGCTGACCGGATTGTCGGCCTTGCGGTCGAGTCCGAGCTTGTTCGACGCGTGGCCCACACCACGGTCGACGACATTCTGACCACGCAGAAACTGGCTATTCAAAGCGATGTGCTCCGGGCAGCTCAGAAAATCATAGATACCTACCGCGTCGGAGCCCTGCTCTCCAGCATCAATATTGAAAGCGTGTCGCCGCCGCCGGAGACTGCGGAGGCGTTCCGTAGCGTTGCCGGGGCGCGCTCCGATGCTTTCCGCATCGTGAATGAAGCCGACGGTTACGCCAATGGCCTTCTGCCTCGAGCCCGCGGTGAAGCCGACCAGCTGCTCGATCAGGCCCACTCCTATTCCGACGGCAAAATCAACCGGGCCGACGGGGACAGTGCACGGTTTACCGCGGTCGCCGCGGAGTACAGCAAGAGTCCACAGGTCACGAGCACTCGCGTCTATCTCGAGACCATGGAACTCGTCTTCCCGAAGTTGAAGAAGCTGATCGTCGATGCGAACAGCAACCTTGATTTAAGCGTGGTTGGACGGCAAGAGGGCCCAGCCAACGCGGATGGTGTACCCCAGAAATGAATTCTCTCAAACGCCCGGCGGTATTGACCGGACTGTTTATTGTGACGCTGCTCGGTCTGGTATTTCTCCGTACCCACGGGTGGCGGGCGCCATTGAGAGCCGGTGACCTGTTCTCTCACTCGCGAAAGAGCGCCCAAACTCCCGAAGACACGGTGTATGGGATGCTTGATGCCGCGCGCGCGGGAGATACCGCCGTGTATGTGGATACTTTCTCCGGACCGCTGCGGCAACAGATCCAGCAAGTGATTCGGGAAAGCGGGAAAGCGCAGTTCGCCACTTATTTGTCGGGTCAAAGTACCGCCTTTCAAAGCGTCGCAGTTTCGGTTACCGATCAGCCCAGCGATGCTGAGGCGCGCCTGAGGATCGAATACGTCTACAGCAATCGAAATGAAGTGCAAACCCTTCATCTGCGGAAAGACGCCGGCCGCTGGAAAATTATCGGCATTTCGGGAACCGACCAGATCAAGACCTTAATCCCGTACGGAACGGCCGTTACCGATGACTAGTGTCGTGCGCCACTCATAGTTCACCATTCGACGCGAACACCGAAGAGGCTGATGAGCAGAGCGGCCTGATCCGGGCTGACGATAAGACCATTCATATTCGCTGGCATCCCGCGAATGCCATCCAGACGGCAATCGCGGATATCGGCGCCGCTCAGCTTCGCACGAGAGATGTCGGCGCGGCTCAGGTCACACCCACGAAAGATGTTGCCGGAGAGATCAGCATCATAGAAGTCTGCATCCGTCAGATTGCATTGATCGAAGATGCAGTTCTGCAGCTTCGCCATTCGCATAACGGTGAAATCCAGCTTGCATTCTCGAAACAGGACGCTTTTCAGTTGAGCCTCCGTGTAGGCCGCGCCGGTGAGCCGCGTTGCGGTGATATCGACTCTCTCCAGGAGACTCCCCGTCAGGTCAATATTCGCCAGATCGCAGTTCTCGATGAGGGTGTCTCGTACACGGAGGTTTTGCGCTCTCGGATCCGAGAGCGTCACGTTGCGCCATACGCATCTGTCCATCCGAAGAGATTGGCCGCGTGGGCTGAGAAGCGATGGCAAGATTGTCTCCGAAGCCATAGCATCACACGCATGTCCTGATGCAAGCTGTTCCTGAAAGCTCTCAGTCAGGAGTGCCATGTCTATGTCCGGCGCGATGCGGCCCTTGGCTTTGGTCGCCATTTCTCAAGACTAAATGGAAGCAGTGACGCCAACGTCTCCGAGGCCGAACCCGACGGCCGGTGTTTCTAGTGGACCTCATAAATCAACGACACTATCCCTGAGCCATAGACCCTGTGAGCTGCCAGCTTCAACCTGGCCTGCTGCGCAGGAGGCGGCAGGACCTTGATGCCTTCGCCCAACAACACCGGCATAACGCTCACCTCAACCGTGTCGACCTGGTGTAGTTCCAGCAGAATACGAAATAGCTCGCCGCCACCCATCAGCCAAATATCTTTTGAGCTCTGGACGCGCAATGTCTGCATCTGTTTTTGATTCAACTCGGGAAGGATGATGAGATCTGGATGGTCTTGAGGACTCAGAGTGCGGGAGACGACGACCAACTTCATTCCCCGCATCCTCGTCTTGCCCAATCTCGCAACCGCAGCTTCGTAGGTTAGGCGGCCCATGAGCAAGGTGTCGAACTGTGCCCATAGTTCACCGAAATTCACTTCCTTGTCCAAAACAATCCAGTCCGCCTCGCCGTTCGGTCCGGCGATGTAGCCGTCCAGGCTCATTGCAACCACAAAGCGAATCCTGGTCATAACCGCTGCTCCGCTCGCACCAAAAGGCCTACATGGATTCCGGTACTCGGCTCAGGACAGCTTAATCGATGGCTCATCTGAGCGTCAGCACTCCCGTCACTCATCTCTTTCCGTCAGCCTTGCTTAACGGTCAGTGTCCTGTGTACATTGCGTGCAGCGTCATTTGACGCCTACCCTGGTAGAGATGAGACAAGCCGGTGCGCCAGGGTGTATTACTAGCGTTCATGGGAGATTACCCAAGAAGATTGCCGGATTACTGCCTGGTTAATACGCCGCATCTTCAAGGATGATTTTTCCAACATCCCGATGGACTTCCGAAGCTACCGCCCCCCCCGCGGAGTGTTCATTCATTGTCAGCGAGGAAGAGATGATCAATCCAGACACGGTGTCAGCCGAAGTTGTTTCATTTACTATGCCGCAGAACGCCATCGAAGCTCTGATGCGACTCCGCAAGACATACCAGACAAGGCCGGTTACCGGGGCCGATCGGGCGGTATTGTTTGCGGTGGAAAGCACTCTGAAGAACGCCAGGAACACACCAGACGCGGTTTGACTGGCGAGCGTGCGGCGAACGAAACCCCTCCAACAGCGTCCAAATGGGATTACTAAAGTTTACTCCGTCAGATTACTCAAAGGTAATAGCAAATTCTTCGCTCTAAGATGATCCTCGTGAACGCGGCGATCTCTCACCGGACCTCACCATCAATACCCGGGGGAGTATCGATGGCGAATGAACGAGGGATCGCCGTGAACGCGATCCAACCGCACACAAGAGTTCCTCTTGGGGGCCACCCATGATCCTCATGCGGTGAAAGACGAGACAGGATTTAAAAGGAATGCGCAATTGCGCGGGGAAGAAGGTGAAGCCATTGACACGAAACCGACATCCGGACCGACTCCTGGAGAGACGGAAATCGCTGCAAAGGCGTACTGCAAGGATCACCCTAGCGGCATTATTAACCTGCGGAGCTATAGCGGGGACTGGTATCAGCAGTCCTGCTCAGAACTCGCAGCCAGATTACAAGCAACCACCGACCCCTCCTACAGAACAGTCCCAGATTGACCGGCGCAGGATAGGCCCCGTAATCCTGGCCGCAAGTGGGCCCGCGGGGCAAAGTCTGGTATTGAATTAACGGCGGCGGCGAATGTCCGGCTATCTCTTGTGCAGTTCGAGGGAACGGAGCGCGACTGCACAAAGCAGCTGGGCAAACAAGCGACGGCTGGATTCTTTCTGAACATCTGCTAAGCGGGCACGGTGAGTAGGGCAGACGACGGGTGTAACTTCATTGTGGCCGTGTACAAGATACTTGGTTCGGCACACCTCCCCCGGAATTGCAAAGCAGGTGGGGCAATAAACACTGGTTCCGTCGTAGCTCATGATCGCTCTCTATCGGAGGGACTGCGCGTAGCAGGACTACAATGCTTGTGCGTTCCTGGCCCTGTTCAGCGTGATCTCAACCGCCAACAGGACGGCTTGATCGGCTTCGCTCACCGGCTTCTGCATCAAGAGCTGGTACGAATCGCGCAGCCGCTCCAGGGCGGCTATTAATTCGTGGTTGCTCTGGATAACACCGCGAAACCACTTCTCCAGCTGTCCTTCACGGGAAGCCTCGGGTACAACGAACGGCAGGACCTTGCAGGATGCTTTGTTTGATCTGGCCATGCTTCGCTCACTTACCAGGGGTGAAAGCTTCGAGGCGGGTGGAAGACGGACGGCGACTCTCCTTGTCTACTATCGAATCCCTCCCCCGAAAGAATCGATCACAGAGTTTGGAGAATCGCCGCTTGTTGAAGAGCATACCGGTTTCATCCTGACTTGCTAGAGACCTTGCGTAACCCAAGGGCGGATTGAAGTAACTCCATATGGTAATGGCCGCGAATTCAGATCAGCCCATCTTAATACCATGTTCCCCGATAATGGCAAAAACCGACAAAAGATGAGTGGTCCCAAGAAGCTGCCGAACCTGTTGCCCAAGATTGATGAGTTCTAAACTGCAGCCTGCCGACCGGCAAGACACGTATAGACGAACCAGCGTGCCCAGGCCCATGCTGTCTACCCGGGTAAGATTGGTCAAGTCCAGCACAATTCTCTTCGACCCCGGGATCAGCTGGCTGACTTTGGCGTAGAGAACATCGTTCACCCCCGCGACCAACTTGCCGTTGCATCGCACCACGACCGTGTTGCCTGCCTGGGTGATGTCCAACGAGAGGGGATTGACCGCTTTGTCAGATATCAAACCGTTGCCTTGTCGAAATTCCTGGATTTGGGCTGGCGAACGATTCTCGCACATCGGGTGTGGGATTGGAACGATGAATCTTCGCAGCTGAGGAAGGGATGGCGATAGGACCCTGGCAATCAAACGGAGCGCGGACGCTTCATGTGATCCGCTGAGGCAAGAGTCCCGACCGGCGCTGCTCGAGAAAGCGGCGGACTGCAGGATCGCGTTCCAGACCGATGGCAATTTCGTAGGCGTCCCGGGCTTCGCCATGCGCACCGGTCTTAGCCAGCAGCTCCGCGCGCGCCGCCCAGTAGGGCTGGTAAGC
Organism: uncultured Acidobacteriaceae bacterium; assembly: GCA_963757515.1. GTDB lineage: Bacteria > Acidobacteriota > Terriglobia > Terriglobales > Acidobacteriaceae > PALSA-350. Next base: position 670,870 of record CAVWRV010000001.1, on the reverse strand, counting down.
GGCGAGGCGCGTGTCCCAGGCGTGGTTGGGCATGGCGGCGAGAGCTGCGTGCGCTCCCTCCAACTCCGCCATGGCCAAGGCGCGATTGATGGCCACCACCGGTGAGCCAGTGATGGCCAGCAGGGCGTCGTAGAGTTGCAGCACCGCCAACCAATTGGCATGCCCGGTGCGGCAGCGATGCACGTGCGCGGACTGGACCGCAGCTTCGAGTTGATAACGGCCCATCGCTCCACAAGCGCTGGCCCGCCGCAGCAGCGCTTCGGCCTCCTCGATCATCTGCAAGTCCCAGCGTGCCGGATCCTGATCAGCCAGGGGGACGTACTCGCCCTCTGCGCTGCGTCGCGCGCCGCGGCGGGCTTCCGCGTGCAGCATCAGGGCGAGTAAGCCAAGTGCCTCCGGCTCGGCGGACAGCAGCTCGGTTGCCAGCCGGGCCAGAAAGAACGCTTCGCTGGTGAGATCGTGGCGCGCGATGTCCGTGCCGGCCGCGTCGCTCCATCCCTCCGCAAACGCGGCGTAGATCGCCTCCAGCACGGTATCCAGGCGCCCGGGGAGTTCTTCGCGTTGCGGAATGCAAAACGGAATAGCGGCCTCCCGGATCTTGTTCTTGGCCCGCCCCAGCCGTTTGCCCATGGCGGTGGGAGACATGAGGAACGCCGATGCGATGGTTGCCGCATCGAGGCCCAAGATGACCTGCAGCATCAAGGGCGCCCGGATGCCGGCTTCAATGGCAGGATGCGCGCAGGCAAACATCAGGGCCAGGCGGCGGTCGGGGATTTCCCATTCCGCGGCAGTAGCACCAAGGACGGCGGTCATACGTTCCAGGTCGTCGTCCGCAACATCACTGCTGTGCCATCGCCGGGTCATATCGATGAGCTTTCGCCGGGCCACGGTCAACAGCCACGCTTCCGGGTTTGCCGGGCAGCCATTTTGGGGCCAGTTGGCCAGTGCTGCCGCGAAGGCTTCGGAGAGCGCGTCCTCCGCGGCAGCCACGTCGTGTGAGCGTGCGGCGAGAAAGGCGACGAGCTTGCCGTAGCTCCGGCGCGCAACCGCTTCTGCTGTGCTGCGCGCCGCCTGTGCATCGCCTTCCCAGGGGTTCATATAAGAGTCCGTGCTCAACCCCGGTCAGCCGGCATTCCCCAGACCGGGCGTACCTCGACCACCCCGTGACTGGCGCCGGGGCAACGGGCGGCCCAGGAAAGTGCGGAGTCCAGATCGGGCACGTCGATGAGAAAGTAGCCGCCCATCTGCTCTTTCGAATCGACGTAGGGACCATCCAAAACCTGCGTTTTGCCGTTGGTGTTACGCACCGTGGTTGCGGTCGCGGTTGGCTGCAGGCGATTGCTGCCTTTCATTGCGCCCGCAGCTTTGAGTGCTTCCCCGTAAGCCATGTAGGCCGCATATCCCTGCTCCCGCTCGCTCTGCGACATCTTCGGCCACTGGGCCTCGTCTACATAAAGCATCATTAAATATTCCATGGAAAAACCTCCGTCGTGGATTTTAGGCGGGCGTTGTCGTCCGCTACTGCCATGACGCGCCAGGAAGGCCGATTTGGACACTCACCGATCTTTTTGTCTCAGCGCAGAGCAGCGACGCGCCGGTTCACTTCTGCTCTCACCTTCGAAATATCCTGCTTCTGGAACGCTCCATTCTGCACCAGCAAATCGCCGCCGACGTAAACCCGTTCCAGGTCGCGCTCCCCGGCAACAAACACCAGCGAAGCATAAGGATCGAAGACGGTCCGGAAGCGCGTCGGGTCGATCACCAGGAAGTCGGCAAATTTCCCCGGCTCCAGGCTGCCCAGCCGGTCAGCCACGCCGAGCACGTCCGCGCTGCCCATGGTATGCAGGCGCAGCACGTCGTAGGGGCTCATGATGGTCGCATCCTCATACTTGTCGCGGATCGGCGTATAGCCCGGTGCGCATATTTTCAAAGGGATCGGCGATGTCCGCGCTGGCCTCGCCATCCACGCCCATGCCCACCCGGATGCCGGCCTTCAGGCAGGCGGGGATATCCGCCACTCCCGACGCCAGGCGTCCATTCGACAGCGGATTCCACGACATCGCCGACCCCCGCCTTTCCGCTCTCCGCCAGTATGAAGCTGTTGGTGTGGATGAAGTGCCCGAAGATCAGTTGTTTCGAAAGCAAACCGCTATCCATAAACCAGCGAAACTTGCTCTGCTGCTCATACTGCGTCTCCGGCGGCTCCAGATAGTGGGTTTCATTGCCCAGATGGAACTCGTCCCCCAGTTGCTTTTCCATCAACGTTTGTTGATAGGTATTGTTGAACGCGGTGCGGCCGCTGATCATCACCGCGAGAAAGTTACTCGACTTTGGCTGTTGGCTGGTCCAGTCCAGAAAGGCCTTTAACGGCACACGCGCCTGCTCCGCTCCATACCTGGGCTCGACGCCCAACGCGGTAGCCTTGCCCACCGACAGGCTATGGACAAAGCGAATGCCGGAGTCCATCTCCGCGCGAAAGCCGGCTCTGGTCATATTCATCCGCGGTGGTTGCTGTTCGGCCCCTGCATCCGCGCCTCGAAGTTGAAGTTATAAGCTCCGGTGATGCCATGCTGCAGATGGTCGAGCGCGCCATCCAGGGTGAACCAGTACATGTCTTCCGCGCTGGCTTTGACCGCGGGCGCGTACAGCGCATCGATCCATCCCAACAGGGTCTTGTCTGCTCCCAGACCGCGAAAGGCGCTTTGCCATAGATGGCTATGGGCGGAGATAAAGCCAGGGATAACCCAGTGCCCACCAGCATCCAGGCTCTCCTTCGCCCGCAGGTCCGCCGGAGGATCGCCCGCCGCGACAGCCAACAAACGGCCATCCTCGCCCACCACCAGGTAACCTTTCACCGGCTCACGCTGGCCTTTCGCCATAGTCAGGATGAACGCGTTCTTCACCACCAGCTTGGCTGGAGCGGTGCCCGTAGACTGCGCGAACACCAAAGATGCGCTCGCCAGCGCGGCCAACAAACAAAATGTCCTTTTGGGAGTCATTGGCAATTACTAAATGAGACCGCTTCGCAGAACAACAAAAAACCGGAGTCACGCTATGATGTAACCTCGCAATGACCGCCTCCGCCGATACGAACGTCCAGCCGGGTCCTGCGGACCCCGCGTTGGTAGTGGCCGATGGCGACTCGATCGATGCCGTTGAGGGTCTTCCGCGCCTGGTCTGTTATGGGCTGCAGCATGTGCTGGTGATGTACGCCGGCACGGTTGCCGTGCCGCTGATTTTAGGCAGCGCGCTGCAGTTTACGCCGGGGCAGGTGATCGCGCTCATCAGCGCCGACCTGTTTACCTCTGGATTGGCGACCCTGCTGCAAACTCTGGGCTGGTGGAAGTTTGGTGCGCGTCTCCCCTTGATCCAGGGCTGCTCCTTCATTTGCGTCGCGCCCATGATTCTGATCGGCAGTCATTACGGCATCCCGACACTCTATGGGGCAGTGATCAGCTGCGGCTTATTCACCATGCTGGTGGGGCCCTGGTTTAGCCGTATGCTGCGCTTCTTTCCGCCGGTCGTGATCGGCTCCGTGATCACGGTGATCGGCCTCTCGCTGCTGCCGGTGGCGGGCGGCTGGCTGGGTGGCGGAGACACCTGCGGCGGCCGACTTCGGCAGCCTTCTCCACCTCGGATTAGGCGTGGCGACGATTGTGCTGATCGTAGCCATCCAGCGCTTCGGCCGCGGTATGATCGCCAATCTCAGCGTGTTGCTGGGGCTGATCGGCGGCACCGCTCTGGCCGCATTGGCCGGCCAGGCGAGCTTCCGCCAGGTGCCGGCAACGCCGTGGTTTGCCATGGCGCATCCCCTGCTGTTTGGGCCCCCGCATTTTGTCTTTCTGCCCGCGTTGGTGATGAGCCTCTCCATGCTGGTGGTGATGACGGAAACCACCGGCAACTGTCTGGCCATCGGCGAAATCACCGGCCGCCCGATCGGCCCGGCAACCTTGACGGCGGCCTTCCGCGCCGATGGGTTATCGACCGTACTGGGCGGGATTTTTAACAGTTTTCCTTACAACGTATATTCCCAAAACACCGGCCTGCTGGCGCTTTCAAAAATCAAGAGCCGCTTTGCGGTCGCGGCGGGGGGCGGATTACTGGTCCTGCTGGGATTCTTACCGAAACTGGCTGCGGTGATCGCCGGAATTCCGCGGCCGGTCTTGGGTGGGGCGTCGATCGTGATGTTCGGCATGACCACCATGGCCGGCATTGAGGAGTTGACCCGGGTCCGCTACCAGGGCACCAGCAATGCGATCATCGTGGCTGTCTCGGTGAGCATGGGCGTGTTGCCCATCGCTTCACCGCAGCTTTTTGCGCATGCTCCGGATGCGGCCCGGCTGTTTCTGAACAGTGGCATTTTCATGACCGCCGTGACCGCGGTCTTACTCAACCTTTTCTTTTCCTCGAAAGCGGAGGTGTAACTGGTGGAACAGGTAACGGAACAGGACCTGGCTTTTCTGCGGCAGGCCATTGAGCTGGCGCGATCCGCGCGCGAAGACGGGCGCCACCCGTTCGGCGCGCTGATCGTCAACGAGCGGGGTGAGACGGTCGTTGCTGCACGCAACAATGCCGTCCGGCCCAAAGGAGACCCGACACAGCACGCTGAGATGGTGGCCTGTGGCGAAGCTGCCCGGCTGCTGAGTGAAGCCGAGCTCGCCCGCTGCACGCTTTACACCAGCACCGAGCCCTGTGCCATGTGTGCCGGCGCGATTTACTGGATTGGCGTGGGCCGCGTGGTCTTTGCGTTGGCGGAAACCGGCCTGCTGCGCTACACCGGCAGCCACGAGAAAATCCCACTCTCGATCTGCCCTGCCGGGAAGTGTTTGCCCGCGGGCAGAAGCAGATTGCTGTCGCGGGGCCGTTCCTGGAAGACGAGGCGGGAAAAGTGCACGAAGGTTTTTGGACGCCGTAGGGACACTACGAGCACCCAGTGTGAACATAGGGCGCTTAGGGCGCTTAAGGCGCACGAAAAACATCTCCACGAGAAGTCCGCTGAACCGCAGATCCCTCCACTCCGGTCGGGATGACAAAGGGGAGGGGGCGCTTCCATTCAGCATCGGATAGTGGCGGAAGAAACAGCAGGTCCCTCCACTACGCTGCGCTCCGGTCGGGATGACAATTCTGTTGCAAGGCAATGGTTGCAGCGCCGTCAAAGGAACACCCCGTCAAAGGAACACCCGCCAATCGTCCAACGGAATTGTCATCCCGACCGGAGCGTAGCGCAGTGGAGGGACCTGCTGTTCAGCGCACTCTCGTGGAGATGTTTTTCGACCCTCAAACCTGCAAGACGTCTCCATCGCGGGCGACCATCTCGTACAGCACAGGGTTGACGAAGAAACCCGAGGAACAGGCGCGAGACCAGGCCGGCGACGATCACGATGGCAAATGGTCTTTGCGTGTCGGAACCGATGCCGGTGGAAAGCGCCGCCGGCAGAAGCCCAGGCAAGCGACCAGAGCGGTCATCACGATCGGCCGCAGCCGCAAGAGCGAAGCCTCGCGAGTCGCGGTGCGGATGTCCCGATTCTCCAGACGCAACTTATTGATGTAGGAGACAAGGATGACGGCGGTCTCGACCGAAACGCCCATGAGGGCCAGCAAGCCAAGTGCCGACGAGACACTGAACGGCGTGTGGGTCAACTTGAGCGCGATGAGGGCCCCCACAGGTTCGGTCAGGATGACCCCGAGAGCAATGGTCACGGGGAATTTGAAATTGCCATACAGCGCGAACAGGATCATGAAAATGATCAGCAAGGCGAGCGGGCCGATGAACTCGATCTGGTGCTTGGCTTCAAGAAATTCGCCGTACTCCCCGCCCCATGCGAGCCGATACCCGGCGCGGCAAAGATTTTTCAATGTCCGCGATGGCCTGCTGCCCATCGAGTACCGCGCTCTGCAGGTCGCGCCCCTCGACGCTGTATTGCACGCCGATGTAGCGGGAGTTGTTTTCGCGATAGATGAAAGATGCGCCGCCGGCCTCGTGGATATTCGACAGCTCGCTCAGCGGGATTTGCTGGCCTGCCGGCGTACCGACCAGCAGATTGCCGATCTGCTGCGCATTTTCCCGGAATTCCGGCTTCATGCGCACCACCAGGTCGAACAATTTTTCGCCTTGGATTACCTGGGTAGCCGCCTGGCCGCCCACGGCCGCTTGTACCATCGCCTCTACGTCGCGCCACGTTGATACCGTAGCGCGCAATCTTGTCGCGATCCACGTCGATCAGCAAGCTGGGCTGGCCCAGCTCGCGCACTACGGTCAGCTCGGTAAATCCCGGCACCTGGGAGAGCCGGCGCTTGATCTCGAGCGCCTTGCTCTGTAAGAGGTTCAGGTCGGGGCCATAAATTTTTACCGCCAGCGCGCTCTTGAGGCCCGTCAAGGCTTCGTCGACCGCGTCTTCGGCCGGCTGGGTGTAATTGAAGATGACTCCCGGAAATGCGCTCAGCTGCTTCTGAATGTCCTCGGTCCAACTCGGCTTTGTTGTGGATACTGCCGCGCTTCCATGACGCGTCATTGTAAGGCTTCAGGCCCACGTAGAACTCGTCGTTGAAAAAACCGGTGGGATCGGTGCCATCGTCCGGCCGGCCAAGTTCAGAGCCGACGTCGGTGACCATCGGATACTTCATCAGGATGTTGCGCACCTGGGGCGAGAACTTGCTCGCTTCCTCGAACGAGATCGTGTACGGCATGGTCGCCCGCACCCACAGCGCGCCTTCGTCGAGGTGAGGCATAAACTCACCGCCGATGAAAGGGATGAGCAGAAGCGTGGCGGCGAAAATCAAGGTGGCCACGAACATGGTTGTTTTGGGGTGGTCGAGGCACCAGTCGAGTTCGACCGCATACTTTTCCGTCAACCATTTAAAGGGCTTGTTCACGCGCTCGTGCACCCCGTTTTTGAACCAGTAAGCGCACATGACGGGAACGAAGGTGAGGGTCAGGATCAGCGCGCCGACCAGTGCGATCGACACCGTATCCGCCATTGGCTTGAACAGTTTTCCCGACGGCCCACCGAGCGCGTAGATGGGCAGATAGCCCGCGATAATGACCGCGACGGAGTAGAAGATGGGGCGATCGACGTCCTTGGCCGCCGCCAGGATTACCTCTTGCAGGTCGTAGCTCTGGCCTTCACGCGCGCCCAGCTCGCGGAATATGTTCTCCACCATCACCAGGGTTCCGTCGATGAGAATGCCAAAATCGATGGCGCCAATCGAAAGCAGGTTTGCCGCGACCCCTCGCGCATGCAGGAAAATGAAGGAAAAGAGCAAAGCCATAGGAATGGTGAGGGCAACGATGACCGCTGCCCGAACGCTCACCAGAAAAGCCATCAGGACGATGAGCACCAGAGCCATGCCCACCAGCATGTTGTGCTCGACGGTGTCGATGGTAAGTTGAACCAGGTCGCTGCGGTCGTAGTAGGGCCGCACCTTTACGTCGGCGGGCAGAATGTCTCATTCAGTTGCCGGGTTTTTGCTTCGACCCCCTTGAGCACGTTCTGTGTTTGCTCGCCGCGGCGCATCATGATGACGCCCTCGACGGCATCATCGTTCTTGTTGAAGCCAAATTCGCCCAGGCGCGGGGCGCCTCCGATGGTGACTTCACCGATGTCGCGGATGCGCACCGGGACTCCATTTTGCGTGCCCACGATGACGTCGCCGATGTCCCGGGTATCGCGCACCAGGCCCGAGGCCGCGAACATAATAAAATTGGCCGCCCTGCGAATAGAATCCGCCGCCGGCATTGGAGTTGTTGACCGACAGCTGCTGCAGCACGGCCGGCACCGTGATGTGGTACGCGTAAAGTCTTGCCGGATCGAGAAGCACCTGATATTGCATTACGGTGCCGCCGAAACCGGAATCGTCCGCGACCCCGGGAACCTGCTTATATTCGCGTTCGATGACCCAGTCTTCGAAGACCTTCAGCTCTTGCGGGGTGCGGTCAGGGCTCTCGAGTACATATCGATAGACCAGCCCGGACGGGCTCGCCAGCGGCGCCAGCGTGGGGGTTACGCCGGTTGGATACGTCACTTCACTTAAGCGCTGGAAAACCACCTGGCGCGCGAAATAGTCGTCGGTGCCTTCCTCAAATGTCATGATGACGTCGGAAAGCCCGTAGAGAGAAATCGAGCGCATCACCGCCATTTTGGGCACGCCGTTCATTTCCACTTCCGTCGGGATGGTAACCAGGCGTTCGATTTCTTCGGCTGCGTGCCCGGGCCACTGGGTGATGACTTCGACCATCGGCGGCGAGAGATCGGGATAGGCGTCCACCGGCATGTGCTGGAATGAGATCGCGCCACCCGACGGCAATGAACGCCACCAGCAGCAGGACCAGGAGCCGTTGCCGCAGCGCAAAATGGACGATGTGATGAATCATGGGAAGCCGCCTCCTCAGTGTTGCAGCGAATTAGCAAACTGAAGAAACAAGCTGCCATCGCCCACAACCCTCTCTCCAGGGGAAATGCCCCGTAGAATTTGCGTCTGCCCATTCGAGGCTTTGGCCGATCTCCACGTCCCGCCTGCCAAACTGATTCGCGCCGATGGCCAGATACACGAACGGCTGGTTGTTGTCGTCGCGCAGAACCGAGGAGTCGGGCACGGTGATGCGCATTCGGAATGGAGCCTGCCGTCACGGTGACGGTGCAATACATATCCCTTTTCAACTTTTCCCCGGGTTGTCCACGACAATGCGGGCTTGCAGCGTCCTGGTGTTGGGGTCGAGGGCCGGCGAGACATAGGAGATCCTTCCATGGAAACGGTCGGGATATGAATCCGTTTCGCACCACGACGTCGTCGCCGCTGCGAACTGCCGCCAGGTCGGCCTGGTACACATTGGCCAGAACCCATACCGTGCTCAGGTCTGAGATGGTAAAGGCCTGGGTTTGACCGGCCTGCACCACCTGGCCGGGCGAGACGAGACGCTCCACGACTTCGCCGCCGATGGGAGCAAGTACCGGAATCAGCGCCGAACTCGGGGCCTTCGCCAGGTCGCCCGGGTTCTTGATGCCGAGAATCCTCATCCCCTGGTCAGCCGCGTTCAGGTCTGCCTGCGCCTGGTTGCGGTCCGACTCGGCCTGCTCCAGGTCACGCTGGGCGATGGCGTGGTGCTGGTATAAGTCCTGTGCGCGGACCCAATTCTTCTCCGCCAGGCGGAAGGAATCCGCTGCCTTCAAATAGGCATCCAGCAATTGCGAATAATCTGGGCTGCTCACGTCCAGCATGGGCTGACCGGTTTTGACGTGCTGCCCGGGCACGACCAGGATCCGGCTGACCGGTCCCCCCACCTGGGTGATGACGGGTGTGGTGTTGAAAGCGTTGTAAGCCACAGCGCCCGTGAGCCGGAGCGTACGAATTAAGGTGCTGGGCCGGACGGTCACTACCTGGACATGCGACATCTGGTCTTGCGGAATGGTAAAAAGCTGGGCGGTCCCAGAGGGGGAAGTGTCGGCGGAATAGGAGGTCATTTGGCCTGCCCGCTTGCGATCGTTCGAACTGCAGCCCGTGAGCGTCAATGCGAAGCGCCACGCGCTGTCGTAATCCGTGGTCAAATGGTGAAGTCATGGCAAGCTCCTGGTTCCTACAGCTTGGCGAAGCTGTTCGAGCGCCAGCAGGTAGGAAGCGAGCGCCTGGCGGTAAGCGAGTTGTATGGCCCGGTAGCTCCGCTCCGCATCAAGAAAATCCAGCAGGCTGGCTGCGCCGTGCCGGTAAGCGTACTCGCTGATGTCGCGGGACTCCTTCGCCTGGTCCAGATACCCGGAGCGATAAAGTCCGACGACCTGGTCGTTGGTGCGCAAATTCTCAAAGGCATCTCGAACGTCGGTCAGCACCTGCCCGTTGGCGAATCTCTCCTGCTCCTGGGCTTGGGTGATGGCAAAGCGCGGCGCGGGCAATTTCTCCCTGGTTGCGATCGAACATCGGCATTTGCATTTGCCCAAACAGCGAAACGTCGTTGAGATAACCAAGGTGGGTGTAGTTGATTTCACCCGTGATGTCTCTTTTGCCGATCGCCTGCTGCAATGCGTGCTGGCTGTTGGCAGCGGTTACTCCCTGCTGGGCTGCCCGCAAGTCGGGCCTGTTCTGCAGGGCTTTCGCCTGAAAGTCGTCCAGGTTGCCCTTGACCGGCTGGTAGTCGAATGCCCCGGCCACGTCATAGTCAGCCGCGATCGATTCGTATCCGAGAAGCTGGCGCAGATCTGAGAGGCCCTGCACCCGGGCGAGTTGGGATGCGGATACGTCGGTCTGGAACTGCAGCATCTGGAGTTTTATTTTGAGCAGATCGCCCTCGCCTATGTCGCCTGCCTTGTAACGCGCTTGGGCGATATCCACCGTGTTCTGGAAGCTTTTGAGATCCTGCTGGGCCAACTCAAGGGTCGATTCGGCGAGCTCTACATTGATGAAGCCGGTGGCAACGCTGAAGGCAAGACTGCGCTCGTTGTCGGCGACCAGCGACCGGGTCTCCGCCGTCACATCCCTGGCCGCCAGCAACCGGTGTTGCCGCTTCTTGCCTCGCTCGAACAGGTAGCTGACCCCCAGGTCGAACTGCGCTATGTTGTCCAGGTAATCCGCACTGAATTGGCTCGGCTGGAAAATCGGCAGGAATTGCCAATCGCTCAAAATCACCGGGTTGGGACGTAGATTCGCCGTGATCTCTTCCGCTTCGCTCTGCTGGATGGTGGTGCGCGCAGCTAATAGGTTGTGGTTGTGGCGCAGCGCCATCTGAATGGCGTCGTCGAGCGAAATGGTCACCGATGCTGGATTCTGCGCCAGCGCTTGCGCCGGCGGTGCCGACTGGGGAGGCGGGGATTGCGCCCCGGCGGCACACGAAACAGTGGTCGTGACGATAAAGCATAGAAGACGCAAACGTTGGAAACGCATGGGCAGTCAGCCTTCTTGGAGGAGGGCGATACACTGATTGGCGCGCCGCGGGCGGCACGTAAAGGAGGAGACTGTTTTAGGCGGGGGGTGCGCGGGCGGGAAGGCGGCGAACGGCAGGACTGGGGGTGAAGTTATCCCCTTGGGGCTCCGGCCCGGGGCCCCGGGGAGACGGAATACCTACACGAATGCCGGCCGGCGGCGGTTCAATGGCTTGATGGCTCAGATGGCAGATGGGACAGGTGTCGGCCGGAGCGTTGGCATGATGATGCCAGACTCCGCCGAGCGTGGCCCCGATGACCAGCGCGAACAGCGCGATGGGCAACACCAGGCGCCAAATATGCTTTCCAGCAGGCAAGTTTGAAGACCTTAATGGGTCGCACTAGTGTAGCGCAAAATGTGCGTTCCGGGTCTACACTGACAGGATGACGAAACCGTCCAGGGTTGACCTTGTCGGCGTTGGCCTGAATGCGACAGATACGCTCATCGCTCTCGAAAGCTACCCGCAACGCGGTTCCAAAGTGGAATACAGCGGGGCGAGGGTGCTGCCTGGCGGGCAGGTAGCGACCACAGTCGTGGCTTGTCAACAGTGGGGCATGTCTACGCGGTATGTGGGAATCCTTGGCGACGACTCCGCTGCGGCACTCCATCACGAAGCCTTTGCCCGCGCAGGTGTGGATGCGCGGATCATCACCGTTCCCGGAGGGACAAGTCCGCAATCGCTGATACTGGTCGACAGCGGTGGCGAGCGGACCGTACTTTGCCGGAGGGATCCGCGGGTCGCCCTCAAGCCTGCTGATCTGGACCGCCAATGGATCGTGAATGCGCGCGCCCTTCACGTCGATGGCTACGACACGGCGGCAGCGGCCGCAGCGGCGGGTTGGGCCCGCGCTGCCGGTATACCCGTCATCGCCGATCTGGATGAGTTGTATCCGGGCGTGGAAGAGTTGTTAGAGAACGTGGATTATCTCATTGTCAGCCGGGATATCCCCTGCCGGCTCATGGGGGAGCCCGATTTAGAACTGGCGTTGCGTCAAATGCAACGCCGCTATGGCTGCTGTCTTACCGCGGCAACCTTGGGCGAGAATGGCGTGCTGGCCTGGAATGGTACGCAGTTACACCACGTGTGTGCCTATTCCGTTCCGGTCGTCGATACCACGGGAGCCGGAGATATTTTCCACGCCGGCTTCATCTATGGCCTGCACCAGGATTGGCCGCTGGAACGGCAATTAGATTTCGCGTGCGCCGCAGCTGCATTGAACTGCACCGCGGTCGGCGCCAGGGGCGGTATCGCATCGGTAGAGAATATCCAGCAGCTCATGGCCACGGGCGCGCGGCACCTGGCTGCTGCTTGCGCTACCGTAGGGCACCGAAAGTAGCGCAACGCTACCAGCGGCGTACCCGGCCCACATCTACGTGAACAAAATCGGATTGCGCATAATAGCCCACGCCCCCGCGGCCCAGTGACAACGCCGCATCGCGGACCTCAGCGCTCGAAACTCCCGGAATGCGGATATCGATGGCCTTGGCTTCCATGTGCTGGCTATGCTCGGCAACGCCATGCCCGTGTTCCCGCAGGTAGTTGTTGCTCCACGGAGTGCGGTATCCGCAGACGATGTCGATTTCCCCATCCGGACGGCCCAGCTTGACCAGCAGATCGTGCAGCAGGTCGAACTCCTTCAGGTCATACTCCTTCACGTCACCGGTGCGATGGTCGCGCAGAAAATGGTCCAACTCCGCGATACGATCGGGCAGGTACTGATCGCCTATGCGGTAGACCACATCGATATGTTCGCCGGTGTGCAGGTGATAGAGACGTAGCCGGTAGGAGGCAGAGCCGGCCTGGGTGCTCGCAGTTGACCGCGCCCGCAACTGGCAGTACACAGCTTCAACAGCACGAGCTAATGAAAACTTTCTCATTACAGCGCCTGGTCGCATCCGCATGTGCTAAGGTTCCACCTTGACTACGGAAATCGAGGTGAGGTTGCGCACCCAGCGAGCCGGGCGGCGCTCTTCGCTTGAAACCATCTTGAACGCGCCATCCTTGCCCAGCTTTTGACCGTCGAGCATGTCGGCAACGATCACGTCGCCGGTGTGGATTGCCGGGTCTACCTCAGCCAGTGAGTATAGGACGCTATAGTGGTCCATTCCTTCGGCAATGACCCCGATCATGAAGAGCTTACCGCGGACGCTTTCCCCCAGAGGAACACCGGCTTTGCCTAACAGATCGGCCAGTACGACGCCCGAGTACGTCTCGTTGGTCTTGGTATGGGCATTGAAGACGGAGACCGATTTGTGGGGCAGAGCGGCCAACTCCTCGGGGCTGAAGTTCAGCGTCTTGCCGTCGTAGGTCTTGATGGTCAAGCGGGTGGACGGGGCCGAAGGCGCGGAGTGCTCCATCTGCTGGGCAAGGACGCCAGCTGGCCGCAGCAGAGCATGAGTGCGAGAGCAGGAAGGGCAAGAGCGGAACGCCGTCGAAATATCTCGCATCACAACGCTATTCTAGAGCAGAATCGGCTGTAACTTCTGCATCGTATAGGCGTCTCAATACCGGGTGTATTCGCTCGCAACGCCTCAGGAGACTTCTTGATGCGCAACACCGTGGTTGCTATGCTGATGGCCTTTGCTGCCTGTATCGGGTGCACTGCCGCTACCAAGGCCCCGATACCCGCTCCCTGCAACGATAGCCCCCTGGCCCAGACATCCGGGAAAGCAGACTGCGGTCTTTGCCGGCGGCTGCTTCTGGGGAACGCAATCGGTGTTTGAGCGCGTCAAAGGAGTGCTGGCGACCACGGCGGGCTACTCGGGCGGCTCCGCCGCCACCGCGACCTACGAACAGGTTGGCCAGGAGAACACCGGGCACGCGGAATCCGTCAAGGTTGTCTACGACCCTTCGAAGATCACCTATGGCCAGCTCCTGCAGATTTTCTTTTCTGTGGTCCACGACCCGACCCAGCTCAATCGGCAGGGTCCGGATGTGGGCGAATCGTACCGCTCCGTTATCTTCTACGCCAACGACGAGCAGCAGAAGATCAGCAAGGACTACATCGCGCAACTGGACGCGGCCAAAGTATTTCGCAAGCCGATCGTGACCCAGGTAGTGCCGCTGAAGGGCTTTTACGATGCCGAGTCCTACCACCAGGACTACGCACTGCATAACCCCAACAATCCCTACATCCTGGTCTGCGATCGTCCGAAGGTAGAAGCGCTCAAGCAGCAATTCCCAGACCTTTTCAAGGACTACAAGGGTAAGTAGAGCTCATAGCCTCGGAGATCGGTAGCAACTCGCAGAGCGCTCCACTCCGCTCGTTTAGGCTCGGGATGACAGCGCTACAGGCGCTGAAGACGATTTTCAAGCGCATTGCGCCAGGAAGGCGCTGAAGCTGTGCATCCCCGCGTGAATGCGAGGATGCCGAGCGCATGTAGTGCGCGGAACGCAGCTACTGGCCTTTGCTCAGCCGGCGGTAATAGTCGGCCACCGCTTCCTCGTACCCGGGCGGGACCGAGGCCTCTTTGGTCGTACGTACCTGCCCCGGTGTCTGGTCATCGAATCGTGACGCAGCTGCAGCTCCAGTTTGTCGACCCCGCTGAGCACCTCGGTGTGGAGTTGCTCCACCATCGCCGGATTGCCCGGGAACCGGCGCGGGTCCAGACGCTGCATCTCGCGCGCCAGCTCCTGAACCTCCTTGAGCGCCGCCGGATCATTCTGGGCCAGATGGTGAAGCTGGTTCAACTCCGCCATCCCCTGCTGGAAGGTACGTTCAGGGTCGGCCGGTACGGGCGAATTGTCCGGAGCAGCAGGGCCGCCTGATCGATCGAAATGGTTGTTCCCGGTATTGATGTTGTTCCAGGCGGTGCCGACCGCCCCGCCACCGGAGCGCCAGTTGCCCACGTCGCCGCTCAAGTTATCCTGGGCGACCTGGTTTCCCCCGCGTTGGCCTCCCCCGCCGTTCTGAGCAATCTGAGCGCCGGGGCCACCCTGGCTGCTCCAACTGCCTTGATTGGCTTGCCCGGCTGTCCGCCCTGTCCCTGGCTGTCCGCTGCCTTGCCCCTGCTGTCTGTCCAGGCTGGCGGCCCAACGAATTCTGTCCACGCGCCGTCAACGATTCAACCTGGTCGCGGAAGCGTTCGACGTGGTCGAGCGCAGCCGTTTGCTCGCCACCCTGCTGCTGGCCCTGCCCGGGTTTGCCCGGGCCCAAGCCCTTGTTGTGCCTGGTGCACTTGTTGGCTCAATTGATCCAGACCCTTGCTGATGCCTTCTTCCGTTCCATTGGAGTTGGGGTTGACCCCCCGGCGCAGCCAGTCGGCAGTTCGCTGCACGCGGTTCGTCAGGTCAGTCTGGTCCATGCCCCCCAGCGCGTCGCGCAACTTTGAAGCCGCCTGAGGTTGCGTCGGCGCCAGCTCACGGGCCGCGTTACGCAGATTCTTTTCCAGTTGAGACAGATCGTCGGAGAGCTGCTGCCGGTCCTCCGCCAGTTTGTTGCGCTGCTGCAGCCTGGCGGAATACTGCTCCTGATTGGACACGCCCGGTTGCCCGGTCAAGCCACGGATGCGATCCGCCTGGCGCGTGTTCTTCCTTGCTCAGGCGATCGGTTTCACGAGACAGCGAATCGAGTTTGCCTGTGGCCTGTTGTTGCTGCGCACCGCTCATCAAACCTGCAGCCTGGCGCAGTTGATCGGCCGCCCGTCGCGCCGCTTCGCTACTCTGCTGCTGTCCGGCGCTGCGCTTCATCTCTTCATCGGCGTTGCGCAGCCGGTTCAGTGCCTGGGTCACACGCGGGTCGGCTGCATCTCCATTGCCATTCGACTGCGATTGACCTCGCGATCCGCGAGACTGGGCAGACTGCGATTGGCCGGAGGAGCCCCCCGAAGACGATCCACTCGAGGAACCACCCGCGCTCTGCTGCCCTTGTTGGCCCTGTTGTCCCTGCTGGCCTTGTTGTCCTTGCTGACTCTGCTGCCCATTCTGGTGCTGACCGTTCTGGGCCATCTGCTCCATCTGGCGCTGAAGCTGCTTCCGCCTCACGGCGCAGCATCTCCTGCTGCCAGCGCTCCTGCATGGTTTGCGGGCTGTTGCGCTGCTGCTTGGCCAGCTCTTCCTGGCGGCGCGCCAGGGCATCGAGCTTCTGCCAAAGCATCATCCACTGCTTTGGCGCGCTGGTCTGCCGCGGAGCCAGTCTGCGCCGTCTCATACTGATTCTTCTCCGTGTCCAGTTCGAGGTCGAACAGGCTGGCAAGGTCGCGACCCGCACCGCCACCCCGCCGCCACCACCCCCGCCCTGCTGGCCGAACGCAACCTGGATCTTGCGGAAAGTGGCCTCCGCGCGCAGCAGATACTGCAGCGCCTTCTGTTCCGCTGGAATGGCATCGTGCCATTGCATTTGCTTCAGCTTGTCCGACGACGGCGTCATGGCTGCGGCGGCCGCTTGCATGTCCTTGCCCGAAGCTGTTGAATTCCTCGTTGGCCGACGACAAATCCCTGCTATCCATGCGCGCCGCCAGGGACAACGCCTGTTCCTGCAATTTGGTCTGCACGCTGGAGAGGAACTTGCCCGCCTCCGCCGCATCTTTTGGCGTGGCAGCCTTGTCGTTCTGCCGCTTCCAGGTTGCGGCGATCAGCTCTTTCTCGCGTTTGGAAATGTCGGTCTGGCTTCCCCCGCCCATTCCGCCCCCACCTCCGCCGCCGCCCATCTGCTGCGATTGCGAGAACTCGCGCTCGAACGGGTCTGCCTGGATAAAGGCCATGTCGGTGCGCGCTTCCGCATGGCCATCCTTGGCCGTGGCGTAGAGGCTGACCAGATCCCCGGGAATCAGCTTGAAATCTTCCAGGCTCAGCGTGGTCGAGCCGCTCACGTTCTTCGCGCCCGGCTGCTGCGACAGATCGATCGTTTTTTCCGGTCCACCGTTGACGGAGTAATGGAGGCTCACCTTGTTCAAGCCAAACTCATCCGACGCCTTCACCCCGACCGTGACTTCCTCGATGGGACTGGCGCGATAATCGCCGGTTGGCCGGTCGATGGCGATCTCCGGCGGGTTCGCCTTGTCGGTAGCAATAAAGTAGTCCTCCGACAAGCGTACCGGCTGGCCCTGGTCGAGCGCGGCAACATGGTAGGCGCCATCCTTCTGCATCAGAATGGAACCCTTGTAGACATTGCCCTCGCCGCCGCTGAGGGTGATCTGTTTTCCATCATCGAGCGTGAGTTGGCCATTGTGCAGCGGGCGGTCCATCTGCACCGTCAACTCCGCATTCGTGCCTTCGAGGGCGCGCAGGTCACCACCGTGATCCTCGGTGACCGGCTGCATGCCGGTCCATTTCGGGTAGTGGTAGGTCACCCGCATTTGCTTGACCGACGGCAAATCCAACCACGCGGACCTTGTAATGACGGGAGTTGAGCGGACCGGCCTCCACGTAGTACTCGACATCTTCAGGAAGCCCGGCAAAAAGGAACTGAAAGTTGGAGGCGATCCGTGGGCTGCATGGCGACCGGCTCCCAGGCGGCCTTTGCCGGAACTCTTGTAGTGCGCAAACAGCCGCACCTTTTCCGGCTTGAGACCGATGATTTGGGCGGTGACCAATTGATCGGCTGTTGCGGCGAACGGCGACGTCTCCGGGCGTGACCCGGATGTCATAAAGCGGCGCAGCCTTAGGCCCGGTCCAGAGCAGCGAGGCTCCATAGCCAAGATAGCCGGGACCGGCGGCGACCAGCCAGACCAGCACGGCCACGCAGGCAACGCCCGCGCCGGCCAGAAAATACAGCTTGTTGTTGGGCAGCAGCTTTGCCGGCTGCGCGTCGCGGGCTACGGAAAGTGTGTCCGCGGCCAGCAGCTCGAGGAAAGGATCGTTGCCTTTCTTTTCCCGGTCATCGAAGGTGAGCAGCCGCTGCTGGAATTCAGGATAGGCAGACTCCGCCACCACCGTAGCGCGGCGGCGCGTGAGACGCAGCAAAGGGAGCGCGAGCGCGAGGGCCGCAGCCAAAGCGAGGACGATCAGCAGCAGCGAACGAGCGCCGGTGAGGCCGTGCACCGGAAAGGCAAACGTGTTCAGAATAAGAACGAGAAGGACGGTTGTGATCAGCGCAGTGGCCGTGAGTATGGCCACGCCACGCAGCGATACACCCAGACGCAATCGCTGGTGCAATTGGTGGATATAGAGGTTGAGCCTGTCTCGATTCGAGTTGTGGGTTGCTCATGCCTCCTCCCTCTGTGTGCCGAGGTAGCGGCTGGCAACGATGGACTCGGCAACCGCCGCCACCAATACAAGCAGCATAACGTACCACCAGATGCTATGGGCGGTATTTTTTTCCTGCACGTAACCGGACGATGGTACGCCGGCGACTGCAGAGCTCTTGCCCCAGAGTTGCAGAAGATCGCTTGCCATGGGCTCCAGGTTAGACTCGCGGCGATCGGGATTCACGCCGATCAACGCCTCCCTGCCATTCGCGAAGCGAATGTGGTAAAAACCGGCGCGGGTCAACTGGAACGACTGCGCCGCGGCCGCTTCCGCCAGTGACAAAGCACGATGGCCATCCGGATCGATGATCTCAACACCCGCGGACGGATTGCCGTCGCTGCCGTGCGCAAGGGAACAAACGAATCCACCAGCCTGCTGCCGCTGACGCTGTCATTCCCGGAAAGATAACGTGCTGTCCTGTCAACAAACGGTACGAATGCAGGACGAACGGGAAGATCGTTGGTCAGGTTGTCGAATCCGGAGGCAAAGAGAAGCACGTGGCCCTCGCCAATCTGCTTTTCCATCAGCAGCGGTGTGGAGTCGGTGAGCCGCACGATCACACGGGCCTGCGCCGGATCCACACCGGCTACGTAGTAAAACTTCAAATCGGCCCAACCAGCTTCATTCATCACTGCGTGGGTAAGATCGGTCTGGCCCACGGTGGCGTATCCATCCCGCGTATAGGTGTGCGGCGTCGGAAGAATATCCGCCGAAGACGGGAATGCGGGCATGGTGTGCGGCCGAGGTTCCGGCTGCGATCAGAACGCTGCCGCCGGCGCGCACGTAGCGCAACAGGGCATTTTCAAAGATGGAGGGCAGCGCAATTGCGTCGGAAAGTACGACAAAGGCGTACTTCGAGGGATCGATGTCAGCGGACTTTTCGCTATCGATGGACTGCAGAATTGAAGGATGCCTGGGTGGCCGCGGCCAGCGCCGCACTAAAGTAGACCGCTGAGCGCGTGTCGCTGGCCTGATGCACGAACAACACGCGTTCCGGATCAGACCGTTTGACCGCAAACACGCTGATGTCGTCGGCGGGAAAGCCGTCGGCCGAGTCGATCCTGATCGCGCAATGGTTGAGGCCGTAGGGCACATCCAGCGGTACGAACTCAACCGTTGCCCGGCCGTCCGGCGGTATTTCCACTTTGCGGGTGGCGATGGTCTTGTTGTTGACAACCAGCGAGACAGTCCTTGATGCAGCCGGAGTTCCATAGCCGGCAATCACCGCCTGCACCCGCGATTTCTTCGGATCTTTCGGGTCGGCAAGCTGAGCCGGGGCGTTCACGCTTTCGACCGTCCAGTTAGGCGTGGCGGCCGTTCCCACCGGGTGCAGAACCACCGATACATTCGCCGGCAACTCCATGTCGGCGAAGTTTGCCGGCATGCCGGTTTTCTGCATATCGCTGAAGAGGTGCAGCTCGACCGGGGTGCGCACCGTCTCGACCAGGGCGCGGACTCCGTGTGCCAGTTCGCCAAGATTCGCGCGCGAATCTCCAGGCTGGATACTCTCCACTGCGGAACGCAGAGCCGCTGCATCCTGAATGGGCTGGGTTAATACCGCCAGCCGGCCGCCCAGAGCCATGACTTCGGCAGGCTGCGATCGCGGCCTCGATGCCAGCACCTGCAACGCCGCTTGCTTCGCATCCGCAAACCGCGAGCCGGCCTTCATGCTGAAAGAGTTGTCGACCACCATCAGCAGCAGTTTGTCGTTCACGCCTGCGGCTGCCCGGCGGATAAATGGATTGGCAAACGCAAGCACCAGCAGCAGCAGCAATGCGGTGCGCAGCGAGAAGAGCAGCAGGTAACGCAGACGCCGGTGGCGGGTGGAGCTTTGCGTGCCCCGCTCGAAGAACATCAAGGAACTAAACGGCAGCGGCGTCGTCACGTGACGGCGCAGCAGATGAATGTAGACGGGCAAGCCAATCGCCGCCAGGCCAAGCAGGAACCATGGACTGAGAAATCCCATCAGCGCGCCTCCCTGGCGAATGGCGAGGTACTCGCGCAACGTGGTGTCGAGCGGCTGGTCGGTCACCAGCAGGTGGTAATCCATGCCCGCGCCGCGGGTGCGATTACGCAGCTGCTCGATGATGGTCGTCGATCTTCCTGATGTACTCGGTGCGCGCGTACTCCGGAATCACTTCCAGGCGTTGGTCGGTCTCCAGATCCACCAGGATGGCGGGCCCGCGCAGCTCCGGCCGTATCTCCTTCGGATCGAGCACATGGAACAGGACCACCTCATTGCCGTGGTAGCGCAACGGTTCAATGGTGCGCACGATGGTGGCCGGGTCCTCATAGAAATCGGAGAACATGATCACGATGCCGCGGCGATGCAAAAGATTTTGAAAGTGAAGCAGCGGCTTGGTAAAGTCGGTGCGGGCGCGCGGCTCGGCCTGCTCCAGTCCAGCTAACAGCCGGTACAGCTGTCCTTGCCGGGTGGAGGGCCGGATGTAGTTGCGCACCTCATCGTCAAACACAATCAGTCCGGCTGCGTCGCGCTGGTTGTGGATGGCGAGATAGAAAAGCGAGGCGGCGGCAAAGCGGGCATAGTCCATCTTGCTTGGCCTGGCTGGGGCCGCGGTGTAGTCCATGGAATTGCTGGCGTCGAGCAGGATGGTGAGCTGGCTGTTGGTGTCGCCACGATAGCGCTTGAGGTAGCAGCGTTCGGTGCGGGCAAACAGATTCCAATCGACATGGCGCAGGTCGTCTCCGGGCGTATAGGCGCGGTACTCGGCAAACTCCGAACTGAAGCCAAAATCCGGAGAGCGATGGAGACCGGCGACGAAGCCATCCACCACCGTCCTGGCCAGCAGGTCGAGGCTGCTGATACTGGCGAGCACACCGGGATCGAGAAAGCGCTGCAGCATCAGCCCTCCTTGGGCGGCGGCATGTGTTCGATCAGGCGGCGGAGAATTTCATCCGCATCCACGCGCTCCGACTCGGCATGAAAATTGAGCAGGATGCGATGGCGCAGTACCGGGATGGCAAGCGAGGTGACGTCGTCGTAGGTGACGTGGTAGCGGCGGCGGGAGAGTGCGCGCGCTTTCGCCGCCAGCACAATGAACTGCGCGGCACGAATGCTGCCGCCGTAGTTGACATACTTCTTGACGAAGTCGGGCGCGTTCTCGTTCTTGTATCGCGTTGCGCGCACCAGGTTGACGACGTACTTCGCGACCGGTTCACCGATCGGCACCATGCGGACCAGTTGCTGGAAGTCGAGTAGCTCCTGGGCCGTGGTGACGGGTTCGACCGTTGCCACCTTGGTGGTCGTGGTAAGGTCCACGACCTTGAGTTCGTCGCTGGCGCTGAGGTAGTCGAGGATGGTGTTGAAGAGGAAGCGGTCGAGCTGCGCCTCGGGCAGAGGGTACGTGCCTTCGAGCTCAATCGGGTTCTGGGTGGCCAGCACGAAGAAGGGCGCGGGTAGCGAATAGATGTGGCCGCGCACGGTGCAGGATCGTTCCTGCATGGCTTCGAGCAATGCGGCCTGGGTCTTGGGCGGGGTGCGGTTGATTTCGTCGGCCAGCACCACGTTGCCGAAAATCGGGCCTTGGACGAAGGTCCACTTACGATGCCCGGTAGTGAGATCCTCCTCAATGATGTCGGTGCCGGTAATGTCGGAGGGCATCAGGTCGGGCGTGAACTGGATGCGCCGGAAACTCAGGCCGAGTGTTTCCGCGATGGTGCGCACCATCAGCGTCTTGGCCGTACCGGGCAGGCCGGTGATCAGGCAATGCCCACCGACAAACAACGCGGTGAGGATCTGATCGAGCACATCCTCCTGGCCAACGATGACCTGACGCACCTGGGCAAGGATGCCGTCACGGACTGCATAGAACCGTTCGATGCGATGTTGCAGCTGGGCTGCGTCCTGGCTAAGTTCAGGGAGCGTTACCATCGGCAATTTCCTTCCTCTCGACTACACGGTTTTGACTGACAGATTCGCACAGCAGGACTCGTCCATTCACACCAAGCTCGTCGGGGTGCCCCATGTTCGCGCCGCGTACGTTTTCTTGTGAAGACGTGGCGATAGCCCATCGAACTGTTGGTTTCATGCTCTTTCACAAAGATCCCGTCTCCCTAGTTCGTTTTGGGTGCGTCCTTCTGTTCCGGGTGCTCAATTTCCAACAGCAACTTCTGCGCCGGCCGATAGCCCGGCGCGGCCTCCAGTGCGGCGAGCACGCTTTCCTCGGCTTTGTCGCGCTGTCCTGATGCGTAGTACGCCTGGGCGAGCTTAAAGTGCGCTCCGGCTTTGTCTAGCGGGTTGAGCGCCACGACTGCGGTGTACTCGCGGATCGCTCCCGGGATAATTCGCTTGCGCAAACCACAAGTCACCCAGGTGGCGATGCAGATCTTCATCGTGGACCGGGTAGATATAGTTGATGCGGTCCAGCGTCGCAGCAGCTTCTTTGGGCTGGCCCAGCTCTTCCTCGAGCGAGGCCAGCTTTTTGAGGATCGCAGGATCGTCGCCGCCGATCTTTTCGTACTCAGTCAGCACGGCTGCCGCGGCCTTCTTGTCGCCCTTGGCCAGGTCTGCTGCGGCAACAAATTCATAGGCGTTCGCGTCCCCGATGTACTCGGGATACATGCGGCGTGACGGCTTCGCCCTGCTGGATCACGGCGTCATACTGCTTCTGTTTGGCCGCCTCCGCCAGATGCTCCAGCGCCTTGCGCCACTCATCAAAGTTGGCAGCCTGCGTCCCATAGTGCTTGTTCAGCCACTGCAAATATTGTTTATCGAACTCCTCCGGTGAAACGCCAAGATCCGCCTGAATGACTTCGGGAGTGGTCTTGCGTTGCGCATACGAATGGACCATGTCGAGCAACTTGTCCTCGCTCCAGTGGCTCTTGATGTAATCGCAAATGCTGCCTGCCTCGAAATAAGACACGACCACCTGCGCCGGATATTCGGGAAAGATAAAGCCGCGGTCCAACTTGGCTACCGGCAGCAGCTTCTTATCCCGGATGGCGACCAGGATTTCCGGCGACACGCGGTCACCCCACTCCGGGGATACCTGGGTCTCCTCGTGCACCGCAAGGCCTTCGGTGAACCAGCGCGGCACCCGGCGGTTGGTAGCTGAGAGGATGTAGACATGGCTCATCTCATGCCACAGCGTGCTGCCCCAGTTAAAGTCGCCCGGCTTGCGCGCCGAGGGGCTGTCCATCGCCACCACTTGCCCAAAGGTGACCCCGAGCGCGCCCAGGCCGGGCATGCCCATGGTGCGCACGGCGAAGTCCTCATGGTCGGGATAGACCTCAACCTGCACCGGGCCCGTGAGCTTCATCTTGTATTTCTTGTCGTAGGTGGAGATGATGCGCTGCAGCTCAGCTTCAAAGTACGGGTGCAACAGCTCCGCTTCATTCTTGCGCAGCCGCAGGATGGTGCCGTTCTCTTTGTAGGTGACGAAGTTCTTGTAGCTATCCAGAAGGCGCAGGCTGTTTACCGTCTCAGCGTCACGGTAACCGTTGTTGTAGCACATCTCCAGTTGCTTGAATGGCTCATCTTCCTGGCCCAGGCGCATCAGGCCGACGCCCAGTTGAGAGCGGGCGGGCCAATACCGGGGATCGGCCTCGATCGCCTTGCGGTAGTACACGATCGCATCTTCAAAGCGGTAGTTGAGCTCAAGATAATGACGCCACGTGGGCATAGCCCTCTCCGTAGCCGGGGTTCACTTTGCGTATCTTGTCCAGCCACAGCGTCAGGAGAGCGATCCGCCAGCAACTCGACTGCCGCGTGGATCGCCATCGCGTTCAGCGCGTCGGAGACAAACCAAGCGCCTCATCGGCCTGCGGCGATCGCGTGTTCCGTGTCCGCATCTTCCAGCGCCAGGTTGGCGGCGAACTCATGCGCTTCCACCAGCTTGGGATCCAGCACCAGGGCCCGGCTGGCATAGTCCGTGGCTTTACCGTCAAATCCGTCCGCGCTGACGATCGCGAGCCCTAAATAGGCCTGCGCATTTTTGGGATCTTTTTGTAGCGCCTCCTGGAAGAGGCCCACCGCATCGGTGTTGTTGAATCGCTGGTGCAGCAGCATTCCCCAGCGCACCTTATAGAGAGGATCGCTGTCGGGCGGCGCTGTGGCGATGCGAAACTCCTCGTTTGCCTGGTCATATTGCTCCAGCCCCCAGTAGCCTTCGGCCCGCAAATAAGCAGAGTTGGTGCGCACCAGCGACTCATAGCAGGCTTTCGCTTCCGTCTGCTGGCCGTGCTTGCGGAGGGCGTGGCAGGCATCAGGCGAGTTCGCAGCGCGGCAATGGCTCATACCTCCGAGCACCATCACCAGCAACACTCCGGATTTTTGCCGCCAGTTCATTTATCCAGTTCCTGTTGGACCTGCGCCAGCTCCACCAGCGCCGCCGTAAGCTGCTGCTTATAATCGGCCGGATCCATGGCCGCCTTCTGATATTTGAGCGCGTCGATTTTTTGTTCCAGATCCTCTTTCTTCGCCAGCAGCGCCTGCTTGGCAGGATCATTCGCCTGCTTCTGGGCAGCGCCGATGCGCAGCACGGTGAAGTTGGCCAGCAGCACTCCTTCACTCTTTGACGGCTCGCGGACGGGTTCGTTCCTTCCCGTGTCCTCAAAGACGGGATGTTCCGTCGCCAGCCGCTTTTGCGATTCATAGAAAGCGGCGGTCTTGCGCTGGGCATATTGCAAATGCCTCCATGGCACTGATCGAATCGCTTTTATCCAGGTCGGCGGTGGGGTCCTGGAGCGCCTCCACCCAGTAGCGCGCGAACACGGTCGCATTTTTCTCCGTGCCGCTCTTGGTCGCGGCGATCACCCCTCGCCCGGGTTTTTCCAGGGCGGCCACCGATCCGCCGCTGGCGCTGGTGGCGTTGACAATCAGCTGGCGCCTGGCGGGAATGCGATCGCACAGGCCGGCGAGCTCCGCCGCCGTAATATCAGGACCGACCAGGTTGAACTTGTAGTCGGTGCCATCGTAGGATCCGTGCCCGATCAGCATCAGCACGAAGTCATCCTCCGGCTTTGCATCGTGGGCGATCGAAGTGAGAGTCTCCGTGAGATGGGCCTTCGTCGCCTGAGTTCCGGTCAAGGTATAAACGTGCGCGCTGCTGCCGGATTCCTTGAATAATTTATCCAGATCCTTGGCGTTCGCGGTAAACCGCTGCTCGTAGTCCGGTTCGCCGCCGAGTCCCGCCACGGTGACGTAGTAGACGCTGGCATGCGCGGAGAGCGCGGTCATCAACACCCACAGCAGGGCTGGTCTCATACCACACCCCACTTGCGCCGCAGCAGCCATTCCGCCGCCATGAGCAGCAGCAGCCACAGGAACACCACCGGCATGTTCCATAGTTCTTTGATGTCTCGTACCGAGATGCCTGCATCGGAATAAGAAATCTCATTGGGCAGCCGCGTCAGCTCGTCCGGCTTCCAATAGCGGCCGCCGGTTTCTGACGCCAGCTTCTCCAGCAGCTCGCGGTTCTGCACCGTGTGAAAGCTCTCGGCCACGCCGTCGATTCGTTGGAAGGGAAGCGTGTCCGTTCCCAGGTCACCAATCCCTTTCCGTCCCCGCTGGGCGGTGACCTCAGCCAGGTAGGAGCCTGGCTTTTCTGCCGTCCACGCAGCGCGGAACACTCCCGGAGTTGTCCGCAGCCGGCGTCATATCCACCATGGCCGAGAGGCCGTCCGGGCCGATCAAATGCGCGGTCACCCGGGCATCGGGCGCAGGCATGTATTCCTTATCGCGCACGCTTGCCGAAAGTCTGAATGTGGCCATCGTCCATCAGCGTCTGGGCGGGCGCGGTGACCACCACTTGTCCTGGCGACTCCAGCACCAGCCAGCGCAGCAGTTGCTGCCAGAAAAGATCGTGCGCCGGGTCCCCCAGCGGCTGGCTCATCTGCCATCGCCAGGTGCCCGAGGTGGCCATCACCGCGGTGCGGCCGCGGCCGTAATTCTGCGTGACCAGCAACGGCAGTTTGCGCGCCGCCGGCATTCATCTGCGCCAGCACCGTCGCTCCGGGCTTTGGCGTGCCGGCGTCCTGATAGTCCATCAGGTAAGTCAGCTTCTTCCAGCGATCGATGTTCTTTGCCGGATCATCCATCAGCCGCGTGATCGGACTATCCGACCCGGCGGCGGTGAGTTCCACGGTTGCCGGATCGCGGTGGAACGTGCTCCTGCTGTTGGGAAGAATGGTCGGCAGCAAATCCACCAGGCTCGAGCCGCCCCACCCTCCATCCCCCAGCGCGAATCGGCCGCCAAGGAAAAGCAGTCCGCCGCCGCGGCGGTCCACGAACTCGCGCAGCAATTCCTGCTGCAAGGGAGTGAAATAGCCCGCCTCGACCGAGCCCAGGATGATGCCCTGGTAGGCAAAGAGGTCTTCCGGACGCACCGGGAAGCCATTCTCAAGTTCCTTGGGATCGCTGATGCCCTGGCGGTAAATCTTGTTCTCGGTGGTGCGCAGCATGGAGGCAACCTGCACGATCTTGTCATCGTCTTCGGCCCGCCGTATGAACTTGTACTCCCATCGCGGTTCGCCCTCGACGTAGAGAATGCGGCGCTTGTCGTCGGTCACGCCCAGCAGGCGAGTGACTGAGTTGTTGGCCAGGTTCTCTTCGCCGGCCAGCGGGCCGAGCGAAAAATGCAAATTCTTGACCCCGGCGCTCGCCCGGACTAAAAAAGATGGTTTCCACCTGGGTTGCGCCGTCGGCGTCGAGCGTGATTTCGCGCGAGCCAAGCGTCTTGTCTCCGTCCCGAACCACCAGCAGCGCCTTGCTGCCCGCGTAGCCTCTTTGATGGAACGTGACCGTAGCCGGGATGCGCGAATCGGCCATGGCGCGGGTGGCGACCCTTACGTCGTTCAACTCCACATCGTGTGCCAGCTGCTCTTTACCGAAGCCGACGGTATGCACGGGTAAGCGGCGATTGCGCAGCGCATTGATGGTTTCGGGAGCGAGGTCTCCGGAACCATCGCCCGAGTTTTCGGAGCCATCGCTGAGCAGCACGATGGCGCCAATCGGCAAATCGGAGGTCTCGCGTCGCCAGTTGCCGCAGGCCGTCGTTGATGTGCGTGGCCGGGGCAGCGGGCTGGATTTCCTTGAGCGCCGCGGCCTGGGCCACCCGGCTGTCAAGCCGGTAGAGCCGGGTTTGAAACCTCTTTTGCAAACCTGCCAGCACGCCGTCCTCGAGCGCCTTTTTGTGCCGCTGCTTCGCGGGCTTGCTTACCGTCGCTGCCGCTATCGGCAATCGCCATGCTGCGTGAATCATCGAGTACAACTGCGATTACGTTTTGCTGCGGCGCCAGCTCGGCCACGGTGATCGCCGGCTGCCACAGCAGAACCAGCACGGTGGCGATGAGCAAAGACTGCAGCAGCCAGACTGCCCCCGCGCGCCACCTGCTGATGTTCTGCCGCCGCCTGGGGAAGCCGCGACCAGATGAGCACCGCCAGGCCGGCCACGCACGCGAGCAATGAGCAGCAGCAGCACCCAGCCGGGCCACGCGCCAAGCAGGACAAACTTGCCTTTGGAAAACACCGGCATCGGGTACTTGAAGAAGAATTGGAACATGTAACGAAACCGGGGTCCCCGCGGTCTGCCAACCTCAATGCGTCATGCCGTAAACGATGTAGTTCAATGCCAACCCGGAAAGCCATGGAAGCGAAGGGCTCCGGGTAATCCGGATCGTCCGCCCATTCCCAGGCGTCGCCGAGGTGCATGTTGTGACAGATGGCAACGATGATGCGGCCTTTATCATCGCGGATGGCGCGCCACTTGGGCACGTAGCCGTCCTTTTCGTAGGTCCTGTCGGTCCGTATATATTGTTCCCCGGGCACTTGCATGCGCTCGTCGAGGTCGTAAAGCACGTGGAAGATCTCGTCTTTGTTGTCCAGGTCTTCGATCGGGCGGTCGGGAAATACCTGGCGCATCCCCTCCATGAAGTTCTCCCAATCCGCCGTGCCGTGAAAATCGTCCACCATCAGGAAGCCGCCCTTCAGCAGGTATTCCCGCAGTCGCTTGGCTTCCTCATCGGTAAAAGACCAGGTTTGTACCTGCACGGCATAGACCCAGGGATAGTCGAAAATCTTGTCCGAGTCGAGGTCGACGACCTGCTCCGTGGAGCGGGCCTGGATCCGGGTAAGGCGTTTCATCGCCAGCAAAACCTGGCGGTCGGCCTTGGGATAATCGCGCGACCAGGAGCGGCCCCAACCGTATCCCCCGTAACCTCCGTAACCTCCGCCGAAGCTGCTGCCTACGCTCGCGGTATAACTGAGCCGCGACCAGTAAAACTCGGCCTTTACATTCGTTTCCGCATCGTCGCCGAAGCCGAAGTCCGCCGTCCGCTGGTAGGCGTAGAGCACGCGAGCACAACGCCATTCCAACCAGCGCCGCCGAACTGGCTTGCAGGAGCTTCATGGGCTGAACCTTCCCATTTCACCGCGCGTGCCTTGAGATTACCAGAATGCCGCCGGCTCTCGTCTGATAGACGCAGCCGGAGAGCGGGTAGTTTGTGGCCCCACGCAAATGTTTGCCACGCCCTCTTTCTGCGTGAGACGATTTCTCCAGGTCAGGCCGAGGGGGCAGTCTTTTGAAGCGGCGGGACTTCTTGAAGATAGGCGGCGCGGCCTTTGCGCAAGCGGGCGCCGCCAGGCTGCTGGCCCAGGCGCCGCAAATGCCGATGGGCGCTCGCCCTGCCCCGAGCAACGACACCACCAAAGCCGACTACACCCTGCGCATCGCTCCGGTCACCGTGGAGCTCGCACCCGACCACATCCTGAGCACCATCGGCTACAACGACACCTCTCCCGGACCGGTGCTGCGGATGCGCGAAGGCAAGACCGTAAGCGTGGATGTCATCAACGATACGGATGTACCGGAATTGGTGCATTGGCACGGCATGTTGATTCCCTCCGAGGTCGATGGAGTGGAGGAGCAGGGCACGCCTCCGGTCCCTGCGCGTGGCCGGCGGCGCTATCAGCTTACGCCGCGTCCGGCTGGATCTCGCTGGTACCACTCGCACGCCATGGCCGAAGCCGATCTGCATCGCGGAAGCCTACACCGGGCAGTTTGGCTTCGTCTACGTC
The DNA here is from genome assembly GCA_963757515.1 of uncultured Acidobacteriaceae bacterium. Classification (GTDB taxonomy): domain Bacteria; phylum Acidobacteriota; class Terriglobia; order Terriglobales; family Acidobacteriaceae; genus PALSA-350. The sequence continues at coordinate 641,738 of CAVWRV010000001.1, read as the reverse complement.
GATGGCGGCAAAGGATCCGGGGCAGTATGACCAGGAGATCTTTCTTTCCCTGCGCGACTGGGAGCCGTTCTTCACCAGCAATATGGATGACGATGATGACGACGGTCATGCGCGGGCCGCAGCCGGAGAAGCCCGCGGTTCTGAACACCGATCCCAATGGTCTTGAAGTCAATTCCATGACCTACTCCATCAACGACAAGGCGCTGGGTGCGGGGGAGCCGATTCGGGTGAAGCAGGGCCAGCGGGTGCTGATGCACCTGCTCAACGCGAGCGCGATTGAAAACCGGCGCATCGCGTTGGCCGGGCATCAATTTCAGGTGATTGCGATGGATGGCAACCCGGTGCCGAATCCGCAAAAGGTGGATGGCATCCTGCTCGGCGCAGGGGAGCGGGTGGATGCCATCGTGGAGATGAACCAGCCGGGGGTATGGATCCTGGGCGCCACCGAGGAGAGAATTCGCAACACCGGCCTGGGTGTCATCGTGGAATATGAAAACCAGCACCGGCAGCCGCAGTGGGTGGCGCCGTCCCGCACCGCCTGGGACTACACCATTTTCGGCAAAATCAGCGACACCCCTGTAGCGCCGGACCAAACCATCGAGATGGTTTTCGAAAAGATTCCCGGTGGCTCGGGCAAGTTCAACACCTGGCTGGTCAACGGAAAGCCCTATCCGCACGAAAAGGAATTCGTGTTGAAGCAGGGAACTCGTTACCGCCTGGTGTTTCGCAACCGCACCGATGACGCGCACCCTCTCCATCTGCATCGCCACCAATTCGAGCTGGTAGAGATGAACGGCACCAAAACCGGCGGCATCCTAAAAGACACGGTCGTAGTTCCGTATTACGGCCGGGCCGTGGTGGACTTTGTCGCCGACCAGCCAGGCCTGTCCCTATTCCACTGCCACATCCAGCAGCACATGGACTACGGCTTCAAAGCCCTGTTTCGCTACGCCTGAATTCAGGTGCGCCCGGCGAAATCTGTGTCGTAGCAGAACTCGCTAAGCAGAAGGACTGGACGGGTGCCCATCGTTGGCACCCGTACATGTCTCGCTATGCAGATAGACTCCTGCGCCCACATCAGCGTTGGAGGGACCTACTGTCTTTGAAGCGACCCCGCTCTTGACAATCTCTAATATCGCAGTACTATATGTTGCTATGACACATATCGTAGCCCCAGTAGACAGAGAATTGAAGAAAGGCAGTGCGGAACTGCTGATCCTTTCGCTGATCGAGCACCGCGCGCGCCATGGCTATGAGATCAGCAAGCTGATCGAAGAGCGCTCCGATGGCGTGTTGAAGTTCAACGTCGCCTCGTTCTACCCCCTGCTCTACCGGCTGGAAAAGCGCGGATTGATTGCCGGGCGATGGGTGGAAAAGGCCGGCCAGCGCCGGCGGCGCTATTACCGGCTGACCGCCGATGGCAAACAGATCCTGAAAACACAACGCGCCACCTGGCTTGATTTTGTCAACGCAATCCATCGCATTACGGAGGCGGAGAATGCCTGATTGGCCGAAGGAAATCCGAGCGGCGATTGCTCCGTTGAATCTGCGAGCCGATGCGCGAAGCAGAAGCTAGTGGAAGAGTTGAGCCAGCATCTGCGCGATCGTTATGACGAGATGCTGGCCGGCGGGACCAGTGCTGAGCAGGCCTATCAATCATTGCTCAGCGAACTGAATGACGGCACCCTGGTTTCCGGACTGAAGGCAACCCTCACGCGGCGCATCCCCCATTGCCAGTTGGAAAGGATGAGAGCGAGCCCCTATTTGCGGGAATCTGGAACGACTTGCGCTTTGGTGCGCGGCTGCTGCGGAAAAATCCTGGATTCGCGCTGGTAGCAATCCTCTCGCTCGCGCTAGGCATCGGCGCCAATACAACCATCTTTCAGTTGCTGGATGCAGTACGCCTGCGGACCCTGCCGGTGAAGAATCCGCAGCAATTGGCGAGAGTCAAAATTGTCGATTCCCCCCATTGTTGCCACGGAGATTTTTATTCCCGCAATGCCGACCTCACCGGTGCTCTCTGGAATCGGCTGCGGGAGCAGCAACAGGGCTTCTCCCGTATCGCAGCCTGGACTCACATGCCAGGCACGACCTTGGCCAGGGGGGAGAGGCCCGCTATGCGTACACGTTGATGGTGAGCGGAGAGTTCTTCAACGTGCTGGGTGTGCAGCCGCTCCTGGGGCGCCTTATTTCGCCTGCGGATGATTATCGCGGCTGCGGCGCGCAGGGTGCAGTGCTGAGCTATGCCTTCTGGCAGCGGGAGTTTGGCGGAGGTCCCGCTGTCCTGGGCAGCAAACTCACCCTGAACGGCCATCCGTTTCAGATCATTGGGGTGGCTCAAGCAGGCTTCTTCGGCGTGGATGTGGGCCAGAATTTCGATGTTGCCATTCCCATCTGCAGCGAACCGGTATTTTCCACCAAAGGTTCTCTGATGGATAGCCCTGCCTCGTGGTGGATCGCAACCATCGGACGCTTGAAGCCAGGCTGGACCGTCAAGCGCGCTTCAGCGCAGCTGGCAACCATCTCGCCGGGAATCTTCGCGGCAACCTTGCCGGGAGAGTACGATGGCATCCAAAAAAAGGATTACCTGACGTTCCGTTTGGGAGCACTGCCTGCTGCCACCGGTGTTTCCGGTCTGCGCCGCGATTATGAAGACCCCTTGTGGCTGCTGCTTGCCCTTTCAGGCCTAGTACTGCTGATTGCCTGCGCCAATCTTGCCAACTTGATGCTGGCGCGGGCGAGCGTACGCCAGCGGGAGATGGCGTTGCGGCTGACGCTGGGGGCGTCGCGCTCCCGGTTAATCCGACAATTGTTAGCGGAGAGTCTGTTGCTTGCGGGCTTAGGAACGATCGCGGGCGCCCTGCTCGCGCAAATTGTAAGCCGGGTGCTGGTAGCGTTTCTCAGCACGCAGGATAACCACATTTTTGTGGAGTTAACCCCGGATTGGCGCGTGCTGGGATTCGCCGCGGCACTCGCGATTCTCACTTGTGTGCTCTTTGGGCTGGCTCCGGCGATGCAGGCCTCGCGCACGGATCCCGGGGTGGTTATGAAGGCGGGAGGTCGCGGAGTTACGGCGGCCCGGGACCGGTTTTTGCTGCGCAGAACGCTCGTTGTCTCGCAGGTAGCCTTCTCGCTGGTGCTCTTGACCGGCGCGTTCTTGTTTGTGCGCACCTTCCGTAATCTGCTGACCTTGAATGCCGGCTTCCAGCAGGATCACATGCTGGTCGTGGACTTTGATTTCTCACCGCTGAAATTGCCGCCCGCCAGCCAGATGGCATACAAACAGGAGTTGTTGGCACGCATGCAGAACATTCCTGGAGTAAGTTCCGCTGCTGAGAGCCTGGTTATCCCGCTGAGTCAAAGCGGTTGGGACGATAACATCGATGTCCCCAACGGTCCGCAACGACAGGACGTGGCGTTCAACCGGGTCAGCCCCGGATATTTTCGTACCATGGAGACGCCGTTGCTGGCGGGGAGGGATTTCAACCAGACTGATACGCCTAAGTCGCCACGCGTAGCCATCGTGAATGAAGCCTTCGCGCGCAAGTTTATCGGCGGTCGAAATCCACTGGGAAGGGTATTGAACGATTCAGGAAAACCAGACCAGGCATATCAGATTGTTGGCTTGGTGAAAGACACCAAGTACTACGATTTGCGCGAAGACCCCATGGCCATTGTGTTTGTCTCGTTCACGCAGGCAAACGGGCCGGAAGAGCATTCAAAGCTGATGATCCGTTCCGATGAGCCGCTGCTGCCGCTCATCTCCTCCATCAAGCGCGCGGCCCACGATCTGAATCCGTCGCTGGTTCTGACCTTCAGCGTGCTCAAGACGCAGATTCGTGAAGGCCTGCTTCGCGAACGGTTGATGGCTACGCTGTCAGGTTTCTTTGGCGTGCTGGCGACCATTCTCGCCATGGTCGGCCTGTATGGCGTGGTCTCGTATATGGTGGTCCGGCGCAGGAATGAGATCGGCGTCCGCATGGCCCTGGGAGCGAGCCGTAACAACATCCTGCTTATGGTGCTGCGAGAGGCCGCGATTTTGCTGGGGATTGGCCTGGTGATCGGGACAGGACTGGCGCTCGCTGCAGGCACCGCCGCTGCTTCCATGCTGTACGGGCTGAAACCCAGAGACCCGTTCACGCTCGCGGCGGCGATCGCCGGGATGGTTGTGGTGGCGCTGGTGGCGAGTCTGTTGCCTGCGCAGCGGGCAGCCACGGTACATCCCATGGAAGCCCTGCGTGAGGAATAAGCGCGCAGCGATAGGCGCTCCCTCTGGTGAACGCGGGAGAGGGGTACTTCTTGGAGTGAAGGGTTCCGTGGGGTCGAAGGAGGATCCCAAGCCGCCGGGATTGCCATCCCCTCCTTGAATTCTTGCCGGCGCGGAAACTAATTTCGGGGAAATGGCATCCCTTCACTGTTGGGTTCAATTTTGGCTACGGTCAGAAATTACGTGCTGCAAGACCACACCACGCCAAGCCCACGAAAGCACAAAGGCTGGCGACTGGTCATTTGGATCGCGCTCATTGCAATCGTGGTGTTGCTGGTGGTGGGCGAATTGATGCTGAGACGAGCGGGGCCCATCCTCAAGGGCCGGATCATCGAAACGCTCAGCACCCGCTTTGACGGCCGGGTAGAGCTGGACGACCTGCAGGTGTCGCTGATCAAGGGCTTGGCGGTTTCCGGCAACGGTTTGCGGATCTTCGCTCCCGATGACGTAGTGGCCGCGGGGGCCAAGGATCCCGTCATCGCAGTGCGGCAATTCGAATTTCATGCAGGGCTGATGGGCTTGTTTCTCAAGCCAACCCATGTACGTAGCGTGTACGTGCAGGGACTGACGATCAATATTCCGCCCAAGTCCATGCGGCAAAAAGCCCAGGAAACACGGCATCGGGGCAAGATCAAAATTGTTGTGGACGATCTGGTGGTCGACGACTCGCGGCTTGTGATTGGCACCGACAAGCCTGATAGGGATCCGAAGCTTTTCGAGCTAAAGCACATCGTGTTGCACGACGTGGGCTCACAGTTCTGCGTCGCCCTATGACGCCACCTTGACCAATGCCGTGCCCAAAGGGGAGATTCACGCAATCGGCACCTTTGGCCCATGGGATATCGAGAGTCCGGGCGATTCGACCGTTACCGGCAAGTACACCTTCCAGCATGCTGACTTGAGCACGATCAAGGGAATCGGCGGCATGCTGCATTCCGTCGGCGACTTCAAGGGCCGGCTCGACCGGATAGAAGTACGAGGGAACCGCGGATGTGCCGGATTTTTCCCTCGATACCGCGAACCATCCCGTACCCCTGTATACGCGATTTTCCGCGATCGTCGACGGAACAACTGGCGACACCTATCTACAGCCGGTAGACGCGAAGTTGGGCGCATCCAAATTTTCCTGCAGCGGCGCGGTTGTCAACCAGAAAGGGCTAGGGCACACCATCGACCTCGATGTCGATGTCCCGGCTGGCCGCATACAGGATTTTCTACAACTCGCCGTCAAGACGCAGCCGGTGGTGATGACGGGAGTGCTGGCCATGAAGACCAAGCTGCACATCCGGCCCGGCAAGGAGAGCGTGACCCAGAGGCTGGGGCTGAAGGGCGAATTCACGCTGAAGCGGATGCACTTTACCAACCCGGAGCTGCAGGACAAGGTGGACATGCTGAGTCTGCGAGCGCAAGGGGACCCGAAGGATGCCAAGCCCGGAGCAGAGGATGTGATCTCCCACATGACGGGAAAATTCCAAATGGCCGAGGGAAAGCTGAATCTGCAGGATCTGAACTTCGCCATGCCTGGGGCGACCGTGCAGCTGGCCGGTGTCTACACGCTAGACGGCAAGAAATTCGATTTCACCGGCAAGGTGAGGACCGACGCGAAGCTATCGCAGATGGTCGCTTCGCGGTGGAAGAGCTGGATGTTGAAAGTAGCCGATCCGTTCTTTCACAAGCATGGCGCGGGTGCAGAAATACCGGTCAAAGTGACGGGGACCAACACCGCTCCCAAATTTGGCCTGGACATCGGCCACAAAGGCAACCCTGAATAAGGCCTGTCGTGAGAGATGTTTTCCGACCAGAGTGGAGCAGAGGCCGCGTATGCGACAAGGCCACCACCAGTCCAAAGGAAATCCGGGAGAGCGTAGTGGACCTGCTGTTCTTTACCGCCCGAAGGAATAGCTCACTTTAAAGACGCCCGAGTCGATACCCGGGTTGGCGGTGCCACCCGGCTGGTGTTGGCAAGATGATGATAGCGATATTCCAGCTGGCAAGAGCGTGTGTGGGTTCGATAGAACTCCACCCCCGCGCCGAACTCAAAAGTCAAGTTGAAGGCTGAGCTGTTGAAGACCGGTATGTCTCTGGGAGATACCGCGAAACCGCCCAGGCCGGTCACAAACGGTTGGATGCGCCGGTGCGGAAATAGCGCTGAGCTTATAGCCCAGTGGGCTAAAGCCGCTCACGTAGGTCGATCGCGTTCCGCCGATGTAGGTTGCGGTGCCGGCATACGCCTGGTTCTGGGTTACCAGGATCACGTTCAAGGGAGCGCTGGTTACCGGGCTATCCACCGGAATGGGCGAAGCAAAAATTGACAATTCCCGAATAGGCAGGCTGTTGCGGAAACTTTAGCGCAAAGCCTTTCATCGTGGGATCGGTCAGGTCATGTAAGGCCGCACCTCGGCGAGCCACGAACCGGTGACTTTGTCCCTGAGAAAACTCCGTCTTTCGAAACTGGCGCCCAACGCGGTTATCTTGCGTCCGTCGGCGTAGCCAAGCAGCATGTGACTGGAATCGTTGGAATACTCCACAAAGCCGCTGAAAACCTTGCGGTTCGAATAGGCACCCACATCCTGCGCCCGGGTTACGGCGCTGGCGGTTAAGCCCATCAACATGCACAGGCCGGCTTTACGTATCCAATGGTGAGGGCACTTAATTGCAACATCCGATCCTTCTTCTGATGCGGTAAAGCACGCACCGCGAGCGCGGCGGGGGGTCCGGGCATTCTCCTGTTTTGGACCCGTACAGAAGAGGACGGTATTTGGCAGTCGATTTTTAAATATCCCGACCACGGCCCGGGGGGAAGGGAACGCGTATCGAGAGGATGATCACAATTACTGTGACATTGCTAATATCGGTATCGCGCAGCTTTTGTTTAGACAAAGCTGCGCTGATTTCAAGGCAATCGTAGCACCCAGGGCACACCCTTTTGTTTCGCGAATTTGCTGAGTCGCGGAAAATAGTCACCTGGTTTTGGAAACTTTGGTGTGGTGCGGCTAGGGGAGGGCGCGATAGACCGCACACACCTCTTCCCGGTTGGGAAAGGCCCATGCCGCATAGTCCTCTTCGCTCATCGCGAACTCGTCCTGCCAAAGCCTGACCAGCCAGGGAAGCCCGGCGAGCATCGACTCCAGCTCCGGGTGTATGTACACCAGGTACAACTCACGTGGCAGTTGCGCCAGGGAAGCCTCCAGGTTCCGGAAGACGCGCTCCATGACCGGCCCGGTAAACGCATTCCACATGTAAACCACCAACGGTCCGGGTGGCCAGAGGAACTCGGCCGCATCGCCCTGGATGGAGATGACCGGGGGTAGATGGCGCGGCCCGGTATAACGCGCGATATTGGCCCGGGCGATGCGATCCAGCTCAGGAGAAAGCTCGACCCCAATGATCTCGCGGAAGGGATAGTCGGAAGCCAGCAGCAGCGCGCGGCCCTTGCCCGATCCCACATCCACGAAGGTGAAACGCTGATAGTCCAGATGCAGCCGGTCCCGCATCGCGTCCATGACCGCGTGAAACACCGACGGCGCCACGGCAAAATAACCGTTGTTGTAGACATCGTGCTGGTGGCCGGAAGGCAGCTCGTAGATCAGCCCGCTGGTTTCCACGCCAAAGCGCTCGTCGAACGGGTGCACGGCGCGATAGCTGCGGTATTTGCCCTGTTCCATGCGGGGCCACGCGGCTTGCTGCTTCCGGCCCAGTTTCCGCCACAGTCGCCCGATTTCGTTTCTCATGCCGTATCGGCCGCTACTCCAGTCCCAGCTTCTTCCAGATTGCATCCACGCGCGCCCGGGTGGACGGATCCATGGCGATCATCTGCGGCCACGGCCGGGTAAAGCCTTCCGCGTTCCATTTGCGGGTCGCGTCAATGCCCATCTTGCTGCCGTAGTTCGGCAGGCGCGAGGCATGATCGAGTGAGTCGATCGGGCCCCAGCGTGAACTGGATGTCCCGCTCCGGGTCGATATTGTTGGCCACGCGCAGCGTTACTTCGCCCAGGTCCTGCACATCGCAATCCTCGTCGACCACGATGATGCACTTGGTGAACATTGCCTGGCCCAGGGACCAGATGCCGTGCATCACCTTGCGCGCCTGGCCGGCATAGCTCTTGCGGATGGAGAGGATCATCAGGTTGTGAAACACGCCTTCCACCGGCAGGTTCACGTCCACGATTTCCGGTATGGTCAGCCGCATCATGGGCAGAAAAATACGTTCCACCGCCTTGCCCATCCAGGCATCTTCCATGGGCGGCTTGCCCACGATGGTCGCGGCGTAGACCGGGTCCTTGCGATGGGTGATGCAGGTGATATGAAAGACCGGGTACTCCTCTTCCATGGTGTAGAAACCGGTGTGATCGCCAAACGGGCCTTCCATGCGCAGTTCGTCCAGCTCCACGTAGCCCTCGAGGACGATCTCCGCGTTTGCCGGCACCTGGAGATCTACGGTTTCGCAATTGACCAGGTCGACCGGCGCTTGGCGAAGAAACCCCGCAATGACGAACTCTTCGACCTCGGGAGGCGCGGGTACGATGGCGGAGAAGGTGGTCGCGGGATCGGTCCCGACGACTACCGCCACTTCGAGCCGGCGATCCTTGCTCCTGGGCCAGAGCAATTGCGGTTGTTCCCCCCGCCGTCTCGGCCATGACCCGCACCCGGGCGGCTGCGGTGTCTCCCGAAGCATCGGTGACGGCCGCTGCGCGCAGCCGCTCCCGCAGGTGTTCGGCGGCCACCTTCTGCCGTTGCCAGTGCATGCCGGTCGTTTGCCCGTCGTAGACCTGCATGCGGTACATGCCCAACGTTGCGCTTTCCGCTTTTGGGATCTCGGGTGATCACGCAGGGGAGGGTGATAAAGCGGCCGCCATCCAGCGGCCAGCACTGGAGTACGGGAAAGTCCAGCACGCTGAAGTTTTCCCGCAGGATGACCTGCTTGCAGGGAGCGTCTTTCGCCGTCACGGTGCGGGGAAAGAACCGGCCTACTTCCGCCAGCATGGGAAGCATCTTCAACTTTCCCAGCAGGCCTTCGGGTGATTTGAGCTGGAGCAGGCCCTCGATACGTCCCGCCACATCATCGAGGCTATCCACATCGAGCGCCAGCTTCATACGCCGCTCGCTGCCAAACTGGTTCATCAGTACCCGGCTGCCGGGGTACCCCTTTACATTCTCAAAAAGCAGTGCCGGTCCACCCGGAGCACCTCCACGTTTACCCGATTTCGACACTCTGTCGGTAATCTCGGCGATCTCGAGAATGGGGTCAATTGGCTCGCGAATGTGCTTTAGCTCGCCTGCTTTATCGAGTGCCTTGATCCAGCCCCTAAGGTCGTCGTATGCCAATGAGGTCCCCTCATCACCATACTATCCGGGCTGGGATACGCTGTTTCTTTCCGTTCAGGATGACGGTTTTGGAGGAATTTTGACGAAGAAACATCCCAAACAAGTTAGCGCTCATGAGTGGAAGTCCCGGCTACTCGCCGCGCATCCAGCGGTCCATCAGGGTCTGGGCACAGCGGGCCCCGCACAGGTGCCGGACCTTGGCGGCATGGGAGAGCAGGACATTCCAAGCCGTCAACCTCAGCATGGGCTGCTCAGGAGCCGAAGGGATGAGGGCGGCCGGCTCGGTCAACGCCAGCCACCAGTCCTCAGCCTCGCCCCTCGGATTACCGCAAACATCGCAGTGGTAAGTCTCTGTAAACGCCATACAAACATCTCTCCGTCCCGCAAGGGCAAGCTAGCAGGAGCATCGCCCGGGGGCCATCCCCGGAAGTGGGGATGCCCTTCGTCCCTCCGAATTGTCATCGATCCTTCAGACAAATTCCCCGCCATCGCAGGAGTTCTCTCCGCGAGCGTATCGACTTCGTTACATCGGGGAATGGAGTGGTTTTTCAGGCGATACTTGCGGGCTGGTCCTCGTATTGCTCCAGCGGAAAGCCGAGCTTTTTCCACTGATCGAAGCCGCCCAGCAGGGGACGAACCCGGTAGATTCCATTCTGCCGCAGCTTCATCGCCATCTTTGCCGCCGTTGCTTCACTGGGACAGGTGCAATAGAGGATTACGTCGCGATCGCGCGGGATCTCCCCGCTGCGTTGCATCAGGGTCTCGGGCGAGAGCCGGATGGCTCCGGGCAGTACCCGGGGATCGGGCAGGTAGTCGAGCGGATGACGCAAGTCGACGATATAGGGATTCTGGCCCCCGTCCAACATGCGCTTTAGCTCAACCGGGTCCAGGCGCGAAGTCCGAACCTGCTTGAGAAATGCCTGCTGCTTCCAGATGCGGTAGCCCAGCAGGCCGGCGACGGCGAGCACAAACAGCGCGCCGGCAAAATGGCCCATCCAGGAAAGCGCTCCGGGATGCTTGCGCAGAACATCACCGAAGAAGCGGCCGACCAGGGTAATCGTGGCCGCCCAGAACAAGGCCCCGGCCATGTCGTAAGCCAGGAATACCCGGTATCTCATCCCCGTCTGCCCGGCAATCGGCGCCGCTACCGTGCCCAGGCCGGGCACAAACTTGGCCACCAGCAACGCCTGCTCGCCCCACTTGGTGAAATAGTCCTCTGTCTTTCGAACGCAGGTGGAACTCTCAAACGAGAGCCGGCATACCAGTTTCACCATGGTGCCGCCAAAACGCTTGCCCAACAGGTACCAAAGCGAATCGCTGACGAAACAGCCGGCCACCGCGGCAAACAGGACCAGGGGGAGGGATAGTTTGTGCGTCGCAGTCAACGTGCCTGCCGCCAAGAGCAGGGGCAGGCTGGGCACCGGGACGCCAAGCTGCTCTGCCATCACCCATAGAAAAAGAATGATGTAAGCGAAATGCAGGAAAAAATCGAACGCTAACGGCATAACGCAAGCTGCCCCTGGGTGATCTTCACTATAGATGATCGTTAGACGAGAAACGGTTCGTAACCAGGCGTTCTTGACTCCGGTTCGCAGGAGAGGGGCGCGGAAGACCGGGGCCCATCTCATTCAGGATACGGTAAGGGCAACGCAAATCAGTGACTTGTACCGTGCGGACATCCGAACCGGAATAAGAATAGGCAACCTGGGGTACGTGATGTTGCTTTCCGCTCCCTCGGGGGATATGGGCCACCCGGGTTCGCGGCAGGGCAAGACACTAGTAAAATTCCCGAGAAGCAGGATCAGGTTACTCATGAACGATTCATACGGATCGCGGCGTTCTCATCTTTGGTATGTTCTCGCTGCCGTCCTGATGAGCGTATCGGTCCCGGTGGCGATTGCCCAGCGCCCGGACGGAGGCTTGGTCCGGGGCACAGTCCTCGACTCGGCCGGCAAGCCGGTAGGCGACGCCTCGGTAAGACTGGAACATGAGGGTGTTTTGGGCACGGCAGAGGCGAAAACAGACGCAGCAGGGATCTTCGTGTTTTCGGCCCTCCCGGCTGGCAGCTATGAACTCAGCGCGGAGAAGGCAGGACAGCGCAGTCGCTTCACAGCCGTTAGTGTCGGGCCTTCGGGAGAGGAAAAGCAGCTCGAGCTGGTCCTCGTCGATTCGGCCCCAGCCATGGAATTCGCCGATAAGCCGAATTTCACCGTCGCGGGGGTTACGGATTGGACCGCCGTAGGCGGCCATGGTTCGGATTCCAGCTTGCGCACCAGCGAAGCTCTGGCGCGGGAGACGCTCACCCTTAAACCGGACGGCTCAGGAGACAGCGCACCAGGGTTCCATGAATCCGAGAGCCAGCTGCGCGCAGCTCTCGCCGGCGCTCCCGGGAGTTTTGCGGCAAACCATCAGCTCGGCGCGTTCTATCTGCATGCCGGCAGATATCGGGGAGTCGATGCCGCTGCTGCAGGCCGCCTACCAGATCGATCCTGCGAATCGTGGCAACGAGTACGATCTGGCCCTGGCCTACAAGGAAACCGGCGCTTCCGCTCAGGCGCGGGAGCATATCCAGAAATTACTAGCGCGCGAGGACAATGCCGACCTGCATCGCCTGTCAGGGGAGATTGACGAGAAAATGGGCGATCCTTTGGCCGCTGTTCATGAGGATGAGCAGGCGGTCCGCCTGGATCCCAGCGAACAAAATTATTTTGCCTGGGGCTCAGAATTATTGCTTCACCGGGCCGTGTGGCAGGCCGCAGAGGTTTTCAAGAATGGAGCCAAAGCATATCCGAAGTCCGCCAGAATGCTGGCCGCGCTGGGCACGGCTCTGTTTGCCGGCGCTCTCTATGATGAAGCGGCAGCCAGTCTCTGCTCTGCTTCGGACCTGAATCCGGCGGATCCCGAGCCCTACGTCTTCATGGGCAGGATCGAGATGGCCGCACCCAAGCCGTTGGCCTGCGTGGAGCCCAGACTGGCGCGGTTTGTGCAGCAGCAGCCGGAAAACTCGCTCGCGAACTACCTGTACGCCATGGCCATCTGGAAGCGGCAGGAACAGGCAGCCGGATCCGAAGGCCCATGCAACAGGTGGAAACCCTGCTTACCAAAGCAGTGACCATCGACCCAAAATGCGGAGACGCTTACCTGCAACTTGGCATCCTCTATTTTTCCCAACACCATCCTGAAAAGGCGATTGGCTTTTACGCCAAGGCAATTGAGGCGGACCCCCAGCTTGGGGAAGCCCATTATCGGCTGGGCGTGGCCTATGATCGGATCGGATTGCCGGAAAAGGCCCAGCAGGAATTTCAGCTTCACGACGAGATCGAAAAGTTACAGGCGGCTGCGGTCGAGCGCCAGCGGCGGGAAGTGAAGCAGTTCCTGGTAGTTCTCGAGGGCCAGCCGGGTATCCCCAACAATAGACGAAAGAACGAGGCCTTTTTATGTTCAAGTTAGTGGCGATGTTGCTGGCTCCGGTTATGGCGATGGTTGCCAGTGACCTGCCGAGCAGGAAATATCTAAATCTGGCCGCCATCAAAACCATGGTGGCCGCTTCGGAAGCGAAAGCGAAGGAACTGAATGTTGAGGTGACGATCTGTATCGTCGATGAGAGCGGCAACCTGCTTTTTCTTGAAAAGGGAGACGGCGCCTCGCTCAACACGTTGCAGTTCGCGCAGAAGAAGGCCCGCGATGCTGCCGCCTACGGCAGCCCTTCAAGAGAAGCAGCGGAAGCGGTCAAGAAAGGCAATGTGGAAGACCTTGCTTTTCCGGACTTTTTTCCCAACCAGGGAGGCCTGCCGATTCGCGTGGATGGCCAGCTCCTCGGCGGGATCGCGGCCAGCGGCGCAAAATCGGAAATTGACGAGCAAATTGCTCAAGCAGGACTCGATGCGCTCTTAAAAAAATAACCGGCGGACCTTTTGTTGAAACCTGCAGTAACTTCCGAACGTACTCTATACCAACCGCGCGGGACTCGGCTTATCGTTGATCGCGCGGTGTATTATGGGACAAAATCAAGTCGCGACACTGAGGCGACAGTAAAGTTCAGCAGCAAAAACTCTGTGAGAGCCGCCAGTCCCGCCAACCACACGCATGAACATCAGGGAAGTGGCAAAGAGAGCCGGGGTTTCCACAGCCACCGTCTCACGCGTGGTGAACGGCACGGCCCCCGTCGACGCGCGGACGGAGAAACGTGTCCGGGCGGCGATCCAGCGAACGGGCTATTACCCGAACACCCATGCGCGCACCCTGGGGACAGGCAAGAGTCACATCTACGGCCTGATCATCTCCGACATCGAGAATCCATTCTTTCCCGAGCTGGTGAAGTGCTTCGAGCGCCTCGCGGTAGAGCATAGCCATGAAGTCCTGATCGCCAATACTGACTACCAGCCGGAGCGCATGGAGGTTTGTGTACGGCGGATGTTGGAGCGCAAGGTGGACGGGGTCGCGATCATGACCTCGGAGATGGATCCCGAACTCATCCAAATGCTGAGCGGCCGGGGCATCCCCATCGTTTTTCTTGACACGGGATCCGTTGGTCCGGGGATCAGCAATATTTCTCTGGACTATGACAGCGGCGTCGATCAAGCGATTGACCACTTGACTTCGCTGGGGCACCGAAGGATTGCCTTTGTCAGCGGGCCGGCCAACCTCGCTTCGGCCAGAACGCGGTATGAGGCATTTTTAGCGTCGCTGCGGCGCAAGAAACTGGAATGCAGTCAGGATTTCATTCGCGCTGCAAACCACCGCTTCGATGGCGGTTATGCGGCGATGTTAGAGATCTTGAAGCTGCCCGTGCGCCCGACCGCCGTGTTGGCCTCGAACGATCTTACTGCCATCGGAATCATGGGCGCTGTTTATGCAGCCGGGCTGCGTGTTCCAGAAGACATCTCGGTCGTAGGCTTTGACGACATTGCGCTGAGCAGTTTTATGCCGCCGCCGCTGACGACGATCCGCCTGTCGCGTGCAGAAATCGCTGAGTTTGCCTTCACTTCGCTTTATGCCGCAAGCCAGCGCGGAGAAAGCGAGGGTGTTACTCACATCGTGCGCGCGGAGCTGGTGATTCGCCAATCCACCGCGTCGGTTCGGCCGGACCAATAGGCGCCTAAGCGGTGTTGCCCGATCAGAACAGCAGGTCCCTCCACTACGCTGCGCTCCGGTCGGGATGACAATTTTGTATGCAAATTAACCGAGATCCTCGACGGGAAACACTGTTTCCCTGCAACATGAATTGTCATCCCGACCGGAACGCAGCGTAGTGGAGGGACCTGCTGTGTCTTTTCTCGGATTCTCACGCAGACTCTGAAGCCTCGCCCCTTCAAAGGCCGACAAGGAGAGTTGCAGTAAACTCAATTGGACAGGTCTGCGAGACTTCTAAGTTTTTGGCTTGACGATGCCATCGCCTTCGCGGATGGTGAGGATCTGGTTTGCCTTTACCTGCGTGAATCGTTCGATCTTCTGCGTAGTCGGCCACTTCACTTCGATCAAGTCCACGGTCTCAACCTTGCCCAGGCCGAAGTGAAGGCGCAAGTCGCTTTGTGACATGACGCTTGTGCCGCTGTGGACCTCATCCATCTGGATATGCTTTCCCGTAATAACCCGCACCCGCGCGCCAATGGCAGTGCGATTGCACTTGGTTCCCACCAGCTTGATCTTGATCCAGTTCTGCTTGTTGCCTCCGTCATTGCGAAGCAGTGATGGCAGATCGTTCAGGTTCAGAATCAGCACATCCATGTCGCCGTCGTTGTTATAGTCTCCGAAAGCGGCGCCCCGGCTGGAAAAGCGTTCGCTGATGCCTGGCCCCATTTCTGACGACACGTCTTTGAAACGGCCATTCCCCAGATTCCTGTAAACCAGTCGCGGATTCTTGAAAGTCTGGCCGAAATTGTAGTTATCAATCTCGGGATAGACGTGGCCGTTGATCTGGATGATGTCCGGCCATCCGTCATTGTCGTAATCGACAAAGCCGCAGCCCCAGGCTACATAGCGGTTGTTGACGCCAACGCCGGAAGCAAAGGTGACGTCGCTGAAGGTTCCATCGCCGTTGTTGTGGTACAGGTTGCTGGTGTCATCGGCGAAGTTGGTCTTGAATATATCGAACCAGCCGTCACAGTCATAATCGGCCACGGCAACGCCCATCCCTGCCTGCTCGTGTCCGTTGTCGCTGTAGGCGCAACCGGCCATGACGGCGATATCGGTGAATGTGCCGTCATGGTTGTTCTTGAACAGGATGCTCGGTTCGGAGTCGACAGCCACATAAATATCCGGCCATCCGTCGTTATCGAAGTCGTACGAGACGGCGGTGATCGAGTATCGTGGACCGGGCTTCAGAATTCCCGACTTCTCAGAAACGTCGGTAAAGGTGCCGTCTCCGTTGTTGTGATAGAGGATGTTCGTATCGCCCGGAAGGCCGCGCGGGCCGCACATGGTAGGAACGCCCTTCCACTGGCAGTAGCTGGTGTCGCTCGGCGGGAGGGATCGTCTGCGGATCCAGCTTCATGATAATTGCAAACAAAAAGATCGAGGTGACCGTCCCGGTCGTAGTCGAGGAAAGTACAGCCTGCGCCCCAGCGAACCTTCTCCTGATCAAGGCCGGCTTTGTGAGTGACATCGGTAAACGTGCCATCTCCGTTGTTGCGGAAAAGAATGTTGTGTCCCCAGAAACAGCAAAACAAATCATCCCATCCATCGTTGTTGTAGTCGCCAACGCAGACGCCGGTCTGCCAACCGGTACGCGCCCAATCCCGATTTTTCGGTGACGTCGGTAAACGTGCCATCGCGGTTGTTCTTGTACAGATGAGAGGTCGGCGCTTTTCCCGGAGGCCAATGCGCGTCCAGCCGGTCTCCATTCGTGAGGTAGATGTCCAGCCATCCGTCATGGTCATAGTCGAAAAAGGCGAGTCCGCTTCCCTTGGCCTCAATGATGGACCTCTTGTGGTCTACGCCGCCCCACACGTTGGGGATGGTCAGCCCGGCTTGCTGAGCCACATCACAAACTGGACCGGAGACGCTGCAGGAGTCGAGACTGCGGCTTCCACCAGCGTCCGGGTTTCTCCAGTTCCACAGGGGAGTCGTAAGAGCCTCTGTCAGCGTGCTGCCGAGCATGAAGAGAGATGAGCCGAGGAAGCGCCTTCGCGGAAAAATCATAGCTTGCGATGATTATAGAGACTCATCGGGCCGGCACCTTGGGGAACGGATGGGGGACAATGCCCGTGCCTTCTTTGACCGCGATGATGGTATCGATGGGCACGTTCGCCAGCTTGTCGACCTGGCCGCTGGGCCACGTGATCACCAGCGACTCGATTTTGGATCGCTTGCCCAGGCCAAAATGAATGCGCGGATCGCTGGCCGACATGTAGCTCGTACCGCCCTCGGCCTGCTTCAACGTGCACAAATCCTTCCGAGGTCAGTTTCAGTTGGGAGCCGGTGCCGTCGCGGTTGGATTTTGTCCCGATCAATACCACCTCGAGCCAATGATTGGCATTGCCTCCGTCATTGCGCAGCAGCTCCGGATAATCGCCGCGATTGTTGACGGCAATGTCGATGTCGCCATCGTTGTCGAAATCCGCGGTAGCCAGACCACGCCCCGCGACCGGGCGAAGAAAATCAGGACCGAGAGACGCGGAGGACATTTCGAAATGGCCCTTGCCCAGGTTGCGGAACATCAGCAGCGGTTCTTTGTAGGAGACCTCGCTGTGATAAAGGCTCACGTTGTCCAACATGGCGCCATTCAATTGCAGGATGTCAACCCAGCCGTCGTTGTCGTAGTCGAGGAACTTGGCCGCCACCCCGCTAAGCAGCCTCGCCTTGTTGCCGATTCCGGAGCTGTACGTGTCATCCGTAAAGGTTCTGTCTCCGTTGTTGAGGTACAGCCGGTTTAATTCAAAATCAAGATGGGTGATGTATACGTCCAGCAAACCGTCGCCGTCCACATCCGCGGCGTCGATGCCCATTCCCGCTTCGTACTTCCCATCTTCGCTTACCGCCAGTCCGGAAATCAGCGAGACATCCTTGAACGTACCGTCGTGATTATTCAGAAACAGGAAATTCGGCCAGGTGTCGTTGGCGATGGCAATATCCGGCCAGCCGTCGTTGTCGAAGTCGGCCAGCACCACTCCCATCCCTTTCGATTCGGGCAGGCCGACCCCCGACTTGTCGCTCACGTCGGTAAAAGTGCCATCGTGGTTGTTATGGTAGAGCTTGGTTTTCTGCCCCTTGTAGTTGCCTGGATTGCAGTAAGAACGATAACCGGGCGCGCGTTCTCCGCACCAGAGATTGTTGGTTGGGCTCCACTCAATGTAATTCGTGACCACCAGGTCGAGCCACCCGTCCTTATCGTAGTCAAACCATCCCGCGCTGGTTGACCATCCACCTTCGTCGGCAACGCCAGCCTTGGCAGTAACGTCGGTGAAAGTTCCATCGTGATTATTGTGGTAAAGAATGGCGCGTCCATAGCCAGTTACGTAGAGATCAGGAAAGCCGTCATTGTCGAAGTCTCCTACAGCCACACCCTGCCCATAATGTCCTTCGCCTCCTACGCCGGCTTTTTGCAGTGACGTCGGTAAACGTTCCGTCACCATTGTTGTGATAGAGGGCCGAGCGCAAGGGCGCGGGAGGCTTGTAAATGTCGGTGGCGGCAGATTGGACGAAGTAGAGGTCCATCGAGTCCGTCCTGATCGTAGTCGATCCATGCCGACCCCGGTGCCCATGGTTTCGAGATAGTACTTCTGGTCGGTTTGCGTGGAATCCTGAAGAAAGGTGATGCCGGCAGCCTTGCGAATGTCAGTGTAGCGAACGGGGATGGGCAGTATCCTGCGCCTTCGCGGGCTTGCTGAGCAGCCCGCCTGGCTGGATGCGGCGACCAGCAGTTATCAGGATGGCAGGGCAGAATCGATGGGCCACGTCTCAGAGCGTCCTATCTGCGAGCGATAGCGCGAGTTGTAGCAGTTGCTGCCTGTTGGCCATGGTCATGGGCTCATTGGCAGCCGGGGAAGTCGCCGGCGCCTGCGCCAGGACCTGTTCAATCCGGTTGATGTCCAGGGCCCCGCTTTCGCTGCTGTTCTTGAAGCGGTTCAGGACTTCTTTGGCTTTATCGATCTGTCCGGTTTGAAAATAGAAAACACCCAGGGTTGAATAGCTGCCAGGCCACTCCGGCAGCAGATCCACCGCGCGGGCTCAATTGATCAGCGGCTTGCGCGAGTGTTGCCTTCTAAAGCTGAAACGATTCCCAGGCCCCAGAGAATTTTTCCGGAACTTGGAACGCGTGCCTGGCCCCTCAGTAACGTCTGCTTCGCGCTCAGCAATGGAATTTTCGCGAAGCTGCAGCAGCGCGAGCGAGAGATAGTCCTGATCATTGTCCGGATTGCGGCGTGATGGCATCTTCGGTACATCTGCGTGGCGCGAGTGGTGTCGCCGAGGTGCGCATAGATATCTCCCAGCAAAGCCAGATAAGCATCGTCTTTGCGCCCTTGTTCTGAAACCTGCCCGGCGGCATCGAGTGCTTGCGGCATACTGACCTTTTCGGAAGTAAGCGTCGGCGATGTTGAATATTACTTCGTCCGAGCCTGGGTTCGCCTGCAGCGCATCGCGGAAGTGCTGGATGGCATCGTCATACAGGTGATAACGGGCGAGCAGCACGCCAACTCCATTTTGTGTGCGGTAGTCGCCTGCGCTTAACTTGTCGAGCTGAGCGATGGTGTCTTTCGCTTCCGCCGTCTTTCCGGATTTGAGATAAGCCTCGGCCAGCAAGTACAGATCCTCCGGCTGATCGGGATGCTTGCTGATCTCGTCGTGGAGTTGCGTAATATCGAATTGATTCTGGGCCTGGGGAGCGAGCTTCGAGCGATTATCCAGATAGTCGAAAAGGTGCTCATACGGATATGGACCGGTTGGAGCGTCTTTGGAGAGTGTTTGAAATACCTTTAGATCGCGATCGGCGGCCTCGGTCTGGTGCAGATTTCGCTCCACCATCGCGAGCTTGTAATATCCGGTCGCCGGGTTATGGCTAACCTCTACGTATTTCCTGAGCAGGTCGGCGGCTTCTGAATATTTCTTGCTCGCGATGCGCAGGTTGGCTAGCTCCAACAGTGCGGCGGCAAAGTCCGGATTGGAGTGGAGCGCCTGCTGAAACATCGCTTCGGCTTGTGCGGCGTCTCCCTGCCGCTCTGCTATAAAGCCGAGATTGAATAGGCATGCGCTGTTGTGAGGATCGAGCTTGAGGCCGTCCTGAAAATATCGTTTTGCCTCGTCGAATCGGCCCAGATGCCGGTAGGAGATACCAAGGAACACGTATGAGCGCGCTGATGGATCGAGTTTGATCAGTTTCTGGAATTCTTCGATGGCCTTGTCCACCTTGCCTGCCATGAAATAGCTCTCGCCCAGCGCGGCCAGCAGATCGGAGCGCTGTGGGGCGATCGCAAGCCCCGATTCCAGAAGCGGTATCGCATCTTCGTAATAATTCTGAGACATGCTGACTCGGGCCATCAGAAAGATAACGTCGGTATTCTCGGGCGCAATTTTGTGAGCGCGAACCAGCAGATCGAGTGCGTCGAGTGGGCGCGACTCATTCGAATAGACCTGCGCAAGCAGGTGGAGCGTGTCAGGCGAGTCGGGTTTCAACTTGAGTGCGCGGTTTAGTACGAATTCCGCTTTGGAGTATGCGCCATCGCGAAGGTAGGCTTGTCCCAGGTTGTAGAGGATCTCGAAGGTGCCCGGCCGCAATGCATCGGCCTTTTCCAGTTCTAACTGAGCAGGCTTGTATTGTTTTTCCGAGGCCAACATGATTCCAAGTGAGAAATGAAGCTGGATATCATCCTTGTTCTGGGCTGAAAGTTCGGTTGCCAGCCGCAAGCCCTCCGCGGTGCGGTTGCTTGCGAGATAGGCATGAATCAAATTGAATTGTGTTGCGACAGTCGCGGGACGCACGCGTTCAAAGTGCGGAATGGCTTCGCCGGGCGATCCCTTGCTCATCAGCAAGAGGCCAAGGTTGTAGTTCGCATCGCGGTTGCCGGGATCAGTCCGCAAAACGGTTCGAAACTCTTTCTCTGCCAGGTCGAGCTTCTTCTGAGCGACGTAGACGTTTCCCAGATTGTTATGAGTCTTGGCAGAGTTGGGGGCGAATTTCAAGGCATGCTGGAATGCTTCGACAGCGTTTGGCGAAGTCCTGTTGGTCGCTTTCGATGATCCCGAGCATGTTGTAGCCTTCCACGCTGGGATTCTGCTGGAGTTCCTCCTGCACTTTGGTCTCGGCTTCGGTCGAAACGACCTTGCTGGACTAAGGTTTCTACTTCGGGGAAACGTGGTCCCTCGGCCGCGCGCGCCAAGCAGACAGAGAGACTTGCCAATAGGGTTAGCAGGCTAAGTAGTCTGAAGAAGGCAATAGGAAATCTCTCGGGGACTTCGCTATATCGACCAACAAATTCTGTGTGAGATAGGGAAAGCACTCGAAACATATCATGATCGTCCCACGAATGTGCGGGCACACCGTCCTGTACCTGATCAAATGCCTGCTCATTGTAGCATTTCCAGGGCCTGCTTGCGCCGCCGGCGTTCTGGGGCTGCAGCCGGAGCAACTCCTGCAGCACTTCTCTGGCTTGTTCCTTGTCGTTGCGCAGCACGTAGAGGCGGGCAAGATTCAGATACGACTGGTCAAAGTTCGGAGCAACGCGAATGCACGTCTTGAATTGCTCCTCCGCCTTTGCGTAATTCCTCGCCGCGGACGAAGAGAACGCCAAGGTTGTTCAAGGCTTCGGGATAATCCGGACGCAAATCGATCGCTTTCTGCAAATAGTCCGCCGCCGCTGCATCTGGTCTTGCTGGGCGTAAAACATGCCGAGGCTGTAGTTGACTTCAGGATCGTCGGGTTGAATCTCGAGCGCCCGATTCAGAAACTCCTGTGCCTTCTCAAAGGACCGCTGCCGGCGATAAACATTCCCCAGGTTCAGCAGCGCGATCGCGTAGCCCGGCCTCAGACAGCAGCGACTGCTGAAAGTTTCGGACCGCCTCGTCCGGGTGGCCTTCCTGGGCCGCGATCATGCCCAGGTTGTTCCATGCCTCCGGATAATTCGGCCGCAGCTTCAATGTCTGCTCGAGATACTGAGCGCGCCTGCTGAAAATCATTTCTTCTCAGATTGAGCGTGCCCAGGTTGTAATAGCCTTCCGGATCGTCCGGCTTCGGAGCGATGACCTGCTGAAACGACTCCGCCGCCTGCGTCCAGGTAACCATGCTGGAACAGGCCACTCCATAAGTGAAGTCATTGCGCTGAAACGCATCCTGATAGAGCACGCCCGCCAAACGGAAGCGCCTTTTGCATGCGATCGGCAGCCGTGGTTGGTGAAGACCTTGACATCCTCCAGCAGTCGCTGAGGATCGATCGGGCCCTGGTACACCTTGACGATCATGCCCTCTTTGTCCAGCAGGAAAGAGGTCGGAATTGCGAGATCCCTGCGACGGTCGAACAGGTAACGGTAAATGATGTTGTAAACGCCGGCCACATCTTCCGTCGCAAAAAGCACAGGAAAGGAGAACCTCTCCTGCGCCGCGAACGACCGTGCCTTGTGCGTATCGGCCGCGTCGTCAACGTTTACCGCAAGAATCTCCAGCTGCTTTGGCCAGCGCCGGCTGGTTCTGATTCAGAAGCCTCAACTGATCGGCGCAGAGCGGCGCCGTCGTCGCCCAGAAGTTGAGAAGCACAAAGCCGCCCCGCAAACTTTCGCAGTTCTCGCATGTTGCCCGCGAGGTCGGGCAGGGAAAACTCCGGCGCCTTTAAGGGCTCAATCAGCCAAGTCTCTATCTGCGAAGGCAGCGGTTCTAACTTCGGCGGCGGTCCAGCTTGCGCGCAGGCCGCGGGCGCCGCGGCGAAGGGCTTGGCCACAAATTCAGCGGAACCCTCCTCAATTTCGATCCGGTGATTGACCGGGATATGCGTTCAAATTTCTGAGAAAGCCCACTTGGCCAGCGGACCGTGGCCCGGATGCTGCCTTCCGGCTTTCCAACTCCAAAGAAGATTTCTTTCGAGTGCTGGGCAAGAAACCCGGACCCTGCCTGCAAATACTTTGTCTGGCGCAGGGTCCCCACCTCGATTGTGATCGAAGTTCCGATGGCATCGCGATTGCTCTTTTGCCCTCGTAGGCGAAACGCGATCGATTGAGCCAAGTTCCTTCATCCCATTGTGCAGAATCCGTAGTTGCGGGGCATTCCGGTTCTTGAGGATGACCTCTAACCGTCCGTCGTGGTCGATATCGGCGAGAGCGAAGGAGCGGCTGTCCTCAGGAAAGTCCAATCCCACTGCGCCCGAGACCTCGGTGAACGTGCCATCGCGGTTGTTCGCGAACATGACATTTCGTTCATAGCCGCTCCAGGAGCGATCGGACCGAATCAATTCGTTGAGGGCATTCCATCCGTGCTCGTAAGCCAAGGACGGTGTAGCGTCCTCGGGTGATTTCGCCACCACCTGCCGCCAGAAAAAGCTTGCCAGGTCGTTCTCGTTCCGGCGCGGAGATGTATCCATTGGCGACGTAAAGGTCAGGGTAGCCATCATGATCGAAATCCCAGAAGTCCGAGCACCAGGACCATCGGCCCATCTCGACTCCGGCTTGCTGGCTGATGTTTTGAAACTTCCCATTCCCCTGGTTTCGATAGAGCGAATTGCCTCGCGCGTGCCGCCGATAGAGTGCGCGGATCTCTTCCGGCGCTTTTTCTTGAAAGCGCTTTTGTCCGGAAACTCTCTGTCCCGCGGACGACCACATATTCGGCAGCATAGATGTCCTGGTTGCCATCGTTATCGAAATCAGACCAGCAGGCACTCATCCCGGCCCCCAGCATCCTCGACGTGGGCTTCGGCTGGAGACAGCGGTGAAGGTTCCATCACCGTTGTTGCGATACAGGTTGCTGCGCCCGAAATCGTTGGCCACATAAAGATCGGGCAAGCCGTTGGCATCGGAGTGACCCCAGGCGCAGGCGAAACTATAGCGGTCGTTCTCGGCGTTCAATCCTGCCGCTTCGGTCCTGTCTACAAAGGTCGCGTTGCCTTCGTTGTGCAGCAGAAAATTCGGTGGACCATTCCGGGCATCGAAATAGGGTACCGGGTAGTGATACTGGTCCAGCCCCAGGTAGTAGCTGTACAGGCAGAAGTAAATATCGAGACGTCCGTCGCCGATCGTAGTCGGCCAGCGCCGCATGGGTAAACGTTCCCTGGGGAGGACGCTCAAACTTGAAGGCGTCGCGCTTGATCGAGAATGTCCCGTCCCCCTGATTCAGAAAGAGCAGGGGACCGCTGCCGCAAACGACAAGCAGGTCCTGCCGGCCCTTGTTCTCAAAGTCGGCGAACAGGGCGCACGCGGTATTGTCCAGCACGCCGACTCCGGCTTTTTCGGTTACGTCTTCCAGCGTTCCATCGCCGCGGTTGCGGTAAAGCCGGTTGGGCAGGCCTGATGGCTGGCAGACATAGAGATCATCGAAGCCGTCATTGTCGAAGTCACCCGCCGCCACGCCATTGTTGCCGTAAACGTCTATACCGCATGCGCCATCCAGGACCGTGCGCCAGTAGTCGGAGCCACGAAGCATCTGGCTGGTGTACGACTCCGCTGCGGCCGAGAGCTTGCGGCGTTATGTCGATAAACACCGGCCCGCGGGTAACGCTCAGCGTTTCTTCGCTGGCCTCCCACCTGCGGGCTTTCCACGCCGCCGATTCATCGCGCGACCACTCGGTGCGCCATGATCCGACCCGCTCCTCACGCCGCTCATCGTTCCGCTGGCAAGACCATGTCATAGCGGATGTCCAGGCGAACCGTCAGCGGGGCGCTGGCGATTTCTTCGATACCGGTGATTTGAAATTCCGCGGTCTCCACCCGGGAGACCGGTCCCAGCCAGGCCCGGATCTGCTCGAGAAATCGCTCCCGCCCGGCAACCACCTTGCCGCTAAAGCGTCTTCCTCGCAATCGATCCCGTTTCCCGGCGCGCAGCGTGATTTCCGTTGGCCGGAACCAGGGGGGAGGCTTCGATCGACAGGGTCCAGCGACTCCGCCAGAGCTGAAAAATCGCTGCCGATGCCTTGAGTGTCCTGGCCCCATTGTTGGAGAAGCACCTCGATTTCAAAGGCATATTTCTCGGTTACATATTCATCGGAGCCCGGGAGCGACCAGACGGAGGACATCTTCCAAGGGAGAGCGCGCCGGATAGTGGGGCTCAGACGAACATCGGAGAAAGGGAAGGCGGATTCCGTGGTCCGAATGGGGAGAAATCCAAACCGAGGACCCAAACCCAAACGACGATCCATGGAAGGGTGCGGGACGGAGAATAAGGGTGCCAACCCCATGGTCTTGAGGAGCGACCGTCGGGAAAGGGCATCGATCTCGTTTTTGTGACGCGACATCCTTAAGAGTGGTTCCGCAGGAGCCGGCAAGTGTCTGCATCCTACGCACCAAGGACAGGAAAGGCAACCCAAGGCGTCAGTGATCAGGTCCATCCGCCCAATGCGAGGCATGTCTGGCAGTCGCTCACGGGTGTACTTGACGAAATCTCCAACTTTTGGTTGACAAATGTTATTTCGGCTGGATACTTTCCTTCGGCGAATCGATGTAACCGGTTACTTTGCGAAGCTTGCATCAACGGTTGCGCAATCGAGTCAGCGCCCAAGCAGCGCAATTGACCATGGTTTGAATATTTTGGAGGATCTTCGGATGAGCCGTACTGCTCGCCATTTCTCTCGCGGCTTAAATCACTTGGCTGCATAACCCTTTCCGCTCTGTTCTGCATCTCTGATGCAAAGCCGTGTGCATTCGGCCAGGTCGATGAAGGATCAGTGACTGGACTGGTTCAGGATGCCACTGGCGCGGTGGTTCCCAACGCAAAAGTGACACTCTTGAATACCGACCAGGGTTTGTCCCTGGTGACCAATACGGACAGCTCGCGGCGTATACACCTTCTCGCCCGTCAGAATCGGGAACTACTCCGTGTCCGCCACTGCTCCTGGCTTCTCTGTGACCACCCAGCAGAATGTGAATCGTGGCCGTGAGTCAGAATCTGCGTGTCAATATTGAGCTTAAGCCCGGCGCCGCGACGGAAACCGTTGAGGTGACCACCGCACCGCCCCAGATGCAGACCGAGGATGCGTCGGTCGGGCAAGTGGTCAACGAGCAGAGCGTGAATAACCTGCCTTTGAACGGACGCAACTTTACTTTCCTGGCCCAACTGGCGGCCGGCGTGAACACTCCGCAGGCGGACACTCGCGGCAATGCGGCTAACGGAGCCTTCTCCGCCAATGGTCTGCGCCCTGCGCAGAACAACTACCTGCTGGACGGCATTGACAACAATTCCGACAACGTGGACTTCCTGAACGGAACAAACTTTGTTGTTCTTCCTCCGCCCGACGCGATCGCGGAATTCAAGGTCCAGACTTCGGACTTCAGTGCCGAGCTGGGACGTGCCGCAGGCGCCGTCCTCAACGCTACGGTCAAGTCCGGCACCAACCAGATCCATGGCGCGGCCTGGGAATTTTTCCGCAACGACATCCTCGACGCCGCGGACTGGTTTGAAAATAACAACGGAATCAAAAAGGGAGAGCTGCGCTGGAACCAGTTCGGAGCTTCCATCGGCGGCCCCGTCATAAAGAACAAGATCTTCTATCTTTGGTGATTATCAAGGTTTCCGGCATGTACAGGGCAATACCCAATCTGGAATCAGCGTGCCGACCGTGTTGCAGCGCAACAGCGGCTACTCCAATCTCTCCGAGTTAGTCTCCGCCAATGCCTCGAGCGCGCCGCGAGCCGATGCCCTGGGACGATTGATACCGGTCGGCACCGTCCTCGACCCGGCAACCACCCGGTCAGTCACTGCGGGCGCGCTCGATCCCGTTTCCGGCATCGCGGCAGCGTCCAGCTGGCTATGTTCGCGATCCGTTCGGCACTCGTACCTGCTACAGGGGCGACGATTTACGCTCGCCGCCTGCCCGGGTCTGAATCAAATTCCTGCCGGCCGCATCGATCCCAACGCTGTCAAGCTGTTGAATCTTTTCCCACTACCAACCACCGGTGGAGTCAGTTCAAATTTTGCCACCAGTCCCAACCTCTACCAGCACAACAACCAGTTTGACGTCCGGGGCGACTTCGATTTCTCCGACAAAAATCAGGTATTTGCGCGCGTCAGTTATTGGGACAACCCGCAATTTATTCCCGGGCCCTTTGGGGGCGTAGCGGACGGCGGCGGCTTCCAGCAGGGCGTCCAGACTGCAAAGTCTTTCCAGGGTGTGGCGGCGTATACCCATCTGTTCACGCCGACTACGGTCAATGTAGCGCAGTGTTGGATGGGACCACCTGCACACCTCACGATTCGGGCCAGAAGGCTCCACGCTACGGCATTCCGGCGCAATACGGAATCCCGGGTATCCCGCAGGTGGAGTAATAACGGCGGTCTGCCCGCCTTCGGCATTTGGTGGGCTGCAGACTCTGGGCGGCAATTCTTTCCTGCCTTCGGACGAAACCACCCAGACGACTCAGGTCGTCGACGACTTTTCCAAGGTTTACGGCGCTCACGGCTTCAAGATGGGCATTGAATACCAGCACGTAGTGTTCAATACCCTCCAGCCCGCCTGGTCGCACGGCCAATTCGACTACAACGGCAGCTTCACAGATATTCCGGGCAATAACGGCAATACCACCGGTATCGCGCAATTTATTCTGCCCCCGACAGCCGCGACAGTTCCCAATGGAGTGAATTACTCCGGAGGCTCTGACGATGTCCGCGCCTCCAACATCAACAAAACCTACGACGAAAGAGCCTATTTCGCGACTTACTTCCAGGACGACTGGAAGGTCACTCCCACGCTGACTCTCAATCTCGGCTTGCGTTGGGAATACTTTGGGCCCATTAACGAGACGAAATGGCGGCCAAGCCAACTTCGTTCCCAGGATCCTACAATGGGACTCCGACGTTCATCATCCCGGCTTCGGGCAAGGACAACAGGGCATTTGTCTTCGACGGCCAATAATCCGTCCCTGGCCGGCAACGGCTTTCTCGATCTGCTGGCCAAGGATGGAATTGCGATTTTGTCGACCGACAAGTACGGCCAGGGATTGCTCAAGCCACAATACAATAATTTTGCGCCGCGCTTCGGCTTTGCCTATCAAGTAGACCCGAAGCTAGTGGTGCGCGGCGGTGTGGGTCTCTTTTGGAACGCCTTCGAGAATCAGGGTTACGGACCGAATATTGGTGAGAATTATCCCTTCGTATACAACTTCGAGTACAACCCCAAAGTTCCTAACGGCTCCCCTGCCGGCTTATCTAACGTCGCACCTGTTAGTTACAACACGCCGTACGCTAGCTGCGCGACCGCAGGTCCGGGTCAAACAGCGACCTTTGAGTCCGGCTTCTCCTGCCATTGCATTTACCCCTCTTGACGTGAACGCATCCGGCTTGGGGCTGCAGGGGCTTCAGTTCAACTTCGTAGATCCCAAAACCCTGGCCGCTAACCTCTCTTTCCAGTATGCGATCACTCACTCCATGTCGGCGCAGGTCGCTTATGTACTCACAAAGGCCGACAATCTTCAGATGAATCTTGGCGCGAATAACGTAACCGCACTCCTGCCGTACAACGCCAGTACCACGGGCCCGGTCGGTGGAGGAGCCCTGGGTCAGGAGCCGTTTCCGGATTTCGGAGGTGGTTCGACTGGGCGAATGATTGGAGCCAGTATTTACAACGGATTGCAAACCAAGCTCGAACAGCAGTTCTCGAGCGGACTGAATTTCCTCCTCACGTACACATTTTCAAGAACCTTTACTGACGCCGGCGACTTGCTGAATGGCGGTAGTCTGAATGGCGCTCGCGCACCAGACGTGCCAGGCTTTGGTGTCCGTGGAGATTGGTCGCTGGCCTCTTTTAACATCACCAACGTATTCCATTTCAGCGGCGGGTACGAACTACCGTTCGGCAAAGACAAGCATTATCTGGCCAACACGGGCAAGCTCGGGAATGCGTTCGTCGGAGGGTGGAGCATAAACTGGATTACTACCCTTCAGGGCGGCCAGCCTCTCTCCCTCGGTTGCCCGACTGGAACGACCACCGGCACCAGGCTGCAACGATGTGACCGTACCCGGGCAGAGCCCGAAGCTCGGAATAAAGGTCAACGGCAAAATGCAAGCGGCAAATTGACTCCGTATTGGTTGGGAAACCCGGCAGCCTTCCAACAGCCTTGCCAGTTGGGCGGAGATCCAACACCGAATCCAGCCGGATGCATACCTGACGACTGGGTTTCGGTTATCTGGGCAACCGTCCGGGGACGACTACCGGGCCAAGCTACCATCGGTTCGACTTCTCCGCATTCAAGAACATTCCGATCAATGAACGCTTCAGCATGGAGTTCCGGGCTGAGTTCTTCAACATCGTCAACCATCCGAATTTCAATGCTCCGGGATTCGGCGGCAACGGCGTTGTCTCGATTTCGAACTCAACCAACTTCAACAACACTAACTTCGGCGCCATCGGATCTACCCGCGATGCTCCCAACGCTCCGAGGCAAATACAATTTGCTTTGAAGTTGTATTACTAGGCTAAGATGAAAACACCCCGAAAGGCCGCTTTCGTGCGGCCTTTCGGGGTGTTTCTGCGTAGCCTTCGCTCACGCGGTAACAACAAAGGTGGGCTGTGAGCAAAAAGTACTGGTCCCGGCGGATGGTTCTTAGTTCTCTTGTGTTTTGCGCGGCGCTTGCCACAGGCCAGGACCATCAAAATCAGACCCAGGCGCACCAGACCCAGGCAGCTCGATCCGTCAGTTTCAATCGGCAGTGGCTCAATATGACGCAGGACGGTTTGCCGAGGCTGCGGCGCAGCTGGAAGCCCTGTTGCCCTATGCGCCAAGGACCTTTGAGGTTCATGAGCTTTTGGGGCTGGTTTATGCTGGAGAGTCACAGGATGCTAAGGCCGTAGAGCAGCTCCAAATCGCGGTTCGATTGAAGCCGGATTCGGCAGCCGCCCGAACGAATCTGGCAGCCAGTCTCTTCCATTCAGGCAAATCGGAGTTGGCGGAGGGCGCAGTTTCGTAAGGCTCTGGAACTGGAACCTCGCGACTACGATGCTAACCACAATCTGGGTGAGCTCTACATCCAGTCCAGAAGGATTGCGGACGCGGTGCCATTGCTTGAAAAAGCGCAGGAGATTCGTCCTTCTTACGACAATGGGTATGATCTCGCGCTGGCGTATTTTCTAAACTGGAAAGCTTGGTCAGGCCAGGCAACTCGTTCAAAATCTTGAGCAGATTAAAAATACCGGAGAATTGCATAACCTGCTGGCTCAAATCGATGAAAAGAGCGGAGAGTTTGTGCCGGCGGTGAACGAATATGAAGTCGCCGCACACATGGATCCGAGCGAGGGCAACCTGTTTGACTGGGGCGAGCGAGCTGCTTCTCCACCGCACGTACGAGCCCGCGATCGAGGTTTTCGAGCAGGCTACGCTGCGCTATCCCAATTCGCCTCGGGTGCTGCATCGGGCTGGGGATGGCGCTGTATTCGCGGGGCAAATACGATGAGGCAGTCAAGGCCTTGCTCCGCGGCGGCCGATCTAAATCCTGCCGATCCACGGTGCTATCTTTTTCTTTCCAAGGCTTACGACAGCTCGCCTAACCAGGCGGACGACGTGATCCAAAGATTCCGCCGCTTTGCCGAACTTCAGCCCAGCAATGCACTGGCGCTTTATTATTATGCGATGAGTTTGTGGAAGGGGAAGCGGGCAGAAGACCCAGGCTTGATCCTGCAAGAGATAGAGTCTTTGCTGCAGAAGTCAATAGCGCTTGATCCCGAAGCTTGCCCGAAGCCCACGTGCAACTGGGCAATCTCTACGCCGATCAGCGTGAATATGCCAAGTCCATCCCGGAGTATGAAAGCGCCTTGAAGCTGAATCCAAACCTTCCTGACGCGCATTACCGCCTCGGGCAGGACTATGTTCACACCGGGCAGAAGGATCGCGCGCAGGAGGAATTCGCCATTTACCAGCGGCTTCGGGCAGAGCATTTGGCTGAAGTTGATAAGGAAAGGGCAGAGGTTCAGCAATTCGTCTATTCAGCTATGGTTAGTCCTTCGGCAAAGCAGTGAATTTTTCTGTTCAAATCACCGCCGAGACCTAGAGCAGTTTCGCAATCGGTGTAGATCGAAGCAATAGGGTAAATTTGATGATGTCGAAATCATCATTCAACGGCAAATTCAAAGCAGGATTTTCCACTCCTCAAGAATTTGCCCGACGCCTCAGCTGCACCCGGCGCGACTTCCTGCGGGGCGCGACCGGCATCGCGTTAGGATCTGCATTGTCGAGTGCCAGCCCGTTTGTCCGGGGAGCGACTGCGACCAAAAGACGGAAGGTCATCGTCATTACATTCGGTGGAGGCGCGCGTGACCAGGAAACGTTCGCCCCTGAGGGACAGGAAAATATACCGCACCTGCTGCATGAACTTATTCCCCAATCCAGCTTCTTCACCCAGGTTGTGAATCAAGGAATTCTGGGGCACTACGTTGCGACCGCGAGTCTCGCAACTGGAGTCTATGAAACTCTCAATAACTTCTCCGCTGTGCCGCCGGAACATCCCACCGTATTCGAGTACTTTCGCAAAGATTTGAGGCGTCCGTCCTCAGATGCCTGGGTTGTCGCGCCCAGCAACGGATTTAACAGCATTGGTGAAAGTGATTACCGCTCTTATGGTCCGGGTATCGGGTGCGAGAGTGGTTCTGCCCAAGCATCTGCTGACCGCCGCAATGTCCGGGACGACAACCGATTACGAGCATCTGCTTCGCGACAACTACGAAACTCCTCTATACGCGCCACAACTTGCCGGGAACGAATTTGAACTACAGCAGATGGAAATGATTCTGAAGCTTTCCGTCGATGACTTTAAAGCTCATGCGCAAGACGCTGTCGAGTCCGGATGAGCTTTCGATGTATATCGTTCGGCAGACTCATGCGGCAACAGGCTCCCAGTCTGCTTTGGATTACCATGCACGATATCGACATCGCTCACGCAGGCGCCTACTCGCTCTACATTGAAGGAATTCGGCGCACGGATCGCCTTTGCGCGGAGCTTTGGAAGGCGGTCCAAAGCGAGCCTGAATACGCGGGCAATACGACGCTTTTCGTTCTTCCCGACTTTGGACGGGATTCAGATCAGGATGCCGGCGGAAATGGATTTCAGCATCATCGCACCGGCGACCCGGCTTCGCGAACCACTTGGATGATGGCGCTGGGTGCTGGCGTTCGCGAAGGCGTGGTCTACGACCATCCCATGCAATCCACCGACCTCGTGCCCACTCTTGGAGCGATGATGGGATTTTCTCCTTCGCTTTGCACAAGGCAAGCCGATCAAGGAATTGGTTTAGTTCTTATGCTTCCACGCGATCTCAAAGCCGAGCAGTTCGCTGGGTACCCTCCCCAGGCAAGGAAGCCTGGTCGTGGCTCACCTGGACGCGCTGCAGCAGCTTCCGCTCAGCTTTGTGCCCAGCTTGCTGCGGGAGGTCATCGACTACGATTTCAAATTTCCCGCCGAGCGCGCGGCCATCGATAGGGAACTAGCCAAGCTCAGTTCTCTTTCTCCGGCCGCAGCTCAAAGAGTGGTTCCATGCCTTCTCGCAATGTTCGCTCTACTCGAAACTTGAACATTTCGATTGGATCAATCAGCCGGCCCAATTTGTCGAACAGCTATCGGCATACTTGTGGACCACGCAGCAGTTGGATGGGTTTCGCAAGGCCGCGATCGTCTATGGGGATCGTTTGCAGTCCGCGATACCGCCCGATGCAATGCCAACGCGCCGGCTAGGGATTGCAGTGATCGGGCAGGGCGTTGCCTCCTACGATGCGCCGCTGTTTCGCAATCTGCGCCAGCACGGCGCGTATTTTGGCGGAGTCAAGCCCGAAAACGGACTTTCACTGTTACTGAACGCGGTCGCGGCCAGGGCCAAAGCACATCCAGTTCCTTACGGCCATTGGTACATCGATGGAGGGCAACAAGCGGATCACAGCCCCTTGCTTACCTGCGTGTCGTATCAGGCTCTGGAGCCAGCGCGCACGGCGTTGCTGCGCAATATCCAGACAGAGATTCAGCGTCCAGGAATGGGGCCGGAGGAACTTAGCACCCATCTGGCACGGCTGGTTCCCTCGGATCTTGGCATGGATAAGGCAGGAGACCAGGTGCTCGACCGCTTTCAGGTAAAGCTGCTCACAGAGGGTTCCGGGACCCAGATCTTCAGCACCACATTTGCCCAGTGGACAGCCCGCGAGGCCCTGCGACGCGCCCAGCCGCTTACCCTGCTGGTGCGCTTTGCCCCGCGGCAAAGGCAGAGGCCAATGAATGAGTTGCTGGCCAGCGGCCATGGCAATCCCGAGCTCGATTTGACCGGCTCCCTGATCGATGCGGATATGGGCGCTTACTACAACTGGCTCAACCAGCAGCGGCTCCCGGGAGCGGAGAAATCCGGCTTCCTGGTGTGGTTTGAAGGCCATAGCCAGGCGCTCGCGATCGGACCCTCCGTTCCGCGCGGAACCGTATCAACGACAGTAGCCGATCTCAGCGAATTGCTGGCGTTGGTCGTTGCCTGAAATTGCCGTCACGATTGTGAGCTCACGATGAAGCCATTCTTAGCGGTCGTCCTGCTTCTTTTTGTCTTTTGTGCGCAATCTGTCCTGGCGCAGAATTCGCCGTCGGTACGCGAGCGGTTGTCCCTCGACCGCGGGTGGCTGTTCCACGAGGGTGACATTCCCTTTCCCGTAGTCACCGGGCATCAGCCCTCCTATGACAACGCCAAGGCGGGCAGTTCCTCCGGCGCAGCCTCGCCGGAATACGATGACTCCTCCTGGAAGCAGGTCGATCTGCCCCACGATTGGGCGGTGGAGCAGCCGTTCGATCCCAAAGCCAACATTTCCCAGGGATATCGCGCGCGTGGAATGGGCTGGTACCGGAAGTATTTCCGGCTCGATCCGGCGGATCGCGGCAAGCACCTGGAAATACAACTCGACGGCGTCTCCACCCATTGCACGGTCTGGGTGAACGGGGTCCTGTCGGCGCGGAACTGGACCGGTTACACATCCATTTACATCGACATCACATCCATCGCGCGCTACGGAAGGGAAGTGAATACGATCGCCGTGCAGGTGGATGCGAACCCGCAGGAAGGCTGGTGGTATGAGGGCGCGGGCCTCTATCGCCATGCGTGGCTGGTGAAGCGCAACCCGGTTCATATCGAGACTGACGGGGTTTTCGCTAACCCTGTCCGGAACGCTGATAGCAAGTGGTCGATCCCCATCGAGGCCACGCTTTACAGCAGCGATAAAACGGCGGCTCCGGTTGAAGTGGAGTCGACGCTGATCGACCCGTCGGGCAAAGTGGTCGTATCCGGGCAAAGTCAGGTCACGGTAGAGCCGCTCAACGAGTCCGTGGCTAAGTTTGTGCTGGCCGTGGAATCGCCCCGGCTTTGGTCGGTCGATGAGCCCACGTTGTACACGGTTCGAACTGTGGTGAAGCGGGATGGAGCCGTGGTGGATGAAGTGACCACGCACGCCGGCTTTCGCACCATCCGCTTCGATCCTGACCAGGGATTCTTTCTAAATGACAAGCCGCTTAAGCTGAAGGGAACCGCCAACCACCAGGACCACGCCGGCGTGGGGGTGGCGGTGCCGGACGCGCTTTGGGATTTTCGCATTCGGCGGCTCAAGGAAATGGGTTCCAATGCCTACCGCGCGGCACACAATGCGCCGGCGGCCGAGTTTCTGGATGCATGCGATCGTCTAGGGATTCTGGTGATGGACGAGAACCGGAATTTCGGCGCCACTCCTGAGCACTTGAAGCAGCTCGATTGGGAGGTGCGCCGCGATCGCAACCACCCCAGCATCATTATGTGGTCGGTGTTCAACGAAGAACCGTCCCAGGGCACGGAGATGGGCTACGAATTGGTGCGGCGGATGAACGCTGCGGTCAAACAACTGGACACCACCAGGCCGGTCACCGCGGCGCAGAGTAACTCGGTGCTCAACCCGATCAATGCATCGCAGGCTGCGGATGTGGCGGGCTTCAACTATGTCTATCGCGACTTCGACCGCTATCACCAGCTCAATCCCGCTAAACCGATCTTTAGTTCGGAAGATACTTCCACGGTGATGACGCGCGATACCTATATGACCGACCGTAAGCAGTGCCTGCTCGATTCTTATGATGACCAGGTACTGCCCTGGGGACTTTCGCACCGCGATGCGTGGAAGCAGGTTGCGACCCGGCCCTTTGTCTTCGGCACCATGGTGTGGACGGGATTCGATTACCGCGGCGAGCCGCAGCCGCTCTCCTGGCCTGCTGCCGGCTCCTCCTTCGGCATCATGGATCTTTGCGGATTTCCCAAGGCCGCGTACTACATTCACCAGGCGCAGTGGATCGAGGACCGGCCCCTGGTGCATATCGTTCCCCACTGGAATTGGGCGGGGAGCGAAGGCAAGCCAATCAAGGTGATGGTGACTTCCAACCTGGAGAAAGTCGAGTTGCGGTTGAACGGTAAGCCTATGGGCGCGAAACCCGTCGACAAGTATGAGATGGCGACCTTCGAGGTGCCATACCAGGCAGGGAAGCTGGAGGCGGTAGCCAGCGGTGGCAAAGGGACCGCGCGTTTTTCGGTTGAAACCACGGGTGCGCCGGCGGCACTGCGCCTGGCTCCCGACCGTACCAGTCTGGCGGGAGATGGAGACGACGCGCAACCAGTCACGGTCGAGGTTGTCGATGCGCAGGGTCGAGTGGTGCCGACCGCGGATCCTCTGGTGAAGTTTGCGTTGAGCGGTCCGGGAGCGATCATTGGCCTGAACAATGGTGATCCCACGAACCATGAACCGGAGAAGGGAAATCAGCACAAAGTGTTCCACGGGCTGGCCCAGGTGATTGTGCAGAGCGGCCTTGGAGGCCGGGGAAAATTGACCCTGAGAGCCACCAGCGAAGGGCTGGCCGGCGGTGAAGCAGTGATCGACGTGAACGCTGTTGCCGCGTGTCCTGCCGTGCCGGTGATTCCAAATCCGCCGCTGGTGGTCATGAACTGGATAAAGTCCCGGGCAACGGAGCAGCGTCCTGATCCCAATCAACAGCCAGCCGCCACCGATATGAACAGCTGGGACAATGTTCATCCCGGCTCGGGGTTAACGACTCTCCGTGATGGGCGCTTCGTGCTTTATCGCGCCCAGTTTACGCCCCGAGCAGCGACCCAAAAATCGGGCGGCCGGCTGGAGCTGCGTGACGTCGTTGGCAAAGCCCAGGTATGGGTTGATGGCAAGCTGGCCGGCGAAAAGGCGGACGCGGCAAAGCAAGACATGACGGTCGCATTTCCCGGAGGGGATGGGGAGAGAGTCGTCAGTGTTTTAATTGAGGCGGAAGCGGCGGGCACGGAGGCGGGACTTGGCGGGATTGTTACGGTTGAATAGGGCGGCCGAGTGCTAGACGCGTAGGGGAGGGACCTGCTGTTCGCTGGCCCCCCTTGGCCTCATTTGACGCGAACCGTAGGTTCCACCGACAAGCCAGGACGCAACAGGTGATCCTTGTCCTCATTTCGATCTGTCAGGTCAATGCGGACCGGAATACGCTGCACCACCTTCACGTAATTGCCAGTGGCATTTTCCGGCGGAAACAGGCTGAGCACCGAGCCGGTCGCGCCGCCGATCTGGGTCACCGTACCGTCGTAGTCGCGCCCGTAGGCGTCCACGTGAATCTTGACCTTCTGCCCGGGACGCATCAACCGCAGTTGCGTCTCCTTGAAGTTCGCCGTGATCCAGATATCGTCGAGCGAAACCAGGGTCATCAGATTCTGCCCTACGCTGACGTTCTGCATCACTTCCAGGCTCTTCTTGGTGATGATGCCGTTGACCGGGGCAACAATCCTGGTGTAACCCAGGTTCAATTTGGCTTGCGCCAGCGCAGCCCGCGACTGCTCCACCTGCGCGGCCGCCTGGTCTGCCTTGGCCTTCTGAATCTTCACCTGGTCGGGCGCGGTTTGCGCGGTCTTTAACTCTGCCTGCGACTGCACCACCCGGTCGCGGGCGATGCGTACCGCATCTTCGGCGGCAATCTCGCTCGCCTTGGCCCCCAGCAATGCCGCTTTGGATGCATCTGCCGTGGCCACGGTGGCGTCGAACTGCTGTTTGGAGATGACGTCCTTTTCCACCAGCGGCGTGTACCGCTTCAGATCCAGTTGGGCTTTGATGTTGTTGGCTTCCGCCTGCTGTACCTGGGCCTGCGCCGCTTCCAACTGACGCTGAGCCTGCTGCACGGTCGCGTCTGACGTGCGCACCCCGGAAGAGGCCGACTGCAGGGTCGAGCTGGTGTTAACTCCGATGACGGGCACATTGACCCGCACCGCTTCGTAGTTGGCCTCGGCGCTCTCCAGGCTGGCCTCGTCCTGCTGCACCGCCACCTCAAAATCCTTCGGATCGATCTCGGCAATCAAGGTACCGGCCTGGACGAATTGATTTTGTTCCACGTTGACCCTGATTACCTGCCCGGCGACCCGGGCGCTGATCTGTATCAGGTGCCCATCCACCTGCGCGTCGTCGGTGTCTTCGTAATACGTGGAGTGCCACCAGAACAGCAGCGCGCCCACGATAAGAACAGCGACCACGCCGATGACGATGAAGCGGCGCTTCCCCTTCTTGCGGGGAGGACTGTCGAGATCCTGCTGGTCGTTGTTGCCGGCCTGGGGACCCTCTTCTTCGACGGTAGTTGCACGGCCTGATTCCGGATTCTGTTCCGCCACCGCTACTTTCCTCCCACGTAATCCTTGTAATTTGTTTGCGCGATGCCCATAGCCCGGGCGAGAGACAGTTTCGCCACGTTGTGCTGGTAAAGGCTCGAGACCAGCTGGTCGTCGGCCTGGGCCATCGATGCCTGGGCTTGCGATACGGCAAGATTGTCGGCCACGCCCGCCGCGTACCGCTGTTGCGCTTCGCTCAAAGCCTCAGTCGCCAATTCTACGTTGCTGCGGGAAACCGCAACCTGCTTCGCTGCTGCCTGAATGTCGAGAATACTGTCGCGCACGTCGGCGCTGATCTGCCCGCGCAGGTCGTTCAACTGTGCCTGTTTCTGTTCCAGTTGCGCTTGCGCGTCCCGCGCATCTCCGCGCAATTTGGCCTCTTCGAACAGCGGCACGGACGCCGTGCCCAGAACGTCGAAGGTGCCGTGGGAATGGCCCAGGGTCGGCCCAATCACCCCATAGTCGCCGGAAAAGTCGATCGTGGGGTAACGTTCGGCGGTGGCTGCGGATCGCGAAGCCTGGGCGCTCTCCACCTGCTGCTCGCAGCGCCTGCAAGTCACGGCGGTGGGCCAGCCCCTGCTGCACCGCGGCATTTGGGTCCAGGTTGTCCAGCGCCTGAAAGGGCGCCTGGTCGCTCAACTCGTAGCTTTGTTCCAGGGGCAGTCCGATGGCGCGCGCCAAAGCAATCTTGTCTTTCTCATACTGGTTTTGCGCCGTGATCAAGGTCTGCTGTTGGGTCTGGTAATCCACCCGGGCGCGTAGCTCGTCCAGCAGCGGAGCCGTCCCCGCCTGGTGGTTGGCCACTGCCTGATCGAGCGACACCTTTGAGGTGTTTACCTGGGCCTGGGCCGATTGCACCCGCGACGCGTCGGCGATGCACAGCAGATACGCATTGCCGACCGTAAGCACCACCATGTCCTTTGCATCCTCGATCGAGAGCCTGGATCCCTGGAAGTTATGTTTCGAGGCCAAATAATTCTCGCAGCGACGACAAATTCAACAGCGACCACTGCACCGAACCCCGGATGTCGGTATACCCGTAAGGCCCGATGACGGCTGGGAAGCCGGGAATCTTCAGCCCTTCGGCCTGCAGGTTCGTCTGTTGCACCGCTTCTTTGGCCGAAGCAGTGACGGTGGGCAGCAAAGCCTGCAATTGCTGCAGTTGCTGCGCGCCGGCCGACCCTGCGTTCGTGCCGGAAAGCACCAGGCCCA
The DNA here is from genome assembly GCA_963757515.1 of uncultured Acidobacteriaceae bacterium. Taxonomy (GTDB): domain Bacteria; phylum Acidobacteriota; class Terriglobia; order Terriglobales; family Acidobacteriaceae; genus PALSA-350. The sequence goes on along the minus strand of CAVWRV010000001.1, from coordinate 603,200 downwards.
GGTTGTACTGCAAGCCCATGCGGATCGCCTGATCGAGCGACAGCGGAAGAACCCCCGGCACCGGGGCCTGCTTGACGATGCTGCCCTGGTAGGTATCGCTATTCACCTGTGCCGGCATCGCCTGCACCGACGTCCCGCCCGAGCTGCTTCCGGATGACCCACTGCACTCCCGAGGTGGTGAACTGTCCCGGCGCGCAGGCGGGCTAAAAGTCAAGACCGAGGAGCATCACCAGCGATCCCCACCCCGTGCCCCACAATACACCCGGATTACGTCTCATCCTGCAGTCAACCTCGGCATGCAACCTGTGGCCCGGAAAAAACGGCAGCACCAACTTCGATGCCAAATAGCTTGTGAACTATTCAAAAAGAAAGCCCGCCGGCGATCCTGAACACACCAGATCCGCGCCGGAAAGCAGGCGGGACGAGTGGGTTCAAAGCAGCAGTCAAACCAGAGGGCTAGCTGCCGGGTTCAGGCCGGCATCAGAGCGGTCTGCGCACTCATCAGGCAGGTAGCCAGCGAGCACAGCGCCTGGCGATAGGCGGTCCCAACCTGGTCTCGCCGCCACGCCTGCGCTCCTGTCGCTCCACTCTGGCGAAGGCTCTCCGCAGTCTGCTCGCCGTCTTGTCCGGCGACGGCACGCAGCACAAAAATTGCCCGCAGGGCCGGCGCCAGTCGTTCCAGCCATTCCCGCATCCCGGCGCGGCCGGCGCCCGAGATCAGCGCTCCAAACTGCTCGCCGGTCAGACCCGCCGCCCCAAGGTCATCGGTTTCAATGCAGACTAGCGTCGGCCGGCTGCGCAGCCGGAACCGCGAACGCTTCCGGGTATAGCCCGGCCATCCGCTGCACCGCGGTGCGCACCAGTAAAGTGCGCGCCTCGGCATAGGCCAGCGTCCCCTCGGCGCAAGGGTCGGCCTCCACCTTGGCCACGGCTCTCCTCCACCAGGGAAACTGCCTCCTGCTCGTCACCCAGCATCAGGGCCGCGATCTGAAAAAGCTGCAAAGCCGTATCCTCGGCCATCATTGGCTGGCCTCCGGTGCGTAGCCCAAATCCTGCTCGTTCATACGCGTCTCCTCGGGAACCGTCGCCTGGTCCCATAATACTTGTCATCTTCCATCCTCCCGCAACCTCTCTCCGGGCGTCAAATCCTTCCTCCACCCGCGAAAATTCCGGTGCATATTGTGGCTTTTATCCACCGGTTCATCTTTCCTGCGCCTTTTAGTAAGGTAGACAGAGTGAGTACGATCGTTGGGTCGTCCCCACTCCTCCCTATGGACAATGTGAGCAAGGATCCGCAAAGTCTCTTTATCGGCCGCGATGAATCGTGGCTGAGCTTTAACCGCCGGGTGCTCGAAGAAGCCCAGGATCCAGACAATCCCTTGCTCGAACGGGTCAAGTTCCTGGCCATTACCGCCAGCAATCTGGATGAGTTTGTCGAGATTCGCGTTGCCGGCATCATGCAACGCATTGAAGACGGGTATACCGAACCGGGCTTCGACGGCCTGACGCCGCGGCAGACCCTGGATATCGTGGTCGAGAATATGCACGCGTTCGTCCGCGATCAGTACCGCTGCTGGACCGAAGACCTGCGCCCGGCGCTCTACGATAACGGCGTTCGCGTGCTGGAGTGGGGCGAAGTCGACGAGGCGGCCCGCGCTCATGCCCTCGACTACTATCAGCGCGAAGTCGACCCGCTGTTGACGCCCATCACCATCGACCCTGCGCACCCCTTTCCCCGGGTCTTGAACAAGGCGCTCTGCCTGGCGCTGCTGTTGCGCCGCAAGCGCAAGGGCGCCACCGGGGCGTTGCTGGGCGTGCTCACCGTGCCCCGCGCACTGCCCCGCCTGGTGCCCGTGCCCTCCAGCTCCGGAACCCACGACTTCGTCTTTCTCGCCGACCTGATCGAGCACAACGCCATGGGCATGTACCGCGGCTATGAGATCCTTTCCACCGCCGCCTTTCGCGTCACCCGCAACAGCAACCTGTATTTCCAGGAAGAAGAATCGCGCAGCCTGCTGGACAGCGTGCGCTCCGAGCTGCACAATCGCCGCAAAGGCGATGCCGTACGGCTGGAAATTGAAGAAGGCGCCGATGCCGAGGTGGTCGACCGCCTGCGCATGAATTTCGAGCTCGAGGATACCCAGGTGTTCTCCACCGACGGGCCGGTCAACCTGTCGCGCCTGATGAACCTGTACAGCGACACTCCCCGCCCGGACCTCAAATTCAAAGACTTTCTGCCCCGGGAACTGCGCCTGAACCGCCGTTCAGAAGATCTTTTCGACGAACTCCGTCATCACGACCTGATGCTGCATCACCCCTTCGATTCCTACGACGCCGTGGTCAACTTCATCCAGTTGGGCTCGCAGGATCCACGGGTCGTCTCCATGAAGCAGACGCTTTACCGCACCAGTTCCGACTCGCCCATGTTCCATGCGCTCACCGAAGCGGCGCAAACCAAAGAGGTGACGGTGGTGGTGGAGCTGATGGCCCGCTTCGATGAGGCATCGAACATCCGCTGGGCGCGCAATCTGGAAGACGCCGGGGTGCAGGTCTTCCATGGCATTGTCGGGCTCAAGACGCACTGCAAGCTGGCCATGCTCATTCGCCGCGACCCGGACGGCGTAACCCGCCGTTATGTGCACCTGGGCACCGGCAACTACAACCCGAACACGGCCCGCTTCTACACCGACATCAGCCTGCTGACCGCCGATCCGGAGATCACGGCCAGCGTGCATAGTGTCTTCAATTACCTCACCGCGCACTCTGAGTCCGACGATTACGCTCCTCTGCTGGTGGCGCCGCTCACCCTGGCGGAGAGCACCATCCGCATGATCCATCGCGAAGCGGAACACGCTGCGGCCGGCCGCCCGGCGCACATCATCGCCAAGATGAATTCGCTGCTCGAACAGGCAGTCATTGAAGCGCTCTACGAGGCTTCCAAGGCCGGGGTGCAGATCGACCTGATCGTGCGCGGCATCTGTTCCCTTCGCCCGGGGATCCCCGGGGTGAGCGAGAATATTCGCGTGCGCTCGGTGGTTGGCCGTTTTCTCGAGCACAGCCGCATCTTTTATTTTGCCAACGGGGGCGAGGACGAAATCTATTGCGGCAGCGCCGACTGGATGCCGCGCAACCTGTTTGAACGGTGTGAAGTTGTTTTTCCCATCCGTGATGCCCAAATTCGCCATCGCATCCGCAACGAGATCCTGGCCGCCTATATGGCCGACACGGCAAAGTCGCGCATGGAGACCGCCGCGGGCGACTATCCCGCGCGTCCGCGCACCTGAGGGCAAGCGTTTCAGCGCCCAGGACTTTTTGATCCGCGTGGCCGAAGGGCGAGACAGCATTGACAGCATTCCGGCGCCGGCTTCGGAGCCGGAGGAACTGGCCGTGTCGCCGCGGGCGCCGGGGAGTCCTCAGCCAAGCCGCATCGCCGCAGAGCGCCGCGGAAGCATCCCGAGCCAGCTGCCTCTTAAGAGACCGGCTCGGCAGGAAAGCTGACGACATTGCTTTGTGGCTTGTAGACGTAAACTGAAACTTGGCCCAGCGTCTCTACAACCTTGCGGAATGGTGGCATCTGCTCAGTCTGGATGCGCCAACCGTCGCCGCTCTCTGGTCGTGGTTCTTCGTCCGCGCCATGCATCTTCACCTGTCGCTTATCCAGGCGCTGCTTCTCCCCCTTGGCACCTGGTTGCTCTACGTCGCCGACCGCATTCTCGATGGACTCCGCCAGGCCCAGGGCGAGCTGCTTCGGGAACGCCATCACTTCCACGCCCGCCATCGCACCGCCTTCCTGTTGGCGGCCTCGTTTCTGGCGTGCTATTGACCTGGTTCGTCCTTACCCGCATGCGCCCGGAGGCACTCCGCGATGACTCGTGGATTGGAGTGTTGGCGCTGCTCTATCTTTTCGCGGTTCATCGTCGGCCGCGCCCCGGCTGCCTAAGGAGCTTGCCGTGGCCATCCTGTTCGCCGCCGCAACCGCCGTCCCCGCCTGGTCTCGCCTCAGCGCCGGCACGATTGGGAAAGAGCAACTGGCGCCCGCCATCATCTTCTTTGCCCTGCTCTGCTGGATCAATTGCGTGGGCATCGAGAAATGGGAGGGCGGCAATCCCCACGCGATTACCCGCTGGGCCAGCCTGCACCTGCGTTCGATCGTAACCATGACTGCGCTGTTTTCGTTGGCCGCGGCCCTGCTTGCCCCTTCGCGCGGGCTGATGGCGGTTTATCTGGCGGCCCTTCTCAGCAGTGGACTGCTCTTGCCCTCGACGCGCGCAGCTCCCACCTTTCGCCCCTGCACCTGCGCATCGCCGCGGACGCAGCTCTGCTGACGCCATTGGCCTTGTTCCCATTTGCCCGATGAGTGTTGTGCAGAGTAGTGAAAATGCTCAGGCCAGGTCAACTTCGATCACGTCGCCCGCCCCTATCGATGGCTGGAATACCTAAGCTTTGGGCCCTGGCTCGGGCGTTGCCGTATGGCCCAACTTGCACATCTGACCGGCGCCCGCCACGCTCTGCTGTTGGGAGATGGGGATGGACGCTTTTTGGCGCGTCTGCTGGCGGCCAATCCTCTGCTCTCACGCGGATGTAGTCGACTCCAGCCATTCCATGCTCACGCTTCTCGACCGCCGCATTCGCAGGTCCGGCGCGCAAGCCCGCCAGCGCATCTGCCTGCACCAAGCCGATGCACTCGAGTGGAACCCCACCGGAAGCTACGACCTGATCGTTTCTCACTTCTTCCTCGACTGCTTTTTCCCTCACCAATTGGAGCAACTCTTCGATCGCGTCCTTCCCCATGCTCTTCCGGGCGCGCAATGGGTCATCTCGGAGTTCGCCATTCCCCGCAATGCCTTCGCCGCATATCTCGCGCGTGGCATCATCGGCTCGCTCTATCGAGCCTTCGGTCTGCTTACCGGGCTTCCGCGTGCGCGCCCTGCCGGATTACGCGACCTCTCTACTCCGCCGCGGCTTGGTGCTGAGCCACGAGCGCCACTACCTGGCCGGGCTGTTGTGTTCCCAGGTCTGGTCGGTGTCCGCCTGTTGCCGGCAGAGCAAACTGCCGAACATTGAGAAGAGCCCAATCAGCGAGGGGATTGTCGGAGAGTCCGGAATATGTCAGAGTCTTGGGATGGATAAGGACCGCGTCCTCGTCGTTTTGCGAGAGCATGCCCCGGAGTTGAAGGCAGCGGGCCTTGCCCACTTACGTGTGTTCGGATCAGTCGCGCGTGGTGAAGCAACCCCTCAGTCTGATGTCGACTTGATGGCCGATTTCGATAAATCAAAACCCGTCACGCTGGTAACGCTCGGCAGGCTTGAGGGTCACCTAGGGGATCTGCTGGGTGCCAAGGTTGACTTGTCCTCAGCTGACTGGATGAGGGAACCTGTTCGCAGGCAGGCCCTGCAGGAGGCAGTTTTTGCCTTCTGAAGAAGCCCGAGTGCATTTGATCGACATTCAGGAAAGTATCGGTAACATCGAGTTCTTTCTCAAGGAAGTGGATTTCGAGGCTTACCGCGCGGACCTCAAAACAAAATCGGCCGTTGAACGGCAAATGCAGATTATTTCGGAGGCAGCTGGCCGGCTAAAGGACGAAGGAGAGAGGCTGTGCCCCGAGATCGATTGGAGAGGACTGCGTGGGATGGGAAATGTGCTGAGACACGGCTACCACAAGGTTGAAGACAGAATCGTGTGGGACACAGTGAAGCTTGATCTCCCGCCACTTAAGGCTTGTGTGGATCGCGTCTTATCTTGAGAAAGTGATCCGCAGCATCGTGGCCAATCTTTCACCGGGCTTCTCGCTGCAGTCCCACGGCAAACATTCCCGCGCGAAAATGAACTAGAATGCCGCATGCCCTCCCTGCAGTTGCGCTTGCTGTTGCTATTTCCTTTTCTGCTTGCCTTGTCCGCATGGGGACAGGTTTCGGCGGTGTATTCCCCTGATGGCAAGCCGCTCTCGCAGCGGGTCGTGGCTTACTGGATCGACGCCAGTGTCAATACCGAGGCCAAGACCCTGGACGCGACGGAAATCCTCGAATATCGCAATCCGTCGAACCAGCCTGTTTCCACCATCCCCTTTCACCTCTACCTCAACGCTTTCCGTCCCCAATCCACCTTTTCCAGGGAGTCACATCAGAACGGCATGGATATTTCCTACGGGAAGGGGGAGCAAGGGTCCATCGACATCAAGAGCGTCTCTGCCGAAGGCTATGGTGACCTCTCACGGAGCATGCGATTCACTGCCCCCGACGATGGCAATCAAGACGACCATACGGTGATGGAAATAACCCTCCCCAAACCGCTTGCACCGGGCGAGGCGATTCGCTTACAACTCGCCTTTCACGACAAATTCCCGCTCTCCATTGCCAGGAATGGATACAAGCGGGACTTCATCATGGGCGCGCAGTGGTTTCCTAAAGTTGGCGTCCTGTGGCACGGCGAATGGAACTGCCATCAGTACCACGCCGATACAGAATTCTTTGCCGATTTTGGCACCTACAACGTCAACCTCACGCTTCCCCAGCGTTATATCGTTGGCGCCAGCGGCATCCAGACAGCGGAGCAAACCAACTCCGATGGCACCCGGACCCTCAGCTTTCGCGGCGAAGATATTCACGACTTTGCCTGGGCCGCCTCGCCCCACTTTCAGATCGCCGACGATGTTTTCGTCAACAGCCTTGGTCCGGTGAAGCTGCACGCGTTGATCCTTGCCTCCCATGCCGACCAGCGCGAACGCTATCTCGTCCGTCCTGAAACAAAGCATGCAGAAATTCGATGAGTGGTATGGACCTTATCCTTACAAGCAGATCACGTTGATCGATCCCGAGCCAGGCTCGGAGATCGGCGGAATGGAGTACCCGACGCTGATCACCGGCGGAACCGATTGGTGGGAGCCGTCGTGGCTATTACAACCCCATGGAGGTGACCGTAGCCCACGAGTTCGGCCACCAGTATTGGTATGGCATGGTCGCCACCAATGAATTTGAAGAACCCTGGCTCGATGAAGGCATTAACAGCTACAGTGAAGTCAAAGTGATGGGCTCGCTTTTCGGCGAAAATACTTCCGTAGTGAATGCGCGCACGCTGTATGCCAGTGACGCCGAGTTCGAACGCATGTTCTATCTCCTCCATCCCGACCAGGACCCGATCGTGCGCCAGGGCTGGAAATTCGCCACTTACGCCAGTTACGGCGGCATCGTCTATGGCAAAACCGCCACCTGCTCTGCTCACCCTGGAGGCGAGTGGTGGGGGAGGCCACGCTTCGTCAGGCGCTACGCGTCTACTTCATGCGCTATCGCTTTCAGCATCCCACCGGGACCGATTTTCTCAACACCGTGGAAGAAGTTTCCGGACGCACTGATCTAGAGCCTTACCTGACCCAGGCTTTCCATGGCACCGAGGTGCTCGACTACTCCGTGGACTCTCTTACTTCCGGCCCCAGCGAATGGTGGAAGGGCGACAGTGCAGGAGCGCCGTACCACACCAGCGTGGTGGTGGCGGCGCAAAGGCAGCTTCCTCTTTCCGGTGAAACTCGAAGTAGGATTTGCCGACGGTTCGAAGGAGCAAGCCACCTGGGATGGCAACGACCGCTGGGCGCGCTTCTCCTGGGACAAACCCTCCCGGGCGGTGTATGCCCAGGTGGATCCGGATGGGAATGTCCTGCTGGATGCTAATTCGTTCAATAATAGTTACACCCTGCAACGCGACCGGACAGCTCGTATGAAATTGACGAATTACTGGGTCTTCGCCCAGCAGCTGCTGGGGCAATGGTTATCGTTCCTGGTTTGAGACAAGCGCCGGGGCGAATAACAGAGTGAACATGACGATCCAATCACCATCTCCAGGGGAGCCACCACTTCGGATGAAGCGCCCGCTACCCAACCTTCTTGTCCAGGGATTTCAACTGGGCCTGCGCAATTGGCCGTGTGTGGTTTGGGCCTACGCCGTAAATCTGTTCTTTAGCCTGCTCGCCGCCGTACCCTTCGCGACCGGGTTGTCCTCTTACCTCGACCACAGCCTCGCCGCGCAAAAGATTGCCGGCACCCTCGACCTGGCCTACTCTTGGGGAGCTGTCCATCCACCTCCGCGACACCGGCTTTTTTCCCATGGCCATGCACACTGCCGGTTGGCTGAATCTGCTTCAGCTGCTGGTGCTCTTTATTTTTTTCGCCGGCAGCGTCTTTGTCTTCGTCTCCGCCGAGCCGCCGCGGCTTTCGGTACTGCTGCGCGGAGGCGTCGCCTATTTCTGGCGATTTGTGCGCGCCGCAATCCTGGCCGGGTGCGTGGCCGCGATTGTCCTGGGGATTCTGCTTGGTGTACGGGCCGTGTCTGCTGGCTCGGCTCGGCGCAGTCTACGTCGAGCGGCAGATGTTTCTCTTACGCGGCCATCAGCGGTGCCGTGGTTCTGCTTGTCGCCCTGCTTTTGCGTCTCTGGTGGGACCTGGTTGAGGTCTACATCGTGCGCAACGCCATGGACGGCGAGCGCAGGGTCCGCCAGGCGCTGTTGCCGGCGCTCCGGCTGCTTCTTCCGATATTTCTTCCGCACCTTTGGCAGCTTCCTTCTGACTGGTATGGCCGGCGTGATCGCTCTTGCCTTGTGCCTCTCTCTTTGGAAAGTGCTGCCCGCGCACCAGGTATGGATGGCTGCTCTGCTGGCACAGCTTGGGCTCTTTCTTCTGCTCGCCAGCCGGTTCTGGCAACGCGGGGCTCGAGGCTACGCTGGTCATGTCCGCCGATCCGCCCCGCATCGCGAGGGAAGAGATGGCCACGGAAGAAATGGACCGCCGACTGCTCGAGGATGAGGATGCTGGCTCCGCCCGCGTACCGAGATATTCTGGCTGGGCTGTCCGAACCCACGCTGCGCGATCTGGTGCAGAAGCTGCGGACTGAGCCCTGGGCCAATCCGGATGTTCTTTCCGGGCCGCTGCACGCGCCCGACGCCTGGCCTGAGGCTGCCCCGGCCGCCCGCCAAACCGGCGGAGGTCAACGAGCCTTCTATCTCGCTGCTCGACCAGCACGAAACAAAATTCCCGCTGGGCGGCGTGAGCCCCGACAAAGAAGCTGTTCCGGCGGACCCCGTCGAGAAGCCGAAAGTCGCCGATACCCACGAAAAACCGCCCATTCAGAGAAGAAGCCCCTACCGTAGGGTACGAAGCCCCTGACCGAAGCGACCTGCTGTCTCTCAGAACGCGGCATCAGGGCACGGAGGCAACCGTCCGTCCTCTGCAGCACCTCCAATCGGCATGAGCTCCCCAGATCCTGACGTTTTCCCCCAGCCGGGTCCCGACCCTGCTCCAGATCCCGACCCATCCCGTGCCTCTTCCGCCGCGCCTGATCCCGACCCTGGCCTGCCCTACGATCCGCTGCCACGCCCTGCACCGGTCTACTGAGGAAGGCCTTCTCTTACCCCGGGGAATTGTTACAATCGCATGAATTGATAGAACCCGCGCCCCAGCCTCCGCGCGTGAGAAGAGAAGTCCCAACCCGATGAACCTTTACATCCTTCGTCATGCCAGCGCCGGCGTGCGCCGCGCATCCCCTGCCCTTGATGTCAAGCGGCCGCTCGACAAAGAAGGCAAAGAACAGTGTTTGCTGATTGCCAGGTACCTGAACGCCTTGAGGATTCAGTTCGACCTGATCGTCTCCAGCCCGCTCAAGCGGGCTCTGCAAACGGCCTCGCTGGTGGGCACCGAGGTTGCTTACGACAGCAAGATCCAAATCACGGATGCGCGTTTCGCCCTCGGGTACCGTGGCTGGCTTCCAGGCGTTGGTGACCACGCTCTCGGCGTATGACAACGTGTTGGTAGTGGGCCACAACCCCAACCTGCCCGAATTTCTGGGTTCGCTCATCTGCGCCCCCAGACCGGCCAGCATACGGATGCGCAAGGGCGCGATTGCGCGCGTCGACTGCACCCGCCGGCCGGGACAATTGATCTCCCTGCTGGATCCGCGGATGCTGCGGCAGATCTACGCCAGCGCGGCAAAAAGCTCGCGCCGGAACACCTCGCGGAAATAGTCGCCTTCTTTGCGCAGCGACCAGAGTTCCAATTCCGCGCCGGTGCGGCCCGGGCTCAGCTCCATCAGCACCCGCTTGGGATACACGTGCAGCGTCACTTTAAGCACGTCGCTCGCCCGATCCTGGTTCAGCGCGACCGCCAGGCGCAGCAGCACCACCGCCCGTTGCACACGAGTGAATTCTTCCGGAGGAATGGGCCGCATGGTACGATCCGCCGGGTCGGGACGAGACTTGCCCAGGTAGCGCGCGATGGCCGACATGATCGCCCTTTGCTGCGGGGTAAACCCGAATAGCTCGGAGTTGGCGATGATGTATTGCGCATGACGGTGGTGTCCCTGGTAGTTCATGAACTTGCCCACGTCGCGCATCATGGCCGCTGCCTCCAGCCAGGAGCCGTATTCCCGGGGTAGCTCGTGTACCGCCTGCATATCGCGGAAGAGCTGCAGCGCATGTTGGCGCACGGCGTCGGCTTGCCTGGGGTCGACGCCATAGCGTTTGCAGGTGGCCAGCACTCCCTGCCAACGCTCCCGTTCGAACACCTGGTGGGCCGCAGTTTTGGCATCCTGCTCGGCCAGCATCTGGGCCAGGATGCCGTCGCGCAAGCCGAGCTCTGAGTAAATGAACCCGGGCAGAGCGAAATGCTCCAGCAGCGCGGAATAGACGTGGGCGCCGGCGACCACGATCTCGCTTCGCTTGGGCCCGATACCCGGGATACTGCTGCGCTGGGCGCTGTTCATGCCGGTCAGCCTGGTGGTCAGCCGGCGCACATTCCGCGTCTCCGCCATCGGCTTGCTTCTGGCTCGGCCATTCTTGCCGAGTTCTTGCGCATTGCCTGGCTGGCCTGCGCCAGCGCGGCCGCGGTCCCCGAGGTGGCAATCACCAGCGAGACCCGCAAAGCACCGAAACGCCGCTCCGCCTTGCGCAGCTCGCGCGCGATAAATTGCTTCAGGCGGGCAAGCTCTTCCTCCGTGGGCGGATCGCTGGGAAGAAATTCCTTGGTCAAGCGGACCGCGCCCAGCGGCAGGCTCACCGTTTCCTTGATGCGTTTGCGTTCGGAGAGCGTGATCTCGCAACTGCCGCCGCCGACGTCGATCAGCAGGCATCTGCCCTGGGTGCCGGGTTCGCCCATCACCCCGCGGTGGATCAGGCGCGCCTCTTCCAGGCCGGAGATGATCTCTACTTCCCAACCGGTTTCGGACTTGACCCAGGCCAGAAAAGCCTGCGCATTGCGGGCGTCGCGCAAGGCCGAGGTGGCTACGGCTCGCACCCGGTCGGCGCCATGCAGCTTGACCGCGCGATAGAAACGCTTGAGCGCCATCAAGGTACCCGCCATGGCTTCAGGAGAAACCACGCCGGTTTCAAAGACGCTGGCTCCCAGCCGCGTGACCTCGCGGTCCTCGTGGAGCACTTTCAGTTGGTGTTGTTGGACTCGCGCGATTTTTAATCGGCAGGAGTTGGAACCAATGTCAATCGCCGCGTACGTCTGCATCGTCTGGGGGAGTTTCACCTCGGGAAAAATCATATGCCAAATGAAGATACAACACTTCCTCTTACATTATCTTCAAGCTGGAAAGAAACCGCAGATCGCTACGCACGGTCGGGATGACAGAAGCTCCTGAGGTAGCGATTCATAGCTTCATGGCACGCGAAGTACCGGAGGTAGCCAGACATGAGTCTGCTTTCCTTTGCTACCTCCTCCAGGTTCCCCTGTTTAGAAGCCGGAAGCGAGACGTCTATCGCCGATCGTTACCGCGCGCCGGTGGCCGCTTGGCGGGTGGTTGGTGCATGGCCATCCACTCTCCCGAAAGCCGGGCGCGCATGGTTTGGGTGGTCTTCATCGCCGCGGCAAAATGGCGTTCGACCTCGCGCTCTAGAAACGCGGTCAGATCCGGCGCATCCTGTTCCCAGGGCCGCCTTGGCCTCTTCCCGGAGGCATAGCCAGTCGTGCCAGTCGCCGATTGCATCCTGTACCCGCTTGAGCGCCTTGGCGACGCTGCTGTAGGCTTGTCCCTCGCCGCCGGATTCGGCCACGTAGCGCGCCTTCTTGGTCGCTTTGCGAAAATCGTGCAGGTTCTCCGCATCCAGCAAGGGCATAGCGTCGGCTGCGCGTACAAAGTCCTCCAGGGCCACGGCATCGGCCGAACGCGCAGTCCTCATGCTGCCCAGGGGAACGGAGCCCATGGCAGCCAGGAACGCGGCCTGCCGTTCCTCCAGTCCCTGCTGCCGCTTCCTGATCTGCTTCTGCATACCGTGGGCCAGGTGCTTGCGCTCGTCCTTTGAGCCAGGCATCGAGCATTTCCGCCTGCTTATGGAGCGGGCTGCCCGCGGCTGCCCAGGCAGGGGCGACTCCTTGCCCACCCAGTGTTCCAGCAGCTTGCGATGCACATCCAGATCGCGCACCGCGCCGGCGGCCCGGCGAATCTGCTTCAGCTGGCGCAGCCACGCCTGGGCCGGTTGTTGCCAATGCCGGGTTCGCGTTTTCGCGCAGCGTGGCCTCGAGCATCGCCTGCAGGCGGCGTGAGCCCGTTCTCAGACGATGCACCGCGTCCGGGTCCGCGTCCTGGGCACATTGCGCGATTGCCAGGTTGAAGGCATTCGCGGTTGCGGTCAAATGAGCCAGCGCCGGCTGGCTGGTATCCTGCTGCTTAGCTGACCGCGCTTTTGTGAGCCATGTCGAATCACTTCGCTCTTTCCCTCGAGGCGCCCCCCGAGAATAGCTTTGCCCTTTCTCCGGTGCGAGCCTGGACGCTGCTGCTGCTGGTTTTCGCCGCGGTGCATGTGGCGGCGCTCTTTACGCCCCCGCTTGTTGGACGACGCCGATGCCACCCACGCGACTGCCGCCCAGTATATGGCCCGCAGCGGCGACTGGGTTACGTTGAAAGTGGATGGCATCCGTTACCTGGAAAAGCCGCCGCTGCCGTATTGGCTGGCTGCCGCCGACTACCACCTCTTCGGATTCAACGTATTCGCCACCCATCTGCCCCTCACCCTGGGGGTGCTTGGCCTCGCCATTCTGGCCTGGGTCTGGGGCCGTCGCGCCTACGGCGAGCGCGCGGCGTTCTATGCCGCCCTCAGCATTCTGACCAGCGTGGGCGTTTTTCTGTTCACCCGTATCTTCATTCCCGAAGTCCTGCTTAGCCCTGCTGCTGGCCTTTGCTCTTTACAATTTTCTCATCGGACTGGAAGACGAGAAACCCACCGCTTTTACCTGGCCTGGGCCGCGCTGGCGCTGGCCATGTTGGCCAAGGGGCTGGTGGCCCCGGTCTTTTTCTTCCTCGCCGCCGTGCCTTACCTGCTGCTCACTGGAGATTGGCGCCGCTGGCGTCAATTCCGCCTGCTCTCCGGCATCCTGCTCTTCCTCGCCATCGCAGCGCCCTGGCATATTCTCGCCGGGCTGCGCAATCCAGGCGCCGGTCACCCCGCAGGCAACATTCCCACCCCGGGCAACGTCCACGGCTTCTTCTATTTCTACTTCATTAACGAACAAGTGCTTCGCTTCCTGGGCAAGCGTTATCCCGTCGACTACAACAAGCTTCCCTTTGTTCTCTACTGGAGCCTGCATCTGGTCTGGCTCTTTCCCTGGAGCATCTACCTGCCGGTAGTTCTCAGGCGGGCGTGGAGCCACCCGGACCGCGATGGGACTTTGTGACGGCTGCGCGCTGCGCTTTTCCGGGTCAGAACCACCTGGCTGCTTACCATCTATGCGGCGGTCATCCTGCTCTTTTTCTCCCTCTCCACCAACCAGGAGTACTACACCTTTCCTGTCTACTTCCCCCTGCTGTTGCTCACCGCCGGCGCACTGGCGAGCGAAGAAGGCGAGGCAGAGAGCAAGTGGCTCAACGGGGCCCAGGCGATCCTCGCCCTAATAGGTGTGGTTGCCGCGGTCGCGCTGGGATACGGCCTGTGGTCCTCGCGTCAGCTGCCGTCCGGCAGCGACATTGGCGCCCTTCTCGCGCATCGGGACGTGGCCGGATATACGCTCTCGATGGCTCACTTATTCGATCTCACCGGGCCATCCTTTGCCGCGTTGCGCCTGCCTGCCGGGCTGGCTGCCGCCGGTCTTCTGCTGGGCCCGATGATCGCCTGGATGCTGCGCCGGCAGCGCCACCATTTCGAGGCCACGGTGAGCGTAGCCTTTACTTCCGCTGTTTTTCTGATCGCGGCACATATCGCCCTGGTGCGCTTTGAGCCCATGCTCTCCTCGCGCGCCATGGCCGACACCATCAACCACATCGCCCCCGGCGGAGGCCGATGCCACGCTCATTCTTTATGGCGATGTGGCCGATGGGTCTTCGCTTCTTTTCTACACGCAGCGCCAGGCTTTGTTGGTCAATGGCCGGGTGAGCTCGGTGCTTTGGGGTTCCAATTATCCGGATGCTCCGCGGGTGCTGATCAGTGATGCGGATTTGCTGGCGTTGTGGGGCACCGGGCCGCGCAGATTCCTTTTCGTGCCGGGAGACGTCCGGGCCCACGTGGCCGGCTTGTTAGGAAACCGCGCCTATCTGTTGCAGGAACTCTCCGACAAAGCCCTCTACACCGACCGCCCACTGTGAAGGACATAACGAAACACTGAGGGGCACCCATACATCCTGGTTACTTGCTTGAGAGTCTACGCGGTGAGGATGGCTTCGGGCTCCCGCTCGGCGGACTGGGAATCATTCCTCATGAAACCATCCTGCATCAGGTTGTAGACTTCGCCCGCGCCACCGCACCTGGTTGCTCACATAACTGGCGACCCAATAGCAAAACCCCAGCAGGTCGCGCAAGCGGGTACAGCAGGGCGCTGCTGCAGCAGCCTGGGTTCGGCAACCACCAGGCTGCCCACCAGCGCCCCTAGCGCTACCCGCGAGGCCCAACTCCAAAACAGCAGCAGTCCGCCCAGCACAGGACGATGGAACGCCTACGGCGACCCCTGCTGCCAGCAACCCATAAGGCATGCTGAAGGTGAGCGCGGTTCCAAAATGTCCCTTGGGACGGGAAAAGCGAGTGCTCTTCATCCACCGGATCTGGTGCAGCACGGAAGGAAGAAATGACGAATTCAGCACATGGTGGTCGATGGTGTGGGTGGAAAGAACCACCTGGTGTCCACTGGCGGCGATCAGATTCCCCAGCATGAAGTCGTCGGCATGATAGAGCCCCAGCGCACGAAAACCGCCGGCGGCTTCCAGGCAGTCACGCCGCACCACCATGGTCGGTCCCAGGGCAAACTTCATGCCTTCGAGCATCTCTGCCACCAGCACCCCGGCGGACATTTCGATCGACATACCGACTGCTTCCAGCCTGGACCAGAAACTGCCGCCGACGCCGCGGTAGAGGCAGGTGACCAGGCCAACACGCTTATCGGTGAACGGCGCCATGACCGCCCGCAAATAGCCAGGCGTGACCGAAACATCGCTATCGCTGACCACGAAAAACCGGTGGGCCGCGGCGCCCTGCATGCGCTCCAGCGACCACACCTTGGCGTTGGCATAGGGAGCATTGCCGCTGCAGAGGAACCGGGACCGAATCTTCGGATAACGCGCGGCCACCCGGCGGGCAATCTCCAAACCCGGGTCCTGGTCACTGCGGGCGCAAAAAATGATCTCGAACTCCGGGTAATCCTGCTCAAAGAAGCTTTGCAGATGAGATTCGAGGTCCGGTTCCGAGCCGTGCAGCGGCTTGAGCAAGCTCACTGGCGGAGCGAACGAGCGCACGGGTCAGCACACGCCGGCGCCGGGCCAGACGCAGGGCGCCTACGGCCACCAGGAGGGCATACATGCGTCGAGGTAAGGATGCCGGTGATGCTGAGTATGAGCAGAAAATTCATCATGCTTGCGGCCGACTCTGAACTCCTTTAGAGTACACTTTGCCCTGAAAAGCGTCCTCAAGAAAGAGGCTAGCGCTTGCGCGTGACCGGCGCCGGGACGACCATCGGCCGCCGCAGGGCGACCAGGGCGCCTTCGCTGGCCGGCATGCCTTGCTGCATCTTGGTCAGCATCTCGGTGCGCACGTAGTTGACGAAGTCCTGCATCTGGCGATTCATCTCCTCCATGCGCTCCCGCATCTGCAGAATGATGGCGATGCCGGCGATGTTGACGCCCAGCTCGCGCGCCAGGTTGAGAATAAACTCCAGCCGCTCCAGGTCTTCATCGGTGTACAGACGCGTGTTGCCCACGGTACGGGAGGGCTGCAGCAGCCCTTCCCGCTCATAGAGCCGCAGCGTCTGCGGGTGGATCTCGTACATCTCGGCCACCGCCGAGATCATGTATGCGCCTTTGGATTTACGTTTTGTGGGCATTTTCGTTCACGCTGCCTCTTCATACGCCGGCGAAAGTCGGCTCTCTGGGGTCTTCCGGATTCAACTTGGCAAACTCCCGCAAAATCTCTTTCGATCGCTCGTCGCGCAAGTTGAGGGCACCACCATCTCCACGGTGACAATCTGGTCGCCGCGAGCTCCCTCGTGGGTTGCCGAGGGAACCCCTTTGCCCGCGCATGCGCAGCTTCTGCCCGCTCTGCGTCCCGGGCGGAATCTTCAACTGGGCGCGGCCATCGATGGTCGGCACCTCAATCTTGGCCCCCAGGGCCGCTTCCGGCACAGTCACCGGGATCGTAACCTGAATATCGTCCCCCGACCGTGTGAATACGGGATGGCTATCGATCTTGATGATGAGGTAAAGGTCGCCGGCCGGGCCGCCGTTGATTCCGGCATTGCCCTTGCCCGCCAGCCGGATCCGCTGGCCATCGCGGGTGCCGGGCTTGATGCGAACCTCAACCGTCTCGGTCCGGGTCACCGTTCCTTCGCCGCCGCAAGTCGGCGCATTCATCCTCGAGCTTGCCGGTGCCCCCACACCGCGGACAGGCGATCTTGAATTTCATTCGTCCGCCCATCTGGGTAACCTGGCCGGTGCCCTGACATTCCGGGCAGGGACCGCCGCCGCCGGCTGGGCTTTCCTTTGCAGGTAGGGCAGACTTCCTGCCGCACTACCTGGATACGCGCCACCCCGCCGCGGATCGCGGTCCAGAAATCCACCGTGACCTGGTATTCGAGATCGGTTCCTGGCTGCGGACCCTGCTGCTTCTGTCCCTGGGAAAAGACGCTGGAGAAAATATCCCGGAAGCCGCCCCAGCTTGAGCCTGAGGCTCCGCCGGCGGTTCGCCGGCATGGCCGGCCGCGTAGTCGGAGAAGTCAAAGCCCCCAAAGTCGATGGGGACGCCTCGTCCCCCGCCGGGCTGCCGCGTTGAACCCCCGCCTGGCCCCCGCCCGGAAAGCCACCATAGCCTCCGCGGGCCGCGGCCTCCGCGGCTGCCGGATCAATCTGATCGGAGTAGTACCCCAGCGCGTCGTAGACCTTGCGCTTTTTCTCATCGCTTAGGACATCATTGGCTTCCGAAATTTCCTTGAACCGCTCTTCTGCCTTCTTATCCCCGGGATTCACGTCAGGATGGTGCTTGCGCGCAAGTTTACGGAAGGCTTTGCGGATGTCGTCCGCAGTGGCCGTTTTCTTGACTCCCAGAAGGGCGTAATAATCTTTGGTCGGTGTCGTTGCCATGCTTGCTTAGTTCAATTCCTGGTTTACAAATGATCGACGGGTCGCCGAATACGGCGACCCGGGCTTACTTCAGTTCCACCACAACCGGGCTTCTACCGGCTCAATTCGCCAGAACAGATCGGGTTCTACCCGGGTCATCTGCGCGGCGAAGCTCTCTGCTTCTTCGCGAGTATTGAACATGACCTGGTTATAGATCTGTCCCAGCTCTCAGTTGTTCATATTTCCACATCGTCTCAGTCATTTCGCCCTGCCTTCCGCCTGTTCTGTTGCTATAAAGCACGGGGCGCTCCTGGCGGTTGAGCGCCCCATGCCCCGTCTGACTGAGAGCGGTAACAAACTTGCGTTGCTTTCCTTTGTCCTTACTTCTTGTCCGCGACGTCTACGTACTCGGCGTCGATCACGCCTTCTTCCTTCTTCTCCTCCGCGTGCCGCGGCAGCCTGCGGCGCCGTCGCTCGAAGCCGAAGCTCCGGACGGCGTTCGCCTTGTACATGGCCTCGGCCAGCTTGTGCGAAGCCGCGGTCAGTTTCTCCCGCGCGCTGTTCAGCTCAGCCGCGCTTGAGCTGCCCTGCAGCGTCGTCTTGGCCTGGGCCAGCGCCGACTCAACGTCGCTCTTGTCGCTGCCGGAAACCTTGTCGCCGTTATCCTTCAGCATCTTCTCGACGTTGTAGACCATGTTGTCGAGCGAGTTCCGCGCCTCTACCTCGTCCCGCTTCGCCTGGTCTTCGGTAGCGTGCGCATCGGCTTCTTTCGCCATGCGATCCACTTCTTCCTTGCTTAGACCCGAAGAGGAAGTGATGGTGATCTTCTGATCCTTGCCCGTGGCGTTGTCTTTCGCCGTCACGTTCAGGATGCCGTTGGCATCGATGTCGAAGGTCACTTCCACCTGCGGCACGCCACGCGGAGCAGGAGGAATTCCGCTCAGCTTGAACTTGCCCAGGGTCCGGTTCTGCGCTGCCATGGGACGCTCGCCCTGCAGCACATGCACCTCGACTTCCGTCTGGTTGTCGGCCGCCGTCGAAAACGTCTCCGTCTTCTTGGTCGGGATGGTGGTGTTGCGCCCGATCATCTTGGTCGCCACTCCGCCCAGCGTTTCGATCGCCAGGGTCAGCGGCGTCACGTCGAGCAGCAACAGGTCCGTCACTTCTCCCGCCAGTACGCCTGCCTGCACCGCGGCGCCGATGGCCACAACCTCGTCCGGATTCACGCCCTTATGGGGCTCCTTGCCGAACAGGTCCTTAACCAGCTGCTGAATACGCGGCATGCGCGTCTGTCCACCGACCAGCACCACTTCGTCGATCTTGCTGGTGTCGATCTGCGCATCGGCCATAGCCTTCTTGCAGGGTTCGATCGAGCGCTGCAACAGGTCTTCGACCAGCTGCTCGAGCTTGGCCCGGGTCAGCTTCTTGACCAGGTGCTTCGGCCCGGTCGCGTCCGCGGTGATGAAGGGCAGGTTGATCTCCGTCTCGACCGTGGTCGAGAGCTCGATCTTGGCCTTTTCCGCCGCATCCTTCAGGCGCTGCAGGGCCATTTCGTTGCCCTTTGCCCGCAGATCCAGTTGTTCGTCTTTCTTGAACTCATCGATCAACCAGTCCACGATGCGCTGGTCGAGGTTGTCGCCGCCCAGGTGGGTATCGCCATTGGTCGACTTGACCTCGATCACGCCTTCGCCTACTTCGAGCACGGAGACATCGAAGGTTCCGCCGCCGAAGTCATAGACGATGATCGTTTCGTCTTTCTTCTTATCCAGCCCATAGGCCAACGCCGCCGCGGTGGGCTCGTTGACGATGCGCTTTACATCCAGACCGGCAATCTTGCCCGCGTCCTTGGTCGCCTGGCGCTGGGCATCGTTGAAGTACGCCGGCACGGTGATGACTGCTTCCGTAACCGTCGTCCCGAGATAGTCCTCTGCAGCCTTCTTCAGCTTCTGCAGAATCATCGCCGAGATCTCGGGCGGGGTGTACTCCTTGCCCTGGGCCACAATGACGACATGGTCGCCCTGCTGCTTTACCTTGTAGGGCACCATCTTCATTTCGTCGTTCACTTCGTTGGCACGGCGGCCCATGAAGCGCTTGATCGAGTAAATCGTGTTTTCCGGGTTGGTAATCGCCTGGCGCTTCGCCACCTGGCCTACCAGCCGCTCGCCGCTCTTGGTGAAGCCGACGACGGACGGGGTAGTCCGGCCACCCTCTTCATTGGGTATGACCTTGGGCTCGCCGCCTTCCATCACTGCCACCACTGAGTTTGTGGTGCCTAAATCAATACCGATAATCTTTGCCATTGCTTCGCTGCTCCTGCACGCACAGTCCTCGTGTGCGAGTTTGTGGTTTTAAGACTCGCACTTGAGTCTTCTGTTGTCAAGCTATCTGATGCTCCGAGCTCACCAAATGGATTCAAACCGGGAAATATATGCCCGACCCGGGAGGCTAAGTGAGCGAGGAGCCAGCCAGAAGCCCGCAGGGGCGGGTAAAGTAGCCCAGGACGCAGTCCTGGACATGCAAGGGACGACGAGTCGAGCGCCCCTGCGGGGCTTTGAGTCACTTGAGAACCCGAGGAAACGAGTCCGAGCAGAAAGGACCGACATCCACATAGCCCTCAGACGCCGAAGTTGCGCAGAGCGGTGCAGGCCCGGTCCAGCTCGGCGGCCTGCTTGGCGAAGCAGTAGCGGAGTAGGTTCTCTCCCCGGCCGGCGCCATAGAAGGCCGATCCGGCGACCGCGCCCACTCCCGTCGCCCGGAGCAGGTTCCGGGCCTTGACGCTGGCACGGTCCCCTTCAATCCGGCTGGCGTCGGCCAGCACGTAATAGGCGCCGGCAGGCACAGCGGGGGTAAGGCCGGCGGCCGTCAGGGCATCACAAATCTGGTCCCGCTTCTCCTGGTACTCAGTGGCGAGCCCATGGTAGAAGCTGTCGGGCAGAGCGCGCAGTCCGGCTGCCGCGGCGTACTGGAAAGGCGAAGGTGCGCATACATAGAGCAGATCGTGGAAATAGCCGATGGCGGGCATCCATTTGCTGCTGGCGGCGAGGTAACCCATCCGCCATCCGGTCATGCTGAAGGTCTTGGAGAAGCCGGAAATGGAGATGGTCCGTTCCGCCATGCCGGGAATCGTAGCCGGGCTGATATGAGACTGACCCTGGTAGACGAAGTACTCGTAGATCTCATCGGTGAGCACGAACAGATCGTATTCGATTGCCAGGGCGGCGATGGCCTCCAGCTCGGCCCGGCTGAACACCTTGCCGCAGGGATTGCCGGGGCTATTGATGACCAGGGCGCGGGTGCGGGGAGTGATGGCCGCGCGCAGACGGTCAAAATCGATCTCCCAGGTATTGGGCTCCATAGGCACCAGCACCGGCTCGACGCGAATGGAAAGCAGGGTACTGTAGTGGTATCCGTAAAACGGTTCGAACAAAATGACCTGGTCGCCGGGATCGAACAGCGCCAGGCAGGCTGAGTACATAGCCCCGGTGGCTCCCGAAGCCACCAGGATCTCCTTTTCCGGGTCGGCAATCAGGCCGTTATGGCGCGCAAGCTTGTCCGCGATCGCCTGGCGCAGCACGGCGACGCCATCCAGCCGGGTATAGATGTTGTAGCCATCCTGGATCGCCTGGATGGCGGCTTCCATGACCGGGGCGGGAAGTGGCGTATCGCAGACTCCCTGGGCAAGGTTCACGCCCCCTACCGCGTCGCACTCCACGGTCATGGAGCGAATTTCCGATTGAATGATGCTAGGAGCGGTTTGGCTCAGGTGAAGGCGTTTCTCCGTGGTGGCAGGCATGCAAGCATGTCTACCACGGCAACGGGGGACCCTGTAAAGAGGGAAGCTCAAAATCATCGGCTTCAAGACTTCAAACCGAGCCTGCCAGGCCGCGCAACCACTGCACCTGCCGCCAAGCTTCCCGCGCCGCAGTCTTGCGGTCCGGGAACCGGCATGGGGAATCGAAACTGATTTCGGCAGTCAGGCCCCGGACGCACATGGTGCGAAAGAGATGGGGCACAAAAACCATTTCTCCCCAGTAGGTCACCTTCTCTTCCGCTGCGTCGTCGGCGTGGTAGCGAATCGCCGCCGCTGTGACGCAGGCGCCGGCGCGGATCGCAGGGTCAAAGAGCGGCGATCGAAAGGGTAACACCGAGCTGCCGTCTGAGCTGGTGCCTTCCGGGAAAAGCAGCACCGGGATTCCGTCACGCAAGCCTCGCTCGATCTGCCGGCTTGCTTCAGCCGCCTGCAGACTGCTGCCACGGTCCACAAAGATGGTGCCGCCGAGCCGGGCCATGGTGCCCAGGAACGGCCATTGCCGGACCTCGGACTTAGCCACGAAAAGGAAGGGACGTGCCGCGCTGTAAACCAATATGTCGAGGTACGTCAGATGGTTAGAGACGACCAAGCCGGCGCCGTCCCAGCCTCCAGCGGGGCGAACGGCAGGCACCAGCGAAAGCCGCCGGGCGAGCCGGGCGCAGGATGCATGGAGCCATGCCGCGCGACCAGCGGTCGAGAGCCGCCCCCCAGCCATGAGGTAAATGGGAACAAACCGGGTCAGCGCTTCGAGCACGGAAAAAACGACCAATGGCGGTGCGACCCGATCCTCGAACGTACCGGAGCCTGGGGGAGCATCAGGCTTACTCCACCATGAAGCGGCTGCGCGCCGCCGGCGCAACCTGCTCCAGGTCCAGAAGGGTGAGGAAATCGATGGTGCCGAAGGAACGATCCCAGGCTGGTGGCCCGCAAATCCTGGCCCCCACGCCGAGGTAAGTCCTGAGCAGCCGGGGGATTTTAACCGGCGCCGCCGGCTCGCCTTCGGTGCAGGGCAGGGCAAAGGCAGCGGTAGGAACGGTAATGTACTCGAACGAAACCAGTTGCGAGGCGAGTTGCCGGTAAAGACTCCAGCCTGCCAGCGGTTCCTTCGAGGTCAGCGAAGAGCAGCCGACGAGGTAACGCAATCCGTGGTGTTTGGCGTATTGGGCGATCCCCCGCCACAGCAGGGTCAGCACTTCGCTGGAGCGGTGCTGGCGATCGATCGACGCCCTGCCTAGCTCCAGGACCTGCTCCCGGATGCATTCATAGGGAGCGAACTCGAACTCCTGGGCGCTGTAGTAGCCATAAGTCGCGGCTGCGGTGAGCCCCGATTGCATGCGGTAAGTGCCCACCACCTGGCCGTCCTCCTGGTCCTCGACGATCAGATGGTCGCAAACCGGGTCGAACCGGTCGCGGTCGAGGCCAGTCGAGTAGGAGGACGACAAACCCTCGCCCATCTCGAGATTGAACACATTAAAGCGCAGGCGGCAGGCCGCGATGCGATCGTTCCCGTCCTGGGCCAGGCGGACCCGGTATCGCCCGAAGGTGCCGAAGACGTAGGCTGGGATGCTGGTGTCTGCGGGCGGCAGCAAAGCGGAGCACTGCAGTTGCTGTGCCGTCGTAGGCGGCTGGCAGACGGGAACCGGTAGTGCGGCCAGGCTGGGAGATCGCCAACATCACTAGGGTTGGTCATTGCTCCAGACATGATGCAGCACACTCTCTTTCACAAGTTGAACGGGAGTGAGAATAGTCCGCGAACGGGCGATGAATATCAAGTTAGTCAACTGCGTTGAACCAGGCCGTTACCACGGGTAAGAAATCATGGCCACGGAGATGTGCGGTGGTAACTTTTGCCGTAAAACAGGGTTAGGAACAGTGACGGACTGTGTGCATTGCCGTCTATGCAGTATGTCCCGGCGGACGGATCGGGCGTCTCGCCTGGGCAAGGGGGTTTACAGGATGGATTTGAAGAGTAGAAATCGTTTGCAATGGGTGCTTTCCGGAGCGCTGGGCGCGAGTATCGTGCTGGCTCCGGCCTTGGCTGCGTCCGCGCAGCAGACGCACAACAGACACCGACGCCTGGCCAGCAGGGTGACTGGGGCCAGGCAGGACCGCCGCCCGATGCGCAGAATGGACAGATCCCCCCGCCCGATAGCGCGGCGCAGGATCAGAACCAGAGACAGAATGCCGACCAGGGTCCGCCCCAGTATCCTGGCCAGAACGCGAATCAAGACCCGAACCAGGGGCCAACCAATATCCCAATCAGGGCTCAGGTGCTCCGCCGGCGGGTGCGGGGGTAGGCTACGGACAGCCTCCTCGGCCCGCCTATCAGCCGGGCCAGAACCAGCCCAACGGATATCAGGGTCCTCAGGGGCCGCGCAGGCAGCGCCACCCTCCGGCCCGGTCACCTTGTCCAGCGGATTGCTGCTGCCGATTCGCACCAGTCGAGCCGCTGGATTCGAAAAAGGTGAAACCCGGAGACTTCTTCCAGGGCACAGTCGCGCAGAGCATCTACGTCGGCAATGTGCTGGCGATTCCACGTGGGGCTCAGGTCACCGGCCGCGTGGTCGACGTCAAGAAGCCGGGCGAGTTGAAGGGCGGCGCAAGCATCGCGCTGCAATTGACCACGCTTAACCTTGGCGGCAACTCCTACTCGCTGGCGACGGATACGTTCGACACCAGCAGCCCGGGCAAGGGCGGTTACACCGCCGGCAACACGGTCGGCGCTGCTGCTCTGGGTGCGGCCATCGGGGCCGTTGCCGGGGGTGGTCCTGGCGCTGCCATAGGCGCGGTTGCCGGCACGGGTGTAGGACTGGGCGCTTCCGCCGCTACCCCGGGGCCGCGGAGCATCGTTCCTCCTGAAGCCGTGCTCAGCTTCCATTTGACCAGCCCGGCTACGGTGCAGCCAGTCTCCTATCAGGAGGCTTCCCGCATCGAGGGGAGTGCCGCTCCGCAAGGCCGCCGCTATCCACCACGCCGGCCGCCTTACGGTTACGCCGGCAGCTTATGCCCCGCCGCCTCCGGGCTATGCGCCGTATCCGTACGCCTACGGCTATCCGTATCCCTACGTCTACGCTTATCCCTACCGGTATGTGTATGGCTATCCGTACTATTACCGCCGCTGGAGATAAGCCTGAGTAATCCCATGTCTGACGCGTGATGTCCGGCAGACATGGGATTCTGTTACATCGAGAAAACAGCAGGTCCCTCCACTTCGCTACGCTCCGGTCAGGGACCTGCTGTTTTACTTGGCTTCCTATGCCCGTTTGGCACGAGTTTCTCCGCCACCAAGTGATCTATACTTAGAAGCTGCGCTCTCAAGGTCGCCACTAGCCAATGATTCGTTTCCTGCAAAAAGACAACCGCGTCGTCAAGATCATCTTCATCGCCATCATTGCTGTCGCCGTAGTCACCATGGTGATCACGCTGGTGCCGGGGATCTTTGCCGATACCGACACCTCCTCCGACAGCTACGCCACCGTGCACAGCGGAGGCTTCATGGGCCGCTACTTCGGCACCTCCACCACCATCACCACTCCCGAGGTGCAGCAGGTTGCGGAAAGAATTCTGCAGCAAAAGCACTACCCGGATATGATGCTGCCCTACATCATGCCGCAGGCGGCGCAGGCGCTGATCCAACGCGAAGTGCTGCTGCAGGAAGCGAACCGCCTTGGTCTTCAGGTGAGCGATGTGGATTTGCGCCGGGCCATGCAAACCGGGCCCTTTTCCCAGGCGCTGTTTCCGGGCGGACAGTTCATCGGCGAAGACAACTATGCGAACTTCGTGCAGAACTACTTCCATACCTCGATCCAGGATTTCGAAACCCAGGTCAAGAAAGAGATAGAGATCAACCGGCTGGAAGCCATGGTGACCGGCGGCGTCACCGTCTCGGACCAGGACGTTCGCGACGCCTATCGCCAGCAGGCAACCAAGATCAAGTTTGATTACGCGGTCATCAACTCCGAAGACCTGCGCAAGCAGATCAATCCCACGGATGCCGAGCTGCAGGCATTTTTCAAGCAGAATGCGGCGCGCTACAAAGACGCGATCCCTGAAACCCGCAAGCTCGCCTACATCGCCCTGAACCAAACCGATGTGCCTGGCGGGGCACCTCCGCCGTGCCAGACCAGCAGGTGCAGCAGTACTACCAGGCCCACCAAAAGGATTTCCAGGTGCCCGAGGAAGTAAAGGTGCGGCACATCCTGATCAAGGTGGCGACCGGCGCGGACGCCAAAACCGACGCCGCGGCCAAGCAAAAGGCTGAAGACCTGCTGAAGCAGATCAAGGGCGGCGCCGACTTTGCCGCCCTGGCCAAGGCCAACTCCGACGACCCGGGCAGCAAGGAGCAGGGCGGCGAGTTGGGCATGATTCAGCGCGGGGTTACCGTGCCGGCGTTTGAAAAGGCGGCCTTTGCTCTACAGCCGGGGCAGATCTCCGATGTGATCAAGACCCAGTTCGGCTATCACATCATTAAGGTCGAAGAGAAGCAGACCGCGCATCTGAAGCCCCTGGACGAGGTGAAGGCGCAAATCATGGCTACCTTGACCCGCCAGCAGGAGGCAGACCAGCAAGCCGGCTATGCGCAGCAGCTGGCCACGGAGGCAGCCAAGTCAGGCTTGGCAAAAACCGCCGAGGCGCACCACCTGCAGGTAGTGACGACCGACTACGTGCAGCAGAGCGCCGTGCTCCCCGGACTTCCTGACGGAGCCAAGTTGCTGACCCTGGCCTTTAGCGCCAAGCCGGGATCTGCTCCCCAGGTGAGCTCAACCGGCGAGGGTTTCGCGGTCTTCCAGGTGGAAGACTCGAAGCCGGCGCACGCCCCCACATTCGAGGAATACAAGTCGCATTTGGTGGACGACTTCCGGGAGCAGCAGTTGCCCCAGTTGCTGGCGCGCAAGACCAATGAACTGGCGGACAAAGCGCACGCGGAAAACAACCTGGCCCAGGCTGCCAAGGAGCTCGGCGCAACCGTCAAGAGCAGCGATCTGGTGGGTCACACCGCGCAGGTGCCGGATATCGGAGACTTGTCCACCGCGGCGCCCGATTTGTTCGACCTGAAGGTGGGGCAGATCAGCAAAGCGATCAACACCGGGCACAGCGGCATTGTGGCCAAGATCGATGAGAAGCAGGAACCGACTGCGGAGGAGATCAGCCAAGAACTTCGATGCCACGCGCGAGTCGTTGCTCAGCGAACGGCGAGAGCAGATGTTTGCGGTCTTTGTGACCTGCCCTGACGGATCGCTATCAAAAGCAGGGAGGCATCCGCATGAACAAGCGTGCGCAAACCGGCTTGCCCAGGGCATGCAAAGCTAACTCGCCAAGCAACCGGAGCCGCTGCTTTGGAATCTTTCTCAAAAGAAGGCCATTGTTGTTCTCGCCTCTCCCACACAGGTACTGAATGGCCCTCGAACGATCGTCAGGACTACTTCTCCATATCTCCTCCTTGCCCTCGTACGGCGGCATAGGGGACTTGGGGCCTGCCGCGTATGCTTTTGCCGACTTTCTGGCAGCTGCCAAACAGCGGCTGTGGCAAGTTCTTCCGCTGAGCCCGACCGGCTACGGCAATTCACCCTACGCCGCCCTTTCCGCCTTCGCCGGCAATCCGCTGCTGATCAGCCTGGAGAAACTGGTGGAAGCTGGATGGCTCCCCAGCGAACGCATCGCCGGGCTCCCGGGCCATGCGGGAAACGTGCGCTTTGAAGAAGTGGAACAGCGCAAGTGGCCGCTCCTGCTCGCAGGCCGCGCGTCACTTTCTGTCGCACCACGACGACCAGCAGTGGGCCCGCTTTCAGCGCTTCCGCGAAGAGAATGCCTTCTGGCTGGCGGATTACGCTCGCTACAGTGTTTTGCGGCAGCGATTTTTGTCCGGCTACTGGCTGTCCTGGCCGAAGGAGTTTGCCCACCGGGATGCAGACGCGCTGCTCAAATTGCAGCAGGAGAGCCGGGACGATCTCGAAGTCGAGCAGGCCATACAATTCGCTTTCGATGAGCAGTGGAAGGCCCTGCGCGCCTACTGTGCGGAGCGCGACATCCGCTTCATTGGCGACGTGGCTATTTTCGTTAATTTCGACAGCGCCGACGTGTGGACCCACCCGGAGATCTTTGAGCTCAATGAAGACCTCACTCCCATTCGCGTTGCCGGTGTGCCCCCGGACTATTTCAGTGCCACTGGCCAGCGGTGGGGCAACCCGATCTACAAGTGGGAGGTGCTGGAAAGCCGGGGCTTCGACTGGTGGGTGGACCGCATGCGCCGGACCCATGCGCTGTACGACATTATCCGGCTCGATCACTTTCGCGGCTTTGAAGCCTTCTGGGCCATTCCCGCCGAGGATGAGACCGCCATTCACGGCGAGTGGGTCAAGGCCCCGGGCGCCGCTCTGTTTACCGCGCTGCGCGAAAAGTTAGGCGATCTGCCGTTGATTGCCGAGGACCTCGGCCTGATCACCCGCGAAGTGGATGCGTTGCGGGAGCAGTTCGATTTGCCGGGCATGCGGGTGCTGCAATTTGCCTTCAGCGATCGGGCAGCGCACAACTACCTGCCCCACCGTTATGTAACCAATACTGTTGTTTATACCGGAACCCACGATAACGACACCACGCTGGGCTGGTGGCAGCACGGCGTGACGGAGACGGAGAGGCATGCGGTCTATTGCTATCTCAACCCGGCGCCCAATGACGTGGTGTGGACCTTGATTCGCGCGGCCTCGAGCCTCGGTGGCCGATGTTTGCATTTTTCCGGTGCAGGACGTCCTGGTCGCTGGGTTCGGAAGCACGCATGAATACGCCCGCAACGCCGGAGAATAACTGGACCTGGCGCATGGCTCCCGATGCGCTCAACGGCCAACAGGCTCATGGGCTGGCGCAGCTGGCGGAGCTGACGGATCGGGATGGCTGGGTAGAGCCTGCCGAAGGCCTGAGGACTGATCGTAGCTGCCGTTCCTACGCTTCAATCAAAGGCGGCAGGTGCATTCAACTCCGTCCAGTACAGGCTGAGCTGCAAAGTCGCGGCTACAAATTGATCATAATCCAGAGGCTTGACGACGTAGCTGTTGGCGAAATGATCGTATGCGCCCAGCCGATCTTTCTCCTCGCTGGAGGAAGTGAGAATGATGACCGGCAGATGCTTGGTGCGTTCATCCGCGCGAATCGCCGTGAGAACTGTCCAACCCGCTGATCTTGGGAATATTGAGATCGAGCAGGGCAAATAGTGGCAGATCGTGCACGTCTCTGTGCCGCATATTTGCCGCGCGCAAAAAGGTAGTCGAGTGCCTCTACTCCATCGCGGGCGCGCACCAATGGACTTGCGATCTTTGCCTGCTGGAACGCTCGTGCAGCCAGGTCGGCATCGCCATCGTTGTCCTCGACCAGCAAGATCGGCCTTTCTCCGCACATTGTCAGACCCTCTCGGACACAGGATCGTTCCTGTCCCTTAGATCATAATCGGCAGCGGAGCCGATTACTTGAATAACGTTTTAGACGTGCCGGTTTGGCCAGGTCAATGGAAATGCCGTTGCCTTTGGCGTCAATTCGGGCTGTTCGGCCGCGTGCAAGGCGAAATAGAAAGTGGCTCCCTGGTCGACCTCTGTTTCAACCCAGATAGTTCCCCCGTGTTTTTGAATGATCCGTGCACGGTGGCCAGACCCACTCCGGTTCCTTCGAACTCAGATTCCGTATGCATTCGTTGAAACATGCCGAATAACTTTTGCGCGTATTTCATGTCGAAGCCGGCGCCGTTATCGCGTACCAGGATGATGACCGGCTTCTCTGGCTGCTGGATGCTATCGACTTCGATCACGGCTCTGCTCCGGCCACGGGTATACTTCAGCGCATTACTCAATAAGTTTTGAAAGACCTGGCCCATCAGGACCGGGTCGCAGTCAAGCGCGGGTAGCTCCGCAATACGCCACTCCACATCCCGTCCCTCGCACTCCGGCTGCAAGACCGAAATCACCTCATCGACGATGGGATTGAATTCGCTGTGGCGCAGCCTCAGGGATTGCCGGCGGAGCATGGCCATACTGAGCAAAGCATCTACCAACAGTCCCATGCGGGTAACGGCGTCTTCGATGCGCTGCAAATGTTCTCGGGCTTCGCTGCCATCACGGCCCGAATTCAGTCACCAGGATCCTGGAGAAGCCGGCGATATGGCGGAGCGGTGTGCGCAGATCATGGGAAACGGAATAGGAAAAGGCCTCCAGTTCGCGGTTGGCGGCCTCCAATTGCGCAGTACGTTTGGCTATCCGCTCTTCCAGGTCTTCATTCAGTTTTCGGATCTCCAGTTCATCGGCTTTTCTGCGGGTAATGTCGCGGAAGGCCGTCACTCCACCACGCAGCACTCCATCCTTGCCTCGCAAAGGGGAACCGTTGATCTCGAGCCAGACATCCCGGTCGAGTCCGGGGTTGCGCAGAAAGATCTCGCTGCTGCTGGCCTCGCCGCGAACGGCACGCTCCAGAGGGGTTTCCCCTGGCGGAACAGGGGTGACGGTGTCGGGCAAATAGACGCCGTAGTGTGCACTCCATTGCTCGGGGGGCAGATCAGCCGACCCGAGACCAACAATTTTTTCCGCTGCCGGGTTCCAGAGAATAAATTTTCCCTGCTCATCGGCCGCGACCAGTCCCTCGATCATGCTGTCCAGCACCGACTGGAGCATAAAGGACTGGGTTTCCAGGGCCTCCCGGGAGCCGCGCAACTCCTCGGCCTGCGCCGCCAGCCGCTCCTCTGTTTGTTTGCGTTCGCTAATATCGGTGTTGGTGCCGAACCAGCGAACCACTCGGCCTGCCGGGTCTTTTAGTGGCATCACGCGAGTAAGGAACGTGCGAAAGTGTCCATCAGCGCCGCGCAGAGGGAATTCCATTTCCCATGGCTTGCCCGCGGCAATCGCGCTCTTCCAGCCATCCATCGCCTGGAGCAGAAAGTCGGGATGATGGACGCTCCGCCATCCCCACCCCTGCATCTGATCGAACATTGTCCCGGTGTATTCATACCAGCGCTGGTTGTACCAAAAAATGGATCCATCGGCCTCGGCCATCCAGGCCAGTTGGGGGATGCCGTTGGCCATGGCCTCGAATCGTTCCTCGCTGGCGCGCAGCTGCCCTTGGATCTCCGTGCGCGCCGCGACCTCGGATTGCAGCGCTGCCGTGCGCTGTTCCACGCGCCGTTCCAGGTCAGCGTTGAGGGTCTTGATTTGACTCCGTGCTCGGGCACTGACGCCGATCTCCCGGCTGACTGTGATACCGGCGATGGACAAAAAGATTACCCCCAAAATTGAGCCCAACGCGATGGCCGAACCGGTCCATCGCCGCGCGGCACGGGCGCGCCGGCTCCGCTGCTGCAGTAACCATTTCTCCGTCTCCTCCATCCTTTCGACGCTGGCGCGCGCTGCATCCATGAGCTGTTTGTCATGCGTGAGTTCAGCAACTGCGGGGGTGGCGCCGGATTTCTGCCTTGCTGCCACCAGATCTCGGGCGGACTCGAGCCTGGTCTTCGCTTGCCCTGCAAGCACGCCTAGCAGTCGCTGTTGTTGGCCGTCCGCGATTCGCTTGCGCAACGCCTCCAGGTCCAGCGCGACCGCATATCTCCCTGACTCGTAAGGCCCCAGAAACGGCGCGGCTCCCGTCAGGGCGAATCCGCGCGCGCCTGTCTCCACGTCGACCAGATGTCGGAGTGTGAGTTCCAGCGTGGTGGACACTTCCTGGGTGTGAGCAACCCAGTCGGCATCCTTCGCTGCTTGTTGCGCCATGCGCCACGATAGCAAGCCGAGAAGACCCGTCAGCAGCACGGCCACGGCCACACCCGCCTTAACCCGCTGCTGTAATCGGACCTCGGCCTCCGGTTCCTCAACCTGGTCGAGGAGCCGGTCCGACTGTTTCTGACCGCCGTTGAGCGCTGGCTCCAGTGGCGTCTCCTCGCTGAGTTAAAACCCCCCGCAAAGAATCACAACTGGATTCGGCTTGGGCTCTTATCGGAGGCTGCGTTGGACCGCCAGCGGAGTTTTGGCGAGAAGATCCGCATCGACGTTCGCCAACTTTGCCCAATTGCGGTATCGGCAAAGCCGGGCTCACGCTTTAGCTCGCATTTCTCACACTCCCGCGCCGGCGCTCGGCCGGAACTCCGCACTGAGTCCCGAAGGGACGGCTGAAAATAGCCCAGGACGATAGTCCTGGGTCAGAAAAGACTTCAAGATCGAGTCCCGAAAGGGACGGCTGAAAATTACCCAGGATGCAATCCTGGGTCCCGTGTCGGCTTGGTTCTCACGCATACTCTCAAAGGACGTCCCTTCAGCCGTCCCTTCGGGACTACTCCGGTTCCGTCATGTTTACCCAGGACTATCGTCCTGGGCTATTTTCAGCCGTCCCTTCGGGACTCAGAGGTTCCAGCACAGTGTGAGAAATGCGGCTAGCCCGTTTCGGGGATGGTTCAGAAGCCGGCCAGGAAAAACGCTCGGAACCACTCCATTCCGTCGAAATGAACCGTTGGTTTATGTGAGAGCTGTCAGCTACTCCTCGCTGACCAGAAGCGCCACCGGATAAGTGGCGAGGATTGCGCTCAGCGGCAGGCTTTGTTGTTCTGGCACGGTGAGTGACTCGCCGGTAAAAACATTGGTATAGCGGGTCCCGGGAGAGACAGGAATGCGCAACTGATCGTTGCCCCAGGCTGAGCCGAGTGGCAGTTCCAGCTTGCCCCGCATGAGCGTGCAGGCGAAGCGCGGCAGCACGGTCAGAACGCTTCGCTCGCTGGCTGGATCACGGCGCAAAAATGCGATCACGTTTTCCTGGCGTTCCCCCGCGACTTCGAGCGCGGTGTACTCACCCTGGCGGAAGATCGCATGTTCCTGCTGCCGCAACTGCAGCGCGCGGTGCGTGGTCCAAAGCTTGGCCCGGCCGTCGGCCAGGTTGCCGAGCACGTCGTGGCACACCGCAGCCGGACCCTCCCGCTCCGCCAGCGCATGGAGCGCCTTCGAGATAGCCGGCGCGCTGATTGTAGTCGACCGGCCGCCGGTTATCCGGGTCCACCAGGCTCAGTTCCCAGAGCTCGTTCCCCTGATAAAAGTCGGGTATCCCGGGAACTGCTATCTTAAGCACCACCTGGGCAAGGGAATTGACTGCCCCAAATAACTGTAACTGCGGCAACAGCGACATTGAGCGAAGCAACAAACGGACTTTCTTTTCCCCGCGGCACCCGGCATCATGATGGCGGTGATGAATGCATGCACCGCCTTCATGTACTCCGGGTCAGGATTGATCCAGCTCAGGTTGACCTTGGCTTCGCTCAGCGCTTTGAACGCATACTGTTTGATTCGCTCCACGTAGTTCTCGCGGTCCTGTTGGCTTTCCATCTGCCATGGCCACGCGCCCAGGATGGTTTGATACAGCAGGTACTCTTCGTTGTTATCGGGCGCGATGCGGCCGTCTTCCATCTTCTGCTTGAATTTGGAATTCATGCGCTGCCAGCGGTGCACGGATGACGACCAGAGCTGGGGAAGTTCGGAGAGCACGTTGAGACGGTTGCGCACGTCTTCGCTGCGCTTGGTGTCATGGGTCGAGGTGGTGAGCATGGTGTCCGGCGAGTGCTTCAGGCGCTCCTGGTTGCTCTGGTGCAGGGTGTCGAGCGAAATACCAAAGGATTTTGCCGAACCGCCGACCTCGTTCGAGGAAAGGAAGCGGGTGTAGACATAGAACGCCGTGTCCTCCACGCCCTTGGCCATTATCGGCCCGGTGAGCTGCTGAAATTTGAGCGCAAAGTAAAGCATTTGCGGATCGGGCTTCTGCCTGGCCGCCGGAGAAGTGCTCTGCAACAGCAGCGTCTCGCGCAGAAAGTCGAATGCGGAGGCATCGATATCCGGATTCAGCCGCTTGGCCCGGGCGATCGCAAAGCGCACGAATGCCACATCGCGGTCTCCGTACTCACCCCGGTCGTCGATGTAGGTTCGATAGACCGGGAAGGCGGCGATGGTCTGGCGCAGGACGGTCTCCAGAATGTTGTCGGTGAAGTCGCGCGCCTTTCGATTGGCAGCGGCAATCCGGCTGAGCAGGTTGGTCAGGGCATAGACCTCGCTAGCCAGCGCCGTCTGCATCACCTGCAGCTTGGACCGGTAAATGATCTCGTCCGGGTCGGCCGGGTGCCCGAGAACCTGGGCATAGAGAACGTTGAATCGCTTTTCGTTGGCGCTCTGGATGAAGATGCCGTTGGCCAGGTAGACGAAGTCGTAGCCGGAGGTGCCGCGCACCGGCCATTCCGGGGGCAGGTATTCGCGCGGCTCCAGTATCTTTTCGACCACGGTGTAGAGCGGCCCCTGGCTCTGCGACCAGTCGTATCCGCGAACCGGATCGAGCACGCTGCGCTCGATTCCGTTGGCGGCGGTCTCCTGCTGCGGCGCCTCCCCGGCGCACTGGCTGGCGAGATACAAAAGCTGCAGCCGGATGAGGTACTGGCGGGGATTGAACATGCCATCGCAATGGTCGATGCGCAGCCCGGTCACCCGGTGCGAAGCGAGCAGCGACCGGATCAGGCAGTGGGTGGCCGCGAAGACCTCGGGATTCTCCATGCGCAGGCCCACCAGGTCGTTCACGTCGAAGAAGCGGCGGTAGTTGATCTCTTCGGCCGGAGGTGCGCCAGGAGGCCAGCCGATAGGGCTGCGCGTCCAGCAAAAGGTGCAGGCGGTCGAAGCTGTGGGGATCCCCTTCTATGCCGTTGATGGTCTCGAGCGCTTGTTGGATGACCGGCTGCATTTCCGGCGGAGCGCAGCGCATCCCGCAACCGGGGCAGCAGCTCCGCCAGCTGCTGCCTGCCGCTGCTCCCGTAACTCGTCGTTGGCTGGTTTCATGCGGCGGAAGCTGGTCGATCTGCTCCAGCAGGTCGCGAAAAGACTGCGGCAGCGGGTTGTCGCCGCCGTCCGCCTGGTCGAAGATCAGGTGCACGGTGCGGGGCGCTACGGGCATGGTGTGATCGTAATAGTGAATCAGCGGGCGCCCGTCTTCAATGGACACCTGGATGTGCTTGCTCTCCAGTTCCGTTCCATATTGATTGCCCAGGATGGGCAGAAGAAGCTTGTTGCGCAAGGCCGGTTTGAGCGGCTTCCAATCGATGTCGAAATATTCGGAGTACCGCGAAGCGTGGCCGTTCTCCAGCACGTCCTGCCACCAGATGGAGTCGTTACCCACCCCCATGTGATTGGGAACGATGTCCAGCAGCAGGCCCAGACCCTGGCGCTGCAGCTCCGCCGAGAAGCTGGCAAAGCCCTCGTCTGCCGCCAAGCTCCGGGTTGAGGCGGTCGTGGCGAGTGACGTCATACCCGTGCATGCTGCCAGGCCGGGCTTCGAAGATCGGCGAGGAGTAAAAGTCGCCGATGCCGAGCTGTCTTGAGGTAGCCCACGATGGCCTGGGCGTCGGCAAAGGTGAAGTCTTTGTGCATTTGCACCCGGTAGGTCGAGACCGGAACCCGGGCGTCGGTGTGCAGCACCCGCTCGACGCATTCCCTCATTTCGTTGGAGGCTTCCTGGCGCGGGTTGGCTTTTGCCGGGGCCGGCTTCAGGCACGGCTACGCTCGCTGATGGAAAGTCGCTGGTGACGGACATTCTGCATTGGATGCGCTCCCCGCGGTCGGGATCAGCAATCGGCCCAGCCAAATTCCAGCCGGCCGCTTTACGAATTCGCGCCCAGCACGGAAAATGGAGATAGAGTCTCTATTGTAACGAGGAAGAACCCATGCCACTTTCCGGCGAAGCCATCCGAATGATGAACTACATCGACGACATTTCGACCACGCTGCGGCGTATTCTCGCCCTCGCCCCCACGCTTTCCGCCGAAGAACGCAAGCGGGTCGGCGAGTACCTCAAGTCCAGCTCGCCCAGCGCCGACGAGGCGATGGCGGCCCTGAACCTCAAATAAAGCTTTTTGGAACCAGCACCCTGCGAGACCCGTATTACCGGGTGACAGCAATGCAATCCCCAGCGGACATCTTCGGCGAAGTGTTTCGAGCCATCTGGGCCCACAAGCTGCGCGCTTTCCTGACCATGTTCGGCATCGCCTGGGGAGTGGGCTCGATGCTGCTGCTGATTGGGTTTGGCGAGGGCTTCCGTTCCGGGCAGCGCCGCCAAATGGCTTCCCTGGGCAACAATGTCATCATGATGTGGGGCGGCAACATCCCTGCCGTCCCCAGCCAGCACACCGGCATGCGCCCTTACAAGCTCACCCTGGCGGACGAAGCGGCGGTGCGCGCCGGCGCGCCGGAAGTGCGCAACATCACCGCCATGCTGCAAAACACGACCATCAAGGAAGTGAGCGATGAATCGAGCAGCAGCGGAGAGGTGACCGGGGTCGAACCCAACTACAGTGAAATCCGCTTTGTTCCCGTCGCGGAGGGCCGCTTTCTGCGCGTCCGACGATCTGGAGCAGCGCCGCCGGGTGGTCGTGATGGGCAAGAAGACCGCCGCACTGCTTTTTCCCGGCCGGCCGGCGCTGGGGGAATGGATACTCCTCAACGGAGCGCGATTCCAGGTCATCGGGGTGGCGGGCAGCATCGCGCGTGGCAACAATGACAGTGACAATCAACGGGTCTACATCCCTTTGACCACCATGCTCGAGCTCTTTCCGCTGACCGGGGAGAACATCCCCCGGGATGCGGTGACCTCGCTCGCAATACCAGCCCATTGCCAAAGATGATAACCTGCCGGCGGTCGCGGAAGTGCACGCCATCGTGGCCCGGCAGCATGGTTTTGATCCCTACGCGCCGGATGCTTTCGAGGAGTGGGACTCGATCAATTCCCAACGCATGGTGGGCAAGATCTTCGATGCCATGGACTTGTTCCTGGGCGGGGTGGGTATCGTGACCCTGGCTCTGGGCGCCCTGGGCGTGGTGAACATCATGCTGGTCTCGGTCGCCGAGCGGACGCGGGAGATCGGCCTGCGCAAGGCGTTGGGGGCGACCAACCGGAATATCATGACGCAGTTCCTGCTGGAGGGCATGTTCTTGACTGGCATCAGCGGCGCGGTGGGCATCGCCGCAGCGGGCCTGCTCATGTTTGCCCTGAACCGGGCCGTGGGCACCAGCCTGCAGGGCTTCGATGCGCCGCGGCTGGTGCCGTGGTCCGCGGCCTTGGCTTTGGGCGCGCTCTGCCTGAGCGGCATCATCGCCGGAGTCTATCCCGCCGGGCAGGCAGCGAAGCTTGATCCGGTCGAAGCGCTGCGCAGGGAATAGGAGAAAGTGAATGTTACGCGACTTGTTCTCCCAGGCGTATGAAGCCATGCTGCACAACCGCCGGCGCACGCTGATCACCATGATCGGCATGGCCTGGGGCATCGCCACGGTGGTCCTGCTGATGGCCTATGGAGCCGGCTTCGGCCGGGCCATTGAAGCAATTTTTGCCCAGTTCGGCACCAACCTGATGGGCGTCTTTCCCGGGACCACCAGCGAGCAGGCCGGGGGCAAGAAGGCCGGTGTCCAGGTAAAACTCCAACTCGCCGACGTCGATCTGCTTGAGAACAGCATTCCAGGCCTGATCCACATTGTGCCCGAAGTGTCCAAGCAAGTCTCGGTGCAAAACGATACCCACAGCTATACCTGGTGGGTGAGCGGATCGTATCCGGCGGTCGCCGATGTACAAAAGCTCGACATTGATTATGGCCGTTTCTATAGCGAAAAGGACCTGGAGCAGCGCAACCACGTTGCCGTGATCGGTTCGGAAGCCAAGACCAAGCTCTATTCGGGCCTGTATCCCATCGGCCAGCGCATTCGTATCAAGGGCGTGAGCTTTACGGTCATCGGCGTATTGCGGGCCAAGATGCAGGAGGGGGATGACAATATCAACCGGGTCATCTACATACCGTTCACCACCATGAGCGATGTGAAAGATACCAAATATCTGGATGGGATCTGGTTCAATTACCGCGGCAATTATCAAACCACTGAATCGGCGTTGCGGGGAACGCTGGGCGCGGCTCATGGATTTCCTCCTTCCGACCACAACGCGATTTTTGTCGCCAATCTGATGCAGCAGCTGTCGCAATTCCGCATCATCGAGACTGGCTTGCAGGTGTTGATGGCGTTTATCGGAACGCTGACGTTGGGTATTGCGGGAATCGGCTTGATGAACATCATGCTGGTCGCGGTACAGCAGCGCACGCGGGAGATTGGCATAGAGAAGGCGCTGGGCGCGTCTCGCCGTCACATTCTGGTCCAGTTCCTTACCGAGGCGCTGGTGATCACCGGCGTGGGGGGCATTTGCGGAATTGCGCTTGCCTACCTGGTTTCGATCGCCGTGGGCAGCATCACCTTGTACAGTGCGATTGCGAAAAATGGGGAAGCCGCGGATATCCGATTGCTGATTTCGCCCAGCACGGTCTTGGTGGCTACGGTGATTTTGGTGGTGGTCGGTCTGGTAAGCGGAATGGTGCCCGCGATTCGGGCCGCCAGTCTTGATCCGGTGGAAGCGCTTCGTTACGAGTAGAGATAGCTCAGGCACGCGATTTCCGCTCGCTGAACGTGACGACTACGGCTCTCGGTCGGGATGCCCACAATGTCTCGCCTGAGCGTACATGGGCGGACCACGGTTTCAGATGTTCTCCGCACCATCGCTGAGGCTGTCCTGCCGACGAGTACAAGACGTTGGAAAGGGTCCTGCCCCAGACTTGTTAGGCCCATGTACGCTGAGGTCGCACATGTCGCACCGTACGGGAATGAGGGCTGCCCGTGGTTTGTTCAGCGTAGACCCGCGTCATCTACTAGTCCGTGTCCGGCCGTTTGTAGGGTTGTTGCAGGTATTTGCGGGCTTCGTTGACCGCTCCCTGGGTATTGTCATTGGTCTGCACTGCCTGGCGGTATTCGTTCACCGCCCGGTCCCGCTGCCCGGTAACGTCAAATATCTTTCCCAGCGCAATGTGACTCCAGACCTCGGTCCACTTCGGCTCGTCGTCTCCGCGCAGCGCATCACGATAGGCATTCGCGGCTGCCTGGTAATTGCGCTGGTTGAACAGCACTTCACCGATGCGGTAACTGGCGAGCGAGCTGTTGGGGTTGGCTGTGAGCGCCTTTTGATACTCCGCCAGCGCTCCGGGTGTGTCACCCTCCGCCACCAGTTGCTGGCCGCGCAAGATGGAAATCCGCACCTGCATTTCCGGAGTGTTCTTCAGCACCCAGTTATCCGGGTCGATCGAAATATGACGTGGACGGCCGAACGTGTCGACCACATATTGCGAGTTGGTGCCCACCACGTCCACTCGTTTCATTTCCGTTTTGCCTTCGGTCTCGACGCGCAACTCAACCGGCATATTGAAGAGATCCAGATCCTGGCCGATCTCACCGATGGTGCGAAAGCCCTTGTTGTTGCCCAGCCGGTAGACGGTGTACTTATCGACGAACTGCGGTGCTCCCGGTTCCATCCAGCCATTGCGCAAAGAAGGCCGTGAGCTGCTGTTGAGACTCCTGCTCGGCAACCTTTTCCACGTCCCTGGTGCGGATTGGTTTGTCGCCGTACTGCGGTAACCAACGCCCGCAGGGTCTTGGTGAAGTTGTCGTCGCCGATCTCCCAACGAAGCATGTGGAAGACCATGGCGCCCTTCTCCAACGTCATGGACTGGAACTGCGGGCGAGAAGGGATCCAGGCGTCCGGCCGAGGTGAGCGGGATGGTGTCGTAGGCCAGCGCGCCGGCAGAGATGTCGATCACTGCGGCCTGCAACGCCGTCTGTCCGGAGACTCTCTCCACGTACATCAGCTCGCCATAACGGGACATGCCATTGGTGATCCAGGCGTCGTTGAGCGTCGCCGGGGTGACTGTGCTCCCCCACCATTGGTGAGCCATGGTGTTGGCCAGCAGGCGGTAATTGTTGCGGTCGGCGATACGGGCGCCGGCAATGGCGGCAATCTCCGGAGCCCAGTAGGCGGGCAAAGTGTCATCCGGCAGTTCCACCACATTCAGCAGCCGCGAAGCGCCTTCCCCGAAAGTCTCGCCAAAGAAATCGAATTCCTTATTGGCCGTCTGCGCGTACTCCGGGCCGCTCTGCTTATGCGCATCGGTGAGGTACACCCGCACATTCGGGCGATCCGGCGACCACCATGGGCTCATTGAATTTGCCGGCGATGATGGTGCCCGGGAAGCTGGGCTTGGTCCAGTTGAAACTGTATTGCATGCCGCCGGAGGCAGAACGCGGACTGCCGGTGCTCCCGCTGCCCATGACCCGGTAACCGGCAGGAATGGTTACATGGATTTCCGCGGTAAACCGGTCTGTCATATAGCCGACCATGGGGAACCAACGGCCGGCATACAGCAAATAACTGATGGGGTCGCCGATCGACGCCACCTTGAGCCCTTCGACCGGGCTCTCTTCGCTGCCGCTGAGCGTCCCCTCATAAACGAAGGTAAAAGTAGATTTTCGCTCCCTTGCTCATAGGGCTTGGCAGGGCGACGCTGATGGTGGCATTGGGGCCACGCTCTCCGCTGAGCTGGTGGTTCTGCTCATCCGTCACGCTGTCCACCTTGAGCGCGTTGTGCAGCTCGAAGATCGCGGCGCTCACGGTGTCCGTCGCGGTGAAGGTCACCCTCGCGGTCGCTTTCAGAGTGTGTTCGGCAGGATCGAGCTGGGCATCGATCACGTAGCCGGTAATGTTGATGTTGGACCGCTCGGCGGCGGAGAGATGCGGGGCCAGCCAACCCCAGCAAAGCGGTCAGCACGATCAAAACCCTGGTAGGAGCACTGGAACTGAGCGTCATCGAAGTCATTCAACGGGCCATGATGAAACCAAAGCGGATTGCAACCGCGGCTGCTGCGCCGCGGGGATCAATTCGAGCGCAATACGGGCTGCATGCTCAATCGCGCCCTCGCTGCTCACCCGGAGTGCAGCCCCTACGGTGCGCAAGTCTGACTGCATTGTTGCACGAGCCTCCTCGTTTTCCAGCAGCGGGCGCAGCTGCGCCACGACTTTGGATGCGGTGAAGTCATGCTGGATGAGCTCCGGCACAATACGGCGCCCGGCGATCAGGTTGACCATGCCCACATGGGCCACGCGGACCACCCGCTGGGCCACGGCATAGGTGATGCGGGAGACCCGGTAGACCACCACGAAGGGATTGCCGATCAGCGCCGCCTCGACGGTCGCGGTGCCGCTGGCGACGATACTGGCGCGCGCGTGCTGCAAAACTGCGCGGGCATCGTGAACCACCCGCACCGCGACCCCCTTAGCCTGGGCGGCGAATGCCTGCACCTGCGAGTCCTTCAGCGTGGGGGCCACGGGCAAGAGATATTCGTAACCCGGGCCCAGCAATCGAGCGGCTTCGAACATTGGCGGCAAGTTGGCGTGCAGCTCCCTGGTGCGGCTTCCGGGCAGCAAGCCAACCCAGAATTTTGACGTGTCCAGACCATTTTCGCGAGCAAACGCCTCCCGGGTCACTGTGGGCGGGTCGAGATCCGCCAGCGGGTGACCGACAAAGTCGGCGGCAATGCCGTGGGCGCGGTAGAACGCCTCTTCGAAGGGAAAAATCACCAGCATCCGGGTAACGTTGCGCTTCACGCCTCGTACCCGCCACTTCTTCCAGGCCCATAACTGGGGGCTCACGAAGTAGACGACAGGTATTTTCAGACGGCGCAGCTCGGCGGCAAGACTCAGGTTTACGTCAGGGAAATCGATCAGGATCGCAAGATCGGGCCGTTCCGCGCGCAGGCTGGCCTTTAGTTTTCTGTATTCGCGATAGACATGGGCCATGTGCAGAATCACTTCCGTGATGCCCATGACCGCGACATCTTCGGCGCGTACCACCCGGCGCAGCCCGCGGCCGCCATGCGCGTGCCGCCCAGGCCGAAAAAGTCAGCCTGCGGCTCCAGGCGGCGTATTCCGCCATCAGCAGCGCGCCGTAGTGCTCGCCGCTGGCCTCGCCGGCAGAGAGAAAGATCTTCGCCATGTCTAGTCTGTGCCTACGGCCAGGCTGGCGTCCAAAAAGCCGCTGGATGCCCGCGCGGGCTCGCACTTCCTGGTCCTTGTACTGCAGCTGGTAGAGCTTCCAGTAGATGCCGCGCTGCGCCAGCAGTTCCTGGTGGGTGCCGAGTTCCCGCAACACGCCCTTGTGCATGACCAGGATTCTGTCCGCCTGCTGCACGGTCGAGAGCCGATGGGCGATGATGACCGAAGTGCGCCCCTGGACCATGCGCTCGAGCGCCGACCGCACCCGCATCTCCGTATCGGTGTCCACGCTCGAGGTGGCTTCGTCCAGCACCAGGATGCGCGGATCGTGGGCCAGGGCACGGGCGAAATTGATCAGCTGCTTCTGCCCGGTGGAAAGGCTATTGCCGCGTTCGCGCAGAGGCTCATCGAACCCCTGCGGCAGGGCACGGATAAAGTCGCCCACGTTCACCTCATCGGCCGCGGCCTTCATCCGCTCGTCGGTGATCCAGTCCGAGCCCAGGCGAATGTTCTCGGCGATGGTCCCGGTGAACAGGAACGGGTCCTGCAGCACCACCCCGAAATTGCGCCGCAATTCCGTGACGTCCTGCTCGCGAACATCCACGCCATTGATCAGAACACTGCCGCGCTGAATCTCGTAGAAGCGCATCATCAGGCCGATGATGGTGGTCTTGCCGGCGCCGGTGTGGCCCACGATGGCCGCCGTCTGGTCGGGCTCGATCACGAACGACACGTCTTTGAGAATCCACTCCACCTCGGGGGAGGCAGCGAGAATCTGCCTCCGCTCCCTCGGCCTGCTGGATGCTCGCCAGTTGCTGCGCGTCCAGTTTTTGATAGGTGAACCAGACATGGCGGAACTCGATGCGGCCGGAACCGTCGCAGGCGCGCGGAGCGGGCGGGCTTTGCAGCTCTGCCGGGGTGTCCAGCAGCTTGAAGACGCGCTCGCTGGCAGCCATCGCGGCCTGCAGGATGTTGTATTTCTCGCTCAGGTCCTGAATGGGGCGGAAGAAGCGCTGGGAATACTGGATAAAGGCGACCAGCACGCCGATCGAGACCGCGTTGCGCAGCACCC
Source organism: uncultured Acidobacteriaceae bacterium (assembly GCA_963757515.1). Taxonomy (GTDB): domain Bacteria; phylum Acidobacteriota; class Terriglobia; order Terriglobales; family Acidobacteriaceae; genus PALSA-350. The sequence goes on along the minus strand of CAVWRV010000001.1, from coordinate 560,918 downwards.
CATACCCGCCCAGCCAGATCACCAGGGCGATGGCCACGGAGCTCAGCAACTCGACCGCCGGGTAATAGAGCGCATAGGCCAGGATGGCGTCTTTGAAGGCCACCATGTGCTGCCGGTTGACCGTCTTCGAACTCCTCGTAGGAGCGCTGCTCGCGGTTGAACAGCTGCACCACGCTCATGCCGCTTACGTGCTCCTGGGTGGAGGCGTTGATGCGGGCGATGGCGGAGCGGATGCGCCGGTAGGAGTCGCGCACATGTTTGCGAAAGACGTGGGTGACCGCCAGGATCAGAGGCAGCACGGCAAAGGCGATCAGGGCCAGCCACCAGTTCATGCGCAGCATGATGACCACGATGAGGACGAGAACGAACACATCCTCGAAGATGGCAAACACCCCGGAGGTGAACATCTCGTTCAGCGCGTCCACATCGCTGGTCAGCCGGGTGACCAGGCGCCCCACCGGATTGCGGTCGAAAAAGCTTACGTGCATGCGCTGGATGTGGCGGAAGATCTGGCTGCGCATGTCGAACATGACTTTCTGTCCGGTCCACTGCATCAGGTAGGTCTGCACGAACTCCAGCAGGTAGCTGAGCACCAGCGCGCCCAGGTAGATGCTGGCGATCTGCGTGACCCCCACCATGGCATTGGGGCTCAGCCAACGGGTCCATGCCGGCGGGTGGAGGCGCCGGCCGCGCGGTCATGTAGCGATCCACGGCGACTTTGGTCAGATAGGGGCCGAGCACGTCTGCACCCGGCCTTGAGCAGGATGGCCACCAGCGAAATAACCGCCTGCAGCTTGTAGGGCCGAAGGTAGGTCAGCAACCGGCCCATCAGCCGGCTGTCATAAGCCTTGCCGACAACATCGTCGTCGTGCTGCTGGGGTTTCCGATCTTTCTCGGTGGTTTGTTCAGCCATGGGCGCCGACTCTTATTTTACGTGGGGTTCCGGGGAACGCGAGGATGTCAGAATAGATAGCAGGACTTGGGCGGCAGATGAATTCTCTTGGTATTTACATTTCGGTTCCTTTTTGCCGTGCCAAATGCAGCTACTGCAACTTTGCCTCCGGCGTTTCGTCGGTGAGGCTCATGAGCAATATGTCGCCCGGGTTTGTGGGGAAATCCGCAGCGTGCGGCAGCGCCTGGGCGGCGCGGCCATTCCCGAGCAGGTGGACAGCATCTACCTGGGCGGAGGCACCCCCAGCGTGCTTTCCCCGGCCCTGGTGGGGGAGCTTGCCCACACCCTGCGCCAGGAGTTCGCCATTTCGCCCGGGGCGGAAATCACGCTGGAGTGCGCTCCGGGGCAGCTGGACGACCCGGCGCTGGAGGCCATGCTTGGCTTTGGGCGTCAACCGGATCAGTTTTGGCGTCCAATCCCTGGTGGATCGTGAGGCTGCGGCCACGGGACGTTTCCATACCCGGGCCGTGGTGCTGCGCGACCTGGAACGGGTCCGCGCCGCGGGGTTGCGCAATCTCAGTATCGATCTGATCGCCGGCATGCCCCATCAGACCGCGGCCAGTTGGCAGGAGTCGCTCGAGGTGCTGGCGGCGACCGGCGTGGAACATGCCAGCATTTACATGCTGGAGATTGACGAGGATTCCCGCCTGGGCCGGGAGTTGCTGGCCGGCGGCTCGCGCTATCACGCGCAAACCGTGCCCAGCGAAGAGCTGACCGCCGATCTCTACGAGAGCGCCATCGCGTGCTCTTGAAGCCCACGGGCTGCGGCAATATGAAATCTCAAACTTCGCCCGCGTCTGGGAGCGAGTCGCGGCATAATTTGAAGTACTGGCGCCGCCAGCCCTACCTTGGTTTTGGCCTGGATGCACACTCCATGGTCCGCACCCGGACGGCTCCGCGCTGCGCTTTTGCACCACCGCTGTGCTGGCCGAATACCTGCGCGGTGACCCAGATGCAGGATGTGCGCCAGCTCAGCTCGAGCGAAGAGCTGGAAGAAGCCTGGTTCCTGGGTCTGCGCCTGCGTGCGGGGGTCGCGTGGCAGGCCCTGGCCGAGGAGTTCGGCCGCGATCGGGTTGAGATCTTCCAGCCCGTGGTACGCGAGCTATGCCGGCTGGAACTGCTCACCGAGGAAGAGGGCGTGGTGCGTCTTACCCGGCGTGGTGTTCTGTTTTCCAACGAGGTCTTTGCCCGTTTCCTCGGCAGTAGAGCGAACCGGAGCTCCAAGATTCTATGACCCCAGCAATCCCGATCAATCGACCTGCGCAGCGATACCGTCACCCGTCCCACGCCCGCCATGCGGGCCGCCATGGCTGCGGCCGAGGTAGGGGACGACGTCTACGGGGAAGACCCCACCGTGAATCGGCTGGAAGCACGCGCGGCGGAGATTTTTGGCCGCGAAGCGGCGTTGTTTGTTCCCACCGGCACCATGGGCAACCAGATTGCGATCCGCATGCACACCGAGCACGGCCAGGAGGTCATCTGCGAATCCCGCGGCCACTTGGTGGACTGGGAAATGGCCATGGTTTCGGCCTTCTCCGGATGCCAGCTGCGCACCGTGTATGCCGATCGCGGAATCCTTACCTGGCCGCTCATCCGGAAGGTGATTTCGACCGGCCTTCATTTCCGGTCCCAAGACCGGCCTGATCTCTCTCGAGAACACGCACAACCTGGCGGGCGGCACGGTCATGCCGCTCGAAGTAGCGCAAGAGATCTGGGCCGGGGCAGCGGACGCGGGTCTGCCGGTCCATCTCGATGGCGCGCGCATCTTCAATGCCGCGACTGCATTGAACATCCCGGTCGACCGGCTGACCAGCGGATTCAGCTCGGTCATGTTCTGCCTTTCCAAGGGACTGTGTGCGCCGGTGGGCTCGATGCTGGTGAGCAGCCGGCAAAACATCGAGCGGGCGCGTAATTTTCGCAAGGCGCTGGGCGGAGGGATGCGCCAGGCGGGTGTTCTGGCTGCAGCCGGCCTGATCGCCCTGAACGAAATGACCGGGCGGCTCAAGGAAGATCATGACAATGCCAAGCTGTTGGCGGCTGCCCTGAGCGAACTTGCCTCAGGTCGAGCTTGATCCGGCCTTGGTCCAGACCAACATCCTCATTTTCAGTCTCCGCGGCGGGGGAGACGCGGAGGCACTGGTCAGCGCTCTCGCCGGCCGGGGCGTGCTGGCCGGAACCGTGGGCGCCCATTCTATACGCCTGGTAACCCACCACGATGTGGATCGGGCTGCGTGCGAGCGAGCCTGCGCGATCCTGATCGAGGAGATCCCCAAATGGAACGGTCGATAAGTGCGCGGAAAAAGACGCAAATCCCGCCCAAAGGTTGGATTTATACTATCAAGATGCCAAAGTATTCGATCGTCGTGCCCTTCCATAACGAGGAAGAGAACGTTACTGCTCTGTACGACCGCCTGAAAGCGGTTATGGAGCAGATTGGCGACAGTTTCGAACTGGTGCTTGTGGACGACGGATCGAGTGACCGCACCTACAAGCTGCTGGAAGAGATTGCAGCCGTAGACAGCCGGGTTTTGGTGGTCAAGCTGAGGCGCAACTTTGGCCAGACCTCCGCGCTTGCCGCCGGATTCGATCATTCCCAGGGAGACTACATCCTGGCCATGGATGGCGATCTGCAGCACGATCCGTCGGAGATCCCCGAGTTTGTCGCCAAGCTGGAAGAGGGTTACGACGTGGTCAGCGGATGGCGTAAGGCGCGCATCGACAATTTCGTCATGCGCAGGATCCCGTCGCGTTGTGCCAACTGGCTCATGGCGAAGCTTTCCGGCGTTGACATTCACGACTTTGGCACCACGTTCAAGGCATATCGTCGTGAGGTGATCCACAACATTCCGCTGTATGGCGAGATGCATCGCTTTATCCCTGCGCTGGCTTCCTGGTATGGCGCCAGCATCTGTGAGATCCCGATCAAGAATGTGAACCGGGAGCGGGGCAAATCCCACTACGGCATTTCTCGCACCGTGCGTGTCTTCTTCGACCTGCTGACCATTCGCTTTCTGTTGAAGTACATGACGCGTCCGCTGCATTTCTTCGGTACCTTTGGCGCGCTCGGCATTTTTCTCGGCGGCGCAATTTCGATGATGCTGGCCGGGCTCAAGGTCTTCACCCATCAGGCCGTGATGGACACCCATGGACCGCTCTTTGTCGTAGCCGGCGTTTTGATTCTGGCGGGCATTCAGATGCTGGCCATCGGCCTGCTGGGCGAATTGCAGGTCCGGCATTATCACACCTCATCGCATCGGGCACCCTACGCCATCGATCGCCTGGTCCGGCTGCGCGCCCCGGAAGAACCCAGCATGCTGCAAGAGGGCTGAAAACTCTCCCGCGGTGTGGCATGGCTTCACAGGCTGCGGAAAAACCCAATGTTTTTGAAGGGTACGACCTTCAGGTCGTACGAAAACTATTGCAAACAGGTGCGGCTTTAGCCGCTGAGGGAACAACTCTCGCCCCTCCAGGACTTTTTCCGCAGCCTGTTTTAAAGCCCCTGAGGTACGGTTTTGTGGGGTATTGGAGATGCAAAAAACCAGCGTCTCCGCGGATTTCTATCATCTGACAAGCAAGTTAGCGCGTATGGGACGTAGTCCTGGCTACACTCAATCGTCCATCCGGGACTAAATCGGTGAAAGCCGTGCCCTTCGCCCAGAGCAGGCTCGTGAGTCCGAGATGCTATCGCCCGCTGGATGGATCCGGAGAGGAAGACACATTCAGATCCAGGAACGTCTGCGGCGCTGTGCGGCAGGCCGGGCGCATAGCAGTTGTTATCGGCCGCGTAAGTCGTCGCACATTGGCGCGCAAACTGCCGTCCGCGGCGACTGCGCATACTGCCAAACCAGCGCTGCCGAATTCCGCTCGACGCCGTACCCAAGCGACTTCTCCGGCAGCACGCAACCCGGAGCCGGCGGGCATTGCTCATTGGCCACCCAGAGAGGCAATGCCGGTTGCCCTCATGGGCTCAGAATGTCGCGCGCAGTGCTGATCTTGGCCTGACCCATCCGGAACCAGAATCCCGGAGCAGTAGACGCCCGGCTTGTACCGCGATCCTCGCACCGCCTCTACCCAGGAGAAAAGATAAGCACTCTGCTCCGGCAACAGCCGTCCGCCCTCCTCCTGATCGAGAAACAGGATCGCACCTGGAGCAAAGCCCTCCCGCTGTGCTGCGGCAATGGCGGCAGCGGCGTCCGCACGGCCGAGTGCCGCGGCATCCTTGCCCTTGAGTTCGGCATCCAGGCGTCCGTTGTACAGGATCATGAAGCCGAAACCGTTCGCTTTGAGCGTGGCGCGTTTGCCGGTCCAGCTATTGCTGTTTGCGCCAGGCGGATTATTCAGCCAATAGCCGGTGTAGGAAAAGCTGCGGCGCAGCCCGGGTAGCAAGGTCATCCCCGGGATAGTCGTTCTTGTCGAAACCAATAATGGCCCTGCGCCTGAAGCGTTGGCCCAAACACAGGGCTGCCAGGCAGAACCACAGCAGGCAGAAAGCGTGGCGTTAGTCTGCGCCGCCGGAGCTGGTAGGCGTGGGTGCGGATGTGGTGCTCGCTAACTGCCGTGCTGGGGCGGCATGCAGATACTTGGACGGATTGACCGGGGTATCGTGAATGCGGACCTCGTAGTGCAGGTGAGGACCGGTGCTGTGCCCCGAAGAGCCGACGTAACCGAGAATGTCTCCGCGGCGAACGTCCTGTCCCGCGATGACCGCGAATCCCGAAAGATGCGCATACAGGGTTTCGATTCCGTGGCCATGATCGACAACGACCTCGCGTCCGTACCCGGTGCCCATGCCGGCCTTGAGGACGGTACCGTCCGCGGGCGCGCGAACCGCGTCGCCCTTGTTGGTGGCAATATCGATCCCGGTATGGAATGCGCCTTCACCATTGAAGGGATCCAGGCGGGCGCCGAAGGAGCTGGTGACGATCCCCTGCACCGGCCATATCGATGGCGCGTACGCCACATTCATCATGCCGCCGAAGCCTGCTGGGAAACCGGTTCGGAGAAATCGAGCCCGTGCATGATCTCCCCTGACATAGCCGAGGAGCGCAGGGCCAAGAAGCTGGTCCAGTGATTGACTGTACTGCTGATCGCTGATGCCGTCGGAAGCTGCAGGACTCAGCCGTCGTCGATGACCGCCGCAATAGCCGGCTTGCTCAACCGGTTTTGCCGCAGGCCGTAAAGAGCACTGACTTCGCTGGCCAGAGAGCCCAGCGACGCTGCCTGAACATCCTTCTCATGTGCCACCTGCTCCATCTGCAGGTAGTCGTGGCGGATGGTCTCGCGCTCAGTCCGAATCTGGTTGAAGCGCGCCGTCTTCAGCAGCATGCGGCTGTAGGATCCGGCCATCCCGGTGATGGTGAACAGGCCGATAACCGCAGCCGCGACAAAGATATAGGCGTAATGCAACGGTATGGGAATCTTGCGCAATTCGCCGTCTTCCTGGCGGGCTACAAAAATGATGTAGTAGCGTTTGCGCAATGTGCTCACTCTACCAAGGGGATATGGCCTTGTACTCAGCAACAGCTCTTTGACAAAGGCCGAGTCTTGAAGCTAACAGAGTGAATCTAATGGGTCAAACCCGTAAAGTGGGACTCGGCATGACCCTTGAAGCCGTAAGCAAGGTATGCTGGCGGAATGGCTGATGAGCGAGATACGAGTCGACCCAAGACCGCCAGGCGAGCGGGAGCTGATCGCAGCCATTCGAAGACGCGCTGGCCAATTGCCCGTGCGCCGTAACAGCGGGATCCTGACTCTCGGCATTGGCGACGATTGTGCTGTCCTGCGCCCGCGGCGGGGTCGAAGAGATTGTGGTCACCACCGACCTCTCGCTCGAAAATGTCCATTTTCGCCGTGACTGGCATCCGCCGCAAAGCGTGGGCCATCGCTGCCTGGCGCGCGGCTTGAGCGACCTGGCGGCCATGGGGGCGCGTCCCGAAGCAGCCTTTCTTTCGCTGGCACTGCCTGCGGAGCTTACCGGACGCGTGGATGGACGGCTTCTTCGACGGATTCATGGCGCTGGCGGAGCGCTATCGGGTGCCCTTGGCTGGTGGGGACATGGCAAAGTCGTCGCTCGTGGTTGCCGACATTGTTTTGCTGGGAAGCGTCGCCCAAGGGAAAAGCTCTTCTTGCGCTCCGGTGCTCGTGCTGGGGACCTGATTTATGTCACTGGCGCTCTGGGCGGGTCCGCGGCAGAGCTGCGCGCTCTCGAGCGCCGGCCAGCGGACTTTCCGCAGAACGGACAAACTGCGGCATCCGCATTTATATCCGGAGCCCAGGCTGGCTGCCGGCCGCAAGCTGTTACGGCTGGCGACGGCGGCCATTGATCTGAGCGATGGGCTCTCAACCGATCTGGCGCATCTATGCGAGGAGAGCGGCTTGGCCGCGGAAATCGACGCTGAGGCCCTGCCCGTCGATGCCCGTGCCACCCTGGAGCAGGCATTGCACGGCGGAGAAGATTACGAGCTCTTATTTACTGCCTCGCCGAAGACATCGCAGTGCCCGGTCAACTGGGAGGAGTGCTGGTGCACGCCATTGGCCGGATGAAGAAGCGCGGCAAGGGGCCGCAAGTGGAGCTGGATCGCGGCGGCAAGCGTACCGCGCTCGCGGCCGGCGGATGGGAGCACTTCCGTTAGGGCGCTTCCCATCGCGGTGATGCTTTCCCCGCTTGATAGCATCAGAGCAGACCTATGCAGAACCCAACCCCTCGGGTGCGCTTTGCACCCTCCCCCACCGGTATGTTGCATGTGGGCAATGCCCGCACCGCGCTCTACAACTGGCTCTTTGCCCGCCACACCGGAGGAGACTTCCTGCTGCGCATCGAAGACACCGATGTGGAGCGGAGCGAGGCACGCTACGAAGCGCAGCTGATCGAAGATCTGCGCTGGCTTGGGCCTGGACTGGACCGAAGGGCCGCGAGATCGGCGGCCCTTACGCGCCCTACCGGCAGAGCGAGCGCCTGGAGATTTATCGCAGCATACGGAGCAGCTGCTCGGCGAAGGCAAAGCTTACCGTTGCTTCTGCACCGCAGAGGAACTGGAGCAGGAGCGGCAGCTGGCTCTCCGCGAGCATCGCACGCAGGTGTACTCGGGCAAATGCAGAACTCTCACGCCTAGCCGAAGCGAAGACGCGGGCCGCTGCAGGCGAGACCTTCGCCGTGCGCCTGGCCGTGCCCGATGCGCCGCTGCGCTTCCACGACATCGTGCGCGGCGATGTGGAGTTTTCGAGTGAAGCCGTGGGTGACTTTATCCTTGTCCGCTCCTCCGGCATCCCCGTCTACAACTACGTGGTCACCATCGACGACGCGCTCATGCGCATCACCCATGTCATCCGCGGCGACGACCACATCTCGAACACTCCCCGGCAGGTGGCCATTTATCAGGCATTCGGTTGGAGCCTGCCGCAGTTTGCCCACCTCTCGACCATCCTGGGCAGCGATCGGGAGCGCCTGTCGAAGCGCCATGGCGCGACCTCGGTGGCCAGCTTCCGCGAAATGGGAATTCTGCCCCAGGCGCTGGCGAATTATCTCGCCCTGCTTGGCTGGGGCGCCGAGGGAGGAACGCGGGAGACCTTTACTCGCGAAGAGCTGATCGCGGAGTTCAAGCTGGAGCGGGTCACGCCCTCACCGGCGGTCTTCGATTGGGACAAGCTGCATTGGCTGAACCGGCAAGCTATCAAGCATTCTCCGCTGCCGGAGTTGAGGGCACTGGCGTGGCCCTATTTCACGGCACTCGCAGTGGCTGCCGCCGCAGTCCTCTGCCGGCGACGCGTCGTGCATTGGTTCGATCGGGTGCTGGAGCTGTTTCTTCCTGCAGTCGACCAGCTGCAGCAGCTACCGGAAAAGGCAGCGGCTCTTTGGCGCACGACCCAAGTGACGCAGTGAGGACGCGGCCATGCTCACTTCGGAAGCAGGAGAGCGGTGGTGCGGGCCTTTACCGCAAAAGTCAGCAAGGAAGCGGGCGCGTTGACGCCGCAGCGCTTTAAGGAACTGATGAATGAAGTGAAGGCGGAGACTGGCGTCAAGGGCAAGGATCTCTTCCATCCTGTACGCATCATCCTGACCGGAGCGCACTCCGGTCCGGAGTTCGACAAACTGATTCCGCTGTTCGAAGACGGCAGCCAGCTCGATTTGCCGGCCCATGTGTTGAGCGTGCGGGAGCGCGTAGAAGCGTTTGCCGTGGTGATTGACTCCACCTTTGCCTCACGCCTGGGAGGCAGAGGTCCTCGCCTCCCGGCCGCTGATCTTGCCGGCACGCCAATTCGTCTATCCGGCGCAGGTAGAGGAAGTAGAGCGAGGAGCACTGGAGATCATGATCCGCCCCCCCGGCGGTGCGCGTCCGTTTCTGGCCACCTGCGCTCTGGGTTTTGCCGGATCCGGCGTGCCCAGCGGCGTTTGGGCCTGTCCTGATCCGGCGTGGATCTGCGCCGTTGCCGGCGGATATGCCTACCTGATCGACACCCATGACCCCGCCCGATGGGAACAGGTGGCGTATCGGCCCGTGACCGCGGTCACGGCCGTCGCGGAGCACGAACTGCTGCTATTTGCGAGCTTTCATTCGCTGCTCGCCTGGGGACCGCGAAGGGAAGGCCTGGCAAACCGGCCGGCTCAGTTGGGATGGGCTGCGCATTACCGCTGTCCGCGGAGAGACGCTGCTGGGGCTGGGTTGGGACATGAACACGGATCAGGAGCTCGAGTTCGACGGTCAACCTGAAGACCGGCGAGCATCGCGGCGGAGGCTACCTGCCATAGAAGCTCAAGCCCGCATCGCCCTGCTCCAGCACGCGATATCGTCGCAGCGCGCCGTAGCATTCCGCCAGCGGCTGGAGCATTTTGCGGCTGTGTTCGGCGACCACGATGCCGTCGGGAGTGAGCAGGGAATCCGCACCCTGGCCGATGCCGGCTGAGAGTACTCGGCATAGTCGTCGTCGGCCTCGTACGGCGGATCCAGAAAGATGATCTGCAGCGGGAACCGGTCTCGGAGAGGCGGCGCAGTGCGGCGGAAACGCTGCTGGACTCAATCTGAAAGCCGGAGCGGATCTCGAGTGCAGCGAGATTGGCGCGGATCGCGGCGATGGCAGGCGGCAGCGCGATCCACGAAGTAGACCAGGCTGTGCGCCGCGGCTGAGCGCCTCGATGCCGACCGCTCCCGAGCCGGCGTAGAGATCGGCGAAGACCGCGCCCTCGATACGTGCGGCCAGAACATTAAAAAGGGTTTCACGTAGTCGATCGCTGGTGGGCCGGGTGGCGAGCCCGCGGGGCGCGATCAGCCGCCGCGAACGGTATGTGCCGCCGATCACCCGCATCGGATTTGATGGTAAATGAATCCTTTGCTGGCCAATGAATCGGCAAGCTCTACAATGAAACGCAAGGACGGATGCAATGCGTGGATGGTCGTTCCCCTTAGGGCGATGGATGGGTGTGGAGTTGCGCATTCACACCTTCTTCATTCTGCTGCTCGGCATCTGTATGGCCTACACCGAGAGCGTTCATCTCTCCATGTTTCGCGGCGTGGGCCTGTGGCTGGTGCTGCTGGGCGCGGTCGCGCGTACGCGAAGTGGCGCGCATGATCGTGGCCGCCTATCACGGACTTGCAACTGAGAAATATCCTGCTTGCTGCCGATTGGCGGCCTGGTGGCCTACGCCAACGCGGAGAGCGCGGAGCACGCGGGCGCCAGCAAAGTGCAGTGGCGCATGGCCGTGACCGGGCCTTTGGCGAATCTGAGCTTTGCCCTGGTTGTGGCCATGCTGGTGCTCGGCATGTCGCCCACCCTGAACCTTTTGGAGCGGCCCTGGATTACCCCCGCGCACCTGATTCGCAGCATTGTGTGGCTCAATGTTTTTCTCGGCGTTCTGAATCTGCTGCCCGCCTATCCTCTGGACGGCGGCAGGGTGGTGCGCGGAGGCGTAGCCCGGGCGCAGGGCAGGGCGCAGGCATCGCGGGTGGCCACGGGACTGGGCCAGATCCTCGCCATGACGGCGATCATCGCCGGGCTGGTGCTGATGAACGCGTGGCTGCTGCTGGCGGGATTCTTTATCCTGATCGGCGCTCAGCTGGAAGATCAGGGCGTGCTTTTCCAAAGCGTAGTGGATACGGTCAACATGCAGGACATTATGCTGACTGAGTTCTCCATGCTGGCTCCCTCCGACACGCTCGAAGATGCGCTGCACAAGTCGATTCACAGCCTGCAGGACGATTTTCCGGTGGTGCGCGGCGACAGCCTGGTCGGCATTATTTCCCGCCAAAGCATTCTTTCCGCGCTGCGCAGCGAGGGCAATGGCTACGTGCAGGCCGTGATGTCGCGCAGCTTTCATGTGGCCCAGCCGGAGGACTCATTAGGAACCACCATCAGCCGCTTTGCCGGGCGTGGACTCTCGTTGGTGCCGGTGACCGAAGGGGAACGCATTGTCGGCATCGTGACCCTGCAGAACCTGATGCACTCCATGAGCCTGCTGGCAGAGAGCCGGAAACTGCGTCGCCAGAGCCAGGAATAATCGTTGTCTCGACCCCGGGCTCTATCTGGTCGCTACGCCCATTGGCAATCTTGAGGACATCACGCTGCGCGCGCTGCGGGTCCTGAAGAGCGTGGACCGCATCGCCTGTGAGGATACCCGCCAGACCCAGAAGCTGCTGAACCACTTTGACATTTCCACTCCCACCATCAGTTACCACGAGCACAATGAGCAGGCGCGGGCGGTAGAGCTGATCGCTCTGCTGCAGCAGGGAGGCTCGGTCGCGGTGGTCAGCGATGCGGGCACGCCCGCGTTTTCCGATCCAGGTCTGGAATTGGTGCGGGCAGCCTTGGCTGCAGGTATACGCGTGATTCCCATCCCCGGGGCCAATGCCGCGCTCAGTGCGCTGGTCGCCTCTGGTCTGGAGACGGATCGCTTCCTTTACGCTGGGATTTCTCGCTGCCAAGCCGGGTGCGCGGCGAACCGAGCTGGAGGCGCTGGCCGCCGGCATGTCTGGGCTCACGCTGGTGGTCTATGAAGCGCCGCATCGCATTCTGGAGACGTTAGCCGATGTGGAAGCGGTGTGGGGCGATTCCGTGCGTGTGGTTGTGGCCCGCGAGCTGACCAAACTGCACGAGGAGTTTCTGCGCGGCACTGCGGCGGAAGTCCGGCTGGCGCTATCGGCCCGGGAGCGCATAAGGGGCGAAATCGTGCTGTTGATCGAGGCCGTGGCCGCCCGCCCAGCCAGTCAAAGCGGGCAGCCTCCTGCAACAGGTCTCGCAGCTGATAGAGGCTGAGGGTTTGGACGAGAAAGACGCGCTCAAGCGGGTGGCGCGGGAGCGCGGTGTCTCGAAAAGCGACGTCTACCGGGAACTACAGCGAGAGCGCTCCAGGAAAACATCTCCACGAGAGGTCCGCTGAACCGCAGATCCCTCGGCTGCGCTCGGGATGACAAAGGGGAGGGACGGCGCTTCCATTGAGAGAAGTGGCTGGGCCGAAGGTCCATGGGGATCGGTTCCTTAAGTAGAATTGTCATCCCGAAGGGGGCGTCCACGGCCTTTCGGCTCAGCAACCGCCCTCAATGGAAGCGCCGTCCTCCCCTTTGTCATCCCGAGCGCAGCCGAGGGATCTGCGGTTCAGCGGACCTCTCGTGGAGATGTTTTTGTTTTTCCGCTAACTGCTCTTTGGTGGCAATTGCCAGGCTGGCACAGGCCGCTCGGCAAGAGGCAGATCGCGGCCCTTTGACCCGGTCGTATAGGTAACTGTCGCTGGTTGTTCCCAGTGACTCGTTGTACAGGCTTGGCTCGCCGACTACCTGCCGCAACTCCTCGGCAAAGCGGTGCACCGCCTGCAGGGACTCCGCCGTCGCCGGCACCTCGAGGCGGCTGGACTTCCAGAACTTCTGGTATCCGCGATCGAGCAGGGTGGCCACTTCTCCGCCCACCATGTAGCCCGGGCGCTCCCTCCACGTCACGGCCATATGCGGCGTCTTCTTCTCCGCGGCGCTGGGTTCCGGCGCATGAGTCAGGATCGCGCCGGCGCCATATTTGCGCACCATGAATCTGGTTTGCGACCCCGGGCACCCCTTGAACATCAAAACCCAAGGTGCGCAGAGTGCTCGAATACTTCATCGAAGTTCAGAAAGTGTACTTTTGTTCGCATGGCTTGCGACTGACTGATCGATTGCCCCGGTTTTCGAGTGGACGCTACACTAGGGACTGCTTCACCTTACTTTCGCACATCGGCGCGGATCGCTGCAACGTACGTAGATCAATTGAATCAAAGACTTTGAACGGGGAAAATGCAAACTGAAGTGCAAACTGAAGTCAGCTCGACGCCGCGCACGCTGGGCAGTAGCATCTTGGAACGGATTGGGAACACTCCGCTCCTGCGCCTCGACCGTTTGACGGCCCATCTACCGGGAATCACTTTGCTGGGCAAGGCTGAATGGGCCAACCCGGGCGGCTCGGTCAAAGATCGCGCGGCCGTCCTCGATTGTGGCCGCCGCCGAGGCCCAGGGTTTGCTCGCGGGAAGGCACTTGCTGGATGCGACCAGCGGAAACACCGGCATCGCGTACGCCATGTTGGGCGCCGCCAAGGGTTTTCCGGTTACGCTGTGCATGCCGTCGAATGTCTCCCCCGAGCGGAAGCGGATTCTCTCCGCCTACGGGGCAAACATCGTTTGGACGGATCCGGCGGACGGGTCCGACGGCGCGATTTTAAAGGCGCGGGAGCTGGCTCAGGACAAGGACCGGTACTATTACGCCGACCAGTATGGCAACGAAGCCAACTGGAAGGCGCACTATAAAGGTACGGCGAACGAGATTTGGCAGCAGACAGAGGGACAGATTACGCACTTCCTGGCCGGGCTGGGCACCAGCGGAACGTTCATGGGCGTCACCCGCCGTCTGAAGGAGCTGAATCCGGCGATTGAGTGCATTGCCATGCAGCCCGATTCACCGTTTCACGGGCTGGAAGGCTTGAAGTACATGGCCACTGCGATTGTGCCTCCTATCTATGATGCCGGCGTGGCAGACCGCCACGTGGAGCAGTCGACCGAGGGAGCGTATGAGATGGCCAAGCATCTGGGGCGGATCGGAGGGTCTGTTGCTAGGCATCTCCGCCGCGGCGGCGGTAGCGGCAAGTCTCAGGATGGCGAAGAAGAAGCTGGCGCGGGCAGAAGCGCTGTTATCGTCACCATCCTGTGTGACTCGGCCGACAAGTACCTGAGTGAGCGATTTTGGGAGCAATAATGGCCAGTGCGGTGCTGAAGATCAGCGACTCGGTCTACAGCCAGGTGCGTAAGCATGGCGAAGAGACCTATCCCCATGAATGTTGCGGGGTCCTGCTCGGTAAGGCGCTGGACGGCACCAATGAGGTGGAGATGGCGGTGCGTGCGGGCAATACGCGAACCGATTCCGCCCATAACCGTTACCATATCGCGCCCCAGGAGCTGGTCGCCATCCAACGCCAGGCACGGGAACTCAGCCTGGATATCGTGGGTTTTTACCACTCCCATCCCGACCATCCTGCACGCTGGTCGTCGACCGATTTCAACGAAGCGCACTGGCTGGGTTGCTCCTACGTGATCACCAGCGTAGAGACGGGAGTAGCCAAGGAAACCAACTCGTTTTTTCTTGCCGGAACCGGCGAAGAGGACAAGCGGTTTGAAGACGAGGAGATCTACGTGTGGGCCGAGCGCTGTTGACCGCCGGCCCCGTACATGCCCGCCGTACGCAACCAGATCAGAAAGAGAGAGAGTTCGACGAATGAAGATTCACATCCCTACCCCTCTTCGTCAGTTCGCGGCCAAGCAGGCCACGGTAACGGTGGATGCCGCCACCGTAGGCGAGGCGCTGGATGAACTTACCCTCACTCATCCCGAGCTGAAGAAGCATTTGTATTCGGAGGAAGGCAAGCTGCGCGCCTTCGTGAACGTTTACCTGAACGATGAAGACATTCGCTATCTGAGCGAGAAAGAGAACACGGCGGTCAAGGAGAGCGACAGCTTGTCGATTATCCCTTCGATTGCCGGCGGATGCGTCGTTCTGAGCAAATAGGAGATTGAAAATGGCGACACTGACCGAAATACCCGCGGTGGCGATGCCGTCGCTCAGCAATGACGAGATCGCGCGCTATTCCCGCCACCTGATTTTGCCCGAAGTGGGCATGGAGGGGCAGCAGAAACTCAAAGCAGCCAAGGTGCTCTGCGTGGGCACCGGCGGCCTGGGTTCACCCCTGGCCTTCTACCTCGCTGCAGCGGGCGTCGGAACGCTGGGACTGGTCGACTTCGACGTAGTGGACTCGAGCAATCTGCAGCGCCAGATCATTCACAGCACCAAGGACGTAGGCCGGCTGAAGCTCGACTCGGCGGAAGAGAAGCTCAAGGCCCTGAACCCCCACATGAATATCGTCAAGTACAACACCATGTTGTTGAGCGCCAACGCCATGGAGATCTTCAAGGACTTCGATATCGTGGCCGACGGCACCGATAACTTTCCCACCCGCTACCTGGTCAACGACGCCTGCGTGTTGAGCGGCAAGCCAAACGTCTACGGCTCGATTTTCCGCTTCGAAGGGCAGGCCAGCGTCTTCGCCACCGAGCAGGGCCCCTGCTATCGTTGTCTTTATCCTGAGCCGCCGCCGCCCGGCCTGGTTCCTTCCTGTGCGGAAGGCGGGGTGCTTGGCATTCTGCCCGGCCTGGTGGGTATCATCCAGGCGACCGAGGTCATCAAGCTGATCCTGGGCGTGGGCGATCCGCTGATCGGGCGTCTGCTGCTGGTGGATTCGCTGGGCATGCGCTTCCGCGAGCTGAAGCTGCGCAAGAACCCCGACTGCCCGGTTTGCGGCACCCATCCGACCGTGACCGCGCTCATCGATTATGAGCAGTTCTGCGGCATCCAGCCAGCGCCCGGCGCCAGGCGCTGCGAAGATCAACGGCATCGAGCAGATCGACGTGACCCACGTTCAAGCAGCAGCGCGACGCGGGCAAGAATCTCTTTCTGCTCGATGTACGCGAACCGCATGAATTCAAAATCGCGGAGATCGGCGGCTACCTGATTCCTCTTGGGGACCTGCAAAAGCGCGTGGGCGAGCTGGACAAGAGCCGCGAGATCGTAGTCCATTGCAAGGCGGGCGGCCGCAGCCAGAAAGCGGCGGAATTCCTGCAGCAGGCCGGCTTCAAGGTAAAGAACCTGGCCGGCGGCATTCAGGCCTGGAGCGAGCAGATCGATCCCAGAGTACCCAAGTACTAAGTTCGTTAACTGACACTCATCCCGAAGCCGCTCCAAATGCGGCTTCGGGATTTCTTTTTGCCCCAAGCCCTCCGCCGTCGGTATACTCCGGGGGGTCGCTGCGAGAAGCTCCATGGATCTCGTTGTCATCCGAATTCTGTTTGTCCTCGCTCTCACCGCGGCCTGTTTCTTTCTCCGGCCCTTTGCGCTGCAGCCCTGGGCCGCGGCCGTCACTGGGTGCCGTTGCCGCTGCCGCGGTGATCGTATTTGAGCTGCGCGTACGGGCCCTGAGCATCAAGCGGCTTATCGGCGCGGTGCTGGGCAGCGTGCTGGGGATCGCCGGCGCGGCGCTGTTCGGCATGGTATTGGCCGGAAGTCTGCCTCCGGGGGGAACCCGGGCTCTCTTGCAGCTCTTCGTGCTCATGCTCATGTCGTATATGGGTCTGATGGTAGGCGCCAGCAAGGGCGATCTGCTGAACTTTACCGGCGGCTTGGCCGAGCTCTTTGCCGGCGAGCGTGCAGCGGCAGGCAAGCGCAACGTCAAGATCCTCGACACCAGTGCCATCATTGATGGCCGCATTGCCGACGTGGTGGATACCGGCTTTCTGGAAGGAACCACTGCTGGTGCCCGAGTTCGTGTTACGCGAGCTGCAGATCGTGGCCGATTCCTCTGACAGTTCCCGCCGGCAGCGTGGCCGGCGCGGGCTGGATATTCTGCAAAAGATGCAGGCCAATCCTTTGCTGGCCGTGCAAATCATCGAGGATGACTTTCCCCAGCTGCGCGAGGTGGATCTGAAACTGATCGAACTGGCCAGGAAAATGGCTGCGCCGATCGTCACCAACGACTTCAACCTCAGCAAAGTGGCCCAACTGCACCACGTGCGGGTGCTCAATCTGAATGACTTGGCCAATTCATTGAAGCCGCTGGTCTTGCCCGGGGAAAAAATGAACATCGTGGTTCTGAAAGAGGGCAAGGAGTACAACCAGGGTGTAGGTTACCTGGATGATGGGACCATGGTGGTGGTCGACCACGCCCGGCGCATGATTGGCCGTGCTGTCGAAATCACGGTCACCAGCGTCTTGCAGACTGCGTCGGGCAAGATGATCTTTGGCAAGCTGGAGGATGCCACCCTTAAACCGGAGCAGGTGCGTACCGATCAGCGAGCTTTCCAGCTAGAAAGCGGGCAATTTCGATGAAATTTCGCCCTTCGGTCACGAAAGCTCAGAAACAGATTTGACAGGCGGAATCCGCCGGGTACAATCTTGCCGAGAAGCACAGGTTGCACACTCAGACCTCCCAGATGGACACCGCCTGCAAACACCCCAAAGTGCGCGTCGTAGCGCGTGAAGAGGACGTCGAATACGTCGAATGTCTGGATTGTGGCCAGGTATTCGACTCCCACGAGTACCGAGACATGGAAATCGAGGAAGAAGTATTGGGGGAGCTTGAAGAAGACAGGTAGCGTGCCAGCCATTGTCCTGTCCACGAACAGGCTGCGAAAAACTCGCTCTCGGGGGAATTGTGGGTGCCCCATATCTCGCGCTTTTTGCGAGATGTGGGAAAGAAACTCAAGTAAAAACAGAACCCGTCGGTAACGAGCCGCTTTTCCCACATCTCGCGCTAAGCGCGAGATATGGGGCACCCACAGTTTCGCCGGAGAGAGACTTTTTCCGCAGTCTGCTCAACCACCGTAAATATTCGTCTCCAGGAAGCGATTGCGGAATTTGCCGTGTGCGTCGTAGTGTGTCAGAAGCTCTTGATATTTCGACATTTCCGGGTAAAGAGGCTTGATCCGTGAGGCGTTCATCGTAAACAGCTTTCCCCAGTGGGGGCGGGCATCAAAGGGCGCCAACTTCGCTTCGATCATCGGCAGCATGTTCTTCACCGCCGGCCATTCCGGCTTCCAGGTGAAGTGAATGGCCATCGACGGCCGCTGGTAAGCGGTGCTCATCCAAAGCTGATCTTGCTTCGATGGTCCGCAACTCCGTGATAAACAAATGCGGAGTCACGTGATCTCGAAGTTGTTCGACCGCCAGAATAGCCTCGTAACCCCTTTCCCGGGGGATCAGGTACTCGGATTGCAATTCGGCCCCGCTGCTGGGCGTGAAGTTGATGCGGAAATGAGGCAGCCGCTCATACCACGGTCCGGGAATGCCCAGTTGTTCGGTGCAACTTTCCGCCGAATGCCCGGGAAGCGGGTGCAGCTTCATGGTGGCCAGCTTGGCCCCCAGTAACTCCGGCTCGAACTGGGGTGTGCTCCCCGGCTGAACCCGCCGTTTCACCCACACCTGGCTGATGCGGTGATTCTGCCAGTCGGTGAACAGGCTGACGCTGTAGCCGCTGGAAAAAATCTCCTCCAGGTGGTGCTCCAGTTGATCCATGGACAGGTTCTCGTAGACCACTTGAGCGACCTGAAAGGTCGGCTGCACGTCGAGCGTGACCTTGGTCACGACGCCGATCGCGCCCAGGTTCACCACCGCCCCCTGGAATCGATCGCCATCCCGCTCCCGGGACAGAACCAGCAGCCTCACCGTCGGCCGTCACCACCTCCAGCCCGGATACGGCCGTGGCCAGGTTCCCATTCTTGTTGCCCGACCCGTGGGTGGCAGTGGCAATGGCGCCGGCGATCGAAATCTGCGGCAAGGAGGCCAGGTTGGGCAGCGCGTATCCCTGGCTCTCAAGATACGGAGCCAGTTGGCTATAGGTGACCCCTCCTCCTACGGTGACTGTGCTCGACTCGCGATTGAGGACCATCTGGTTGAGATGGGCCAGCGAAATCTGATTTTCGGTGCTGTCCGCGATCCCGTTGAAAGAATGGCGCGCGCCCAGCGCCCGCAGTTTGCTGCAGCGCTTCACCACCTGCTGCACTTCCTCGACCGTCTGAGGCTGGTGCAGGCGGTCGGTGCTATAGGTGTAATTTCCTGACCAATTGGTTCGCGGCGCGGTTGGCTGTTCGCCCGAGCCCAATGGCGACAACATGGTGCCGGCAAGGAAGACGCCGGATGTTTTCAAAAATTCTCTCTTATCCATAGTGACGTTCGCTCAGTGCGTCCTGTTGACTGCTCGGGAAGGATACCAGTGGCTCGATCGCCGGTGAAGAACAGTTACTCGCGAGTGGTACCAGACGCCATTAACTTCTGCGAAGTTACAAGCAAGAAACACTTCTGCCGGAAAGCTTCGAACACATGTTATAAATCCCCCATAAGGGTAATAACAATGTGCCAAAACGGAAGGTATTCTCCAGCAGTTGACGCAAACTGATGCAACCCATTACCCACAGGTGCGCCAGCATGACCACTGCGACTGAATTACTGCCTTCTTTGTCAGGCGTTCGTTTCCCCAAAGCACGCTTGTGAACTAACCGTACGAATTGGAGCTTTGAAACCCATGACGCACTCAGCCATTGTTGCATTTAAGCGCCGTATGACTTCCAGACAGGTATCCCGTGGCCGATGGATGCCAGTGCTGTTGAGCGCTCTCGCGTTGGTGACTGCTGGGCCTGCCGCATGGGCATCTTCGCTCCACCACGACCTCCCTGTTCACCACCCCCGACAACCCGTCGAGCGGGGCTGTCATCACCATGACAGCGCAGGTGAGTCGGCCACGGAATTCACCGTTGCCGGCGGAACTGTGACCTTCACTGATACCTATAACGGCGTCAGCGAAGTCCTGGGCACGGTCCAGGTTCAATCCACCAACGGCAATCCAGGCACGGCGATTCTGGAGACAGAAGTCGGCGGAGTGGGGACCCATCAATTCTTGGCCACCTATAACGGCACTTCTGTCTTCAGCACCAGTTCGTCGACGCCGCAATCGGTGACTTTTGCGGTCCCTATTCGTCCGCAACTGCGCTGGCAAGCACCGGTACGGCGCCAACTACACACTTACTGGAACCGTATCCGCGTTTGGTCCGTCGGCGCCCACCGGAACCGTCACTTTCACGGACACAACCTCGAATGTTGTTCTGGGCACCGCCCCGCTCAACCCCTCCACCCTGCAGACCGGCTTCACTCCGCTCCCAGAATTATCCCATCGCCAACATGAATAACGGCCAGACCGGCGGCACCATCGGACCGGCGATTGGCGACTTCAATGGCGATGGACGGCCCGATTTCGCAGTTCCCACCAATAGCGGACCCGATCGTCATTCTGCTGGGCAAGGGTGATGGTACCTTCACCACTGGCACGCCGATTACGACCACGCCTCCTTTCACGCCAACATCCGTGGTGGTGGGCGACTTCAACGGAGATGGCAAGCAGGATCTTGCCGTCCTCAGCGCACAGGCATTGGCTCCGTCAACATCTACCTCGGCAATGGGGATGGGACCTTCCAGACAGCCAAGAACTTCCCGGTAGCGGCCTCCACCTCAGCGTCGAGACTGCTGGCCATGGGCGACTTCAACCGGGATGGTATTGAGGATCTGGTGGCCACCAATCCTGCTCTGAACCAGGTTGCTGTCATTCTGGGTAATGGCGATGGCACATTTAACGCACCTGCCTATTACCCCGCTCGCCGCTGCAACCGTGGAATGTTGTGGTTGGCGATATCAACCAGGATGGATTTCTGGACCTTGCGGTGGCCTCGGACGGTAGCAGTTCGGCCACCATTCTTCAGGGCAACGGCGATGGCACATTCAAGCCGGCTATCTATTGCCAACACCGGAGCCAGCCAGGTAGGTTCGGTCGCGCTGGGCGACTTTAACGGGGACGGATTGCCGGACCTGGCAACCACCAGTGCCCCGGATAACGCTGTCTACATCCTGATGAACAAGGGTACCGCGATCCCCAGCTTCGGACCGGCCGCGAAGATACACCATGAACAGCGGCCCTTACTACCTGACGATTGGAGACTTCAATCGTGATGGCATAACTCGACATCATCTCCGCCAACGACGGCAACACAACGTAGGTGTATTGCTCGGCAAAGGCGACGGGTACCTTTGATGCGGCGACCTATTACACCGTGGGCGGTGGCGCCATCTTTGCCACCGCAGGAGATATCAATGGCGACGACCGGGTCGATTTAACCGCCGTCACCGACAATGGCCTGAGTGTGCTGCTGTCTGGCCAGTCGGAGCAGGCTTCCATCTCCAACGTTGCTTTCTTTGGCTGCGGTTCGCAATCGCGTGACCGCCACCTACGGCGGCGACGGGAACTATGGGTTAAGCACTTCAAATGCGTTGACCTTTACTCCCGCCACGCGGACATACGACTCTGACGCTCTCCGTTATGCCGGCAAATGGGGTTACGGGCCAGCAGGTTACGCTGCAGGCCACACTGTCTCCGTACGCCTACGGTTCGACCACAACCAATGGAGAAACGGTCACCTTTACGAATAATGGCACCATTATCGGCACGGCGCCGCTCTCAAGCGGGGTTGCGGTGCTGAACGTGGCCCTTCCGTTCAACTTTAACGACAGGTTCCGGGCGATCTTATGGAGGCGACTGCGAATTCATTAAAAGCACCAGCAACACGAGTGAACGGTTCGACCTTGAATTCATCGACCCTTACCTGGCCGAACCCGGCACCCATCACGTTCGGCACTCCGCTAAGCGGCACGCAATTGGATGCGACCGATAATGCTCCAGGCGGCGGAACATTCACCTACACTCCGCCAGCCGGCACGGTCCTTCCCGCGGGAACTTCACACTCTCTCCGTCACCTTCACTCCCAACGCCCCGACATACGGAAACGAAACGGCGACGGTACCGATCACCGTCGACTCAGGGACAACCGGTCATCATCTGGCCGACACCCACTCCGATCACCTACGGAACGCCGCTGAGCGGCTTCCAGTTGGATGCCACCGCATCGTCCGGCACGATTTCGGTTCCGCTCTCCAGCTACTACAACGTCGACGGTATCTATCCCAAGGGTTCTACCTACAACACGGGCGGCTTCGATGACGATGGGTACTCCTACTCCACCAATACGCTCGGCTCAACGCTTGTTTGGAACGGCATGACCTTCAACATCGGTCCGCCCAATGCACCAGACGCCGTGGCTAACGTGACGATCCCCTTGCCGGCTGGCAACTATACCAATCTGTTCATGCTCGGGGCAATGGTCAATAACATCAACGCGAACCAGACGTTTATCGTGACTTACACCGACGGCACTACCACCACGTTCAACCAGAATATGAGCGATTGGTTTAATGCTGCCGGCTGGCCGGGTGAGTCCGTTGTGAGCTGCGAAGAGGATCGAAACTTCGATAACGGAACCACCCAGGCAGACTCAGTGTGCGTCTACGGGTATCAAATCCCCCTCAACGTCAATAAGACGGTGCAGAGTGTTCAACTGCCAGGTACCCGGAACATCGTGATGCTGGCGTTCGACCTTACCACACCCGCCATACCGGGAACGTTTGTCTACAATCCACCTGCAGGTACGGTCGAACCGGTGGGGACGGATACGCTATCGGTGACGTTCACGCCTACCGACACCACCGATTACAAGACGGCTACGGCCAGTGTGCCGCTGGTGGTCGAAAACGCACCAACCCCCATCGTCACGCCGACGATTTCGTGGCCGATGCCGGCGCCCATTACCTATGGCACGCTTTTGAGCTCCACGCAGCTCGATGCCGTAGCGATGGGTACGCCCAGACCCACGCCGGTGGTCCCCACCAGCCAGTTGCAGGTAATCTCTACCTCTACCGACGGCACTCCCTTTAACCAACCTGGCTTTGATAATGCCGGCAGCGCCTATTCCTACAACCAGCTGGGCAATGGCTCAGTCAACTTTGCGGGCACCACCTTTACCCTGGGGAACCCAACGGTCCCCAATGCAATTACGAATGGAGCCGTCTACGCCCTTCCGTCGCAGGGTAACTATTCCACTGTCTATCTGATTGGAGCTGCGACCACCACCGGGCAGACCAATCAGCCCTTCATCCTCACCTATACCACCGGCAGCCCGGTAACCGAGACGCTCAACATGAGCTCATGGGCGCAATCGGCGGGCTACGCGGACGAGACCATCGTCGCGTCCACCAATTACAAGAACACCCAAAGTGGCGGCAGCGTATCTGGAACCTTTGATCTCTACGGTTATCAACTTACCGCCGATCCCACCAGAACCCTGGTCAGCGTCACCCTTCCGAATACTCGGAATGTCGTGATCATGGCGCTTGGCTTTGGCACCAATACCCAGGTGGTCGTGCCTGGCACCTACGCCTACACTCCGCCTGCAGGCACTGTGCTCTCGGTTGGAACCCATACGCTGGACGTAGCCTTCACGCCAACCAACACCGCTGGCTATACCAACGCGTCCGGGAGCACGACGATTGTCGTGACCAAGGCTACCCCAATCATTAACTGGCCAACCCCGGCAGCGATTCCGACCACCACGCCATTGAGCAGCACGCAGCTCGATGCCACGGCAACGTTCCAGGGCGGTTCCCTCCCGGGAACATATTTCTACACGGTTCCACCCGGCATCACGGACGCGCACGGTCAGACGCTCACTGCCGGCACGCATACATTACAGGTGGTCTTTACACCCACCGACACGGCGGATTTCAACACCGTCACGGCAACGGTACAGATCGTGGTCGGTACCGTCGGCTCAACCGGAATCAGCGGATCGCCGGTATTTTCCAGCGGTGACTGCTGCTTCTTCAGCCAGCCAACCCCGTACACGATCACGGTGACTGGATCTATCGCCGCTCCAACCGGAACGGTAAACGTGGTCTTCAATGGTCAGACCGTCGGTACCGGCACGCTCACGCCCGGATCGGGTGCGAGTTCGACCGCGAATCTGACGGTGAACAGCATCTACCTCTATCCCGGAAACAACACTGTAACGCTGAACTACCTGGGAGACCTGAACTACATCCCACTCAGTACTTCAGCCATCATCCCCTTACGCAATCCGGTGATCTCGGCGAACCCCGCGGCTGTGGGCGGAGGTAGCTCGACGATCGAGATACCTTACGCGTATGTTGTGGATGGAACTGCTACCTTCAACTCCAACCCTGGAGGCGGTGGCGCCTCCGACTTTACCAATATCAGCAGCCCCGAGCTGCCCGCCTGCCAATCTGGAGCGCAGGAAATCGCGGGGACCGTTTGCACCTTGAGCATTGCCTTCAAACCAGGCTTGCCGGGGATTCGTAAAGGAGTGGTTGAGGTCGACTTCACTCCTGCATCAGGACCGGCTGAACCGAAGCTCTACCTGTTCCTTTCCGGATTGGGCAGCGCGGCTCAGGTCTCGTTGAGCAGTGCCACGACCGCGGTACTGAACTCCGCTCTGATCCCGCCGCAGAGCTTGACGTTTAATCCCACGGATCTCACCAATTCCACGCTTTACGTGGCCAACACCAACGCGCAGCAGACCATGGGGCAGATCTATACGCTCCCCTCATCGGGCGGCTCGTTGACCCAGTGGAACGCGGCTAACACCAAGAACCTGGTCTATCCCAGCGACCTGGTCTTCGACGCTTTCGGCAACCTTATAGTGTCTGACGCCAACGCGGCGAAGGTGTTTAGCTTCAATCCTGCACTTGCCGAAACCACGCTGGGGACGGGGACGTTCACACTCGGACTTCCCACCGCCGCCAGAGTCGACTTTGGTGGCAACATCTACATCGCCGATGCAGGCGCCACCCCGCGCATCATTGAGATACCCGGGGAAACGTATGACACAATTTATACTCCCAGCCTGGTCAACCTTGGCAGCAACAGCGTGAGCTTCCCGCAAGCGCTCGGCTGTTGATAACGCCGGCGCCAATTTTATGTTGGCGACGGAAACTACAACCAGATCCTGCAGAGTCAGTCTCAGCGGCACGGGCTCTACGAATTTCCCGATTGCGCCCTGCGACGGTACTACCGTCACCTCGTGCGCGCTCAACTCGCCTGCAGGCTTCGCCTTTGACCCCAACGGGGATATGTTCGTCACCGATAGCGGCGCCCGCGTCCTCATGGTGCCGGCCACGCACTCGGCGCAGCAACCCCACCGTGCAGGTACCGCTGACCGGACTTGTCAACCCGACGGGCGTAACCCTGGATGGTTCCGGCAACATCTACGTCAGCTGACCTGAACGGAACCGTAAATAAGCTGATGGTGAACACCGGAGCAATGAAGTTCCCCAGCTTTAACTCGTCACTGACCACCACGGTAACGAATACGGGCAATTTGAACCTGAAAATCAATTCGCTGGTTTTAGGACACGGAGCGGGCAGCGCCTTCTCCATAACCAACAACGGTTGTTCGGCAGCAGTGGCGCCGGGAGGTTCCTGCACCATAACACTCAAGTACTCCAACGCAGCCGGGACCTCTCCCGACACGCTTACCATCAACAGCAATGCGTTCTCTGCGACTGGGGTTACCATTCAGCTCAGCCACTAGACAACTGCGTACCACAAAATAAGAGCCGTGCTCGCTGTGAGCACGGCTCTTGTCTTTCATCAGGACCGAATCTTCTATAGCTGAAACTTGTTTTCGGCCATGCCGGTCACATTTGTCTCCAGGGCGAAAAAGCAACCGCCGAATCGCTCCCAGTGTCCCGGCTCCGGAGAAGCAGAGGTAACGTAAAGCACATTGCCCTGCGCTCCGCCGAAGGTACAGTTCGTGGGCCTGCTCACCGGCATTTCAATCACTCGATCGATCTTTCCGTTAGGAGCCACGCGTACGATACAGCTCCCTCCGTAACGGCAATTCCAAACGTAGCCTTCTGTGTCCATGGCTGAACCGTCAGGCAGGCCGCGCTCGAAACCCTGGAAGAAAGGCTGCTCAGCACGAATGGTTCTGCCGTCTAAGTCATATTCGTAAGACCAGATGCAATTCTGCAAGGTATCGCCAAAATAGAACCTGGACCGGTCCGGACTCCAAAGCAGGGTATTGGAAATGCCCAGGTCGCGTCGCCACTCCGATGCCGCGCCGGTTCCGTCGACGCGGTAGAGCACTCCGTCCGTGCCGCCGGCCTCGGTGGGTTCGCCATTCGTTCCCACATTGTTGCGCATCGACCCGACCCAGAGCGCGCCGCCCGGACCCACGGCCGCATCGTTGCAGCGGACAAAAGGCCAGCCGGGAAGGGCAAACAACGGCGTAGGCGACGCATCGCTGCCCGGCTTCCAAAGGGCGATGCCTGAGCCCAGAGACAAGGCCAGGGTATCCTCGCGGCTGGTCAACATTACGCAGGTTACGGGTTCTGAAAAGAACCAGGTCTTCAGGCGTGCTGTCCTTCAACCCATAGCGGTGGACCAGAAATCGATTGATATCGGTCCAATAGATGCTTTGGGTATCCCGCTCCCACAGCACCCCTTCGCCGCACACATCTCCGGTTGCAGCGATACATATCGGCTCTTCGATCTTCAGATTTTGCAGCGGAGTTCTCCTGTCGCAGTCATGGTTCCCTGCGCGCCCATAGAGCAGTTTAGCAATTGGTGTAGACCGAAGAGACAGGCCTTTTCGTGGTTTTCTCCCAAGGAAAACCACACCTCGCGATCTTTTTCAGTCCACAGTAATTGCGAAACTGCTCTAATATGCCCGGCTCCGGCGGGCAAACAAGCATCAGCCTCGCTGCGCCGGCCGCCGGCGTGTTAATTCTTCACCGAGTCAAGGGCAAAAACCCCGTGCTGTTGCCTGACCAGTGGCCTATGGATACAACTACCGGGGTCTACTCTCCAAGCCGGGTAACCTGCCAGAATTGGCCATGGCAACCAACCTGGCCGCTCCCCGAACACAGCAACACACTGCACTGCAACGCATGCTCGGCCGGGGCAGGTTTGTCTCTCTTGTCGTGCTCTTCGGTTTGCTGGCCTTGTGCCTCGCGTTTTCCTGGACCACGCGCGACGCGATGGCCCATCTGCCCTTCCTCAAGGGTCAAAAAGTGCAGCGTGGTCTGGCAGCTTCCAGCCAGACGACCATCGTCGACTTGCACCCCTGGCAAATTGCCCAGGCGCTCGCGCCCCTTGCCGTCAGCAGTGAAGAGGTGGAGTATGCGCATGAGGCCGAACGCCTGGCCGATCACGAGGTGAACCAGGCGTTTGCCGCATCTTTGCGCCAGGCCAGCGCGCAGCATCTTGCGCCCACAGGCGAAGCGATTGAGCTTTCGCAAGAAGGTGGCAGAACTGCAGGAGATGGCCAAAGAGGACCAGGCCCGGGTGCGGAGTTTGATCCCCCACGGCCGGCGCTGCCGCCAATGACGATCTGAAAATCGCCCAGGCACAGCTCGATCTTGATCAGGATGAGTTGAACGATGCCCAGCACGACCTGGCCCGGGCCTCTGGCGACGTGCGCACCAGGATTCAGCAGGAGCTTGCGGCGCACGAGGCGGCCATGAGCAAGATGAATGCCCAGTCTGGCAGCGACAGCCAAATGGCTGTTCTTTCGACCCGGCAGTATGGCACCCTGGCCCATCGGGTGGAGGCGTGGTTCAGCCAACGCAGCCGTTATCAATTGATCCAGCAGGCCATGCAGCAAGCGCGTTCCGACGCAGCCAGCCTGACCCTGCAGCACAATGCCCTGGAAGCGCAGGCCAACGCCAGTTCGGATGCTGCCGCCGCCAGTGCATCGAAGCCCGATGCAGCCAGGCTCGCCAGCCTGCAGCAGAGAAGGGAACAGCGCCAGCTTCTCACCATCTACGACGACCGCATTCAGACCCAGCAGCAGCTCGCAGGAGTCTACGGCAAGTGGGCAAACCAGGTGCTGCTGCAGCATCGCATCGTGACCCACCTGGGTCTGCGGTCGCTGGCGACGGTTGCGTTCATTCTGATTTGCGCCATCCTTTTGGAAGCGTTAGGAACAAAGTTGCTGGAGCGTCATGCGCTGAACGGTCTGACCTTTGATCGGCGGCGCATACAGACGCTGCACACTCATCCTGCGGCTCAGTGTGCAGCTGGTTGGCGTGGTATGTGTGTTGCTGGTAACGTTCGGTGTACCCAGCCAGATCTCGACCATCCTGGGTCTTGCGACCGCGGGACTTACGGTGGCTCTGCAAAGTTTCATCCTCGCCTTCTTCGGCTGGTTCATTCTCATGGGCCGGAACGGAATCCGCGTCGGTGACTGGGTAGAGATCAACGGTGTGGCGGGCGAGGTGATCGAGATCAATCTTTTCCGCACCACGATCCTGGAAAACAGTGCCTGGGCTGACAAGGGACATCCGACTGGCCGTCGTGCCACCTTTATCAACAATTTTGCCGTGACCGGCCAATTCTTCAACTTCTCCACCGTTGGCCAATGGATGTGGGACGAGATATCGGTAAGCCTTCCCGTCCTCGGCAGAAACCTATGCCAAGGTGGCGCTTATTCATAAAGCAGTCATAGAAGAGACGCGAGAGGACGCCCGGCTTGCGGAACAGGAGTGGAAGCGTGTGCCGCGGCAGAGTGGCATGAGCCACATGCAGTGCAAGCTCCTCGGTGAACATGCGTCCGGCCGGCGCCGGGGTCGACATCCTGATACGGTACGTCACCCGGGCATCAGAACGCCTCAAGGTGCGCAACCGATTGTATGAAAGGGTGATCGATGTGCTCCATAATCCTCCTGTGGTGATTCTACCTCCCAGCCGTCGAAGCTGACGGCGGCGGTCCTGGCCGCCAGCGATTCATCGGACCACGATCCCAGAGACAGGCGCGCCAGCATGTATACCTGAGCCGTTCCGAGAGAAAACAGCAGGTCCCTCCACTACGGTCGGGATGACAAAGGGGACGGGGGCGCTTCCATTGAGAGTAGTGGGCCGAGCAGAAGGACCTCTGCTCCCGTCTTCAGCCACTACTCTCAATGGAAGCGCCCCCGTCCCCTTTGTCATCCCGACCGTAGGAGCGTAGTGGAGCGACTGTCTGAATTGTCAAGGGGAGCTCATGGAAAAGGCGGCAGCGGGCTGCCTCGGAAAACGGCAAGCGTTTTCCGCTTTCCCACGAGCTCGGCGGCGGGGAAGGCAACATGTTTAGAATCAGCCCAGCAGAATTGGATGGGCAAAATGGAGTCGCACCTCCCGTGCTTTGGCATTGAGACGGGTAAGCAGTTTATGAGCGAGAGCGACGCGAATCACTTTCTTGGCTTTGCCGGCCTTGGTTAAGCGCTGACGAAAGGCGATAAAGTCGGGATGAAAGCGGGCTACCACTCCGGCGACGATAAAGAGGGTGTCTCGGATTGGGCGTCGTCCGCCACGTATGGCTCGCTTGCCGTGAGCTTTGCCACTGTCACAGGCCAACGGCGCCAGGCCGGCAAGCTTGGCGATACGCTTATGGGACAGAGTTCCAATCTCCGGCATCTCCGCCATCAAACGGCTTACCGTTCGGCTAGCCACTCCCTTGATGGTGCGAAAACTCGCGTTCAGCTGCCGCCACAGAGGATCGGCCTCAATCAATTGCGCAATGGTTTTTTCCAAACAGCGGATCTGAGTCTTCACCGTCGCCAGCAGTTGCTGACACAATGCTTGGACTGTGGCGTCGGTCACCAGAAGGCACTGATTGCGTTGCCCCGTCTGCAAATCAGTGAGTTGGCGCAAACGCGTTACTAGAGCCCGCAGATGCTGTTGCCCAGCAGAGGCAGGGGAGCAAGGCTTGGACTTCTTGGTTCGCGCAAAATGGGCAATCACTCCGGCGTCCAGAGCATCGGTCTTTTCCAAATAGCCCATCGCTTCGGCAAACCTACGCACTGCCCGCGGGTTCACTATCGCTACTGGGATCTGGGCTGCGGAAAGCAAAATAAAGGGTAGCCTTTCGTACCCCCCACTGGCTTCCATGGCTACCAGATGAACCTGGTGGGCAGCACAGAACTCTGCCAGTTGTGAAATCCCCTCAGGGGTATTGGCAAAACTGCCTCCAGCACCGCCTTCCTCTACCCGAACTTCTAAACTCTGCTGAGACACATCCACTCCACAAATCATGCTCTTTGCTCCACAATAAAGATGGGTTGCTGGTCACGGTAACCTGCCTTGTCTGTACGACTGAGAGTCGGGCGACTGTTCGGTTGTGCGTGACACAGCGGCGGCGGGCCCTTAAGCTCCACTACGGTTGTTCACCAGAGGGACGACGGGCGCCGTCCACCGCCAGAGAGGGCCGACTCGCCATCGGTCCTCTCCTAACGACATCTTCACCGAAAACGTCGCCTATACCTAGATACAAGGGATCTGCGGTTCACGGACCTCTCTCAGCGTTCCCCGTCGTGAAATGGCGCTCCTCGCGTCGAGAACCTGCCCTTCCTCGCCATGTGCATCCAAGCCTATGATCGTTGAGATCTGGAATTGGAGAAATAACATGGCGAAAAATCGCGGCGTAATATACGAGGGTCCAGGTAAGGTTGAAGTACACAACATCGACTTTCCCGTCTTCAAAGATCCCCAAGGCAAACCCATTGAGCACGGCGTCATCCTTAAAGTCGTGTCCACAAACATTTGTGGATCGGATCAACACATGGTGCGCGGCCGCACCACTGCTCCCAAAGGAATTGTTCTGGGACACGAGATCCTGGGCGAGGTCATTGAGAAGGGCAAGGATGTTTTGTTCATCGATATCGGCGACCTGGTTTCCGTCCCATTCAACGTGGCTTGTGGACGCTGCCGTGCTTGCCGCGAGCGCAATACCGGTGTTTGTCTCAATGTGAACCAGCAACAGCCCGGAGGAGCGTACGGCTACGTCGACATGGGTGGTTGGGTGGGCGGCCAGGCTGACTACGTCCTGGTGCCGTTTGCCGACTTTAACCTGCTCAAATTTCCTGACAAGGACCAGGCCATGGAAAAGATCCGCGATCTAACCATGCTCTCAGACATTCTGCCTACCGGATTTCATGGCGCGAAGACGGCGGGTGTGGGTGTTGGATCGACGGTCTATGTGGCTGGCGCGGGCCCGGTGGGTCTGGCGGCCGCCGCATCTTCCTATGTGCTGGGCGCGGCCGTCGTTATCGTGGGTGATCGCAACCAGGAGCGCCTGAAGCACGCCAAGAAGATGGGCTACGAGACCATCGACATCTCACAGAGTGAAAGCCTGGCTGATCAAATCGCGGCCATTGTCGGTGAGCCCGTGGTGGATGCCGGTATCGACGCCGTCGGGTTTGAGGCCAGCGGCCATGGAACAGCCAACGAACCCGCGCCTGCCAGCGTTTTAAACTCGCTCATGGAAGTCGTGTTTGTTGCCGGCGGCGTCGGCATTCCGGGACTGTACGTAGTTCAGGATCCGGGTGCGCCGAATGACGACTCCAAGCATGGCATCTTGAAGGTCAGGTTCGGAAAAGGCTGGTCAAGTCCTTGCACTTCCATACCGGGCAAGCGCCCGTGCTGCAATACAACCGCCAGCTCATGCAGGCAATTCTGCATGATCGCTTGCCCATTGCGAAGATCGTGAACGCAACCATCATCTCGCTCGAAGATGCGCCCAAAGGCTATGAAGACTTCGACAAGGGCGCGGCCAAGAAGTTCGTCATCGATCCCGCATGGCATGGTGGCAAAGAAAGCAGCCTAGGGACTGCGGTTCGTTTCTGTAAGGGAGCGCGCATGCTCAACTTTTTCGCATCGGAGCTTTTTGAACCGCAACGATCGCTCAGACGCCGGACTACTTGGCGGTCCAGCCGCCATCGATCATTATGTCGGTCCCGGTAATGAACCCGGCGTAGTTCCGAGCAGAGATAGCACGCCAGGGCGCCGATCTCTTCCACCTTGCCCCATCGTCCAACCGGCATGTTGGCCAGGAACCTGGCATTGACCTCCGGATTGTTCATGATGAGCCGCGTTCATGTCCGTTGCAACCGGGCCCGGGCTGATGGCGTTGACCGTGATTCCTTCCGCCGCCAGTTCCAGCGCCAGGGATCGCGTAAAACCGAGCAGCGCCGCCTTGGCAGAGGAATAAGGCGTCCGACCCGGCAGCGAGATATGACCCATGATGGAGGCCATGTTCATAACGCGGCCGTACCCGCGTGCCTTTCATCCCGGGAACGAACGCGCGGCACATGAGAAATGTGGAAATCAGGCTCGAGTCCACCACGCTGCGAAACTCCTCCAGCGAAAAATCGACCAGGGCCTTACGGATATTTGTTCCCGCGTTGTTGATCAGAATCTGCGCATGGCCGAAACGCTCTGTGACCGCGCCGGCCACTGCGGCGACGTCCTCTTCCCGCGTCACGTCGCAAACAAATATGGCCGCCGTTCCGCCCGCTCGGCGATCGCATCGCGTACCGACTCCAGCCGCTTGACGTCGCGCGCTACCAGGGCGACCTGGGCGCCCGCCTCGGACAGAGCCTTCGCCATTGCCTCACCCAGGCCGCGGCTTGCCCCGGTAATCACCGCCGTCCTGCCCGACAGATCGATCTTCATTTCCACCCGCACCTCTGACTGCTGGCAAGATCATACCTCTCGCCCTGCATGCGTTCTTGCTGGTAACCTGACCGGGCGGATTTTTCCCCACGATATGAGGGCCTGCGGATGAAGGCGAGTCGAACGCGGTACAGCATTGTCGCACTGGCCATCGGGCTCGCCATCCTCTCCTACGTGCAACGGGTTGCGATTTCGCAGGCAGCAGGGCCCATCTCCCATGATCTGCACCTCAACAAGGCGCAAATGGGCCTGGTCTTCGGAGCCTTTGGCCTCTCTTACGCCTTATTCGAAGTTCCCATCGGCCTGTTGGGCGACAAGATCGGCGTCCGCCGGGTCTTGCTGCAGATCGTTCTCGGCTGGTCGGTGTTTACCGCGTTGACCGGCGCGGCCTGGAACGTCGTCTCCCTCTGGATCATTCGTTTCCTGTTCGGAGCCGGCGAGGCGGGCTGTTTCCCCATCCTCACCCGCATGCTCAGCATGTGGTTGCCGGCGCGCGAACGGGTCACCGCGCAAGGCCATGCTGTGGGCCTTTGCGCGCTGGGGCGGAGCATCCACGCCGCCGCTGGTGCTGGCCTGCATCGGGCTGATCGGCTGGAGACTGTCGTTTGTTGCCTTCGCCTCCCTGGGCCTGGTGTGGTGCGCCGTGTTCTGGTTCTGGTACAAGGACAATCCCCGCCAGCACACCTCGGTCAACGATGCCGAAAAGGAACTGCTCGAGCTGTCGCGGGTCATGATGACTCACCATGCCGGGCAGAAGAAATGGCTGTCCTTGCTGCTCACGCCCGAAGTCCTGGTCCTCTGCCTGCAGTACTTCTGCGTTTCGTTTACCTGGTACTTCTACATCACCTGGCTGCCTACGTATCTGCGCGAGGGGCGAGGCCTGACGGCGGCCCATGCGGCCGGCTTGTCCGTGCTGCCCCTGCTCTTTGGCGGCTTCGGTGCGCTGCTCACCAGTCTCGCGCCGGTGCGTCTGCCGCGCCGCAGGATCGCTTTCTTTGGTCTTCTGGGTACGTCACTGCTGCTGTTTGTCTTCCTTCGCACCCAGGAGGTCACGGCCGCCATGCTGTGTATGGGCCTGGCCAGCCTGTTCAGCGACCTGACCATGCCCATCTCCTGGGACGCCTGCGTCGAGATCGGCGGCTCCTACACCGCAACCGTAGCCGCCACCATGAACATGCTGGGCAATCTCGCCGGCTTTGTCATGCCGGTCGTTGGCGGCTTGATCCTGCAGAAGACCGCGGGCAATTGGGCCGCCCTGATCCACTTGATGATCGCTTCCGACGTGATTGCAGCGCTTTGCTGGCTTTACCTCAACCCCGAGCGCGCCGGGCGCCAACGGGAGCGGGAGCGCGTTCAGGAGAGAATGAACGCCACACTCAACGCTGAGGGTGCTTCGCTTTGAAGAGGAACATCCATCTGGCGATTGGTCTTCTGTTGCTCCTGCCGTTTCTCTTCGCCTTGGCCGCGCATGAATCAGCGCTCGATGCCGCCGGGGAACTGGCCCATGCCGGGCCGGGACCCCGGGGGCACGCGCTACTCCCCATTGACGCAAATTACGCCCGCGAACGTGAGCCAGCTGAAGGTGGCATGGGTCTACCACATGAAGCCGGCAGGCAGCACCAGCCTGCACCCATCCGAGGACCAGCCGCTGGTGGTGGGTCCAACCATGTACGTGGTGACTCCCTACAGCCGGGTGGTTGCTCTGGACTCCGCCACCGGCCGCGAACAGTGGGTGTTTCAAATTCCCGACGGCGACCAGGCCTCGGTCCGCGGGGCCAACTACTGGCCGGGCGGCGAGGGCGCAGGGCCGGCAATCATCTTCGGCACCCGCCGCGGCCGCATGTATTCCATCAGCGCCGTCACCGGCCAGCTCAACCCGGAGTTCGGCGACCACGGCATGGTCGACCTGAAGACGCCGGAGGTGATGACCACCGGCAAAGATAAGAGTTACATCCTGCCCTCGCCGCCCCTCATCTACAAGAACCTGGTCATCACCGGCTCGGGCCCGGGCGAGGGGCCCGGCGGTTTGAACGGCGGCCCTGGCCCTGCCGGCGATACCCGCGCCTGGGATGCGCGCACCGGCAAGCTGGTCTGGACCTTTCACTCCGTGCCTCGCCCCGGCGAGGTGGGTCACGACACCTGGGCCGGCGACAGCTGGAAAGATCGTTCCGGCGTGAATGTGTGGGGCTACATGACCGTCGACGTCGCGCGCGGCATTCTCTACATGCCCTTCGGCGCTCCCAACAATGACCGGGTCGGCGTCGATCGTCCGGGCAACAATCTCTTCGCCAACTCTCTGGTCGCCGTCAACGCGGACACCGGCAAGCTGCTGTGGTACTTCCAGGTGGTGCACCATGACATTTGGGATCTTGACCTGGAAACGCCACCGACACTGTTCGATGTAAAACATAACGGCAAGACCATTCCGGCGGTGGCCACGGTCAACAAGAATGCGCTGATGTTCATTCTGAATCGCGTCACCGGCAAGCCGATTTACGGGGTTGAGGAGCGGCCTGTTCCCCAGAGCAATGTTCCCGGCGAGCAGACCTCACCCACCCAGCCCTTCCCGCTTTTGCCTGAGCCGCTGGCGCAAAATACGCTCAGCCGCGAGCAACCTGTACCAGGACACGCCGGAACACAAGGCGTGGTGCGAGCAATACGTCGACAGCAACAACATGCTGCTGGGTGAAGTCCCTTACACGCCGACCGCGCTCGATCGTTACACGGTCACCTTGCCGGGCACCCAGGGCGGCGTCAACTACTATGGCGGGGCCTTCGATCCCAGGCTGGGCTTGTTTGTCGTCAATGTGAACAACCTGGGCCAGCCGATGCGGATCATTCGTAACCCGGACGGTAGCTATTCCAACTCCGGCCCGCTCGCCGGCACCGTTCGCTTCTGGAACCCCAGCAACCATCTGCCCTGCACCCCAACGCCGTGGGGTCAGTTGGTCGCGGTCGATGTAAACACCGGCAAGATCGCCTGGCGAACGACGCTGGGAGTGACCGACATTTTGCCTCCGGGCAAACAGAATACCGGGCCGGCCCGGCCTTGGCGGCGCGATCGTCACTGCCAGCGGCCTCACCTTTGTCGGCGCCACCGATGACGCTCGCTTTCGCGCCTTCGACACCAGGACCGGCAAAGAATTATGGACGGTGAAGCTTCCCGCCTCGGCTGAGTCCACTCCGATCACCTACGCGGATGCGAAGGGGCAGCAATACATTGCTGTGGTCGCGACCGGCGGTTTCGGGATCGGTGCTGCGCTGGCCAGCGACTCTCTGGTGGTCTTCAGCTTATCCGGTGAGAGCACCGATACGCTTGAGCGCGCCGCTGGCTAAACCCAGAACGCTGCGCCGCGCGAACTCGTTGCCGCTGCGCCTTCGACACAAAATCATTTGCCCCCTGGGCCGGGGCACGATCTGATGGTCAGAGTTTGTTCCGGTTGCCACTCACCAGACTTAGCGGCCAGCCAACACCTGAGCGCGCAGGAATGGAATAGCCTGGTGCAAGATATGTCCGCGCGAGGGGCCGTCGCCACCGACGAAGAATTCGACCAGATAAC
Organism: uncultured Acidobacteriaceae bacterium; assembly: GCA_963757515.1. Classification (GTDB taxonomy): domain Bacteria; phylum Acidobacteriota; class Terriglobia; order Terriglobales; family Acidobacteriaceae; genus PALSA-350. The sequence continues at coordinate 524,974 of CAVWRV010000001.1, read as the reverse complement.
CGACTACTTAGCCAGGTCGTTTCCCGCGAATCGCACCCCTCCACAATAACTTCGCTCCCTCACTCCGACTTAGACCGGGCACTGTCCTCTGCGGCGAATTTCGCGCGCGATCGGCGATGCACTCACACCTCTTCAGGTTTGCGGAGGTCTTTTTAAAAACAGGTCACTTGATAGTAAACAAACATGAATAAATACCTAATAAATTCGCTAGTTCCAAAAAACATCTTGACAGTCGAATATGTGCGGGGATAGATTGGTGACGGGCACCCTTAACTCGGAGATAGATATCATGCGTAAAATCATAGTAGCCATACTCTCTCTGTCCTCCGTTATGCTTCACGCCCAGGCAAGCACGCCTGCCCAAACCCAGGTCGCCACCAACGGACCTGCGCCGCAAGTCAAGCGTGTTTCAACTGGGGTCATCCCTCCCAAGTTGATTTACAACGTGGATGTCGTAGCAGATTCGAGAGCACTGCTCGGCTGCTCAGCAATGACTGCAAGGTCGTTGTTGGAATGATTGTCGATAAGACTGGTAAACCCGAAGATCTGAAGATCGTCAGGTCGGCTGGCCCGGGGGTGGACGCGAGCGTCCTTGCTGCCGTGAGTCAGTACCGCTTCACGCCTGGCATGGTGAGCAATCAACCCATTGCGACTCCCCTCAACCTGGAAGTCGTTATTGCCAACTCCTATCGGTAGTCACTTCCTTTAGCCTCTGACGAGCAACGGGCGGACAAAAAATCCGCCCGTTGGTTTCTCGTTCCAGCGTAAATTCTCTCCGCACAGAATTCACCTCCCGAGCACGGCGTTTCTGCGGATTAATCCACCAGTTCGAGACGCCATATCGTAGCGCTCACTGCGTATCTCACCTCAACCGCAGAGCGATGGAATCCCAGCATTTCCTATCGGCCGACAAGACCCCGAAGCGATTCCCTTGATCCTGCCCAGCCCTGCGGAACCGGAATGCTATCATCCGGTTGCTCAGACTGTATTTCCTTATTGATGTGCACGACCGTCGTCTCCGGTATACATCTATAGGAAATCCGCTTCTGGGTTCGGCGCGTCGGGAATGAAGCGATCTTTCATCAACTCGGTCACCATGCTCAGCGTGTTGCTGGCAGCAGCAATCGCCAGCGCCCAGAGAGCACCGGCTTCCCCAAGCCAGCCCTGGCAGGGGACCATGCAGGCGACTGCCCCAGCGCGGTCTGCCCCAGCCTTCGCTCCTGACCCAGGCAAAACCTATACCCTGCCGGAACTGATCAACATTGCCGAGCAAAACAACCCTGAAACACGCGTGGCGTGGGAAAACGCCAAGGCACGCGCTGCCGACCTGGGGATCAGCAAATCAACGCTCTATCCGACCGTGGCCGCGGCTGGCGGTCGCGCAGAGCGTACGCACCAACCTCTTGTTTGCACCCAATTACATTCGCCAGACACTGGAGTCCTTTGCTCCCGCGTTAGAGTTGGACTACACCATCTTCGATTTCGGCAGACGCCTCGATGAGATTGCCATCAGCAGGAACAATCTGCTTGCCGCCAACTTCCTTTTCAATGACACCCATCGCAAAGTCATCTACCAGGTCATGGCCGCGTACTATCGGGTGCTCAACACCAAGGGGCAGGAGGATGCGGCGGAAGCCAACCTGAAGAATGCGCAGACCGTGCAGCAGGACGCGGAAGCGCGTCTTGAACTCGGCCTGGCCACGCTGCCCGACGTGCTCGAGGCACGCAGTGCCGCTGCGCAGGCGGACTATGATTTGCAGGCCGCGATCGGCGCCTCTGAGATCGCGCACGGCGATCTGGCCACGGCCCTTGGTATTTCGCCCGACCAACCCGTTGCAGGTAGAGAGCATTCAATCGTTGACCATTCCGCAGGACCTGACGGTCACCGTCGAGACATCGATCGATCGGGCGCTTGCCCAGCGGCCCGACCTCATGCAGCGAGTGGCAGAACTGCGCGCGGCCGGTGCCGAAGTGAAAGCAGCAAAGACCGCGTATTTGCCGACCCTGAGCCTTGGTGGCGCCGCCGGGCCTTAGCCAAAACTTACGGCGAGCAGGATCAGCTCCCGGGTGTTTATTCCGCCAACCAGGAGTTCTGGAATGCGCGATTCAGCCTGACCTGGACCCTGTTTGACGGTTTTGCACGCGAGAGTCGAGTGGCGCGAGCCAAGGCCGATCAAAAACAGGCCGCCGCCGAAGTCGATGCGATGCGCGATCAGGTGGAAAACGAAGTCTGGTCCGCGTACTCCACCGCACGCACCGCGCTCCGTCAGCAAAAAGCCGCAGCCGCATTGCTCGAGGCGGCGTCCTCGTCCTACAACGCGGCGCTGCAGTCTTACAACTACGGAGTGCGCAGCCAGATCGATGTGGTCTCGGCGCAACGCACCCTGGCTGCCGCGCGCACTGCCGATGTGAGCGCGCGCACCCAACTGTTGACTGGAATGGCTGCGTTAGCCTTCCAGACCGGCGACCTGCTTCATGCGAAAGGGCCATGAACCATGCCACTCAAAACTGAACGGATGGGAAAATTGACAGCAAATTCGCCATCGCCGCTCGCCGGGGCATGAACCGGGCCGCTGCAGCCGGAGCGTCGTTCGCTCCTACGCTGCTGGCCGCCGGATGTTCCCGCGCGCCTACGTTCAATATCCTGGGATCGTTTTTCCCCGCGTGGATCGTCTGCGGCGTGCTGGGCATCCTGCTCGCCGTCTGCCGTCCGCGTGTTCTTTCTGCGCATCAAGCTGGAGGATCAGCTGCTGTGGCCGCTCATCCTGGTATATCCCTGCTTGACTGCGTTTTTCACCTTCACCCTCTGGCTTTTGTTCTTCAGTTAATCCGAAAGGAGATGCGATGCCCGAAAACGACACAGATCCGCAGCGCCGCCGTCTCGGCAGGATTGTCAGCATTTCCATCGTCGCCGCCGCGGTGATTACGGGTGCGCTGGTGATCATCCTCACCAACAAACACCCGCGCACGGATGATGCCGAGGTATTTGCCAACTTCATCGGCATCGCTCCCCAGGTAGACGGCCCCATCATCGAGCTTGCCGTCGCAGGACAACCAATTCCGCAAACAAGGGGAGTTGCTCTTCCAGATCGATCCACGGCCCTACGAATACGCGCTTGAAAAAGCGAGGTCTGATCTGAGCAACGCTCGAGGGCCAGATTGTCGACCAGCGAAGGACCATTGCTTCGCAGGTGAGCGCCGTAGGGGCTGCCCGGGCCAATACGGATAGCGCTGCCGCGAACGTCGATCGCGCCGCAGCCGCGGTAGGCGAAGCCAAAGCAAATGTTGCCGCTGCGCAGGCAGCCCTCGACAGCGCCAACGCCGAACTGGCTTACCAGACCAATAACTTTCATCGCATTGAGCCGCTGCTGGCCAAGCAATTCGTCACCGTAGACCAGGTAGACCAGGTCAGAACCGCGGTGACCGCGAGGCAACAGACGGTGCAGCAGCTCCGCTCGCAACTGCTTTTAGCGCAGGCCCAGGTGGTATCCGCGCAGGCCCAGTACGAGCAGACAAAGGCCGCGCAGGAGCAAAGCCACGCACAACTCGATCAATCGCAACATAGCGTGCTTACGCTTGATCCGCTCACCGCCCAACGTGAGGGCCGAGCCTCAGCCATTCGCACCGCAGAGTACAACCTGAACAACTGCAGGGTGTATGCGCCCTTTGATGCGCGCGTGACCAACCTGACGATCTCCCGGGGCGCCTACGCCCACACCGGCCAGCAGGTTTTTACCCTGATCGACACCCGCGTCTGGTGGGCGGTGGCCAACTTCCGCGAGACGCAATTGCACCACATCCTGCCCGGGATGCATGCCGATGTTTACGTTCTCTCCCGGCCTTCGGTGAGCTATGACGGCATCGTCGACAGTGTCGGCTTCGGCGTACAGCCTGACACCACGCTGGTGGGAACGTTTTCCTCTACCGGGTTGCCGGATGTGCAGCGCTCGTTGAACTGGGTGCATCTGGCGACGCGGTACCCGGTGCGCGTGCGCATCCATGCGCCCGGAGACGGAGCCCTTCCGCCTGAGTGAGTCTGCGGTGGTCGTGATTCGTGGAGAGAAATAGCCATGGCGGCCCAGGGCAAAGCGTTGCCGGCCGTCTCCCAGCCGAGCGCCGTCGATGAGGCAGCGAAATGGCTTTGGAACTTCCTGAAGAATGAGCTCGCGCCTTATCCGGGAAGGGCTTGGGTCGTAGCCCGCGTCACCATCGCCGCGACGCTCGTGATGATGATGGTCATGACCTTCCAGATTCCCAACGGTTTTCTGGGCGCAATTTTTACCCTATTCCTAAGCCGGGAAAATCCCACGGCTACGCTGGTTGCCGGGTTAAAGGCGATTGCGTTTTTCTGTTTGGCCACGGTCTACACCTTGATTGGCGCCGCCATGCTGGTCGACGATCCGCTGACTCACTTCCTGGGCGTTGGCGTCAGCCTCTTCGTTTCCTTTTTCCTGATAAGCATCATTAACGACTACGGGACGGCGGTAGCCTTTGGCTTCACCGTTGCCGGCGCCATTCCACTCTGGGATCGAACCACGCTCAACGTAAACGACCGGGTCGAGAACACACTATGGCTGGCCGGCGTGGTCGCCATGGGCATCGTGGTGACGATCGTGGTTGAGTATGTTTTCCGCAGTGTTCATCCCACCACTGACCTCACCGAAGGAATCGAGACCCGCCTGCAGACGGTGGAGAATGTCTTGCGCTGCGCGGCGGCGGAGCGAGCCTCTGGATAGTGTGTCGGAGAAAAGACTTTCGCTCTATGCCATGGTCGGCACTTCGAGGCTGCGAAGGCTCATCGTTCGATCTCAATACAGCGCGCACTTCAAAGCCCAATTGGGCACGGCGGTTGCCCTGGTGGGGCAATTGGTGGACGTGGCCGCCAATTTCCACCGCGCTCTCACCGGAGCGCGCGAAGCCGACGGAAGCGGACGGCCTCGCGTTGCACATCGACCCGGCCGACAAAGCCCGCTGCCAGCGTCTGGCAGACGAGATCGAAACACTCTGCAAAGATCTGGTGCAGAGGCGGCCGCCGGAAAGATCCAGCCAGCCGCAGGAGGAGCCGTCGAAGCTGCCTTTTTTGTCGGCGATGGAGAAGATCGTCGCCCTCATACCCGAGGCATTTTCGGGGTCGACCACGATCGGGGAGTTCGTGCCAGCGCCCTTGGACGAAGAACAGCCCACGCGCTTTTTCGCTCGCGACGCTTTTTCCAACCCCGCCCACGTGCAATTTGCCTTGCGCGGCACGCTCGCGTCCATGGCCAGTTACATCATCTACACCGCGATCGACTGGCCGGGGCTCAGCACTTCGATCGCGACTTGTATCATCACCGCGCTTTCCACCATCGGCTCATCGCGGCAGAAGCAATTCCTGCGGCTCGGCGGGGCGATCATTGGCGGCATTATCTTTGGCATGGGAGCGCAGATCTTTGTGCTGCCCTACCTCGACTCGATTGCCGGCTTTACCGTCTTGTTTATGGTGGTCACCGCCATCTCCTCCTGGATTGCGACCGCTTCCGCAAGGCTTTCCTATCTTGGCGTGCAGCTCGCCCTGGCCTTTTACCTGATTAATCTGCAGGAGTTCACCATCCAGACTTCGCTCTCCATTGCCCGCGACCGTGTCTTCGGGGTCCTGCTTGGTTTGATGTGCATGTGGCTCATCTACGATCGCTTGTGGGTGAGAGATGCGCTCGAGGAAATGCAGACGCTCTTTGCCCGCAATCTGGAGATGTTTGCCGAGCTGGCCGAGCAGTTGCTGGAGCAGGACCAGGTCAAGGCGATCAAGCGAATTCGCCAGTTACGCGATCAGCTCAACGCCGGTTTTCAGGCAGTAACGGCGCAAGCCGACGCGGTCCTGTTCGAGTTTGGCCCTTCGCGTCCGCGAAAACTGCAGATCCGTGAAGACGTCCGCCGATGGCAGCCTTCGATCCGCGCTCTGCTGCAGGTGCAAATCACCTCGGTGCAATACCTGGCGCACAAACCGCTCAGCGGTCTACCCGAGCCCATCGCCCAGGCTGGGATCGCGTTCGAAAAAGACATGGCCTTGGTGATGCGCGCTTTGGCGAGCGAGGTCAGCGGGAAGCCAGTCGATGCTGTCCCCGATATCCGCGAGTCGGCCGGCCGGCTGCAAGAGGCAATTCGCAAGTACTATCAGGACCTCGATGTTCCGGTCCCTTCCCAGGCATCCGATGTGTTGGGCCTTGCTGAGAGTCTCGCAACCATTCTTGCGCCGCTCTACCAGGACATCCGCGATACCTTCGCCACTCAAAATTATGTAACCGGCGGCTCCGCGCAATTGGCGCCTGGGCAGGCTTGAGCCTCACTTCAGCGAAAGGGCTCAGGCCTGTCCAAATTAAGTTTCTGAAACTCTCATTGTGGTCTTTGAAGGGGCGGGGCCTCAGCCCCGCCATAAACTTTGGCTCGGTGAGCGGCTTTAGCCGCTGAGGGATGACAATTCTTCTGCAGGAACAAGCTCTAGTCTTCCCAATGAATTGTCATCCCGACCGTAGTGGAGGGACCTGCTGTTTTCTCCACTAAGCTCCACAGGAAATCGGGGATACAGGGCAAGATTCCTAACGCCATTGCGCGATCCAGGCCGGATTCGCCACACAATGCTATGAGTGACGCACTCCACTAGGGCCTTTGCGCGAAGTTGATCACGAGCGGGACGGAACAGCGAACATGACAATCTTGCTCACGCAGCCTTGAAAGCCACGCAACGGGTTCATCGCTTCCGCTGCTCGCCGCAAGCCGCAATGCACTCTGCGTAATATCGAATACCGTGTCGGAACTCGCAAAGGTCAGGGTCGTTATAACAGTCTCCTGGACCTGCAGATTGACGAACCCAGCCTCTTCGAGGTATCTCCTGAGTTCACGCCCGATCCGCGGGTTTCGGAAACCTTCACTCCACATTTGGGCGACCCGCCCAGCTATTGGGTCCTGCGCAGCACCGATTGCAAATGTTCCCCAGTCCGGTTCAGCACATACCACCGTACCCCCTGAACACACCGTTCGGAACATCTCGTTGAGGACTGCAACCGGCCGCTCCACGTGCTGCAGCGTGCGATCTACCTTGCAGGAGTTTAGAGAGCCAGTAGCAAAAGGCAAATGATGAATATCGGATTGGATAAATTCGACGTTTGGAAATCCGTCGCTTGCAGAACGCGCGGATGCAAGCAGCGATCTGCTGGAGTCGACACCGATGGCCCTCCCCTCCGGCCCTACCAGCTTAGAGAGGCGTCGCACATCGAAGCCCAGTCCGCAACCGAGGTCCGCAGTGACAGAGCCGCGCTGCGGTTTCATCAAGCCTAAAATTTCAGTCTTATATTGCCGAAACTCGGGCAGGGAATCCAGATACTCCAGGCATTGTGCCATCTTGCCCACGGCGGCCGCGTCCACGTCGCGGAAACCACGCGCCAGATAATTCTCGGCTTCTGGATCGGAGTGCGTCATGGGCAAGAGGCCCTTAACTGTCCTTTAATTCCTTGGCGCGAGTAAGCAACTGCTCCATCGTGTTGGGAGGATCACCCGCCTCCAGCATGGCGCGGAACACCCGATAGGGGTCTGTTCTTGAACCGGATTTACGCAATGTCTTTTCATCATTCACCCATGCATAAAGGATGACTTTCTCTTTGCTGGAGAAGCGATAGAAGAGCCGAAACCGTTCGTGAAACTTTGCCCGAAACCAGTGCCGGTTATCCGAGCCAAGCGTGTTTCCCTGGCGGAACTCCGCAGCGCTTGGATCTTTGGGGATAATTTCTCGAATGGAGCGATTGACGGTGGCCAACAATTTCGCCGCCGGCTGCTCTTTAAAACCGATCGGATCCTTCGCCGCTAGAGCTTCTACCTGCTCCACCAAGCGCCGCAGCTGCTGTTCAAAAAGGGGGTGAATGTAGAGTCTCCAGCCATTCACGACCACCTAAATAGACACCCCATTGCCGAGGTCTTCGTCGGGCGATACCGCAATCCCCTTTGTTAATTTATCCATCCGTTTCGCCAGCTTCCCATCCAGCGGCCTGGCGCGCTGCGGAGAGCTTGCAATGTCTTGCGCAAGAAATGCAAGAAAAGACGCCATCACGGGGTCTGTTGTTTCCCGAGCCTCTGTTTCTGCGATAACCAACATGCGGCCAGGAGCAATGACGCGGGCCCTCACTTCGCCATTGAACTCCGGGTGACTCTTGAAGAGAGCTCCCTCGAAACGGAAACCTGACGAGTTGCCGGTCTTGGTTTGCTTACCGCGGTATTCCGTTCCGCCCGGTTGGTCGTTACTGATGACGGATCTAGTTTGCTTTTTTCGTGCCGGCATAATTGCTCCCGACATGGATGTTATCACAATTGTATGCACGATTCGGGCCGTCGATTTACTGAAATACCGTCGGGACCGCGGCCGCAATTCGGTTGAGCAGCAAATCCGGCAAACAGCCCAGGACCACCACCAGTGCGGCCGTCACCCACAACGCGACCCGGGTGGTCGCCGGCACATGGATGGCCGCGGCCCCGGTCACAGGCTCTGAGACATAGGCCTGCTTGAGAACCTTCAAATAGTAGTAAAACGAAACCACGCTCATGGCGAGCGCCAGCAGCACCAGCCACAGCAAACCGAAATGGTCCGCGACGTCCAGCGCCGAAACAAACACATAGAACTTGCCAAAGAAGCCCGCCAGCGGAGGAATGCCGGCCAGCGAAAGCAAAAAAATCAGCAGGCAAAACGATAGGTCCGGAGCGCGCTTTCCCAGCCCACGAAAATCCGCGATGCTGTCGACCTTTTCACCCTCCAGCGCAGAGAGCACTCCAAATGCGCCGACCGTCGCCAATGCATAGGTGATGACGTAGTACACCAGCGCAATCAAACTCTGCCGGCTGTGAGCCACCAGCGCGATCAACATATATCCCGCATGTCCAATGGCGGAGTAGGCCAGCAGCCGCCGGACGCTGGTTTGCGCAATCGCCGCCAGGTTGCCCCAGAGCATCGATACCGCGGCCACGATCGCGATCAAGGGCGCCCATCCGGCGGAATAATTTCCCCACGCGGCACTGCCCGCCGCCCCCATCAGCCCCAGGTAGAAGAGCACAAACAGAGCGAAGAAGCTGGCCACTTTGGAACTGGATGCCACCAGCGCAGCGCTCCACGTCGGCGCCCCCTGGTATACCTCGGGAGCCCACATGTGAAAGGGCGCGGCCGCAATCTTGAATCCAAACCCCGCCAGTACCATGACCATGGCGAGCGTCAACAGCGGATCACCCGGCGAGCTGTTGACCGCGGCAGCGATCGGTCCGAGCGCGAGCGAGCCGGAGATGCCATAGAGCAAGCTCATGCCAAACAGCAGGATGCCCGCCGACATGCCGCCAAACAGAAAATACTTGAGCCCGGCTTCCGCCGATTGCCGGCTCTGCTTGTCAAACGCGGTAAGGATGTAAAGCGAAAGGCTCAGGAACTCGATGGTGATGAAGATGACCAGCAGATTCTGCGTGCTCACCAGCAGCATCATGGCGGTGGTGGCAAACAACATCAGTGCGCAATACTCGCCGGCATGGGTGGTGAAGCGCGCCGAGTCCACCAGCAGAAGAACCAGAATCGCCAGCGCCAGCAAAGCAATCTGCACCAGCTGCGTCAGCGAATTGACCACCAGCATTCCAGCCGGCAAGTTGCCCTGCGCGGACATCTTCTCCAGCACGACCAACGCAACGACGCATCCGGCGCAGCTCGCAAAAGCAGCAGCAACGGAACCGGAACGCAAGCGACGCACGGCGCAGAAAGCTGAGGTCCAGCACCAGCACCAGCAACCCCGTCAGCGCTCAAAACGATCTCGGGCGCCGTCAAGCCGCAGTAGTTGTGCGTAGCCGGAGCCGGTCATCTCCACCCACCCCGGCGAAGCTGTTCAAACAATGGCCCGTTGAGGGTCGGCAGAATCAGCTCCATCAGAAGCTTGGGATAGAGACCCAAGCGATATGGTGCTGGCCAGCAGCAGATACGCTCCAAGACGCTCCGGCATGGTGATGGCGGGCACGCGTGCTCCGGAGGCGTCGTGCCTCGCCAAAGAAGGTGGCCTGCAGCGCGCGCCACGAAAATGCAATGCCGATCAGGATGCCCAGCCCCGCGATCCAACTCATCCAGGGAAAGGCGCGCCAGCTGCCGATCAGCACCGCCAGCTCGGCGATAAAGCCGCTAAATCCCGGCAGCCCAATCGAGGCCATAAACGCCAGCACAAAGGTCACCGCCGCAAAGGGAATCAACCGGGCCAGCGGAATACGCGATAGCTCGCCCAGGTCACGCGTGTGCGTGCGGTCATAGACCATGCGCCCCACCACCGCAAACAGCAGCCCGGCGATGATCCCGTGGGAGAACATCTGGTACACCGCGCCAGACAGGCCAATCTGGTTCAGGGTCATCAGGCCCAGCAGCACAAAGCCCATATGGCTCACACTGGAGTAGCCGACCACAAACTTGAGGTCCTTCTGTACCAGCGCGATGCTTGCGCCGTAGACGATGCCGATGACCGCGAGCACCGCGAACACCTGCTGCCACGACCCAAACCCGAGCACGTGAAAACCCCACGGATCGAGCCCGCGCGGAAACAGCATCATGGCCACACGCAGGCATCCGTAGGCTCCCAGCTTCATCACCACGCCGGCCAGCAGCATGGAAGCGGCGGTGGGGGCGGCTGCGTGGCCGGTAGGCGCCCAGGTATGAAAGGGCCACATGCCGGCCAGCACGGCGAATCCCACAAAGACCAGCGGAAAGGCCCACATCTGAAAATGTGCCGGAAAAGGAAAGTGCGCCAGCGCCTCCAGGTTCAGCGTGCGCTGCACCGGAAACAACATACGCGGCCACCATGCCGGCCAGAACCAGGGCGCTCCCGGCAAAGGAGTAGAGCACCAGCTTCATGGCGGCATACTCCCGGCGCGTTGATCCCCAAATGGCGATCAGAAAATACTTGGGAATAATCGCGATCTCATAAAAGACAAAGAGCTGAAAAAGGTCGAAGCTGAGGAAGACGCCGTACACCGCGCCAATCAGCACCAGGTAAAGAGCGAAAAAGTCCTTCACCCGCCGTTCGACGTTCCACGAAAAAAGCACTCCGGCGACGGCCGCAATTCCAGTCAACAAAACCAGAACCAGGCTGATGCCGTCCGCCGCCAGATGATATTCAATACCCAGCGTCGGTATCCACGGCGCTTCTCGCAATGGTGATCAACTGCCCCGATCGGTCATGCACCACGGCCACGATTGCGATGCCCAACCCCGCAAGCGTCGTGAGCAACGCGAGGACGCGGGAAACCGACCGGGCTCTTGCCGGGCGAAAATGTAACCGCAACTGCGCCGATAAAAGAGAGGTAGATCGTCCAGGCAAGCATGGTCAATACCTCACCAGGCCGACAAACTGCATCACCGTGCCATGCACCATTCCGCTGATCAGTTGCGGGTAGAGTCCCACAGCGAACAGCACCACGACCGCGGGAGCAAGCATGCACCGTTCGGCCAGGGTAAGGTCCGCCATCCCCGCCCAACGCTCGCCCAGCGGACCGGAGAATACGCGCTGCACAATCGTGAGCAGAAAGACAGCAGTCATCAGCAAGCCAAGCAAGGCGAGCGTGGCCGCCCACCAGTCCAGCGGAAAAACTCCTCTAAAGATCAGAAATTCTCCCGGGAAGCCTATCAGTCCGGGTAAGCCGAGCGACGCGAAGAGGGCGATCCCCATCAGCCCGCTGAATACCGGCATAGGGCGGCGCAGACCGCCGAAGTCATGCAAGCCGGTAAGCCCGCCGCTGCGCCTTGCAAGCAGCGCCAAAAACCAGAACAGCGCGGCGGCAGTGACGCCGTGGCTGAACAGTTGCAGCATCACCCCGGTCAGCGCCGCCGCCTTTTCGCTCACCTGGCTGCGCATCCGCGCCGGTAGACCCCGCTACCGCCACGATGCCCAGGATGCAGTACCCCAGGTGGTTGATCGACCCGTAGGCAAACATCCTCTTCAAGTCAGTCTGCACCCAGGCGGTGAATGCCGGCAGTACGATGGTGGCGATCGCCAACCAGAGCAGAACGGTCCGGGCGCGCCACATCTGCTCCGGGAAGATGGGCAGCAGAATCCTGAGAAACCCATACACGCCCATTTTCGACAGAGCGCCGGTCAGCACCATGGTGGTCTCCGGGGCAGCTTCTGCATAGGTAGAAGCGAGCCAGCCGTGGAAGGGAACTACCGGCGTCTTAACCGCGAATCCCAGAAATGCGCCGCAGAACAAGGCCATGGTGACATGGCCACTGTCCCACCGCGACCAGTGCAGGTTTTGCCCAATCGCGGCCGCCAGTTGCCCGGTCTGCGCCATCTGCGTCAGCTCCACAAAGTCGAAGCTGCCGCTGGCCAGAAAGATAGCCAGGAAGGACAGCAGCAAAGCGATGCTGCCCACCATGGTGAAAACAAAGAACTGGGTAGCTGCGCGCGCCCGTCCTGCGCCGCCCCAGATCCGGATCAGGAAAAACGCCGGTATCAGGCTCAGCTCCCAGAACAGAAACCAGTGGAGAAAGTTCAGCGCCGTATAGGTGCCGAAGAGACCTGTCTCCAGAAAGAGCAGGAAAGAAAAATAAGCAGGCCCTTGTTTCGCATTGCTCCACGAAGCGGCGACAGCCATCAGCACGACGATCGAGGAGACTGCCAGCATCAGCAGGCTCAGACCATCTAAGCCCACGTGGTAGGCAAGCCCAATCGCCGGCTCCCACACGTGCAATTCCTGCAGTTGCATTCCAGCCCCCGCAGGTTGAAAGCGGCACCAAAGCAGAATCGTCAACCCAACCGCCGCCATGGCGAAAATCAAGGCCGTCAGCCGTGCCGCCGAACGCCGCCCAGCAGCAGGACCGCAATTCCGCCCACGAAAGGAAGCAAGGTAAGGGCGCTGATTAAGGGCAAGTTGCTGCTCATCCTCTGTGTCCCAGCAGCAGAAAGAAAGCCAGGGCTGCCACCGCGGCCGCCAGCAGCCGCAGATAGTTCTGGATTCGTCCATCCTGTAACCGCGCCAGCAATCGCCCGCCGTCCGCCACGCCGTTACATCCTTCGTCAAATCCTTTGTTCACCACCCAACGGTCGACCGAGAAATCGATCCACCCAAGTCCCTTGGTCAGGGCCGACACGGCCATCGGGAATACCGCTCCACACCCATCGCTCGAGCCAGTTGGCAACATTCGCAATCCACCACGCCAGCCGCAGAACCGTCAGCTCATAAATCCGGTCGACGTACAAGCCTTTCCGCAGCGCGTGGAAGAGCGCTGGCTGCAACCGCTCAAGCGCATCGGGGTCGGCGGCATGCTTGATCGGCCTCCGCCCATACATCCACCAACCGAGCCCCAGCCCGGCGAACACAAGCAAGGACGAAGCCAACATGAGCGGAAGAAGTCCGTTTTCCGAAAGCTGGCCAAAGTCCAGGCTTGCATGCTTCATGTCTACAAAAGCCTGCAACCATGGCCATGCTGGAGTTCCGATAAACCCCAGCAGCACCGCGAAAGCGGCCAGCAGCAATAACGGAGCGGTCATGGCAGCCGGACTTTCATGAGCGGCCTCAAGCGGATCCGACGCCGCAGTCTCCGCAGGGGGAACCGGCTCCGGCGCCGGATCCCTGCGCCGAGCGCCGAAAAACACGTAGCAGACCTGGCGGGTCATGTAGAAGGCCGTAAGCAGTGCGCCGATCGCGCCCAGATAAAAAGGCACCCGCGAGACGTTCCACTCCATAGGCGGCATGCAGGATCGCATCTTTGCTCCAAAACCCGGAGAAGAATAAAGGAAACCCGCACAATGCCAGTGTGCCCACAGCGTAGGTTGCAAACGTGACCGGCATCCACTTGCGGACGCCCCCCATTTCGCGAATGTCCTGCTCCCCCATCAATCCGTGGATAACCGATCCCGCGCCAAGAAACAGCAGCGCTTTGAAAAATGCATGGGCAATCAGGTGGAAGACGCCCACCGCGACTCCACCCACGCCGATGCCCATCATCATGTATCCCAGCTGCGAGATGGTGGAGTACGCCAGAATGCGCTTGATGTCGTCCTGCGCCACCGCCACCAGCGCAGCAAAGATTGCCGTCAGAGCCCCACCCAGGCAACCACCTCGAGCGCGTGGGTCGAAGCGCTCACCAGAGGATAGACGCGCGCCACCAGGTAGACGCCGGCGGCCACCATGGTCGCTGCGTGAATCAGCGCGCTCACTGGCGTCGGGCCCTCCATCGCATCCGGGAGCCAGACGTGCAGCGGCAGCTGGCCCGATTTGCCCACCGCTCCGCAGAAGATCAGCAGCGCAATGCCGGTTAATGTTTTGCCGGCCAGCTGGGAGAGCGGCCCATGCTCCATGCATCCTGCGCCGTGATCGTAAAAGAGCAGTGTGCCCGGTCTGCCCGTAAAGCCACACCATGCCCAGCAGCAGACCGAGGTCACCGATCCGTGTCGTAATGAAAGCCTTCTTGGCCGCTGCTGCTGCAGCGGGCCTTTCATACCAGAAGCCAATCAGCAGGTACGACGTGAGCCCCACCACCTCCCAACACATAAACAGCAGCAGCAGGCTATTGGCGATCAACAGGCCGAGCATCGCCCCTGCAAAGAGGGAGAGAAAGCAGAAAAACCGGGTGAAGTTTTCGTCGTGGTGCATATACGCCACGCTGTAAATAAAAATCAGCAGCCCGACGAAGGTGACCATCACCAGCATGACCGCTGCCAGCGGGTCCAGCATCCATCCCAGCTTCACCCACTCGGATCCGAACTGCATCCAGGGAAAGTTGACGAATAGCCGCTCCGGATTCAGCAGCAGATGGGCAAAAGCAACCACCGCCAGCACAAACGAAAGGCTCATGGAGGCGATCGCGAGGGTTGCCGCGAATCTGCGCTGGCTCTGCTTGAGCAGCGCACCGATACCGGCGGCCAGCATGGGGAGTGCCGGAATCAACCACAGATAGCGAACGATCCAGGCGTCGAGGCCATAGGCAGCTCTATTGTGGCCTCCCGGTGAGCCGGCTCAGATCTGTGGTTTTCGCGTGTCGATACACCGCGAGGATGAGTGCGAGTCCAACCGCCGCTTCCGCTGCCGCAACGCCGATGGAGAAAAGTCCGAAGATCATGCCAGTCGACGCGCCGGCGTGGGGTCCAAAGCGCCAAAAGGCAACGAAGTTGAGATTGGCCGCATTCAACATCAGCTCAATGCCAACCAGCACCAGGATGGTATTCCTGCGCGTCAACGCACCCGCAAGACCAACCGCAAACAGCATGGAAGAAACAAGCAAACATCCTGCCAAACCCGTCATTGCGTGTCCTGCTTCTCCTTCATCGCAACAATCACGGCGCCGATCAGCGCTGCTGTGAGCATCAGCCCGATCACCTCCAGCGGCAGCACATACTCGCCCATTAATACAGTGCCCAATTCGCGGACGGTGGCTGGAGAAGCAGGCTGCCCGCAGGGATGAATCGCAAAGCTATGGAAGACTGCCCAGGCAAGCACGGCGAATATCGGCCGTCGCCACCAGGATCCCGGCATCGGCAAAGCCTGCCCGGGACAAGGGGCGAGTCGGTATCACTGCCGCGGGTGAGCAGGATAACGAAGACGATCAGAACGGCGATCGCGCCTACGTAGACCAGCAACTGCGCCAGGCCCAGGAACTGGGCGCCAAGATTGAGGTAAATCGTACCGATGCCGGCAAACGCGACCGCCAGCGCCAGCGCGCAATGCACCAAACCGCGCAGCGTCATCGCCGCGCACGCGCCAACCAGGGTCACTACCGCAAGAATAAGAAACCAGAGCGCTCATCTGTCTCATTCAGCAAAACGATAGGTTCGTTTCGCGATCTTGTTTCTGGTCTCCACGCCGCGCGCCAACAGCACATAGGCAACTGCAAGAAACACCAGGCTGACCAGCCACCGCGTCACCCCCTGGGGCAGAAAGCGCCACGCCCCGGCCGATACCACCACCACCAAGGCCATCGGCAACATAAACTTCCAGGCAAAGTTCATCAACTGATCCATGCGCAGGCGGGGCAGAGTGCCGCGCACCCAGATGAATCCAACGATCAGCCCCAGCAGCTTGGCAAAGAACCATATCCATGAAGGAACCCAGGTCAAGAACGGCAGAGGCGCCGACCATCCGCCCAGAAACAGGGTGATTCCCAGACCGCTAATGGCAAACATCCCCAGGTATTCGCCCAGGAAGAACAGGGCAAATTTAAAGCCGGAGTACTCAATGTAATATCCGGCAATAATCTCGGACTCTCCCTCGGGCAGGTCGAACGGGGAACGGTTGGTTTCAGCGGTAGCGGCGATCATGAAGAGGATAAATCCGGCGAAACCCCACGGAGTGAGCACATACCAATGGGGAAAAATTCCCGAGAAGCCCGCTTGCTTCTCCACGATCTCAACCGTCGACAGAGAGCCGGCGGCCATGATGACGGCAACCGAGGAGAGCAGCAGCGGCACCTCGTAGCTGATCATCTGTGCTACCGCCCGCATGGCGCCCAGCAGGGAGTACTTGTTGCGGCTCGACCACCCCGCCATAAAAACAGACAGCTCTGAAATTGCCCCAATGGCGAAGAAAAACAGCACCCCTGCATCCAGGTTCGCCGCGATCATGTTCCGCCCGATGGGCAGAACTGCATAGGGCAGAAACGCCACCGCCAGCAGGACCAGGGGCGCCAGAAAGTGAACCGTGCGGTCCGCGGACGCGGGAACAATATCTTCTTTGGTCAGCGACTTCAACGCATCCGCCATCGGCTGCAGGATGCCGAAAAATCCCACGCGATTCGGACCGTAGCGGTTCTGAATCCTGCCCAGTCCCTTGCGCTCCATAACCGTGGTCAACGCAAACAGCACAGGAAAGACGAGAAGAATCGGAACGATGGTCAGCAAGAATCGAGACCGCTGGCTGGATCACTGCCGGTGCGTAGCCCAGGAGCCAGTGCTTCAGCAACACAAACACCTGGTCGAGCATTATTTCGTCACCGCGGGTTGTTGCTTCTTGGCCTCGGCCTGCGCCTTTTCTTCCGCGCGCCTAGCCTCGACTTCGGCTGCTTCCGTCGGGTGGATAGCCAGGTAGTGCTCATTAGGCCGCGCCAATTTTTCCTTGGTCCATAACAGCCCGCCAAAGCGGTCGGTCGGTGCTTAATTCGAACTCGTTATCCATGCGAATGGCGTCGAACGGGCAAACCTCCACGCAGATCTGGCAGCTCATGCAAACCGATACATCGATGTCGAACACTGCGGGATAGAACTGCTGCTTGCCGACAAAGTCGGGCTTCTTGTCTTTGCTCTTTTCGATGGTGATGCATCTTGGCGGGCACTCTTTCTCGCAAATCTGGCAGGCCACGCAGCGCAGCCCTTGTTCCGGGTCCGCGCCATCGTAAATAAGGAAAGGGAAGTTGCGCGCCGCCTCCGCCACCGGCAGCCGCTCTTCCGGAAACTGCACCGTCACCAGGCGCTCCTTATCGACAAAGCTGCCCAGAAAGTTCCGCGCAGTTTCCGCCAACCCCTTGACAATACCCTCGCCTAACATCTCTTCTGCCCTCATTTCCTATAGTTAAGGCGCGAAAGCTCACCGATAAAAATTCTCAGGAAGGTCCACGGCTTTTAGCCGTGCCATAAATGCCCACAGCCGCTGAGGACTTTAACCGCTGAGGTACCTTTCCTCACCGGTCCACTTCTCCCATCACAATATCAATGCTCCCCAGAATCACCACCACATCGGCGATGTTATGTCCCAGGCACATGTCCTCGAGCACCGTAAGGTTGATCAGGCTCGGGGGCCGCACCCGGTACCGGTATGGATTGGGCGAGCCGTCACTGATCAAATAAAACCCCAGCTCTCCCTTGGGCGATTCAATCCGCCCATAAGCCTCCCCCACCTTGGGCCGTAAGCCTCGCAGCTTGGCCTTGGGATCCATGATCGGCCCGGGTGGAATGTCGCGCAGAGCCTGCTCCAGAATCTTCAGCGTCTCGCGCATCTCGAGCACGCGCATCATGTACCGGTCGAACACGTCTCCATGCTCGCCCAGCGGCACCCGGAACTGGAATCGCTCGTATATGCCGTAGCGATCCACCTTGCGCAGGTCATAATTCACCCCGCTGGCGCGCAGGCCGGGGCCGGTAACGCCGGCGTTGATCGCCAGTTCGCGGGGCAGCACACCCACCCCCTGGGTGCGCGCCATCAGGATCTCGTTCCCCGTCAGCAGCTGCTCAAACTCATCCAGGAAGCCGTTAAATCCGCCCACCAGCTTCGCTGCCTGCGCTAAGCCATTCCGCGGAGCAATCCACCCGCACTCCGCCGAACCGCATGTAGTTACACATCATGCGCGCGCCGCTTAAGGCTTCGAACAGGTCCAGTACCCTTTCCCGCTCGCGGAAGGCATACATCAGCGGCGTGCCGCTGGCCCCCATATCCTGCAGCAGAAATCCCACCATGCCGGCGTGATTCTGCAGCCTGGTCAACTCGGCCACGATCACCCGGATGTACTCGGCGCGCTCCGGCACCGCCAGGCCCGCCAGCTTCTCCACCGCCAGCGCGTACCCCCAGTTGTTGGTCATGGAGCAGAGATAGTCCAGCCGATCGGTGTAAGGAATCGCGGCCAGATAGCTGGCCGCCTCGGCAATTTTCTCGTGGTTCCGGTGCAGGTAGCCGAAGACCGGCTTCAGGCGCACCACACGCTCGCCATCCAGCCGAACATCCATGCGAAACACGCCGTGGGTCGATGGGTGCTGCGGCCCCATCGATATTTCCATGATCTTGTCTTGCTCAGCCTCGGAGGGCGTTGCCTGGGTCATCGCTCCCTCAGTATTTCGAGCTCGTCGTCGGGCGGAGGAACATAATCCTTGCGCATGGGGTGATCCGTAAAACCCTCCCACATCAGGATGCGCCGCAAATCCGGATGCCCTTCGAACACAACCCCGTACAGGTCGAAAGCCTCTCGCTCCTGGAACTCCGCGCTTCTCCAAACCGGGGTCAGCGAGGGCAGCGTCACGTCGTCGGTCCGGTTCGCTGTCCGCATCCGCACCACCACCGGCCCCTCTTGCTTACCCATGGAAAAGAGGTGATACACCACTTCCAGATAGCCCGGAACCGTCGTCTTGATCGTCTGCTCGATCTCTTTCTCCACCCCGTCGACGATCTGCTTGGTTTTGATCTTCTCCGTCTTCTCGCGGTCCGGCCAATCCACCGCGGTTACGTTAGAGCAAAAATCCAGTTGGAGCCGGTCGCGCAGCAGCCGGGCGGCTGCGAGCCCATGTTGGCGATCGATCAGCAGCGAGTTCTGTGCCGAGGGGCTGCCATTGACCACCACCTCCACCTGGCAACCCGGAATACCCGCCTGCAACCGGCTCCTGATCTCCTCCAGCGTCATCCCTGAAGCACCTTCAGCGGGTTGTGGAAGACCTCGTCGTTCTGTGCCGGTTCCAGCCCGTGCTCGCCAAACTCCGGCACCGGAAACTCGCTGGGAAGCTCTTGCTTCAGATGCCTGGCTCTCGACTCTCCGGTCAGGTGCTGGGCGCTGATCTTGTCCTGCAGGGCCATGAAGGCGTGAATCAGCGCCTCCGGCCGGGGCGGACAACCGGGAATATGGACATCGACCGGGATGTAGCGGTCGATCCCCTTAAGCACGTTGTAGCCGTCGCGAAAGGGGCCGCCGGAAATGGCGCATGCCCCCATGGCGATCACGTATTTCGGCTCCGGCATCTGGTTGTATAGCCGAACCACCTGGGGAGCCATCTTCTTGGTCACGGTTCCGGATACGATCATCAGGTCCGCCTGCCGTGGCGAAGGCCGAAAGACCTCGGCGCCGAAGCGAGCCAGATCGTAGCGCGCCATCGTGGTCGCGATCATTTCGATGGCGCAGCAGGCCAGGCCAAAGGTCAGCGGCCAAACGGAATTCTTGCGCCCCCAGTTGTAGAGTTCTTCAAAAGTGGTGGCAAAAATCCCGTGCTTGCTTAATTCGGTCTTTAAGTCCTGATCCATGGAAACCTCATTAGCTCCAAGTCAACACGCCTTTTTGGCAGGCCCAGATCAGACCCTCCACCAGTAAAAGCAGGAAAACCAGCATAGCCAGGCAAGCTGCCAGCGAAAGGCCGGAGAAGGCCGCGGCAAACGGCAGCAGGAAAACCGCCTCCACATCGAAGATCAAAAAAACGATGGCGTACAGATAATAGGAGACGTCCAACTGGACCCAGGCATCGCCCTTAGCTTCCAGTCCGCATTCGTACGTTGCGTTCTTCTGCGACCCCGGCTTGGCCGGCGAGAAAAGCCTCGCCCACAACCAGGCCAGCGACAGTGGGATTGCTCCAAAAACAAACGCGGCAACCAGGAGCACGACGATGGTGGCCCAGGGGTGCTCGACCGGAGCTATCGGAAGACTCTTACCCATTCCTCACCATTGCGCCCCGGCTTTCACCGCCTCACGAGCGCAGGGATTATCGAACAGACTAGATTACGCCTTCTTGCTCCCCGCTGACTGCTCCTATTCTCATCCGGCTCGAAACCAGTACCCGGGTAAACCAGGTTCTGAACCCGAAGTCATGGCGTCGATCCTGATTTAAATCAATGAATTGGGACGATTTTCTTCGACGCCGGAACACCGGGGCTGTCAGACCCATAGTAGCTGGGTGTATGCTGGTTCGCACTTCAAGATCGCGTCATCAAAGCCGTCTTGATATTGTTTGACCGGATAAGATCCGGCGGTCCTCGGGGCTTGTCTTCCGGGCGCCCCGTAGCCTGGAGATGAATCGATGAGGCAGTCCTTTGCTATTGGTATAGGGGGCGCGGCCGGTCAGGGCGTCGCCACCCCGGGTGACATTTTCGCGAAAATCTTCAGCCGTCGTGGGCTGCACCTGAACGTCTACAACGCCTACCAATCCATCATTCGCGGCGGCCATACTTTCCTCACCATTCGCACCGGCCCGGACAAGATCACCAACATGGGCGATCGGATCGATCTGCTGATTCCCCTGAACCAGGACACCATGGACCGCCACCTGAGCCTGCTGAGCAGCGGCGGCGCCTGTATCTACAATGCCGACACCATCAAGCCGGGCAAGCCGGCGGAGGGCGTACAGTTGTGCCCGCTGCCGGTCTCCAAGCTGGCCGACATCAGCCGCAACAAGATCGCCCAGAACACCCTGGCCATCGGCGCCGCCCTCAGCATGACCGGCGTCGGCTTTCAGGCGCTGGAGAGGTCCTCACCGAGCAATTCCGCAAGAAGGAAAAGGCCGTCATCGACGAGAACGTCGGCCTGGCCCGCGTCGGCTATGACTACGCCACCCAGAACTTCAAGGCCTTCGCCAATCCGCTGCCCATGACGGACACCCGCTACGCCGTGCTGGGCGGCAACGCCGCCATGGCCATGGGCGGAGCCGCGGCCGGGGTCAAGTTCTACTGCGCCTATCCCATGAGTCCATCGACCGGCGTGCTGCACTGGATGGCCGAGCACGCCCGCAAAGCCAACATCATGGTCCGCCAGGTCGAGGACGAGATCGGCGTGATCAACATGGCCATCGGCGCCGCCCACGCCGGGGTTCGCGCCATGTGCGCTACCTCCGGAGGCGGCTTTGCCCTGATGAGCGAGGCCCTCGGCCTCTCCGCCCAGGCCGAGATTCCCGTGGTCGTGATTGACTGCCAGCGCGCCGGCCCATCCACCGGCGTCCCCACCAAGACCGAGCAGGGCGATCTGTGGCAGATGCTGGGCGCAGCGTTTGGCGACTACCCCCGGGTCATTGCCGCTCCGCTCGATATTGGCGACTGCTTCACCCTCATCCCGGAAATCTTCAACATCGCCGAACGCTTCCAGTGTCCCGGCATCGTGCTTTGCGACCTGCTGCTTGGCCGAAGGCCGCCTCAGCGTCGACCCGAACATTCTGGACTTCAACCCCGAGGTCGATCGCGGCGAGATGATCACCTCCGCCAATGGCAACGGCAACGGATCCTACAAGCGCTACCTGATTACCGAGAGCGGAGTTTCCCCGCGCGCCGTTCCCGGAGTTCCCGGCCACACCCACGTGGTCTCGAGCGACGAGCACGATGAAGACGGCGTGCTCATCAGCGACGAATACACCAACACGGTGAAGCGCCGCGCCATGATGGAAAAGCGGATGCGCAAAGTCGCGGGCATTGAAGCCTCGGTCCAGCCGCCCAAGCTGCAAGGGCCCGCGCGACGCCGACGTGACCCTGATCGGCTGGGGATCGACCCAGGGCGTGATTGAGGAAGCGCGCGAGCTGCTGGCGGAGCAGGGAATCACTGCCAATCAGCTGCAGATCCGCTGGCTCGTTCCGCTGCATGGCGACGCCATTGCCGATCATCCTGAAGCGTTCCCGCCACACCATCATTATCGAGAACAACTACAGTGGCCAGTTCGCCCGCTACCTGCGCAGCGAAACCAGTTTTGTGGCCAATGGACACATCCGCAAATACGACGGCGAACCCTTCATGCCGCACCACATTGTGGAAGCGGTCAAAGAGCAGCTGAGCGGAAGCACCACCCTTTCCGTTCCCGACGCACGAAATCATGGTCTAGGAGAGACAACACGATGGCGACAGATATAGCGGCTCCAAAACTGACCACCATGGCGGACCTTAAGGGCAAGGTCGATCCCGACTGGTGCCCGGGGTGTGGCGATTTCGGCGTGCTGGCGGCGGTGCAGAAGGCGCTGGTCGAGCTGCAGATTCCCAATCATGAGGTTGCCACCATCAGCGGCATCGGCTGCTCCTCGAATTTCCCCGGCTTCATCAACACCTACGGCATGCACACCCTGCATGGACGCTCGCTGGCTGTGGCCACCGGCTTCAAGATGGCGAATCACGGCATGACGGTGCTGGTCACCGGGGGCGATGGTGACGGCTTCGGCATCGGCGGCAATCATTTCATGCACACCATGCGCCGCAACGTCGATCTGCTCTACATCGTCATGGACAACCAGATCTACGGCCTCACCACCGGGCAAACCTCGCCCACCAGCCGCCTGGGCATGAAGACCAAGAGCATGCCCTTTGGCAACGTCGAAGGGCCGATCAACCCCATTTCGCTCGCTCTGTCTGCGGGAGCCACCTTTATCGCCCGTGGCTTCAGCGCGGAGCAGAAGCACCTTACCGAACTCATCAAGCAGGGGATCCAGCACAAGGGCTTCTCCTTCATCGATGTCTTCAGTCCCTGCGTGACCTACAACCACGACAACACCTTCCAGTGGTTCCGTCCCCGGGTTAAGAAGCTCGAAGACAATCCTGCGTACGACTCGACCAACTGGATGGCCGCGATGGAGAAATCGCTGCTGTGGGGCGATGAAATTCCCATCGGCAAATTCTTCGAACGCGACCGACGTGCCCACCCTGCATGAATCAGAACCAGTGCTGGCCAAGGAACCGTTGGTCAAGCAGAGCTCGCGCATTCCCCCCGATGTCGCGCGAGCCTTCGTAGAAGAGTTGATGTAGGCCAGTGCCCCATCCTTTGCGCCGTTTGCGAAGGGTGGGGCGCCACCGCTCAGTGAGGCGAAACCAGCGTCTTCACGTTATTTTCCTTCTCGTACAGCAAGCCGTGGTAGCCCTTCTCCACCAACTCATCGAGAGGAATGCGGTCCGTAATCAGCTCCTCACCTTTAAATCGCGCGTCTGTCATCATGCGAATCGTTTCGTCGTAGAGCCCATAACCGCTCATGCTTCCACTCACGGTCTTCTCCCGGAAGACCAAATCCGTCAAGTCAAGCGGTGCTGGTTTCTCAAACACTCCCATGACGATTAACCGGCCGCGCGTCCTTGTAAGCTTCCCCGCCAGCTGCGCCGTCATCGGCTGCCCGGCGCATTCCACCACCACATCGAATCCCTCTCCCTCGGTAATCTCGAGCGCGCGTTTCTCGGGATTCTCTTGAGCGGGATCGATCACGTCGAAAGCGCCCAGCTGCCTGGCGGTCTCTTTGCGCCGCTGGGCAACCTCGACTGCGACCACTCTTTTCGCTCCCCGGAGAGTGGCGGCCATCAATGCCATCAAGCCGATGGGCCCTGCGCCGACGATCGCGACATTGTCATCCGGTCCTATGTGTCCTGTAGTGATGGCGCGGACGGTCGCCGAAAATGGCTCAACCAAGGCGCCCACTTCGTCAGAAATCGTCTCGGGTAGGTGATAGCACTGGTACGCATAGAGGTTCAATCGTTCCGAGAGTGCGCCTCCCCACCAACTGGTGCCCAGAAATGCCACCTTATCGCATTGCGCCATAGAACCGGACCGGCACCAGCGGCACTGTTGGCAGCCGATGATGGGGCAGGCGACAACCCGGTCGCCAATTGAGAAGTCTTGCACGAGGTCGCCCACGGCGATCACCCGCCCGCACATCTCGTGTCCGATGATGACGGGAGATTGTACGGATGTAAGTGGATGCGGTCGATCCTGCGGAATATAGACAGGACCACCCAGGTATTCGTGGAGATCGGTGCCGCAAATGCCGCACCAGGCAACCTCAACCTGGATCTGTCCTGAAGATGGATCGGGCGGATCGTCCACGCGCCCAACACGAACGTCTTGCCTGCCATACCAAACCGCAGCTTTCATAAGCAGCCCCATTCCTTGTAGAACCGAATGCTATTCCTTGGGGACTGCGCGGGTCTCTAAAAACCCGGTTGATTTTTTCTTGCAAAGCTACGCCGCCAGGCGGACTGGCGAAAACCCGCTGAGGGACTGTCTTGAAGGCGGACGGCCTTCAGGCTGTCCATAAACTCTAAAGAATCAGTCGGCTCTGGAGGCTGCCTTTTTCCAGTTTAGTTTGCCGGCGGTAATGGCGGACATTTAATGGCGGCGATTGCCACTACAATTGCTGGATATCAGCAAGTCCTGATGAAAGGCAGGGGACTCGTGAAGAAGATTCAGCTCTTGTTGACGCTGGTGTTGGCCGCAAGCATGGCGCAGGCCGCACCAACCTTGACCGGCGATGCTGCACAGCAGGTCCTGGCTACCGAACACGCCCGCACCGCAGCCCTGGAGCATTCCGACATCCCTGCTTTGGAGCGCATTATGGCGGACGATGTCACTTACATCCACGCCAGCGGCAAAGTAGATACCAAGAAAAGCTATCTGGATGCAATTCGCAGCGGACAGCTGCATTACATTTCCTGGCACCCGAAGGCTTTGCATGTTCGCATGCTGGGAACGGGCGCGGTCATCGATGGCGACTACGCCGTGAAGGTGATGGACTCCCGCATGCAGCCCACTCCATTCGATATCAATATCTTCATCCTGACCGTATATGAGCGCCGCAACGGCCAATGGCAGCAGATCGCCTGGCAATCCACCCGCGACACAGGAGCCCACTGACGTTTGAAACCATCAATCCGTAATTGTCCTCTGATCCACCTTGTCTAAGTGAAGGTCTTTCACGTTTCGCGATAGGGTCACGCTAAAATCCTGAACGTTTCGGAGCTCGAATACCGGGGTGGTAACGGCCTTTGGCGTCTTGATACGGAAGAACTCAGCGCCTTTGACATTGTCCAGGTAAAAGACTGGCCGCGCATCCGGCTGGCTCCAGGAAAGTTCCACGTTCGTCAGTTCGATATTGTTCACGTTTCGCAGGAAGAATCCGCTCGCAGGGATGTCGCCAAACCGGTAGGGTTCAGGATACCCTTGCTCCATCTGCGGCACCGCCCGTGCGGCCATTTCCCGTGTTCCCCCTCCGCGATGCTCCATATAGAGGTCGTTGATCTTAACGTCCTCGATCGGGTTGGACGGAATACCGGAGATGTGCCCCGCCCCGCCAAACTGCGAGGCGGAATTGTAGCTGACAACGTTACTGATGATAATGCGTTTCACGGTGCCCACGGGAACCCCCGCCGGACCTCGCATGCGGCTGCCCAGGCGGAGAAACAAAGGGGTGTTGGTGCAGTCGCGCATCGTGACACCGGTAAAGGTTATATCTTCCAGCAGCGCACCATCCACACTCTCGAGCGCAAAGCCGCGGCATCCGTCAAATACGCAATTCGAGATCGTGATGTTCTTAAACCCGCCATTCGACTCGGTACCGCACTTAATACGGCCAGTGGGAGCCACTTTGAAATCAGCCGGCCAGCGTTTATAAGTGCCATCTAACATGGTCCCGAGCACGTAGGCGCCGGTAACATAGCAATTCGTAATCGTCACATTCTCCGTGGCACGCGCATAGCCAAGAGCAAATGAGCTCTTAGGGCAAATGCCATCGTCCCAGGGTGAATTGACGCTGCAATTGGAAACCCGAACGTTGTGGCAGCAGTCGATGTCGATTGCATCCCGATCGGTATCGATCTTCAAATTGTCGATGGTCAGGTTGTCGACCCCGGTCGCCAGGACGCCGAAGTGGCCGCCTTTCAAAATAGAGAAATCCCGCAGGATGACGTTGTGGCAATTCTTGAGCGCGATCGTCTTATTTCCCATGCCTGGAGTTTCCGCCCGCGGCTCCTCCGAGCCGCCGCGGCTTAGGCCTTTGCCCCAAATCAACCCCGGCCCAAGGATGGCAACGTCGTGGATCCCTTCACCCCAAATGAGGCTATTGTGCCAATGATTGTGCCCATAATCCTGGTAGTCTTCCCAGGGAGTATTCGGCTCCGCGGGATCGTAGGATGCTCCACTGGCGCTGCCCCCTGGGGCAACGCTTGCGGCCAGAATCGTTGCTCCCGTATCGAGGTAGAGCACGACATTGCTTTTCAAGTGAATGGAGTAGGAAGCATACGTGCCCGCGGGAAACCGCACTGTGCCCCCTCCCTGCGCGTTGGCTGTTTCAATGGCTTTATTGATTGCCGGGGTATCAATCGAGGCGCCGTCGCCTCGTGCGCCATAGGCTCTCACGTCGATCACAGCATTGGCGCCTGCCCCCGGCATGGGCGCAGTTTGCGCTTGAGCGCCGGGTGAAATACCTGCTGTAGCACCCACCAGACCCGTACCCGCCAGCTTCAAAAAGTCTCTGCGAAAAATGGTCATTGATCGTCCTTCGTCGTGGGAATGGGAAACGACTTTGCCAGGTAGCCAGTGATTTCGTCCAGTTCGTCGTCGGTGGCGACTGCGCCCCGCGAGGCCATCAGGCGCACCAGGTCGTGCCATCCTTGCGGGCTCAGTCGTTCGTGGGCTGTTAACACAATCGAGTGGCAACCGGAACAGACTCTTGCGGTTATTTCTCGTCCCGGCCCGGGCGGCAAAAGGTTGGTTTGCAACTGGGGTTTGGGCAGAAAGACGGTAGCCACACGCGAAGGCGCACTCTCTCCGTTCGAGTTCTCGGAGCTCACCGCGTATTGATAAGTCATACCGTTATCCGGCGTCATGTCGGTGAAGGTAGTCGACGTTAGACCTCGCGCGATGGTCTCGAAGGGCGCAGCATTCTTATTCGATCGCTTCACGGTGTATGTGGGGGTGTCCCGCAACCCTGTCCAGGTCAGAGAGACCTGTCCATCTCCAGCCGAGACATTCACACTTGACGGCGGCAATGGAGCAGGGCCATCCGGCAGCAATCCATAGACGCAAAGTTGACCGCTTCCCGTATTGCGGGTTCCGAAGCTGGCCAGAAAGACCTTACCGTTCGCGATGGTGGGCGGAGCCGTCTTGGCATAGTTATTGCAATCGTCGCGGGCTGCATTGTTGAGAGAGTTCCACAGTTCGTGCGCAATGTCGTCCGCGTCATAGGCGCGCAGTATGCCGGGTCTTGACTCATGCCATGAATCGCCGCTGGCATGAATGGCTGCCCAGAGAATTCCATCCCGATTCCCATTTGCCGAAAGCGAGATCATAGCCCCAGGATGTCCCTGAGTCGCCTCCGGCCGAATCGCGAAAGGTTCTTCTCTCAGCTTTTCGCCCTCGAGGCGATAAGCTCTAAGTCGATCGGTCTGCCCCCACATATAAATCAGCGCGCCATTCTTGGCGCTGTTCCAATAGACCAGGCTGGGCAGTTGCGAACTGGTTGCTTGAAAATGTTGCACCGCCTGGCCGTCGCCCAGGTGGCCCATATGATGGGTGTCTACAAGGTAAAGGACCCCTTGCTTCCCCGCATCCATGACCAGACCGGTTCCCGGAACCAAAACCGCACCGGAACAATTGAGATCCGCATCGATGGCGTCAAGATGGGCATGATCCGTCGGTGTAAACCAATCCACTATGTTGAGGTTGGGGTCGAGCTTGAGAAAACTTTCGCTGAAGTCCGAGCTGCCATTCCAGCTCCCATTCCCGGTTACAACGTAGATGTTCCCTTCCGCATCCACAGCAGGAGCCTGCCCAAATTGCCAGATACTGGCCGCTTGTCCTTGCGGGGAAGTATTGAACACTGCCGTCTGCTGCAGTGACTTGGCGTCGTAGCTGATCAGGAAGCCATGATAGGGTTCTTTGTCACAATGCGACGCATAGCCGACGTACACCGTTCCGCGCGAGAGCAGCAGGCCGGGCCGTTGGCTCTGCATGAGGGGATGGAAGCCGGGTGCGGTGATGGTCACCGGGCTGGCCGAGCGATCCGCCCCCGTCGCCAGATCCAACGCATGCAGGCGCTGGGTAAAACCGTCCCCGACTCGAGTAGCAGCGACTACGTAGAGCGTGCCCTCCTGCGCATCAATGACCGGTGTTCCGATAATGCCCATGTTCCCATTCATGTCCGTACAGCCATATTTGCCGTCGTAGACACTGGGGGGCATACCAAAATTGACATGCCAAAACGGTTCGGATGCCGAAGCATCATTCGCATCGAACGCATAGACGCTGTTGTTGACTGTGGTGACGTAAACCAGATCGTGTGTGCCGCCGCGTAGTTTGACGTTAGCCACATACAGCGGCTGGCCATAAATCTGATCGTCAACCACTCTGCGAAACAGCATCCCAAACTGCTTCATTTTTACATTGGAAGGGGTGAGGATGACCTCGTTCAGGTTGGCTCCGGTGCGCTGGTGATTGTTATGCTGGGTCAGCACGCTTACCTGGGCCCGCAGCCCCGAGCCACCCACCAATAAGCACAAAGCAAAGGCACGCAGCCTTCTCACGATCATTTTCCCGGATTTCGCCAAACGACTAGTGGAAGGCCACGATTTTAGCAGCGGGTGCACTGGACTTACCACTTCCCGTCCCGGCAGGCGAAACCGATTTGGTAAGGTTGCCAAATAAGTCCTTTGTTTCACGAAGATGCTCAAGATGACCAAGCAATTTAGTTGATCATCTTGCCTGGCTGCGGCCCGCTTGGCAGGGATTTATTTTTGCTGCCATCACGTTAGCGGCGAGAAGGACTGGCGTCCAGAGGCCTATGCAAATAATGATGTGGATAAGCGGGAGGGAACCTGCTGTTGATTTTCTCGGGTTCTCACGCAGACTCTTTGAGCCGCACCTGTTTGCGATCGTTTACGTACAACCGTCAGGCACAAGCCCCCGCCAAAGCCTGGCTCGGAATCGAAATCTCCACTTCTGTCCCAGCTCCCGGCCTGCTCCATATCGTGAGGGTCGCTCCGATACTTGCCGCGCGCTCACGCATTCCCAATAAACCCCAGTGCGAATCCTGTCGCGAATGCGCCACCTGCGGGTCGATGCCGCGGCCATTGTCGCGCACGATCACCCGCAACCGGCGGGCCGAGTACTCAACCTCAGCTTCAATGCATGTCGCCCCGGAATGGAGCAGAGCATTGACCAGCGCTTCTCTCCCCATCAAATTAATTTGCTCCTGGACCTCGGCCCTCAATGCCTTAGGGACACCGGTTACGCTGATTTCGCAGCGTACCCCGTTGGGGGAAAAATCCTCCAGAAAGCCGGAAAGCTCGTGTTCGATACTCGCCGCCGCGAACCCGGGAGCGCGGAGCCCTTGTAAAACGGCCCGGCCTTCCTCCAGCGCCCGGCGAACCACTTGCAGAGCCTTGGCCAGGGAGTGCTTATCGGGCGATTCCTCCATTGCGTCGGCGACATTGTGCAGCACCATCGATGCTCCGAAAAACCCCTGGAATAAGGTGTCGTGCAATTCGCGGGCGATCCGCGCACGTTCGCTGCCGCGCTCTTCCAGGCGAAGGGTCTGCTCCCGGTTGAGTTGCTCCTGAATGGAGTGACAGAAGCGTCTTTGGCCTCGCTCGTTCCGCCGTCTGCCAACGGTTTCGGTGCCCGCTGCGTCCAAACTCATGGCTGGCTCAATGCTACGGTTCATGGCGTTAACCTCTCCCTTTTTCAATCCATTCACGGACATAGGATGGGCAATTTCTCAGCTCAATCCCGCGGCCCTCGCAGGTCGCAAGGTACTTTACGGCTTCCCGATACACCAACCTCACGTCCGCCAAATCCAAAACGATCGCTGCCCAGTTCATCCCAGCCTCGGTTTCGAGTAGCTTCTGCAGTTCGGATAACTGCTCCTCCTCGATCCGGCCGCTAAGAGCTAAAGTCACCAGGCCCTTTTTCTCGGATCTGCGAATCTGAAACATTTGTTAGAAAAACATGCAACTAGAAGGCCATCCTTAGCCGCACATAATAAATGACTTAAAGGCAATAAAGGTTCACGAAGTTCGGGAGTTCACGAAAATCGTGATTTTTCGGGAAGGGAAGGACGGCCAGCGGGCTCGCGGAAAAACCAGGTTCTGTTGTCCTAGAGGCTCCTGAAGCGGTGCTTGTTGATCTTGAGCGCGCGGATCTTCGAGTCCAGCGTGGAGGGAGGTATGCCAAGCCTGGCTGCAGCCCCGGACGGCCCCGACACCTGGCCTTGCGCCTCGGCAAGCGCAGCTTCGATGGTCTTCTTCTCTTCCGACGGCGCCATCCGCAAAACCATGCGCGGGGCTCGATCCGGCTCATTACAATTGACCGACAGCCAGCTTTCGTCGACCGTAAAAGTCTCCGTTTCGCAAAGCACAATGGAGCGCTCGATTACATTCTGCAGCTCCCGGATATTGCCCGGCCAGGTATAGGATTTGAGCCGGTCAAGGGTCGATTTCTCAATGCCGCGGATCTTTTTCCCCGTCTTACTCGAGTAGCGATCGATGAAATATTCAACCAGGAGAGGGATGTCTTCTTTTCTTTGTCGCAGCGCCGGCATCTCTATGGGAAAAACATTGAGGCGATAATACAAATCGCCGCGAAAGGTGCCCTCCTCGACCGAGGCCTCCAAGTCCCGGTTGGTAGCGGCGATCACGCGCACGTTGGCCGGGATGACCTTGCTGCCCCCGACCCGCTCAAACTCCCGCTCCTGCAGCACACGGAGCAAAGCAATCTGAGTCTCGTGCGGGAGCTCCCCGACCTCGTCGAGGAAAATCGTCCCTCCTTCGGCCAACTCGAAGCGCCCCAGGCGGCGTTGCGTTGCCCCCGTGAACGCTCCCTTCTCATGGCCAAACAGTTCCGACGAGATCAAGGATGTAGGGATGGCGGCGCAATTGACACTGACGAAAGCCCGCGCAGCGCGCTGGGACCGCTTGTGAATTGCGCGCGCGATCAGCTCCTTGCCCGTTCCGGTTTCCCCGGTGACCAGCACACTGGAATCTGTCGGCGCGACCTTGGTCACCCGTGCCAGCACCGCCTGCAGAGCCGGCGATTCGCCTACAATCTCCTCAAACATCGACGTTCGGACAATCTCTTCGCGCAGGGCAATGTTTTCTTTGTAGAGCTGATCCTGCAGCGTCTTTATTTCCGCAAACGCAGTCTCCAAAGCCGCCCTCGCCTCATGTTGCTCGGTCACGTCCATCGCGGTTCCAACGCACTCAGATAACTCTCCGGATTGGTCGAGTATGGGATGACCGATGGCGCGGATATGCTTAACCTCGCCCCCGGGAAGAAGAATGCGGAACTCAATCTCAAAATCCGACCGGTCTTGAAACATAGCTTTTTCAATGGCGCGGACCACGCGGTCGCGCTCGTCCGGATGGATGCGCTGGGCAAATGCTTCGTCGGTCGGTATCCCCATCTCCGGATCGAAGCCAAACACACGGTAATGTTCCAATGACCAGTGAACACTTTGCCGGGCAACCGAGCTCCAAACCCAATTGCCGGTGCGGGTTAATCGCTGCGCTTCCGCCAGGTAACCTTCATTGCGCCGCAGGGCCTTTTCCGCCTGCTTGGCCTCCGAGATGTCCGTGACCGCGCCGACAAAGAGCACGTCGGCCGGGTCGTCGCATGGCAGCAGATGCGAAACCACCCGAACATACTTAACCGCACCGCTGCCAACCAGCAGCCGATACTCGATATCGAAGCTGCTCCCACCGGTGGAGGCATGATGGATGGCTTGACGGACAATTGCCCGATCTTCCGGGTGAGTCAGTTCCATCACCATCTCGATCGTCGGAGTGGTCCCGGGCTCGCATTCAAATATCCTGTATGTTTCGTCAGACCACACGATCTCTGCGGTCAACACGTTCCAGCCGAAACTGCCCGTACGGCTCAGGCGCTGGGCCTCCGCCAGGTAAGCTTCGCTTTGCCGCAGCGCCTTCTCTGCCCGCTTACGTTCGGCGACTTCGGTGGCTCCGCGCAATGCGCGCAGCACAGACGGCACCAGCCGCGACAACCGCGTCTTCAGCACATAATCGGCCGCGCCCACTTTGAGCGCTTCGATGGCCACTTCTTCGCCCAGGGTCCCGGTTACAAAAATAAACGGCACCTCCGGGCGGACACGCAGGGCAAGGTTCAAGGCCGAGAGACCATCGAAGGAGGGAAGCGTGTAGTCGGCCAGGATCAGATCAATGCCGCCTTGCTCCAGCGAGGCAAGGAAGGCCGTCTGAGTATCGACCCGCGACAATTCACACGCGATATCTTCGCTCTGGAGCAGTTCCTGAATAAGCTCCGCGTCGTTAGGATCGTCTTCCAGGCAAAGAATCCGCAGGGGATGGGTGGTGCTCACTTCTTCAGCTCCCGGGAGGGGGCGCGTTGATGATCGCCCAAAACGCACCAAGTTCCTTGATGGCATTGACGAACTGGTGAAAGTCCACCGGCTTTACCACGTAGGCGTTTACGCCCAGCTTGTAACTTGCGATCAAATCTTTCTCCTCGTGAGAGGAGGTCAGCACCACTACAGGAATCAATTTTAGTTTTTCATTGCTTTTAACCTGCCTCAAGACCTCCAATCCATCTACCTTGGGCAATTTGAGATCCAGCAGCATGACCGCCGGATTAGAGCTTGGGCGGTCTTCGTATTCGTTTTGGTAAGTGAGGTAATTCAGAGCTTCTTCCCCATCTCGAACCACAATCACCTCATTGGCGAGGTTGTAATCCTCGAGTGCGGTCATGGTAAGCTCCACATCTTTGGGGTCGTCCTCAACCATCAAAATACGTCCTAGTCTTTGAATCACGTCTTTATCCCCGCCTTAGAATTTTGGAACAGAGAAATAAAAAGTTGCGCCCCGATCGAGGGCGCCCTCCGCCCGGACCTTGCCTCCATGACGGTGAATAATACGCTGAACGGTTGCCAGTCCTATCCCGGTACCTTCAAACGCGTCCACATGGTGTAGGCGTTGGAACACTCCAAACAGTTTATCTACATATTTCATATCAAATCCCGCGCCGTTGTCCTTCACAAAGACCACCACCTCATCCGCACTCCCGTTGGTGCATCCCACCTCGATTTCCGCCTTCGCTCGTGCGCGCGTGAATTTGACCGCATTGGAGAGCAGATTGACCAGAACCAGCCTGAGCATGGAGCGGTCTCCGTAACAAATCGGCAGATTGTCGATTTTCCACGCAATGTCGCGGCCGTTGGTTTCCTGCTGTATTTCGCTGAGGGCTTCCTTCACCAGTAGGTCCAGATTCACGGCCGCCTTTTGCGTCTCCACCCGTCCGATGCGAGAGAAAGCCAGCAGGTCGTCGATCAGGTTGCCCATCCTTTGCGCCGAGTCCAGGATGATCCGCATGTACCGTTGGGCCTTGTCGTCCAGCTTGGCGGCTGCGGTTTTCTGCAGCAGCTCCGCGAATCCGGCCATATGGCGGAGCGGGGCACGCAGGTCGTGGGAAACAGAGTAAGCAAACGCTTCCAGTTCCTTGTTGCTGGCTTCGAGAGCCAGGGATCGTTTCTCAAGTTCCTGATTGAGAACGCGAATCTCCGTGGCCTGTTGGGTTCTCTCGGCCACCTCAGCCTGAAGCTTATCCCGGGCTTGCACGAGTTCTCCTTCGATGCGCCGCCGGATTGCGGCAAACCGTGCAATCAGCACAGCGAACAAGACCAGCACCACGATCGCCGGAATATCTTCGGGAGTCAGGCGTAAAGTTGTAAAGGGGCGGCGCGAAGAAATAATCGAAGCAAAGGCTCGAGAGCACAATCGCCAGCACGGCCGGCCCGCTTCCCGCATGCCACGCAGTGAGCGCGACGGCAAACAGCAGGAGCGGCAGTTCCACGTCGTGGAATTTATAGTGTTGCAGGACCAGCGCCGGCAGCATGGCAAGAATGACAGAGACAACTGCAAAACCATAGCGCTGGATGGTTGACATGATTCTCTGCCAATGGTCGGCCCACCAGTCCGCTGCTATAGCCATTGAGCGATAGGCCCTTCCCATAACTTACGACGTCGCCCAAACCAGTGTAGCGGAAGCTGCAACAGGCTGTTGGGGCCATCGTCTTTCCCCGATCGATTCTCGTGAGCCGGTTCGTCCCAGTCTTCCGCTGCGAGATGCCCACCAGATAAGCGGGGCGGTCATCCCTACTGGGATATCGGGATTTCCCTGCCTCGAACGTCATCTGTGCGGGAACCTGCTTGTTTGCTTTCCCTGTCCGGCTGCGGCGGATCCAAGGTTTCCTCTGGCGCTAGCGGTGCATCCGGCACTAGCACGCCGGGTACGCCTGCAGGGACGCAGACAATCACCGTCACCGCCACCGGCTCGACCGGCAACCTGTCTCACGCCGTCACTCTTCAAGTCGTGGTGCAGTAGCTGGGTGCGAGCTGGGTGCCTCTCCGGACGGTATGGAGGGGCACGCGCAGGGGTGGGAGACATACGGTGTAACCGCTTTGCGCACCACTGAGTCCCTGGAAAGTCGCATTTTCGGTATGTTCGCCAATCACGACCGAGCCCGACCGATGTTTTGCATGTTCCGGCGTGTGGTCAGTCGATATCTTTTCTATCGAGTGTCCGTCGAACCTCCCAGAGGAGATTGAACGCCATGTTGACTGCCATCAAGGGGAGCCGTCTGCCTAGGAGAGCCTCGCTCATCACCTCGGCGGGTGGGCTGTGTTTCCTTATGCTGCTCGTTTCCATTCGCCTACCAGCGCAAACCCAGTCGACCAAAAACCCTGCTGTGCCTGAGGGGTGGCTTCTAGCAGGTAGCAATCCTCGCAACTATGAGACTGGTCTAGATCCGCAGGCGAGCTACCAAGGTTTCCCAAGTGCCTACTTGAGAGCCAAACAGTCAGCGATGGGCGGGTTTGGTACCCTCATGCAGGAATTTAGTGCAGGTCAATATGTCGGAAAGCGAGTCAGGCTAAGAGCATCCGTGAAAGCCGAAGAGGTCGGTGCTTGGGCTGGACTGTGGATGCGGGTGGACAAGGGCTCCACAGTCGTTAGCTTCGACAATAGTTTGCGATGGATGACAATTTAAAAATCCGAAAGATCAACATCTCGTCCAGCACGGTTCCGGAGACCGTCTCCATGGTTGACGCTGCATGAAACAACTTTTCTGCCTTTCGTCACAAAAGTCGGACCTACGGTGCATCCGGGATCGCTGGACTGCTGACTAATCTGTTCGCAGCGCCTGCATGGGCTCGACAGCGGCGGCACGTCGGGCAGGCAGGTAGGTGGCAACCATCGCCACGACCATCAGGATCCCTGCCGCAATTAAATAGACTGCACCATTCATGCTCCCGTCTCCCAGCAGTCTCGCATGTGTGCCCATGCCGGAGTTGGTGAACGATACCCCCGCGATGATCTTCACCGCGGTGATGCAAAGCGCGCCGCCTGCGGCAAGCCCAAACCCGGTGAGCGCAAGCCCCCGCCCGATCACCATCCGCAGCACCTGGCCACGCTGCGCGCCAAGCGCCATGCGCACCCCGATCTCCTGCGTGCGTTGAGCAACCGAGTAGGCCATGACGCTATAAAGTCCGACAGCTGCCAGTACCAGTGCGATGACTCCCATGATGGTCAGCAAGCTGGCAGCGACCTTCTGAGGATAGAGCGAAGCTCCGATGAACTCCTTGAGGGGTGCGGCGTCAAAGACCGTCACATTCGGATCGATCGCCCAGGTCTGCGCGCGCAGCGTGGAGAGGACTGCGTCTGGATCGCCTTGTGTTCGCACATAGAAAGCCAGGTTCATGTCTTCGCGAAAAACCTGCCGAAATGGCACGTAAAAATAGGCTGGCGCTGATTCGCCAAGGTAGTGATACTTCGAATCCTTGGCTACGCCGACGATGCGAAACCAGTCTCCCCACCCATGCACTCTTACGCCGATCGGATTACGGCCGGGAAGAAACCGCTGGACAAATGCCTGATTGACGATCATGACAGCCGACGTATTCTCGTTGTCCTGATCGGTGAAGTTTCTGCCCTCAACCATGGGTATGTGCAGTAGCGGCAGATATCCAGGAGAGATGACATTGCGGAAGATGTTCATGTTTTCGTTAGGCCTGGGCGCATAGCCTTCGATCCGCAACTCTTCCCACCAACTCGGTTCGAACCCCAAGGGAACACCGTCTGAATACGCCACGTCCGTTACGCCAGGAGTGCTCGCCATTCGTTCCTCGAGGCGACGGCAGAACTCTATCCTCTGGGCAAGGCTATATCCATTCGTTGACAGGTAGAACTGACTGAGAAGGACGTGGTTCGGGTCGAAGCCCGGATCGACGTGCAGCGTCTGCTGAAAGCTGCGGGCGAACAGGCCGGCGCCTACCATGGCCACCAGCGCCAGCGCGACCTCGGAGGCAACCAGCACCGAACGCAGCCGATTCCGTTTTCGTCCAGCGGTCGCGCTACGGCCGCCATCATTGAGTCGGGGGCCTGTCTCCATGCGCCTCACTTGCAGCGCGGGAGAAATCCCCGCGACCAGTCCCACGACCAGGCAGATACCTGCTGTAAACACCAACACGGAGAAGTGCGGCGGCCGGATATCCGTC
This sequence comes from uncultured Acidobacteriaceae bacterium, assembly GCA_963757515.1. Classification (GTDB taxonomy): domain Bacteria; phylum Acidobacteriota; class Terriglobia; order Terriglobales; family Acidobacteriaceae; genus PALSA-350. The sequence continues at coordinate 488,025 of CAVWRV010000001.1, read as the reverse complement.
GAGACCAGCAACTGCGTCGGTCCGGGAGGCGTAAGGTAGCGCAATGCGTGACTCAGCCACGGGGTTGCAGCCACTCCAAGCAAAGCTCCCGCCCCCGTCAGCAGCAGGCTCTCGGTCATCACCTGACGAACGACGCGCGCACGGCCCGCGCCCAGCGCGATACGGGCGCCAAACTCCCGCTCGCGTACCGTTGCCCGCGCCAACAGCAGGTTGGTGATATTGGCGCACACAATAAACAGCACCAGCACGCACACGCCCATCAGGATGCGAAGCGGGCCAAGCAACAGACCCTGCGGTCCGTGTGGCGACTTCCACAGCGGCATCAGTGTTGCGCTCATGCCTTCACTCACATCGGCGTTCGCAACCGCCATGCGATCGGCAAGGGCTTTCAGCTCGCCCCGCGCCTGCTCCTCGGACACGCCCGGCTTGAGTCTCGCGATTCCGAGCATGTTGCGGTCATGGCGATCGCGCAGCATCCAGTCCTTCACGCCGTTTAGTACGGACTGCTCCATATAGGGTACCCATAGGTCGAACGAGATGACAGGGATCGAACCATGGAAGGCCGGTGCGGCAACACCCACAACCGTGAGTTCATGCTGATTGATGCGGATGGTTTTGCCGATCACGCCTGGATCGGCAGCGTAATGGGAACGCCAGTACCGGTCACTGATCACCGCGATGGGATAGGCGCCAGGCGTGTCGCCATACTCGGAAGGCAAGAACAGCCGCCCGGCTTCGGGTTTCACTCCCAGCACAGCGAAGAAATTGCCGGAAACCAATTCGCCCCAGACGCGTTCGGCATGGCCATCCTTGCCTACGCTGAATGCCGCCATATGGGTGACAGCAATGCCGTCGAAGAGCTTCAAACGATCACGAAAATCAACGAAATCCGGATAGGAATTCGGAACCCATTCGCCATTCGAGGTCACTGTTTCCACCGTGACCAGGCGGTTCGGCGCGGTCACGCCGCCCAGCGGTTCCAACAACACGGCGTTGATCCACGTGAAAACCGTTGCGCTGGCGGCGATGCCGATCGCCAGAGTGAGTACCGCAACCATGGTGAATGCCGGGTTGCGCCGCATCATGCGAATTCCGAAGCGTACATCCTGCCGTAGGTTGTCCAGCCACAGCAGCCGATGCCTCAGCGCAAATCGCTCGCGCGCCACCGCTGAACTGCCAAAGGCAACCTTGGCCTGTCGCTCCGCTTCGCTTCTTGGAATTCCTTCCGACTCAAGTTCATCGGCTTCCATTTCCAGATGCGAGCGGATCTCATTCGCAAAGTCATCGGCGCTTCGGCGGTCGCGCGGCATCTATGCCTCCTTGTTGCTGGGCGAAAGGATGAGGTTCATCGCTCTTGTGAGCCGGTTCCATTGATCGGCCTTCGCGGTCAGTTCCGATCTGCCCCTGGCCGTCAGCGTATAGAACCTTGCCTTGCGGTTGTTTTCCGAAACGCCCCATTTCGCGGCGATCAGGCCTCCCTCTTCCAGGCGCTGCAGGGCGAGGTAGAGCGATCCGTGATCGACGAAGAATGCTTCCTCGGATTGTCTTTGAATGCTGCGGGCTATGCCCTGGCCGTGGCAGGCGCCAAAGAGCAGGGTCTTCAGAATGAGCAGGTCCAAGGTGCCCTGCAGCAGGGCGATGCGATCGTTTTCTTCCTTATGGGTCGGCATACGACATGAGTATCACGTTCTTCGGGTCGGATGTCAACACGTCTTTTGCCCAAAGAGGACATTTGCGCCCGATCTTTAGTCGGTACCGCTTGATTCGGAGATGCCGGCCCTCCTGAGAGCTGTGGTGAAGGCGGTAAGCCGGTCCAGGACAGGATGAGACCAGTATGGCTATAATGTAGAAACGTTGCTACGTTGAACGGGAACAGTAGGAGGGGTATGGCCATCACAACGCTTTCCAGCCGGGAGTTCAACCAGGACACCAGCGGCGCAAAAAAGGCCGCCAAGCGTGGCCCGGTCTTTATTACGGACCGCGGACGACCCGCCCATGTTCTGCTGACCATTGAGGAGTATCAGAAGATTGTGAACAAACACGAAAGTATCGTCGACTTGCTGGCGATGCCGAATGCCGATGAGATTGAATTTGAACCACCTCGTCTGGGGGGCAGTCTTCACCGCGTGGCGGATTTGTATTGATGTACCTGCTCGATACGAATGTCGTATCCGAGTTGCGGAAGGCGAAGACGGACAAGATCCACCGCCGTGTTAAAGCATGGGCCAAGAGCGTTTCCGCAACGACTCTGTTCTTGTCATCCATCTCGATTCTGGAACTCGAGATAGGGATCCTCCTGGTTGAGCGCCGCGATGCAGTCCAGGGGAAGCTTCTTCGCTCCTGGATGGAGGGACATGTATTGCCAACCTTTGATGATCGCGTTCTCGCGGTGGATACAGCAGTCGCGCAGCGATGCGCGGCGCTGCATGTACCAAACCCGCGCTCCGATCGAGATGCACTGATCGCCGCGACCGCCCTGGTTCACGGGCTGACTGTGGTTACGCGAAATGTGGAGGACTTCGAACCCACCGGCGTTGCGATACTCAATCCGTGGGGCAACTAGCCAAAAGAGGATTCATGCGTTCGCTTGCCAATGCACACGCTCTCGCCGCGATGATTCTGCTCCCTGCTGCGCTGCTCGCAGCGCAGCAAGCGAGCGCGCCGCCACCTCCCGACACGAGCACATCGAATCTGAAGGCGCCGACACCCCCCTTCACCGATTTTCGTTACCAGAAGCCGGGCACGTTGCACAAGATTACGGTGAACGATCTACCCCAACCGTATGCGACCAAATCGGCGTTCAACTTTCCCGGCCTGGTGGCGCGGCCGGAAAACGCGTGGCCGTCGGCGCCGCCCGGATTCAAGGTGGAGTTGTATGCGGCTGGGCTCGACAATCCCCGGACCTTGCGCACGGCTCCGAACGGCGACATTTTTCTTGCGGAAACCAGTCCCGGACGCATCCGGGTGTTTCGCGGGCTCACCGCCGGCGGCAAGCCGGAGCAGTCGGCAATCTTTGTCAGCGGGCTGAAACATCCGTATGGTCTCGCTTTCTATCCTCCGGGTCCCAATCCACAGTGGTTGTATGTGGGCAGCGCCGCCGAAGTCGTTCGTTTCCCTTATCGCAATGGCGATTTACAGCCGAGCGGATCAGCGCAACACATCGCCGACCTGCCGGATGCGGGCTGGTTTGGGCACACCACGCGGGCGGTAGAATTTTCGCGCGATGGCAAGCGAATGTTTGTCGCGGTGGGCTCGGCATCAAACGTGGACGATCCCGACACCACTCCACGAGAGAAGGACCGCGCGGACATTCTGGCCTGCGATCCGGAGCATTGCGTGTTGCGCGTGTATGCCTACGGCCTTCGCAACGCGGGAGGCGGGATTGCGGTGAATCCGCAGACGGGCGAGTTGTGGTGCTCGGTGAATGAGCGTGATGCCCTGGGGGACAACCTCGTCCCGGACTACATCACGCACGTGCAGGAAGGGGGATTTTATGGCTGGCCGTGGTGGTACCTCGGCGGCCATCAGGATCCGCGGCATCAGGGCAAGCATCCGGAGTTGAAAGACAAAGTCATAGTGCCGGATGTGCTGCTGCAGCCGCACACCGCGTCGCTGGAGTTTGCTTTTTATCAGGGCCAGCAGTTCCCAGCCCAGTACAAGGGAGACATTTTCGCCTCCGAGCACGGTTCCTGGAACAAAGCAGTGCGCGTGGGCTATGAAGTGATCCGGGTGCCGCTGCACCAGACCGGCCACGCCGGCGGCGAGTATGAAGACTTCCTCACTGGCTTTGTGCTGCCGGATGGCAAGGTGTGGGGCCGTCCGGTGGGGGTGACGGTGGCTGCGGATGGATCGCTGCTGGTGAGCGACGACGGATCTAACTCGGTGTGGAGAGTTAGCTACACGGGAAAGTGACGGGAAGGTTGGCTGGTTGCACAAGATTACGCTGAACGATCTACCCAACCGTATGCGACCAAATCGGCGTTCAACCTTCCTGGCCTGTCGGCGCCGGCCGGCAGCCATTTCCAGCAATTTATCGCCCGACGTAGTCTCTAAAGAGATAAGCTCCGCTGTGTGGTTCCGGGACGTTGAATTTTTCTCGCATTTCGTCTGTCATGAAGATGGTGACGCTGGAAATCTCGTGCGAGCCGCGGAGACGGAATATCTTCCAGCCCTTCCCTACCAGTTCTCGGAGGTAGCGCATCGTTCCGTAGCCAAAGTCGTCTTCTAACGAGTCGTGCCAACAAATGCAGGCGCAGCTGTCAAGACTGACTAAAGTTTTTTCGGTGTCGTTGCGTACGCCCTGGTAGGAGTGGTCGGCGTCGATGAAGGCGAACTGTACCTTCCGGTCCAGGACGCCGTCCCATTTCTTGCTGTTGATGAGAATCTGCCGGACGCGTTCGGATTTTGGCAGAAATGGACGGTTCTTGTTGGCCGCGAGCTGCTGGTCTGTCACGTCTCCGGGCACCTCGTCGTCTGGCAAGTCAAGGGTGTAGATGACGGTATCTGCCGGCGCGTTGTCGTAGAAATGCCAGGTGGTTCCTCCCCGGAAGGTGCCTATTTCGAGGATAGTTTTGGGCTGAATCTTTTTCACCAGGGCGCAGAGTGTGAACTGTTCGATTAGGTTCGGGCCGCCGTCCAGCGCTGTTCCCGGCATGAGCTTCACCGCATTGTCGGGGTCGGTGGCTATCCTGGGAAACATCTCGCGAAGATGCAGGCTAGGAACGGAAAAGTGAATGTCATCGTAGGTCCGTTTGCATCGCGCCCCGAGTTCCAAGGCCGTTCTGGTTGGCAAGAGCATATTGGCAGTCAGCTTTACAAGATTTCTATAGTGGCGAGCTACCGTCTGAATCTGCGATTGCATGATTGCTCTCCTTGAGAAACGCCTGAGGCTACTTTACCGCGTAATCCCCCGGTGGCCGAAGCTCCCTACGTCTAGAGACGCAAGCCGAGATCACTCCATTCCTAATGGGCTACTCTCTGCGACCAGGAGTTGGCAATTCAACTTTAAGGGATGTTGCAGCATTTGCGGGTGTGTTTGTGGTTAATCCGCGCCCCTCATTGGGGTGGGCACGACAATAACGTAGACGCGAGAAAGAGTTACCGTCCACTAGTCCGGTAACTGCCTTTTAAGTCGGCCTTCCGCCACTCCGTGGCTGGGCCCAAGCTACTTTCCAGCTCCCGTGATCGAGGGCCGTGGCAACAACTCCGTCACGGTATCAATCAACGCGGCCTCATCTTCCAGTACCTTTGCCACCACCGGAACCTGCTCTTCGGCCTGCTTCCAGTTCTCCTGCTCCATCGCCTCGCGCACTCCAGGCAGCGTCTTAACCCCGTAGCCGGTGTATGCGCCAGGCGCGTAGATCTGATGCCTGTACCACGGGCGGCCCGGCTGACCGGCGTCAAGGGTGAGCTTGCGTTCGCTCTGGATGAGGAGCGCGTTGATCTGCGCCAGCACCTGCGGATCGAGGGAAAGGTCGCTCCTGGCCCGCGCGGCGGCGAGCGCCCTGGTAAAACGCTCCGCGCTTTGGGTCAGGGTTGCGTCGGCGTTCTCCAATGGCGCAAAGTTCATAAACGGTGGAACCGTCTTGCGCGGCGGCGGAATGGAGGTCTTCTCCGGATCGGCAGTTGCGGTGAAGACTCCTTCGTCAAGCTCCCTGTTAGTTTCCTCTACCTCCGTTTGCTTGTCATTCAGCAGCTTCTTCACTTGCCCCACATAGACGTGGACCGTATCGGCAAAGTCATGAAAGTCAAAGGGCAGCAGCTCTGCGTCCGCCATCCGCATCACCGCGGTGGCGGCGGTCTGCGCCAGTGCGCGCCCATAGACGAAGTCGGGATCTCCAAAGTGCGTGTACCAGTAGAAATCGTCGTAGATGGAGTGGTAGATACCGCCGTCGCTTTCCCCGATGGAAACCGAGGTTGATCGAGGCGATGCCGGCGAAATCGAGGAATGGCGAATAATCGGAGCCGGAGCCCAACGCCGCCATGCGCAAATCCGGCCGGGTCCGCGCCTCCTGCCGTCCCCCCTCGCCCTCAGGATTGGCAATCGCGTGCAGCTGGGCGCGCTTCCACACGCTCAGTTTGGTTTCCGGGTCGGGCACGTCACGGGCGACTCCATTGATGAAGTGTTCCAGAGTATGCGAGCCCGCCATACCGAGAAACCCGCGCGCGTTGCTATCCGAGTTGATATACACCACTGCTTTCGCGCGCAGCTCGTCCTGGTGGGTCTCAACCCACTCGGTCGATCCCAGCAGCCCCGGCTCCTCTCCGTCCCAGGCGCAGAAGATAATCGTGCGCTTCGGCTTCCATCCCTGCTTCACCAGCTCCGATAGCGAACGCGCCTCTTCGAGCACTGCGACCATCCCGGAGGTCGGGTCCTCCGCACCGTTGACCCAGGCATCGTGATGGTTGCCGCGAATAATCCACTGGTCGGGGAACGCCGACCCAGGAATGCGGGCGATGACATCGTAGATTGGCTTGATATCCCAGTTCGAGCTGACCTGAAGGTGGACCTTCGCCGGGCCGGGGCCGACGTGATAGGTGATGGGCAAATTGCCTCGCCACTCGCTGGGTACGGTCTGGCCGCCGATGGCCTCGAGCAGCGGTTGCGCGTCGCCATAAGAAATCGGCATCACCGGGATCTTGGTGATCAGCGGATTGCCCTGGATCGGTACCCGCTTGGCATCTTTGGTCGCGCCGTAGCCGGGGGTCAGCGGATCACCGTTATAGAACGTGTCGGTCACCGCGCCGCGCTGCACACCCTGTGCCGGGCGATAGGCGCCGGCAGGGAAGGTTTCGCCGGGAGAATAACCGTCGTCTCCTGGATCGGAGTAGATGATGCAGCCAACGGCTCCGTGCTCGGCGGCGATCTTGGGCTTGATGCCGCGCCACGCCCCGCCGTAGCGCGCGATCACAATGGCTCCCTTTACCGACACACCCATGCGGTCAAGACGCTCATAATCGGCGCGTACACCCAGGTTTACATACACCAGAGGCGCGGTCACATTGCCGTCGATGCTGTAGGCGTTATAAGTCGGCAGCTGCTCGGCCTGTTGGTTGGAGGTTGGGTCCCCGGCCACCGGCGGCTCCTGCAACTTCGCTTGATAGGTAGTCGGCGCAACCAGGGCAAGGGCGCGTTCTTTGGGTGTGGGAAAGAGGACGTAGAAGGTTTCAATCTCCGCCTCCAGCCCCCACTGTTTGAACTGCGCCAGGATCCACTCCGCATTTTCCTTATCGTAGGGTGAGCCGACGTGGTGTGGGCGCGCGCTGAGCCGCCGCATATCTTCGCGCAGATTGTCGCTCGAGGGCAACGCCCGGAACTTTGTCTCCCAGTCGCGTTCGGTGGCCGAGCTAGTCGCGGAGTAGCCGGTCAGGGGCAGAATCTCTTTTTCGGTTGCGGCTTCCTGAGCGAACCCTGGGGTGGTGGACACGACCAGCAGGGGCAACAGGGCAAGAGCGGTTCCCTTGGCAGCAAGCATGGTGTTTCTCCGGGAGCGAGTTGAGAATTACGGCCAGAGCCAACCTCGCTCGATCATAAATGCGCGCGTGCAAGGCGGCGGAAAAGGCGCCAGGTTCTGGTGGATGGGCCCTACTGGAAGAGCTTGAGTGCATTCAGCAGGGTGTAGTAAACGCCCCATGCGGCGGGTATCGAAACCACTAACCACGCAGCCAGGATTAGGATCGGCGATGTCTTGTTCTCATTTGTGACCATGGATGGAAGCTCCTCCGGTTCCGGCTCTGCTCAACGTGCTGCTCGAACCTGGCTGCTCGCGCTCTCGAGCCAATACTTCTGTGCCACTGGACGCACCAGGAGATTGGCGATAAAACCCACCACCATAAGGCCAGCCATGATGTGCAGGATCACCGGGTAAGCCTGCTGTTTCGGCAAGTGGTTGGCGACGTAATGGTCGAGGATGCCGTTGACGATGAGCGGCCCCACGATGCCTGCGGTGGACCACGCCGTCAGCAGCCGTCCATGGATGGCGCTCACATGATAGCCGCCGAAAAGATCCTTGAGATAAGCCGGAATGGTCGCGAATCCTCCGCCGTACATGCTGATCAGCACGCCCGCAATCAGCACAAAAAGCGGGACGGAATTCAGGTGCGTATTACCCGTAAAAGGAAGCGCCAGATAAAGCAGCATGCCCACGACAAAAAAGACGAAGTAGGTGGTCTTGCGTCCGATGAAGTCCGACATCGACGCCCAGACAAAACGTCCTCCCATGTTGAAGAGGCTCAGCAGGCCCACAAAACCAGCCGCCGCGATCGCCGAGACACGCCCGCGGAAGAGATCCTGGATCATCGGCGACGCCTGCTCCAGGATGCCGATGCCCGCGGTCACGTTCATGCACAGGATGAGCCACAGCAGCCAGAACTGCGGCGTACGGGAGGCGGCGTTGACCTCCACCTTGTGGGTAGAGATCAGGGCCGATCGCGTTGCCCTGGGAACCCATCCCTCTGGCTTCCATCCCTCCCGCGGCACACGAATCGTAAAGACGCCAAACATCATGAAGACAAAGTAGAGAAGGCCCATCGTCACCCAGGTGGCCGCGATGGGATGGGCGGACGCTCTGTAAAACATCATCAGCTTGGTCCCCAGCGGCGAACCGATCATCGCACCTCCGCCGAAGCCCATGATCGCGAGGCCGGTAGCCAGTCCCGGCCGGTCGGGAAACCACTTGATCAGGGTCGAGACCGGTGAGATATAGCCCAGCCCCAGCCCGACGCCACCGATGACTCCATAGCCGAGATAGATGAGCGCCAAAGAATGTGTCGCCGCGCCTGCAGCCGCCACCAGAAATCCGGACCCGAAGCAAGTAGCCGCGACAAACATCGCCTTGCGAGGTCCCGCCGTCTCCAGCCATCGGCCAAACAGAGCCGCGGAAAGCCCGAGCACCGCGATGGCGATCGAAAAGATATAGCCCACCTCTTTCAGATTCCACGCCGCGCCGTCCGCGCCCTTCAGCGCCAGCAGCGGATTCTTGAAGATACTGAATGAGTAGACCTGGCCGATGGCCAGATGAATGGAGAGTGCAGCGGGCGGCACAAGCCACCGGCTGAAACCGGGAGGGGCAACAGAGACTTCACGATCAAGAAATGACAGCATGCGGGCGTACCACCTCCAACAGCGGAGCTCATCGGGTAAATCAATTAACAGGGGACTGACCAGAAGTTTCACACCTCAGTCTGTTATCAACGGAATGACACCACTTTCTATCACAGTATGATGTTGCGACGCGACGAGCTGAGGCTCATCGGGTGTCGATCAGTTCTCTGGCCTGAATCAGCTCCAGGACCGTGCTGAAAGCGTCCGTCCGAGAGCATCGCAAGTTCGTTTGTACGCCAATGCACAATTTGGTTCCTGTCTTCAGGTTCCATATGCGAAAATTCCCAGGTCAACACTTAAGCCCAACGTTCGTTATCTTCCCAGGAGCAACCCATATGCCTGAAGAATCCGAAAAAGTTCTGACCTTTGAAATCGAACGTGACGGGGACACCGCCGTTGTGAAATGTCACGGCCGATTGGTAGCAGGCACCACCGAAGAACTCTACCAGGAGGTGAAACATCTACTACCTCAGACAAAAGTGGTAGTTGTTGACTTAGCAGAACTTACCTACGTGGATAGCACGGGACTTGGCGCGTTGGTGCGACTGCATGCATCTGCCCGGAAACTGGGATGCGAGTTCAAGTTGCTTCATCTTGGTAAGCAGCTTCGCAATGTGCTAAAGCTGACGAACCTTCTTTCGGTTTTCGGCCAGGTGGAGGACCACGGCATTAATATTGCTTGATTGTCCGCGATCGGCGTGCCAGCTCTTTGCCGAAGGCGTCTTTATCAGTAAAGCTGAGGACACAACTGCGAAGAGCTCTCACCCCACGTCACGTCCTCATACGCGCAAACGCAGCCCTCCGGCCGCCTCGGTGGCGATGGGTTGATCTGTCCGGCAAGCGAGCTCGCCTTAAGGAACGCTTCATGCGTCTGCGGGATCTGCTCTCCGGAACTAAATAAGAGGCTTGGGGCCGCATCGGGGCACTATAAAAAAGCCCTCATATGCCGAGCCCAGAACTACGGAATCGGTGCTCTAGCATACCTGCGCCGCGTTCTTGATGGAAAAGGCATGCACCGCAATCTTGCAGAGACCGTCGCCCGACTCACAGGCGGCGAATACTTCAAGTTTGAAAACACGCGCAGTCTGGAGCGTGGACTGATCACCATCTCGAACCAAATCCCGAATAGCGACCAGCTCCAAGGTCCCGGACTAGTGGAGAGATCTGCGGTTTCTCCGAATCAGCTGTTACAGTCCACTAGTCCGGTAACTGCCTTAAGTCGCCTTAGGCGCCTGTTGGAGAATAAACAAACCGCACGACCCGATTCTTATTCCAGCATTCATCACTGAGTTCGGGACAAACTGGATACAACTGCCCCCATCCCACCGCCAGCACGATACGATTCTCCGCAATGCCCTTGCTGATCAGAGCTTGTTTAACCCACTCGGCGCGTCGCTTTGAGAGGTCGAGATTATAGCCCAGGTCGCCTCTTGAGGAGGCGTAACCCTCGATGTAAAAGCGATCACTCGGATGATCCTTCAACCATTGGACATTGTCATCCAGGGTGTTTGGGTTCGAAGGCTCGTCATGGTCATTCCAGGGGAACATGATTTCGTGCACATTACTGTTAAAGGCCTCCTCCGCGGGACCAAATAGAACCACTCTTGGTTTTCCCCAGTAAGCAACCCAAAAGGCAACATCAGCGGGCGCTTCTGAAAAGGCAACATCAGAGGACGCTGATCTACCTTGTTGTGCAAATATCTTGATGTTGGTCAAAAAGAGCATTGTGATCACGGCGAAAACAAGTCGGCATTTCACGGGTTCTTCCTCCGTTTTCAATTTTTGACGAGCACCTGTAGGGGTGCGATCCACTTGAGAACATTCACCACTCTCAGGGGCATAAGGTTCTCCCTGCGCGTGAACTGACGAGGAGGGCGATCACACGCCCAACGTCAGTTTGTTCAATTGCAAATTTTCTAGTAACTGTCACTTGCGACAGGTGCCCGGCCGGAGCAGTCCTGCTCTCCCCATTCATCAAGCCGGGCGTTGGAACAGATCTTTGAAACCGGCGAATATCTCGGCTATGCCGGACAGCCCGGGTTATTAGGGTTTTTCGGCTGTGTCTCCTCGGACATCGAGACGCGTACCGGCGACCAGTTCTCGAAGTGCCAAGACCGTTAGGCCTGCTCACGGCACCGCTACGCTGTGCTCAAGGCTGGATCCACATACTTGATAAGCAACACCTCGTTACCGATCTCACTGTAGATCAACTCGTCCACAGTGCCGGCCGCCACAAGAAGACCGAATCCCCCGGCGCGCATCCCTTGTTCTTCGCGCTGGGCAATGTGTGTGGCGGGATCATCGGCGGGATTTGCTATAGCCGCGTGGGTGAGCGATTCGCGGCGGAAGCCCGCCCCGGGGTCACGCACATAAAACACCAGTGCTCTCTCAGTGCGAACAGCGGTGACTTCAGCCACCTGTTCGGGATTGAACGCCGCTCCGTGCTCCATGGCATTCAGCAATATCTCTCGCAAACCCTGCATTGTTTCCTGACGTGTGTCATTAGGCAATTGAGCGCTAAGCTCTTTCGCAAACGTCAGAAGGCGTTCAGCAGTGATGAGGCGGCAGTTTACGCGGACTGAAACCCAGCCGGGCTTGGCAGATAGAACCAGTATGTCGTCTCGCCATTCACTGTCGGACGCTGCGCGACAGGCTAGGTTCGCGATATCGTCCGGATCAAACGGGGGTGTGAAGCATGCGAACACTCGGGCGCGCAGGGCAGAGATGACTTCGCCCGGAGTACTGTGACGGGCCAGGACGATGCACTTTACCCCAGGCCTGACGACGCGCATCTCTTCCAGCAGCGCCAGATCTTCATCGACAGCGCTTTCTGGATTGGTAATTACAACTCCGAACGATCGCGTGCGCAATCGCTGCAGGGCGTCGGCGTCCCCAGCCGAGTACTCCATGGGGAAAGCGGCGGCGGAGAGTGCATCGCCGATGTCGCGACTCACTTGGGCGTCACTTCCAATGACGAGGACCCGGCTCATATTGCGCTCCGTTTGTGCTTATTTGGTGGGCCCACCAGGACTTGAACCTGGAACCAACGGATTATGAGTCCGCTGCTCTAACCAATTGAGCTATAGGCCCTCTACAACTTACGGCGCCGCCCAAACCAGTGTAGCGGAAGCGGCAACAGGCTGCTGGGTCCACCGCCTTTCCCACGATCGATTCTCATTCTGACCCCGAAGCGCTATGTCGTTTCCGCAGCCGCAGCCGCATACTGAACACATTGATCGACCTTGTTTTCATTCTGCCTTGGAGGCTCTCATGTTTTGGACAATAGCGTTCGCCGTGGCTGCGGGGATCTTGATGGCGCGAGCGCTGAAGGAAAGTATGCTTGCGTTTATTGGGCTGGCCATCGCGTTCAGCATTGTGGAAGCTTTCTTTAATCCGCCACTGGCTCTCACCTTCATCGCCCTGGCGGTGCTGGCTTTTGTCTTCTACGTGACCTCCAAAGCCGCCTGGCAGGGCGCCCTCACTCCGCTCCGCGAGGAGTCCAGCCGTTCCGCGGACGCTGGGAAGCGCGACATGATGCATTCGCTGCTCTAACCATTCCGGGTGTTTCCAAGAATTTTCAGTAGATTTCTTCTATCTCCCGCTCCGGCCTTTCTGGCATGCTAATCGGACAGTCGGCCCCGGGCCGTCGTGGGAGGGAACAACAGTGATTTTTGCCGCCGGTCTCGGTGATCCTGAGGGTCCAGTAGCCTTACCAGATGGAACCTGGCTGGTGGTGGAGGGCACGGTTGATCGTGGCTGTGTCACCCACATCAGCGCGGACGGGCAGACCAAACGGGTCATCAGCCAAACCGGGCTTCCCAATGGTCTGGCTGTCGATCGCAACGGCGTCCTCTGGGTAGCCGAATCCAAGATGCCTTCCTTGCTCCGTCTGACCATGGACGGAAAGTGCGAAGTGGTTGCTACCGGGTGCGACGGCGAGCCCTTCCTGTTTCCCAATGATCTTTGCTTCGGACCCGACGGCGCTTTGTACCTCACGGATTCAGGCATACTGGCTACCTTTTTCGCTCCCGGCAACAAAATCCGCGAAGACTACCTTTCCTTGCGCTATGACGGACGCGTCTATCGCGTCGACGTGGAAACCGGAAAGGTGACCCTGATCGACAACGGCATTCGCTTCACCAACGGCATCGCCGTTGGCCCGGACGGCCTGCTCTATGCCAACGAAACCATCACCGGAGACGTTTTTCGTTACGCCATGAACAACGGCTGCCCCGTCGGTCCGCGCCAATACTTCGGCAACGTGATCCGTGCGGACGCCCCGCCCGGCTTCAAGGGACCCGATGGCATGGCCTTTGCCGGCGATGGCCGGCTCTACGTCACCGTCTTTGGCCAACACGACATCCTGGTGTTGGACCAAGACGGCAAGGTCGTCGAACGCATCGAGACCCTGGGCAATCTGCCCACCAACGTGGCGTTCGCGCTTCCCGGCAAAAAGCAGATTGTGGTGACCGAGTACGAACACGGCCAACTCGAAATCTACGACGCCCCGGCAGATGGGCTGCCCCTTTGGATGGGCCCGCCGTCCACACGACCTTCTGCATCCTAGTAAGGCGTATTGCTCGCAAAGGAGCCATCATGAAAAGAGTGTTGTTTTGGGGAACCATTCTTGCTGGGGCCGTGGCCGCGTATTTGATGTACCGTCGCGGAGAATCAGTGGGCGCCATTGCTGTGAAAACGGTGACCAACCCCGTAGGATCGTTGGTCACGGAACTGCAATCGTCGGCCGGTTGATGTATCATCTCGCCTTCCGGGTGATTGAAAAGGGAAGGCAAAAATGTCAGAAGCAAATTGCGATATCGGTTTGATCGGATTGGCGGTCATGGGCCAAAACCTGGTGTTGAACATGAACGACCACGGCTACAAGGTCGCCGTCTTCAACCGCACCGTCTCCAAGGTGGATGATTTCCTGGCCCATGAGGCCAAGGGAACGCAGGTAGCGGGGGCGCACTCGATCGAGGAAATGTGCCAGCTGCTGAAGACGCCGCGGCGCGTGATGATCATGGTCAAGGCCGGCGAAGTAGTCGACCAGACGATCGATCAGGTGCTTCCGTATCTGGAAAAAGGCGACATCCTGATCGATGGCGGCAACTCGCTGTACACCGACACCACCCGGCGAACCAAAGATCTGGCCGCCAAGGGCATTCTGTTTATCGGGACCGGTGTTTCGGGCGGCGAAGAGGGTGCGCGGTTCGGCCCGTCGATTATGCCGGGAGGAAATAAAGAAGCGTGGCCGCATGTGAAGGAGATCTTCCAGGCCATCGCGGCGAAGGTCGAGGATGGAACTCCCTGCTGCGACTGGGTCGGAGAAGACGGCGCCGGGCACTACGTGAAGATGGTGCACAACGGCATCGAGTACGGCGACATGCAATTGATCGGCGAGGCTTACCAGTTGTTGAAGGATGGGCTGGGGCTCACCGCCGATGAGCTCGCCGAGAGTCTTTACCGAGTGGAATAAGGGCGAGCTGGATAGCTTCCTGATCGATATTTCGGCCACCATCTTCGCCAAGAAGGATGACGACGGGCAGCCGATGGTGGACAAGATTCTCGACGCCGCCGGGCAGAAGGGTACCGGCAAGTGGACCGCGATCTCGGCGCTCGACCTGGGGCAGCCGGTGACGCTCATCGGAGAGAGTGTATTTGCCCGCTGTCTGTCGGCGTTGAAGGACGAGCGAGTCGCGGCCGCGAAAGTGTTGAAAGGGCCGCGCAAGCGAAAGGTGTCGACCGACAAGAAGGAGTTCATCGAGGAAGTGCGTCTGGCTCTCTACTGCTCCAAGATGGTGAGCTATGCGCAGGGATACATGTTGCTGCGAGCGGCCGAGAAGGATCAGGGCTGGAACCTGAACATGGGCGGCGTGGCGCTGATGTGGCGCGGCGGCTGCATCATTCGCAGCATTTTCCTGGGCGACATCAAGGCGGCGTTCGACCGCGACCCAAAGCTGCAGAACCTGCTGCTGGACAAGTTCTTCTCCACCGCGATGAACAAGTACCAGGCTTCGCTGGCGGAAGGCAATCATCTACGGAACCAGGGTTGGCGTGCCCATGCCTGCGTTTTCGACCGCGTTGGCGTTTTATGACGGCTACCGGACGGCGCGGCTGCCCGCGAATCTGCTGCAGGCGCAGCGAGACTTCTTCGGCGCGCACACCTACGAACGTGTCGACAAGCCGCGCGGCGAATTCTTCCACACCAACTGGACCGGCAGAGGAGGCCGTGTCTCCTCCTCCACCTACAACGCCTAGCGCTATTAAGCATGCCCGCTAGGAACGTTGGGAGACAAATATCACCGTCAGATCGCTATGTAGTCTGCAGGCCCTGGATGGCCTTTGGGCCGCCAGACGGTCACTGTCCAGCTCCGTACAGGGCATGGGGTATCAATCCACGACTTCGAGGATATGCGCCGTAGGTGCGGCACTCTGCTGTCAACCCTTTCCCGCACCCCGCCTTAGTGCGGCGCGTCGCCGGCGGAGCTCTGCTGCGGCTGTTGTCCATTCGCCGGTGGACTACCAGCTTGGGGCTGCCCGTATTGTTGGTTACATCCTGCCCCTGGAAGATCAGCTTGACCGTCGAACGGAACTGCTTGTAATCGCGTATAGCGCACGATCTGCCGGATACGCACATCCTGGCTCATATACCCGCTCCCGCCGGAAAAATGAAGCTCAGCATCGGCCTTGGTATACACCGGAAACCAATACTTGCCATCCACCTGTTCGCGGTAAGTAGTAAACGGCGGCGACAGATCCTCGTGCCCTTTGCGCATATCGTCGGGAACATTCTTCGCGCTGGTGATCACAATCTGCAGGTCCTTCTGGTCCACCCAGATGCGTCCCTTCAGGTAGCGCTTGCCCTTTTCCATCACCTTAGGCGCGACATCAAAAACGTAGCAATCCACCTCGTCCACCTTTTGCCGCCCAACGTAGGTCAGGTTGTATTGCCCCACGTCCTCTGCGGTCAACACGAACGGCAGGCGCTGCTCAATATCCGAAACATCGGCCGGGCTCATCTGAATGCGCTCCAGCGTATTCTGCGGGGCGAAGGTCACATGCTCCGATTTGCGCCCGTTGCTGTCGAAGGTAATCTGCACTACCTGCCGGTATTCGCCATCGACTTTGCCGTCATCGTTGATGGTCTGTATGCGCACGTCGCGCTGGTAGGTGTAGTTGTCCAGAGCGTGGCGGAACTCGCTTTCCTTGGCCGCAAACTGCTGCACGATCTGGTCCGGCGGTGTGGCCGGAGCGCTGGTATCGATCGGCCCAAAGCCCTGGTCGGGCTGGTCTTTGGACTGGGCCAGCAGCGCCGGAACGGGCACAAGCGCCAATAAAATCAGCAACTTCGCTAAACCCTTACCTCATGGCCTGCCTCCCATTCCGTCTCCACACCATTATGCACCTCACCACCTGTCTCTTAATAGACGCAAGCCGCCCCCGATTCGGCTACCGTGATCAGGCTCCTCGCCCAGAACCACGCGCAGCCGCCCATGCGCTGCCTCCAGCCGCTGCTCGGCCTGCTCCCGTGGAATGCCCAGCTTCTGCATCACGATCGCCACCCGCACCGCCCCGGCCTGCGCCAGCAGCGCCGCGGCCTGCTCTTCGTCCACTCCGGTTGCGGCGGCAATGATCCGTATCGCCCGATCCTTCAACTTCTCGTTGGTCGGCTGCACGTTGACCATCAGGTTGCCGTAAACCATGCCAGTGCGGATCATCGCGCCGGTGCTCAACATATTCAGCACCAGTTTGGTGGCTGTGCCGGCGCGCATGCGGGTGGAACCCGTAATCACCTCAGGCCCCACCGCCGGCGTAATGGCGATCTTCGCCCGGCGCTCCACCTCGGAGCCCGGCACGCAGCTCAACCCCACGGTGAGCGCACCCAGGTGGTTGGCGTAGGCCATGCCTCCCAGCACGTAGGGGGTGCGTCCGCTGGCGGCGATCCCGACCAGCGTATCGCCGGCCTTCAAGCCGTGCTGTTTCAAGTCCTCTGCGCCCTGCCCGGCGTCGTCTTCCGCGCCCTCGATCGAATGCCGCAGGGCATAGTCGCCGCCGGCAATCAGGCCCACCACCAGCCCGGGATCTACATTGAAGGTCGGCGGGCACTCCGAGGCATCCAGCACGCCCAGCCGCCCTGAGGTGCCGGCTCCCGGTATAGAAAAGACGGCCGCCCTGCTCCAGGCGCTCCGCGATGCCATCGACGGCCTGCGCAATCCGGTCCAGCTCAGCGTGCACTGCATCCGCTACGGAGCGATCCGCTGCGTTGATCACCTCCAGCATCTCCCGCGTAGAAAGCTGGTCGATGCGGGCCGTATCAGGATGGCGCGTCTCCGTTAACAAGTGCTCAAACTTCATCATCAGCCAACCATAGCAAACATCGACTAGGATGCTACGCTGTGCCCTAGAGGAGAGAAGCTATTGGATACCGCCTCTCAAGCCACACCGGCTTTGCCCCGTCACCCGCGCCTGACCCAGATTCTGGAACAGAACTGGCAGGCGGAGATGGCCGGCTACTACACCTATCGCGCGCTTGCCGAGAGAGAGCCGGAGCCGGCCGCAAGCAGGCGCTCGAAAACATGGCCGCTTGCGGAAAAGGAGCATGCCGGCGCTTTGGGCGGCCCGCTTGCGGGAACTGGGGGAGCCGGAGCCGGTCTACCGGGGCAAGCCGGCCGGCGATGCCGACAGCCTCAAGACCCGCGTCGGCGGCGACGATCTGGCTTTGCGCCGCCTGGAAATCGATGAGAGCCGCGATATTGCCAAATACAGCCAGCAGCTCAAAGAGCTTGGGGATGCGCCCAGCCTGGCCATCCTGCAGCGGGTGATCGAAGACGAGCAGGAACACTATCGCGAGCTCAGCAGCCTGATCCGCCGCTATCCCGCCCCGTGCTGGCGCTCCGCATCGCGGGCCAATCCAAAAGCGCTCCTGGAACAGATGCTGGCCAGGCGCAACCAGGGCCGCGCGCACACTGCCGGCTGGATCGGCGACGCCATTTACGGAGTCAACGACGGGCTGGGCTCCATCTTCGGCATCGTCTCCGGAGTCTCGGGCGCGACCCTGGGCAACAGCAAGTATGTCCTGCTCTCAGGCATCGCCGGCATGATCGCCAGCGCGCTCTCCATGGGTTCCGGCGCTTACCTCGCCGCCAAGAGCGAGCGCGAGATCTACGAGGCGGAGCTGGCTCGCGAGCGCGAAGCCATTGCCATGAACGGCCCCGAAGCCCGCGAGCTGCTATCGCTCTACTACCAGGTCAAGGGCCTTCCTGAGCAGGACGCCGACCACATGGTCGAGCACATCGCCAGCGACCCGGAGCAGATGCTGCGTGCGCTCGCTGCCGAGCGGCTCAACTCGACCGAAGAAGCTCTCAGCAATCCGCTCACCTCCGCTATCTCAGGCGCGCTCTCGACCGCCGCTGGAGCGTTTATCCCCATCGTGCCGTTTTTCTTCCTCAGCGGTTACAGCGCGGTCATCATCTCGGCTGTGGTTTCGCTGCTGGCCCATTTCGCCGTGGGCGCGGCCAAGTCACTGGTCACCGTCCGTTCCTGGTGGAGCAGCGGCTTCGAGATGACCTTTGTAGGAGCGGTGGAAGGTGTAGTGACCTATGTCATCGGCCTGGGTCTCGGGCGTCTGGGCGCATAGAGGGCCGTCAAACGCGGAAGTAGTCGGCGCGCCAGTTTTGGATCGAGCTCTTTATCTGCTTGTTCGTCAGGCCTTCGTTCAGCGCGCGCATGGCGAGGGCAGGCAGCTCTGCATCCGAGGCGAAACGAAGCGCGATCAACTGGGACTCCGTCAGCTCCGCGATCCGCGGCCTGGCCGCTTCGGGCAGCAGCATCGCCAGGCGCAGCCGCTCCTCGAGCCGGATGACCCGGTCCTGGACCTTCAGGGCATAGCTCCTGGCTCTTAAACGCGAGCAGGAAGAATCCGATCGCCAGCACCACCCATAGTGTGGAGGCCATGCGAGGGTGCCGCACGAAAAGAATGATGCTCAAAATGATCGCGGCAATGCCTAACGGCGCCAGAACAAAATGAAAAGGCGGATCAACCTGGCGTGGTTAGCGTAGGACTGCGGCTTGGTATTTGCCATCGGAAAGCCTCTTTCGGGAACCAATCCATCATAAGACCTGCCACGAGTTCGTTGAGGGATAGCAGTTCCGGCTATGAAATGATTAAGAGATGAACAAAAGCTTGACGGGCCTTGCCTGCATCACCCTGCTCCTCTTGTCTGCCGGGCGTTGCACTGCACAGACCCCCGCCTCCCCAATCATCTTGCACGTGGATCTCACCGACGCGCCGCGCCGTCTGCTGCATGCTCATTTGGAGATCCCGGTGAGCGCCGGTCCTCTGACCCTTGAATATCCGCAATGGATTCCCGGCGACCACCGTCCCACCGGGCCCATCGACAATCTCGCCGGGATACGGGTTCGCGCCAACGGTCAGGATCTGCCCTGGCGCCGGGATGATGTGGACATGTACGGTTTCCACGTCGATGTGCCGTCACGGCGTGAGCCAGCTTGGAGGTATCGCTCGACTTCCTCGCCACCCCGGGCGATACCGGCTCCGATGAGGATGGTGCCACCAGCCCCAACATGACGGTGTTGGAGTGGAACTCCGTCGTCCTGTATCCCGCCCACATCCCGGTGGCGCAGATTCCCATCGTGGCCTCGCTGACCGTGCCGCAGACTGGAAGCTTGGAACTGCGCTGACATGACCGGGCAGAAGGGCGCGGAGACATCGTTTGCCCAGGTTTCCGTGGAGCAGTTAGTCGATTCGCCGGTGATCACGGGCAGATATTTTCGCGAGTTTCCCCTGGCCCCGGAGATCACGCCGAAGCATTACCTGGATGTAGCCGGTGATGCCGCGGACGATGTCGACCTGAAGCCGGAGTATCTCGCGGCGGTCAACCAACTGGTGCGGGAAGACGGGCGCCCTCTATCAATCCCGACATTACGAGACCTACCATTTTCTTCTCAGCCTCAGCGACGTTATTCGCGAAGAAGGCCTGGAGCATCACCAATCGAGCGACAACGGCATCGAGAAAAACGGCGTTTCCGATGCCAAGTTGGCCATGCTCAATGCGGAGTTGCTGCCGCATGAGTTTACCCACTCCTGGAACGGCAAATACCGCCGGCCAGTGGGATTGGCCACACCGGATTACGCCACCCCGCAGAAGGGCGACCTGCTCTGGGTCTATGAGGGCATGACGCAATACTGGGGCAACGTGCTGGCAGCCCGCTCCGCCTTCTGGACTGCCCGAGGCCTATCGCGAGGCGCTGGCCTGGAGCGCCGCCCGGCTCGACGTGAAGCCCGGGCGCACCTGGCGCAACCTTCGAAGACACGGCCATTGCCTCCCAGATTCTTCGCGGAAACCACGCGTACTGGGCCAACTGGAGGCGCGGCCAGGACTACTATCAGGAAGGCGAGTTGCTCTGGCTGGATGCGGATACGACCATCCGCCAGCTGACCCACGGGCAAAAATCGTTGAACGATTTTTGCGTAAAGTTTTTGGCCGTCGGCGGCAACACTCCGCCCAAGGTGGTGCCTTACGACTTTGACGAGATCGTAGCCGGCCTCAATGCCGTCGCCCCTTACGACTGGCGCACTTTTCTCACCGAGCGGCTCGATTCGCATGCGGCCCACGCCCCTCTGGGCGGAATCGAACACGGCGGATACCGGCTTATCTATGGCGCCGAGCCCACCGATGTACGAGCAGGCTTATCTCTTCAAATGCAAGGAGGTCGACGCGTGGTTTTCGGCAGGTTTGATGGTCAACGAAACGGGCAACATTGACGATGTCAGGATGGACTCCCCTGCGTTCCAGGCTGGGCTTGGCCCGGGCATGAAGCTGGTTGCCGTCAACGGGCACGGCTACACCGCCGACGTGCTCAAGCAAGCGATTCGCGCGGCGAAAGGAACGGCCGGCCCGATCGAGCTCATTGTTTCCAACGACAATGAATTCCGCACCGTGCGGCTGGACTACCACGACGGCGAAAAATATCCCCGGCTGGAGCGAGTGCAAGGGACGCCGGATCTGCTGGACGAGATTATCAAGCCACTGGCTGCAGGCAAGGGAAGTGGCCTATAGTGGATCGTCGTATCAGGAGGATCTATGTTCAACCGGTTCCGCGCCCTGCTGCTGACTGCTTTGCTTATGCCATCTGCCCTGCTGGCCCAGACCAGTACTCTGGCTGCCACTCCGCCCATGGGCTGGAACAGCTGGAATCTCTTTGCCGGCAGGGTTACCGATAAGGATGTTCGCGCCGCGGCAGATGCCATGGTCTCCTCGGGCATGAAGGACGCCGGCTACATCTACGTCAACATTGACGACACCTGGCAGGGTGAGCGCGATGCCCAGGGCAACATTCAGGCCAACAGCAAATTTCCCGACATGAAGGCGCTGGCCGACTACGTTCACTCCAAGGGCCTGAAGATCGGCATCTACTCCGGCGCCGGGCGCGAAGACCTGTGCCAAGTACGAAGGCAGCTCTCGGGCACGAAGCGCAGGATGCAAAGACCTATGCGGCCTGGGGCATCGATTATCTCAAGTACGACCTCTGCAGCTTTCGCCAGAACATGACTGCCGAAGCGCCGAACGATCCTGCAAAAGCCACGCAGATGATGAAGGATGCCTACGAGAAGATGCATCAGGCGCTGCTGGCGACCGGACGTCCGATCGTCTACAGCTTCTGCCAATACGGTTGGGACGCAGTGTGGGAATGGGGGCCGTCGCTTGGCGCCAACTTATGGCGGACCACGGGTGACATCAATCCCACCTGGGATCGCATGACGCTGATTGGCTTCTCCCAGGCTGGCTTGGCTAAGTACGCTGGTCCCGGGCACTGGAATGATCCCGACATGTTGGAGGTAGGCAACGGCAAGCTCACGCTGGATGAGAATCGCACCCACATGAGTCTATGGGCCATGCTGGCCGCCCCGCTGTTGGCGGGCAACGACCTCTCCCAGATGAAGCCCGAGACTGCTGCCATCCTTACCAATCGCGAAGTGATTGCGATCGATCAGGACCCGCTAGGCAAGCAGGGAGATCGTGTTTCCGCGGTCGGTCCGGTTGAGATCTGGGCCAAGCCCCTCAAGGGCGGCGACAAAGCCGTGGCCCTCTTCAACCGCGACGACACTCCGCTGCCCGATCACGCTGAAGCTGAGCGACGTAG
Organism: uncultured Acidobacteriaceae bacterium; assembly: GCA_963757515.1. Lineage (GTDB taxonomy): Bacteria > Acidobacteriota > Terriglobia > Terriglobales > Acidobacteriaceae > PALSA-350. The sequence continues at coordinate 465,758 of CAVWRV010000001.1, read as the reverse complement.
GTTTCGCTGGTGCCGCAAAGGCGCGAGACATCTGGCAGGCAAAGGACCTGGGAAAACTTCAGGGCAGCTACACCGCAACCGTACCCCGTCACGGCGTAGTTTTGCTCCGCTAACGAAGTAAGGCAGAACAGCAGGCTTCGTACGCTGTTAAATCCGGGGCACTGGTGTTTAGAATCTTGCCCTGCCACGAACCCGGGGTGCCCCATATCTCGCTCGTTGTTCGCGAGATGTGGGGGGCGACCGCTGGTCGCCCCTTTACCACCTGGACGGATGCCAGTCGCAGTGGAGCTGTATCCCATCCGAGTGTCCTGCGCGCAGCGCTGGACAGGGAAAGCCTCATGCGGTGCGCGGAACCCAGAAAGCTTCACAGGAGATCGCGGATGTGGAGCACCGCGCCCGCCAGGTACACCGTGAACCACTTGGTTGGCGTCGCTCCATTGCTGCCGCAACCTGAATCCCGCGCGCGTGAGCAAAGCCGCGACGCGTTGGTCAGTGAACTTGTAACTGTTCTCGGTGTGAATCGTCTCGCCCGAGGCTAAACCGCACGTCCATATCCAAAGCACGAATCGTCGACTCTCTGCGCCAGCAAACTTTCCAGGTGCATCTCAATCCGCGACTGTTGCTCATTCCACCGCGCCTGGTGGCGAAACAACTGCGGATTAAAGCTTGCATCCAGCTCGCGATTGATGCGAACCAGCACATTCAGGTTGAACCGCGCGGTAACTCCTGCCGCATCGTCGTAGGCCGCCAGCAGCATGCGCGTGTCCTTCACCATGTCCGTTCCCAGCAACAAGCAATCCCCGGGCAACAACTGCGCCCGCACGCCGCGCAGCACCTCGACCGCATCCGCCGGGCGAAAAATTCCCGATGCTCGAGCCGATATACAACACCAGTCGTCTTCCGGTGCGGGAAGCGCCATTCTGCCGCATGCCCTCGGTGTAGTCCGCAACGATGGGTTCAACGGTCACTTCCGGCAGCTCCGCCTCCAGCCTGGTACGTGCTTCCTCCAGCGCGGTTGCCGACACATCAATTGGGTAGTAGGTCACGCTCCCCTGCAGCCCAACCGCGGCGTTGAGCAGCAGGCCGGTCTTGGTCGCGGTTCCCGCGCCCAGCTCGATGATCGACAAATCACGCCCCCCGGCAGCAGCCGAGACAATCTCATCCGCGTGCGTCCGCCAGGATCTGTCTCTCCGTCCGGGTAACGTAGTACTCCGGCAGCTCGGTAATCTCTTCAAACAGCCGAGAACCCGCCTCGTCATAAAACAACCAGGGAGACAGCGTCTTCGGCCGCTCGGTGAGTCCGTTCAATACTTCAACGGCGACCGGACTCGACGCAATAGCCGGCAACTTGGGTAACGAAATAGCAGACATGATCTCTCCGCGGGCTTCCGGTTCAATTGGACTGGGTTAGATGTTCGCCAAACGAATGCCGGCAAACTGCCAGCGCGTCGCAGGAGAGAAAAAATTACGGTAAGTAGCGCGAATATGGGAGGCCGGCGTGACCACCGACCCTCCACGGAGAACCATCTGGCCGCTCATGAATTTCCCGTTGTATTCGCCCAACGCGCCGGGAACAGCGCGAAAACCCGGGTAGCCGATGTAAGGGCTCGCGGTCCACTCCCACACATCCCCAAACATCTGCGCCGGACCCTTTGCCGGCCCCTCGCCCAGTGGCAAAGGATGCAGCGTTCCGTCTTCCAGCAGGTTTCCCGTTACCGGCAATCCCAGCGCTGCGACCTCCCACTCGGCCTCGGTGGGGAGCCGCTTGCCCGACCAGTGGGCAAAAGCGTCGGCTTCAAAGTAGCTCACGTGGCACACCGGGGTTTGCAGTAACCCGGTAAGCGGCAGCTCGCCGTACATGGTGTACACCTGCCACGCACCGTCCTGCTGGCGCCAATAGAGTGGGGCCTTCCAACCCTCGGCTTTGACCGTATCCCAGCCGGCGGACAGCCAAAGCTCAGGACGCCGGTAGCCCCCATCCTCAATGAAACTCCAGATACTCCGCGCAGGAAACCAACCTCGAGGCCAGCTCAAAAGGACCGCAGGTATTCAGGATGACGGGGCAGCTCGTTATCGAAGGCGAAACCATCCCGGCGAATCCGATATCCGATAGACCGCCCTGGTATCGAATCCAGTCCGGTTTGCTAAGCGGAGGGGCGCTGAAGGTGACCGGCTCGTTGAGGTAAGCGGGACGAAGAGGGTTGGTCCACAAAGCGTGCTTGATGTCGTAAGCCAGCAGCTCCTGGTGCTGCTGCTCGTGGTGGAGACCGAGCACGATCCTCCGCGCCACTTCCTCCGGCGGATTGGAGGCCAACAAGCGCTGGATCCCATCCTGCACATGCTGCCGGTAGTGAAAGATCGTTTCCACGGGCGGCCGGGAAAAGGAGGCGCGCAGCTTCTTCTCCGGCTGGTCGGAGACGGAGTTGTAGTAGCTGTTGAAGAGCCAGCGGAAGTCGGGATTGAATTCGCGGTAGCCGGCGAGGAACTCGCGCAGCAAAAATGTCTCGAAAAACCATGTGGTATGCGCCAGGTGCCACTTGGCCGGGCTGGCCTCGGCGCAGGACTGCACCATCATGTCTTCCGGCGATAGGGGAAGACAAAGCTGCTCGCTTTGGCGCCGAACTCGTGAAAACTCCTCAAACAGGCGGCCCGTGGTCTCCGTCGTTGTAGTGGCTGGCGTCATAGATACCGTTTCTCCCTCTACTTAGAGACAAGAAGCCGCCTGATGTTGCCTATATTTTTTTGTTCTCTTTTGTTTGGCGCTTCAATGAGCGCTGAGCAGCCGGGCCAGAAGGTAGGCCGCGCCGGCAGCCAGGCCGCCGATGACCACGGTCTGAACCGCGCTGCGCACCGTACCGGCCCCGGTCAATCTGCCTTTGACCCCACCAAAAACCAGCAACGCCACCAGGGTGATGGCCACCGAGGCGGTGAGCGCCGACGGCATGCTACGCCCCGCCATGTAGGGAGCCAGCGGGACCAGGCCTCCCACGACATAAGAAAGAGCGATGGTGATGGCGCTGCGGCCGGCCCGGTGTTGCTGTGGCTCTTCCAGGCCCAGCTCAAACCGCATCATGAAATCCACCCACGCCTGGGGCCTGCGCTTCAAGGCTTCCAGCACCGGCATGCTCTCGCTGCGTTCCACGCCATATTGCTCGAAGATCTCGTAGATTTCCTCTTCCTCGTCGCGGGTCCGCTCCACAATCTCGCGCTCTTCGCGCAGCCGCTCGCTGGCATAGTGCTCGGCGTCGCCCTGGGCGGCGAGAAAGCCGCCCAGGCCCATGGCGATCGATCCGGCGGCTATTTCCGCCAGCCCGGCCAGCACCACAACATGGGACGAATTCACTGCACCGGAGAGCCCCGCCGCCAGGGCAAAGGGAACCGTCAAACCGTCCGACATGCCGATCACCACATCGCGCACCAGCGCGGTCGACCCAAAATGCTTTTCCACGTGGGCCGGGGAAGCCGGTGGCGCGGGGGTGGGCAGGGAGTCGGTCGGCATCCGGGCAGTTTACCGCAGTCGTATCGTTCACGACAACGGATACGCACCTGCTCCTGCGTCCATAATCTTAGCGCCGCCGTCTAATGGGTGCGATGAAACGCATGGCAAGATTGGCAATTGCGGCCTTGGGAGTGGCGTTGCTGGCAGCGCCAATTTGCCCTGCCCAGGAAGGCGACGGCATGGGTCCCCCGGACGGTGGCGACGGCATGGGTCGAGCCTTTGGCCGGGGCAACGGAGTTCGCGGAACGGTCACCGCTGCTGGAGCCAGTAGCTTTACCATCCGCACCGATGAGGGCGACACCTATCAGGTTCTCTACAGCCCCAACACCCGCCTGATGAAGGATCGGCAACCCATTGCGGCCGCCGATGTACACGTGGGAGATATGTTGATGGCCGGCGGATTGGTCGACGCCAAGGCCAAGACGGTAGGGGCGGTATTTGTCGTCGACATCGACGCCAATGAAGTCCGCAACGCCCGTGCCGCCTTCGGCAAGACCTGGGTGGTGGGGAAAGTAACCGCCATCCATGAGCTCAAAATCACCATCGAGCGGGCCGGCGACAAGCAGGCGCAGATTGTGGCGGTGGATGAAAACACCTCCTTCCGCAAGCGCAGGGAAGATGTGACCTTGGCCGATGTAAAGGTAGGAGACATGATTAGCGCCCAGGGGGCCCTGCATGCCGACACCTTTCTCGCCACCACCCTGCGCATCATGCCTCCAGGTGCCGGACGCCCAATGGGCCCGGCCAGCCACGCTGCTCCGGTCCAGTGACTGAGAATGCGAGTGCTGCAGCGGCATCCGATGGACGTCTAAGCTGTGTGCATAGCCACAGGAATCCCGTCTGATGCAACGCTTATCGCTGCTCGTGTGCCTGTTGGCCGGGCTTCTCATGTCGCGCCGTGGGCGCAATCACCGCCGCCGCTGCACCGGCGCAATCGACCTCCAGCTCCCGCCGGTGGGCTGGTGCACGGCACGGTGAAAGCGGGCAATGTTCCCCTTCCCGGGGTGAGCATCGTCGCCACCAATACGCTGACCGGGCAACGCTACGCCACCATCACCGACATCAACGGCAACTATTCGATGACCATCCCGGCCAACGGCCGGTATGTGATCAAGACCGAACTCGCCGCTTTTGCCCCGGAAACCAAGGTCGCACTCATCAAGCCCACGGGGACTTCCCCGGTGAACCAACAAGCCGATTTCGCGCTTACCCTAGCTTCGCGGGTCCCGCCCGAAACTCCGCAGCAGAACGTGGCCGGAGCTCCGCCTTCAGGCCCCCGCCAGGCCGGAACGGTGCGGCGCAACACCGGTGGCGGAGCCCAGAATCTGGCCTTGCTCGCTGGTCTCACCGGGGCTGCCGAGGATGCAGGTATCAGCAGCGGCGCTACCGGAGCCACCCTGCCTTCACTCGCCAATAACTCGGATTTCTCCACCGAATCGGTCGCGGTCACCGGACAGGCAGGCACGACCAATCCCTTCGCCGGGGTGGACATGGAGCAGCTTCGCGACAACGCGGAGCTGGATCAGTCGCTTTCCGGCGGCGGAGGCCAGGGTGGTCCCGGAGGTGGACGCGGACAGGGCGGCGGACCCGGAGGCGGTGGACCCGGAGGTGGGGGGCCGGGCGGTGGAGGAGGTTTCGGCGGAGGCGAGGGATTTGGAGGCGGAGGAGGGTTTGGAGGCGGCGGTGGCTTCGGAGGGGGCGGCGGACGCGGCGGCCGCGGAGGCGGCGGTTTCGGCAATTTCCGCGGCTTCAAGCCCAACCAGCCCCATGGCGCCTTCTTCTGGACCGGCGGGAACTCCGCGCTCAATGCCACTCCTTTCCCCATTAAGACACAAAAGGAGCCGCAGCCCAGCTACGCGCAAAATCAGTTTGGGCTCACCTTTTTGGGCACACCCTATATCCCGCACCTGATCGAGCACGACACCAAAGACACCATCTTTTTCAATATTTCAGGTCAACGTTCCTCTTCGCCGTTCAGCCAGTACGGCAGCGTCCCCACCGCTGCGGAACGCAGTGGCGACCTGTCCACCCTCACCACCCAGGAAGGCACGCCCATCACCCTCTATGATCCGCTTACCGGCGCACCGTTCCCCAACAACCAGATTCCGCAGGTACGTATCGCGACCCCAGGCGACGGCGCTGCTCAATTACATTCCCCAGCCCAACCTGCCGGGCAGTTCCAGAACTACCAGCGGCTTGCCTCCTCAGAATCGAACACCACCCGGATCGGCGTCCGTTTTATCCATAGTTTTGGCCCCAGTTCGGGAGGCTCGCCCATTGGGGGACTGATCCGCCAATATTTGGGACAGGGCGGCCCCGGTCTCCGCCAGAGCATCAATGTGAACTTCAACTACAGCCACAATGCGGCCGATGAACTCGAGTCTCTTTCCCGATCTTGGCGGCAAGCAGCAGACCCACCAATACTCGGTGGCGCTTGGCTACTCGCTGGGCAAGGGCAGGCTTACCAATAATCTCGGTCTCAACTGGAACCGCAGCGATTCGCAGCTCAAGAACAATTTCACCAGCACCACAGATATCGCCAGCCAGATAGGTCTCAGCGGACTGCCCACCAACCCACTGTTCTTTGGTCTGCCCAACCTCACTCTGAACCAGTTCACCAGCGTGACCGAGCAGCAGCCAAACTTCCAGATCAACCAGACGATTGCCGCGACCGAGTCGACCTCATGGATACACAAGAAGCACAACGTTCGTTTTGGCGGAGACTTTCGTCGCGTCCATAACGACCTCTTTGGCAATACCGGCAATATCACCGGTACTTACACCTTCACCGGCGTCTTCACCGAGAAGCCCGGCACCAGCGGCACCACGGCGGCGGCACTTCTTCGACCGGCTCTTCGCTTGCCGACCTGCTGCTCGGTCTGCCGCAGCAGACTTCGCTCCAGGCCCCGGACCAGAAGTCCTATCTGCGGCAGAATGCCTGGGATGCCTTTGTCCAGGACAGCTGGCGAGCCAAGGCCAACCTGACCCTGCTGTTCGGCCTGCGCTATGAGTATTTTTCCCCTTACTCCGAGAAGTACGATCGCCTCTCGACCCTGGATACAGGGCAATAATTTCACTTCCGTAGCTACGGTTGTCTCCGGAGGCGTCGGTCCCTACACTGGAAAATATCCCCGCGATCTGGTCTACCCTGAGCACAACAACTTCTCCCCTCGCATTGGCATTGCGGTGCGCCCGATGAAAGACACGGTCGTGCGCGCAGGGTATGGCATTAACTACGCCGTCGGCCAATATTCAAAATTTATCCAGGACTTCGCCTTCCAGCCGCCCTACGCCAACGTGCAGACCAACGAAGTCACCAACGCGGTTGGATCTGTTCCTCACCCTGGCCGTCGGCTTTCTCCCACCGGGCAAACCGAAGGCAACTACGCGGTCAACAAGAACTACCGCCTTCCCTACGTGCAGGTGTGGAACATCGAACTTGCAGCGCACGCTGCCCCTGGGCATTGTGCTCAATATCGGCTACAACGGCTCCAAAGGCACTCGTCTGGACATCGTCGACGCGCCTGGCCGCACCGCCAACGCATCGGTGAGCGGAGTTTTCTACGACTACGAGGACTCGGTCGCCTTCTCCAATTACAACGCGCTCACGGTGAGCGTGCGCAATCGGCTGCACGACGGCATCGCCCTGGAAGCGACCTATACCTATAGCCACTCCATCGACAACGCCAGCTCGATCGGCGGCAACGGAGGCAACGGGTACGGTGGTGGCGCAAAACTGGCAGGATCTGCTGGCGGAAGAGTCCAATTCCAGCTTCGACGTACGCAACAAGGTCAACTGGCAACTTTCTCTATGAACTACCGTTCGGTCCCGATGCACACTACATCACCTCCGGGTGGCTGGGGCATTCGCTGAGCGGCATTTCCGCTTCCGGCACCTTTACCTTCGCCAGCGGAAGCCCTTTGACCCCGCACTATGAGGCCACCGTAGATGAGGTAGCCCGCGGCACCACGGCATCGCTCCGGCCGGACCGGGTTCCCGGGGTTTCGCTCACTGCCGGCGGCGGTTCGCTCGACAACTGGTTCAACAAGAGCGCATTTGCCGCGCCCGCAAACACCTATGGAACCGCCTCCCGCTACTCCATTCCCGGACCGGGCACGGTTTCGGTGAATGCATCGCTCTCGAAGACGGTTCGCTTCTCTGAAACCCGTACCTTCGAGACCCGCGCCACCGCCAGCAACGTCTTCAACACCGTCCAATACTCAGGGGTCGATACGACGTTAGGATCGGGAACCTACGGCCAGGTAACGTCCGCCGCCGGCATGCGTCAATTTACCTTCCTCGCCCGTTTCCGGTTCTAGAGAGGAGAGAGGATTTCGGATGAACGTCATCGGTCACTTGCGCAGACTCACCTCCCTGCCCTCCTCGGGCCTTGGGAGTGATGCCGGTGGCTTGCGCAGGACCAGAGCCAGTCGCAGCCGGATACGCAAACGGCTTACACCCTCAAGGTGAACAGCGACCTGGTTCTCACCAACGTCGTCGTCCGCGACAAAAAGACCGGAGAAGTCGTCCGCGGCCTCAAGGCCAGCGACTTCCAGGTCCTGGAGAATGGCAAACCGCAAACCATCATCAGCTTCGACTTCCAAAGCGTCGATCAGGCCGCGCCCCTCAACGAAGCCACGGTGAACGGCAAGTCTCCCAACACCATCATGGGCAACATGAACCGCAACGTCACCTCGGAGCAATTGCGCAACCATCGCCTGATCGTGATGTTCTTCGACATCACCTCCATGCAGCCCGAAGACCTGGAACGCGCCCAGGACGCAGCCCGCAACTACGTCAACAAGCAGATGCACCCCGCGGACCTGGTCGCCGTCGTATCCCTCGATCAGTCCTTGTCGCTCGATCAGGATTTCACCGCCAATAAGCAACTGCTGCTGAACGCGGTCAACGCCTACTCCGGAACCCAGGGATCGGGCTTTCAATCGGGAGCCACCAGCACCACCAACCAGATGGAAGACACCACCGCCTTCACCCCCGATGAGCAGGAGTACAACGACGTCAATACCGACCGCGAGCTCTTCGCCTTCGAAGACATCGCCCACTCGCTCGCCTACATCAACGAGAAAAAGTCTTTGCTGTATTTCTCCGGTGGCATCCAGCGCGACGGCATTGAGAACCAGGCCTCGCTTCACGCCGCCATCAATGCTTCGGTGCGCGCCAATATGTCCATCTATTCCGTGGACGCTCGCGGCCTCGAAGCCATCTCGCCTCTGGGCGACGCCTCCACCGGCAGTCTGCGCGGCACCTCCGGCTACAACGGCGCCGCCCTGCAGAACAACCTCGATTCCAACTTCAATACCCAGGAAGTGATGGCCACGCTTTCCTCCGATACCGGCGGCAAGGCCTTCTTCGATTCCAACGATTTCTCCCCTGCCTTTCAGCGCATCCAGCAGGACACTTCCGCCTACTACGTGATCGGTTTCCGCTCCACCGACCCGCTGCGCGACGGCCGCTATCGCCGGCTCACCATCAAGATCAACCGCCCCAACGTGAAGCTGGAATATCGCCCCGGCTACTACGCTCCGGCCGACTACAAGCATGCCAACAAGGATGAGCGCGAGCGCCAACTGCAGGAGCAGTTGGCCAGCGACCTGCCCGCCACCGACGTCGAGGTTTACCTACAGGCCTATTACTTCCGCAGCGATACGGGCAGCGGCACGCCCCGCTATTACGTGCCTGTCTCTTTGATCGTGCCCGGCTCGCAGATCCCCTTTGTCAAAGGAGGAGACCGCAGCAAGGCCACCCTCGACATCATCGGGCAGCTCAAGAACACTGCCGGGCAGGATATGGCCGAGATTCGCCAGACGGTCAAGCTTGCCATTGATGACTCGCAGCAGGTTTCGCGCAAGAACATCCAGTACACGACCGGGTTTACTCTGCCGCTGGGCAAGTACCATCTCAAGTTTGTGGTCCGCGAGAATCAAACCGGCCGCATGGGCTCCTTTGAGACCGACATCAATCTGCCTGACCTGAAGAAGTTTCCGCTCAAGCTCAGCTCCGTCGTGCTTTCCAGCCAGCGCTCCGCTGCGGGCAAGAAGGATGAGGATAATCCGCTTTCCAACGGCGGCTTCACCTGGGTGCCGAATGTGGCCCATGTCTTCCGCACTGACCAGCACATGTACTTGCTCTACGAGGTGTACGATCCCGCTTCTGCGGCGGCAAGGCGCAAGACCGGCGCCACGGCAAGCCGGGCGTGAAAGTACTGACCAGCATCGAGTTTCTGCAGGGAACCACAAAGGTTTTCGAGACCCCGCTGGTCGAGGCCAATACCCTGAACGTGCCCGGGCGCGACGCGGTCGCCTTTGCCTTCGACATTCCGCTTGACCGGCTCACCGCCGGCCTTTACATCTGCCAGGTCAACGTCATCGACGACACCGGCGGCAGCTTCAGCTTCCCCCGTCAGGCATTGCTGGTCCGCGCCGCAGCGGCCCCGCCGCCCGGGCCCTCTCCTTCCCCTTAACAAAAGCTCAACAGAATGGTGAAGACAATGAAAGCAGTTCTGCTCCACGGATACGGAAGCGTCGATCAGTTGGTGTACGAGGATCTGCCAACTCCCGTTGCTGCTGCCGGCGAAGTCCTGGTGAAACTGACCTCAACCAGCATCAATCCGATCGATTACAAGATTCGGCGCGGGGACATGAAACAGATCATGCCGCTCCAGCTCCCCACCATCCTTGGGTACGACCTTGCAGGTCAGGTAGTGGCGTTGGGCGACGGTGTCACCGGCATAGAGGTGAATGCTTTGGTACTGGGGGTGACGGAACACACGTACGCGGAATATATCGCCTGCAAACCCGAAGTCCTGGCGCTGCTGCCGGAAGCGCTCAACCCTGGCGAAGCAGGCGCTTTACCACTGGTCCTGCAGACCGGCGCGCAATTGATCGAGCAGGGAGTTGGTCCCAGATCGGGCGAGAGGCTGCTGGTTACCGGTGCGCTGGGCAGTGTAGGGCGCACCGCGGTCCACGTTGCCAAACAGCATGGAGCGTATGTGATTGCCGGGGTACGCGAAAGTCAGCGTGCCGAGGCAGAGAAGCTGGGCGCGCACGAGGTCGTAGCCGTGGATGACGAAAGTCAGCTCCGGAGCCTGAAGGAATTGGACGCAGTTGCAGATACCGTCGGACCTCGACGTCATCGATCGGCTGATTCCCCACATCAAAAAAAACGGAATCCTGGCGACCGTTGTTGGCAAACCGAAGTCAGCTGAGGGAGGCGACCTCCAGGTGCATGAGGTATGGTCGCAGCCCGATGCGAATCGGCTCGGACAGCTTGTCCGCGAAGTAGCGCGAGGTGCATTCACCATCCCCATAGGCAAGAGGCTAAAGCTAGCGGAAATCCGCCAGGCTCATGAGCTGGCAGAAAAAGGCGCCGGAGGAAAAGTGTTGCTGACCCCATAAAGGTTTAGCTGGAGGTGGGTGAGCTTCGGTAGGGGCAATGCCTGCATCCCGAATTGCAGCACGTCCCTCGCTTCAAGTGGTATTGCGCGGTGAAGACCAGGTAAGGACCGTCATAGTAGTAATCCTCACCCAGCTGAAGTGCCGCTGGTGCGAGCGGCGGCTTGGCAGATTCATCCCCCATGCCATTATTCTCGCAGGCCTGGTCGCTCCACACTAATTTCGTGGAAACTCCTCAACGTGCATCTCCCCCTTCCGGCCAAAGTAGACGACCTTTTTCCCGGTGAGAAACGCCCAATAGGCGATAACTCCCGCCTGTGCCGACTGCCGCATGAACTCCGGATACCGTATAGTGTCCGTCTGTGCGCCTCGAATGGCCGCGACGATCGCAGATGACGAAAAATCCGCCGCGATGGGTCTCTTAGGTAGAGTCATCGTCTCCGTATGAATCCCGCCATCGGACATGTAGAACGTCTCTTTTGCCGCGGCGAGATCACAAAAATACGACTCCACGCCAACTTCGAGCAGTCGTCGTACTACCTCAGGAAAGATCAGCTTGCCCGCCTGCGATTCTGCCAGAACTTCATGGATTACGCTCGTGCTCACAACTTTCTCCTTGACTCGGTTGGAATCTTGCGCAGGCCGTGGGCCTCTGTTCCCTTCTTCAGCAACTGCTCCCAATGAAAACGCCACCCTTTGTCATCCCGACCGTAGTGGAGGGATCTGCGGTTCAGCGGACCTCTCGTGGATCGGGGGGAGCGTAGTGTAGGGACCTGCTGTTTTCTTCTCTCGCGCAGACTCTAAAGCCCTCACCATTATGGACGAACCTGAGCCTGCCGGATCGACGCTTACCAGCTCGCCCAGGCGAGCTGGATCCACATCGCTGACCGCGACCATTTCCAGATCACGTGTACTGAAGTCCATCACCTGAAATCCCGCATGTTCTGCCGCCAGCTCATTGGTCGCCGGCTGTTCCGTGTTTTTCCCGCACAAAAACAGAAACGCGATGCTTGCCAATACTGTAGAGCAACTGGGCCACGGGCTGGTTGTGCAGGTAGGTCAGGTTCGCCCCATCGAGTGTGGTGTCTCGGGGCAGGCTCTCCGGCAGATTGAAGCTGAACGGTATTTTGCCCTGGAACCAGGGCTTCACCGTGTGTCTATCGGTAGAAACCACCTGCGGCGGCAAGCTCCCCGCCAGCGTGGCAATGTGCTGATCAAAGACCTCGGTAACCAGCGCAGCGTGCTCGGCTGAGGCCATCTCCGCCTTCCGCATGCTGTGTTGCACCAGCATCATGCTGGCGGAAACAAGCAGCAGCGCCGCCGCGGCCACCCAGCCCAGCGATCCCAATCGCCACTGCGATGGAGACCTATTCACGGTCTGGTGCCCGTGCCCCTCCGGGCCAGATTTCGCTTGCGATGCAAGCCGTTCCTGCAACTGCGGCAGTGGCGTGTACCTCTGCCCTGCCTTGGCGGTGGCGGATTTGAGCAGGCTTTGATAGAGGGCGCTCGAGGTGCACGACGGGCATCCGGAAAGATGCTCGTTGACCATGGCAAGCTGGTCCGTCGAGAGCTCGCCATCGGCCAGACCGTTGAGCAGGGAAGCAGAAAGATGATCGGTCATGCGCCCCACTCCCTCGCCGCTGTCTTAACCTCGAGCGCGCCGCGCAGCGCAGCGCGCGCGCGCGCGATGCGCGACATGACCGTGCCGATCGGGATCTCGAGGACGGTCGCGATCTCCCGGTACTTCATCTCTTCCACATCGCACAGCAGAATCACCTCCAGCAGCGGCGGAGGCAGCTTTTCCATGGCGGCCTGGAGCGCGGCGCGGTCGCTCAGCCGGATCAGGTTGATCTCCGGAGTCTCCCGGTCGATCGCGCCCTCCGGGTACAGAGCCCACTGGTCGTCCAACTCCTCTTCCAGCGCGACGGTGCGCATCGCCGCCAGCCCGGTGCGCGACGTGAGGTAAGTGTTTCTGAGAATACGGAAGATCCATGCTTTGAAGTTGCTGCCCGTTTCGAAGCTGGCAAATCCGCGTAAGGCTTTCAGAAATGTCTCCTGCACCAGGTCCTCCGCGTCCGCGGGGTTACGGGAAAGCCAGCAGGCAACGTTGTACAGCGAAGGAAGCAAAGGCAGTGCCAGGTCCGCAAACCCAGTGGTTTGCGGGCCGGTTTCACGAGCCGCGCGCTTCCATGGCAACAGCGTCATCTGGCGCCCATTCCACAGATGAGAACTGGCAATTCGCCAATTTATTCCTGGAATAAATCGCGCTATGCCCGGTTTGCATCGGCGGAGGATTTACCCCATGAAGGATACGAGATAACGGTACACGCGCGCAGCAGCAGGTTCAATCAGAGGGCCATCACAACGATGGCATCGACCGGCGAGACTTTCTTGGTTGTATGGCCTGGGCGGGCACCGGACTGTTGTGGAGCCTGGCAGGGGGCGTACCAACGGCGAAACTTTTCGCCGCTGCCGCCCACGCTGCTCCGGCTGGAGCGAGCTTCAGCTTCGTCCAGATCAGCGACAGCCACATCGGCTTCAACAAAGCGGCCAACCAGGATGTCACCGGCACCCTGAAGTTGGCGCTCGACAAAATCAACCGGCTTCCTAACACCCCGGACCTGCTCTTGCACACCGGGCGATATCACCCACTCATCCAAAGCCGGCTGAGTTCGACACCGCGCAGCAACTCATCCAGGGCGTCAAGGCGGGCCAAACCTTCTATGTGCCCGGGGAGCACGATACCGCAACCGACGACGGCGTTCTCTATCGCGAACGGTTCGGCAAGGGCACGCTGGGCAGCGGCTGGTACAGCTTTACCCATAAGGGCGTGCACTTCATCGGGCTCAACAATTCGTTGCAAATCGATGCCCTGGGCAAACTGGGGCCCGAGCAGCTGGCCTGGCTGAAGGCTGACCTGGCTTCGCTTTCCGCATCGACGCCCATTGTGGTGTTCGCGCACATCCCGCTGTGGATGGTCTATCCCAACTGGGGCTGGGGCACGCAGGACGGCGCAGAGGCCCTTTCCTACCTCAAGCGCTTCGGCTCGGTGACGGTGCTCAACGGCCACATTCACCAGGTGGTGCAAAAGGTGGAAGGGAATGTCGCCTTCCACACCGCAACCTCGACCGCCTTTCCCCAGCCGGCGCCAGGTCAGGCTCCGAACCCCGGACCCATGGTCGTTCCCGCCGGCAGCTGAAGAGCGTTCTGGGTATCACGGAAGTCAAGTACATCGCCAGGCACAGCCACCTGGCCATCGTCGATGCTTCGCTGGCGGCCGAGGTATGAGACGTGTTCGGGCCGCATCCGTGGGCTGCGTAGTCATTCTGATGACCTCCCTGCTGCTGGGCCGCGCACACCCTTTCGGCGACGCGGCCCTGTACGCGGCCAAGACCGCAGCCGGCGTCGATCATGGAGCACTCGACGGTACCGCCTGCGGTGCGCGCAACCCTGGTGGCCAAGTGCGCGGACTGTCACTCGATGCAGACACGCGGCCGCATTTGTATGGCCGGTTTGCGCCGGTATCGTGGTGGATGGAGCGCGACATCCTCGAAGGCCGGAAGCAAATTAATCTCTCGTTATGGGACACCTACTCGCACGATCAGCAGCAGATTCTCAAGGCCAAGATCGTGCAGCGAGACAAAATCGGGTCAAATGCCACTGCCGCAGTATCGAATGATCCACTGGAACGCGCGCATCACCGATGCCGACCTGGAGGCTTTCACCCAATGGACGCGCGACACCGCCACCGTTGAAGTCGGGCGCTGTCGAAGCGAGGCGATCCCGTCCGGGGCAAGGAGGTCTTCGAGAAGCGCTGCACCGGCTGCCACGCGATGGAACAGAATCGAGAAGGCCCAAGACTGCAGGGGGTCTTTGGGAGAACCTCGGGGACGGTGCCCGGGCTTTCCCTATTCCCAGGCGCTCGTCAAGGCGGCCATTGTCTGGAATGAGTCATCGCTTGAGCAATGGCTTACCGATCCCGATAGCTTAGTTCCCGGCAACAACATGGATTTCCATGTAGCCAAGGCGCAGGAGAGAACCGACCTCATCAGCTATCTAAAGCAAGCCTCATCCAAATAGCCGCGTCTGAGGCAGGCCATCCATAAGCGCGCAGTTTGAAGGGGACGGCCTTCAAGCCGTCCATAGATTGAGCAGAATATAAGCGGCATTACAGGCTGCGGAAAAAACCTCAATGTTTTTGAAGGGCACGACCCTTAGGTCGTACGTAAACTATTGCAAACAGGTGCGGCTTTAGCCGCTGAGGGTCGCTCCGCTCCTCTCGTGGAGATGTTTTTCGAGAGGAGCGTGGCGTGCCTAAGTACCTGTATCAAGGTGAAACGTCTTGTCGTACGGCACCACGGGATACCCTTTTGCCTTCCAGGCCGCCAGGCCGCCCTTCAGGAACTTGACCCGATTGATATCTATATTCGGCGCCAGGCTCTGCGCCTTAAGGGCGATGGCGCGGCTGGTTTTGTCGCTGGGGCAGGTGCAATACACAACCAGCTCCTTATCCGTGGGAATAAGAGCCGGATTTTCTATTCGCATCCTGGGGAGAAATCCTCTGTGCGCCCTGCGATGATTTCCGAGTCCGCCAACAAGTCCAGCGGTTGCCGGACATCCAGGACCAACACGTCATGGTGGGCAACCAGGAGCTCATGAAGCGCTTCCGGAGTGATGCTGAGCCGTTCGATTTCGCGGCGAGCCTTGATTCGCCGTGTCCAAATCACAGCTAACCAGCCCCAGATGACGATTGCAATGACAGTCAGCGCCAGATTCATCTTCAGGCCTCCTTGATAGACAGCCGTTAGATTAGCAAGCCAGAGCAAATGATTCGAGACTGTTTCAAAATGCCGTCACTGCCAGGCTGGGTTCTTCCAGCCGCACGGCCCCGCCAAGAAAGGTGACCGTCTTTCCCGGAACGGCAGCCGGCCGCTCTCCCGGAACCACCACCCCCGCCAGGTTGAGCGGATCGGCCGCAGCCACGGTGATCGCTTCCTCCACCGTGTGCAGGCGCGCTTCACGCAGCGATGCCACCGCTTCCGGCACTGCGAACTGCTCCCCGCCAAACCCGCTGACGAATCGGCCTCCGCGCACGTTTCCCCGGGCCTCGAGCCGGCGAAACATGCCCAGCAGCTCGCGCCAGCGGGGGATGGTCGTCTCCCGCTCCAGCACGTCGCGGAACACGACGCCGTAACGCCGCAGAAGCATCCAGCAGGCGGACTCAACCTCAGCCTCACGCCGCTCCGCCTGGGCGCCTGCGCTTTCCACCAGCCCGGCCGACGGGTTCAGCAGGCTCCATCGCCCGACCGTATTGCGCGGCCGCTTCAGACCCGCCCTGAAAAACGGCCTTACGCCGGGGATCGATCAGCACCCGCAGGCTGTCGAAGCCATCGGCTGTAACCAGGCCGGCCGCCACCAGTTCCCACAGGGCACGGTTCACCTGTTCCGCCGGGACACCCAACCCGCGCACCAGGTCGCCGGCAAAAACTGCTCCATATTGCGCCAGGTGGGCGCGCGCCTGCCACGCCAACTCGCTCAGGCAAGCCTGTAAAGCAGGCTCCGGAATCGCGCGCTGCGGCCAGGCAGCGGTCCATCCAAAGTGCCTCCTCGCGCACGAAAGAAGGTGACCGGAGCCATGCTGGTCGGCACCACCCGTTTGGGGGCCGAAAAGTCACTGCCATGGGTGGCAAATGCCGGGTGAGGGGAGATGCGTCCCCACCCCACCACGCCCTTCCAGGCACAAAGTATCCAGCCAGCGCGGATCGTAGCCGGCAACCCGTTGCGGCAGCAGCGTCCGCTCCCATTCGATCGCCGGCGCCTCAAAGCCCTCCAGCAGCCGCAGCGCCTCCAGCACCCCCGCCTCTCCGCTCAGCTGCGTGCGCGGCGCGACCCGCTGCCAGCGCAGCAACCACTGCATATAAACCGCCGGCGTGACCGGCTCGATCTGCTTGCGCAGCCCGGCCAGCGTCCTCTTATGGATGCGCTGCAGCAGCCTTCGCTCGCACCACTCCACATCCTCATCGCCGGCGGCTTGGCCGCCTTCAAACACCCCGCGCAGGATGGTTCCCTGCATCTCCATCACCAGCATGGCTGCCCAGATCGCCGCCGGGTCCATCCCCAGCCGCGCGCCCAGCGCCCGCGAAGTCACCGGGCCGAGCAGCGCCATCCATCCCTGCACTGCCTTGCGGACTACGTCGCCGTACACCAGTTCCTTTGTTTCCGCGGGGCAGGGAAGTCGGTCGCTCGACCACCACCGCCGGCCACAACAGCCGAAGGTGTTGCATCCGTTCCGCCGCCACCAGGTATTGTCGTCCGGCATGTTCGGCCACCGTGGCCCGGCCGTGGAACTGAAGCCGCTCAAAAAACAAATCCCAGTGAGCGCTCCGTCGAGACTGAATCTCCACCGGCACCACGATCAAGGAGCAGAGCAGGTCATGCAGCTCGTGCTCATCGCGCACGTCGGGCCAGCACTCTTCGCGCAACTCGGCGATCGCGGCAGGATCGAGCCGGCCGGCCTCGCCCAGCAGCTTATCCGGAACCATGCCGCGCATGCTCACCGCGCGCGCGCGGCGCTCTTCCAGCGGCGCATCGTCGAGGAAGGCATACGGATTCGCGTTCAGCAGCTCATGCGCAAAAGCGGAGGGGGTCGCGCTATCCACCGCGAGACAGCGAATCGCGCCCGTTCGGATCCCGGCCAGCAACCGAATCAATCCCTCCAGATCCATCGCCTCCGTCAGCACATCCTTCATCACTTCCTGAATCAGCGGGTGATCGGGGATCTGGATATCGCCTTCGATATTTTCCTGGCACGCGGCCACCTGGGGAAAGACGCTGGCCAGCAGGTCATCGGACCGCGTCCGCTGCACCTGGGGCGCGATGCGTTTGCCGTTATAAAACCGTAACAGTTGCAAACTCCGCCCCGCATCCCAGCGCCAGCGCGCGCGGAAAATGGGCGAGTCGAGCGACGCCTGCTCCAGCAGCTCGGTAACCGTCTGCTCGGTAAGAAAATCGAATACGTCGCTGAGCGGAAAGCTGTGCTGTTCGGCCAGCGAAATATTCAGCCCGTTATCGGTGGCTGCCGCCTGCAGCTCAAAATTGAAACCGCGGCAGAATCGTTTTCTCAACGCCAGCCCCCATGCCTTGTTGATCCGGCCGCCGAAGGGCGCGTGCAGAATCAACTGCATCCCGCCGCCCTCATCGAAGAAGCGCTCGGCGATGATGGTGTCGAGTGCGGGCACGGCGCCCAGCACCGCGCGGCCGGCGACGATATAGCCGATCATTTGCTCCGCGCCCGCGTCATCCACGCAGCATTCCTGCTTCAGCCAGGCCACCGTCTCCGCAACCTGCGGGATGCGATTGGCTGATGTATCCCGGCAGCACATCGCCGGTCCGTGCGCTGATCTCCTGGCGCAAGCTGGAGACGAAACGTCGACAGCTCGAACGTCCGTTGCGGAGCCTCGCCACGCCAGAAGGGCACATTGGGTGGTTGGCCATGCGCATCCTCCACCAGCACCCGTCCTGCGCTCTCCACCCGCTGGATGCGCCAGCTGGTATTGCCCAGCAGAATCACATCTCCGGCCGACGAATCGACGGCAAAGTCCTCATCCAGGGTGGCGATCTGCACCCCTTCCGGCTGCACGATCACGGAGTAGAGCGCGGTATCGGGAATGGTGCCGCCATTCGAAACAGCGATGGTGCGCGCCCCTCGCCGCGACTGCATGCGGCCATTCACCCGGTCGCGCAGCAGGTACGACCCGTAGCGTCCGCGGCTGGCCTCGATCCCTTCCGCCAGCAGGCAAAGGATCTCGTCATATTCTTTGCGGCGTCAGACTGCTGTAAGGGTGCGCGCGGCGCAACACCTCATACAGCGCATCCTCTTCCCAGGGCTCCGCGGCGCATGCCGCGACAATCTGCTGCATCAGCACATCCATCGGGCAGTGGGGAATCTCCAGCCGGTCCAGCACCCCGGCGCGCATGGCACGGATCAGCGCCGCGGACTCCATCAGGTCGTCGCGCGTGGTGACGAAGAACCGCCCTTTGGGAATGGCCCCGCGCCAGTGCCCGGCGCGGCCCACCCGCTGCATGGCCGCGGCGATGGCGCGCGGAGAATTCACCTGGCACACCAGGTCGATGCTGCCGATATCGATGCCCAGCTCCAGCGAAGCCGTGGCCACCAGCAACCGGATCTCACCGTTCTTCAGCTTGCGCTCCGCCTCCAGGCGAAGCTTTCGCGAGAGGCTGCCGTGGTGCGCGGCGACATTTTCCGGGCCCAGCCGCTCGCCCAGGCAGAAGGCCAGCCGTTCCACCATGGCCCGCGTATTGACGAAGACCAGGGTCGACCGGTGCTGCAGGGCCAACTCCGCCAGGCGTTCGTAGATGTCATCCCAGATCGCATTGGTCGCGACCGATCCCAGCTCTTCACCCGGCACCTCGATGCCCAGGTCGAGTGCGCGATGTTGGCCCACCTGCACGATGGCCACTTCCGGTCCGCGCCGTCCTCCTAAGAAACTGGCGACCAGCTCGATCGGGTTCTGGGTTGCGGAAAGCCCGATGCGCAGCGGAGGCTGCGATCTTCCGCTGATCAGGGTGCCCGGGCTCAGCCGGTTTTCTCCGCACACCAGCGCATCGAGTCGTTCCAGGGTGAGCGTGAGGTGGGAGCCGCGTTTGTCATCGGCGACCGCGTGGATCTCGTCGACGATCACGGTCTCGACCGCGCAAAGATTTTGCCGGCTCTTCTCTGCCGTCAGCAGGATGTAGAGCGACTCAGGCGTGGTGACGAGAATATGCGGCGGCCGCTTGAGCATGGCCCGCCGCTCCGCGGGCAGGGTATCGCCGGTGCGCACCGCGGTGCGGATCGGCAGGGCACAAGTAGCCGCGCGCCAGGGCCAATTCCTGGATCTCCCGCAGCGGCATCTCCAGGTTCTTCTGCACATCGTTGCTGAGCGCTTTGAGCGGGGAGACGTAAACCACCGCAGTGCGTTGCCGCAAGGGAGCCATCGATTGCCTGGCGGATCAGCTTGTCGATACAGATCAGAAACGCGGCCAGCGTCTTGCCCGACCCGGTAGGAGCAGAAATCAGCGTAGGTCGGCCGTCGAGGATCGGCGGCCAGCCCAGTTCCTGGGGAGAAGTGGGGGTCCCAAACTTGCCAACGAACCACTCCCGCACCACAGGATGCGCCCAAGCCAGCGCACCGCATCGTGTCAACTTCAAGCAAGTTGGACGGAGACGGAACCATGCCTCGATTTTAGGACCAGTCCCTGCGAATATTCAGAGCTGCGGAGGAACGCTCTGAACGTAAGGGCACGGGCTTCAGCCGTGCCGCCCCGGTCTGAGAGATGCAAGGTTTTAGCAGCCCGCGTACGGCTCTGCGTCAAGGACGTATGCGCACCGCAGTAACGCGATTTAGTATCGGTGAGCTGCAACGACGTGAGATCGGGCCGTGAAGCCCAACTCAAGCAGCCGAGGCATGTAGTGCCTAGCGACGTTTACGGTCACGAGGAAGCAGAACCCAGGACTGGACACGTCCCGGGCACTTCAATAAGGCCACTCAGGGCGCCAGCCCTCAGTTACCTCTCAGGTTCAACTCACAGGAACCCGTGTTTCTTGTTGGTGTGCCAGTTCGACTCTTCCTTCTTGAGCGCAGGAGGAGTCGTTTTTCCCCACAGCGCATGGTTCCAGGTCACCGCCTGAAGTCCATCGTGGCTGGGCTGAAAAACCATCGGCGGATCGGCAGGTTTGTCACCCACAGCGTCAAACTTGACCGTGATCTGGCTGCCGGCATCGGTCCAATGGCCAAAGGTAGTAATCGCGCCTTTGCCCATATCCTGGGTTACGGTAGCCGTACCGTCCGGGCCCAGGCTCACGCTGAATGCGGGGCCGGCGGGCCGGCTGGCGTCCGTCGTGTCCGGCGCTTCGGAACTATAGATGCCGGCATATTTCGATACGCGAAGCGAAAACGGGAGTTGCGACCAGCGCCAAACTAACGATGAGCGCCGGCAAACTGCAGGTGGAAAGTGTTTGGTAGTTCTCATAGCGTTCCCATCATTGCGCTAGGCTGAGGTGAAGGCAAGATGCAGTGAGAAAACGAAAGTTGTATCCTGCAACACCGCCGCGCCATCCGCGTCCATAGAATGGGGCTATGGATTTTTCCGCCGCTGAGCGCGCCCGCCGCATTCGCCTCGTACTCTTCGATGTAGACGGAGTCCTCACCGATGGCAAGATATGGACGCTCCCCATCGAACCAGGGGGAGAAGACCTATGAACCCAAGGGATTCCATGCCCACGACGGGATTGGCATTTCGCTTGCCCGCCTCGGTGGCATCCATACCGGCGTGATCACCAAGCGCACCTCGGAAACCGTTGCCCAGCGCGCTCGCGCCCTGCGCATGGAATACGTCTACATGGGCCAGGACTACAAAATACGTGCCGTGCGCGAGATCATGCAGCGGGGATCCTTCACCCTCGACCAGATCGCCTACGTGGGCGACGACATCATCGACCTGCCGGTCATGCGCGTATGCGGGCTGGCCATCGCAGTCGCCAACGCCCGCGACCAGGTCAAGGCCGCCGCCCACTACATCACTCCCAATGCCGGCGGCCAGGGAGCCGGCCGCGACGCCATCGATTTCATCCTGCAGGCTCACGGGATCCTCGATCAGTGCATCGAGGAATACATCGACGAGCACCACGCCGCCGGCCGCAGGAGCGCAGTGACGTCGCTGGCGTATGCTATCTCTTTGGGTTGAAAGATGATGTCTCACCCTTTTCCATTCCTTTCATGCGCAGGAGCGTGGGCAAACTGATGTGGATTCCATCCGTTCGCAGGTCCCTTTCTTTTCTTCTTCTTTATTTTCCTTTCGACCTCATCCGCGTGGCGCCCGGCGATGGCCCAGACCTTGAAGAACCTTGAAGGCGCGGTAAGCGTCTTCGGGCAATTCTCCGGGACGTCGAATGGCAACGGCATCCAGCGACAACCCAACCGAATCCATGGGCGCACTCGCCACTGTCCGGCAATCGTTCCATCCCTGGTTGGGCTACGAGGTCAATTACGGCTATACCCGCTTCACCGAGAGGTACTCCACCATTCCCTTTCGGCGTGCAAAACAACGTGCACGAGGTTTCTGTTGCCTATCTGCTGCAAGGGCCGACCCTTCCGCATTCTCGGCTTGCAGCCATTCGGCGCAGTCGGGACAGGCGCCCTCATCTTCCTGCCCACCACCACCGGCGGCCAAAAATACAGCAAGCAGACGCATGTACCGCTGCTTTATGAGGTTGGCGTCAACTACCCGATCATTACCTCGCACCTTGGGCTACGATTCCAATATCGCGGGCTGGTTTACAAAACGCCGGATTTCAACGCGGCATTGCTGACAACCAACGCCAAGCGGCAAACCTCCGAACCGAGCCTCGGCGCCTACTTGCGCTTCTAGCAGGAGAAGAATGATGAGCATTACGCGCACGTCGAAGCCTGATCGTGGCCTTGACCGCTGTCTTATGCGTGCAGCCGCTGCTGGCCAAATCAGAAGCAAAGAAGTGGGTCGGCACCTGGGCATCGGCTCCAGTCCTCGATGCTCATGCCAAGAACGCTGAGGAGCTCTGCCTCGGCACGCAACCGGACGCACTCTGCGCGAAGTGGTCCATGTGAGCATCGGCGGAGAGATGGTCCGGGTGCGCTTTTCCAATTTATACGGAACCGCTCCGCTGGTCATTGGCGCCGCGGAGATCGCTCAGACCCTCAAGGGAGCGGCGATCGTCGCCGGCAGTGGTAAAGCCGCTCACCTTTCACGGGCAGCCGTCGGTCTCCATTCCCGCGGGCGCCCTCGCGGTCAGCGATCCCGTTCCCTTCAAGTTTGCTCCGCTTTCCGACCTGACCGTCAGCTTCTATCTGCCCAGCCCATCGGGTCCGGTGACCGAGCATCATTTGGCCGACGCCACCAGCTATCACGCCTCGGGCAATGTAGTCTCGAGCGCCGACGCTGGAGACGCCCACCACCGTGACCAGCTGGGAATACCTCAACGGCGTCGATACCCTTGCTGCTGCCGATGCGGGGGCCGTCATCACCATAGGCGATTCCATCACCGATGGCGCCAAATCCACCATCGATACCAACCAGCGCTGGCCGGATGAGCTGGCGCGGCGCCTGCAGGCCGACCCCAAAGTATCGCCACCTCTCGGTATTGAATGAGGGCATCAGCGGAAACAAAATTCTGCTCGATGGAGCCGGCCCCAATGCTCTGGCGCGCTTTGATCGCGATGTGCTTGCCCAGAGCGGAGCGAAGTATCTCCTCATCCTCGAGGGCATCAACGACATTGGCCGCCTGCATGGCACGCCCGACTGCCGGCCTTACCGCAGCCGACCTCATCTCCGGCCCTCAATCAGATGATCGTGCGCGCGCATGCCCATGGCATCGCCGTCATCGGCTGCACCCTGACGCCGTATCATGGCGCCGGCTACTCCACCGAAAACGGGGAAGCGATCCGCAAAGCCGTGAATGACTGGATTCGAACCGGCGGCGCTTTCGATGGCTTCGTCGACTTCGAGGCCGCCGTCCGGGATCCCAATCATCCAGACACCTTCCTGCCCAGCCGACGACCCTGGCGACCATCTTCATCCCAACGACGCAGGTTACAAAGCGATGGGCGACGCCATCGACCTGAAGCTCTTCACCCTGAAGCCAAAGCAGCCATGAAACGAGATCGCTAAGTAGCGAACAGGTGTTCAATTGTCTTCATAGGCAGGAAGAGCCTGTCAGGCTGCATGGGTAGCGGAACAAAGTCGTGCTTCAAATAGAAGTCACGCGCTCCCAGCTTGGCATCGACCACGACCGCCCAGGATGCCACTTGCTGCGAACCGAACCATGCTCGCTCCAGAGCATGCATAAGGAGAAACTCTCCCAGACGCTTCCCATGCAAGGATCGGCTGACAGCCATCCGTCCCAAAAGTGTTACCGGAAGGGGAAATCGCGGGAGCTTCCTGGCCAACTCCTCAGGCAGATCGGCAGCCTGGATCGAATGCGCCGACAGAGTATAAAAACCGGCGATGGTCTTGCCGTCCGAAGTGAGAACGAAGACAGCGGCAAGTTTGCGTTCCAGGTCTTGGCGGGCCTGTCGGTGGATATAATCGTCGAGGGCTGCTACACCGCACGAAAAGGCCGCTCGGTCATGGAGCGACCCAAGCGGCTCAATCTTATATTCGACGTCCGGGTTCCTGCTGGTCACTAACCACCGTTGCTCTATCCCCGGATTCGCTTCTTGTAGCGCTGGGCAGCAGACCTCATACGGGTACTCGGTTTTGCCGGGTTGATCAGGGCCCCTATAAACAAATCACGGTCCTGGTTTTCCAATGTCCAGGTTGTGTGCTGCTGAATGGTTTGAATCGCCGCCTCGTCGGCATGCTGAACCATGAAGTCCGAGAACGAGAGCCCTTTTATGCTGGCCGCTCGCTCGATGCGCTTCTTTTGTTCTGGAAGCAGGCGGGCTTCGGTCCGTTCCGTGCGTCGATTGCCAGGTCTCATGGGGGCCTTCTATCGTGTACGGAAGTTTACCGTACACATTTAAGTATACATCGATGCTCTCGCTGGTCGCAAGTGTGGACCATCCTTAGAACCAGCGCCCAATAAGGCTCACAGACGGTACTTTCGTAATGAGAGTCCTGCCTACGATCACGCATCTCAAGCCAGTGGGAGAGCATATGAACGCATATTGTGTGATTCTTTGTCGCCGGCCCTTTTTCGAAGCCACCGGTTATCCGCGTACCAAGCGCTTTTACGTTGGCGCACCCACAGCTGATCGCGCGATCCATGTTGCGTCAGACCAACATCCTCAATTCCGTGTCATGGGCATCGAGCATAGCGATCTGCATCCTCGTCTTCCGCAACATGATCCCGAACCGTCGCTGTGGCAAGCTGCTTGAAAAAATGTGTGGTCAGCCGTTCATCGTCTCCGTCTCAACCGAAGCGGAGATAACCAGACCCGCGGCGACACACTCCATCACGATGCGTGTTCCGAGTCCTGGCTGAGATACCGCGAAGGCGCATATGATCGCCGCAATCGCAGCGCCTGCCGCCGCGCCGGCAAAAAAGCGAATAAGCGGCCGGCGTGGAATTCCAAGCAACCCGAAGACCCCGATGGCGAACAGGCCGCTGAGCAGAATCTCCGCGCCCACCAGTTCTATCTCTCGCACCGGTAACGAGCGCGGAAGCCAGGGCAAAACTCGTCTGGGTAAGCGAGGCCTTTTCGTTCCCAGATCTGCTTCTGCGACGCACTTACCATCCACATACATCCGGGAAAAGCGCCCATCGTAAACTGCCGCTACCAGCGATGTGCGGTTTGGCGAGAGTACAGGTCCGGAGTACAGAGCTGGCTCCGTCCCGTTTCCGCCAGACGCGGGTGTACGCAGTCGGAACGTGAGAGTGTTTCGGATTTGCCCCAGGGTAAAGTTGCGGCCCCAAGCATCTCCGGAATAGGTGATGATACGTGCCGGGCCGCTCTGTTCCAGATTGGATGTCCGTATCGAAACCAGGAGTGTAAGTTGATTGCGGCTGCTCAGTGTGTCGTAGAGTCTAAGCTCCTCCTGCCTGGAAAGGAGCGGGCGCCCGAAACGCCCACTCAACTCGGTGGCTTGAATCGGTCCGACGATGGGCGGGGGAATCTTTGCGAGAGTATCGGAGCCGGTCCCCTGGCGTGCAAGATCGTTGATTTGCGATGGCGGCATGGCAAACGGGTAGATGGCCAATTCATCGATGGTTCCGGCCCACGGCCGGTTGCCGTTCAATTCGTTCCCCACTGCCAGGTGAAACGTAGGATTCCAGTTTGAAAAATCGGAAGGCGGGCGATTGTGTACGAGCGCTAAGGTGCCGAGGATTGCGATGGGTATTCCCGCCGCTGCAACCGCGCGAGGAAGCCCCAAAGATCTCGGAGCGTTGGCTTGGGTCGAAAAAAAGGTCTTGTCCCCAGGTAGCCGATCACGGCTCCTGCTGTGTTACTTGCGATATCAACCAAAGACGGGGTGCGGTCAATGTAACCAAGCTGCAACAACTCAGCGCCGGTTGACAAACAAAAACCATAGAGCAATGCCCGCATGAGAGACGAACCGCTCAGCGCGATCCCCAAAGGTATATAGAGAATGAGATTGTTCACAACATCGGAGGTGTGGAAGGCGTTGTCGATGAAGGTCAGCGAAGGATGTCTAAGCCCCGTCGGAATCATCGTGGCGGCGGCGATCAGGGCGATTGCGGGAGCCAGCAGCCGAATGCGTAGTTGCGGTAGCGTAGAAAAGTTCAATGGGTTGAATCCAGTGTAGCGTGCATGTTTTCTTTTTCGGCCGCAGTAGTGCGATGAGTAAATGGTCAAAACCTGTTGCTTCTGTAAAATGGAGCCCATGAGCAGGGCGCCACGACAATGTCGGCCCGGTCGATTCGCTTGGGCGATGGTGGTCCTATTTGCGATTGCTCTGGTGTTGATTCTTTCGACTGCCGGCACCCTGAGCGCGGGTCAAGGTTTTGACCACATCACGCTTGCCTTGCCTGTCTTCTTTGTCTTCTGGTTCATGGCAACGTCGCTGGGCGACTGGCTTGATAGAGAGGAATTCTCTTTCGAGCCGAAGTCACGGCTTTCCACCGCTCTTACCCGCGGACCTCCCGCATAGCCCTTCTTCCAGACATCCCTTCAGGGCAGAGACTCTCACCGATTCGCTGCCTTGCGGTTACGTGTGCTCACAACTGGTTGAATCCAGGAAGGAAGAGTGTCTCTTGTGTGAAGAAAATATTGATCAGACCTATCTAAAGCAAGGGACTGGAATAGTCCAGTCAATCAAAAAAGCTCCCGAATTTCTGGCAAGTGTGCAGCAGGAAATGAAACTCGTCCAGCGCCCGGGTTGGCATGAGGTCCGCTCGACAACGATCGTAGTCATTGTTTTTCTAATACTGTTTCTCCTTTACTTCTATGCCCTGGACCGGATCTTTGCTCCTTTGTATCGTTGGCTTTTCGAGCGCTAGCACTTCCACGGCGCTGGTTCTCAGCCAGGGCCATTCAACGTTCAAAGTTGGATGGCTCTTTAACTCTCGAACCGTCACCCTGCCTGACCACACCTGCCTCCCGCACCATCAAAAATCTTCGAGCGAAAAGGAAGTTCTTACGTCGGACATGCAATACAAGGCAGGGAACATTCATTGCTGTGGCATCGGATCGGCAACCGGAAAAACGCGGCACGGAACGACTCAGACTCCGATGTTCAGCTCCTCGAGCGTCTGAAACAGCGAGATGAGCGCGCGTTTCTGAGCCTTTACGATCGCCATGGGCAATCTGTTTATCGATTCCTCATGCTCATGACCGGCTCAGTCGCGATTGCTGAAGATCTCACTCAGGAAGCGTTCGTCGTCATCCTGAATGCGATGTGCTCCGGGAGCATTGGGCAGTTTGATCCTGCAAGGGGAACTCTGGAGGGATATCTTCTTGGAATCGCTAGAAATCTCGCTCGGGCAGAGCGGCGCAGAGCCCACCGTGTGCTGCCTTTGGACAATGTCGTCGAGACTCCGGACTGGGAACGGCTCTTGCGCGTACTCTTTCAGGAAAATCAGGCCCCCAACGCCCTTGATTTACTAACCGCCCGCTCTGAATTGCGGGCTCTGAACCTTGCCATCCTCGAATTGCCGAGTCATTATCGCGAGGTCGTCGTGTTGTGTAGTCTGCAGGAAAGGAGCTACCACGAAGCGGCGGCCCTGCTGCAATGTTCCGAAGGAACGATCGCCTCCCGCATGAATCGCGCCAAGGCATTACTCGCGGCCAAGCTGCGACGATCGCCGTCGGTAAAGATGAAAGCGTCTGTAACTTAACCAGGAAAGCAGGACAAGTACGAAAGAACATCAGGCAAAGCCGGTAGAGAGCGCAGAACCCGCACCCGTAGAGTGGGTTTTGGCGCTGCTGCGGGATCTATCAAAGCGAGATCCCTCTCCAGCGCTCAGAGAGCGCCTGGGCGGTCTGGCGTTCCAGCGCCTTAGCGAGGAGATGGAGCATCGCCCTCGGCCTCTCAGATGGCTGAGGCCGATCGTATCCGGCGTCCTGCTCATCTTGGTGGGAATCTCAGCACTGTATGTGGCCTATCGTAGACCAGGAGAATCCCTGCCGGTGGAGAGCGCCAAAGCTCATACCTTTACGGCATCGCCGGGGACGGGAGTCTCCGCTGCAACCATAACTCGGCCATCGAGAGCCAGTTCGCCGGCGGCCTATCACGCGCGGCCGGGGCTAGCGAAGCAGTCAGGTCCAGAGCGAATGACCTTGCGGCTCCCCTACTCCAACGGCGCCATCGAAAACGGAACCCAGGCCACCATTCGTGTTTCTATGTCTCAATCTGACCTGTTGTCCCTGGGGTTCCCGGTCAACGCTACTCTTCAGGATGGTCGTATTGTTGCCGAGCTGACGTTGGGAGATGACGGCCTGCCACGCGCCATCAGCCTGCCCCTGCCGCTTGAGGTGATGAAGGAGAAGAAATGAAATCATGGTTTCGACAAAGCGCATTCTGTTGCCTCGCAGCAGTACCATTTTGCTGTATCAGCAAAGCCGCGGCGCAAATTACCGTTGATCGTCAGGCAGGCCCCTCAACCCAGATCGGTCCGCCGTTAGGACCCGCACAGTTCGGCCTGGTCACGACTGGTGGGGCGGACTTCGCAATACCGGTAAACGCTGAAGTGGTAAAGAACCGCCCCTATCAAGCGCAGGCTAATACCGAGATCAAGCAGACCCTTGCGGACGGCTCGCACATTGTCCAAACCACCACGGCTACCGTTGCCCGAGACAGCGATGGCAGAACTGTCCGCATCCAGAAGCTGGGTTCGATCGGCCCCTGGAAAGGTGACGGCCCGACCCTCACCAGCATCTTCGATCCGGTTACAAACACCCACATCGACTATACCTCTGATACCAAGACCGCACATGTGATGACCATACCAACGTTACCGGCGGGAGCAGTGATGGCCAGGGGATTTGCCGTGTCGTCGGGCGCGGTCAGCGGCGGCAGCGGTGTGGTGTTTTCCGTTCAAGGTCACGCACTCTCTTCTCAAGCAAGCACTGTTATGGAGGCGAACACAGAACCGCTCGGCACGAAAACAATTGAAGCCGTTCCAGTGGATGGCACGCGCGCCACGAGCACGATTCCTACCGGCACGATCGGAAACGATAAAGACATCGTGATCACCCGCGAGACATGGTATTCGCCTGATCTCCAATTGGTGCTGCAAAGTTCCCAGGATGATCCGCGCTTCGGCCAGACAGCCTACTCGCTGACAAGCATCCAGCGCAGTGAGCCTGATGAGTCGCTATTTCAGGTGCCGCCCGGATATAAGATCGAGAAAGCGCCCGTCCCCGTAAAAATCCCGGCGCAGTAGATCCTTTGCCTCCCTCACGCTGCGCGAAATACCGGCGACTCCACCAGCCCAACATCACGAGCGGCTCTTGGTTGCAACCACGATGGGCTGATAGAACGACGTGGCGCCTGGCTCCAACCACAGAATGTTGGTGAAGCCTGCCCCATACAGTGCCTGGTTTAAGTCTGATCGCCGGAGAGCGCGATACTTGGAAACGAAATGCTTGACGGTCCACGCGCCGTCACTCTGCAGGGTCAGATAGACATGAATCGCATATTGATCCCCATCCCATTGCCAGACCTGGTGAACAAACCGGCTTCTTCCCTCTCGCTCATAGAACGCAGGCGCCTGCATCGTGGGTCGGGTGGAAAGCAATTGATCGTAGTCTCTGATCGTCGCCAGCAGAATTCCCGAGTCTTTCAATTTGCCCGCGATCCCGGCTGCCGCCTGTTCAAGATCCCGTTGTGACAAGAGATGGGGCAGCGCATTATCCGCGATCAGCACCGCGTCGAAGCTGGCTTCCGGAATCGTGCTCAGCTGTCGCATGTCCGCAACGTGAAACGTTACCTCAAGATTTCGCAAATCAGCTTCGCGTTTCGCCCGCGTGATCGCCGACCGGCTCAAATCCGAACCGACCACAATATGGCCACGTTGGGCTAATCCGAGGGTCTGCGTTCCAATTCCGCATGCACAGTCCAGAACATAGGGCGAGACCTGTCCGGTGTAGCGCTCCAGAAGCGGGCCGATGACTGCGGCCTGTGTGGTGATGCTCCGGTCCCAATCCTCAAAGATGAGGTGATAAGACTCAGCCAGTTCATCATAGAAGGCTTCTGCTGAATCGCCCATTTCACCTCCTGAAAAAGAGCATACCGCGGGTCCGATCCAGCATCCCATCCGATGGAGCGCAGTGGACAGATCTGCAGTTTCTTTTTTCTAGCTCTCACAAATGAATTGTCATCCCGAGCGAAGCGCCTCGCAGATCTATCGCTTGACAGAGGGTTTATCGCGCGGAGTCCGAAGGACCCCGAGGATGCTTGTTGAGAGATCTGCGGTTTCCTCGACCAGCATCCTATGCAAATGGAATCACCACCCTGCGCAAAGACAATCTCCGTGTGCCACTATGGTGATCAGGGGTCACCGGGTATGCGCATTGCCGTGGTGTCTGACATTCATGGGAACCTCACCGCATTGGAAGCGGTGCTGGCAGACATCCGTCAGCTATCTCCCGACCTGGTGCTGCACGGAGGAGATTTGGCCGACCCCGGATCGAATCCAATTGAAGTTGTGGATCGGATTCGCGATCTGGGCTGGCGAGGTGTTCTGGGCAACACCGATGAAATGCTCATTCGCCCCGGTTCTCTGGAGGAGTTCGCGAGTCAATCCTCAGCGCCACCCGCTCTGTGGTCGGTGATTCGCCGCATAGCGGCGGCCACTCGCTCGAAACTTGGAGACGAGAGCCTGGCTTGGCTGCATCAACTCCCGCGGGTAGCAACGACGCCGGAATTCGCCCTCGTTCATGCCATCCCGGGGGACTGCTGGCGAGCACCGGCGGCGCAAGCAACCGATGCAGAACTGGAATCAATCTATGGCTCGCTGGCCCGGCCTATCGTTGTCTTCGGGCACACCCATCTCCCTGCCATTCGCAGCCTGACGGGGCGCCCTAAACTCCTGATCAATACTGGAAGTGTTGGCCTGCCGTATGACGGTGATCCCCGTTCCTCTTATTTGCTTCTGGACGGCGGTACCCCGTCGATCCGGAGGGTCGAGTACAGCGTCGAGAAGGAACTGCAGGCACTTTCCTCCTGCGGCCTGCCGGGAGCGGAATGGATCGCAAGAATGCTCCAGACAAGCTCTCCCCAGATGCCATAACCAGCGCATGAATCGTTTTACGCGCTCGCAAAGTCGATGAAGCCGCGGCTGGGATCGGTGCGGACCAGCCTTACCTCCAGGCTATCGCCGACGTCGAGCCCGCGTTGACCTTGCACCAGCATGCCATCCACATGGGGAGCCAGTGTCCGCACAAACGTCCCCCGCTCGTTTACTCCGGTCACAATCGCGCGGAACTTCTCCCCGACCCGCTTCGCCAGCGCCACAGCCGCGATCCGCTTCTGCATCTCGCGTTCCAGCTTGCGCTCCGCCGCAGCCTTTACGTTGCAATTGGCAGCGATTGCAGCCAGCTCATCGTCGGAATAGGGTGAAGGCCGGCCCGCAACCATCCCTTTCAACAACCTTTGCGTCACCAGATCCGCGTAACGGCGATTCGGAGCAGTCGAATGGGTATAGTCTTCCACAGCCAGTCCAAAGTGTCCTTGGGGTGGGTCTCCGGGCCGCTCCAGTACATATTCTCCCGGCCCCATCAACTTCACCACAGCCAGCGACAGATCGGGAAAATGATCCGGGTCCTGGTTCTTTTGCTTACCCAGAAAATCGTTCAACGCCTTGGAATCCGGACCGGCCGGCAGCGTTGTTCCCAGGCGTGCCGCCAGTTCGACGATCCTGTCCCAGCGTTTCGGAACCCGCACAATTCTCCGGATGCTTGCGACCTTCTTTTCCAGCAGAGTCCGGGCCACCACCCCATTGGCCGCGATCATCAGATCTTCAATCAACTCGGTCGCGGAATTTTTCCCCTGTGTCTGCAGCTTGATTCCGTCTTCCTCGACGACGGCTTCTCCTTCAATGGTTTCGATATTGAGGGCGCCACGCTTGGTTCGTTCTGCGCGCAGCCGCTGCGCGATCTCGTTTTGCAGCTTCAACTGCGCCTGCAGTTCGGCGGACGCGGCAACCTTTGCCGGAGCCTCCGCCGTGCCCTCCAGCCACGCTCCGACGCTGTTGTAAGCCAATTGAGCCTTGTTCCGCACCACCGCCGGATAGATGCGGCTCGACGAGATGCAGCTGTCGGTCGCGCATGGATGGGCCTCCACCACAAACTCGGTCACCATGCACGCGCGATCCTGTTCCTCAAGCAGTGAGGTGAGCCCGGTCGAGAGCTCCTCTGGAAGCATGGGGAAATTCTTCACCCCGGTATAAAGGGTGACCGTCTCCTTCGCCGCGTACTGATCGATCGCCGAGCCCTTGGAAACATATGTGTCGACATCCGCGATGCCGATCAGCACTCGGGTTCTCCCATCCGCCAGGCTCTCCGCATATTCAATCTGGTCCAGATCCCGCGACGTATCATTGTCGATCGAAGACCACAGCAGATGTTGCAGATCCTCAGCGGCGGGATTCTTCGTTGGCGGCTGCGTCTTGAGCGCACCGAGCTGCTCAAGCACCTGCGGCGGATAGTCAGGTTCGAACCCATGCTCCGTCAGCGACTGCCGTGCAGCAGCCACCAGATCAAATGGATGGTGTGAACTCATAAGCCTCTCTCATAACACGGGGGGTGGGATTCTTGGTACTCCACGGAAATTACAAGACTATTACCAAAATCTGATCAAACCAGACCTGGTTCTCTGATTGCCTGGATGAGAGGATCGGCAAATGAGTTCAGTTTTTACCGCGGAGGAGCAGCCGTACCAATCTGCGACTCCCTTTAACCCAGCACCTTAGGCCGCGAGGCCCAGGAAAGCTCCTTAGACTGGTTCGCCATCTCCTTTATGGCCCTGTTTCACGCGGGCGCGATCCTGGCATTTTTCTTCTTTACCTGGAGCGCTCTCGCCGTTGCCGCCGCGCTTTGGTTCATCTCCATCTGCCTTGGGATTGGCGTGGGCTATCACCGCTTGCTGACCCATCGTGGATACAAAGTTCCCAAGGCGCTGGAATATTGTTTGGCCGTCTGTGGAACCCTTGCCCTGGAGCATGGCCCGTTGCATTGGGTAGTCACTCACCGCATCCATCACCAGCTGGCCGATCAGCATGGCGATCCTCACACCCCGCGGGACGGTGGATGGTGGTCGCACGCGGGCTGGGTTCTACACGGCAACGGGGTTGATAATCAAACGGCACTTTTCTCGAAATACGCGCCGGACCTGATGAAGGACGCCTTTCTGGTTCGTCTCAGCAAATATCACTGGGTGCCGCTGACCGTGCTTACGCTCCTGTTGTTCGCCGCCGGAGGTTGGCCGTGGATGTTATGGGGAACCTTTTTTCGTGTCACGCTGGGTCTGCATGCGACATGGTTAGTGAATTCGGCGACTCACATGTGGGGTTCGCGGCGCTTTGCCACCCGTGACGATTCGCGCAATTTGTGGTGGGTGGCGCTGCTGACGGGAGGAGAGGGCTGGCACAACAATCACCATGCCTATCCCGTATCCGCGCGCCACGGGCTCAGGTGGTACGAGGTGGATTTCAACTACTACTGCATCTGGTTGATGGGCAAGCTGGGTCTGGCGAAACAGATCTCTGTCCCCAACCGGGCGTTTGCGCGCGAGGCGTCTCCGAAGCTCTAATTTTCTCCTTAAAATCATCCGCCGTCGTTGCTGAGCCGCAGGAGAGGAAACCGCAGGCCTGAAGGACTTCGGTCCGAAGAGGCTGCGGAAAACTCGGCCTCGAACGAAGGGCACGGCTTCAGCCGTGCCGTACCGGGCTCGTCGAGATGAGGGCTTTAGCCCCTGAGGTACGGTTTTTCCCGAGGGTTGGAGGCTGCAACAAAGGGAGATTTCTGGACCGCAAGTGAGGAAAAACATACCTCCGCGCCAATGACGTTTACGGCCCGGCTGAAGAGGCTGCGGAAAACCCAATGTTTTTGAAGGGTACGACCTTTAGGTCGTACGTAAACTATTGCAATCAGGTGCGGCTTTAGCCGCTGAGGGAACGACCCTCGCCCCCTCCAGGATTTTTTCCGCAGCTTGTTTAGCCCGGCTCGTTTTTTGCATCTCCAACTCGCCGCAAAGACTCGTCCTATCCTGAAGCGGCAGTTTTTGAGAGACTGTTGCGCATCACAGATTTATCGCGTGACACAGCGCTTGATGGCGCGGAGTCGAAGGACCCCGAGGGTGCTTATCTTACCCATGCCGCTCGGAGCTTTTCACCACCGAAGCCCACAACTAGCGGAGAAAGAAACCCCGGCTCGCAGCCAGCTCGTCGGCGAGTCAGGTACCAAAAATATCCAACCCACCGGCCTTACCAGCTCACCGGTTGCCCTTGCTTCAGAGTCATTACCCGAATTCCACTTCCCGAAAGCCTCTCTTCGAGCTGCGCTGGTGTACCCGCAAGCACCGGGAAAGTCCCATAGTGCATGGGGATAATATCTTTCACTTTCAGCAGGCGTCCGGCATAGGCGGCTTCTTCGGGACCCATCGTGTAGTGGTCGCCGATCGGCAGGAAGGCCAGCTCTGGGTGGTAAATGTCCGCGTACAATCCCATTTCCGCGAAAACAGCGGTGTCCCCGGCAAAGTAAGCGCGTCGCCGATCCTTGAGGGTCAAAATATACCCTGCCGCTTCGCCCCCGTAAACCGAAGTGCCGTGGTCGTCGATGGAAGAACTGTGCAGCGCGTGCGTCATCGTGAGTTTGACAAAACCCAGGTCAACCGTGCCGCCCTTATTGAATCCGATGGTGTTGCTCACCCCTTTGGAGGCGACCCAGCCGGCAACTTCCACCATGGCAACTACTTTCGCACCGAAGCGTTTCGCCAGCGGAACGACGTCCCCCAAATGGTCGCCGTGCCCGTGGGAGACCGCAATCGCATCGGCCTTTTGGATCTTGTGTCCTTTGGGGTAAGCAGGATTTCCCTCAACCCACGGGTCCAATAGCAAGACTTCTCCAGAATCAACTTGAATCTCAAAAGCAGCATGGCCGAGCCAGGTAATCTGTATCATTTCGCTTCTCCCATGAGTACTTTACCCGGTCACCGAACCTCAGCGTCGAAGACGCCCGTCTCGACCGTGTTCCCATGCTTCATCTGGATGAAAATGCGATAACGTCCAGGCGAGGGAAAGCCGTAAGGGAACTCGACCGTGGGTGATGGGGTCCGCCGCCGGACTAGCCATGTCCATGCCGCCCATCGAGCCGGTGTCAGCCATCTCCCCGGAGCCGCCATTGGCGAGCATCATGGCCTGCATGGCCGCAGAGCCCTCAGGGTGGGTGTGGGCAAACACCGTGCCATCGGTCTTGACGAAGGCGGCGTGTCCCGCCATCCCCAGGTAGGGACGCACATCCCCCGCTGGCTGGCCGGCGGCGTCGACCAGCCGGAAGCGAAACGCATAGCCGGTATTGGCGGTCAGATCCTGAGGCCGGTCCCAAACCATGGTGTAGCCATCGGGAAGCTTGTAGGCAGTCCCGAGCTCACCCTGAGACAACGCCGGCGGCGTGGCCGAAGCGTCTTCCGCCGCCAGGGGAGCAGGCGGCAGATTCCGCTGGAACCACCAGATCGGCGGTAAGTGTTTCAGGGAAGCCGTTGGCATGGACAATGTCCGCGTAGAGCCGGTAGGTGCCCGGAGGCATGGAAGGCAAAGTCATCCGCAGATGTTTGTCGGAGGCCAGCGGCAGGATGCAGGTGGAAGGCGGCGTCCATGCCCGGCTGCCGAATGGCGTAAAGATGCATCACGTGGCCATGATCGGGCAGCAGATCGTCATTGGAGCGCGCCTTGAATGTGTGCATCCCGTCCGTGTCGTAGCGGCCGATCTTGAGATCGAGCGTGTTGCCGGAGAGCTCGGGGGTAAGGCTGAGCGGATGGTAGATGTCCGCTGCATAGGCCAATCGCTTCCGCATTCCACCATTTGTAGCCGCCGTAGACCAGCAGCAGGGTGAAGGCCAGCGTAACCGAGACTGGCGATCAACGCCCGGCGGCGCGCGGCTGGGTCGGGCGCCACAGCCGGGGTTGAGACGCGACTGGCCTACTGCGGCAGCACACGATCCCCGCGATCCCCACGACCAGCAGAACGCCAAGCAAACGTCAGAGTGATCCCCAGCGGGCGCTGCATGGGCAGGATAGAAAGAGGCATGGCGGGGACCGGGACGCTGCTGCTCGCCTTGCCTGCCGCCCCGTCGACATCGAAGTGGACCTCCCAGGAACCGGAGGCCATCAACCACAGGGAGCCGGTGAAGAAAGCCGGGTCAGCCGCCGAGGGCTGCATGGCGTCCGAGCTGGGCGGGTGCTTCGAGGCTTCGCCCGTCAGCGGAGTGGGCGTGATGCGAATGGAGCTGACCGGCGCGCCGGAGCTCCGCACCTCAATCGCGGCCACGCCGGGAATGACATTGGGCGTGCGGATGGTGACGAAGAGCTTGTACGGTCCAGCATTCACTTCCTCGTAAACATCCTTGCTGCCGATGTGGGCGTGAGCCGGGACGGTAACCGCAAGGGAAATAAAAATCGGCCAACCACCACTTCATCGGCTGCACGCCGCGCATCCAGCGGCCGAACAGCAGGCCGAGCCAGGTGGAGATCGACGCGTAGACGGCGGCCCTCAATAACCCGGCGTACAGCGCAACCCCGTGATCGGGATAGAACCACTCCCGCAAGCGGTCGAAGCCGTTGGCGCGCGAATTGTAGTCGAAGTAAATGGTGCCGAAGAAGCGGTTCTTGCTGGCGTCAGAGAGCAGGAAGTTGGCAAAAGGCCATTCGACTGCCGTAAGCACAGCGATAAACAGCGACGCCCGACACCAGGGCAATCTGCCACGGTTTCCAGTTCTTCACCCGCTGCCAAAGCAGATCAAGCGCCAGCGCGGGAACCAGGATGAGGATCGGAAACTTCGCCGGGACCATGTGGGTGACCGGATTGAAAACCGGGCCGAGCTTCGGCTGGGCGGGAAAAGCGGAAGAATGAGGATTTCCGCAATGACGAAACGGTATACACAGCAGCCGTGGAAGTCGCTGCCCAGCGCGACCGGGATGCCTGGGAAAAGGCGGCGAAGAAGAACGGCAGGCCAATCCCCATCGCGATGTAAGCAGCCGCCTGGTGCAGCTTCACGTCCCAGGTGTACTCCTGCATGAAGAACATCTGGCCCGACGATCGCCAGGCCCCCGACGTAAAGCAAGAAGCAGCTGCAGCGCGCTTGAAGGTGCCTTCGTCGTTCTGGGCGGCACGGTTCATGGCGGCCAGGATGAGGAACATGACGCCGGTCGAAATACCGCGCAGACCGAGAATGAGCAAGGCGTGGGGCGGGCTGACGATCTTGACGTCGAGGCCGTAAGCGTTATGCCACCAGTTATCGAAGGGAGCCGAGGTGAGCACGGCGACGCATCCCCAGCCGGCAAGAAAGATACCCAGCGGGGCGCGCAGCCCAAAAACACTGACCGACGCGGCCGTGAGCTCAGCGTCGTGGCCAAACGTGCACTTGGCGATCAGCCAGGCGCAGATGATGCCGGCGAGCACACCGCAGGCGTAGATCGCCATGTGCGCGGGGGTCCAGAACGTGTCCCGGCCGATAGACCGGTGCCAGGAGACATCCCAGGCGCCACCGATGGAAGAAGAAGTAATGGCCACGACACCAAGCCCAGATGTACCAGGGGATCGCGGGAGGGAGAGCGGGAGGCGAAGACGGCCGGGTAATCGGCGGCTGTGGACATGCTTCCTCCAATTGCAAGTACCAAGGTCATGATAAATGACCGCTGGAAGCGCGGGTGCTTTGACACTGGGTTTCCTTATTGGTAATGTTTCCAGCGTGAAGCTGCTTTCTGTTGTGGCTGTTCGTCTGCGCTTGGCGCTTTAGCGCTGCACGCGGCCCAGTCTCAGGTCCGCCCAGTCCACCGGGGCGGCGGAGTGGCCAACCGGCAGCTTCGATCAGCAGCGCGACGGCTGGCAAAGAAACGAAACCAAACTCACCGTCGATAACGCCAAGAACATCCGCCTGCTCTGGAAGCTGAAAACCGATAACAAGTCGATGGGCATGCAATCCTTTCGCGAGCCGCATCATCGTCGCCGGCGTGCATACCGCCGGCAGGCGTCAAAACCCTGGCCATCTTTGCCGGCAGCTCCGATGCTGTCTACGCCATCGATGTCGAGAACGGCTCGCTGGTCTGGCAGAAGAACCTGAAGTGGTCCTCAGACAAGCCCCAGGAGCCGGGGGAGGGTGCCGGCTTCATTTGCAACAATGCGTTGACCGCGACCCCCGTGGTTACCCCGGCAGGATCGGCGCCAGGGTTCGTCTATGTGCTCGCCAACGACGGTTACCTGCACACCATCGACCCGGCCACCGGCGACGAAAAGGACGCGCCCATACAAATGCTGCCCGGAGTCTACGGCAAAGCGTACGGCCTGAACCTGGTGAACAACGTGGTCTACACCGTCGACCGGCCAAGCCTGCCATGGTATTCCGAACGAGTTGTACGCCGTGGATCTGACCACCAAGAAAGCTTTCAATTCCACCCCGCCGCAGGGAGGAATCTTCGGCACCGCCGGCCCCGCCATCGGCAACGACGGGACCATCTATTTTGAGACCGGAGATGGGGCCTACGATGTCGCTACCGGAAAACTATCCACCACCGTGCAGGCCTACACCTCCGCCGGCGATACCTTGACCCTCAAGGACTACTACACCCCCAGCAACCACGCGTGGCTGACCAAGCGCGACCTGGACATGAACACCACCCCGGTCGTCTTTCCCTACCAGGGAAGGGACCTGCTGGTTGGCTCGGGCAAGGAAGGCCGCTATTTTCTGATGGACAGCAAGTCGCTTGGCGGACCGGACCACCAGACTCCGCTGTATCGCAGCCCTCTGGTTTCCAACAAGAACGTGAACTTCCAGACCGAAGGCAGCTGGGGCAGTTTTGCCAGTTGGGAAGGGCAAGGATGGCACCCGCTGGGTGCTGGCGCCCATTGGCGGACCGGTGGCGGTGGACTTTCCCATCACCTACGGCCCCACCCCCAATGGCGGCGTGATCGCGCTCAAATTGACTGACGCGGGCGGAAAATGGAGCTGACTCCTGCCTGGCTATCGCGCGACATGATGAGCGCCGAGCCTCCGGTGGTCGCCAATGGAGTCGTCTTTGTGCTCGCCGCCGGCGAATTCACCGCCCAGGCCAATGATGAGGACGGCGGACTCTACAGCTGCGAAGACCGGATCAAGCATTCGATTCCGGCCAAGCTGTACGCGCTCGATGCGCTGACCGGGAAGGAGCTGTATTCCAGCGGAGATCAGATTGGTTCCTTCCTGCACCAGGCCGGCATCGCTGTTGCCGGCGGCCGCGTGATCTTTGGCACCTTCGACGGAACAATCTACTGCTTTGGCCTGGAATGAAAGACTCATGAGTGAAGAACCCGGAGATTTCTCGCCCATGCCACTGGCCCTTTGCTTCGCGGCGCGCATTTCTATTGTCGGGCGTAGCCCGCGCGCAAGGCACCCCGCGTGGCTTCTGGACCGCGCCCGACGCCGACGCGGCGCACAACAGCTGGCAGAAGGCCGAAACCGAAATCACCACCGAGACAGTAGCCAAAGATTTCAAGTTTCTGTGGAAGCTCAAGCTCGGCAACGAGACCGCGAAATCCCCGTCTTTCAGCGAACCGCTTCTCTTTCCCGGCCTGATCACCGGCCGCGGCTTCAAAGATCTGGCGCTCTGGGCCGACGCCAACACCTTGTATGCCGTGGATTCCGAACTGGGAGAACTGGTCTGGCAAAAAGATTTCAACCATCATCCACGGCAAGGCATGTGGGAACATTCAGGTTGTCACCGAGCCGCCGCAGGTCATTCATTTTGGCGCCACGGCCCGCTGCTCCGAAACCCGGCGCACCGCCCCTCCACCACGCCCTGCTGAAGAACCGCTCCCGCGCTCGGAGCGGCGCGTGGGCGCTGCTGCCGGCGGCGGATATTTTGGCTTGCAGGGGAGTCTACGTTGTGACCAGCGATGGTTACATTCATGAACAGATCATGGCCACCGGCCTCGATTACGCTCCGCCGGTCAAGTTTTTTCCCGCGCCGGACGGCAGCTCTTTCGCGCCTGAACATGAACGACAAGGTGGTGTACACGCTAGCGGGATCCGGTTGTCACAATGTTGCCAATGCCGTCTGGTCCATCGACCTGAACACTCCGGACTACACCGTGAACAGCTATAAGACGCAGAAGCTCAGCCTGGCTGGTTTAACCGGGCCGGCGATCGGACGAGGACGGCACCGCGTATGTCGTCACCGGCAGCGGGCCGGCGGATCCCCCGTGTATGCCAACAGCGTGGTGGCCCTCACCGCAAAAGATCTGAAGGTGAAGGACTGGTATACACCTCCGCCGACGTAGGAAAGACGTTGAACGCCAGCCCGGTGGTGCTTACCTACAAGGAAAAGGAACTGATCGCTGCTCCCGGCAAAGACGGCAGCCTTGTTTTATTGGACAGCGCATCTTTAGGCGGAGCCGATCACCACACGCCCTTGGCCGCAGACGGACAAGCTGTCGAAAGGCGCTAAGCGCGGCGCCTGGGAAGGCCTGGCCACCTGGCAGGATAAATCCGGGCGCCCCCTGGGTGCTGGCTTCTATCGCCGGGCCGGTGGAACCCGGCGTGAAATTTGCCACCACCAATGGCCCTGCGCCGCACGGCAGCATTGTCGCGTTCAAGGTGGAAGAGCAAGACGGGCATACGCATGCTGACCCCGGTCTGGATCTCCCGCGATCTCATGAACCCGGCGCCCCCGGCGATTGCCAACGGGGTCGTCTTTGCGCTCGACGGAGGGAATACCTCAGCCACGCCACCCTCTACGCTCTCGATGCCGCGACCGGCAAGCAGCTCTACTCCAGCGGAGACGCAATCCAGACCTATACTCATCTGGCCGGCATGTCCGTCGGCGACGGCCATGTGTTCTTCACCACCCACGACAACACGCTCTACTCCTTCGGAATTCCGCTGGAGCACTTAGCGAAGTCATTGGATCTCGATTACATGGAAGGGCATAGACCAGGTCAATGCGCAGCAGATCCCAGATTAAAGAAGTAATCGACGCAGGCAACGGCATTCTAAGACTGGAACCCTGCTGGGTTCCGCGATCGTTCATGATTCCCGGACGCAGGCTAAAGCTCCACCCGGACGATCTTTACGCCTTCGGCGGCCACCGCGGCGGCATCAACGAGCGCTGGTTTTCCTCGACCACCAAGGCGTCCAACGGGCCAGACACTTTGCCCGATGAGGGACTCAGTTACGTCCGGCCCAAAAGCGGCGGCAAATTCCTGCTGAAAGAAGCGGTCGAAGCTGCCGGAGACCTGTTGCTTGGCGCCGACGTGATGGAGCGCGAAGGTGGATGGAACCTGCTCTGCAAGTTTTTTGACAACATGGGCCCCATCCCCCACCACATGCACCAGAGCGATGCCTTCGCCAAGCTGGTGGGGCAGAAGGGAAAGCCCGAAGCCTATTACTTCCCTCCGCAATACAACCAGATACAGAACAATTTCCCCCACACCTACATGGGTCTGGAGCCGGGCACGACCAAAGAAGATATCCGCCGCTGCCTGGAAAAATGGAACCAGGGCGACAACGGAATCCTGTTTCACGCCCGCGCCTATCGTCTCGAGCCGGGCGCCGGCTGGCAGATCAACCCCGGCATTCTCCACGCTCCCGGATCGCTTGTGACCTATGAGCCGCAGGTGAACAGCGATGTGTTTGCCATGTTCCAGTCCGAAGTGGAAGGACGCATCGTCGGTTGGGAACTGCTGACCAAGGACGTCCCCGCTGAACACAACAAGGACCTCGATTTCCTGATCAGCATGCTCGATTGGGAAGCCAACGTGAATCCGCGCTTCGCCGAGAGCAACAAGACCTTCCCCCGCCCGGCGAACCCGGTCGAGGAATCGAAGGCCGATGGTTACGTCGAGAAATGGATTACCTACGGCACGCCCTACTACTCGGCCAAGGAGCTGACCGTGCTGCCCAAGCGGGCAGTGACCATCAAGGACAGCGCGGCCTACGGC
This sequence comes from uncultured Acidobacteriaceae bacterium, assembly GCA_963757515.1. GTDB lineage: Bacteria > Acidobacteriota > Terriglobia > Terriglobales > Acidobacteriaceae > PALSA-350. The sequence continues at coordinate 423,719 of CAVWRV010000001.1, read as the reverse complement.
GTGATCGTGACCCAGGGCTATGGGACGCTGGCCAAGCAGGCGGTGTCGACTCCCTCCATGATCCGCTTCGGCGAGATGACGGAGGACGAAGTATTCGTCACTGCGGACGTTGCTAAAGAAGGGGTGCGCATCGAGAATCCCAGCGCATCCGATCCGCTCGTCATGCTCAAGCATTTCGGACCTGGTAATCCGGATGCGCAACCGCTGTTACGGAAATAAGCCTGTGAGCAAGCCAATCAGCACCAGCACCCGGCAATCCACAACGCCATGTGGCCCGGCCTCGTAGGCAAGGGCCCGGACTCGGAACCGTTCATCCCGCTCGAAACCATGCTCGACCTGACGGCGCAGGCCGAGGTGGACGGCATCCGTTTCGATGGCGTCGATTTGTTCTTGTCCTTGCCGCACACCAGCATCGACTCCACGGATGACGAACTGAAGCATCTTGCCGACAGCATTGCCAGGCGCGGGCTGGTTGTGGGCTCGCTGGTCGCCCCGGTATGGCCGCCGACCGGCGGCGGCTCCGCCATGGGTTCCGAGCAGGAGCGGGCAAGATTTTCTGACCCAGGTAAGAAAGGCCTGTGCCATCGGCAGAAAGCTGCGCGATCTGGGCATTCGCCGCTACGGGGTGGTGCGCATTGATTCTGCAGCCTCTCCGGCGGACTGGGCGAAAGATCCCGCCGGCAACACCAAGCTCATCGCGCAGACCTTTTGCGAAGCCAGCATCATCGCCGAAGACTATGGCGAGCGCCTCGCCGCCGAGGGAGAAATCTGCTGGGGAGGCATGCACAGCTGGAAGCGGATGGTCGAGCTGCTGGAGATGGTGAACCGGCCCAAGACCCTGGGCTTTCAGGCGGACATGGCGCATTCTCTCCTGTACACGCTCGGCTACAACGCTGCCGGAAGACCGCCTGCTGCCGGAGAATTTCGATTGGTCGCAGCAGGATGTGCTGATGGAGGCCCTGCGAAAAGCTGACCCATGCTTTGCGGCCCTGGACGATCGACTTTCATGTAGCCCAGAACGACGGAACCGTAAGCGGCTCCGGTTCGCACGACAAGACCGGCCGCCACTGTGTTGTCGGCGACCCAAATGGCAAAATGGATATCGTCGCCGTCGCTGGTCTGTGGATGCGCGATGAAACCGGGACGCCAACCCGGGCCTACGAGCACATCTGCTGGGACGGCTGCATGTTCCCCAACGCCACCATGCTGGCGCCGAAGACCTGGAACGACGTACTCGGCACCTTGATCGCCGTGCGCAACGCCCACGGCTGGGACTAGACCAATATGGCAGGTCCCTCCACTACGCTGCAATTAGCAGAAACCATTTCCCGCGATCCCACAGAATTGTCATCCCGACCGGAGCGCAGTGGAGGGACCTGCTGTTTTCTCTCAGGCCCCCACAAAGGCTGCGGAAACTGGGTTTTGTATCAGGGGCACGACTTTAGTGCCGCACAGCGTGAAATAGTCGAGGGCTGAGGGAAGGAACCTAAAATCTCCACCAAACTAAATGTCGGCCTAGTCGGATACGGCTTCATGGGGCGCACCCACTCCAACGCGTTCCTGCAGGCGCCGCGCTTTTTCGACCTGCCCTACCAGCCGGTGCTGAAGGCCGTTTGCGCGCGCAGTGCGGAGCGCGTGAAAGGCTTCGCCGAAAACTGGGGCTATCAATCCGTCGAGACCGACTGGCGCGCCCTGGTGCAGCGGAAAGATATCGACCTGATCGATATCGCGAGCCCCAACGACACCCATGCGGAGATCGCCATTGCCGCCGCCAAAGCGGGCAAAATGGTGCTTTGCGAAAAGCCGCTGGGGCGCACCGGAGCTGAAGCGAAAGCGATGGTCGAGGCAGTTGAGTCCGCCAAGGTGCCCAACATGGTTTGGTACAACTACCGCCGTGTTCCGGCCGTCGTCCTGTTAAAGCAACTGCTTGACGAAGGACGCTTCGGCCGCATCTTCCACTACCGCTCGCAATTCCTGCAGGACTGGACCATCTCCCGCGACTTGCCGCAAGGCGGCGAGGGTCTATGGCGTTTGGATGTCTCCGTAGCCGGCAGCGGCGTCACCGGAGACCTGCTTGCGCATAACATCGATATGGCGCTTGTGGCTGAACGGGCCCATCGTGCGAAGTAACGGCCATGACCGAGACATTTGTCAAAGAACGCAAGCACAATCTCACCGGCAAAGTTGAGCCGGTTGGCATCGATGATGCGCGTGCTTTCCTGTGCCGCTTCGCCAACGGATCGATGGCCACCTTTGAGGCCACGCGCTACGCCCGCGGCCACAAGGCGCTCTTTACCCTTGAGGTGAACGGAGAGCAGGCTTCTGCCGGGTGGGATCTGCATGACCTGCACCGCCTGGAGTATTTCGATCACCGCGATGAAGGCCGGCTGCGCGGATGGAAGAGCGTTCACATCACCGACGGCGATCATCCCTACATGAAGAACTGGTGGGTGCCTGGCCTGCAGATTGGCTATGAGCACACCTTCATTCACCAGGTAGCGGACTTTCTTCAGGCTCTCGGCAAGAAGGAACAGGCATCGCCGACGTTTGCGGATGCCGCGGCCACGGATTATGTAACCGACGCAGTGTTAAAGTCCGCCAGAACCAGGCAATGGGAGAAGGTCGAATGAAAATCGAACTTTGTAAGACATTTCGTCATCGCTGTGATCTGTCTGTTCCTGATCTATCCATCCCATGGGTATCAAGCCCCTGCCCATCATGCTTTCGCCGGCTTTACTCAGCCTGACCCCATCGACTTCAACGATCACGCAGGGATGGACGCAAATTTTCGATGGCAAGACCTTGCAGGGCTGGGACGGATCCCCTGAAGTATGGCACGTGGAAGATGGCACCCTGGTTGCCGAATCGAGCCCCGAGCATCCTTCGGGTACGACGAACATCATTTGGCGCGGTGGCCAGCCGGCCAACTTCGAGCTGAAACTGGAGATGAAGCTCGAGGGCGCCGGCGCCAACGGCGGCATCCAATACCGCAGCCTCAACGTTCCGCCCTCTCGGCAAACCAGACGGTGAAGTATCCCAAGTGGAACATGAAGGGCTACCAGGCCGATTTCGATTACGGCAACAAGTACACCGGCCAGCTCTACGAACAAAGCACCACTCGCGGCATTGTCGCCTGGCGAGGCCAGATGGTGCAGACCGATCAAGGGAAGAAGCCGCGCCTGCTGGCGACGTTAGGAAGTTCCGACGAACTCAAGTCCTACATCAAGATCGGCGACTGGAATCAATACGAGATAATTGCCGATGGAAACACGCTGATCCATATTGTGAATGGCCACGTGATGGCGATCCTGGTCGACAACGATCCAACCTTCAGCCAATCAAAAGGGCTGATCGGCTTTGAGATTGAAGGCCCAGGTGTAGTAAAGATCTCTCACCGAAACGTCTGGCTAAAAGAACTACCCTAGTGGATGTGGCGGATCCAGCCAGGATCGTGCAATAGCGTTAAGAATCTTGCCCTGCAACGAACCCGGGGTGCCCCATATCCCCGATTTCCTGTGGAGCTTGTTGGGTTCCGCGGACTTCATGCGCCTTTCCCTTAAAGAAAGGCGCACAAGCGGCCCTTGCCGGCGCCGCGTGCAGGAAATTCGGGGTATCTCGCTCGTTTTTCGCGAGATGTGGGGGGCGACCGTTGGTCGCCCCTTTACACCCTGGACGGATACCAGTCGAAGCGCAGTGGAATCCCGCCCACCCCGGGTTCGTGGCAGGTCAATCGCAGGACGCTTTGTTACCTCGCGGGCTGAGCTGTGAACCATTCGCTGGGATCGCGGGGAACGCCCTCCCCACAGAATTGTCATCTCGACCGAAGCGAAGCGCAGTGGAGAGAGCTGAGGTCTCTCTTTACGCCCCCGACTCCTTCTAAAACGTCAGACGATCCTTCTTAGCATCCAGCTTCTTCGCATCCACCTCGGGAACCTTCTTCAAGTCATCGATGGTCTTAAAATCCCCATTCTTTTTCCGATACTCGATGACCGCCTCTGCCTCTGCGGTGGTCAATCCCAATCCGTTCGCAAGCTGCGAAGCCGTCGCCTTGTTCACATTGATCGGTGCGTTTGCGGGAAAATTCTTTACCAGGTAATCGAGTATCTCGGTGAACTCCTCGTCCGTGCCGACCGCGCCAAATCCCGCCATCTTGGAAATGGTATTTTCCCACCCGGCGCGGTCCTGGCCATTCGCGATGACGTTGTCAGGCGAATGGCATGAGCTGCAGATCCGAATCAGAGTATCTTTTCCCGGCCCCGCAGGAAGTTCAGGATGCACCTGTGACTGTTGCTGCTGTGCAGCCTGTTGTGCATGGGACGGCCATGCAGTCAGCGCGCAGAAGCACAGTGCCCAGGCTGCGCTCAGTTTGGTTGCATCTAATCTCACAACGGCTCCTCACCACCTAGTATATTCCGCGACCGAAGCCAACCCAGGGCCCGCCTCTTTTCTCGCCACTCGTCCGCGGTAATCTCCCATATCTCGCTCGGGAATCTGCCGGAGACGTAATCGCGTTCCTCCGTGGCAATGACGCGCATCCCGGTCTTCTCCGATATCCGCCTCGACGAGATGTTCGCGACTGCCTTTGGAGCACGCAGGGCGCCAAAACCGAGAACATCAAAGCAGTAGTCGTTGACCGCCACCACCGCTTCTGTCATCAAACCTTGGCCCTGCCAGGGTAGTCCCAACCAGAATCCGCGATCGGCATACCCCTCCTTGGAAACCAGGCCGATCGATCCAATGTGTTCTTCCGGCGACCCTTTCAACCGCAATGTCCAGTGCCACGCCTCTCCTCGTTCCATCGCAGGCAGCGCGACATCCCGATAAAAGGTCAAGGCTCCATCCGCAGGATACGGCCACGGAATCTGCGCCCCCATAAACTGAACCATCTCCCATTGCGGGAGGAGCCGTTGTGTCTGCTCCGCGTCTGCAAGCCGGAGCGGTTGCAGCAGGAGCCGGTCGGTTTGAAGAGTGGAGATCACAATCCGCTGGGTTAGAGTGTATAAGTTGTGGAACCAAGGCTCCACAAGAGGAAACCATGAGACGTCGTCACTTCCTGCTCGGCGCGGCTGCCACAGCCTTGGCGGCGGCCGGCAGAAATACCGTTGCCGCCGTACCCACGCCTCCCAGCGACCATGCAGGCAGTCCGCTCAAGATTGAAGCAGTAGAGCTGATTGAGCTGCACGGAACCTATACCGCTGAGGCAGGCGTCAACGCCCAGCCGCAGGTGAACCCGTTGGACGTCTACGACGACCTGCGCCCCGCGCCATATACCGACAATCCGTCCGGCTCGAGGGAGGTGCACACCAGCGCAGTCTATGTGCGCATCCGAACCGCAGGGATCGAGGGTCTCTACGGCCCCATCGAGAAGAGCGCCGCCATCGTAGTGCAGCAGGAGCTACGGCCCTTTCTCCTCGGCAAAGACGCGCTTGCGGGCGAAGCGCTATGGGACCAGATGTACCGCTCCAACCGGCACTCTCGCGATGGATTCTTCATGATGGGCCTCAGTGCCGTCGACAACACATTGTGGGATGTGCGCGGCCGTTACTACGGTGTGCCCGTCTACCGCCTGCTTGGCGGTCCCACGCGCTCATCGGTCGAGATGTACGCCAGTTGCCTCGGCTTTTCGCTGCAGCCGGAAGCCGTTCGCACCCGCGCGCTTGCGCTGAAACGCGAGGGTTTCCGCTATCAGAAATGGTTTATGGGCTACGGCCCAGGTTCCGGGCCTGAGGGCATGCGCAAGAACGTGGAACTGGTCCGCATTCTCCGGGAAACGCTCGGCGACGACACCGAGCTCATGTTCGACGCTTACAGCGGATGGGATCAGGACTACGCCCTGGAGTGGGCGCACCAGGTGGAACAATACCATCCACACTGGATCGAAGAGGCGACTCATCCCGAAAAGATCGAGAGCTTTGCTGCCCTGCGCCGCAGCACCACCATCCCCATCGCCTCCGGCGAACACTTCTACGGAAGATGGGAAGTGGAGCGCTATCTGCAGGCGGGCGCTCTTTCCGTAGTCCAGGCCGACCCGGAGTGGTGTGGCGGCGCCTCCGAGCTGGTGCGCATAGGCACCGTCGCCTCGCTGCACGACGTCCCCGTCATTCCCCATGGGCACAGCCTGCGTGCGGCCATCCACGTTATCTCCAGCCAGTCGCCCATGACCTTCCCCCTTGGGGAGTACCTGGTAAACAAGATGAAGCACTACTACCACTTTGAGAGTAATCCGCTGGTTCTGGAGAAGGCCCACATCGCTCTACCCACAGGTCCTGGTTTCAACGTTCAACTCGATCCGGCGAAGATTGAATCGCAAACCATTCTCAAATCCGAATAGGGACCCATCACGCCACCACCGCCGCCACAACCATCTCCAGTGTTCTCCGGACGCCCGTATCTCCCTCAATCGGACCATCAACGAACTGGTTGAACGGATGCGGCTTCCAATCGTCGCGCGAGGTATCCGGCGTATAGGTCAGAGGCAGCCCGGTAGCTGCGGGATCATAGGTCTCCGCATTCAGGCTGGCCATCTTGTAAATCACCATATCGAGCGATGGAATGATGTAGAGTCCAAAACCGCCTGCGCCCGACTTGAAAAAGCTATCCCGCGGCGCGCCAGCTACGTGGCCGTCCGCGTTGACCTCATGTTGCAGGCTAAAGGGAGAATGTGGATTGAAGGGAGAAGGCCTGCTGAGCAGTTCGACATACTCCCGCGGCGCCAGCTGCTGATTCTTCCATTTGCCTTGCTTGAGCAGCAGGTATCCAAACCGCAGCGCATCCGTGGAATGCAGAGCGATAGCCGCCGCGCCGGGAGTGTGCGGCAAAGTCACGCCATTGTGATGCAGCGCATATCCCCACCGCCCCCAACCCATCGGCTCAGCTAGCTTCTGTTGGATGTATTGCTGCAACTCCATGCCCACGACGCCGCGAAGGACAATCGAAGCAATATGTGGATCCTGTCCGTAAAGATATCCCCCGCCAGGCAGCGCCCACATCTTGCCATGGAGCGTGCTGCCGTCCTGGTCGAGTACCGGGTTGGGTGAAGTCCAGTAGGGCAAATTCACGTTTTCGCCGTGGACGATTCCGATCAGGTGTCCGCCATCTGCGATCCCGGGCGGAGGAGCGACTCGCGAGTCCTGAAGGCCCGAGGTCATGGTCAGCAGGTGGCCGAGACGGATGTCCGCCATCTCCGGGTAGCTCAACGGGAAGGCTGCCGGCAGATATTCCTTGGTGAAGACCTTCTGCGACAATCCGTCGGGGAAGCGGTCGCTATGCTCCGCCAGCATGATGCCGCAGCAGACGCTGGTAAACATCTTTGCGATGGAATACATGTTGGGATTGGCTTCCCGGCTTGCCCTCCCGAAGTACTTCTCGTAAACCAGGTATCCGTGTCGGAGCACAACCAAACCACCATGCTGGCTTGTGGTCTGCACATATTGGAACGCTTCATCAAGTCTGCTCTTGTCAATTCCGGCGATGGAACGGATTTCCGAAACCTGGTTCAACGTTCGCCAGCCGCCCTCAGAGTCGGGAGGCGGATAGTAGAGGTCGTCGCCCACACCAGTGCGCGCCGCCAGGTTCAGAAGCGGTACAGCAACAGGAAGCGAAAGCAGAGTCCTACGCGTCAAGCTCATCATGTCTCCCTTGTTTGTCGCCAGCCATTCTAGGCGCCGCCGTCTTCGTCTGGCCTGTTGTTCTGGAAAAATAGGCCGGGCGGGTTTCTCGCTTGCCGCGTTGCCCCCCGCACTGCATGATGGTTGCTGTGCAAGAACTAATCGCGGGTACAGTCCTCGGCCACTATCGGGTCATCCGCCCCTTGGGCCAGGGTGGAATGGGCGTTGTCTACGAGGCCGAAGACCAGAAGTTGGGCCGTTCTGTTGCCATCAAGCTGCTCCCTGAAGCCACACGCCAGGACCCGGCGGCGCTGGAGCGTTTTTGGCGCGAAGCACGCACCGCTTCCTCGCTGAACCATCCCGGCATCTGCACCATCTACGAGCTGAACGAAAGCGGAGACCAACCCTTCATCGTAATGGAGCTGCTGCGAAGGGCAAAGCCTGGACAAAGGCCATTTCCGCCGCCCCATGCCATACCCAAGGTTGCTGGAATTCGGGGTGCAGGTGGCCGACGCACTGGATGCGGCCCACAAGAAGGGCGTTCTGCACCGCGACATCAAGCCGGGCAATATCTTCCTGTCGCCGTCCGGGCAGGTGAAGATTCTGGACTTTGGCCTGGCCAAGCTCGAAGCAGGCCCTTCCAGCCCAAACGGCGCCGGTGGAGACCGGCCGGGCGACACTGTTGCCGAGGCATTGACCAGTCCCGGATCGGCCGTGGGTACCATCGCCTACATGTCTCCCGAGCAGGCGCGGGGCGAAACGCTGGATGCGCGCAGCGATGTTTTTTCTCTGGGCGTGGTGTTGTATGAGCTTGCCACCGGACAACATCCCTTTACCGGCGCCACCACCGCGGTCACCTTCGATCGCATTTTGAACTACGCCCCAACGGCGCCCGTTTCCCTCAATTCTGAACTGCCGCCGGAGCTTCGAAGAGACGCTCAACAAGACGCTGGAAAAGGACCGTGAGCTGCGCCTGCAATCGGCTGCCGAACTGCGCGCCGATCTGAAACGATTGCAGCGCAAGAGCAGCGGCGGGTCCGCCGCGCGGCCGATTGGCGGCGAGCGGCCTTGGTCCTGGGCCAACTCCAAGCGGGGCGGGTAGCGGCAGTGTGCCGCCTGCACCCCCTCCCAGCGGAAGCGCAGCCGGGGTCTCCGGGTCTGCCCCACAGGCAGCGGCAGTGGCCGCCGTTGCAGCGCCTGTGGCGAAGAAATCGCATGCCGTGCCCATCGCTCTGATGGTTCTGGCACTGCTGGCAGCCGCGGGCTATGCCGCTTGGCGGCTGTGGCCGCGCCCGGTCCCCTTTACCTCGGTTTCTCTCAGCCAGATCACGAATACCGGAACGCTGGAAAGCGTTGCCTTGTCGGGTGACGGCAAATTCCTCGCCGAGGTCAAGAACGACGCCGGCCAGCGAACGCTTTGGGTGCGCAACATCGCGACCAATACCGACACGCAAATTCTGACCGCATTTGCCAACGAGTATGTTGGGCTTAAACTTTTCCCCGGACGCCAACTATCTCTACTTCACCCGGGGAACGCCCGACAACGCCGCGTTGCACTCCCTCTTCGTGATGCCGGTCTTTGGCGGCACCCCGCGTCAGCTCATCCACGATGTGGACAGCGCGCCCAGCCTGTCGCCGGACGGCAGCCGTTTTGTCTACCTGCGATGGACGCCGGACCGCAAGGACCATTTTTCGGAGATTCATAGCGCAGACAAGGATGGCGGCGACGACCAGCTACTTTACACCTCTACCGACCAGGCGCAAGCCCCGGTCTGGTCGCCGCTCGGCAACCAGATTGCCTGGATCGAATTAAACGGACCCGCCGCCACGGCAATTAAGATCCTCGATATCGCCTCAAAAAAGACGGTGACCATCGCTCAGCCCAAAGGCATGTTCTACGACCCCAACTTCGGAGGCTATACCGACCTGGCCTGGCTGCCGGACGGCAGGCATCTTCTGGTCTTGTATTTGAAGGCACACTCCGACCGTGGGCAAATCGGCGTGGTTGGGGTTGCGGACGGCGCGTTCCATACCGTTACCAACGATGTGAATGCCTATAGCCAACTGGCGATCTCCGCCGACGGAAAGACCCTGGCGACGGTGCTGACCAATGTGGATTCGAGTATCGCCTACTACAAAGGAGACGGCGGGGCGATGATCTCCAGTACGCCGCTGCGCATTACTCCAAACTCGCTGGCGTGGGCGGATGAGGACCACATTTGGCTGATCACGCGGGGTACGGGCATCAGCAAGCTGGAACGCGCAACAGGAACTCTGCAGCCCATCGATACCGGCGATCTGGATATCGGCTCCTACATCAACACCTGCCCGGATGGTCATGTTTTGTTTATCGCAATTCCCAAGGGCGGAGGCGAGTCGCGCCTGTTCCGCATGGATGCAGATGGGACCGGGATTACCCAGCTCACCACTGCGGGCATTGCACGCGCCCCCTATTGCACGCCCGATAGCCAGAGGGTTTATTTCACCATCCGGCCCAAGTTGAATGTCCCTACAGTCTCGCTATGGTCCGTGCCGCTAGCGGGAGGGGATCCCCGGAAGGAGCTGGAACTTTCAAGCTTTGGCAGCGCGGCGCTTACTCGCGACACAAAGTTTGCCCTCGCGCTTTTCAACCAAAGCCTGCTCTACTTCCTGCGAATATGGGACATTCCAACCCACCAGATGGCGCATCAGCTTCCCTGGGATGTGAGTAATTTGCAGGGTACGTTCCCCGCCTTTTTTCCCGACGGGAAAGCCGTTGTGCTGACCGTTATTTCCAAAGGCAGCAATGCGCTCGAGTATCAGCCGATCGACGGTTCTCCGACCCATCTGCTGACCGACCCAACCCACGATACGCAAACAGCTTTTGCGTGGTCACCCTCGGCCGGCAAGCTGGCCGTGTTGCAGCTGCGCAAGAGTTCTGATGTGGTGATGATTACCGATCTCACGGGCAGGCAGCCGCATTAAGCCATAATGACTGTAGTGAATCTTCGCCGCTGGTTCCGTGACCCGCTCTTTCTCCTTGCCGTGGCTGCTGGTCTGATCGCCTTCGTGGTGCAATCAGGAGAGCTGGGCTCTGCCGACACCACCCATCGCCTGCAGACGGCTCACGCCTGGTGGACTGGGGAGCCGGAGGTGTTTCCCAACGAATTCCCCGAATTCGGCGTACACGGCCGCGGGGGAAAGCTGCAGAGCTGGTATAGCATCGGCCAGTCCCTGATCTTGTTGCCGCCGGATGTGGTTGGCGCCTATATCGCACGTCTCCCGATCTTTGCCGAGTATGACGACACCGATCCCAGCGTGCGCGACATCATCGTCAGCTACAGCATCAACATCCTGGTGACGGTGTTGACGGCGCTGGTTTGCTTCCGCTTTCTGCGGCAATTGAACTTCGGCGTTACGCAGTCGGTAGTGGGCGTTCTAGCTCTGCTGCTGGCGACCACGCATCTCCATTACACGCAGAACATGATGGAGAACAACTACATCTTCCTGCTGACGCATCACCGGCTTCTCCTATCAGTACGAGTGGCTGCGCACCGGCAGCCGGCGGGCGCTGCTGATTGGCTCGGCGGCGTTCGGCCTCAATCTGCTGACCCGTCTCCCGACGGGCCTGGATCTATTGGCGGGAGCGCTCTTCCTGCTGCTTGTGCTGTGGTTCGAAGGCATCCGCGGCCGGCCCTTTGGGACCGCTGCCGAACCTACATTGCCACCGCTCTGCCGGTCTACCTGTTTTTTGGATTGCTCGACCGCCTCTACCAGGTCTACCGCTTCGGCTTTGCATCAATCTTTGTTACCTACATCACGATCATCGGCCGCGAAACCAGGATGCGCAATCCTTCGCTGCCTCCCAACTATCCGTTCGAAACCCCCTGGCACGTGGGATTTTTCGGGGCGCTCTTCACTCCGGAGAAGTCGATCTTTCTCTTCGATCCTCTGCTCGTCCTCATGATCCTTCTGTGCATCGTTGCCTGGAAGCGATTCAGTCCGGCCGTGAAAGCGTACGCCGTCATGAGTTGGCCTCTGCTGTTGGCGTACCTGAGTTTTTACGCTCGCTATACCGTGTGGAGCGGCGACTTTGCCTGGGGCGACCGCTACGTTTCGACTGCCGTCGAGTTCGCGGCGCTGCTGGCTGTTCCGCTGCTCCTGCGTCATCGCGAGCAGGTAGGAAGAGCGGTGTGGACGGTAGGGTTAGCGCTGTTGGCAATCAGCACCGTGATTCAAGTCGCATCGCTCGCCTTCTGGTTACCACTCGAGATTTACCAGATGGAAACCCTCGGCCATCCAACGTTCGTGATTGCTCTTGCGCATGAAGAACATCCTCGCCTTCGCGTTGGGAAAGATGGACGCCTGGGGTCTGAACAACCACGCCATGACCGAAGACCCATGGGACTACGTCCACATCACCACCTGGAATTTTCTGCCGTTCGTTTTGCGCCGGGTGGGCGTGGCGCCGGCGTGGGTGGTGAATCTTACCTTCGTGGTGTGGGGAATTGCGCTCGCCGCGTTGGCGGCTACCCTGTGGCGTATCCGCGAAGTCCTTCGCCGGCTTGCTTAACGGGGGACTTCGCTTGCATCCTGGAGCAGCTCCCAGCGCTGCAGCGCAATCGGCACATTGCCATTGTTCCAGACGAAGTCGTTGAACTTCAGCATGGAAAAATCGGCGCCTTGCACGCGCCGGGCATCGGCGAGAAGCTGCGTGATCTGGAGCTTGCCGATCTGGTACGAGATCCCCTGCCCCGGGTGCTCGAGAACATGGCCGCCTCGTCGAGCGCGGTAGCCCGGTCCATGGGCACGGTGCGGGCCAGGTAGTCGGCGCCCTGCTGCAGCGTGAATTCGCCCAGCGCCAGCTTCACGTCCACCTCCACCCGCAGAGCCCGAAGACGCATGAAGCTGTAAATGGTCTCTCGCGTATGCGGATTGTCGTCGAACAGACCGGCCTGCAACATCATCTCTTCGGCATAGAAGCCCAGTCCTTCGTTGGCGCCGGAATCGTAGTAGTGGCGGCGGATGGGGTCTGGGTTGTGCCAACCGAGACAGAGCTGGAAGTAGTGTCCCGGCACGCCCTCATGAACCAGGATAGGCCGCGGATCGTGCGCCGTCGAAAGGTTAGAAAAAGCCCAGGTTCGGTCCAGGCACACGAATGTAACTGGTCCCATCGTCTGTCGAGGCGCGATGGTCCGGTCAGGTCGTCGGTGACTCCCAGATCCTGGAACGGTTCGAGATAGTCCGGCAACAGCAGATTGCGATAGTGCTTCATCCAAGCGGGCACGCTGAGAATTTTCTGTTCCACGAGGAAGGCGCGGACTTTTTCTTCATCCTCCTTTTCGGCTTGTATCTGGGCCTCGGCACTGGGAAAGAGGGGTGCGGGGTGGAGCGCCCGCAAGGCGGGCCTGCTGGTAGGCTTCAAACGCCACTGCGCGGCTCCACTCCTGCTGGCTCATGGCCAGCAACTGCTCCGGGGTGTAGGGGAGCAGTGCGACATTGCGCAGGAAGAAAATGTAGTTGTCGCGGCCAATGGCCGTGTCTTTGCGCGCGGTGGGCAATTTGGACGTGAGCCACGCGCGATATTGCGTGAGCGCCGTGATCGCGCCGGGTGTAGCCTGTTGCAGCGCCTCGTTGTTGGCTGCGCTGAACTGCGGGCGCGAGTCCCTTCTCCATGCGTTCTGACCGCTCGGACACCTGATCCAGGGCATTGATCGCCAGTTGCACAAAGGGCTGTCGCAGATCGGTCAGGTTCTGCTGGGCGGCCTGAAGCGTGGCCGGGATCTGCTTCATCGCGAGCTACGATCTCCTGCTGCCGCGCTTCAGAAAACGGTGGCGGTTGCAATAAAAGAAGGAAGACCGAGTCCGAGTGTCTGATCGACGTAGAACTGCGGGTTACGCTTCCAGCTCTGTTCGATGGATAGCTCCCAGCGCACCCGCGCCAACGCTGAGCCGAGCAAGCGATAATCCACCTGGTCATGGACGGGGGTTTGAGCCGATGGAGCGAGGGCGCTTCCACCGCTGCTCGAAGACTTTGAGCTGCTGCAGCCGTTGCGCGATCGTTTTCGCCGACCAATCGACAACGAACCCGGCCGGCCGCTCGATGCGCGGTATGTCATCGGCACTGAACGGCTGCTCCTACTGCTCTCCACTGCCAGAAGCTGTCGCTCAGCTCGCTGAGGCTATCGGCGCGAGCAAGAACATTGTGGGCGAAACAGCAAAGCCACAACCGCCAGAAAGCGCAGATATATCAAGTGGATTCCTCTCGGGTAGAGAGTCAGTGTACCCGAGCCAGAACTCTGAGAAGTCCCGGAGGGACGGCTCGAAGTAGCCCAGGACGTCAGTCCTGGGTAAACATCGCAGAAATTGTGCAGTCCCGAAGGGACGGCTAGAGTGGCTCAAGGCGCCATGCCAGGCGCAGTCACGTACCATCGCTCTGAGCGATTGGCATCGCGTGGGAGCTCCAAGATTCACCTCATGGCGCTAGCCTCACGGCACTGAAACGTCGCCATGGTACGCTCCATTCAGCTCAGCCGTCCCTAGGACGCTCGATGTGGATTCGACCCAGCACTGCATGCTCACTCATCGGCAACTCGCCATGAGAACACAAGTTTGACAGGACGCCACTCGTCGCTTAGCGTTTTGTAGACATGGAAACGTTGAAGGGGCGAACTGCTCTGGTTACCGGCGCTTCACGCGGATTAGGCGCAGCCATCGCGCTGGAGCTGGCCGCGAGGGGCGCCAAGGTTGCCGTCAATTACTTTGCCAAGCAAGATCGCGCCGAGCAGCTATGCGAGCAGATCAAGCAGCAGGGCGGGGAAGCGACTGCCTACTACGCCGATGTACGCCTGGAAGCGGACATCGCAAAAATGATCCAGGCCATCAACGAGACCTATCAGCACATCGATATCGCGGTGATCAATGCCACCGGTCCGCAACCCTTTCTGACCATTGAAGAGCAGACCTGGGAGCGATGCCTGGACCAACTGGAATTTTTTGTGAAGTCGCCGCTGCTCATTCTGAAGCAGGTCGTCGCCGGCATGAAGAGCCGCGGCTATCGGCAGGATCATCCAGATCGGAAGCGAAAGTCTTCGAACTGGGCAACCCCATGTTCGCCAATTATGTAGCCGCCAAAGGCGCGCAGTTGGGGCAAACGCGATCCTGGGCCCGCGAACTTGCCACCACCGGCATCACCGTAAACCTGGTCGCCCCAGGCTGGATCCCTACCGAGCGCCACTTGCACTCCACCCAGGCAGAGATACACTCCTACACGGAAAAAGTTCCCATGAAGCACATGGGTACCCCAGAAGATGTGGCGAATACCGTCGCCTTTCTGGCCAGCGACGCGGGAAGATACATCACCGGACAAAAGATCTCGGTGAACGGCGGCAATACCCTGGAGTAACTTCAGCTCATCCAACGCAGCGTGGGGCTGACCTTCAAAGGAGCCTCCGTCGCCGCCTGCACCTCGGCAACAGAAACCCCAGGGGCGATCTCTTCGAGCACCAGCCACTCCGGCGTCACGTTGATCCAGGCCAACTCAGTCGCGATGGCATCGACGACGCCAACCCCGGTCAGCGGCAATCTGCAGGCATTGAGGATTTTCGGGCGGCCATCCCGCGTGGTGTGCTCCATGGCGACGATCACGCGCTGCGCACTCGCCACCAGGTCCATTGCGCCGCCCATGCCCTTGACCATCTTGCCGGGGATGATCCAGTTCGCCAGGCTCCCCTTGGCATCGACCTCCATGGCTCCCAGGATGCTCAGGTCGATGTGGCCTCCGCGGATCATGGCAAAGGCGTCGGCGCTTGAAAAAAACGACGTCCCGGGCAGCACCGAAACCGTCTCCTTGCCGGCGTTGATCAGGTCGGGGTCCACCTCTTCTTCCAGCGGATAGGGCCCGATCCCGAGCATCCCGTTCTCCGATTGCAGCACCACCTCCACGCCGGCTGGAACATGGTTGGCGACCAGCGTAGGCATACCGATGCCCAGGTTGACGTAAAAGCCGTCGCGCAGCTCCTGGGCCACGCGCTTGACGATGCGGTTGCGCTTCTCAATCTCCTGCATTGCGGTCTCCTCACCGTCCGGCGTTCGATGCGCTTCTCGCACGAGGTGCACTTGAAAATGCGTTTGACATAAATCCCCGGGGTCACAATCGCGTCGGGATCCAGTTCGCCGGGCTCTACCAGTTCCTCCACCTCGGCGATGGTGATGCGTGCGGCGGTGGCCATCATGGGGTTGAAATTGCGCGCCGTCCGGCGATAGATCAGGTTGCCCTGCCGGTCGCCCTTCCACGCCTTCACCAGCGCGAAGTCCGCTTTGAGCGCCGTCTCCAGCACATACTCACGTCCATCGAAGGTGCGCTGCTCTTTGCCCTCCGCGGCCAGAGTGCCTACGCCGGTGGGGGTGTAGAAGGCAGGAATTCCCGCTCCGCCGGCGCGGATCCGCTCCGCCAGCGTTCCCTGCGGAACCAGCGAGACCTTGAGCGTGCCGGCAATCACCAGCTTCTCCAGCAGCATGTTTTCGCCCACGTAGCTGCCGGTATGGGAAGCGATCATGCCCGCCTCCAGCAGCAGGCCCAGGCCGAAGCCATCCACACCCATGTTGTTGGAAATGGTATGCAGACCGGTTACCCCACGGCGCACCAGGGCGGCAATCGAGTTCTCGGGAATGCCGCAAAGCCCGAATCCTCCCAGCATCACGGTTGCGCCCGAAGGGATATCGGCAACGGCCGCGTCGGGGGTGGAAAAGACTTTATTCATAGCAAGGCGAGTCTACCCATTTAGGATCTAGTTTGAGAAGGGAACAACGTGGCCACTGAAAGCTTCCGCTCCGCCGTCCAGCAGGAGCATCCATTGCAGGTGATCGGCGCCATCAACGCGTACACCGCGCGCATGGCGCAGGCCACGGGTTTTCGCGCGCTTTACCTATCCGGCGGCGGAGTCGCCGCCAACTCGCTCGGCATGCCCGATCTCGGCATCAGCACCATGGAAGATGTGCTGGTCGACGTGCGCCGCATCACCGAGGTCACCACCCTGCCGCTGCTGGTCGATATCGACACCGGCTGGGGAGGCGCCTTCAACATCGCCCGCACCATCCGCTCCATGCAGCGCGCCGGGGCCGCCGCGGTGCACATCGAAGACCAGGTAAGCAGCAAACGCTGCGGCCACCGGCCGGGGAAGGAACTGGTTCCCGCGGCGGAGATGGTCGATCGCATCAAGGCCGCGGTGGACGCCCGCACCGATCCGGACTTCGTGATCATGGCCCGCACCGACGCCCTGGCCGGCGAGGGATTGTCCGCCGCGCTCGAGCGCAGTGCCGCCTACGTGGCTGCCGGCGCGGACATGATCTTCGCCGAGGCCGTCACCGATCTGGCCATGTACACCCGCTTCAAAGAGACGGTGGGCGTGCCCATCCTGGCCAACATCACGGAGTTTGGACAAACCCCCCTCTACACCGCGCAGGAGCTGGCCGCCGCCGGGGTCGACATTGTCCTGTATTGCTGCGCCGCCTACCGCGCCATGAACGCCGCGGCCCTCAAGGTGTACCATGCCATCCGGAACGAAGGTACGCAGAGCAGTGTGCTCAACCTGATGCAGACCCGCGCCGAACTTTACGAATTCCTCGGCTATCAGGCCTATGAGCAGAAGCTCGATCGAGCTCTTCGCGGCCGCCAAGCATAGTTAATTCTGGGAGAGATCATGGCCACCACGACTGACCCGCAGCCAGCACGCCTTCAAACCAAAAAAATCCGTTGCCCTCTCCGGCACGCCGGCCGGCAATACCGCCCTGTGCACGGTGGGCCGAACCGGCAACGACCTGCACTATCGCGGCTATGACATCGCCGATCTGGCCGCCCATTGTGAGTTTGAAGAGGTGGCCTACTTATTGCTGCGCGGCAAGCTGCCGAACGCCACCGAGCTCGCTGCCTACAAGCAAAAGCTGACCCGCCTGCGCGGCTTGCCCGCCAACGTTTACGAGGTGTTGGAGCAGCTGCCCGCGGCCACCCATCCCATGGACGTGCTGCGCACCGGCGTCTCCGCCCTGGGCTGCACGCTGCCGGAAAAAGATGACCATAGCCCCGCGGGAGCCATTGAGTGCGCCGATGTGCTGCTGGCCACCATCGGGTCGATGCTGCTTTACTGGCACCACTACAGCCGCAACGGGCAAAGCATTGACCTGGACTCGGGAGAAGACACGCTGGCCGGGCACTTTCTCTCCCTGCTTCACGGAGAGCCACCCAGCAAGGAATGGATTCGCGCCATGCAGGTGTCGCTTAGTCCTTTATGCCGAGCATGAGTTCAACGCCTCCACCTTTACCGCCCGGGTGATCGCCGGCACCGGCTCCGACATTTACTCCTGCATTACCGGCGCGATCGGCGCGCTGCGCGGGCCCAAGCATGGCGGAGCCAATGAAGTCGCGCTCGAGATTCAGCAGCGCTACGCCTCACCCGACGAGGCGGAGCGCGACATTCGCGCGCGCCTGGAAAAGAAAGAGGTAGTCATCGGCTTCGGTCATCCGGTCTACACCGTCAGCGATCCGCGCAATGCCATCATCAAGAAAGTCGCCCACGAACTGGCTGAATCCACCGGCGACTTCGCCATGTACCGCATCGCCGAGCGGCTGGAAGCGGTGATGTGGGATGCCAAGCGCATGTTCCCCAACCTCGATTGGTTCAGCGCCGTCTCCTATCACCTGATGGGGGTTCCAACCGCGATGTTTACCCCGCTCTTTGTTCTGGCCCGTACCTCCGGGTGGAGCGCTCACATCCTCGAGCAGCGAGCCGATGGCAAGATCATTCGCCCCGCAGCCAATTACACCGGGCCTGAAGATCTTGCCGTTTGTCCCCCTCGACCGAGACGCAGCCTAAGGATTGCCTACCGAATGTCCATCCACTGCCGAGTGGGGAACGCCCGCCCTATGACCAGGTTCTCGTCGACATTGCCGATTATGTCTGCAGCTACACCATCGAGAGCGAACTGGCATACACCACCGCGCGCAACTGCCTGATCGACACTCTCGGCTGCGGCCTGGAGGCGCTCGAGTATCCAGCCTGCACCAAGCTGCTGGGCCCGATCGTGCCGGGAACCATCGTGCCCAACGGCGCCAAGGTACCGGGCACGGCTTTTCAGCTCGACCCGGTTCAGGCCGCCTTCAACATCGGCGCCATGATTCGCTGGCTCGACTTCAACGACACCTGGCTGGCCGCCGAGTGGGGCCACCCGTCCGACAACCTGGGCGGCATCCTCGCCGTTGCCGACTGGCTCTCCCGCACCGCAGCCGGGCAAGCCCCGCTGACCATGCGCGACGTGCTGACGGCGATGATCAAGGCCCACGAGATCCAGGGCTGCCTCGCGCTCGAGAACTCCTTCAACAAGGTGGGCCTCGATCACGTCGTGCTGGTCAAGGTCGCCTCGACGGCTGTGGTCGCGCAGATGCTCGGCCTTACCCGCGATCAGATCCTCGATGCGCTGTCGCTGGCATGGGTCGACGGCCAGAGCCTGCGGACTTACCGCCACGCGCCCAACACCGGTTCGCGCAAGAGCTGGGCGGCCGGCGACGCCACCAGCCGCGCCGTTCGTCTCGCGCTCATGGTGCGGGCCGGAGAGATGGGTTATCCCTCCGTGCTCACCGCCAAGACGCTGGGGATTTTACGATGTGCTCTTTCGCGGCCGGCCCTTCAGTTTCCAGCGCCCGTACGGCTCCTATGTGATGGAGAATGTTCTCTTCAAGATCAGCTATCCGGCCGAGTTCCATGCCCAGACCGCGGTAGAAGCCGCCATGACGCTGCGCGCAAGGCTGCTCGCCGCCGGTAAAGTCCGCCGAGGACATCAGCTCCATCCAGCTTCGCACCCACGAGGCCTGTCTCCGCATTATCGACAAGAAGGGACCGCTCAACAATCCTGCCGACCGCGACCACTGCGTCCAGTACATGGTTGCCGTCCCCCTCATCTTTGGCCATCTGACCGCCTCTGACTACGAGGACTCCTTTGCCGCAGACCCGCGCATCGACGCGCTGCGGGAGAAGATGCAGTGCAGTGAAGAGCCCGCCTTCACCGCCGACTACCATGATCCGGAGAAGCGCTCGATCGCCAATTCGCTCACCCTTTCTTTGCGCGATGGCAGCACGTTTACGGAGACGGTCGAGTATCCTCTCGGCCACCGCCGCCGCAGAAGCGAGGGCATCCCGCTGCTGGAAGAGAAGTTCCGCACCAACCTGGCGCGCCGATTTGCGCCGCCAAGGCAGCAGGCCATACTGGACGCCTCGCTCAACCAGCAGGCACTCGAACGCATGCCGGTGCATGAGTATGTGGACCTATACGCACTGATTAGTAAGGGACGATGCCCATGCCTTTGACCGGCGAAGAGCGGCTTTCAGTCGTTTCGACGCTCGGAAGTGCTCAACACCCTCTATAATCCGCCCATGCCTCTTGCCCCGTCTCAGCCGGCGGTTCTGGAATGCTGGCCACGCCGCTCGCAGCCGCCTATTCGTCGTTTGCCTCGCCCTCCGCCGATGAAGATCACCCGCATCGAGACCGTCTATTGGAAGTCGCGCGACGATGCCCCCTTCTGGCCTCATTGGACATGGCTGAAGATCGACACCGACGCCGGCGTCTCCGGTATCGGAGAAACCTATCCGCGCAACCCGGTGGAGGCGGCCATGGTCCACAACGTGGCTCCTTCGCTGATCGGCCGCGACCCTCGCGACATCGAACGCATCTGGGCCGACCTCTACCGGACATTCGATTTCCAGATCGCCGGAGGCGCCGAAATGCGGGTGCTGAGCGCATTGGATCTCGCCTTGTGGGATCTGCTGGGAAAGTCGCTGAATGCGCCGGTTTACCGGCTGATCGGCGGCAAAGCCAACCCCCAGGTCCGCCTGTATAACACCTGCTTTGACTACAAATACGATTTCAATCGCGAGCCGGAAAAGATCATGCGCGAGCTGATCGACACCCGCGGCATCAAGGCGATCAAGATCTGGCCCTTCGACGGCGCCGCCTTACGCAACAAAAACGAGTACATTACCTGGCACGATATCGACGAGGCGCTGATCCCGGTAAAAAAGCTGCGCGATACCTTCGGCGACGAGATCGAGATTGCCATCGAGTTCCACGCGCAGTGGAACCTGACCTCCGCCATCCGCATCGCCCATGCTCTCGAACCCTACAAGCCGATGTGGCTGGAAGACATGCTGATGCCCGGCAACTTCGACCAATATCACCAGCTCGCGACGGCAACCTCTTTGCCGCTCACGGTCGGGGAACGCATGGCGGGCAAGATGCAGTTCGAGCGGCTGCTGGAATCGCGCACGCCCAAGTATGTGATGTTCGATGTCACCTGGTGCGGCGGCCTGACGGAGGCGCGCAAGATCGCCGCCCTCGCCGATGCCCAGGAGCTGCCGATTGCGCCGCACACGGCAGGCGGGCCGCTGTTGTTCTATGCGTCCACCCATCTCACCACGGCATCGCCCAACGTATGGATCCAGGAAAGCTGCCAGAGGTTTTATGAACGCGACTGGCCGCTGATGCTGGAAAATCCCATCGCTCCCAAAGACGGCTTTATCCAGGTTCCGGAGGAAAGCGGCTTCGGCATGCGGATCAAACCCGAAGCCTGGAACCATCCCGCCTCCATCCACGCAGTCACAGACCACGCGTAGCAGGCAGCGCTGGTTGCGCGCGCTCTCAAGGACGAGGCTGCATGGATTGAGCAAATAGCCAAAGAGCTTGGCAACTAATTCTGTCTGAACCGTCTCTTGCACATTGTAGTACAGAGTCTCTATACTTGTGCTACATCGGGTCAGACGAGGTAGAGATGGCAAGGGGTGCGGCGAGTCAAGGGCAGCGGGAGACATCGAGAGGTAGAGTCAAGCTGGTAAAGGGTCAGCTGGACGAGATCCTGGCCGTTGCGCAAGAGCGTGGACTTCTGTCGGGTTCAAGAACCCATGTCATCCGTGGGCGGATGCCGGTTGGACTAGTAAAGCAAGCGAAGTTGAAATCCGGGATCTCGTCTGATTCCAAGCTGCTGGAAGCGGCTCTGGCAAGTCTTGCAGTGTCGGACGACTACGCGCAATGGCTGCTTGCGCAACGGGGAACTGTTTCCCCCGAGCTTAATCTTGAGTTCTAGCGTCGAGTTCCGCCGGATTTTGCGCCAGCTCAAGATCGCCGAGCGCCGAATCAGTCTGCAGCCGAGGGAAAGATCAGAGCTTCCATTTGTGGGAAGCGTAAGCTCGATTCCCATGCTGCTGCTCGACACAACGGTGTACATCGACGAACTGCAAGGGAAGCTACCGAGAGACGTTGAGTTGGTGATTCGAACCACCAGCTTATGGCATTCAACGGTCACGGAATCTGAACTATCGGCGCTGGCCGGCCTGCTCGATCCGGAGCATCCGGAAACGGAGCGCGCCCTGGAGCAGGTATTTGCTTCGATCAAGCAGCGCCCGGCTCACCGTATCGTGAATCCAGACCGTAAGATTTGGCGGGAAGCCGGCGTGGTTGCGGGCTTACTGGCCAGATTGCAGCAATATCGCAAAGCCGAACAGAGGAGAGCAATCAATGACGCTTTGATTCTTCTCTCCGCGGCAAAGTCAGGGCTTGCGGTTCTCACTCGCAACATTTCTGATTTCGACCTGCTCATGCAACTAGTCCCTCAGAGCAAAGCCGTCTTTTACGAGACTTAGCGAGGATGGTTGCGCTACAACGCGATGGTGTGGCCGCGCCTAACATGTAGCTGGCGACGGATCGATTCAGTTGGGGGCAAGGTCCATCTTTTGACAACGATACCGGTGGTTTCTGAGGCTTTAGGTAGACTGCTATTGCAATCCAAATTACATGACAACGGAGCGGTACAAACGATGCCTGTTTCGGTAAGCGGTCAGGTGGCCGTGATTGTTGGCGCATCCAGCGGGATCGGCCGCGCGGCGGCAGTGCTTTTTGCACGAGAGGGCTCCAAAGTCGTGGCAGCTGCGCGCCGCCAGGATCGACTGCAGTCTCTTAAAGACGAGATGGCAAGCGAGCAGCGCGCGATCACGGTTCGACGTGCCGATGCATCGGTTGTGGAGGATATGCAGCAGCTGGCGCGGGAGGCACTGCAGCAATTTGGGAGGATCGATATTCTCGTGGTCGCCAGCGGAATCAATACTCCCGATCGGTCGATGGAACGCCTGACCCCGCAAATATGGAACTCACTGATCGACGTCAATCTCAATGGAGCGTTTTATGCCACGCATGCGATTCTGCCTTCCATGCGCAGCGCTGGTTCGGGCCATCTGATTTATGTTTCGTCGGTCAGCGGCATCATGGCGGACGTGTCCGGGGCGGCGTATCAAGCGTCCAAGCGCGGTCTGATCGGCTTGGCCCACGCGATTCGCATGGAAGAGAAAAAGAACGGCATACGAACTTCTGTGATCTGTCCCGGCCTGGTGGATACCGAGCTGCTGGAAAAAAGGCCGGTCAAACCATCGCCTGAGGAATTGGCGAAGGCCTTGCAGCCCGAGGATGTTGCGGAAACAATCTTGCATGTTGCGAAATTACCGCCGCGGGCTTCAATACCGGAGTTGCTCCTGATGCCGGCTTCGCAGTAACTTCGATTGGAAAAGGTGCGTTGCTGATCCCACATCTCGCGAAGAACGCGAGATATGGGGCACCCCATATCGTTAGGCATCCGACTTGTCTTTAGCTGTGAGTTGAATAACCCATGCCTGCCAGCACGCCTCGCATGTAGGCGAAGCTGCTGATGACGCCGGGCATTGGGTCGTCGCCGTGAACCTCGTATTCCAAATCGACAAAGCCGTTGTACTTCATCGCAATCAGGGTTTCAAAGATCCGCCGCACGGGCATCTTGCCGTCGCCGACAGCGACCTGGCTCTCCTTGGATCTGAAAGTTCGTCAGGTCCTTCATGTGCATGTTGAATAGCCGTGGACCCACTTGCTTGAATCGCCTGCACCACGTCGGTGCCGGCACGCACCGTGTGGCCCACATCGATGCAGCATCCCATGCGCGGATCCATATTGCCGACCGCCTTCAAAACATCGAGCGGCGAATGCCACAACTTGTCCTCCGGCCCGTGGTTGTGGATGGCGAATGCGTATGTCGTACTCCTTCACGAACTTCTCGATGCGGGGAAGAGTATCCGGCGCCGGGTCTCCGGCAACGATGACCGCGATCCCGGCTCGCTTGCAGTACTCAAACTTGCTGCGGATGTCCGCATCCTCGTCTTTATCGAAATAGATTGCTCCGGCGGCGTGGAGCTGAATGCCGGCGGCATGGTAGTCGTCGAGCGCTTTCGCCTCCTCCGTCGGATCCATGGGCAGATGATCTTTGACGTCCTTGGCATTCAGCGCGAGCACGTTGAGCTGCTTCATGAAGCCGATCAACTGCGCGCGGTTGAAATTGCGAAAGGTGTAGCTGGCCAGGCCCAGACGGACCGGCGAGGCTGCCTCACCGGCGTGCCGCCGCCGGCACGGTGCGCTGAGGTAGCGCAGGCGGCCGCGGCCAGTGCGCCGGAGCGAACAAAATTACGACGGGATAGGATCATTTCCATAGAGTGGTTCATCTAGATGTGCGGAGCCCAGCCCTTCTCATATTCACGCCCCCACATCTTCATGGCCTCGGGATCGCCCTTGATCTTTCCATCCTTGGTGTCGATCTGTAACTCGCGGTTTACTTCCCAGGCGATGTTGGAAAGTTGCAGCATGGTCACGGACACATTGCCGACGGCAATCGGGGCGTTCAGCTTTTCTCCGCTTGCAGATGGCCGGCGATGAAGTTTGCGAAATGCGCATCGGTCATCGAATCGGCGCCACGCAGATCGGAGGACGAGGTCATTCTTTCCGGTCTTGAATTCGCTGGTCTTTTTTCCCTTGAGATCGTAGATTTCGTAGCCGTCGCGATCGACAACCACCGTGCCCGTGGTCCCCATAATCGCCGAGCCGCGATCGCGGTTGTAAAACTTCATCCCCTGGCAGCTCTTACCCTCCCAGGAGATCATCTTGTCCGGGTAGTCGAAGCTGGTCACCAGGGTGTCATAGAACTGCCAATCATCCTTGAACTGGTATCTTCCCCCGGTTGCGGTCACCCGCTGGGGATAGTCGACGTCGAGCGCCCAGCGGCAGACATCGACTTCGTGGGTTCCGTTGTTGAGCGCTCTCGCCAGTGCCGTAGTTTCTGAACCAGTGCCAGTTATACGGCTGCACGTTGTCGGTATAGGGCCTGCGCGGCGCCGGCCCCTGCCACAAGTCCCAATCAAGCTGGGGCGGCACGGGCGCCGGCTTGCCGGACCCAATCGACTTGCGGGTGTTCGAGTACCAGGCTTTGGCATAGTAGGCCCGGCCAATCAGGCCGCCATGAATCTTGTCCACGATCTCGATGGTGTGGGGCGAAGAGCGCTGTTGGGTGCCCATTTGCACCACCTTGCCGTACTTCTTTTGCGCCTCCACCAGCAGCGCCCCTTCGGCGGGGTTGTGGCTGCAGGGCTTCTCGACATACACATGCTTACCCGCCTGCAGCCCGGCGATGGCCATCGGAGTATGCCAGTGGTCGGGACTGGCGATGCTGATCGCATCCACATCCTTCTGCTCCAGAATCTTGCGAAAATCCTTCTCCGTCGCAGGCGCGGCATCCCATCGCCTGCTTGGTCTCGGCAGCGAACTTATCGATAGTATTGCTGTCTACATCGCACACGTAGCGAGATACAGGCGCTCTGCTTATTCGCCTGCAGCGCCGATAGGTGCGCATAGCCGCGGCTGTTGAGTCCGATCACGGCAAAGTTAAGGCGATTGTTGGAGCCGAGAATCTGGCCATAGCTCTTGGCGTTGGCGCGGATTGCCAGCCCCGCCGCTCCTACCGCAAGCGCATCGAGAAACTCACGACGATTGACCATAGTTCCACCCTTATTATTCGATACCCCAACAATATACCCGCGTCTTGGTAGGATGCGTCCAGCCGGGACAAAGATGGCTTGCATGTCTGGCCCAAAGTAACTTATTATCAAGGAGTTATCCGAAACGGAGTGCGCGGTTCCGTTCCTTAAAGAGGGACGAACGGGAGCGTTGACAGTGGTTGGGAGGCGAGACTAGCGTTAAAGGTCCGACCTCTTTCGAGTCGCCGATTGTGCGGAGACCTGCTCCTTGGCCCCGAAGATTATTGCCATCCGCGGTGATAGCGGTGGCCCTGTTGGCGACAACCGCGGGCTGCAACCGCAGGCATTCCGCGTGGGTCTCAAGCACGCGAACATCTCGACTTCAACCAGGATGTGCAGCCGATCCTGGCCAGCAACTGCTTCAGTTGTCATGGCCCCGATCCGGAGATGCGCAAGGCCAACCTGCGGCTTGACCTGGAAGAGTCTGCCTTCAAGAAGCGTCCAGGGAAGCCGGACGCGATCGTGCCCGGGCGTCCGGAAGCGAGCGAATTGATCCGGCGGATTGAATCCAAGGATCCCCATTACCTGATGCCGCAGTCGGCGCAAGACGAAGCCAAGCCGATGAAGCCCGAGGAAATCGCAGTTCTTAAGCGATGGGTGGCAGAGGGCGCGCACTATCGGCCCCACTGGGCGTTTGAAAAGCCGGCGCGGGCCGCGGTGCCTCAAGTGCAGACCAGCAGGCTGGGTAAAAACACCGATCGACGCCTTTATTCTGCGGCGGCTCACGAAGGAGGGTCTGCAGCCTTCGCCCGAGGCCGACAAACATACCCTTATCCGCCGGGTAACGCTCGATCTGACCGGATTGCTGCCTACTCCCGAAGAAGTGAACAATTTTGTCCAGGACTCGTCGCCCCAGGCTTACGAGCATCTGGTCGATCGGCTGCTGGCCAGTCCGGCGTTTGGCGAACAGCGGGCGCGTTATTGGCTCGATTACGCGCGCTATGCCGATACCTACGGATTGCACTTTGACAATAACCGTTACATTTGGGCGTATCGCGATTATCTGATCAAGGCGTTCAATACCAACAAGCCATTCGACCAGTTTGCCAAGGAGCAAATTGCGGGCGATCTACTGCCGCCGAAGAACCTCGATCAGATCATTGCCAGCGGATACGTCCGCTCCGGGGTGAGCAGCAATGAAGGGGGAACCATTCCGGAAGAGTTGCGGGTCAACATTGCGAGGGAGCGGACCGAGGCCTACGGGGCCGCTTTCCTGGGGCTGACGGTGGGTTGCGCGGTCTGCCATGACCACAAATATGATCCCACGACGCAGAAAGACTTCTATCAGCTAAGCGCCTTCTTCAACAACATCAATGAACAGCCCTTCAACGGCGATAAGCCGAACTGGGCGCCGGTGGTCCGGATTCCGAAGCCGCAGAACCTGGAAGCCTACAACCAGCTCCTGGCCAAGCGAGCAGAACTCCTGCAAGCAACTGGACGCCTCGCGGCTACAGGAGCGGACGCTCATCCAGCATTGGCTGGCTTCGAAACAGAATCCGGCGCAGCCGGTCTCGACCGATAAGCTGCAGCTTCGTCTGCGGCTGGATGAAGGCGGCGGCGAGGTGCTGAAAAACAGCGCGCCGGATGCCAATCCGAAGAGCTTTCCCATTGGGAAGTTCAAGCCGCAGTGGGGCGAAACCACCTGGTTGTGGCCGGATTTCCGCATGGACACCAGCACCCGGGTGGAGCTGGGACAGATCGGCGACTTTGAATGGAACCAGCCTTTCTCGAGCGGCGGCTGGTTTATGTTGCGCTCCGCGCCGAATTTCACTTCATCGAAGTGTGTCGGGCGCGCTTGATCTCGAAGATGGACTCGACCCAGCATTATCGCGGCTGGGACCTGGCTGCGGAGAACGGCATGATCAGTGCTCGAACTGGTCGACCAGGCGCCGAAGGAAGAACCGGTTCCGGACAAGCCCAAGAAGGGCGCGCCCAAAGCCAGAAGCCGAAGGACGCCAAAGGTAATGATCACCTAAAGACCTGACGCCGATGCGGGCGATCAAGGTCTCGACGGTCAAGCCTCTGCCTACCGATGGCCAGTGGGATCACCTCTTCTTTACCTACGACGGATCGGGCAGGGCAGCGGGCGTCAAGCTCTACGTGAACGGAGCGCCGGTGGCTACAAAGATCATTTCCGACACGCTGGCGCAGCAACACATGCGCACTGCGGCCCCGCTGCAACTGGGGCGGAAATCTCCCGATGAGCAGCCGGCCCGCGACACGCGCTATCAGGATCTTCGCCTCTATGCCCGCGCATTGACGGCGGAGGAAGCGAAGCGACTTCCATTTGAAGACTACGTCGGCTGAAATTACCAGCAGGCCCACGAGCCAATGGGACCGCGATCAATGGCATGCGGTGAGCCGAGTTCTATTTCGCCAACGTGGATGAGCCGGCGAAGGCCATGCACAGCCAGATGCAAGCAGATGGATGCCCAACTCGACAAGCTTTCCGAGGGAGGCGACGTTTCGCTGGTGGCGCAAGAAAGACCGTCCGTGGCCTACGCGGATATTCTGACCCGCGGGATTTACACCGCGCGCAAGGAAAGAGTGGAGGCGAATACACCGCATTTTCTTCCCCCGCTGCCGGCAGGCCGGCCGCACAATCGCCTGGCGCTCGCGGACTGGACGGTCAGCCCGGAGAATCCTTTGACCGCGCGGGTCACCGTCAATCGCATGTGGAACGAGCTCTTCGGGGCCGGCCTGGTAGAGACCACCGAAGACTTCGGGATCATG
Organism: uncultured Acidobacteriaceae bacterium; assembly: GCA_963757515.1. Classification (GTDB taxonomy): domain Bacteria; phylum Acidobacteriota; class Terriglobia; order Terriglobales; family Acidobacteriaceae; genus PALSA-350. Next base: position 395,476 of record CAVWRV010000001.1, on the reverse strand, counting down.
GGCCAGCGCCCGTCGCATCCCGAGCTGCTCGACTGGCTGGCAGTGGAATTTCGCGAGAGCGGCTGGGACATGAAGCATATGTACAAGCTCATGGTGATGTCCGCCGCCTACCGCCAGAGTGCGAAATCAACTCCCGAACAGCTGGCCCGCGATCCGAAGAACCTTCTCCTGGCGCATGGCCCGCGGTTCCGCATGGATGCCGAGATGCTGCGTGACATTGCTCTCCAGTCCAGCGGATTGCTGGTAAACAAGATTGGCGGCCCGAGCGTGAAGCCGTATCAACCGGACAACGTGTGGGAGTCCGTCGGTTACCCCACCAGCGATACCACGAAATACAAGCAGGAGCATGGGGACGCGCTTTACCGGCGCAGTCTCTACACCTATTGGAAGCGCATGGCGATGCCGCCGAATATGGATGCCTTCGACGCTCCTACGCGCGACACGGCTTGTACCCGCCGGCAGCGAACCGACACGCCGCTGCAGGCATTGGTAACCATGAATGATCCTCAATGGGTGGAAGCGTCGCGCGCGCTGGCGGAACGATTGATCAAGCAGGGGGAAAGCAGCCGGAGCAACGAATCCAGTATCTCAGCGAGCTGGTGCTTTCCCATGACCCGTCCCCGCAAATGGCCGTCGGTGCTGGAGCGATCGCTGAACCAGATGCAGGAGCACTACGCGGCCGATCCCGCTGCAGCGCGCGATCTGATTGCGGTAGGGGAAAAGCCGCGCGATCCCGCGATCCCACCGCCTGAACTCGCCGCCTGGACGATGGTGGTGAGCGAAGTGCTGAACCTGGATGAGACGTTGAACAAGTAATTCGCGGTAAGGAGAAACTGCCTTGAAGCAACATCCGCTATGTACCGATCCTGATTATGGTCCAACGATCATGGACCTTCCCATCGCGGAAGGCATGAAGACGGAATGGGCCGAGCTCCAAACCCGCCGGCACTTCTTAGGCAAAGCGGGAAAGGTGCTGGGCTGGGCGGCGCTGGCAAGCCTGGGCGGCGAGCGGATGCTTACCGGCGATGCGCACGCGGCCAATGTTGTGCCCTCTGCCGCAGAGCCTTCGGCTGCCCCACTTTGCTCCCAAAGCAAAACGAGCGATCTACCTGTTTATGTCCGGCGCCCCACCGCAGATGGATCTGCTGGATTACAAACCGAACCTGGCCCAGCTCTACGACAAAGACCTTCCCGACTCGGTCCGCGGGGCGCAGCAGCTTACCGGCATGACCGCGGGCCAGGCGCGTTTCCCGATTGCGCCTTCTCACTGGGCATTCAAGCAGTATGGCAAGACCGGCACCTGGGTGAGCGACCTGCTGCCCTACACGGCGCGCATGGTCGATGACCTTACCATCATCAAGTCGACCAATACCGACGCCATCAATCACGAGCCGGCGATCATGCTGCTGAATACGGGCAACATGAATGCCGGAAAACCGTGTCTCGGCGCCTGGCTTTCCTACGGCCTGGGCAGCATGAACGATAACCTGCCCACGTTCATGGTGCTGCTGAGCAAGGTGAACCCGAAGGAAAATAATCAGCCGGTTTCTTCGCGGCTTTGGAGCAGTGGTTTTCTTTCCTCGGAGTACGCGGGAGTCGGCCTGCGTTCCTCGGGTGATCCTGTTCTGTACCTGAGCGACCCCAAGGGAGTGGATCGGGAGGTGCGCCGCAAGATGCTCGATGCGGTGAATGAGATCAATCGCCAGACGTATCAGGAGCTGGGCGATCCTGAAACCAACTCGCGTATTTCCCAGTACGAAATGGCCTACCGGATGCAAACCTCCGTGCCCGAGCTGACTGATATGAGCCGTGAGCCTCAGTCCACCTGGGACCTCTATGGGCCGGACGCCAAGGAGCCAGGAACGTATGCCTACAACTGCCTCATGGCGCGGCGCATGGCGGAGCGCGGGGTGCGCTTTATCCAGGTCTATAAGCGGGGGTGGGATGTCCACGCGAACGTCACCGGCATATTGCCCGTTCTGTGCCAGGAAACGGACCGCGCAACCTACGCGCTGGTCACCGATCTGAAGCAGCGTGGTTTGCTGGACGATACGCTGGTTATCTGGGGAGGCGAATTTGGGCGCACGGTCTATAGCCAGGGCGGCCTGACACCGGATAACTATGGCCGGGACCACCATCCTCGCTGCTTTACCACCTGGATGGCAGGCGGCGGCGTGAGGCCGGGAATCACCTTTGGCGAGACGGATGACTACAGCTACAACGTGGTCAAAGACCCGGTGCCGGTGCGGGACTTCAATGCAACCGTGCTGCATTGCCTGGGAATCGACCACAACAAGCTCACTTACAAATTTCAGGGATTGGATCAGAAGTTGACCGGCACCACGCCTGCGAGCGTGGTCACCAATCTGCTTGCGTAATGATTCAAATCAAAGCCCAGGGCATCAAGCTGTCTTGGGCTGCGTCTTTCCTGGTGAGTGTCACCTTGCTGCTTCTGCCTTTCGTTTTCAGGCTGGACGGGAAGACGCATGCGGACTGGCAGCAGTTCCTGGGACGGTTTCATCCCCTGGTGGTGCATCTTCCCATTGGCTTGATCCTGCTTGTTCCCGCTGCTGGAAATCGCAGGAAGATACCGCCCGGCCTTGCTTGAGGCGGCGATGTTCGTGCTGTCGTTGAGCGTTTTCAGTTGCCTGCTGGCATTGACCCTGGGCTATTTGCTCGCCTACGGCAGCGGAGATGCAGGGGCGGGCGTGGCGCGCCATATGTGGGGCGCCATTGCGCTCACCATTGGTGTTCTGGGTTGTGCTTTGGTGCGTGGGGCATCCGGCGGGCTGCGTGGATTGTATCCTTACCTGCTGGCTTGCGTGCTGGCTTCTGCTGGCGTGGACAGCGCACCAGGGCGGCTCGCTCACCCACGGTGATCAAGTATCTGACGGAGTATCTTCCCGGCACCGCTGAAGCGTTTGAGTGGCATGGGAACGGTGCAGGCGAAAGCGTTCGATTTTCCCGACTCGTTTTATGCGCGGCACATCTATCCCATTCTCGATGCTAACTGCGTCGTCTGCCATGGAGAGCAAAAGGTCAAAGGCGGCCTTCGCATCGACACCTACGACCGCTTGATGAGGGGCGGGTCGAAGATGGGGCAGTCATTATTCCTGGGAAGCCGGAGAGGAGTATCCTGCTGCAGCGCATCACGCTCCCGCCGACCATAAGAAATTCATGCCGTCAGAAGGCAGGCCGCCTTTGAAGCCGGAGGAAATTGCCTGGATCCGGGCCTGGATCCAGCAGGGAGCGTCGCAGGAGGTAAGATCCCTCGCCGGCATCAACCTGCCGCGACGAGGAAGCCTCTGCCGCAGGTGGGAGACTACAGCGGAATGATGGCCGAGATCACGCAGACGGCGAAGTCCGCAGGGGTTACACTTGTGCCGGTATCCAGGAACCTGGGAGATGGCCTCATCTTGAACACCGTCGATGCCGGGCCAAAATTTGGCGATGCTCAACTCGCGGGCCTGGTGCGCTTTGCGCCGTATATCGTAGAGGCGGAACTGGGACGCACCTCGGTCACCGATGGCAGCTTTGCTACGCTGGGGAAGTTCAGTCATCTGCGCGCTCTTCATCTGGAAGGAACGGCCATTACCGGAGCAGGTTTGGCTAACCTGACGCAGCTGGCGCAGTTGAGTTACCTCAACCTGAGTGGGACACAGGTGACGCAGGCAGCGATTGCTCCACTCACTTCAATGAAGAACCTGCGTCATCTTTATCTCTACAACACACCAGCCCAGCCGGCATCGGCAGCGAGCAAAGCACCATGAACCGTCGGGAATTTTGTGCGATCACAGGAGTCGCGGCGCTGGGTAGCCTGCTGGGCCCTCACGTACACGCGGATGCAAAATCGGAGGAGCGTTCCTTGGACTCACCACAGCTGCAGACTGGCAATGGCGAATGGACCTACCAGGTGGTTTCAACTGGGGGCATTTGCCGGCAAGGAAAAGCGTTCGGCGGAACTCACGGCGGCATTGCTACCGACAAAGCCGGGCTTCTGTATGTGAGCACACAGAGTGTGACCGGTGTGCTGGTTTATGACCGGGATGGAAAACTGCTGAAGACCATTGCCAACGAATATCCCGAAATCCATTCCCTGGTCTACGCGAACGAAAACAATGACGAGTATTTTTACGTCACGGTGCAGAAGGGAACACCGAAAGAGAACTGGCTTTTCGTCAAGATGAAGACGGATGGAACCGTGGTGCAGAAGATTACTGCTCCGGGCGAAGCAGGATTTCACGCGCCGAACGAATGGCGCCTGACGGCCGCGGTGCCGGGCCCGGATGGTTCTATTTACATTGCCAATGGATACGGTGACTCGCGCATCTTCAAGTTCGATAAGAGCGGCAATTACCAGGCGGCCTATTCAGGGAAGGGAAAGGCGGATGGCCTGTGCGATTGCAGCCATGGGCTGGCTGTGGATACGCGCTACGATCAGCCACTGTTGCTGGTGTGCGACCGCGAAAACCGGCGCCTGAGTCATTACGATTTCGATGGCAGGTTTGTGAGCAACGTCACTTTCCATATGCGCCGGCCTTGCCAGGTGAGCTTTTGGGGTGACTACGCCGTGGTCTCCGAGCTGGAGGGGCGGGTCACCATTCTCGATAAAGACAATGTGCCGGTCGCCTTTTTGGGTGACAATCCGCACAAGGAGCAGTGGGCAAATTACAAATTGCTTCCCGGGGATATTGCGCCCGCGAACTTTAGCGCGGCTCATGGATGCCACATCGATCAGGAGGCCAATATTTACGTGTCGGACTGGAATCAATCAGGACGCGTGACCAAGCTGGTGCGGGTTAAAACGTAAACCTTCCACAGCGGCCGGGGAAAACTCTCCTTGTGGTCTTTGAAGGGGCGGGGCCTTTAGACCCGCCATGAACTTCGCCTCGGTGAGCGGCTATAGCCGCTGAGGGAGTGTCCTCTAAGGCCAGCCAGCATATTTCGATGAGCTATCTGATTCCCTGTGGTTCGCAGTCCTCAGGGGCTAAAACAGGCTGCGGAAAAAGTCCTGGAGGGGCGAGAGTTGTTCCCTCAGCGGCTAAAGCCGCACCTGTTTGCAATAGTTTAAGTACGACCTAAAGGTCGTACCCTTCAAAAACAGGGGGTTTTTCCGCAGCCTGTTTAGCCCCTGCGCTTTTTTCAGAGCCGGGCAGAAGTTAACAGGGGCTAAAAGCCCATCGACGTTCGGTGAGGATGTACGGGTTGAAGCCCGTACCCTTCAAGCAGTAAGTCAGGCGCAATCAATCCCATTGCCCCATTTTCTGTGCAGTTACGAGACACAACAGCCGAAGTCTAATGGAATGACGGCGGGCATGCTCGCCTCAGCGGGAAAGGACTATTACCATGAAGCAAGGGGCGGTTGGTGGTTGCGAACTCAATCCCCCTGCGATGAAGGATGGTGGGTATGACTCTCAGACCGACTGACATGCTGGAAATTCAATCGGCAATCGACGAGTACGAGAGGAAGTTCCCTCGCCGTCCGGCGCCCACGGCCGAGGTGGCGCTGGCTTGGCGGCTGGGTAAGCGGGAATGGGCGAGGCGGCAGGCCGCGCAGCAGGAGGATTCCAACCTCGTAGCTGATCGACGAGGAAGAACCAGATTCGGTGATTCGCGCAGCAGGAGTGCAACCGGTTGGTGTGGGCCTGGGAGCAGGTTCGGATCCGGTGGCAAACCGGTCGTATTCCGAACGAGCTTCGCCCCTGGGTCAAGGGTGCGTTGCGGGTCGGCTTGTGGGGCGTGGTCGCGGTGCTGGTAGCCTCAGTCTTTTTCTTTGGCGCCATCGTTGGCGGCTTTAAATGACTGCCAGGCAGGTTTTGTGGCGATCAGGCTGCGCGCTTGCTTTCGCCGGAACCCTGCTTGGCGTACTGTATGCACAGCGCCCCTTCCGGGAATACCCTTCCGTGGAATATGGCGAGTCCCTGCCGCTGCCCCGCGACTGGCACCGGCCAGCCGAGTGGGTCTTTCGCGCGGTTGATGTATCCTCCAGGCCCGCTGGACGGATACCGGGGCAGATTCGACGGCGACTGGCGGCAAGGGCTCTCTCTTTGGACCCAGGATTACCCTCGCGCCGATCGCGCATTTGCCCAGGCGGTCAGTCGTTTGACCCGGGTCGACGCCCGATCGGTGGAGCAGGCGGTCAACCTTGACGATGGCGATGAGGTCTACAACTGGCCCTGGCTCTATGCCGTCCAGGTTGGGGAGTGGGGCCTGACCGAGGCCCAGGCGAAGAAGCTGCGCGACTACCTGCTGCGCGGCGGCTTCTTCATGGCCGACGATTTCCACGGATCCGAGGAACAGGCCTACTTCGAGAAGACCATGAAGATGGTTTTTCCAGACCGCCCGATCGTGGATATACCGAATAACGACCCCATCTTTCACACCGTCTTTGATCTCGACAATCGATACCGCATCACGGGCGCCGAGCATCTGGGCACGGGCTACAAGAAAGACGGAAAGGTAGCCCGCTGGCAGGGCATTTACGACGATAAAGGCCGGATCATGGTGGCCATCTCACTGAATTCGGACATCGGCGATTCCTGGGAATGGTCAGACACTCCGGAATATCCGCTGGAATTCTCCGACCTGGGGATGCGCCTGGGCGTGAACTACGTGGTTTACGCCATGACCCACTGAACAATTCCATGCCCAATCGATGGCATTACTACATGCGGTTACCACAATTCGCTGTTCTGTTACTCAAGAACCATAGCTTATTCCGCCAAACCCGCTATTCTCATCAACAAGCGGCGATTCTCCGCGGAACATTTTCATCGATTCTTTCGGGGGAGGGATTCGATGAAATGGAACGAGGAGAGTTGCCGTTAGTACTTTAGTACCCCCTATCGATTCCCACCCCTACCTCTGGCTTCGCTCTCCTGCTGCCACCTGGCGATTGAACTCCACAGACTTATTCTTTGGCACGCTCAGCGACTTCCAGCGATGCCCTGCGTAATGTCTGGCCAGCAGCACGATTTGCCCCACATGCAGCCCGTAATGGGCTACCTGACGGTTGATAGCCTGCATCACTGAGTGGGGTTCGCCGCGGATGGTTATGGTGCGCACCAGGTCCGGCTCCGAAAGCGGTTCCAGAGCACCAAAGAGCCGCGCCCAGCCGTCTTCCCAGGCTTGCAGCAGAGACTGGCGGGTGGCCGGCGGATCCACAAATTCGGTGTCGCGGTCGCGATCTGGCTTCTCCCCATCCGTGGTGAGGAAATCAGTCCAGCGAGAGCGCATGTTGCCCGACATATGCTTGACGATAATCGCGATCGAATTGGTTTCCGGGTCGAGGGTTGCAAAGAGCTGTTGGTCCGTGACCTGCTCCATCGCCCGCTCGGCAAGCTTCTTGTACTGACGGAACACCGCCAGCGAATCCTCTATATATGAGGTGGTGAATTCGAGCGCCATGGATCGAGTTTATCTGACGGCCCTGCAGCCTTCATTGGTTCAATATTCGTTGCTACGGAACTCGAGAGTCCAAGCGCCATTTGGCGACATCTCACAAGCGACGGTTTAGCAACTGCGCTGCGGCACCCGCCCCGCTCCGACATGGTTGTAGGGAATCATTGCGTTGGCCTGCTGGAGAACTGGGCTTCTCGACTTTGACCTTATTCCCTATAACCCTTTAGTTGTAGATAGAGTTCCCCAGGACCGCCAGTCTCGTGTATCAATGAGTAGCCGAAGGATAGTGGCAGCGAGTCTTCTCGTCAGCGCTTTCAGATTTTCGTTTTACTATTTCCTAACGGGCATTTCGTCTTCGAAACCAACCCCGTGAGCTGGACGTTTATGGCTCCTAAGGTCTGAACGCGTATCGATTCCGCGGCCCGATTGAATGGCAATCGAGAGTTCGGGATCAGTCAAGCCGTCGCTGGTTCAGGAGAGATCATGAAGAAAAGCGAGGAGCGCAACGCGGTCGCGAGCGCTAATGGCAGCCCCCCCAAAAACCTGAAGAGCAGCGAAAAAAATGGCAATATCGCTGCAGTTGCTGAGCCTCCCAACGCTCACCTCGATGTGATCCTGGCCAAGCTGCAAGCGGTTCGAGACGGAAACTTCTCCGTGCGCCTGCCCGGCGCCTGGATTGGATTGCCGGGAAAGATCGCAGATACGTTTAATGAGATCGTCGCAGCCAACCAGCAGATGGCCAAGGAACTCAGGCGTGTCGGCCAGGTTGTAGGCAAGGAGGGTAGAACAAGGGAACGCACGCGGTTCCACGAGTCGAGAGGCGCGTGGGGGGAAATGGAAGTTTCAGTGAACACGTTGGTGGAGGATCTCCTCCGTCCGACCACGGAGGTGACCCGCGCCATCGCAGCGGTGGCCCAGGGCAACCTGGCACAAACCGTGCGACTGGACGTGGACGGCCGGCCGCTCGAAGGGGAATTCTTTCGTTCTGCGGAGATCGTGAACACCATGATCCAGCAGCTCAGCGTGTTTACCTCGGAGGTGACTCGCGTAGCACGGGAGGTGGGTACGGACGGCAAACTCGGCGGCCAGGCGCAAGTGCCCGGAGTCGCCGGAACCTGGAAGGACCTCACGGACTCAGTGAATTCGATGGCCAGCAACTTGACCGGGCAGGTACGCAATATTGCCGAAGTTGCTACCGCCGTTGCCAGCGGCGATCTCTCGCGCAAGATTACGGTCGACGTCCGCGGAGAGATCCTGCAGCTCAAAGAAGCGATCAACACCATGGTGGACCAGTTGCGCTCCTTTGCGTCGGAGGTGACGCGTGTGGCGCGCGAAGTGGGTACGGATGGCAAACTCGGCGGCCAGGCCGTAGTACCGGGCGTGGCAGGCACCTGGAAAGATCTCACCGACTCGGTCAACGCAATGGCCGGTAACCTGACAGCCCAGGTACGCAATATCGCCGAAGTAACGACGGCGGTGGCGCGCGGCGATTTGTCGCGCAAGATCACAGTCGACGTTAAGGGCGAGATTCTCGAACTGAAGGACACCATTAACACCATGGTGGACCAGTTGAACGCGTTTGCCGGGGAAGTGACGCGCGTGGCCCGCGAGGTAGGTACCGAAGGCAAGTTAGGCGGGCAGGCGCAGGTACCGGGCGTGGGGGCACCTGGAAAGATCTCACCGACAACGTAAATTTCATGGCCAGCAACCTGACTGGACAGGTACGCAACATCGCCGAAGTGGCTACAGCCATTGCCAGTGGCGACCTTTCCAGCAAGATCACCGTAGATGTGCGGGGCGAGATCCTGCAGCTCAAGGAAACCCTCAACACCATGGTGGATCAGCTGAACCGGTTCGCCGGCGAGGTGACACGCGTGGCGCGCGAGGTAGGCAGTGAAGGCCGGTTAGGCGGGCAGGCGAACGTGCCAGGCGTCGCCGGCACCTGGAAAGACCTTACCGATTCCGTCAACTCGATGGCCGGCAACCTGACCGGACAAGTGCGCAATATCGCGGAAGTGACCACCGCTGTGGCCCGCGGCGATTTGTCGCGCAAGATTACCGTAGACGTGAAGGGCGAAATCCTCGAGCTGAAGAACACCATCAACACCATGGTCGACCAGCTTAACGGCTTTGCCGGCGAGGTTACACGCGTAGCCCGTGAAGTGGGCACGGAAGGTAAGCTGGGCGGCCAGGCGCAGGTGCTCGGAGTGGCCGGTACATGGAAGGATCTCACCGACAACGTGAACTTCATGGCCAGCAACCTGACCGGCCAGGTGCGTAACATCGCCGAAGTTGCTACCGCCGTAGCGCGCGGCGATCTGTCACGCAAGATCACCGTGGATGTGAAGGGCGAAATCCTGGAGCTGAAAGACACCATCAACACGATGGTGGACCAGCTGCGAGCGTTTGCTTCCGAAGTCACGCGCGTAGCGCGCGAAGTGGGCACGGACGGAAAGCTCGGAGGCCAGGCACAGGTGCCCGGTGTCGGCGGCACCTGGAAGGACCTCACCGATTCCGTCAATTCGATGGCGAGTAACTTGACCGGGCAAGTGCGTAATATCGCGGAAGTATCCACCGCCATCGCCAGCGGCGATCTTTCCAAGAAGATTACCGTGAACGTGAGCGGAGAGATTCTTCTCCTCAAGGAGACCATCAACACGATGGTCGATCAGCTCAACGCATTCGCCGGAGAAGTAACCCGCGTAGCGCGCGAAGTGGGTAGCGAAGGGCGCCTGGGCGGCCAAGCCAACGTTCCCGGCGTTGCCGGCACCTGGAAGGATCTTACGGATTCTGTGAATTCGATGGCCGGCAATCTGACCGGTCAGGTGCGCAACATCGCTGAGGTGACGACGGCGGTGGCACGCGGCGATCTGTCGCGCAAGATCACCGTGGACGTGAGAGGTGAAATCCTGGAGCTGAAAAACACCATCAACACGATGGTCGATCAGCTCAATGCGTTTGCCGGGGAAGTAACGCGGGTGGCCCGCGAGGTTGGTACAGAAGGCAAGTTAGGCGGGCAGGCGCAGGTACCGGGCGTGGGCGGCACCTGGAAAGATCTCACCGACAACGTAAATTTCATGGCCAGCAACCTGACTGGCCAGGTGCGCAACATTGCCGAAGTGGCGACTGCTATCGCCAACGGCGACCTTTCCAAGAAGATCACCGTGGATGTGCGGGGCGAGATCCTGCAGCTCAAAGAAACACTCAACACCATGGTCGAACAGCTGCGCTCGTTTGCCGCGGAGGTAACACGCGTGGCACGCGAAGTGGGTAGCGAGGGCCGGCTGGGCGGTCAAGCCAATGTGCAGGGCGTGGCCGGCACCTGGAAAGACCTTACCGATTCCGTCAATGCCATGGCCGGCAATCTGACCGGGCAGGTACGCAATATCGCGGAGGTCACGACCGCTGTGGCCCGCGGTGATTTGTCGCGCAAGATCACCGTAGACGTCAAAGGCGAAATCCTGGAGCTGAAGAACACGATCAACACCATGGTTGATCAGCTCAATGCGTTCGCCGCAGAAGTGACGCGTGTGGCGCGCGAAGTAGGTACGGACGGCAAGCTGGGCGGGCAGGCGGAAGTTCCTGGAGTGGCTGGAACGTGGAAGGACCTGACCGACAATGTGAATGTAATGGCTGCCAACCTTACCGAGCAGGTGCGCGGCATCGTTAAGGTAGTTACCGCGGTTGCAAATGGAGTGCTGACGCAGAAGTTGACGGTGAATGCCAAGGGCGAGGTCGCCGCATTGGCCGAGACCATTAACAATATGACCGATACGCTGGCGACCTTTGCCGACCAGGTAACTACCGTGGCCCGGGAAGTCGGCGTAGAAGGCCGGCTTGGCGGGCAGGCGAATGTGCCGGGCGCCGCCGGCACGTGGAAAGATCTCACGGGCAATGTGAATCTTCTGGCCGACAACCTGACGAATCAGGTTCGCGCCATTGCCGAGGTCGCGACCGCGGTGACCAAGGGCGACCTGACCCGCTCTATCCAGGTGGAGGCCAGCGGTGAGGTCGCGGAGTTGAAAGACAACATCAACACCATGATCAACAACCTGCGTCTCACCACGGAGCGGAACACCGAGCAAGACTGGCTCAAGACGAACCTGGCGCGTTTCACGGGTATGTTGCAAGGCCAGCGCGATTTGTCGACCGTCGGAAGGACGCTGCTATCCGAATTGGCACTGTTGGTCAATGCTCAGCAGGGCGTTATCTACCAGATGCACAATGAGGAAGAGGCGGCCATGGTGCCGCTTTCCGCCTTTGCCGATGACGGAGATGACGTCCATCTGCGAAAGCTGAGGATCGGCGAAGGACTGGTGGGGCAGTGCGCCGCGGAAAAACGGAGGATGGTGATCACCGATGTGCCGTCCAATACCTTCACCATCCGGTCCGGCTTGTTCGAGGCGACCCCGCGTAATGTAATCGTTCTTCCCGTCCTCTTTGAGGACCGCGTGAAGGCGGTCATTGAGTTGGCCTCGCTCAGTTCCTTCACCGCTTCGCAACTCGCGTTTCTTGAACAATTGACCACCAGCATCGGCATTGTGCTCAACAGCATCGAGGCGACGATGCAGACCGAAGGGCTGTTAAAACAATCGCAGCAATTGGCCACGGAGTTGCAGACCCAACAGAAGGAGCTGCAACAGACGAACGAACAGCTGGCGCAAAAGGCGCAGCAGTTGGCTGAGCAAAATGTGGAGGTGGAACGCAAGAACCAGGAGATTGAGCAGGCGCGCGGCGCGCTCGAGGGCAAGGCCAAGGAGTTGGCCCTGACCTCCAAGTATAAGTCGGAGTTTCTGGCGAACATGTCGCACGAACTGCGCACCCCGCTGAACAGCATCCTGGTTTTGGGGCAACAGCTCAGCGACAATCCGGGAGGCAATCTCACCTCGAAGCAGGTGGAATTTGCCCGCACCATCCACGGGGCGGGAACGGATCTGCTCAATCTGATCAGCGACATCCTGGACCTTTCCAAGATCGAATCCGGCACCGTCTCGGTGGAAGCGGAGGAAGTAGTTTTCACCGGCCTGCTGGAGACGATCGGACGGCCGTTCCGTCACGAGGCCGAGAACCGGCGGCTTGGCTTCGACGTAAATACCGGTGCGCATCTGCCCCGCAGTTTTGTGACCGACTCCAAACGCCTGCAGCAGGTGCTCAAGAATCTACTGTCCAATGCATTCAAATTCACCGAGCAAGGCAGTGTACGTCTTTCGGTTTCGATATCCGAGGGAGGATGGAGCGAGGACCACCCGGTTCTGAGCCGGGCCGCTTCGGTTGTTTCCTTCGAGGTCGCCGACACGGGGATTGGTATTCCGTTCGAGAAACAGCGGATTATCTTCGAGGCATTTCAGCAGGCGGATGCCGGGACAAGCCGCAAGTACGGAGGCACTGGTCTTGGGTTAGCCATCAGCCGTGAGCTGGCCAGCTTGCTGGGCGGCGAGATTCGACTGCGAAGCGTACCTGGGAAGGGGAGTGTGTTCACGCTCTACCTGCCGCAAACATATATGGGCCCGTCTGCATCCAAGCGTTGCCACATTGGAGGCCAAAGCCTCACCCTCTGGATCGAGCACGCAATTGTTGAGCACGAGCGTGCTGGAGATGCCAATCGAACGGATCGCCGACGATCGCGAGATTCTGCAGCCGGGGGATGCGGTTCTGCTTATTATCGAAGATGACCCGCACTACGCGCGGCTGTTGTGCGATCTGTCCCGCGACAGCGGCTTCAAAGTGCTTGCTGGCGATGCGGGGCACGGAGGGGCTTGCACTGGCCCGCGAATTTCACCCGACTGCCATATCCCTGGATGTCTTTCTCCCCGACATGCTGGGCTGGACCGTGCTCAACCACTTGAAGCAGGATCCGGAAACACGTCATATTCCGGTACAGATACTCACGGTCGATGAGGACCGCCGGCACGGGTTGGCGCGCGGAGCCTTCGCTTCGGTGATGAAACCGGCCACCGCGGAAGAGATAGACGCGGCGTTTATCAGGATCAAGGAATACGCGGCGCTGCGACGCAAGCGGTTGTTGATCGTGGAGGACAACCCTGCGGAGCAACTCAGCATTCGGGAGCTGCTCGGCTATGACGATATCGATGTCACCGTAGTGACCAGCGGTGGCGAGGCGTTAAATGTGCTGGGCGAACAACCGTTCGACTGTGTTGTGCTTGACCTTCGTCTCCCGGATATGTCCGGCTTCGAGGTATTGGAGCGCCTTCGCGAAACCCCATCGCTCGGCGACGTGCCGGTCGTTGTATTCACCGGAAAGGAGTTGTCTCCAAGCGAAGATGCCCGTCTACGCACTCTGGCCCGTAGTGTCGTGGTCAAGGGGGTCGAGTCGCCCGAACGGCTGCTGGACGAAACGGCTTTGTTCCTCCATCGGGTAATCGCCAACCTGCCCCCGGAAAAGCAGAATATGCTGGACCGGCTGCATCGCTCCGATGAAGCGCTTATCGGCAAGAAGGTGCTGGTGGTCGATGATGACGTGCGCAACATCTTTGCGCTCAGCAGCGTGCTTGAACGCCGTGGGATGACGGTATTGACTGCCGGAACCGGCCGGGAAGCAATCGCCATCCTTGAGGCCACTCCTGACATGGCGATTGTATTGATGGACATCATGATGCCGGAGATGGATGGATACGAGACCATGCAGGTGATGCGGCAGAACGGATTGTTCCGGCGGCTCCCTATCATTGCGCTGACGGCGAAGGCAATGAAGGGAGACCGCGAAAAGTGTCTTGAAGCAGGCGCTTCCGAGTATCTGGCAAAGCCTGTCAATACTGAGCAACTTTTGTCCGCGTTGCGCATCTGGCTGCACAGATAGCGGCCACTAGGCGACGTCAGAGTTGTTTGCGTTGAGGTGTTCCGTAGGGAGAGCACGACGATGGAACCGAAAGTTAACATCCTGATGGTGGACGATCAGCCAGGAAAGCTGTTGACCTATGAAGCTATCCTGGGCGAACTTGGAGAAAATCTGATCAAGGCATCTTCCGGGAGAGAAGCGCTGGATTTCCTGCTGAAGATGGACATCGCGGTCGTGCTGATGGATGTGAGCATGCCTGAGCTGGATGGGTTTCAGCTTGCGGATATGATCCGGCAACATCCACGTTTTCAGAAAATCGCGATTATCTTCATCTCTGCAGTTCACCTGACCGACCTGGACCGACTCAAGGGATATCAGCGCGGAGCAATGGACTATATTTCTGTTCCTGTGGTTCCCGAACTGTTGCGGGCCAAAGTCAGTGTGTTCGCCGAGCTGCACCGAAAAGCGCGGGAGTTGGAGCGTTGAATCGTGAACTGGAACAGCGAGTCTTCGAAAGAACGGCGGAATTGAGAGAGAGCGAGAAGTCAATTGCGACAGCGCGCGGATCTGCTCGATCTCGCCACCGAGGCCATCATGGTGCGCGACCTGGATGGCGTTCTTCAGTTCTGGAACTCCGGGGCGGAAGCATTCTATGGTTGGAACCGGACAGAGGTTCTGGGCAAAAACGTTCATCAGATACTTGCGTACCAAACTTCCCGCCCGGCTGAAGAAATTGAGTCTGTGATCGTGCAAGGGGGGAAGATGGGAAGGAAACCTGGTTCAGTTTACGAAGGACGGCCGCGAAGTGGTGGTGGCCAGCCGCCAGGTTCTACAGCGTGACAGCGGCGGGCTCGTCCCGCCATCTTGGAAATCAACCGGGATATCACGGCACAATTGCAAGCCGAGGAAGCCCTGCGCAAGGCAGAAAAACTCGCCGCGATGGGCAGGGTCGCCGGAATTATCGCGCATGAAATTAACAATCCCCTGGAGGCGATCAGAAATGCCTTTTACCTGTTACAATACCATCCGATCCCTGGACGATGCTGCCCGGACGTACACCAGGATTGCCGACGAGGAGTTGACGAGAGTTGCGCACATCACGCGGCAGACACTCAGTTTCTATCGTGAATCGAAGGAGGCGGTTCCGGTTTCGATCTCGGAGATCCTCGATGACATCCTCTCGCTTCAGTCACGCCTGTTGGAGCGCAACGGGATTGTCCTCGAGAAAGCGTACAGCAGCGACGGCCCGGTTCTAGGGTTCCCGGGCGAATTGAAGCAGGTATTTCTCAACCTTGATTGGCAATGCGATCCAGGCTATGCCTGAAGGCGGCCGGCTCCGCATTCGAGTGAGCGAGGCTATTGAGAAGGATCAGCAGCGAGAAGGGGTTCGGGTTGTGATTTGCGACACGGGTTCAGGGATTCGCCCCGAAGACGCAAAGCAGCTGTTCGAGCCATTCTTTACCACGAAATCGACCAAGGGCACTGGCTTAGGCCTTTGGATCAGCAAGGGTATCGTTCAGAAGTATCAGGGCATCATTCGATTTCGAAGTGTGCAACTCATACGCGGGTCACATCACGGCGTTCTCCGTTTTCATTCCCAAGTCTGCATCCGCGCAGATGTCTGAATCACGCGTCCTGTATCCAGCGCGTCATTAAGCTAGATGGCATCGACAGAGGTTCAAGGAGCCTGGATGTGCAAAAAAGAACTCATCTTGTGTGTAGACGACGAAGAGAATCAGCTGGCCGTCCGGAAGCTCGTGCTTGAAAGCGAAGGCTACGCGGTGTTGACCGCAAGCTTCGGGTCAGCAGGCGTTGGATCTCCTTGCTCAACATCCAGATTGATCTTGTCTTGTCGGACCATCTGATGCCCGGCTTGACCGGGACAGAGCTTGCGCGCCAAATTAAAGCGCAGAACCCTGATCTGCCGGTCATCTTGATTTCCGCCGTAAATGAGATACCGGCGGACGCAGCCTATGCGGATCTCTTTATGAGCAAGCTGGATGGCCCGATCGCCATGTGTCAAAACATTGCTGCGATGCTGGCTCGATCCAGAAACGGATTGCGGAACGGATCGAGCAGCTGATAGCGTTCAGTCGCGAGTGCTGCCGTGCCTGATGTTTTCTTCTATCGGGTTCTCGCTCTGCTCTATTGCTTTTCGTAGACAACGACTTCACTAAACGGTTTAGCCTTGGTTGCTCCAGGAGCCTGGTAGGTTCCAGGAGCCCCGTAGAAGGTCTGCACCTTTCCATCCTTCGACAAGGTGGAATGGGTATGGGTGATCTTTCCCTCATGGTTCCACACTGGTTGTTCAGGTAATCGCCCACTTTGACGACTTCTACCGTGGTGTTGTCTCTGCCCTGGATCGGTACGGCCTTCCCAAGTTGTGGTTTGTAAGACCAGTCATGTCGTCTTTCCGTCTGCACTCACTACATGGACGGCAACCGATCCGTCCGGCTGGATGGTGACCTGGTCCAGCTTGGGTGGGGGTCCGGGAAACTTGCATTTCGCATATTCGCTACCCAGGTACCAGCCCAGGCGCCTGCGGGCATGTCCTGCGCGACTGTAATCACCGGGGCCGCGCAGAACAACAGCGAAGCGGCCAAGAAGCGTAACTTCATCGATGCGGATTTCATCTTATTCTGTTCCCTCCGGAACGGTGCTTTGCATCAAGATGTGCCGTGGACTGGGTAACGTAATTTCGCTTTGCTGCCTAGAATGTTTTTGAGATCGAGCGCGAGTTTGTCCAGACCGCTCTGCGGAGATTCCTTTCCGGTCACGATCTCGGAAAGACGGCGTTCCGCCGCCTCCGTCATTTGTGCCGACTCGGGGATGGTCGGTTTTTCTTTGGCGATAGGGACACTGGCCAGAAAGGCCGGTGTATAGGGCTTCTGCCTTGCACTCTGGAATCCTCGTAGACCGATTTTCTGATCGAGGAACTCCCGTCGAGGGTTTGTGGAATCTGAACCTGGTCAGACATTGCCCATTCGATGAACCGATATGCCTCCTTGGGGTGCTGTGACTCGGTGGGGATCAGGTAGGTTAAACCTTCCAGTTGACTGGATGGCTGCGCGGTGTTCGAGGGAATAAGGCTGTAACCGATCTTGCCCGCGACCTTCGAGGTCGCCGGGTCTTCCAGCAGGATAAGCCTGGTCGCTCCACAAAAGGCCCATGAATGCGTGCCCCTGTTGCAGCGCTGCCTGGGCTTCGTTCCAGCCGTAGTTCAGCGTGTCCGGCGGACTGAAGGCAATCAGTTTGACGTACTGTTCGGTAGCCGCGACATTCTTGTGGAGAATTGACAACGATGTCGCTGTATTCCCAACCGTGTTGCGTGTCGAGGATATCTCCGCCGAAGGAGTAGACGAAATTCAGCCACTCGTACCAAAGCGCCAGGCCCTGCTTGCCGGAAATATAAGTTCCATAGAAGTGCTCGTCAGGGACGATGTGAAGAATTCGGCTAACTGCATATACTCTTTCCAATTGGAAGGAACCGCAATCTCACGGTGATAGCGTGCTTTGAACTTGCGCTTGTTCTCGGGATCGTCCAGAAGATCTTTGCGGTAGCATAGGTACGCCGTTAGCCCGGTATAGGGATAACCGTAAATCTTGTCTCCATACCAGCTAAGCTCCCGCCACCAGTTGGGAAAGAGCTGCTGTTGGGGTTGGAAGCTGGCATCGTGGACGCTCGGATCCACCAAAAGAGAATCAATGGGTTGGACCTGGTGCTTTTGGATGAGCGCGCCCAGCAATCGATGCCGCATGACGACGACGTCATATCCAGCATTCTCCGCCGTGGCCCCGCGGTTCAGATCGTTCATGATGGTGCGGTCATTCCGATCCAATACTTCCACCCGCACGCCGGTTTTCTGTTCATAAGCCGCGATCATCCCGGTTTTGGTAAGACTCTTCAGGAACCATTCATCGCCGGCCAGCCTGATGGTCAGTGGCTGTGACTTTCTGCTGCAACCGGCCTGCAGCAAAACCAATGACCAGGGCCAGGAGCAGGGCTTTGGACCAGGCTTTTCTACCCAGCGACTTCATTTTGGAAGGGAAGAGCCGGAAAACCAGAGGAACTTGACCGGAGTGTCGCCGGAATTAATGTTGGAATGGGTCATGGTAATTGTCCGGCCTGATCATGTAGCCCATGCCTGGCGGCTGAACCCGCAACTGCGTGCCGAGAAAGGCCAGGCTGGTTCCATCCATGGCGACCCAAATCTCTTCCTGCCCTGGGATTGTGAGGGTGCGGCTCGCCCATCTGCATGGGATTGATGGTCACGGTAATGAGGTCGCCGACTGTCGCCAGGCCATCTGTCCGGGAGAAAAGATCCCTGACGATGTGCGCCCAGTGCCCGGAAGCGCCCGGAAGTGTATAGGGCGACGCTTCCATCGGCGTTCTCGGGGGAACGGTGCTCTCATCCGTCACCAGCATGTCTTTACGCGGAGTAAAGTTTTTGGGGACAGGTTCGTTGACCACATACATCGTAAGGTCATCGTCGCCGGTGTTCTTCATGGTGAATTCGATACCTTCGGGCATGAAGACCGCGATGTCTTTATGCAGGGCGGCGGTTTTTCCGCCGGCGGTGATCTCTCCCGTACCGCCGTCGATGTAGTAGACCTCTTGTTGGCCATCGAGCTTCTCAGACGTGGTTACATCGCGCGGCTGAAGACGCCCATAGGCTACGAAGTTGGTCGCTTGCAGTACGGCTCCGGGTTGCGGTGGAGTCAGGTTGTTTCCGTGGCTCAGAATGTCGCGGAGCACCAGCGAGCCATGTTCATGGCGCGGCATCGAGTCGTGCCAGTCTCCCATGAACCTGTCGATCAGCCTGTCCTGCAGGTCGGCGCCATCCTCATACCGTATGGCATTCGGCCCGGGGAAACTGTTTCCCCCGCTGGCCGGAGTTTTTACCGGAGGCTTGGCAACGGTTTGCGCATAGCCGGAAAGCAGCGCCATGCCGAAGAACGACAACGCCAGCGAACTGAGACGTTTTCCGGAAGCCGAGATCATTGACTCCTAGTTCCTCGTTCAGCGGTGGTTCTGGCCGCAAATGGACGGCAGCCGGACAACTGTCTAGAGCCAAACGTTAAGCCTGTTGCCCAGGCGGAACAAGCGAAATAGTACGAAACGCCTACGGGTGAATGGGAACAAACTGGATGCAGACAGGGACGTCCAGCTTGATCTCGTTGCCGGTCTTCGATAGGCGGCCGGTGGCGCGATCGATCTTGAACACAATCACGTTGTTCGAATACTGGTGAGCCACCAGCAGATAGGACCCGGTGGGATCGATGGCGAAGTTGCGAGGCATGATTGCGCCGCTGGGCGTCTGCTCGACCAGGGTAAGAGTGCCCTTCTCCGGGTCGATGGCAAATATGCCGATGGTATCGGGACCCCATCCGGTATCGCCCGTATTTCGACGATTCGATTCATAAAGGAATTTGCCATCCGGGGAGACCGCGATCTCCGCACTGTGGTTCTCTCCGGCGAATTCGTGCGGCTTGGTCTCAGAGGTCTGCAGGGTAGTCAAAGTTCCGCGCGTGGGATCCCAGGCGAAAGCATCTACGATGCCGCTCATTTCGCTCAACTGGTAGCCGAAGTTGCCAGATGGACTAAAAGCGAAGTGGCGCGGTCCGCCGCCCGGCTTCACGGTCGCGAAGGGCGGATCGGGGGAGACAGCTCGCCGGTCTTTTCATCGAAGTGAAAGATGAGCACCTTGTCCAATCCAAGGTCGGAAACGATGACGTAGCGATTGTCCGCGCGAGACCAGGATGGAATGGGGGTGCGGCCCGGTCTGAATTGCAGGGTTTACGCTGTGCCCGATGTTCTGGATAAAGGAGGTGAGCTCTCCCAGGGAGCCGTCCTCCTTAAGCCTGATGACCGAGACGCTGCCGCTGCCGAAATTGGCCATCAGCACGTATTTTCCGGTCTTATCGGTGGAGATAAAGCAGGTGCTGGTTCCACCTGTAGGCAGAGTATTCAGCAGGCGCAACTTGCCGGTGGCGGGATCGATGGCATACGAGCTGACGTAAGAGACGTGATCGAGCGGCGGCCCCACCGAAAGCGGATCTTCGGTGACGGCGTAGAGAAAATGATGATCTGGAGAAATCGTAATAAAGGAAGGATTGATGATTTCCGCGGCAAGCTCCGGCTCACTCAGAGCGCCGGTCGCAGCGTTGAACCGGCTCATGTAGATTCCCTTGCTGTGGCTCTCTCCCACTCCCTGCGTCTTGCTGTGACGCACGAAACGGAACCCGGTATAGGTGCCAAAGTAGACAAAGTAATCCTTGTCTTGCGCCGAGGCTGTGCCGCCGGCGAGCAGCGCCAACACACAGATGAACATAAGGCAGAGCGAATACCGGGCTTGTAGCACTGGGCTTATTGCCTCCCTGGCGGTCAGGATCAAGTTATACCACCGGTACAAACTGCAGGCAGACGGGCGTGTCGACCTTGATTTCGCGGCCCGTATTGGAGAGCATCCCCGTCGCCGGATCAATTTTGAATTGGACTACGTTGTTCGATATCTGGTTCAGGGCGAACAAGTATTGGCCGGTGGGATCAATGCCAAAGTTGCGCGGCATAATTCCGCCCGAGGGAACTGCCGGATTTCCGTCAGCGTGTGTTTCTGCGGGTCGATGGCAAACACAGCGATGGTGCCCGGCAGCCGGTCGATTTTGCTGGGATCCTTATCATTGAAGCGGCTAAGGCGGTTCGATGCGTAGAGGAATTTTCCATCCGCGCTTATCTGCATTTCCGCGCCGGCATTTCTCAAGGCTGGGCGGAGCAATCGAGATCTCCTGAAGCCGGGTCAAACTACCTTGCGCCGGGTCCCACGCAAAGGTGATCAAGGTGCTTCCCATCTCGTTGAGCTGGTAGCCGAAGCCGCCCGTGGGGTCGAAGATGAAAGCGGCGTGGGCCGCCACCTGGCTCGACCGCAGCAAACGGAGGATCGAGGGGCGAAAGCATTCCCGTGTTGGCGTCGAAGTGATAAATGAACACCTTATCGACCCCAAGATCGGAGACGATTACATATCGGTTGTCTGGCGAAACCAGGATGGTATGCGGGTGCGGGCCTGACTGGACGGGCACACTCGGGCTGCCATGGCCCAGATGCTGCACGAAGGCGGTCTGCTGCCCCAAAGCAGCCATCGTCCTTCACCCGGACGACCGAGATGCTGCCGCTGCCGAAATTGGCCAGCAGCACGAACTTACCCGTCTTATCCATGGAAAGATAGCAAGTGCTCGTTCCGCCGGTCGGAACGGTATTGAGGAGGCGCAGCTTGCCCGTCGCGTGATCAATGGCAAACGCACTCACGTAGGATGCGTGGTCGAGCGGCGGCCCCAGGGAGAGAGGATCTTCCGATACGGCATACAGAAATCGATGATTGGGATCGACCGTAAGAAAGGAGGGATTCGCGATTTCAGCGGCCAGCTCCGGGTCGCTCATTTCCCCGGTTGCGGCGTGGAACCGGCTGACATAGATCCCTTTGCTGTGGCTTTCTCCCACCCCGATGGTGGCGCTGTGACTTACGAACTTGAAGCCGGTGTAGGTGCCGAAGTACATAAGAAAGTCGCCGGCCTGGGCCTGGCAAGCCGACGCGGCAAGAGCAAAGGCGATGAAGATCCATTTCATTTTTTGGCAGGAACCACCGCGTGTGTCCAGTTGTCACCTTGAGGGAAGCGGGCGAAGTACAGGAACTTCACCGGCTTGTCGCCATCGTTAATGTTGGAGTGGATGGTGATTGCATCCGGCCGCAGCATGTAAGCCATCCCCGGCCGCTGCACGCGCAGCTCCGTACCTAAGAGCACGAGGCTGCTGCCGTCAATGGCTGCCCAGACTTCTTCCTGGCCCGCCCGATGCGGGTGTGGCTCGCCCATGGTCTTGGGGTTGATCTCTACCGTGATCACGCTCTGTTCCGTTGCCAGCCCGTCGGCCGGGGAAAATATCTCCCGGACGATGTGGGCCCAGTGGCCTGAGGCGCCGCCGACAATAAAAGGATCGGCAACCGCGGGCGTCCTTTGCCGCGCCGCTCCCTCATCTTTCACCACCATTTTGGTCTTGGGATGAAAGCCGATGCGGCCGGGGTTTCCGACGATTCCGTTATCGTCGGGCAGCGGCTCATTGATGACGTACATGGTCAGCGGGTCGTCGCCGATCGACCTCATGACAAATTCAAGTCCGACGGGCATCAGGACGGCAATACCCTTGTGCAGCTTGGCCGTGTCGCCTGCGGCGGTGATTTCGCCCTCGCCGCCCAGAATGTAATAAATTTCCTGCTGGCCTTCGAGCTTGGAGGGCGTCGTCCAGGCGCCCGGAGCGAGCCTGCCGTAGGCGAAGAAATTGGTGTAGTGCAGGACTGCGCCCTTCTCCGGCGGATCGAAGTTATCGCCTTTGGTGAGGATGTCGCGCAGAATGAGCGAGCCGTGCTCCACGCGTGGCATGGACAAATGCCAATCGCTGATGAACATGTCGATGCGGCGGTTCATCGGATCGGGAGCGTTTTGATATTTGACCAGGCCGGGTCCCGGGTAGGAGTTGATGCCGTTAATAGCATTCTGCGTCCCGCTGCTGGGCGGGCGCATTCTGTGCGGCGGCGAGCGAGCCCAACGCGAAGCGGCAAAGTGCAAGAGCCGTTGGTACACGCCGCATGTTCAAGGTCTCCCTTCGCAGTCTACTTTCTGGCTTCATGCGGATGATAGCGGGCAAAGTAGAGGAATTTTACCTGCGAATCCTCGTTCTGATTCACGTTGGTATGCGGCGTCAGGTTATCCGGCACGTGATAGAACGCCATGCCCGGCGTCTGCTTGCGCAGCGAATTGCTGACGAAGGCCAGGCTGGTTCCGTAGAGCGCCGTCCACACCTCTTCGATGTCGGTATGGTCTACCACGTGCGGCTTGCCGATGGTAAGCGGATCGAGGGTCACGGTCAGCACGCTTTGCAGGGTGCCCAGTCCGTCGGCGGTGACGAAGAGCGTCTTGACAATGTGGCACCACAAACCAGTGGTCGAGGTTACCGGGAGCTTGTTCTCGTCCCTGACCAGCATGGCGGTATTTGGCCGGAAGCCGGGAGGCGTCGGCTCGTTGATTACATACATGGCAAGCGGCTGGTCGCCCGTGCTCTTTGATGGTGAACTCCAGGTTGGCCGGCATCAGGACGGCAATATTCCGATACAGGTCGGCGGTCTGTCCGCCCGCTGTCACCGTGCCCTGGCCTGACTCGACAAAGTAGATTTCCTGCTGGCCATCAAGCCGCGTCGGCTTGGTTGAGGCCTGGGGCGCCAGCGTGTCGTAGGTGTACGAGTTGATGTAGCGGAGAACCGCGCCCTTTTGCGGGGGATTGGCAGCATCGCCACGGGTGAAAATGTCGCGTTCTTCGAGCGATCCCCGCACCGTGCGCGGAGTGGCGTTGTGCCAGTCTCCGAAGTAAGAATCGATCTTATCCCCGGTGATCTGCGCCACGGCAAACGGCGTCAGCAATGCGGATATTCCAAGGGATGCGACAATCCTCCCTATCATCGATGGTCTCCCTATTCCTCGATCCTGCTACCTAAACAAGTTTTTCTACTACGAACAAGCGAAATAGTGCGAAACCCGATTTGGATTTCCAGGGCCGGTGGCAGGGACGGATCTCCGGTCATCTGAAACCACACCTGGAAGCAGGTGGGCGCACACCGCCAGAACCGTGAAAGCGCTTGTCTTTGTTCCGATAACACGTTCATTCTCCGCCGCTTCGCGGCCGGCGACCAACCCATTTCGTACTATTTCGCTTGTTGGGAGAGGAAATACTTGTTTAGGTAGAAGAGCGGTGCATTTATGGCGACGGTCATGCGTAGGACCATCCTGTTCCTTTCCCTTTCCTTCATGGCCTTCCCGGCGGGTTCATTGCGGGCCCAGGACACTGGGTTTCACCATGCGCCGGCATCGGCGGCAGCAGAGAAAAATCCCTATGACGGGCAGGCGTCCGCGATCGCGGCAGGCAAAGCAAGTTATGCCAGCCATTGCGCCGCGTGCCACGGAGCTTCCGGGGAAGGGATGGGCAATGTGCCGCCGCTCGCGCACGGAGCACTGCAGGGGGTGCCGGATGGCGCCGTCTTCTGGTACATCACCCAAGGTGGACTGGAAAACGGAATGCCGTCATGGGCGGCTCTGCCAGAGCAAGAGCGGTGGCAGCTGATCACCTATATCAAGTCCATGAGTGCTGCGGCTACGGTCAGCGCGCCAGCCGCAACCGCACCAGCCGCGCCTGAAATTTCGAACGCTCCGCCACCGGACCCGCCGTTCACGGATTATCGCTTTGAGAAGCCGGGAACCATTCGCCACATTACGCTCCAGGACCTTCCCCAGCCCTACGCCTCCCAATCTGCGATGGGCGGCCCCACCGTTGTTCCGCGGCCGGAAAATGCGTGGCCCAAGGCGCCGGAAGGCTTCACGGTTGGCCTGTATGCCACGGGACTTACCAATCCGCGGATCCTTCGCAGAGCGCCCAACGGCGATATGTTCCTGGCCGAAACCAGCGCCGGAGACATCAAGATCTTCCGCGGCATGACCAAGGACGGTAAGCCTGAAGAGGTGCACGTCTTCGCCACCGGCCTGAATACACCTTTCGGCATTGCGTTCTACCCGCTGGGCCCTAACCCGCAGTGGGTCTATGTCGCAAATATGAACTCCGTGGTGCGCTTTCCGTATCACAGCGGCGATCTGGCGGCCACCGGCCCGGCGGAGCATCTTGACGATCTACCCAGCGGCGGACACCACCGTTCCCGGGATATCCAGTTCTCCCCCGACGGCAAGACCATGTTGGTCTCTGTGGGCTCGCAGGAAAACGTCGATGACACGCCGGCGGAAAAGGATCGGGCCGACATCCTGGCGTTCAACCCCGACGGTTCCAACAAGCGCATCTACGCCTATGGCATCCGCAATCCGGTCGGTATTGCCATCAATCCCAAGACCGGCGAACTTTGGTGCTCCGTCAACGAGCGCGACGAATTGGGCAACAACCTAGTCCCCGACTACATCACCCACGTGCAGCCTGGTGGTTTCTATGGCTGGCCGTGGTGGTACATGGGCCCGCACCAGGATCCACGGCTCGCCGGGCAACGGCCTGATCTGAAAGACAAAGTCATTACGCCCGATGTGATTCTGCAACCGCACAACGCCTCGCTCGAAATGACGTTCTATGATGGGACGCAATTTCCCGCGGAGTATGCAGGGCGATATTTTTGCTGCCGAGCATGGCTCCTGGAACCGATCACCCAGGACGGGGTATGAAGTGATTCGTGTGCCGCTCCATCAGACCGGCCATGCAACGGGCGAGTATGAAGATTTCCTGACCGGCTTTGTGGTGGATGACAAGAGCGTTTGGGGGGGCCAGTAGGTGTGGCGACGGCGACGGATGGTTCGTTGCTGGTCAGCGACGACGGCTCCGGCTCGATTTGGCGTATTACTTACACCGGGAAATAGCAGCCGGCGGTGGAGGAGACAAGAATGAATTGATTAAAACGAGCGGCCTGTTTGGCCGGATTGGCTCTGGTGGCAGTCGCTTTTTCGCAGGCGCAGCTTGCAGACAAAAAGGCGCTCACTTTGCAGATTGCCAAGCAGGTGGCGGCCGCCGCCGAACAAGCTGCCGCGGCCAACCACAACCACATGTTCGTTCTCATCGTGGATGATGGCGGCAACCTGATGTACATGGAGCGGATGGATGAGGCGCAGCTGGGCAGCTTTGACGTAGCCATGGCGAAAGCACGCAGCGCAGTCTTCTTCAAGAGGCCGACCAAGATGTTTGAGGACGCGGTCATGAAGAACGGCTATCACCCCGGTGCTCAAGGTCCCCGGGGCGATGCCGATTGAGGGGGGTATTCCTCTTCTGGTCGATGGCCACATCCTGGGCGCGATTGGGGTAAGCGGCGGCACTCCGCAGGAAGATGGGAAAGCGGCGCAAGCGGGCGTGGATGCGTTTCCTGGCATTGTGCAAGGGCACTGAAGGGAGATCGAGTTCTAAATTATAACTTCCGATGAGGACCGATATGCGACGCTTGCAAGCTGTCCTGACGCTGTCTGCCTTATTGGTTCTCTCCGGTTACATGTGGGCTCGGAGCCCTGTGCGGACGGATTCCTGCTGGTGGCGGTCAAAGGGGACTCGAGCGTTGGCATTGTCGACTCCACGACCAACCAGAAGCTCGCGGAGGTGCCGGAGGGTGGTGTGACCGGGCACGAACTCACGGTCTCACCTGATGGCCGAACCGCCTACGTGCCGATCTACGGGAATTCCGGCGTCGGTGAACCGGGAACCGACGGACGCAACATGGTGGTGATCGATCTGGCCTCCCGAAAAGTGGTGGGCAATGTCGATTTCGGTAAGGGTGTTCGGCCGCACGATCCTGTCTTTGGTCCTAAGAACGGTCTGCTCTATGTCACCACGGAGCTGAATCGTTCGGTCAGCATCATCGATCCTGCCACGCTGCACATTGTCGGCTCTATTCCGACCGATCAGGACCAGTCCCACATGTTGGTTATTTCACGGCGACGGGCATCGTGGATACACGGCAAATGTTGGTCCGGGAACGGTGTCTGTCCTCGATCTCGACGCGCGCAAGACGATCGCCGTCATCCCGGTCTCGGGGCAGATTCAACGCATCGCACTTTCCGTGGACGGCAGCAAGGTATTCACATCCGACCAGACGAAACCCCAACTGGCGGTGATCGATACCGCCACGAATAAGGTTGTAAAGTGGGTGCCGCTGCCTGATCTTGGTTACGGAACAGCGACCACGCCTGACGGCAAGTGGCTGATTATCGCCAACCCATTGATACACAAAGTTTCCGCACTGAACCTGAGCACCATGAAGGTGGAGCACGTGATCGATGTGCCTGTCAGGCCGCAGGCGATCCTGGTGAATCCCAACAACCAGGTAGCCTACGCCTCATGTGACAAAAGCCGAAAGGTTGCGGTTATCAGCCTTTCCGATTGGACGGTCAAGGACCAAATTGACGTGGGTCCGGGTGCGGATGGTATGGCGTGGGCAAAGGCGCAGTAAAGACTGGCATCCGTCCGGTGGTAAAGGGGCGACCAACGGTCGCCCCCCCATCTCGCGAGCGAGAGCATGGGGCACCCGGGTTCGTGGCAGGTCAATCGCAGGAGAGATCTGCGGTTCTCCGAATCACTGCTACAGTCCACTAGTACAAGTAAACGATATGAGGGGAACTGGATTTTGAAACCTCGGATCCTTTCCGCAGTCTTCGGTGTAGTTCTCCTTACATAACACCGGCGTGGTGCCAGTCAGATTGGCCGATGTACGGCCACGATGATGCCAGCACGCGCTATTCGCCGCTAAAGCAGGTGAACACCAGCAATGTTCAGAATCTGACCCTCGCGTGGACCTACCACCTGAAGAGAACCGGACCACGACCGCAGACAGCCGGACCAGCCGGCAGAGGCGGCGGCAGGCGCTTGTCTGAGGCCACGCCGATCGTGGTGAACGATACTTTGTATATGCCGACTCCGTACGGCACCATCGTCGCGCTCAGCCCGGAAACCGGCGAAGAGATATGGACCTATAAGTTCGAAAAAGGGCGGCCCACTGCCCGAGGCGTTTCTTACTGGCCAGGAGATAAGATCACGCCTGCGTCTATCTTGTGTGGAACGAGCGACGGACGGCTGGTGTCTCTCGATGCTAAGACCGGGCAACCTACGGCCGGCTTTGGCACGGACGGATCCATCGACTTGAGAGCCGGCATTGATAATGGTTTCCCGCATGCGCAATACAATATGAACTCGCCGCCGAGTATCTACAAAGACCTGGCGATCACCGGGGCTGCGGTTCAGGAATTGCCCGGGCCCGGGGCTTCCGGTGACATTCGCGCATGGGACTTGCACACCGGCAAGTTAGTCTGGCGGTTCCACTCCGTGGCCCGGCCCGGAGAAGTAGGCCACGATACCTGGCCAGACGACAGCTGGAAGAATCGCTCCGGAACCAACGTCTGGGGTTTGATGAGTGTGGATCTCAAACAAGGGCTGGTATTTCTTCCCTTCGGCTCGCCCAGCTACGATTTCTATGCGCCGGATAGGAAAGGTAAGAATCTCTTCGGGAACGCCATCGTCGCGCTCAATGCCGACACCGGCAAACTGGTGTGGTATTACCAGACTGTCCACCACGACCTCTTTGACTATGACCTGGAATCGGCTCCGGTTCTGATGGATATAAAGAAAGGAGGAGCGAAGATTCCTGCGGTCGCAGTGCTGGGAAAGAACGGACTCCTTTTTATTCTCGATCGCCGCGATGGCACTCCTGTGTTTGGCGTAGAGGAGCGGCCAGTGCCTAAGAGCAAGGCGCCAGACGAGGAGGCGTGGCCCACCCAGCCCTTCCCTCTGAAACCAGAGCCGCTGGGGCGCATGAGCTTCAGTCCCGATGAGATTGCGACCGTAACCCCGGAGCAGAAGAAGTATTGCGAAGACCTGTTGGCCACCGAAGGCGGCATGGAGAATTACGGGGCCTATACTCCCTTCGGATTGAAGCTGACGATTGAATTCCCAGGCACCATTGGGGCGGCAAACTGGCCTGGAATGTCGTTCGATCCGAAGCTGGGCTACCTTTTCGTCAACACCAACAATCTGGGCGATGTGGGAAAGCTGGTGAAGCATCCTGACGGGTCGGATCCTCTTTATGAGCGGAAGAGTCCGTGGGGCGACTATGCTCGTTTTTGGAACAATGACAAGTTCTGGCCCTGCCAGCAACCGCCCTGGGGACAACTTTGGGCAATCAATGCCAATACCGGAGAAGTCGCCTGGAAAATTCCTTTTGGAACCATTCCTGAGCTCGATGCAAAAGGGGTACACGGGACGGGAGCCTTGAATTTTGGCGGCTCGATCGCAACCGCGGGAGGATTGGTGTTTATTGCCGCGACCAACGATCATCTCTTCCATGCGTTCGATGCCAAAACCGGCAAACAGCTGTGGCAGACGAAGCTCGAGTCAGGGTCCTATACGACACCCGTGACGTATGAGGGCAAGAACGGAAAACAGTATGTGGTCCTGGTCGCAACCGGCGGTAGTTTTTTTGACACCACGGCCGGCGACTCTGTATTCGGCTTTGCGTTACCGTAACATCGAGTGCGGCGGAAGGGTGTCGATGATGAGGTGGTTTGCAATCTTCTTTGCCCTGGCGTTGGGTAGCGCGTCTGCTCAGACAACTCCACCCGCTGCGAGCCCCTCCGCCATGCCGGCTGGCGCGGGCAAAGCAATCGTTCAGGAAAAATGTGTCATGTGCCACGCGCTCACCGTGGTCACCTCGAAACACTCTTCTCAAAGTGAATGGGATCAGGTGGTGAACCAGATGGTTTCGCGCGGCGCGGATCTTTCTGACGAAGAAATCGATACGGTGATCGAGTATCTCTCGAAAAACTATGGGCCACTCGACCAAAAAACGACGCCATCGGCGGGCGCCGGCGACCAGGCCGCTTCCACCGATACAACGGCTGCCGGCACCAGCCCGGTGAATGTGAACAAGGCAAGCGCGCAGGATCTGGAATCGTCTCTTGGGCTGGCCAAAGCGGAGGCGGAAGCCATCGTCAAGTATCGCGAGCAGAATGGCAATTTCAAAACCTGGCATGAGGTTGCCGCCGTTCCCGGGGTTTCCGCCGCCAAAATAGAGGGAATGCAGAAGCGGATCACCTTCCAGTAAAGCAGCTCGCTTGGCTCGACCGCTAGATCGCGTTTTTCTCTTACCAATGCTCAATGAGAGTGCAAACCGGGCGGCTGTCGCTCAAAGACCAACGCGAGCCCGCCATGTTGTTCTAGCGCTCATCGTCGCCGCGTACATCATCACCTACATGGACCGGGTGAACATCTCGTCGGCCATGCCCGTCATCCAGCGCGATCTTAAGCTTTCCGCCATCGCGGTGGGCTGGATCTTCAGCTCGTTTCGCTGGGGATACGCTCTGTTTCAAATACCGGGCGGTTGGTTTGGCGACAAAGTTGGCCCGCGGCGCGCCCTGGCCTGCATCGTGTGTTGGTGGTCGCTCTTTACCTCAGGAACCGCACTCTGTTGGAACGCCACTTCGCTCGGTTTGTGCAGATTTCTGTTTGGCGTGGGGGAAGCTGGAGCCTTCCCCATTGCCACCCGTTCTCTTTCGCGTTGGATGCCGCCGGAAGAACGCGGCTTTTCGCAGGGCTTGCCCCACGCAGCGTCCCGATTGGGGGCCGCACTTACCCCGCCGCTGGTTGTGGTCATCATGATTCACTTCGGCTGGCGAATGCCTTTCTTCCTTTTTGGAATACTTGGCCTCGCCTGGGCGGCTGCGTGGTATTGGTACTATCGAGACCGGCCGGCCGATCATCGCAGCGTCAACGCCGCGGAACTGGAAGTCATTCGTCAGCCCGAGAGCCCATCCACGGGCGCAGTACGTTCCGTACCTTGGCGGAGAATCCTGAGAAACCGCACTGTCTGGATGCTGGCCATGATGTATTTTTGCTACGGGTATGCCATCGATGTTTATCTCGATTGGTTTCCGAAATATCTCTACGATGCGCGTGGAGTGAATCTTAAACAGATGGGCTTTTATGCCAGCCTGCCATTTGTTGCCGGCGCCGCAGGTAATCTGTTGGGCGGTTGGCTTTCTGACCTGTGGGCGGCACGTACCGGCAATCTTAGGACAGCCCGCCGGGCAATTGCGGTGATCGGGTTTGTGATTGCGGCGGGATCGATCCTGCCTGCGACCTTTACCAGCCACACCACCGCATCCGTTCTTTTTTCCTGTCTCGCGGTTTTCGGCCTGGAGTTGACCGTGGGCGTTTCATGGGCGATTCCACTCGATATCGGCGGCGACTTTGCGGGTTCGATCGCATCGATCATGAATACGTTTGGAAATTTAGGCGGCGCGATCTCGCCCGTCTTACTTGGCTATCTCCTGGGAGGGTATGGCTGGAACGTCCCTTTTACCATCTCCGCTATCCTCTGCATCGTGGCTATCTTCTTTTGTTTCGGGATTGATCCCTCCCATGGGGTCTTGGCTTCATGAACAGCTACGAAATACCCGATCCCGCTCCGGTGCTCGCACTGCTCGACGCATTTCGGTCGTCGAAGGTCATGCTGGTGGGCGTTTCCTTGAAGGTATTCGATCTCCTGGAGCGAGAGCCGGCGCCTGCCGATAGACTTGCGGCCGAGCTTCGCGTTCACCGGGAACCGCTCGAGCGGCTATTGGATGCATGTGCCGGACTCGGACTTCTGCGCAAGCAGGATGGCGTTTATAAGAACGAGCCGGTAGCCAGCACCTACCTCTGTCGCGGCACGGCAAATACCCTTGCCGGTTACATTCTCTACTCCGACAAAGTCCTGTTTCAGCTCTGGGGTCACCTGGAAAATGCAATTCGACAAGGCGAACCGCAATGGACGCAGGCGTTCCACCAGGAAGGGGGCATTTTCGATCACTTCTTCCGCACCGACGAAGACACGCAGAATTTTCTTCAGGGGATGCACGGTTTCGGGCTGTTGAGTTCGCCCCAAGTAGTGTCTGCTTTTGATCTCTCGGGATTCAAGACGTTGGTGGATCTAGGTGGCGCAACCGGTCATTTGGCGATTGCCGCCTGCGAGCGATATCCCGGGCTGAAGGCGATCCTTTTTGATCTACCGCGGGTGATTGATGCGGTGCAGCAAGGAATTTCTCTTAGCCCCGTGGGATCGCGTATCGAATGCAGGACAGGTGACTTTTTTTGTCCGCAAGAGCTACCGCAGGCGGACCTGTTTGCTTTGGGAAAAATCCTGCACGACTGGCCGGACGAGAAGGCAAGTGGCCTGCTGCGGGCGATCCACCAAAGGTTGCCCTCCAGGGGTGGAATTCTCCTGGCCGAGAAGTTGTTGCACGAAGACAAAGCCGGCCCGCTCGCAGCCCAACTGCAGTCGTTGAACATGTTGGTCTGTACCGAGGGCAAGGAACGCACCCTAAGCGAATTTCGTGCCCTGCTGGAGTCTGCCGGGTTCACCGAGGTCCGCGGATGCGTGACTGGTGCTCCACTGGATGCAGTCTTTGCAGTGAAACGGTAAGAGGAGGAAACGCAAGTGTTTCTTCGAGGTCTGACTGTCCTTGGTGGCGTGCTGTTGCTGCTGGCAACTCCGGCAGCCCATTCGCAGTTCGTGCACACGCAAGGAACAGAGATCGTGGATGGTTCCGGCAAGCCGCTTCAGATCCGCGGGATCAGCATCGGCAATTGGTTTGTGCTGGAAGGCTATTTCTGGCGGTTCGGCGGTCTGGCCCAGTCGCAAACAGACGTTGAGCTGGTCTTTGCGGATCTGCTGGGACCGACGCATGCGCAGGAGTTCCTCTACAACTGGCGTCAGAACTTCATGTCGGAGGCGGACGTTCATCGCATAAAGGAGAACGGATTTAATACCATCCGCATCCCGCTGCACGCCAAATACTTCAAGACAGACGATGATGAGGGCTTCCAGCTCATCGACCAGCTGTCCAGGTGGTGCCGGCAGGAGCACATTTACGTCATCCTGATGCTGGAATCCGGCATCGGCGGTTTCACCGGCGAGGCGAGTGACGATGGTCCTGACTATCCCGTGGCTGCTGAAGGATGCCGGTATGCAAAAGTACGTGTCGGAAGTGTGGCAGAGGATTGCCAACCACTACAAAGACGATCCTATGATCCTGGGCTACGACCTTATGAATGAGCCGTTGCTATGGTCCGGATATCTCGATATGGAAAGTCTGATTGAGCCGGAGTATCGGCGTGTGACCGAGGCCATTCGCCAAGTCGACACCCATCACATGATCATTTTGCAGCCGCCTCTGGGACGCTTCAGCGCGTTTGGCAAGCCGTTCGACAACAACACCGCTTATAGTTTCCATAGCTACGGCGCTACCCCGCGGCCTGAGTTTCTTCAGCAATATCTGGATTTCCGCACTAAGTATCAGGTTCCTATCTTCTATTCTGAGATTTACGCCGAGAGGGCGCCGGAATGGTCGACCGCCCACGTGAACCTGGCGGAGAAATACAACATCGGCTGGATGATCTGGCCTTATAAGAAGATGGCGGGTGACTCGCCTGGACCCTATACCTTCGCTTCTCCTGCCGATTGGCGGAAGATCATCCTCTTCGCTCATGAGCCCCGTGACGATCGGGCTATCAGCGACAAGAACGCATTGCGGCCACCGCAGAAGGACACAGACGCTATGTTTGCGGAAATCCTCGAGAACGAGAAGAACGAGCATGTTACCGTTCATCCTGAGTATCTTCAGCTCCCGGGGATTTCTGCGCACTAGTATACGAATCGGAGGAATTACTTTGAGTAAAAAAAGCTTTCGGCCGTTGGTGCAGCTGCGATCGCATTGTTCTCAGTTGCCGGTCTCCGCACAAACCCCGCAGCGAATCCCGGCGCCGTAGTTCCACCGGGAAAGGCTCCCCATATTGGGGGTAACAGCTTTGAAGGGCCCAAAGATGTGGTTTATCTTCCCACCCGTCCCCGGGAAGATACCCTGCTGAACATGTACTTCGGCGACTGGCGTAACTCTGAGCCACGCGTCATGTTCGGCGCGTTGATTGTCCGCGACATTCTTACTCCAGGCGATAACTTCAGCCCGCCCTATCCCGGCGCTGTACTGGAGCATGCGAAGTTCCTTTCATTCGGCAAGCTCGAGCCAGGAGCACGGACCGTTCCTTCAACGCTGAAGGGCTTGCAAATCTTTTTCTATGTGAGCGAGGGTCAGGGTGAGGTGTCAGCGGCGGGTAAGACTGAGGCTATCCATAAAGGCAGCGCGCTGCTGGTGCCCGAGGGCCTGGAGTTTACTCTGCACAATACGGGAGATACCCAGCTTGCTGCCTACATGGTTGGGGATCCCACTTTTCCGGGATTCGTGCCGCTTACTTCTGTCGTGGTCAAAGACGAAGATAAGCTCCCGCATAGCAAGCCGGCGGAGGAGTCGCCGTTTACGAATCCGGGGGCAGGCGGTCACTGGGCTCACATTACTCACGGCTTCTTCAACAGAAACAACGGTCTGGCCTCGGTGGGGGCCATCATCACCGTGCAAATACTTCCTCTGCAACTGGGCGAGCCGCACCCACACTTTCCTGGTCATGAAGAGATCTGGTGCGAGGTTGAGGGCAAGAGCCTGGCCTTTGTCGGTTCTCAGCTGCGCATGCAGCATCCCGGGTGAGGCGTATATGCTGCGTCCGGATAACCTGTGGACGCACTCCAATATCAACTTTGAAGAACCCGGAGAGCCACCGATCAAGTTCCTGTGGTTCAGCACCAGCACAAAGGTGTCTACGACGCCGCACTAACGATGAGGCCGAGAGTAACAGCAGCGTCCCTCCACTCGCTGCGCTCCGTCGAGAAATCTGCGCATGATCCGTTCGTCCCAATGACGCATCTGACGGAGCGTAGTGGGGACCTGCTGTTTATTGGCCTTCGGTTGATACCAGCAGGAACTTGATCTGGCTATCTTCCGAATAGTTCACGTTGGAGGTGGGGGCAAGATTGTCGGGCGGATGCTCGTAAGCCATGCCCGGAGTCTGACGGCGAAGGTACGGACCGATGAAGGCGATGCTGGTCCCGGACAACTCCATCCAAAGGTGCTCGGTATTTGGCTTGGTACCCAGGAAAGGACGGGTGATGGTCAGGTCATCGAGGGTGACGGTCTCGACGCTGGAGATCGTGGCCAAACCGTCGCTCGAGCCGAAGAGCGGCCTGACGATCCGCGACCACTCCTGATCGGCAGTGCTGACGGGCGTGGATGTTTCGTCCTTGACCACTAGCTTGGCACCCGGCTGAAAGCCGTTGGGAGTCGGCTCGGCAATGACATACGCGCCGAGCGGGACCGCCCCCGTGTTCTTAATGGTGAAGGCCAGGTTGGCCGGGACCAGCACCGCGATATTGACGGACACCGGAACCGAGTCGCCGGCAGCCGAGATAGTGCCTGTGCCCGACGTGAAGTAATATACCCGCTGCTTGCCGGAGAGAGTGACCGACGGCGAGGAAGAGCCCGGAGCCAATGTCGCATAGACATACGAGTCGACGTAGCGGAGAACCGCGCCCTTTGTGGCGGGCTTTATCGGATCGCCCTTGGTGAAGACGGTGTACTCCGTAACCGGGCCCATGGTCTGGGCCTTAGACGCGTGCCAGTCGGCAAAATACATGTCGACATAGGCATTGCTGCCCACTTGCAGCTCTTGCGCGTGCGCGAGAGGCGAAAGCGCGGTCGCGAGTAAAACGGCTGCGATCATTTTGCCGGTCATAAATGTCTCCTTGCGTCCACAACATTTAACGGCTTCCCCTGACTTTGGACAAGCGAAGTAGTGCGAAATTCACCTATTGTGTGGGGAGCGCGAAGGCAAGGATCGAATCGCCATAGGTCCGGTCGAAGAAACTGCCTCCCGTGTCTACGATCACGACGTATTGCTTTCCATCTTTACCCATAAAGGTCGCAGGGGTGACGTAGGCCCCGGTGTCCATCTTGATATCCCACAAAATCTTTCCAGTCGCCGCTTCGTAGGCGCGGAAGTGCTGGTCGATGGAGGCAGCAATAAAGAGCAGGCCGCCACCGGTGGAGATGGATCCGCCGTAGTTTAGCGATCCGGTATTGTGGACGCCTTTGGCGTCGAGCTCAGGGACGGTTCCGAATGGGACTTTCCAGGCGACATCGCCGGTGTTGACATTGATCGCCCATAACTGGCCCCATGGCGGCTGTTGGCAGGGCCAGAATTTATCGCGGTCCCAGAACAGCGCATAGAGTCCCCAGGGACTGGTCCGGTCATAAGCAGGCTGAGATCCTGGCTTGCTAAGCGCAACCTTGCCCACGCCCGCGAGCTCGTTGGTGTTGACGAACAGGTAGCCAAGCCTCGGGTTATAAGACATGCCGTGCCAGTTCACTACGCCAACGGTGCCGGGGAAGACGATGGTCAGCTTTTCCCCGTACGGAGTGAACAACGGCCCGCTCTGCATGCCGCCCGCCGTCGCCAGCATGGCCTCACACAAGACGTGGTGCTCCGGAGTTACGGTGGAGAGGTCCGCAGGGGCAAAGCCGTCGCGGCCCAATGGAACTGGCTTGAGCGGGAACGGCTGCGTGGGAGATGAGTGCTCACCAGGGATGGTGCTCTGGGGTATGGGCCGCTCTTCGACGCCATAGATCGGTTTGCCGTTACGGCGGTCAAGCAGGAACATCAGGCCAGTCTTGCTGATGAGGGCGACCGCCGGGATCTGCTTGCCGCCGCGGTCGACGTCAATCATCACCGGTGCGGACTCCAGATCGTAATCGTTGATGTCATGATGAACGGCCTGGAAGTACCAGGCGAGCTTGCCCGTATCTGCGTGCAGAACCACCAGCGTGTTGCCAAAGAGACCGTTGCCGGGACGGTCGCCACCATAGAAATCAGACGTAGGTGAGCCGAAGGGTAAGAAAACCAGGCCACGCTTGACATCGACCGATGAGAATCCCCAGACGTTCGTTCCCGAGCGGCCTGCACCGGAGTCGTTTGCCCAGGTGTCGTGCCCGATCTCACCTTGATGCGGGATGGAGTGAAAGCGCCACACCAGCTTGCCGGTGTGTACATCCCAGGCTCGTATGTCGCCGGAAGGGCCCTTTGCCGGATATTCTGGTAAGTCGGCGCCGGTGATGATGAGGTTCTTATAGATGGAAGCCGCGGAGGTCATGGAATAGCGGCCGTCCTGGTTTGGATCGTCCGTCATCCCCGCTTTAACGTTGAGGAACCCGTTCTCGCCAAACTGGGATGTGGGCTGGCCCGTCTTGGCGTTCAAGGAGACGAGGCGGCCGTCGGCGGTGCCAAAAAAGAGAGACGCAGGCGTGACCTGGTCCCCGGGCCAGTAAGTGGCGGAGCGCCCCAGGAAGCGAGACTGGGCCAGCTTGTAGGTCCAGATGGGTTCGCCGGTTTCGGGCTTGAGAGCGATCACCGAGCTATAGGGCGTGGCCACATACAGGATGCCGTCTACGACCAACGGAGTGGCCGGCGAGTTAAGCAGCCGGCGGCCGTTGGCCGATTCAGTGGCCTCCGCGGGCTTCATGTGATACACCCACGCCTGCTTCAGCTGATCGACGTTGCTGGTGTTGATCTGATCCAGCGGCGAATACTTCGTTTGGCCGGCGTCGTGGCCATAAGTCGTCCAATCAGATTGGGCGCTACAAGGCAGGGCGGAGGCTATTGCTGCACAGGCCAGGCGATGTTTCCAAGTGGATGAGGACATGAGCCTACAGTGTATTTGTTGTATAGAGTTTCAATGGTAGCTGTGCAGCAATGGTCCTACGGTGTTTGAGTAGCGGTAATTTTCCCGGCGATCGTCATCGATGGTCCAGAACATCGCCCCATCGAAGGTGGGATAACCATTTGGTTGCCGCAGCTTGTAGTTTGTAGGCATTTTGGACTTACCAGTAATCATGTACCGCATCGTTTCCACGACGATGGGAGGCGTGGTATCGCTGTTCAGATAGCCGATGGCTACCTTATCAGGCGGCAGCGGGTCGAAGTGATGCTTTGGATCACGGCCCACGTCGAAGCCGTGCAAAACCAACTCTGTGGCCGCAGCATGGTAATCAACTGAGCCCGGCATGTAGAATTCGCCATCCAGACCTTCGATTGGTGGACAGTTGTAGTCCTGCGTATCCACAAATGCCAGAATGTCCCGGATACCCTCGACGATGGGAAGATAGGAGCCGAATTGGCCACCGTAGCCCGGATATGCCGCCGGAATTTGGGTTCCTTCCGGTACCAGGCTCAACATGAAGTCTTTGCCGAAGTGATCGTGAATCGCTCGCAGCGCGGCAATCAGGTTGACGGTCGAAAGCGTCGTCGGGTGCTTGAAGTCTGTATCTCCCGGATCGAGCTCGAGCGAGGATGTCTCGAAGTCGATGTCGATGCCATTGAAGCCAAACTGCGCACAGATGTCTTCTACGGTGCGGATGAAGTTCTGTTTTCCTTCCTCTGTCATCAGCGCGAAGTGCTGGCCGCCTCCGCCGAGCGAGATCATCACCTTCTTGCCCTGGCTTTGTTTCAGTTTGATGTCGTCCTTGAACTGCTCGGGAGTGATGTTTCCCCGCACCTGGTATTGCATGGTCCCTTCAGGAGCGTCCCGCAGCGGAGTGGCGAAGGCGACGATGATCACATCCCACTGGGGCGAGACATCGCTGATCCTTCCCAGCCCGGCCCAGTAGCCGATCAGGTGGTGTCCGTTCGGACTGCCGGCCAGCGCGATCGGGCGTCACTGTCGCTGGAGGGGCATCCCTCACGGCTCCAAACATCCCTTCATGAATGTGCGCCGGGCAGGGGTTTGCCGGGCCGCTCAGCGCGTTCGCATCCGGGAAGCTGTAGGCTTTCGCTGGGGCGCCTGTGTACCACGAGAGCAGGGCCACGTTCTGCAAGTGATACGAGATTCCGCCTAGCCTGGAGATATAAGCCTTCGAGGCCGGGGTCCTGTTCTTCCAGTTGATGTCGGTCGGGTCATTCAGGAATAGGTCTACGGCCAGTGCGGTTCCACCGCAGTCGCTATTGTCCGTGGGCAGCTCGGTTGAGCTTGCGGGTGGAACGCGCGGCGTTACTCGCAACCAGGAGGGGAAAATGTTCCCTGGCGGAATCATGCCGTGGTGCAAGTGCAGCGCCGGCTGGTGCAGCGGATCGCGAAACCACTGTGCCAGCTGTTGGGTCAGCGGCTGCACGTCGCTATCCTCCTCCACCGTATGTGGATCAAGATAGCTTCCCAGCACAAACGGCTGCGGCAGACCCTGTGTGGTGTCGATTCCGTGCGTTCCCCATGAGCAGCACTCCGTCGCGTCCTCGCTAGTGTAGTAGGTCACGTTCTTCGTCATCGCGATCACCAGCTTGCCGGCGCCCGTTTCTTCCTTTGGCAGCTGCTTGAAGATCTCCTGCTGCATAAAAAGCACATCCACCATGGCCAGCATTCTTCCGGTTTTCCTTGAGGTCAGCACATACCCCTTGCCTACAGGCACGTCGATCTTCAGCGCAACCACCTTCGGCTTGCCCAGGAGCGTATGCCAGTCCTTCGCCGCCTCCCTGGAGAAATCGGCGCGCATCAAGGCATCGGTGTACTGGGTCGTGCCCGAAGGGAAGGGGTACCTGGCGAAGATGGGTGAACGTATCACGCTGGTCACATCCGAGCTCGCATCCAGCACAGCCTTCTTCCCGGCCCCGTTCATGGGCGCTTCGATGGTCAGCGTAATCGGAACGAGTACGGTCGGGATGGTTGTGGCGCCTCCCTTTGCCGGGTCACTGCCAATCACGGTGTAGGAGTAGTCCCGTCCGGCGGCGGTATAGGCGCGGGTAAACGTTGGCAGCGAGATCTGGGCGTAGGCTGACGGCAGAAGCAGAAGTCCAATCGACAGGAAGCGAGCAACCCTCACGCACGACCCTCCAAATAAGTCAGAGACAACCCCAATCAGCTTCTTCTAAAACACTGCGTCGAGCAAGGAGTGATGAGCTATACTCCACGCGGATAAGTTATTCAGGAGTTCAAAGAATGTTGCGCTTTGCCTTTGTCTATGCCGTGGCTCTTATCAGCCAGGCCGCGGTTGCACAAACCGAGGCTGCTGCGCCGTCGTTGCCGCCACCTGCCTCGACGAACTGCGAGAATGTGCCCCACTCCGACCATCCTCATGCGCGGATCACCAACGGAAAAATGAACGCCGTGGTTTTTCTTCCTGACACCGAGAAAGGCTACTATCGCGGAGCCCGCTTCGATTGGTCGGGCCTGGTAGCTTGTGTCTCGCTCAACGGCCACACTTTCTTTGGTGAGTGGTTCAATCGCTATGACCCGATGACCAATGATGCAGTGACCGGGCCGGCTGAGGAATTTCGCGAGCCCATCGGTT
The DNA here is from genome assembly GCA_963757515.1 of uncultured Acidobacteriaceae bacterium. Classification (GTDB taxonomy): domain Bacteria; phylum Acidobacteriota; class Terriglobia; order Terriglobales; family Acidobacteriaceae; genus PALSA-350. The sequence continues at coordinate 355,460 of CAVWRV010000001.1, read as the reverse complement.
ACGACGACGCCAAACCCGGAGATCCCTTTGTGAAGCTGGGCGTGGGCGTGGTGAAGCGGATCGACGACCAGCCCTACACCATTGGCGGGGCGTACCCGGTTCTCGACCACGGCAAATGGACGGTCAAGGTTCATAAGGATTCGATTACCTTCCGCCAGGAGCTTCACTCCACACTTGGTTATGCCTACATCTACGAAAAAACGCTATCGCTCGACAAGAAATCAAATGGCTTGCAATTGACCCATACTTTGAAAAATGTCGGAACCAAGCCACTCAATGTCGACGGTGTACGACCACGATTTCTTCATGCTGGATAACCTTCCAACCGCGCCAGGTATGCAGGTACATTTCCCTTTTGTTCCGGTTCCTGGAAGGCCTCTTCCCGATTCTGTGAAAATTGACGGGACGACTTTGAAGTGGGTAGCACAATCGGAGCCGCATCATTATCCGAGCGGCGAAATGACCGGCTTTTCCGATAAGGCTTCGGATTTCGACTTTACCTTTGAAGATACGGAGCATGGCCTCGGGGTGGAAGAGACCTCGGATTCGCCGATGGTGAAGCTGTTCTTCTGGTCCACACCGAAGACCGTGTGTCCGGAGGGCTTTATCGGCATTCACGTAGCGCCGGGTGAGACTCAGCGGTGGGGCATTCACTATCGTTTCTTCACCAGCATTCCCCCAGCGACGAAACGGCGCGGCTGAAAGCCGTCCCTCCCCTTTGTTATCCGGACCGGAGGGCAGCGTAGTGGAGGGATCTGCAGTTCAGCGGACCTCTCATGGAGATGTTTTTCGTAGCGTAGTGGAGGGACTTGCTGTTCCTCTTAGACAAGCGCGATGCTTATCGGATTGGAAAGCGCTGCGACCTTTACCGGGGCGGCAGGGATACGAGTCGCTGCATCGATCTTCATCCTCAGCACCGCGTCGCTGCTCAAGGCCAATAGCATCTCCGCCATCCGCCGTTACATGCAGCTTGTTCGCCTGAACTCCTTCCATTGCGGGCAGGCTTCAAATCCCCGTTGGCTGTAATTTTCCACGTCTGCAGTTCGTCGGCCGTGCGAGCTGTACAACGCCTCTCCCGACGGGTGTATCGCCAGTGCCGCCACCTCACCCTTATCCGAGACCCGAACTGTCTGTTTGCGGCTCAGAATCCCAGCCGGTCGTAGTCGAAACTCGACACTGAGCCGTTCGAATGCGTGGGCCACGTACACGCGTCTGCCATCAGGATGCAGCACCATGCCGCCGGGGCCACTACCGGCAGTGACTTCACAACGGCCAGACACGCGTAAGCTCACCGTTGCTGAGGGCAAGCACGCTCAGCTTGTCGCTGCCCTGGTCCGCCGTCAGCACGCGCCCCTCGCGGTCAAACATCACCGCGGAAGGATGCGCCGCAGTCTTGCAGCGGATGCGGTCCCGAACCGATCTCCTTCAGAATCCCCGTCACTCTCCCCAACCGCCCGTCCTCTTCGAGTGACAGCACGTTGTATGCGCCACCGCCATGCACCGCAACCACTACGCTGCGTCCGTTTGGGGCAACCGCCAGGTCCCGCGGGGAGATGCCAGAGAGCGATAACGGCACCCGGTTCATCCACTGCGAGCCGTCCGGTCGTCGCGTCAATCGTGTATGCCTCAACGCTCCCGCGGGGCAGATTGCCGTACTCAGACACGCCATTGGCTACGTATAGTTTTCCGTGGCCGATCGCCATCGCCACTGGCCGCGCACTCGAAATCGTCTGCCGCTTGAGGAAGCGCTCGTTGCGCAGAGACCGAGTACACATGGATCGCATCCTCGGTCTCCGATGTAGGCAAACGCGACTGCACAGGCCGCCCAGCCCAACCGGCCGCCGACGGCGCTCAATAAGGAGGCGCTACCCGCCATCTGTAAAAAACGTCTGCGATCCACTTCGATCATCTCCGCTTTCCTCTAGGCTCGAATCGACATAGCGTGGTGGAACACGTTGTTGGGATCATACTTCTTCTTGACCTGCTGCAGGAATTCGTAGTTCGGCCCGTAGTAAAGCTGGGGCCAGTACGCATAGTCGAGCATGTCCACGTCGGGATAGTTGATATAGCACCCCTGATAATTATCGCCGGGGAAGGGCGTTCCCTGGTGCGACGCATCGACTTCAGGACTCGAGTACAGCTCCTGGTAAAGCTCTCGTATCCAGGTGAGATGCCCCTCGTCTTCCGCGGCATTCGCCCAGTAGGTCTGGAATTGCAACTTCATGATGCTCGATCGCTGGAAAGCTACGGTCTCTTCGAGCATCTCTTTGCGATTCATCGCGCCTCCGTAGGAGTCGATCTCGACCACCGAATGGGTGAGGTCGATACCCGGCATCGTTCGCGTCAGGTGCTTATAGAAGACGCTGATCTCGCGTTCCGTATAGTTTTTCTTCATGTAGGTGGACTTGTACTTGGCCCGTGTGGATCCGCGGCGCATGCCTCCGGCAGCAGCTGTGTCAGCCCATAGGTCACGGGTCATCCGATGCGGTCCGTAGCTTTCAGGGGCGGTGGGAGCGGGAGCGGCCGGCGTCACGCTCGAAGGTTTGCAGCCGTCGAAGAGAGCGAGGAACTCATCCAGCACCTTCGTATCTTTGCAGGTGCCGTCCGGATTGCAGAATTGCGTTTCAATGCGCAGATAGCCTCTGGCCTGATGATTGGCCTCGAGGATGGAAAACAATCCCCAGGTCTCAGGATCCTGGCCCCGGGTGGCGAAGTAGTTGCCGAAAGTGGCGAAAATCCTGGCGAACCTCTCCGGGGTCATGTCTGCCCAGGGGAAGATCATGTTCGATACCAGGACCTCCTGTGGCGCGGGCGGCAAATGGTCGAAGAGGTAATTGACAATCACGCCAAAGTTCCCGCCGCCGGCGCCGCGGCAGGCGCGGAGCAGGTCGGGATCCTGCCTCGCGGAGCAGGTACGAATCGCTACTTTTCCTTGTGAGTCAACGGTCAGAATCTCAACTCCCGTCACCCAATCGGCGGTGGTCCCGTGCAAACGGGAGACGAAACCGTAACCGCCGCCGGTGATATGGCCGCCCGCACCCACGGAACCGCAGGTGCCGCCGGGAAGGGTCACGTTGAACAGCTTGTAAAGTTCTTGATACGCCTGGCCCAGGGTCGCTCCCGAGCACACGCGGTAGTGGTCATCCTTGTCGACGCCGTTCATCATCGACATGTCGATGAGGGTGCCCTTCGGGTTGTTGGCGTAGAAGTCTTCGTAGCAATGGCCTCCGGAACGAATGGTCGGCCGCTGCCCGGCGCTGACCACGCGCTGCAGCGCTTCAGCTGTATCCTCAGCGTTCAAACACAAGGCGACACGACTGACTCCGTCCGCAGGGATTGCCGGCCAGCGTCCGTTCCTGGCTCGCTTCAGGTTGTTGAAGCGAGGATCAACAGGAGTGATTAAAATCGCCAAGTTCCTGCTCTCATTAGCACCTACTTGCAAGCTTAAAACAGAAAGGGATGCGATTGCTCGCATCCCCTCGAAGGTTCGTCTGGGTTGGTTTAGAAGATGAACTTGCCGCTGACCTGGCCCACGCGACCCGGGGCGGTGTTAGTGGCCTGGCCGAACTGGCCGCTGTTAGCATTGCCGACCACGCCGCTGGCGAGGAAGTTGGGATGGTTGAAGACGTTGAAAAACTCGATGCGGAAGTTGAGTTGCATTCTCTCCGTGATCTTCGTGTCTTTCTCCACGCCCGCGTCGGTATTGATTTGGTCCCGGCCCGGTGAAGAGGAACTGTTTCGCGGTGCCGGTCACGCCACAAACTTCGTAGCCACAGCTAAGGCCGCTGGCGAACGACGACGTAGCGAAGTAGTTATGTGCCGGAGCATGTGGATTCAGCTTCTTGATGGGACCTACTTCGGTGGGATAGTCCAGCCCGAGGTTGGTCAAAGCAAAGTCGCCTCCGCTTTGCAGGTTTATGGGGAAGCCAGTGTTGAAGCGGGTTATGCCCGTGATTTCCCATCCCTCGGAATACCGGTGGGGGCCAAGGAAGTGGGCAAAAGGAAGATTCCAGGTGTAGCTGGCCACGAAGTTATGCCGCATGTCCCAGGAGGAGAGGCCATAGGCACGGCTCGCATCGCGTGGGTCCCAGTGGGCAGCAATGTTATCCAGCGACTTGGCATAGGTATACGCGAGCAGGTAGGTGAGGTCGCGAGCGCGACGTTCCGCCGATATCTGCAATGAGTTGTAGTTCGAGTTTCCGGAATTCTGCAGGTAGGTCGCCGAAGCGAACGCCACCACCGGACCGCCACTGGAATTCGTGTAATTCTGGCTGATGGTCCTGGTTGTCGATCGCCCCAGTAAAGCTACCGTAATAGTTTTGGCCATTGAGCTGGTAAACGCCACCCTCTCCGCCGGGCCCGCAACCTGGAAGCGACTGGCAAAGCGACGCACTGCCCCAGATCAGGTCTTCACCGTGCTCGATATGGCGCCCCTGGGTGGCAACATACGCAACCGTCAGCACGGTCGACCTGTCGAGCTGGCGCTGGATGGACGACGTTATAGTGCTGGCTCGCCATGGTCTTGTTGTGGTTATAGTAGCCCGGCACGTAAAGAGGCATGAGGTTACCGAACATGAAGTTTGGAAACGGTCCGGGACCTGAGGGATAGGTAAAGGGAAATTTCTGTCCCTGCGAGCTGCCGTTTGCGCGCGTGATGTAGGGACTCGCGAACGTGGTTGGCTTGTGGCGATGCCCAGTAGAGGCCCCAGGGAGCATCTCCAAGGATGCCGAAGTTACCGTTATCCGCGACGCCCAGGTAGTAGATACCCTAAGCCGCACGAATGCTGGTCTTACCCGCAGCGCCCCAAAGCCCGCCGGAAGGCGCATAGGCGATACCGATACGCGGCGCAAAGTTATTCCACCGGGTTGGAGAAATCGTGCTCGGAACCCCCGGATCTCCCGGAACGAGGTTGCCGGCGGGCGAGTTGGGGAACTTGACGGACTGTTCTCCCGGAACCGGTGTGGTCAGACGGCCATAGACATCGCTCCATGGCCTGGGCACGTCCCAACGGAGACCGTAATTCAATACGAAATTGGGAGTTGCCTTCCAGGAATCCTGGACGAACAGCCCACCGTAACGGGCACGGTTGTCGAGCAGCTGGATGGAGCATTGGACGAAGGAGCCCGGAGCACCGATAAAGTAGTCAGACACGTCGGCACCGGTCTCGATGCCGTTGAAGTTGTAATATCCGTTCGGCCCGCAGGTATTGCGGGCATTGAGCTGGTAGTAGCGGAAATCCCCACCAAAGCTGACCGAGTGATTGCCGATGGTCTTGCTGACCGTGTCGCCGACACCATAGTTCGTCTCAGGCTGATAGAGATTCAACCAGTTGGTGCCGACCGCAAAGCTGTTGAAGAACAAGGTCGGCAGGGACGATGGGTATCCAGGAGGTCCGCTGTTGATCAGGCCACCGGTGGTGGGATCGGTATTGAAGCCGTACTTGGAGTAGGAGGTGATCGACGAGCTTGATAGCAGGCTGCGCGGTGTGAACCGCGCTGCGGAAAAACTGGATGCGCGCAACATTGACCGTGGTAGCTCCGATGGTCTTGGTGTTGCTGGCCACGAACAGCTGGTTGCGCGAGGGCTGGGTGATTGGATAGCCGGGCAGATTGTCTGCACGCCATTGTCACTGTAGACCGGCTTGATCGCGGTCGCATCGTCGTAGTGATAGTAGAACGACCAGTCCCCAGTCTTTTGATTGACGAAGTCGATCCGCTCGGCCATGTTGGTATCGATGATCGATCCCTTGTGGCTTGCGTCATCGTAGTTGAAGCCGCAGCCTGATTCGCGGCTGGAATGACGGGCAATGTCAATGTGGTGACGGGGTCGATATAGGCGGAGATGTTACGGGCAGGCACTTGAGCGCCGCTGGGATCGGTGGTCACCGTCGGCGTACCGAGTTGGTTGTACAGGGTGGGGGTGCAAGCCGGTGGCTGGCACACGCCTCCCGCACCGTTGATCACCCCGCCACCGCGGCTCTGCAGGGTTGCAGCCCAGGCGTCGCCCTGAACAGGGGTGTTCAGGATGGCATCGGAGAAGATACCGTTTCGTTCGTCGGCACTGAGAACCTGCACCACTCCCGTGCTGACGCCAGCCACCTGACGGGTTTGCTGAAAGTCGGTGAAGGTGAAGAGCCGGTCCTTCCAGATGGGGCCACCCAGCACGCCACCGTATTGGTGGCGCTTCAACTCGGCCTTGGTGCTGTCGAAGTAGTTAATCGCGTCCAGCTTCTGGTTGCGGTAGAACTCGAACAGGGTCCCGTGGAAGCTGTTGGTTCCGGACTTGGTCACGGTGTTCATGACCGAACCGGTGAACTTTCCGAACTCAGCGCTGAAGCTGTTGGTGATGAGACGAAACTCAGCCACCGAGTCAGCGTCCGGGATCATACCAGCGCCCATATTCTTGGTCTCATTGACTTCTGCGCCGTTGACCAGAAAGGCGTTGGCCCACTCCGGTTGACCGTCGGTGGAGACGTTGCCGGAAGACCCGTAGAGGCCGGAAGCGGGCGAGCGATCATTGTAGTTAGTGTTGGTATTCGCCGGGGCAACCCCTGGCTGAAGTGAGAGCAAATCGAGGTACGAACGGCCGTTGAGCGGCATCGCCAGAATCTGAGCCGACGTGATCGTGGTGCCCATCGAGGTAGTTGAGGTATCGACCTGCACCGTGCTTGCGTCAACAGAAACGGTCTGGCTCACGTTGCCGACTTTAAGAGCGAAATCAAATTTCAGCGCGTCGTTGACGTTGAGGTTGATGTTATCCACGACTCCGTTCTCAAAACCGGCCATGGAGGCGGTCAATTTGTAATTGCCCGGAGGTAAAGCAAGAATGCTGTACTCGCCCGACCCATCGGTGGTGGCCGTACGGGTATAGCCGGTGGACGTCTGGGTGACGGTTAGGCTCGCTTTCGGAAGTACAGCGCCGGAGGAATCACGGACGTAACCGATAATGGATCCGGTGACGTCGGCCCGCAGCTGTAAGGTGCTGAGCAACACGACCAAACAGAGACAAAGGTAACGATAACGACGAAAGTTCATGGTGACACGCCTCCCAAAAGATGCTGCAGTTCTGCCGTTTGTACGACGATACCGATATTTAACAAAGCCCACAAGCGAAATAGTGCGAAAAGGACCTTGCATTGGCCTTGGCTTGCCATGGGCAATTATCTTGTTATGGTGAGTTAGCCAGGAAGCAGTGCACATAGAGAAAGGCCCGCTGCAGCATGACGCAAGATGCCGGCAAGCAATCCGATGATTCCGCCCTGGGGATGGATCGTGAGATCTCTCGCCGTGATTTCATGAATGCCACGCTGCTGGCCGCGGGGGGCGGGTTGCTGAGTGGGCTGACGCCGCACCAGTTAATGGCCCAAATGGGCAAAGACATGTGGACCGGCTACGGTGGGGTCGGCGACTACGCGGAATCGCACGGCAATACCTTCGACGTGATGACGGCCGGTCATCAGATCCGTGACCATGTCTTCGCCGATCCTCCTCCCCAGGCTGAGGACACCGGCGAAGTCTTCGATTTCGTGGTTGTCGGCGGCGGCCTCAGCGGCCTGGCAACGGCGCTCTATTGGCAGCAGCACGCGCCGCGGGCGACGTGCCTGGTGCTGGAAAACCATCCCATCTTCGGCGGCGAGGCAAAGCGGAACGAATTCATCGTGGATGGTCAGCGGTTGATAGCGCCCCAGGGCTCGGATCATTTTGCGACCCGCGATCCGGGCAGTCCGCTGGCCGACTTCTATGCCTCCATCGGCGTGGACGCCGGGAAATTCGAGTATCAGTCGTGGCAGAGCTCCTCACCGGAGATCCCCGTGGGCCGCAGCTTCGAGCACATCCGGTCACCGTACGGCATTTATTTCGGGGCTAACTTTGGCTCACAGCCGGGCACGTGGGTGGTGGATCCGTGGGGTAAGAAGCTCGACGGCGCGCCGATGCCGGCGGCGATGCGGGCCGAGATCCTTAAGTACCGCGAGTTAGGCGCGAAGCGAGGGCCGAACGGCTACGAGCACCCGCACGAACTCGATGCCATCACCATGGAAGAGTACATGATGCAGAGGTTCGGCCTGAGCCAGCAGACGATCCGAAAGTTCCTCATGCCTGGCCCGGGCGATGGCTTCGGCATCGGTCCGGATGCGCTTTCCGCCTATGCTTTCGGCTTCGACGGCGATCCAATGAATTACGGTGAGGACACCGAACTACAATCGTTTCCCGGGGGAAATGGCGGTTTTGCCCGTCACATGGTGAAGACTCTGCTGCCGGCGGCGATCCCGGGTCCGCGCACTCTCGAGGCTGTTTGCCGCGGCCGGGTGAACTTCGAGGCACTCGACCATGCGGGCGAGCGCTCGCGCATTCGCCTTGGGTCTACGGTGGTGCGGGTCGAACACCAGGGTGCGCCTGAGAAGAGCGAGTTCGTCCTGATCACTTACACCCGTAACGCTAAGGTCTATCGCCTGAAGGCCCGGGCGGTGGTGATGGCCGGCGGCAGCTGGACGACCAAGCACGTGGTGATTGATTTGCCTTCGCAGCAGCGCGAGGCCTATGCGCAGTTCTTCCGCTCGCCCTGCATGCTGGTGAATGTCGCTTTGCGGAACTGGAGATTTCTTTATAAACGCGGCATATCGGGAGCGTTTTGGTATGGCGGCTTTGGGGAGTATGGCTCGGTGCGCAAGTCTCCGACCTTCTCCACCAGGAACAAGAGCATGGGACCGGATTCGCCGGTGGTGATGACGATCAAGGTGCTCTACTGCCGCCCGGGTCTGCCCATGGCGGAACAGCAGAACGCGGGTCGCGCAGAGCTGCTCTCCAGTTCTTTCCGCGACTACGAGCGACGGGTGCGGGAGCAGCTTAGCGAGATGTTCGCCTCTACCGGCTTCGACGCCAGGCGGGACATCGCCGGCATCGTTCTCAATCGCTGGGGGCACGCCTATTGCAGTCCGCAGCCGGGGTTCTTTTTCGGCAAGGATGGGCAACCGGCGCCCCGCGAGATCCTGCGCCGCGCACCCTTCGGCCGGATTGCCTTCGCCAATACCGATCTGTCTGGCGACCCCGGCCATGCCACCGCGATTGCGGAGGGCCAGCGTGCCGCCGCCCAGTTGGTTGACCGTATCTAGAGGGGATGGTCGGGGTGCGATGCCCGCTGTGTTTGAGAACCCACCATTCACCGATTTAGCCTCGGAGGGACGGCTGAGAGTAGCCAGGACGCAGTCCCATAAGCGCTAACTTGGTTGGGATGTTTTTCCTCAAAACTCACCACAAAACCGTCATCCTGAGAGGCGCTCCGCTCAGGATGACGGTTTTGTGGTGAGTTGAAGATGCAAAAAACAGCGTCTTCTCGAGAGATCTGAGGTTTCTCCCCCAGTTTCCAAAGACTCACGTGAGAAAGGTGATGCATGCTGGGCTACCAACGGATGTGTATTGCCCGGTGAAGGTTAACAGGCCGGTCTTCTTGTCCACTCTGAAGGAAGTAATGTCGTCACTGCGGTGGTTGCAGGTGTAGAGAAACACTCCGCCGGGATCGATGGCTATGTTTCTTGGGTAGTCGCCCATGGTCGAGGTCTCGCCAAGATACTGCAGCCGACCGCCGCTGTTGAGAGAGAAGATAGCAACTGTATTTTTGAGCCGGTTGGCTACGTAGAGAAATTGTCCGTCAGGCGATAGCAAAATCTCCGAGGTAAAATTCGATCCCTTGAAGCCCGGAGGGAGAGTCGAAATTGTTTGCTCATGGCGAACCGATCCCGTGGCCGGATCGAAGAGAAAAAATGCCACCGTAGACGCCTCTTCTTGAGTCGAATACAGCCAACGCCCATTAGGGTGGAATGTGAAATGACGAGGGCCATCCCCAGGCGGCAGGGAAACGAAAGGAAGCGGCGAGAGTTTGCCTGTGGCTTGATCCAGACTGAAAATGTAGATCCGATCCTGGCCCAGATCTGTTTGCACCACGAACCGGTTTGCAGGATCAGCATGGATCATGTGTGCATCCGGTTTCATATGACCGTCAAAAGCGAAGCTCCCCTCTGGAGCATCGGTTGCAGTCTTGGGTCCCACGGAGTCCTTGTCCTGGCGGGTGTAGACTTCGGCCCCAAGCGCTCCCGTTGGTGATACAGGCAGTACGGCGATGCTCCCGTCACCGTAATTGGCAACAAAAACATACTTGCCGGACGCATCCACACTCAGGTGAGCCGGGCCGGCTCCTGCTGAGCTCACCGTATTCAGCAGTTGAAGATCTCCATTTGCACGGTTGACCGAGAAGGCGCTTACCGAGCCATGTTGATCTTCATTCACGGCATAGAGGTACTTTCCGGAGGGATCAAGAGAGATCCATGAAGGATTGCTGGTCTCCGCAGCCAACTTGACCAGGCTCAGTTCTCCCGTCTCGGGGTTCATCTCGAAAAGATAGATGCCCTTTCCATTGCCTCCCTTGCCGGTGTACGTCCCCACATAGGCCAAGGTTCTTCGACTCTGGCCTCGAGCGGTTCTAAGTACACCATAAGACGCCGCAAAGGCGAGGGATTGTTGCAGGAATTCGCGGCGGGTCCGATTATCGTTAGCCATCTGGCTAGGATAAACGAACCCGCGCCGCTTATCAGGGCTCGTGAGGCAGGGTCATGACCGGGTTTTCCGAGAAGAAGTTTATAGGACGAATCATGAATTCATGCCACAAGGTCGGCATCACCGGCCAGTCCTCGATGCGCACCACGTGGTGGAAGCCAAGCGTGTACCAGGCCACAATGTCCGTATTCTCGATGTTCCGGTCGGCCTTGGTCCATTTTGGCAGGCCCTCGCCGCCCTTGCTGTTGGTGACGTAAACGCCGGCGGCGTAGCGTTCATCGGGCTTGTACGGGGTAACCCAAAGCTGATGTTCGGCGAAGGCGCCCACCTTCAAAGAGGGGTCGTCCGGGGAAAGAAAATCAACTGCCGTTGCCTCGGGCATGATCTCGACCCCCGTCGGGTAGCCCAGAGGACCACGCTCCGTACCGCTTACGAAGTGCCACATGGCCGGCTTACGCGGATCGATATCCATGATGGCGTCGCTCTCGCTTTTCGCAGGCGTCGATTGAACACCCCAGATGCTGGTACGGGTACGGGCACTAATCTTTTCCGGCGACCATTCGATCCACCATGAAACGTGTTGTTCTGGCCATCGACGTCCAGGTCCAGCCGGAAGCAGAGATAGTGGTCGTGGTATACGGCGACGGTGTTGGGAGCCACCAAAGTTCCATGCTGCGGGGTGGGCATGCCGCCGGTCATCGTCTGCTCGGGAACGACCACATCCTTGCTGCCTTTTACCTCCACGATCCCGGTGGCGCCCACACGAACGCGGATGGTCCCATCCTGCTGGAAGGTCCAGTCCATCATGTAGTCGTAGTTGCCGATGGCCGCGGCGGCGCGCAGCACCAGTTCGCGGCTCGGACGGCCGGCCATGATGTTGTTTTCATTGTGGCGCCATGCCGGGTCGCCGGTGAAGCGCTCAAACAGGCAAGCCTCCTTCGTCCTCAGCAAGGGGGTTCCGCTGTCGGTCGTAGACAGCCCGGAAATGTAGACCGCGTTGGAGGGACAATCGTTCTCATCGACCTCCCGCAGCAGGCCGTCGCGAGTGAATTCCCCCGCATCGAGAAAGGAACGGGAATTCCATCCCTCGTCCGTATCCATGTAGGGCACATACATCTCGGAGAAAGAACCTTCATACAGCATAGAGCGCAGCCGCGAACCATCCTGGTAGCGGACCAGATTCAAGACCGGACCCACGCGCGAATCGAGCCGGAGCCGGAAGTGCCAGTTCTGCCAGGTGATTTCACCCTTATCCATCTTGAAGGAGGGACCCAACGGCTGCATTACCAGCAGAGGCTTGGTCCCTTCCCGCGGTATCGCTGCCGCCTCCTCAAAATCACCCACGTACTTCGCGGTCGGAATCACGCCGGCGTCGATAACCTGAAGAACCTTCTTGCCCGTGATATCCACCACCACCCAGAGGCCCTCGATGTTTCGGCCCCAGGTATGGTACTGGCCGTCGGCGTCGGTGCAGCCGCCGTAGCCGATGCGCATGTGCTCCTGCTCAGGAAAGACCCTTAAGGCCAAGGGGCCGGCGCCGCAATGAATGGTGGTCATGTCCGTCAAGCCGCGCTTTTGAAAGCCGCTTGCACGCGCGGGTCGCTCTTGATCAGGTCGCTGAAAGCATGCAATTCGGTGGTGGTAAACGGAGCCTGGGCGCCGGGAATCACGTTCCATGACTCCAGCTTTCCGCCGGTGATATCCACCCGGGCCTCGATCGTCTGGCCCTTGTCCTCCAGAATCACATCGGCTTCGCGTTCGATGGGGTCGCCCGGCTTCCAGGCCAGCACCGTGCTCTTGTCCGGTTCATGCAGTAACAGAGTGGAGACACCGGTATCCGGCGTCATGTGTCCGCTCTTGTGCAGAACGTCGTGTACCGCCCAATACTCCGAGCTGGTAAGCCCATCCAGGGGATGCTGCGGCGCTGGGGATTGGGCCACCAGGGGAACGGAGAGGGCAAGGGAGAGTGCCGGTAAGCAAGTTAGAAAGCGGGACAGAGATATTGCCATCCTGGGGCTCCTCAGAACACATTCAACGGAAGCGGCGGTGGTGAGATTGTAATGCGCTGTCGAGATTCCGGGATGCGAATTAGTGCGAAACAACGGCCAGAAGACGTAGGCTGACGAAATCCAATTTACAATGACTCGGCAGCTTCTTAAGTGAAATCTAAATCGAACCCGGACGCGGCGGCAATTGGTTTTGTTGCATTTGTCCTGGCGTGGTTGATTTGTGCGCCCGCCGGGGCCCAACGCACGCATACGACCTGGAGCGACTACGGCGGCGCTCCCGACTCCTCGCAGTATTCGGCACTTGGTCAGATCAACCGATCCAATGTGAGCCATCTCCAGATCGCGTGGAAATACCCTACCGGCGATGGGAACAAGTATCTATTCAATCCAATTGTCGTCGATGGCGTGATGTATGTTCTGGCCAGGCAGAATGCGATTGTCGCGCTCGACGCCACAACCGGCAGCGAGCTGTGGGTACACCCGACCGATGCGCAATCCAGGTTGATCACCTCCCGCGGAATCAACTACTGGGAAAGTGCCGACCGATCGGATCGGCGCCTGCTCTTCTCCTGCAACAACCACCTGCAAGAAATCGATGCGCGGACAGGTAAGCCGATCTTGCAGTTCGGCAGCAATGGTCTGGTGGACCTGCGGGCTGACCTTGGCCGCGATCCTAAGAGTCTCAGGCTGGTTCAGTCGGGCACGCCTGGGCGGGTTTTTGAAAACCTGATCATTCTCGGTTCGGCAACGAATGAAGAATATGCGTCGGGTCCAGGGGACATTCGCGCCTACGACGTGCTTACCGGGCGGTTGGTCTGGACATTCCACACCGTTCCCCATCCGGGTGAGTTGGGGTACGAAACCTGGCCTGAAGACGCCTGGAAGAAGGTGGGAGGCGCCAACGCCTGGAGCGGTTTAACGCTCGACGAAAAGCGCGGCATCGTCTACGTTCCCACAGCCAGTCCGAAATATAACTTCTATGGCGCAGATCGAACGGGAGCCAATCTGTTTGGCGATTGCCTCCTGGCCATCAATGCCCGGACGGGAAAACGTATCTGGCATTTCCAGATGGTGCACCACGATATCTGGGATTACGACAACTCGACTGCCCCACAGCTCTTAACGGTTCGTCACCACGGCAAGCTGGTCGACGTGGTCGCGGAAGCGAACAAAGAGGGTTTTGTTTGGGTTTTCAACCGCGAAACAGGAGAGCCCCTGTGGCCGATTGAGGAGCGCTCCGTGCCGCGTTCTGATATGCCAGGGGAGGAAACGTGGCCCACTCAGCCCTTTCCCACCAAGCCGCCTCCGTTCGGCCGCCAGAGCTTCACCGTCGACGATCTCAACCCGTTCATGCCCTCCGCAGAGCGAGCGCAGCTGCGCGAAGAGATGCAAAGCGCGCGCAACCAGGGACTGTTCACGCCGCCAAGTACCCAGAATACGGTTGAAATGCCGGGGAATAATGGGGGGGCTAACTTTGGCGGCGTGGCTGCGGACCCTGGGCACGGATTTCTCTACGTCGTGTCCAAGGATCTCCCCGCCATGCTCAAGCTGGAGTTGGATCGGGAGGAGGAGGTCTCGGTGACGAGTTCTCCGGAGCAGCGCGGCCGCGCAGTCTTTGCTACAAATTGCCGGCTGTGTCACGGCGCAGACCTGAGAGGACAACCGCCCGCTGTTCCATCGTTGGTCGATATCGGATCGAGACTCGCTGCAACAGATATCCGCGCGATCGTGACCCAGGGAGACGGCCCTATGCCCGCAATTTCGCAGCTATCGGATGCAGATCTGGATTCCTTGTTGGCTTATCTTTTGAACCCTGGGCGCGCAACGGCTGGTCCTGAGAACAGTACCGCGGAGGAGGCCTCGGCGAATGCCCGCTACAGGAGCGGCTTTGGCTTCATGTTTACCAAGAGCGGGCTGCCTGCGATTGCGCCGCCCTGGACCACGCTTACGGCTTACGATCTGAATGCCGGAACCATTCGCTGGAAAATTCCTCTCGGCGAAGTACCGGAGTTAGCGGCCCAGGGGTTCAAGAACACCGGTTCGCATTTTCCCAAGGTTGGCCCGGTGGTCACGGCCGGAGGGTTGATCTTTACCGGCACGCGTGATCGTAAGGTGCGCGCGATCGACTCGCAAACGGGAAAGGTAGTTTGGGAAGCCACGCTCGACGCTGCCCTGGAAGGGATTCCGGCGGTCTATGAAGTGAATGGGCGCGAGTACGTTGTCTTCTGCGCGGCGGCTCAAGCCACGACTTATACCCACGATCTTCCTGGGCATCCGGCATCGCAGGCGCCAATCCCAGGCGCCTATGTCGCCTTTACCTTATCTAAGGAAAGATAGACTCCCTGTGGAGCTTAGTGGACAAAAACAGCAGGTCCCTCCACTACGGTCGGGATGACAATTCTGTTGCAGGAACAAACTCTAGTCTTCCCAATGAATTGTCATCCCGACCGGAGCGTACCCGGATTTCCTGCCACGCAGCACTGGACACGGCCGCGTGCGCGGCTCTCCGTAAAGAGAGCCGCATGAGGTTCGACAGCGCCACCAAGTTCCACAGGAAATCCGGGGTAGCGTAGTGGAGGGACCTGCTGTTTTTCTCCACTAAGCTCCACACCCCGCACCAAACTAGGAGGGGAGGGGGGCGCGGCTGGGATTGTAGCGCGGCAACCCAACATGATCGACGACTTGCTTGAAGTCGGAAAGATGGCGCAGGGAATCGAAGCGCGGATCCTGCATCAAAGTGAAGACTTTCATGTTGCGCTCGTTACAGGCGCGATTGAGCCAGAAACCCATCTGCTTCGATTCACCCAGCGCCGCGTGGGTCGCAGCGATGTCATAAGAGGGCATGCATTGGTGATTGATCGAGCTCTTGAGCCCGCGCAGGATCTGCCGGGCCGAGGTCGTGTCCCCCGCTGCGGCGTGGGCATGCGCCTTCATTGCGAGCACGCAGTTACTGCCCCCGGCAAGCTTGATCGTCTTTTCAAACTCCCGTACCGCTCCCTTGTAGTCCCCCTTCTGTTCCAGCGCCTGCGCCAGGTACATGTGGGCCCAGACAAAATCCGGATCCAGCTCGAGGGCGCTCTTGTAGTACTTGGTGGCCTCATCGAAGCGGTGAGCGAGGTGGGAGGTGACGCCTGCCCAGACCAGGGTAATCAGGGAGACAGGATCCATCTCGAGCGCGTGCATGATAGCGATATGTGCAGCCTCGTGCTGTCCCTTGGCAGCTAAGAGATTTGCATACCAGTGATAGCTGAGAGCGTAGCCCGGATTGCATTGAATCGCCCGGCGATACTCCAGGTCCGCCCCTTGCCAGTCGCGATCGAAGTGAAACCGGATGTCGGCCAGCGAGGCGTGAGCTTCGGCCAGATCAGGATCGAGTTCGATCGCCTTGAGCGCCGCCCGGCGGGCTGCCGGCATGGCCTGAGAAGGGGGCACAATTTCGTAGAACGAGAGCAGGGTGAGGGAATCAGCAAGGCCGGAGTATGGCAGCGCGAAATGAGGATCTTCCTGGACCGCTGCGTCGAAACACTGCATGGCCTTGCGCAGGCCTTCCTCGTTTCGTTGCTTCCAAAAGTAACGGCCCTTCAGGTACGCTTCCCGGGCCCCCGGTTTTTCTCTGTGCCGGGTGATGCGACACGACGGCGGCGACGAAATGACCTTCAGCCACACGCATAGCACCATTTGATCCGTCAAATAACCCGGTAGTGCCTCGATATCGCTGCGACGACATTGATAGACCTGCGACCAAACTACAGTTTGACTCTCAACCAACAAAAGTTCCGCATTCACCTGCAGGCCGGCACAGTGATCCTGAACGACCCATTTCAGCACGTAGTCAGCCAGGGCATCCTGTTCTACCTCAACGGTCAATTTTTCCGGGTTCAGCTGACCCAGAACGGCAACGGTCTTAGCCGCGATCGCCTCGCAAAGGGCTTGCCCGGCAGGAGTCTCGTTATGAAGCGGTTCAACACGAATGCTGATGTGGCCTGGAACAGATGCCGGTGTCGCGGCCGGCTGGGCACCCTTATGGGATACCTGGTGATTCCAAGCGTCCAGTTCTGAGCGGAAGGCGAACACGCTCCCAAGTTGCTTGTGAAAGTGACGATGCACAGGAAGGCCTTCCCGTTTTTCCCAGAGTTGGACGGTGCGAACCTCTCGACGAAAGTAGTTCGCAATTTCCTTCCAGGAATCCAGACGGTCAGGAGCGAGCCTCAATCCATTGGATTGCTGAGAGTTCGATAATGTCGACACCAACTCTTTAATCATCAGGGTCAGCGGAATCTCTAATCGAACTTAAAAGCCCGGAGTTTTTCGAGGGGGCGGCAATCTATCAGGCCGAACAATCCATAGCAAAATGCGGCAGCCTGTTGGGAGCCGGAGGCTATCGCTCAAGTGCCATGGAGCTGTTACCGGGAGATTACACCGCCATGAAGCTTTGCCGCAAGAACTTTCATTACAAAGTCCCCCGTGCAGGGGTTTCATTGGTAAGTTTCACTGCTCCCATGGCGGCAACCTCAATGTTTCGCACTATTTCGCTTGTTGGTCCGGGAAAAACTTGTTTTCCTATACGAACTTTGCGCACTGCCGAATCAGAAAAGGGAACGTCGTGCCCCAGGACCAATGTTCAGAGCCTTCGCCGCTGCCGCCCTCGTTCGATACCACCGATAGCCATGCATTCATGGAGAGGGTGCGCACGGGGATGCCGCCTCTCATTATTTGCGTGGCTTGCAATGGCGGCATCCAGGGGAAGGAAGCCAACGAGGCCATCCCGGAAACAGCGGATGAAATCGCCGAATCCGTGGCTGGCGCGTATGAGGCCGGCGCGGCTATGGTTCACATCCATGCGCGGGATCCACAAGATCTGACGCGCTGCGCGCGCGATGCTGAACCCTGGCGGGAGGTGCTGGGCAAAGTACGTGCCCGCTGCCCCGAGATCATCATCAACGCAACCACCGGGGGCGGTCCCAACATGACCATGGAAGAGCGCGCGTCTTCGCTCGAAGCGGGCCCGGAAGTTGCGTCGCTGAACCTGGCTCCGGATATGAGCCGCTTTCGCTTGAAGGAACGGCGCCCACCCTTGCTCAATCCGCGCCCAGCCCTGGATATCGATGAATGTATCCCGTTTACGTACGGTCAAATCCACCAGTTCGCATCGCTGATGAAGCTGCGCCAGATCAAACCGGAAATGGAGATGTACCATCCGGGCTGTGCGTGGGTGGTGCAATACCTGATTGACAATGATCTGGTCCAGCGGCCCTACTGGATCCAGACCGTAATGGGCTATCAAACGGGAAGCTACCCGACGGTGGAGAGTGTGCTTCATATGTTGAAAGATTTTCCCCAGGGTGCTCTATGGCTATGCTCAGCCATTGGCCCCTACCAACTTCCGCTGACGACGCTCGCCACCCTGATGGGCGGCCACGTGCGCGTCGGCCTGGAAGACAATGTCTACTATGCCCGGGGACAGAAAGCCGCGAGCAATGCCCAACTGGTCCAGCGAACGGTTCGCATCGCGCATGAACTTAACCGGCCAGTTGCGACTCCGGCGCAGGCCCGTTCTATCCTGGGGCTAAAGTGCCAACCCAGTAAGTACTAATCCGATCGAAATACATGGGGCCAGAGCACGACTTATGCCGAAGCTCGCGGTGAACGGCTTTTCGATGTATTACGAGACCTTTGGGTCCGGTCAACCCATCGTGTTTATACCCGGTGCATTAGGCACAGGAAGGACAGACTTTGAGCATCAGCTCCCCTGGTTTAGCCAAACCTTCCAAGTCATAGCTCCTGATCCCCGAGGCTACGGCGAATCGAGGCCGCCGGAGCGCGACTATCCGCTCAATTTCTATCAACGCGACGCAGAGGATATGCTGGCCTTGATGACAGCGCTGGGCCACCAGGATTTTGCCGTCTTCGGCTGGAGCGATGGAGCCAATATCGGCGTGCTCATGGCCGTCGAACGCTCCGCAGCGAATTCGACGCCTCGTCGTATGGGGCGGGAACTCCTATGTCTCCGCGGAAGAGATCGCTGCCTTCCAGGCCATGCGTTCGGTGTCGTCATGGTCGCAGCGGGAGGCGGATGCAATGCGGCAAACCTACGGTGATTCGCTCGATGCCCTGTGGGAGCGCTACGTGGAGGGCTTGGAAGAACTGTACGCGGCCGGTGGCGACATTTATCAATCGAAGCTGAGCGAGGTGAAATGCCCCACACTGGTCCTACACGGGGAGAAGGATCCGCTGGTACCATCGTTTCACCCCAGAACCATTTGTCAGGGTATTTGCGGCTCATTGCTCCATATTTTTCCTGAGGGCAAGCATAGGATCCACGCAAAATATGCGGCGGAGTTTAATCAACTGACTGCTGCATTTATTTGAGGAGTCTTCCCTGACCAAGGAAACCGAACTACCTCGGGCTGCCGGCGAACCGCGGCAATTGAGCCGGAGCCTCGGGCTCTTCGATTCGACGATGATTGTCGCCGGTTCGATGATCGGCTCCGGGATCTTCATCGTAGCCGGGGAAATGGCGCGTGAGGTGGGAAGCTCCGGCTGGCTGCTGGTGGCCTGGGTCATCGCCGGCGTCCTCACGCTCGCTGCCGCACTCTCCTACGGAGAACTGGCAGCAATGATGCCGCACGCCGGCGGGCAATACGTCTACCTGCGTGAAGCCTATTCCCCGATATGGGGATTTCTCTACGGTTGGACACTCTTTCTGGTGATTCAAACCGGAACGATCGCTGCCTCGTCTGTCGGTTTCTCGCGTTATCTGGGCGTGTTATGGCCGCACATTGCAGAGAATAACTACATCATCCCGCCGATTCATATTTTGCCCACTTACGCTGTTTCCCTTTCTACGGCGCAGGTGGTCGCGCTGGTGGTGATCTCTTTTCTCACCTGGACGAATACCAACGGCCTCAAATATGGCAAGGGGGTGCAGAACGTTTTCACTTCGATGAAGCTCGGCTCCCTGCTGGCGGTGATTGCCATCGGGATCCTGATCGGCTGGAAAGCCTCCGTGGTCAAAGCGAATTTCGGCGATGCGTGGACACCGCGGGGCTTCACGTTGAGCGGCTATGCGCCCTCTCCCTTGACGGCCTTCGGCATGTTGGTAGCCCTTTGCAGCGCACAGATAGGTTCACTGTTCGCGGCCGATGCCTGGAACAACATAACCTTCAGCGCCGGAGAGGTCAGGAACCCCAGCCGGAACGTGCCCCTGTCCCTGGCTCTCGGAACCTTGATTGTCATTGGGCTGTACCTTGCAGCCAACTTCGCCTATATCGTCGTGTTGCCCTTCAGCGCGGTGCAGCGCGCACCCTCCGATCGCGTGGCCGCCACCATGATGCAGGCCATCTTCCCCACCGCTGGCGGGGTGCTGATCGCAGTGGCCATCATGATTTCAGCATTTGGCTGTATGAATTCTCTGATTCTTTCCGGGGCTCGCGCTTACTATGCGATGGCGCTCGACGGGTTGTTTTTTAAGAAGGCCGCGGCGCTCAATCGCGCCAACGTGCCCGGCGCGGCTTTGGTCATGCAGGGCATCTGGGCCGCCGTACTGGTATTGATCCGAACTTACGAGCCCGCGGCCGGAACCTACGGCAATCTCTACAGCAACCTGCTGGATTACATCATCTCCGCGGCGCTCATCTTCTACATCCTTACCATTGCCGGCGTCTTTCGTTTGCGCCGGCTTCGGCCGAACGCCGAGCGGCCCTACCGCGCATTCGGTTATCCGCTGGTTCCCGCGCTCTATCTGGTGTGCGCGAGTGTCATTCTGGTGATCTTGTTCGCCTACCGCCCGACAACCACGATTCCTGGTGTGGTGATTGTTCTGATTGGTGTTCCTGCGTACTTCCTTTTTCGATATCTATGAGGGCGCCGAGTCAGGCAGATCAACGTCCTCTAACAGAATCCAAAGTGAGAAAAGGGTAGGTTCCCCATATCTCCCACTCAATATGGAGCGACATCCCTTTGGATCACACGGCGTGTCGTATGAAACTTAGCCAAATAGTTGATTGCGGCAGTACATTGGGTTGCAGGAGCATTCAAGAAGAGCGGCTAAGCACATGGCATTGCACCTCGATATTCCCGAGTCCGTGGCCAGCAGCCTGCGGCTCCCCCTGCCGGAAGTCGAACCGCGACTGCGCACCGAGCTGGCCATCGCTCTCCTCGGCCAGGGTATCCTATCGTTCGGTAAGGCATCCGAACTCGCGGGAACTTCCCGCTATGCATTCGCCGGCCTGATTGACCAACGGAAGCTGCCGCGCCACTATACCGATGAGGAACTGACCCAAGACCTCGAATATGCTGGCGGTCAGTAACACCTCTCCGATTTCGCTTGCTTCCATTGGCTGCTTTGAACTCTTGCCACCCCATTCCAGCAGATATGTTCAAGGTCATGGTGCGGGCGAAAGGATTTGACCATTGCATACTGGTCTCCGACACCGTTGCTCTTGCGGGCATGGTGCCGGGGACTTACACCGCGCCGGTCGGTGCTGGTTGAACTCCACGCCAATGGCCGCCTGAGTCTTGCTGGTACGGAGCTTCTCGCAGGCGCCGCGGTTCCTCTGAAAGATGGGGCGGCGCGCGCATGTCGATGATGGGATCTTCGTTGGTGGATAGCCTCCGCATGGCGACGGGGAACCCCGGACGATTTGTAGGCGGTCTGGGTAGGTTGAGAATCGGTTCTCCAGCCGATTAGGTGCGATTCACCATCGGGCATGGAGGCACTGCGCTCAAAATCGCATCAGTGACTGTCAAAGGACAAGAATGGCAGTAGACGGATATGAGCTTTTTGTTCACCCATGCCCGCAGTATATTCTATAAGTTAGACTAGACTAAGCACTCGTGCT
This sequence comes from uncultured Acidobacteriaceae bacterium, assembly GCA_963757515.1. Lineage (GTDB taxonomy): Bacteria > Acidobacteriota > Terriglobia > Terriglobales > Acidobacteriaceae > PALSA-350. Next base: position 334,063 of record CAVWRV010000001.1, on the reverse strand, counting down.
TAGTTATCACGGCGCAGCCACGGGATTACGCCGCGTTCCATCTGCGGAGAACCGGATAACTGCAGGAGCCGTTAAGTCTAACTTGCCAATTCAGGCTTCATCTTGGTGAGTGCTTCCAGAGCCGCTGTATCTCTCTTACCATTGGGTGTACTTGGCAGACACTCCAAAGACCAGAATTTCTCAGGGATCATGTATTTGGGCAGATACAGGGTCAAGTGGGAGACAAGCTCGGAGAGCGTGATATTCAGGTTGGGTTCGGCCACGAAAAAAGCATAGAGCCGTTTTTGGTTGGTAGGGCCGGCTACGCCTGCCACGGCGACATCGACAACGCCTGGAAGCCGGCGGAAGGCGCTTTCTACCTCCTGCACTTCTATTCTGAATCCATTTATTTTTACCTGATGATCGATTCGGCCATGGAACTCCAGCTTTCCCCGATCGTTCCAACGTCCAAGGTCACCAGTGCGGTATATCCGGGTACTCTGCGAAGCAGCGGAATGAAGTTCGACGAAATATTGACGTGTCAACAGTGGATCATTCAAATAGCCTCGAGCTAAACCAGCGCCGCCTATGCAGATTTCGCCCACCTCGCCAGCGACCTGTGGTTGTCCTTCCGGATCGAGAATGTAAATCTCGGTATTTGCAATTGGCTGCCCGATCGTCACCGGGCCATCGCTGAAAGAAAGCTTCTCGGATGTGGACCAGATAGTCGTTTCGGTGGGTCCATACATATTCCACACCGAAGAAGATCGAGTGATTAACTTGTTGGCCAACTCGCGGTCGAGCCGATCACCGCCACAAAGGATGGTGAGGTCAGGGGAACCCGCCCAGCCGGACTCAACCAGGATTCGCCATGTAATCGGAGTCGCTTGCATGACTGTAGGCTTCTTATGGTGGATGATGCCGGCAAGAACACGGCCGATTCTGGCTTGTTCCTCCGATACGAGTATCACTTTGCCCCCGTAACACAGCGGCAAAAGGAGCTCAAGAGCTGCGATGTCAAAACAAACCGTGGTAAGCGCGAGCCAGCTGGCGCGGTCAGTGAAAGCGATGCGTCGAGCAATGTCGCTAAAAACATTTGAAAGAGCGCCGTGCGTGACAGCAACTCCCTTTGGGTTGCCAGTGGTGCCCGAGGTGTAAATCACGTAGGCTACGTCCGTCGCTTCCGGAACGTAGAGTGCATCACCACCATCCTCCTCGGTTGCCATAGCCGGCCGGCGATCCAGCACGCAGACATGCGATGAAACATCGGGAAGATTCGTCATACTCTGAGAATCGGTCACAATGAATCGTGAGGCCGCGTGCGATATGACCTGACCCAAGCGGTAGGTTGGATCGCTGGGGTTGAGGGGCAGGTATGCGGCTCCCGCCTTCAGAACACCTAGCATCCCAATGACAAGGTTCTCAGTCCTCTTGAGGCAAAGGGCTACGACGTCACCGCAGCCGACTCCGTGACTTCTCAGGTCGCGCGCCAACCGATCGACCCGGCTGCCTAAGGAAGCATATGAAAAGCTCTTGTTATTTACTTCCAGTGCCGTTGAGAATGCGCTGGAGATAACCTGTGCGTGAAACAAGTCGACAATCGTGGGTCGGCTTTCCATCAAGTCTTCAGCTGAAGAGACAATTGGGATGTCTTGGCCCATTGATCGATTCATTCTAATTTCCGCCGGCAGAGTGAAGAGTGTATCGGTCAATGTGATCGTGGGACCGAAACAACTAGTGAAACATCTTCGGAGCAATTTGCAGGATTGACTGTCCAAGGGTTGAGCGCAAAACTACTGTTCATTCAACAGAAAAGCAGCGCTGAGGGCCAACATGATTTCATCCACGGTGTGTGTGGTGTGGGCTCTTCGTATCGACCCATGAAAAATCCACTGCGATTATAGATCAGTCTCTTAGCTGCGGCAACGCAAGAAGTCAATAAGGCTGTGGAGCGAGCGGGCTGTGGCGAGCCGTCTGGTGGGCCAGACCGCGTCCTCGAGGCTTGGGATGTGACGGTAGTTACGAGGGGTTCAGGATCCCGTTGTTGTCGCGTTCAGTACCCTCTTACGGTCGCCTGCGACTCAGCCGATTAGGGCACGGCTTTGGCCAGACCCGTGCCCTTCGTACAGAGACTCTTTCCGCAACCCGTTGGAGCCGACTTCTCACCTCTCGGTATGGAGAAATCCAAACTGCGTCTGCACCCGCATCGCGAGCAGAATTCTTCTCGCAGTAGGTTACTTTGCAACCCCGAAGGGTTACTTTTGGCGACGGCAAGTCCTTTGTTTGCGCGAGCTGCATGGTGCCTACCACTTTCGCGATATTTAATCTCCCACGCTGGTGACCCAGCCTTAGTGAAAGAGCGCGCCGCAGGGCAGGGAACACGGCGTTGATTCTTATGTTCGGCTCTTGCAGTTTTCGTACGCGACCTCTTCTTTGCTGCGGTTCGATCGTCGTTTGAGCCAGTCTTCAGACGGGGATTTTGATGAAGGTCGTACCCATTTCCCACACAAGTAAAAGATATGTTTAAAAGCGGTTTGGCAGAGTTGGCGACCCACGCCAAACAGCATGTTGCTGATGTCGACGACGGTACCATGGTAACGTGTGGGTACGAACTCTTCACGGTTATTGCCGCTGAGTCGCTTCCAAAGATGTTGCGCCGGTTTACAAGCCAAGCTCAGTGCACAGGGTTACCCGTTACTCTTGGTTGTGATTCTCACGGCGATTGCATTGGCGCTGGCGACCGGGTGTGGGTATACGGGATCGGTCACGCCTGTCGCCATTGGGGGCAGCATCCATGGCGGGAACCGGCCAGTCAGCGGTGCAAGCGTCGAGCTCTATGCCGCAGGTACAGGTGGCCTTGGGTCTGCCGCGCAGCCTTTGCTGCGCAAAACTGTTGCGTCCGATAGCAACGGCAACTTTTCCATACCCGCGGAGTATGGCTGTCCTTCCGCATCGGCCGAGATCTACGTTGTTGCCCGCGGGGGCAATCCCAGCGTCGCGGGGGGACAGAATCCTGCCCTCATGCTTACGGCGTTGCTCGGCCCCTGCAGCGGCCTCTCAAAGCTGGGTACTGTTGCCGTGAATGAGGTCACCACCGTAGGCTCCATCTGGCCTCTGGCGAAATATTGGACATCTCCGACTCATCTCGGGTCCAAGGCGAATGATAGTTCCTTCTTCGATGCAGTCTCCACCGTGCCCGAATTCATCAACCTCGCGCAAGGAAGCTCGCCTGGCACGCCCACGCCCGCCAGCTATTTTGCAGAGAACAGCAAACTATATAGCCTCGCTGACGCTCTCGCGGGCTGCGTCAATTCCTCCGGTGGCAAAGCTGGCGACGGGACCCCCTGCGGTCAATTGTTCTCGATGGCCGGTACGGCAGGCAGCAGCGCCCCGACCGACACGATGACGGCAGCGATTCGAATCGCGCAGCAGCCAGATAGTAACGTCGCGGGAATTTTCAACCTGGTCAACGGTTCCACAGCCTTCCAGCCGGCACTGACGGCTGTTCCGTCCGATTGGACCCTGACACTAAGCTACGTGGTGGCTACTCCGTCGATCTCGCTCGCCACCGGGACTTACGCGGGCACCCAGGAAGTGACCATCAGTGACGCGACAGCGGGGAGCGTCATCTACTACACCACTGACGGAACCACCCCGACGACTTCTTCAAACCTGTATACAGGCCCGATTGCGATAGGTGTCTCCTCGACCGTAAAAGCGATGGCAGTTCTGTCAGGATCCGCCAGTGCCGTCGCCTCTTCGACCCTTACCATCACTGGGGCACTGCCGCCGGCTAAGCTGGCCTTTTTACAGCAGCCCTCCAATGGATTGATCGGGGCAACCCTCTCACCGGCAGTCCAGGTAGTGGTAGAGGACGCAAACGGAAATCCGGACACGAGCGCCAGCAATCCAATCACACTTGCCCTGGTAGGCGGCACAGGCCTCGGGGGCACGCTGACGGTCACGCCGCAGAATGGCGTTGCGACCTTCAGCGACCTCATGGTGAGTGCTGCTGGAGCCGGGTATACGTTGTTGGCCACCAGCCCCAGTCTAACGTCGGCGACCAGCACCAGCTTTGCTATCAGTGCGTCGTTACCTGGTCCTGCTTTGACACCGGCGAAGCTGGTTTTCCTGCAGCAGCCGTCGAATGGGGTGACCGGCACCCCGATCGCACCCGCGGTCCAGGTCGCGGTGGAGGATGCCAACGGAAATATCGTGACCACCGCGACTACTCCAATCACGGTCACACTTACGTCCAGCAAAGGCATTGGAGGAACGCTGTGGACAGCCTTTCCTCAGAATGGCATCGCGACGTTTGGCAATGTCACCGTCGGCACTGCCGGTACCGGCTACACTCTGTTTGCCACCAGCCCAGTCCTCACTTCGGCGACCAGCGCGCCCTTTACCATTAGTGCGCCAGGAAGCGGAACTCCTCCTTCGCCGTTCAAGCTGGCCTTCTTACAGCAGCCCTTGAATGCATTGACTCAGGCCACCATCACACCGGCAGTCCAGGTGGTGGTTGAGGATTCCAACGGAAACGCTGTTCAAGGCGCTAACAATCCAATCACTCTCCTTCTTTCGAGCGGATCGGGTCTCAATGGAACGCTTACTGTTACCCCCCAGAATGGCGTTGCATCCTTTAATAACCTCAGCGTCAGCAATGCGGGGACCGATACTCTGCAGGCGACGAGCCCAGGCCTGCAGCCGGTGGCCAGCGCAAGCTTTACCATCAGCGCGCCGAGCGGCGGAAATGGCCCGTCGCCGGTCAAGCTGGCGTTTATTCAGCAACCTTCCAATGCCCTCACCGGAGCCACCATCTCGCCGGCGGTTCAGGTAGAGGTTGAAGATGCTAGTGGAAATGCCGTACTCACTGCAGCCAATTCTATTACCATCGCTCTTGGCCCCGGCGGCACCGGTCTTGGCGGGACGCTGACCGTCAGCCCGCAGAATGGCGTCGCCACCTTCAGCAATCTCAGCGTCAGCGCTGCTGGTACTGGGTTGACGCTTACCGCCGCCAGCTCTAATCTTTTACCGGCGACGAGCACGCCCTTCACCATCAGTGCGCCGGGCGGAGGCAAACCTCCGTCTTCACCGGTAAAACTGGCGTTCTTGCAGCAGCCCTCGAACGCGTTGACGGGAGCTACCCTCTCGCCGGCCGTTCAGGTAGTGATAGAAGATGCAAACGGCAATGCGGTGCCGACTGCCACCAATCCAATTAGTCTCACCCTGGCCGGTGGCACAGGTCTGGGAGGAACGCTCACCGTCACTCCGCAAAATGGTATTGCCACGTTCAGTGACCTGACCGTGAGCATAGCCGGGACCGGGCTCACGCTATTGGCGGCCAGTCCGAACCTTACCTCTGCGACCAGCGTAGCCTTCACCATCAATGCGCCTAGCAGCGGGCCGCCTCCGACGCCAACAAGACTGGCTTACTTACAGCAGCCGTCGAATGCGGTGACGGGCGCGGCAATCTCGCCCGCCGTCCAGGTGGCAGTAGAGGATGCCTCCGGAAACGTGTTTTCTACCGCGACCAATCCCATAACGGTCGCTCTCTTGGGGGGAACGGGCCTGACAGGAACACTGACGGTTGTTCCGCAGAATGGCATCGCCACCTTCAGCAATCTCCAGGTAAGCAATGCTGGTAGCTATACGCTTTCGGCAACCATCCCGAACCTCACTGCGGCGACCAGCGGCAGCTTCACCATCACTGTGCCGGGCGGCGGTGGTAGTCCTTCACCCGCAAAACTCGCGTTTTCGGTGCAACCTACCAATGCATTGACCCAGGCCACGATCACACCGGCGGTCCAGGTAGCGGTGCAGGATAGCAACGGCAATGTCGTCACCAATGCAACCAACCCGGTTACACTTGCACTTACGGGCGGAAGTGGCCTCGGTGGAACCCTAACCGTCACTCCGCAGAACGGTATTGCGACCTTTAGCGACCTCTCTCTGAGCACCGCTGGGAGCTACACGCTGTCGGCAACCAGTTCAGGCCTTACCTCGGCGACCAGCAGCAGCTTTACGATCACTGCGCCGGGGGGCGGGGGGAACCCCTCGCCGGTGACACTGGCATTCCTGCAGCAGCCCTCGAATGCGTTGACCGGTGCCACGATCTCGCCCGCGGTACAAGTGGCGGTAAAGGATAGCAACGGAAACATCGTTGCGACCGCCACCAACCCGGTGACACTGACCTTGGTGGGAGGTACTGGTCTCGGAGGAACGCTCACCGTTGCTCGCGCAGAATGGTATTGCGACCTTCAGTAACCTCACGGTGAGCAATGCGGGCAGTGGCTATACGCTTTCGGCAACCAGCCCGAGCCTCACTTCGGCGACCAGTACCAGCTTCACCATCACTGCGCCGGGCGGCGGTGGTCCCTTCACCGGCGAAACTCGCGTTTTCGGTGCAACCTACCAATGCGTTGACGCAGGCCACGATCACACCGGCCGTTCAAGTGGTGGTGGAGGATAGCAGCGGCAATGTAGTCACGAATGCAACCAATCCAGTTACGCTTGCGCTGAGCGGCGGGGTTGGCCTTGCGGGAACGCTCAGCGCCACTCCGCAGAATGGAATCGCAACCTTTAGCGACCTCTCGGTAAGCACCGCTGGAACCTACACACTGTCGGCGACCAGTACCGGGCTCACCTCGGCGACCAGTAACAGCTTCACCATCACTGCGCCGGGCGGTGGTGGTCCCACGGCAGTAAAGCTGGCTTTCCTGGTCCAGCCCTCGCATGCGCTGACCGGGGCCACGATCACACCGGCGGTCCAGGTGGTGGTCGAGGATGCCAACGGAAACGCTGTGACCAGCGCCACCAACTCCGGTCACCCTTGCCCTCAGCAGCGGCACCGGTTTGGGCGGAACGTTGACCGTGACTCCGCAGAATGGTGTGGCGACCTTCAGTGACCTTTCCGTCAGCACTGCTGGAAGCTACACGCTGTCGGCGAGCAGCCCCACGCTTACCTCGGCGACAAGCGCGAGTTTCACCATCTCTGCGCCGGCCTCCCACGGCGGTAAAGCTGGCGTTCTCCGTGCAACCCTCCAATGCATTGACCCAGGCCACGATCACACCGGCGGTCCAGGTGTTGGTGGAGGATAGCACCGGCACCGTGGTCACGACGGCCACCAACCCGGTCACACTTGCTCTGGTAGGCGGCACGGGACTTGGCAGGAACGCTGACGGTCACCCCGCAGAATGGTGTGGCGACCTTCAGCAATCTCTCTGTAAGCAACGCTGGAAGCTACACCTTGTCGGCGAGCAGCCCCACCCTCACCTCGGCCACCAGCACCGGCTTCACCATCACGGCGCCGAGCCTTCCCACCGCGGTGAAGCTGGCGTTCTCCGTGCAGCCTTCCAATGCATTGACCGAGGCCACGATCACCCCGGCGGTCCAGGTGTTGGTGGAGGATAGCAACGGCACCGTGGTAACGACGGCCACCAACCCGGTCACACTTGCTCTCGTGGGCGGTACGGGACTGGCTGGAACGCTGACCGTCACCCCGCAGAATGGTGTCGCGACCTTCAGCAACCTTTCTGTAAGCAATGCTGGAACCTACACCCTGTCGGCGACCAGCCCTACCCTCACTTCGGCGACCAGCACCGGCTTCACCATCACGGCGCCGAGTGTTCCCACGGCGGTGAAGCTGGCGTTCTCCGTGCAACCTTCGAATACGTTGACCCAAGCCACCATCACCCCGGCAGTGCAGGTGTCGTCGCAGGATGCCAGCGGTAATACGGTCACGAGCGCAACCAATCCGGTCACGCTTGCTCTGGTAGGGGGCACCGGACTTGCTGGAACGCTGACCGTCACGCCTCAGAATGGGGTGGCAACCTTCAGCAACCTTTCTGTAAGCAATGCTGGACGCTACACGCTGTCGGCAAGCAGCGTGGGCCTTACCGGGGCGACCAGCGCAAGCTTCACCGTGAGTTCCACCGCCACTTGCTCCATCACTTCCTTCGGCGCAGTAGGCGACGGGGTCACGAACAACGCCAGCGCCATCCAGAAAACCTTCAACTATGCTGCCGCAAATAACTGCACCGCTTTGATTCCAGCCGGCACCTTTGCCTATTCGGGAACCATCACCGCCAGAGGCATAGCGGTAACGGGAACCGGAGCCGGTTCGATTTTGAAGGCTCTGGATACCAATAACGAAGCTCTCACCCTGACCGGCAATGGCGGCTCTATATCCAACCTTGTCATGCTGGGTACCGGCACACACGCCAAGTACCTACCAGGCAGCGATGATCTGGGTGAACGGCGCCACCAACTTCACTGTTCAGAATGTGCTTATCAATGGCGGCTCTTGCGTTGGCATTTACGATGCCGGTGGTCAGACTGGCTTGATCCAGAACAACACCGTTGAAAATACCCTGGCAGATTCCATCACCAATACGAACGGCGCCTCCGGCATTACGGTGAAGGGAAACCGTGTCATCAATTCCGGCGATGACGGAATTTCCAATAATAGCTATCTGTCTGACTCAAATACCGTCCACAACATTACCGTCCAGGGAAACACGATTATGAATAACAAATGGGGGCGGGGTCTCGAAGTGTCGGGAGGAAGTAATATCACCTTCACCGGCAATTATGTCGATAACCTGGACGGCTATGCCGATATGTATGTTGCGTCAGAAGCGGAATGGAATACCCAGAGTGTATCTACCATCACCGTTACCGGAAACACTTTCGTCGACGGCGGCCCCAATCAGGGTACCGCTATCATCTACAATTCCGAAGCCGGGTCCACAACCATCAACGGCGTAAACATCAACGGCAACCAATTCGTGAACCCGAAAGCAGGCGCCGTTCAGTTTGCGGGCAACGGCAGTGAAACCGGCCTCGTTATCCAGAACAACACAGATTATTCGACCAGCGCCTTCAGTTTCTCCAGCAACCCAAGCGCGTCTCCAACCCAAACCGGAAACCAGGTCCTCGCTCCGTCTACCTATACCACACCGTTGGTTTCTCCTGGCGGAGGATGCTCCTTCGCTGGATGCTGAGGACTCTGTACATCGCCCAAGGCGCCAAATCACTGTACTAAAGTACCCCCACCGCTGTTACACACGAGATCTGTGCCCGGCGCGGAGGTAACTCACAATGCGACGACCTCTCGCTGGAATCATGGAGTGTAACTGTCGATTGGGGGTTGGGCGAGGACGGCAGTCGGCGAGCTGGTGCCGCAGCAAACGCCCGTTTTCTGGGTTGAAATATCTATCGCCTTTCCCGCTCATTGCTCTTGAGCCGTTGCACGAACAAATAAACGCAGATGGTCTGTTTTCTCCCTCTTCGCGCAAAAATACAATACATAATGTTTACGTGCAAAAAGCACCGAACACGTTTCCAATTCGGTCGTTCCTCGGTGTGATCATCGCGGCGACACTCCTGGTGTTGCTTGTAGCTTGTGGTTCGTCAACTGCTGCTCCGGCTGTAGCGGCTTCGGTCGCCACCCCGTCTATTTCCATACCCACAGGAACCTACACCAGCCCGCAACAAGTGACCATCCAGGATGCAACTCCGGGAAGCACCATTTATTACACGACCAATGGAGCGATCCCCACCAGTTCTTCGACATCCTATCAGGGGCCCATCTCGATCAGCGTTTCATCCACCGTACAGGCCATTGCGGTTCTAAACGGCGCCCAAAGTACCGTTGCTACATCCACGCTGACCATTAACCTTCCCCCTCAGCCGGCGATGTTGGCATTTGTGCAACAGCCCTCCAATGTGCCCGTTGGCAGCTCAATATCACCCGCAGTACAGGTGGCGGTTGAAGACAGCAAGGGTAATCCCGTTGCATCTGCCACCAATGCGGTCACGCTTGCCTTGCCAGGCGGAAGCAGTCTCGTCGGGACGCTGACTGTCGTTCCGCAGAATGGCGTAGCTACATTCAGCAATCTCTCGATCGGTACCGCTGGGAGCGGCTACACGCTCGTCGCAACAAGCCCGGGCCTTGGCTCAGCCACCAGCGCAACCTTTTCCGTCACTCCCGTCGCTCCCGTCGCGGCCAAACTGGCATTTTCTCATCAACCCTCGAATGCCTTGACGGGAGCTCCGATATCTCCCGCCATCGCCGTCACCGTTGAGGATGCGAACGGAAATCCTGTAACAACCGCCACCAACCAGGTGACAGTCGCCCTGACAAGCGGCACCGGTCTGGGAGGCACATTGACGGCAACGCCGTCGAATGGTGTCGCGACGTTCAGCAATGTCACCGAAAGCACCGCGGGAACCTACATGCTGTCGGCTACCAGTGCGGGTCTCACTTCGGCGACCAGCACCAGCTTCAGCGTCGCTGCGCCAATCAGTAATGGCACCACGATCATGCAAAGTATGCCGATCTCCATCACCTCCTCTCCCGGAGGCACCTTCGAGATCACCTACAATTGGCTAGCTGTGCCCGTGACCGTCCAATCAACCGTTTTCGTGGACTTCATTGACAGTACTGGCACGATCCAGTACCAGGATAATGTACAGCCGCCCGTAGCCCCCACGCAGTGGACCGGACCCTTGAGCTATACCCATACCCTCACCGTGCCCACGGCAGCAACTCCAGGCACTTACTCGATTGTCGTTGGGCTCCAGTCGGCAAGCGGCAACATATCGCTTGTGGCGGGGGCAGGGGTAACATCACTGCCGGATTACCAATATCAGATCGGGACGGTAACTATCGCTCCCACCTGTTCGATAACGTCGTCTGGTGCCGTCGGCGATGGCGTGACGGACAATCTAACCGCAATTCAGAAGGCCTTCGATTATGCTGCGGCAAATCACTGTGTCGCCCTGGTCCCCGCAGGCACCTTCGCTTATTCCGGGAACCTGACTGCGACCGGGATAGCCATAGAAGGAGTCGGAGCGGCTTCAGTATTGAAGCCGCTCTCTCTTAGCAATGAAGCTATCATCTTATCCGGTAGCGGAAGCTCTATATCGAATCTCGCCATGGTGAGCGCCGCAACGTCACGGTTGCTAAGTCAGCAATCCGGAATGGTGTTGATACAGGGCGGTGACAATTACTATGTCGAGAACGTTCTCATCAATAATTCATCAAGCACCGGCATTATGTCTCTGAATAGCCACGGCGGATTTATCCTCAATAATACGATTGAGAACACGCTTGCTGATTCTGTCACCCAGATCCTCGGTTCTAATAACATCACGATCTTTGGGAATCGCATTGTTAATTCCGGGGACGATGGGGTATCGAATAACAGTTACATCGGCGACCCAAGTGCTGTTCACGCAATCGTTGTGCAAGGGAACACCGTTAAGGGGAACAAAGGCGGGCGCGGGCTGGAGGTTTCGGGAGGCACTAACATCAGTTTTGCGGGTAATTACGTCGATAACCTGGATGGTTACACTGATATGTACATAGCCTCAGAGAGCGAATTCAATACGCAAAGCGTCAGCAACGTTACAGTCAGCGGGAACAGCTTCCTTGATGGTGGGCCGAATCAAGGCTCTGCGATTGTCTACAATTCGCAGGGGGGTGCAATCACCATCACAGCGGTCACTCTCCGTGGAAACCAATTTGTAAACCCGAAACTAAGTGCCCTCGAGTTTGCGGGCAATGGCAGCGAGACGGGAATTTCAGTGAACAACAATACCGACTACTCGAATGGCCAATTTAGCATTACCTCCAATCCAAACGCGAGCCCCACGGAAACTGGTAACCAGGTGCTGGCGCCCTCTTCATACACTACTCCCCTGGTCCCCGCCGGAGGCGGTTGCAATTTCACCGGATGTTAGACGGGATTGAGATAGAAGTCAGTGGTGATTGGCCAGAGCGTCGGCAGCACGCATCGCCAGGTGCATGATGGTGAATGTCGGATTAGCGCTCCCCGAAGATGGAAACACAGAAGCGCTTGCGATACTCAGATTTGGCATACGATGAACGCGCAAATATGGATCGACCACAGAGTCCGATGGACTGGTTCCCATACGGGTCGAACCGGCGGGATGAGCGAGATCCGTCGAAAGATCGACTAACCTGCATGTAGGATCCAGAACTTCAGGAATCCACTCCAGGCCGCATGCGTCACCTGGAGATCCCCGCCAAAACCGGCGAATCTTCTCCACCATCAATCGAAAGAGGGCTTCCTCCTCGTCCGTCTTTTCCCAATCAAGCTTCAATCTTGGGAGATGGAGAGAATCCTCATGGGTCGAAAGGGAAAGGCGATTGTTCCATTTGGGGAGCTGTTCAACCCAGATTTTCAGGGAAAGATGGGCGTTGGGCGGCCAGTATTTCTGCTTGCGCACAGCTTGCCATTGCGCAGTCCGGAATAGGGAAGGCAAGTCTCGGACACATCCGCTCATATTCCTGGAACTGGCAGCGAAGTGGCCACTCTTGAGGTTCCGAAGCAATATCCTCGCCTGTGTCAAGGCAGAGGAATCGGGGAGTTCGGCTGCGACATCGAAATACGCGCTCGCAACTTTGTTTTCTTCCTGCACCTCAGGACGTAATTCAAAATGTAAATGCCGCGCCGCGTTCGATGGGGACCTGTCGCTAAGCATCTGGTTGGTTAATGTTCCGTTGTGCGGGCGCAGGGAAGCCACAGTCAACCCAAGATGGTCGTTGAAATATCGCCCCAACACATCGCAGTCATGCGTTATGGAATGGCTCGATTGCCGATCGGCCAGCAACAGAAGCCGAGTGCTTTCCACGGTTCCGGCGGCAATCAGGAACTTGCCGGCGGATACCCGCAGCGATTTCCCTGCATGATTAATCGCGGTAATCGACTCGACGGTTGCATTCCCTGGGTGAAAGCTAAACTTGGAAACGGTTGCCCCCAGCCAGATTTCCAGGTTCTCACGGCTTTCAATCTCTGCACGGAAGACGTGGGCCAGATTGTGGTTTCGATTCGTAGGTCTCTTGGGCCACCGGAGACAGAAATCGTCATTCGATCTGGGCAAGAGTGTGCCGGGGTCAAGCGTTTCGGTGACGTCACCTTCATAGGGCATATCATCGACTTGCATCAGGGCTTCGATCTCTTGCCGATACCGATCCAGTTCACCAACGTCGAACGGCCACCCTTTCAGACCTAGATATGGGCGGCAGAGCGTGTCGTGCAAGCTAAGTGGAAGCAGTTTTCCGGCCCACAGCAGCGATGTGCCTCCCAAGCCTCTGGATCTGGAGGTCAGCGCGCCACGATAACTGTTGGATGGATGTTCAACTTCATTCAAATCGGCTAAAGAGGGGTCAAGCTGTGCGAGACCGCTCTCCACAACGATGACGCGGCACTGCTTCTGGCGTGCGAGTCGCGTGGCCGCGATGAGACCAGCTATTCCCGCACCGATCACGCAGAAGTCGGCGGACAACTCGGTTAAAGAGGAAGAGGCATGGACCATTTGGCGTAACGCCATACTCCTTACCTTCCGGTCGCCCAGGCAACAATTTGCTCCAGATGAGCCACAGACTTGGTTTGTACTATGACTGAACCTTCCTTCCGTCGGGCCAGTGCTTTTTGTAGTAATTGTTCGACAGGGCGCGGTTTTCGTGTAAGGCGGCCCGCGCCTGCGAACTGCGAGAATAAACTGTGGGTAATGTCAGGGACAAAACGAGACTCCGTCCAACCCGTCTCCGCGCATTATACGACATCAAGGGAAGCTCCGAAGGTAGTAATCACATTGTCTATGTGGGCTCCGGAAACGCTGATCCGTCTGATATCGCCCTTTGCTTTTATACGATCCAACTCTTCAACCAAGCCCGCAGCGAAGCATGCAGGCTTCGTCGTAGGTTTCACGTGTGTAAGACCCTCTGGGATATCGAAGAGTGCCTAACTTGTTGAGTACCGACCGCGCCTTTCGTAACGGGTGAGCCGCAAACCCCATGGAACCAATAAAAGGACTCGGAAGCAGGCCAAATGTTGTAGTGATTGAGACCGTTTCTCTGATGCCCCGAACAAATTCACCGAGACACGCCTCGGACATTCCGTCAGCATATAGCCGGGCCGTGTCGAAATGAGTAATCCCCAACTCAAGCGCCCGGTGGAGTAGGCGCCGGCGGTTCGCGCTGGATAACAGATGGTATGAGCCAAGCCCAGGCCGATCCTGGATATCTCCATGCCTGAGCGTGGCAGTCTGGTCTTGCCAAGGCGCAATTTGCTGGTTGACAAAATCTTTTCCTCCAACGGTGAATGCGGGGTTTTGCCTGGTATCGAATACTGCGGCATGTTGACGTAGTCGTTTCGGGTCGCCCGAAACGGCGGCTTCTATCTCATTACCGTCAAGCGTGGACAACCAGACCCGTCAGTAAGCTCCGTCAGCATGCACCACAGCACGAAAAGTGCGAGCAAGAATGTACATGTCCATCCAGATTGACCAATTGCGAACGTAGTAGTCGTCGAATGCGACGCGTTCCTCGTAGGTTGTGTTATTGCGGCCAGACACCTGCCATAGACCAGTTAACCCTGGCGGCACTCGCGTATATAGGTCATACGTGGTTGCGTAGCGCTTGATCTCAGACTCCACAATGGGCCGCGGACCAACCAGGCTCATATGGCCCAGCAGAATGTTAATCAGCTGCGGCAGCTCGTCGAGGCTGTAACGGCGAAGCCAGCGTCCCACCGTGGTGATCCGCGGGTCGTTCTTCAATTTGTGATAGACCTGCCATTCCAGCAACTGCTCAGGATGTTTCTTGAGATAGTCTTCAAGAAACCGGTCCGCGTTCGTTACCATCGTTCGGAATTTGAGCGCATGAAAGGCCTTGCCGTCGCGCCCGTAGCGAAGATGACCAAAAAAGATGGGTCCCTTTGAGGTCAGCTTTATGGCAGCGCAGATGATCAGGAACATTGGTACGAGCAGCAGGAAGGCAAGCAATCCGAGGGTGCAGTCCATGCACCGCTTGATCATCTTCGGGACCACGAAGGACAGCCGCTGTGGGATCTCCAATCCAACTTGTCCGCCGATCTCCCGCGGAGAAATTCCCAGGCAACAGATTCCAAGGAGGTCGGTGACGATGAGTATATGGCGAAAGTCCCTGCAGTGATCCTGGATGGCTTGCCGTATTTCACCGTGAGAGGAATCAGGCATGGCCAAAATTGCGTACCGCAAAGAACGCTGCTGCCTGATCAGGGGGGCATCGGACAGGTGGCCGATCACCGGTGGTAGATCAGAATCCCAGTCTCCGATAGCACTCGGCAGAAGTACCCCCGTAATACGTAGACCCCTCTGCGAATTGTTAAGGCTTCGGGCGATCTGTTGGGCAGCGGGTCCTGTGCCCAACACCACTGCGGAGGTCGGCCACCAGGAGCGCTGACTGAAAAACTTCCGTGTAATGACCCGGCCGAGAAGGACGACGGGTGGGACCAGCACCCAGGAGAGAGCAATCACGTAGCGAGAGTAATCCAAGCCATTTCTCAGAAAGAAAGTGCTGGCAACGAGGACGACAATCACTGCGGTCACCGCGTGAAACGTCCGTCTGATCTCTTCGGCTGGATGTAAAAGCATCGCCGGGTACAAACCGTGCGAACAAAATGCAACCAAGAAAACAAGGACAGAAGGATACACCTTCATATAGAAATGGAGATTCAAATTGGGATTGAACAAGTGCTTGCTCCAGACCGCGAAGCAAAAGACCGCGGACACCCCAATGAGATCCGACAACAACAAGCAAAGAGATGCGCTCGGTGGAAATGCCCGGGCCGTCTGAGCATAGGGGGCTACCTGGGGTTGACTGATGAGAGTCTTTGTGCTCATGAGGTCGATTCCTTTAGAGAAAATTGCAGCGGCGGCACTGTGCCCAATGAGAAGGGACGGGTCCAGGTGATGGTTTCGGGGGGCTTGGGAGAAATTTGGGCAGAACGCAATGGGGGAGGGGTGCGCTCGACAATAGTGAAGGAGCTCTACAGTTAGACGGCAGAATCGATCGTTGACGGGTTGGCAGCAGGTGCGGTAACCGCCAGCGTTTCCGGCGGCCAGTGCTCGACGTCCCTATTAAGCAGGAGCTTATAAACCTCGAGAGTTCGAAGGATCATCTGCCTATCGGTAAAACGCTCGAGGAATATCTCGCGGCCGTTCCGGCCAAGTTGTTCACGCAGGGAAGCATTCAGAAACAATCGCTCGAGCGCTTCTGCCATCAAATCATCCCTGGAAGCTGGCACAAGAAAACCGCTTAGACCATCGGAAACCGCCTCCGGGATACCGCCTACTTTGGTCGCAACGACTGCCAGACCAGTACGCATCGCTTCGAGGATACTGATGGGAAAGGCTTCGTAAAACGTGCTGAGAACGAAAACGGAAGATTGTGACAATATCTCAGCCGTGTTCTTGCATTCGCCCAGGAACTCCACACGTTGCGCAACGCCCAGGGAGCTTGCAAGCTGCCGTGTGACCTCCAGCAGCGGTCCGGACCCTACAAGTTTCAACCGCCAGGAATGCCCTTGAAGACGGCTAAGAGCGCGCAGGAGGGTAGCGTGATCCTTCTGCTTATGGAAGCGCGCGACCATGACCACCGTGAGTTCGTCGCCGCAGTCTTGGTGGCGAACAGGGAAATCAGGTATGCCATTGTATACGCAGAAAAGTTTCTTCTGTGCGATCAGACCACTCATCTTACCGGTCTCATGCTCATCGCGACATACCGTGATCACGCCGCTGCCGAGTATTCCACCGAGACGTTCAAGAGCCTTGAATGTGTGATTGATCTTGCCGCTCGCCCTATCTACGATCGACCATCCGTGCGGGGTGAATACACAGGGAATGCCAAGGAGTGCACAGGCGACTCGTCCTAGAAATCCTGCTTTGGCTGTGTGCGCCGCCACCAGATCAGGCTTTAGTTTCCTAAACGTTGCTACCAGCTCGAACAATGCCAACAGGTCGTTGATGGGATGCAGCGCCTTCCGGAGACGTGGCAAGACGTGCACCACAATCCCTTGAGCCTGTAATTGATGGCTGAATAGGCCGTCCGGAGGGCCGGTTACCACCACGCATTCGTGCCCATGCGTTCGTACACCCACGGCTAAGTCACGGACGTGAGCTTGCGCGCCACCAAAGTCCGCAGATCCCGTAATGAGTTGGATGATCCTCATACGTTCACCTGGAGGGAACGCGCCGCCCATTCTCTCACCAACCGATTGGAACTCACACTGGCTTCTTTCTCTCGTGGCGATGCGCCGCAAAGAGCTTCTGAATGCATGGTTACTTTCCTCATCATCAGTCGGAAAACTATTCCGTTTCCAGAGTGTTGGTGGCCATAATCATCTCTGGTCTCTCCTTACCCCAATCCAGCTTTTCTAGAGCCTCGACGAACACTGCCGCCGTCGCATCCCATCGGTACATGTCAGGGCGGCAATGACCTCTGGCCCGCATCGTTGCTGCGACATCGGGGTTATCCAGGACCCGTCGCATCAGGTCCTGCAACATCCCCGAGTTGTCAGGATGGAAGTGCAACGCAGCATCCCCGCACACCTCCATAATCCCTGGGGCGGTGGAAGCAATCACCGGGCATCCCTGAAGCATTGCTTCGAGTGACGGGATGCCGAACCCTTCATATCGGCTCGGGAAAAGGAGCGCGGTGGCAGAACGCAGAAGACCCGTGACTTCCTCATCCGTCAACCGCCCAGTGAAAATCACTCCCGGATTAGATTCCAAATTCTGCGATCCGAATACACACGAACTGCCCTTTCCGATGACTACCAGCCGCGTATCCGGACGACCTAGCAAGCGGAAGGCTTCGATGGCCAGGGGAATATTTTTGTTTGCCGTGGAGAGCCCGAGAGTCACAAAGTATTTGCCCCCTTCCAGTCCCAGGCGACTAACCACCGCCGCGTCCGGCGATACGGTCCGTAAATGGTCAGTTCCATTCGGAGCCAGGAGGATATCCTTGTCCGGAATTCTCAGGCAGCGGCTCAACTCAGTTTGCGAGAAGTACGATACGGTGGCTATCTGTGCTCTCCGTGCAAGAAGCCGGTCTAACACCCTATGGGCGATCCGATACTTTCTCGAGTATCCCGCCGGCGCATTATAGATGCCTGCATCGTGAAGAACGACGATCTGTCGCGGATGCCAAATGGGCCCGCTACTAGCTGGGGACAGTAGCCTTCCCGACCAGCTATGTTTTGCCAGGTGGGTTTGTTCCCACGGGTGTCCGTCGCCCTTTCCAACTTTGCGGAATTCAATCCGGTCGAGAGCAACGTCACATACCGCTCCTGGAGGAGCAAGAAGCACCCACTCCGTGTCCCGTAGAATCTGCGGGCAATCTTGCTGTTGTAGGAGACGATCAATAGCCCTCACAACTTCCCTGGAATACCGCTGGACGCCCGTGCGATTCTGGGTCAGAAATCGGCCGTTGATATAAATCGCGCTGCCTGTGGATTTCGCCATGGTTAGATTGATCCTGATTTTTCGCTGGTGTTACAGCAGACGTGCCGTTGGAAGTGCCACTCCGTCGGAGCAGGGAAACGCGGTCAAACGGTAACGCTGTGGGCTCCCACAGGACTCTTCTCATTTATCAGCGGCAAGGTTCCGCTCGGTAGGCCACGATTCGAAAGAACGAACAAGATGCTGATGACGAGCATGAACATGGAAGGGAAAAGTCGACCTTCTGCCCAGTACAGTATTCGACCTGCCTCCGTTAGTCCTACAAAGAGCAACGGATACAGAAACATTCCCGCAGGCCTACGGAGCTTCAGTTCCTTGTACAAATATCCGCAGACCAGGCCGCACAAGAACCAATAAAGCAGACCTCCGCCTACACCGTAATCCACGATGGGGCCAAACACGCCGCTCGGGTTCGTCAGTTCAGGATTGGCAGACGCCTGGAGTAGTGCGTCATAGCGATAGTCAGAAACGAGAGCGGGAACACCGAAGGATGGGAACAGCCAAGGCAACAACCGATTCACAAACGGAAATCGCCAGATAAAATCCAACGTTTCCGGCTCTAATCCGTAGGAGAGATGTTTACTGACTCTCCACACCAAGGCGCCATTGTTGAGCGCTGTCGTGTAGTACCCCATGAGACGTAAACTGATGAAGCTCCAGAAACTTGATTCGCGCTGTGAGTAATAGGTTGACCATGACCGGAAGTATTCAGCGCCCGCGAAAAAGAAAAACAGGAGCACCGGTCCGAACAAGGGAGCGGCCTGGATCAGGCTGCGTGCGCGCCGGGTTCTTGGCGGCCGAAAGGAGATAAAAGCCACGATAAACGGTACAAGTAATTCGATGATCGCGAGTCTCTCACTGTTAAGAAACGACCTTACCAAGCCGAGACTAAGTACAGCGAGCATTTGCCATCGGACGCGCCGCCAACCGGCAACAACGCCAAGTGGCACGCCGAGGACGATAACGGCAAGCCCGAATTGGGTTGCGGTCGTAACTCCCGGGATTGTCTCCAAATGATCATCAAGTATAGTGCCGGTCGGACCGCCCGAGGAATGAAGCACTTCATAGATAGCGCTCGGACGAAGGCCATTTTTGATGGCCACACCAAACCAGATAAAGTACGCGCTCATCGTAAGAGCGAAACTCAGATTGAACAGCAGTCTTACCAGTTGCCAACGAATACGGAGTTTCCAATCGGCGGTAGAATCGGCCACATTTGCTCTCCGCCGCGCCCCTCCTAATAAAGATCCGATTGCAAAAACAAGCACGACACCAAAAAGCAAACCTAGACACGAGAGGTCAAAATATTTCTGCGTTCGCCAGAATCTTAAATAGCTTAAAGGTCCTGTTACGTATGCGGTGATTCCGGCAATGACGACAGGCAAGCTGAAAACCACCGTTGGATGGAGCCACCAAGCCCCTCCACTAAGTGCCGGCTTGAAAACCTGCTTCGCTTGCTCCCTCACTCGCCGATCCTTGTGGTTGCTTCAACGGCTGACGCAAAGGTTGACACATCCGGCCGCCGCGATACTTCCTTTCGAAACAGAGCCGTCGTTCGGGCGACAATGCACACCAGCACCGTGCATACAGCACACTCAGCAAGCACCACGGATACAGCCATTCCCTCCGCCATGAAGCGCGGTGCCAGCATCACCGCAAAGGCCAAATTGACCAGCCCGCCAGCCACAATGGCAATCATCACCAGGGATTCCTTTCCTGCGGGCAAAAGCGTCTGCAGACCAATCGCATCCGCGAGAGAGGTGATGAATGGAAGCACAGCCAGGATCTGCAGAATAGGCACGGCTGCTTGGAAGGTTGGTCCAAAGACAATTCTTACAATGAGGTGGGCGCCCGCAAAAGTCGCTACCGACAACAACACACCGGCGCCAATCTCTATATAGGCACTAATCCGAGTGAGGCGCTGGTTTTCCTTCATGGAATGCGCCGCTAGTTGGCTGAGTCTCGGGTAGAAGGCGTCGCGAATCGGCAGCAACAGTCCGACAATTGCCTTGGAGAGCTTTTCCGCAGAAGCATAGAAGCCAACGATGCCCGCGGGGGCGAACATCGCAAGGATTAAAACGTTGGCTGTGCTGTAGGTGGCAAGTCCGCTCCGTAGCAGGAACATTTTCCAACCGGCTTTGATCGATTCCCGGACCATGTCGAAGGTTGGCAAATACAACGTTAGGTAGCGATGCGCGACCCAGATTCCCGCGAGTACGGAAACCACCGGCGCCAGGCTCTGAAAGGCAAGAACCTTCCATTCGTCGCTAGGGGAGTGTACGAACAGGAAAACGGCTCCCAGAGCCGCTACCTTGCTGGTAATCTCCAGAAAAGAAGCAAGGGTCATGCGCTCAAGGCCCTGGAACAACCAGGTCGGCATCATGCCTTGTGCCACGCCGTAAACCAGACCGGCGTATAACAGTCTCGGGTGCGAACGGAGCAGCGGAACCTGGGTGGAGACGGCTAGCGCGACCAGGATGCCAATCGTGGCGAGAACAACCTGAGCTCCAAACGTCCCCGCGGCAATTCGCCCGCAGTCTGCTTTCGAGCCCTTGCTTTGAGCAAGATCTCGGGTGGCCGAAAGTATGAAGCCAAATTCCACAAAGATCGAAATGAACTCACCCACGCCCTGGGCGTATGCAACATTGCCCCAACCGGCAGGACCCAGAACCCGTGCGAGGTAGGGAAGAATGAATAATGGAAGCAGCTTCCGGCAAGCCTGCACCATGTACAGGGACGCTGCATTCTGCGTGATCTTGCTCTTCAGGAAGTTGCGACTCGTCGATTTCACTGCGAATTCACTTGGTGCTCAAGCGTGGCGTTCGCCCGAGCAATCCGGTCTGATTGGAAATCAGGCTGGTCATCCAACCTGCACTTCGACCTACGAAAATTGACCAGTGATACAAAGCTTTCCGCGGCTTGCCGAGCATGAGCGTGTACACCCCTCCCAAAAGAGGGCGAGACATATACCTGAACGTCAACGATGCAGGAAACCCGTGATCTTGTAGAACGCGCCCCATGCCCATGCCGTATTTGCGCGCCTTTGCGATCGCTGCCAGCGTGTACGGCCCTTTCCCCCAGTCTGGATGGTAGACAACCAGAGATGGTTCGTATTGAACCCAGCACCCACGCTTGAGGAATCGAAGGATGAAATCTGTCTCTTCCCCGGAGCCCCAGATAGTGCCGGCGCCTATGCCCAGTCGCTCATCGTAGAACAACCCTGCCAAACCCCTCTTTCGGAAAAACGCGGTGAACGAGATATGGCGGCGCATGATATTGCCTTGGACCACCTGGCCTGCCACTTGATCAAACCGGTCATTGCGAACAAATTCTTCAGAGGGAGCTTCGCACCCAGTCATGCCATCCCACTCAGGATGCGTATCAAAACCGTCGACGATCCGGCGCAACAGATCCGGTGCGTACCAGCAGTCGTCATCCGGGAACCCGATAACATCTCCCTCGCAGATCCTGAGCCCTACGTTGTTTGCCGCGGCCTTGCCCGACGTATTGGATCGCACGTGTCTCAGCCGCAAATTCTGACCGTAGGCTTCGAGCACCGGAACAAGACGCTCGTCGTCATTTTGATCGACGACGATGACCTCGAACGCCTGATAGGTTTGAGCGACTAAAGAATCCAGAAGCTTTTTCACTTCAGCCG
This sequence comes from uncultured Acidobacteriaceae bacterium, assembly GCA_963757515.1. Lineage (GTDB taxonomy): Bacteria > Acidobacteriota > Terriglobia > Terriglobales > Acidobacteriaceae > PALSA-350. The sequence continues at coordinate 312,113 of CAVWRV010000001.1, read as the reverse complement.
TGCGATAGCGGGTCGCGACTATAAGAGAAACCATGGTTGCGCTCATTTAAATACCTGTATGCCGAACAGACTGGTAAGGCCCATGGAAGCAACTCGAACATAGGGCTCAACTTTGCCCAGCCGGTTTTTCGGGACGATCAGCATGTCGTCGGGCCGAAGGTCAAAATCCTCTCGAGCCCCCTTTGCGCTGGCCATCAGTTTGGTATTGATCACCTTCACTTCCGCGACATCCGCATTCATCTTTCGTACGAGCAACACCTGCGTCTCCTTGGAGCTGTCTTTTACTCCGCCGCTGAGCGCGATTGCCTGAAGTACGGTCACCGCACCGTGGATATCGTACGTCCCGGGCCGTGAAACTTCTCCGTACACCGTGAAATGTGGCTTCACAAAATCTTTTAGGGTCAGGGTTATTTCCGGTTTGTTCAGGGACAAGGAGGCCTTATCTTTTATCGTCTTTGTGGCCTCATCCAGGCTCTCTCCCGCGACCTTTACCGATCCCAGCAACTTCAGTCTGACGGTTCCGTCCGGCTCCACCGTGGCCACTTGGTTGTACTCCGGCGTGTACTCGTACTCGAGCTCCAGCACATCGCTGATTTGCAACCGGTACGGTTGGTCTCGCGACACCAGTTGAGCCGGTTGCTGGGCAAACGCTCCGCATAGGCCAGCTGTCAAGAAGATGGTGAGAAATGCCCGTTGCATACGATGTCCTCAAACCCTCTATAAGAGGTTGTAAACTGCATCCGGAATTGGATAGGTGCGCTTGTTCAAAGCCAGACCGACGACCTTCACTGAGGCCAGCGTTAGCATAGCGAGGCCGCCGCGAACCTGGCTTCGCGTGGCCTTTCCTGTTCCGACAACCAGCAGAAGTCCGTCGCTTTGGGGGCCCAGTATGGTGGCAGCACGACTTGCATTTAACGACGGGCAGTCGATCAGGACGTAGTCATGCTTTTCTCTCAAGCCTGTAAACCACTGCTGAATGAACTTCTCCCCGCTGCTGGCGGACCTTCCCCAAATCAACGCGTCCGTCTCGTTAGCCGCCTCCGCGACAGTTTCAAAGATATCCGGCGCATTGACGATGGCAACTCGCTTTCCCGTGTAATTCGTCAACTCCGCGCCCAGTCCGCGCACAAAGTGGCTTACTCCTTCACCACGAGTGCAAGCGGTAAAGGCAAAGATTGTGCCTCCACCTGTGTCCGTCGGATCAATCTTGCGCAGTCTCTGGATGAGCGGCAGGTAGACCCCAACGGCTTGGGCTAGTTCCGCGGTTACCCCGCCGCTGGAAGGCGACACTGGAGACAGAACTTGCACCAGCGTTGGCTTCACTGGGTCCCCCTCATCCAAAGCGTCCCTTGCAAGCAAACCCAAGGACCCGGGGAGTTCGGAGCGTCTGATCGGTAATTCGTCGTCAGCCTTTTTCGAGAGAACAGGGATCGTAGCCAGAACCGGCGCACCGATCGCGGTCTCCAGTTCCCATGGGGAATGGAACCGGGGGCTCCACAGCCCCAACAGTATGCCAGTACCTACGATCAACAGGGTTCCGATGGTGTAGATACTTGCCATACTCAAGACAAGCTGGCCTCTCGATTGCGGAACGACTGCCGGGCCATCAATCTGACGAACATTGGCCAGCTTATCGCTATCTAGATTCCGGTTGATCCGGGCATCTTCTCTTCGCTTGAAATAGAGGTCGTAGCTGGTCTCGTCCTCCTTCACCTTACGCGTCAAATTGTCGTATTGTGCAGTGAGCTGATTCAGTTCCTCGAGCTTGGCACTGTAATCGTTCACCTGGGCAGCAAGGCTCCGTTGGCGTGCTTGCAGACCGGCTGAGCGAAATTGCGCCTTCTCCAGATCAGCCTCTACATCTTGCCGGATTGGGTTGAGATCGGTTTGTTCTTCCGTGGATTTCGACTTTTGCGCCCGCTCGAGCGCCTCCCGCGTGTTTGCGATCTGCTCATCAAGCTCCTGCACGTGGCGATCGGTCGCATAATACTTAGTGAGCAGTTCCACGCGCTTGTTCTGGAGATCTACCAGGCTTGAATTGAGCCGCTCCGCGGTGACCTGGTCGGGGAGATCCCGCCTTTGAGTGGTGACCCGCGGTGGGAGCTTGGCACGCATAGTCTCCATCGCCTGAATTTGCTTGTCCGCTTCGTGGCCCGACGCCTGGGTTTCGTAAACACTCGCGCGCGCGTCGGCCAATTTGTGGATAAGTTCATCCTTTTCGCTGGTCATCGATGTGACCCGGTTTTGCCGGTTGAACGCGGCCAGTGCCACCTGATCTTCCTGGAGCTTTTTGTAGTAGCGATTTGCTTGCTGGTCGAAGAAGGCATACGTTCCGTCGCTACCCCTGATGCCGGCCCGGTACGTTAGATACAGCTGGCTCAGCGTAGCTAGAGTTCGATTCGCTTCTTCTTTTGAAGGCGCAGTATAGGTGACACTGATGAGTGTTGTCTTCGGCACCGGTAGCACGCTCAGGGCTTTGTTGAAGACCAGGAGGCGACGATCAAGCTCACTATCTGATAAACCAGGATGTAACGTCGAGATGACCTGTCGATGCAGTTCAGTCCCCGACAACAGCTCTATCTCTGTTCCGATCTGGATGTCCGAAATCGGCATGGTCGGTTGCGTACGCTCGTCGAACGTGGTAATCGGGAGAGCCGCGGCTTCGTCACGTACCAGGAAGACCATCCGCGACTCGTAGCTCTTCGGGCGCAGAATGAAGAAGCTGGTGAGAAGGGCCAGGAATGCAAGAACGGCGGCTGCAATCTTGTAATCATTGCGAAAAAAAGCCGTCACCACGTCGGTCAGCGCGGTTGGCGCCTCAGGACTCTTCACTGGGAGTATCTCGTCGCTTGTCAACAGTGGCCGCACCTTCGCTCCTCTTTTCGGCTTATAGCTCAAATTGGCCGTTGCCAAATATCCCTGCCGGCTTTATTACTTCCAACCTGGGTGAATAGATAAAGAACATCTCTTCGATGTCGACGTCGGCTTGAGTCGGCCAATGAGCCAGTTGCACGCAATCTCATGTGCTGTGACCAGGCTTAGTCGGCCGCATCTAGCCCGTTAGCCTCTCGTCAACGATCTCAATTTCGTTGGCGTCGACCTCAATGACTACACTCCGCATGATCACCTCTAACGTGAGTACAAACCGAAGCCCGTTCTTTTTGCGCGTTAGGATGCCCTCAATGCCCGCCATCGGTCCGTTTGTGATTCTGACTTTCTCGCCGACCTTCAGGTATGGATGTGGTTCAACCATGCCCATCTTAATACCGAGACGCAAGGCTTCTATCTCACAAGTACGTAAAGGCCACGGTTCGTTCGGCGACCCCACGATTGAGAGCACGCCTGGCACCCCAAGAACGCTCCCTCGCGCATCCCGCGAGATATTGACAAAGAGATAACAAGGAAACAGCGGTAGCTCCAAAACAACAGGGGCCCTCTTCTTCCACTGTCGACAGACCTTGTACAGCGGTAGTACTGTCTCGATTTCACGGTCTAGAAGAAGCTCCGAAACCCGTTTCTCGTGTCGGTGCGCGGTGTATACCGCAAACCACTGGGTAGAGGGACCCGCAGCAGATGGTGGCGTCGCACCATTCCCCGCGCTCGAGATTGTGCTAATTCCAGACACAGCTTCGCCATCCTTAGTCGGGGTGTTATTTTCCACAGCCCCAGAGATTCCCACGATTACTGAAGCCATTGGACTGTCGAAACGTTCCTGGGCTGACAAAACACCGTGGGGTCAATTCGATTTCACACGAACGATTGCTTCGTCAGATCAATAGACCTGAGACAGGGTACTGTCTCAGGGGGCTATCTATCAGGTAGCCGGCCAACAGCACGGCAGGAGGTGTGCGAACCGAACCAAGTCTATTCAGGAAAAAAACGAAGATAAGACGTATGCAACGGTCTAGTTGTTTTTACTTGGCCCTGTAAAATATGACCGAGCGCCAAGTAAAAGTAAAGGCAATACCACGGAGTACCTCTCCACTTTTAAGTAATGGTTACCCCAAGTCCCGGGTTGTTGTCCTAAATATAATCAGCATTGACTGCCGTGCAGTTAGGAGAGACGGCACCCATTGCGATGGAGTGTACCGCGTAGATGATTACAGATGAATGACAAAGGGCAGAGCGCACAGCTGCCGTGTTTTTCAACGAAACTCACCAGATTAGAGGTAAATGACAACCTGGCATCGAAGGATGTGTTACCGATGGCGTGTCTTGGAGAGGCAGGAGATAGTTACTATTCGAATCTTCGTAAGTTTTTTACAGGTGACTAAAGAGTATCGCGTTAAAACGTGAATGCAGTTGCCCTCCCAGGCGTGTAAAGCCTACTATGAGCTACTCACTTAGATTGTCTATAAGTCCTTAGATTTTAGCTGTGTTTTTGGGCCCCTTTCGCAATGTCTGCTGCTGACGTGTGCTCACCTTTTCTCCGCGACAATCTGGCATCCCTCCCAGGTGCCCTTCGGCCAGCTCGTCAACTGTGAATCTGGAAGGTAATTGAATGAATACGCTCGCGCTCGCCCCTGAACTGACCACAGACTCAGTCTTAGCCACTACCAAAACACGTGTCGATCAGACGATCGACGAGATCATGAACTCTCTGCCCGCAGTGGATCAGTTGAGCAGCGAACAGCGGCGTGGGATCATCGCGCGATACACCGCCGTGCTGGAAGGCAATTTCATTTACTGGATGACGGCTGCGTATCTATCAGTAAAGTCAGAGGCCGCCCGCCCGATCATCATCGATAATTTGATGGAAGAAGTACGAGACAGTCATCCGGCAATGCTGAGAAGGTTCGCCATCGCCGCGCACGCATTTCCAACCGACTCTGACGCCCTCGCTGTTGACCATGAGCTGACCAAAGTTCGCTTGTTTGTGGGTCGTCTTTCCGGGGTACAAACCCTGGTTACGATGGCTTTTTTTGAAGGCTTCATCCAGCGATATATGGCATATTTGGCGGATCTTGCCGTTGCTCAAGGGTCCTCCGAGCTGGAATACACAGACGTTCACGGGGTTTGCGATATCGCACATACAGAGGGTCTGATTCAGGCGTTGTCGACGGAGATGGCGTTAAACCCACTAGCCCCGGACGCGAACATATTCGAAGGGGTCGAGCTACTGGAAGCTTTAATCAACCGGGCTGTGCATGTTAGTGGCAGTGCCGTGGCGGCCTGAAAGTCGACAATGGCGGTCCTATCAAACACTCCCGCCAATCTAACCGAACGTCCCGGGTACTTCCCAGTATCCGGTGCGCACCTCTACACGGTGTTGCACCAAGTGGAAAAACCTGTTGCCCGCATGTTACTTGCCGGGTCGTTCGCGTCGGAGCGGCACTATTCTTTTGATCCCTGGGTCCGGTGGGCTCGGTACCTTGCCCAGAGGGGAGTTGAGGTTCTCCGTTTTGACTACCGCGGCGTAGGGGAGAGCGAAGGCGTCTTCGAAGAGATGTCATTTCAGCAGTGGAGTGACGATCTTGTGCTTCTCGCAAACTGGCTACGGGGTCAGTCTCCCGATTTGCCGTTTGTTCTGAATGGTCTCGAAATCGGCGCGCTGCTGGCCGGCAAAGCATTTGACTCGGGCATAGGGGACATGTTGCTTTTGTGGTCTCCCCCAGCCAACGCAAATCTAGCCCTCCGCCCGACACTCTTGCGCTGGGTAGTGGCCGACCAGGTGTTTAAATTCGGGGATGATCGAAAGCCGGCTTCGGCCTACATCCGCCAAATGGAGCAAGGCTCGGCCATCGAAGTAGAGGGATATCGTTGGTCAGCCAAACTCTGGCGAGAGTCCTTCGAGGTGGTGCTTCCGTCCGCTCTGGAAGATGAGAGCCACGCCCGCGAGGTGTACGAGAAACCGGTGAGACTGGTCAAACTCGGTAAGGAAGCAATTCCCCTGGTGAAAGGCGGCGCCCGCCGTCGCGGACATTCCCAGGGATTTCTCAGCTCTGTTTGCGAAGAATTGGGGTTGGCTGTCAGCTGCATTAGCGATCGACGCTGGGGGCATTCGTGATTCAGACAATTGAAACTCGCGAGGTATTTACGCTTGATTGCCAGGGAGGTACTCTCTGTGGCACTTACCACGTCCCCGCCCAGGGCCTGGTAGGATCAAACCGGACCGGCATCTTGCTGTTTTCCGGTTTCCCTATGCCGAGAGCGGCCCATGGCGATGCAGCCGTCTGCTGGGCTACATCGTTTGCGCAATTAGGCTACCCGAGTTTCCGCGTGGACCTGCCGGGAGTTGGCGATTCTCGCGGGAATGTTCCGGCAGACCTGCTCCAGTACACGTCCGCAGGTGGATACGAGCGAGTTGCCGCAGAATTGGTCGAACAGATCGTTGCACGATACGAACTGGCAGGAGTCGTCATCCTGGGCCACTGCGCAGGTGCAATTTCCGCGATCTTTGCCGCGGCAATCTCTGAAAAATGCCGGGGGCTGATCTTGCTGGACCCGCCTTTCAATTTGCCTCCTGCAGTAAGGCCAACGGTCAAGCGCGCTCTGTTTCACTGGACAACCAAGAGTCGTATCGGGGGGCTCCTCAGCAACGTCTACGATCAGTTCAAAAAGCTGAGCTTGCAACTACGTAAGAATGCTCCCCCGGAGAACGCCAACTTTCCCCTCTTGAAGCGTTGGAAAGATATTGCTTCCACGGGCCTGCCTATTCTGTTGCTCAACGCTCCAGAGCCGAAAGCCTCGGATAACAAGCCCAGGGCAGGCAAGTTCGACTATATCCAGCACGTCCTCGAATTGGCAGGTAGCCGCAGTCGAGTGGAGGTCAGGGTCGTCTCGGGAGCCAATCACACTTTTTCCAATCCGATAGGCAAATCCGCCATACGAGAGCACGTGGCAGAGTGGATGCCAAAGTTTTTCCCATTCGAGCGCTCAGCAAAGGCAGCGCAGACTTTTAAGCAAGACGTGCAGTTGAACGATGAAGCCGAATTCTCCAATCACCAATCGATACTTGCCCCCGTCGATGCAGCCTTGGGAGTTAAAAGCTAATATGAGTTTTCGCTCCGAAATCGTAACTCAGTTCCAGCAAGTCGCCCGTGAGCAGGACAAGCGACTCGCTCCACTGACCGATAATTTGACCCTTCTCGACTCCGGTCTTGATTCCCTCTGCTTTGCAATCCTGGTTACACGCCTTGAGGATTCGTTGGGAGTCGATCCCTTTACCGCTTCGGAAGATGCCGTGTTTCCCGTTACTTTCGGTGATTTCGTCAGTTTCTATGAGAATGTGGCCAAGTAACCCAGGAACGCTCCGGCAGGTGCTCAGCGAGAATAGCGATCTGGGTGATCGCTCTCTATTTGGAGCGGGAGCGAATGCCTCCTGGGACCAACTGGCGGCTGGCACTTGTCTCGGCGACGGTGGGGGCAAACTCCGTAGCAAGTCTGTTCTGATCGCGACAACAGACCAGCTCAGGGCCATTGCGACTCTGGTTGAGCTCGATGGTGTTGCCGACCGTCTGGTTCTCTACCCTCCGGATTTGTCGGTAGAGCATCTGGCCTATTCCGCGAGAATCGCTGAGGCCGATGCGATCGTTTCAGATAGGGTATCGCTTGACCTGCCGGTGGAAGGATGCGCGCTGATCGTTCCCGGTGCGTTGCAGCCCACGAGCATCACACTTGATCAGGAAAAGCCCCTCGCGACGGAATGGGTTCTTCTCACCTCCGGAACGACAGGGCTGCCCAAATTAGTCGCTCACACCCTACGCAGTCTGACCGGCGCGATTCGTAATAGCAACAGTCCGGCAAATGAAATCATCTGGAGCACGTTTTACGATATTCGCCGCTATGGCGGTCTGCAAATCTTTCTGCGCGCCGCCCTAACCGGCTCGTCCCTGGTGCTTTCGAGCGCCCATGAGTCGACGGCGGAATTTCTGGCCCGCGCCGGCGCTTGCGGAGTGACTCATATTTCTGGAACTCCTTCGCATTGGCGGCGCGCTCTGATGAGCCCTTCGGCTCACCTGATTACACCTGAATATATTCGGCTGTCAGGAGAAATTGCCGACCAGGCACTCCTTAACCAGCTTCGGTCGTTCTATCCGCAGGCAAGAATCTCCCACGCTTTTGCCTCAACTGAGGCCGGGGTTGCCTTTGACGTGAAGGACGTCATCAGCGGTTTGGAGCCGGACGTGATCAAGCACACGCCCGGTGTGGAAATGAAAATTGAATATGGAACCCTGCGCATTCGTTCCGATCGCACCGCGAGCCGCTATCTCGATCACGAATGCAGCCCTCTTAAGGATGCGGACGGCTTCGTCGACACCGGCGACGTGCTCGAACTGCGAGGACGATCGCTACTACTTCGTCGGCCGGCGGGACGGCGTGATTAATGTCGGCGGCCTTGAAGGTCCATCCCGAAGAAGTCGAAGAAGTGATCAATCGTCATCCGCAGGTTCGGATGTCGCTTGGTCCGGACAAGGAAAAATCCCATCACGGGTTCACTGGTCATTGCGGATGTTGTCCTGAAAACAGCCAGCCAGACCCGGGTCGGCGGACGATCGTACGATTCAGCGGGACATTCTGTCTGTTGTGCCGCGAGTCGCTTTCCTGCGCACAAAGTTCCCGTCTACCATCAATTTCGTTCCTGCGCTTGGCGGTTGCTGAGACTGGGAAACTCATCCGCCGCCATGCGTAATGTGATCGTGACCGGCGGAAGCCGGGGATTAGGGCTGGGTATCGCCCGCAGGCTGACCGCGAGGGCTTTCGCGCCATCGCGGTTGCGCGCAAGGAAAGCAGTCGAACTTACCGCTGCGCTCGAAGCAAAGCGAACCCAGCAATCCCGGGTCGTTGCGCTTCGTCCCCTTCGATCTGGCGGACATCGAAGGTATCGCGGACCTGGTGAAGACGTTGCGCAAAGACTTTGGACCGATCTATGGGCTGGTGAACAACGCCGGCATGAGTGCCGAAGGCGTCTCTCGCACTGATGCCCAACTCGCAGATGGAGCGGCTTGTGCGCTGTGAACACGCTCTCGCCGATGGTTATGACCAAATATGTGGTGCGCTCCATGATGGCTGATGGCGGCGGCCGCATCGTGAATATCGCGTCGATTGTCTGCCTTCACCGGCTACAGCGGACTGTCGGTCTACAGCGCGACCAAGGCTTCGCTCATCGGCTTTACCCGTTCGCTGGCCAGAGAAGTGGGACGCATGGGGTGAACGTGAATGCCGTCGCGCCCGGCTTTGTCGATACGGACATGACTCAGACCTCAAAGACGAGCACCGGGAACAGATCGTGCGCCGCAGCGCGCTGCGGCGCCTGGTCGAGGTCGAAGACGTGGCGAATGCAGTCGAATTTCTGCTGAGCGATGGAGCCAAGAACATCACCGGCACCGTACTTACCGTCGATGCGGGGAACACAGCGTGAGCGAAGTGCAGACCATGACGCCGGTCAACACGCAACGGCTCGTCCGGGCAAAGCCTGGTTGCGCGCGCTGGAGCTGACCGCACCCATCGCGCGCAATCCGCGACCGCGTTCTCTCGACCGTGATCGAGGAGCTCGCCGCGCAATTGGGCGACACGCCGGCGCTGCTATCCGACCGGGAGTGCATGACCTATCGAGCGCTCTCGCCGGCGGATCAATCAATATGCCCGCTGGGCGCTCGACGCAGGGCATTGCCAAAGGCGAAGTCGTCTGCCTGTTGATGCCCAACCGGCCGGAATACATTGCCATCTGGCTCGGCATCACCAGCGTCGGCGGCGTCGTTTCGCTGCTCAATACCAATCTGCCCGGCCCGTCGCTCGCCCACTGCATCAATGTTGTCTCGCCCAAACATCTCATCGTGGCTCGGCCGAGTTTGCCGGTCAGTTGGCCGCGGCCCTGCCGACAGCTTTCGCCGGCGCCCACCGATCTGGATCCATGGCAGCGAACACGGCTCATTCCCGCGCATCGATCTCGACATCGAGCGACATATCGGGTGAAGCGCTGAGCAAAGACGAGCGGCGGCCGACCGACCATCGAAGATCGCGCACTCTACATCTACACCTCGGGCACGACCGGGCTGCCCAAGGCCGCCAACGTCAGCCATGCCCGGGTCATGCAATGGAGCCACTGGTTCGCCGGCATGATGGATGCGCAGCCAACAGACCGCATGTACAACTGCCTGCCGATGTATCACAGCGTCGGCGGGGTGCTGGCGCCCGGCGCGATTCTGGCCGCCGGCGGCGCGCTCGTCATTCGCGAGAAATTCTCCGCCAGCCAGTTCTGGAACGATGTTGTCCGCTGGGACTGCACGCTGTTCCAGTACATCGGCGAACTTTGCCGCTACCTGCTCCACGCCGCGCCCTCCGCGAATGAAACCGGCCATCGCATCAGGATGGCCTGCGGCAACGGGCTGGCGCCCGAAGTCTGGGACAGACTTCAAGAACCGCTTTCGCATTCCCCAGATTTTCGAGTTCTATGCCGCCACCGAAGGCGGCGTCTCGCTGTTCAACGTCGCAGGGCAAGCGCGGGCGCCATCGGCCACATCCCGGCGTACCTGTCGCATCGATTCTCGCCCGCCCTGGTGGAGTTCGATGTCGAGAAGGGCGAGCCGGTGCGGAACGAGCAGGGCTTCTGCATTCGCTGCGCTCCGAACGAGGCCGGCGAAGCGATTGGCAAGGTCGTCGACGACCCGGCGAATGTCGGCAGCCGATTCGAGGGCTACACCAACCAGGAAGCCTCAGAAAGAAGATCCTGCGCAACGTCTTTGAGCCCGGGAGACGCCTGGGTTCGCACCGGCGACCTGATGCGCAAGGATGAGCAGGGCTATTTCTATTTCGTCGATCGCATCGGCGATACCTTCCGCTGGAAGGGCGAGAACGTCGCGACCTCTGAGGTCTCGGAAGCGATCTGCGCGTTTCCCGGAGTGAAGCACGCCAACGTTTACGGCGTCGCCATTCCCGGCGACCGAAGGCCGGGCCGGCATGGCCACGCTTGTCGCCGAAGGCGCACTGGATCTGGCAGGGTTTCGCCAGCACCTGGTCAACCGCCTTCCCCCGTATGCGCGCCCTTTGTTTCTGCGCATGCAAGAACGATGTTGACGTGACAGGCACCTTCAAATACTCGAAGGCCGACCTGGTTCGCCAGGGATTCGATCCGGTCGCGAGCAATGACGCTGCTCTACTTCGACAACCCGGAGTCGGGAGCATTCACCCGGCTCGACCAGGAACTCTATGAACGCATTCAAATGGGCGGCATTCGCCTGTAGGTCTGTAGTCTGCTTGCTCGTCGGGGAGAAGGGTAACCATGGTCATCGATGAAATCGGGTGTGATTTCGACGCAGCTGCAGACCGATATTGCGAACGGCCCCATTCTGCCCACGCGTCACGGCGGAAGAGATTCGAGCCTATCTCGCGTCTCGCTACGACTTCAAGCGAGCGCTGCCGCTTGAGGAAGTGATCGCCGATGTAGAAAAGATGCTACGCACCTGGCAGGTGCAGGTCACGCATCCTCGCTACTTCGGTCTGTTCAACCCCAGCGTGACGCTTGCCTCCGTCGTCGCGGACACCCTGGTCGCCATGTACAACCCGCAGTTGGCCAACTGGCGCACCTCGCCGGCGGCCAACGAGATCGAACGGCACACGCTCGGCTGGCTTGCCGCAAAGTTCGGCCTTCCCGCGAAATGCCATCGCGACCTTCACCAGCGGCGGAACCGAGGCGAATCTCTCCGCAGTCATCGTCGCGTTGACCCGGGCGTTCCCCGACTATGGCGAACACGGCCTTCGGCACCTGAACGCCGACTCCGTCGATCTATCTGACGGAAGAAGCCCATCACTCGTTCAACAAGATCGCGCACATGGCGGGGCTCGGACGAAGAGCGCTGCGCACCATCGCGACCGACAGCGATCTGAAGATGGATCTCGGTGAACTGCAAGAGACGAGTCGCCGAGGATCGGAAGAATGGCTTCGCTGCCTTTCATGGTGGTCGGCACCGCCGGAACCACGGCGGCGGGAGTGATCGATCCGTTGCCTGAGATTGGCGCAATTCTGCCGCGAGCAGGACCTGTGGTTTCACTGTCGACGCCGCCTGGGGCGGCAGCGCCATCCTCTCCCCGAGCTCAGGCATCATCTCGCCGGCATCGAAGCTGCCGACTCGATCACCTGCGATGCGCATAAATGGCTCTCGGTTCCCATGGGATGCGGGATGTTCTTCTGCCGCCATCCGGAAACCGTCGCCGAGGCCTTCCGCGCCGACGTCTCTTACATGCCGGGAAAGAACAGTTGGGCCGGTCTTTGATCCGTTCACGACATCGGCCCAGTGGTCGCGGCGGTTTATCGGCCTGAAGCTTTTTCTTGCGCTGGCGCAGCAAGGCGAATCCGGCTATGCGGAGATGATCGAGCACCAGACCCGCATGGGCCACGTGCTGCGCGAGGCACTTAAAGCCTCGGGGTGGCGCATCGTCAACTCGACTCCACTGCCGCTGGTTTGCTTTACCCGGGAAGGACTCGTCCCCGCCAAATTTCTGGCAGCCCTGCACCAGCGCCAAATCGCCTGGATGTCAGAGGCGCGGTTGGGCGACACCCCGGTCGTGCGCGCGTGTATTACCAGCTTTAGAACCACCGAAGCGGATATTCACTGGGTGGTGAGCGAGATGAACGCCTGGTCTCGAGTCCAGTAGATCAGCAGCGTCCACGCCAGAACGGAAGAAGAATGAAACGCGAAACCATCGCCATCCATAGCGGTTACGATATCGACCCGACGACCAAGGCTGTCGCGGTGCCGATCTACCAGACGGTCGCCTATGCGTTCGACAGCACCGACCATGCCGCGGCGCTGTTCAACCTGGAGGCCGAGGGCTATCCGCTATACCCGCATCAGCAACCCGACCACCGCGGTGCTGGAACGGCGCGTCGCCGCGCTCGAGGGAGGCCGGGAGGCGCTGTGCGTGGCCAGCGGCCAGGCGGCGGTCAACTACGCGGTGCAAAATGTCACCGAACTGGGCAGCAACATCGTCTCCGTTCCGCAACTCTACGGCACCACCCACACGCTGTTCGCTCACCTTTTGCCCAGCCAGGGAGTCACTGTCCGCTTTGCGGAGAGCGGATCACCCCGAGATGCATGGAAAAGCTGATCGACGAGCAACACGCGCGCTGTATTTTGCGAAAGCGTCGGCAACCCGGCGGGAAACATCTGCGACATCGAGGGCCTGGCCGAGGTGGCTCATCGACACGGCGTTCCGCTGATCGTCGACAACACCGTGGCCACGCCCATCCTGCTGCGGCCGATCGAATACGGCGCCGACATTGTCGTGCATTCGCTCACCAAGTTCATGGGCGGGCACGGCACGACGCTCGGCGGAGCCATCGTCGACAGCGGCAATTTTCCCTGGAAGCAGCACGCCGAGCGCTTCCCGATGTTCAGCCAGCCGGACCCCTCCTATCACGGCCTGGTCTACACCGATCATTTCGGTAAAGGCGCTTATCTTGGCCGCTGCCGCAGCGTCTACCAGCGGACGACCGGGGCCGTGCTGTCGCCGCTCAGCGCGTTTCTGCTCCTGCAGGGAATCGAGACGGTTGCGCTTACGGGTGGAGCGCCACGTGGAGAACGGCAGAAAGGTCGCCGAGTTTCTGCGCAACGACCCCAGGGTCGCATGGGTCAACTATGCGGGTTTTCCCGAGAGTCCTTATCACGCAACTCGCGCAGAAATATCTGGGCGGCCACGCCTGCTCTCTGATGGCTGTCGGAATCAAGGGAGGCTACGAGGCCGCGGTCAAGTTCTATGACGCGCTGAAGCTTGATCAAGCGGCTGGTCAATCTGGGCGATGCCAAGTCGCTGGCTTGCCATCCGGCCTCGACCACTCATCGGCAGATGTCCGCCGAAGAGCAACGCAGCGCCGGCGTTATGCCGGAGATGATTCGGCTCAGCATCGGCATCGAGCACATCGACGACATCATTGCCGATTTGAAGTCAGGCCCTCGACGCACCACGTTAGTCACGACGAAGGGAGAAGCTGATGCCCGTTCTTATCGACTCGAATCATCTCAGCCCGAAAACGCCCGGCTTCTATGAAGGGTCGAGCCGATGTATCACCATCGGCTTGATCAACAACATGTCCGGATTCGGCGCTCGAGGCAACGGAACGCCAATTTATTTCGCTGCTGACTGCGGCTTCGGACGACATTGCAGATCCGTCTGTCACTTTATACGTTGCCCGATGTTCCCCGGCAAGGGCGGCTCGGAACCACCTGAATAGCTGCTATTCCAACATGGAAGATCTGTGGGACCGGCATCTCGATGGGCTGATCGTGACCGGCAGGGAGCCTATGGCCCCAAATCTGGCGGACGAACCCTACTGGAAGAGTTTCACCAGGGTGCTGGAGTGGGCGCAAGAGCAATTCCCACGCGACCGTTTGGTCCTGCCTCGCAGCCCACGCTGCGATTCTTCACATGGACGGCATTCGCCGCGTCAAAAGGAATGACAAGCTCTGTCGGCATCTTTGAGTGCGCCCGCGCGTCCGATCATCCCTTGACGGCGGGAACGCCGGTCAGCTTCCGGCTCCCACATTCGCGCTGGAATGGTGTGCCGGAAGACGAGCTGACGAGTTGCGGATATCAGCGTGCTCACCCGGGCCGGCGACGCCGGCGTCGATACGTTCGTGAAACAACAGAAAAAACTCTTCGTCTTTTTCCAGGGTCATCCGGAGTATGAATCCGACACCCTGCTGCGCGAATATCGCCGCGATGTTGGGCGCTACTTCAAAGGCGAGACAGCCAGATACCCTTTGATGCCGCGTAGCTATTTCGGTCGCAGTATGGTGGATGAATTGACGGCTTTACAGGAGAAAGCAATTTCGCAACAGAAGTGAAGAGTTGTTGCCGGAACTATCGCAATCGCTGGGAGAGAGAACGATCGACAATACGTGGCACTCGAGTGCCACCAGTGTTTATAAAAATTGGCTGGACTATATCTGCGCCCAGAAGGAAACGGACGCTGCGATCGAAGCGACTCAAAGCCATGACCCACGCTGCCCGGGTGGAGTGGGCTACTGCCGCCTCGAAGCGCAGCGACCGGGGCGTCGTTTAAACCCAGTTTTGAAGGGGTCTACATCTTATGGTTTCTACTTTGCCCATTCCTCCAGAAGTCCACGTCACCCCGTCGGTGACCAAGCTTCTGATCAACAATCGCTGGGTTCCCAGTGAATCGGGCAAGACCTTCGCGACCATCAATCCCTCCACCGGCGAGGAGATCTGCCAGGTTGCCGAAGCCGATGCCGCCGACGTCGACAAGGCTGTGCAGGCGGCGCGAGCAGCTTTCGACAGGGCCATGGCGAAAGATGCGCGCCTCTGAGCGGGGACGGCTGCTTTACCGTCTCGCTGATCTGATTGAAGCGAACGCGGACGAACTGGCGCGGCTGGAGACCCTCGACAACGGCAAGCCTCTTTCGATCGCCAAGGCGGTCGATGTTGCCAAGACGGTTGCGTGCTATCGCTATTTCGCGGGCTGGGCAGACAAGGTTCAGGGCAAGACGATCCCCATCGACGGTGACTTCTTCTGCTACACCAGGCATGAGCCTATCGGCGTGGTAGGGCAGATCATTCCCTGGAATTACCCGATGCTGATGCAATCGTGGAAGCTAGCCCCGGCATTGGCCACCGGCAACACCGTGGTGATGAAGCCGGCCGAACAGACACCTCTCTCCGCGCTCCGCATCGGGGAGCTGATTCTGGAAGCAGGTTTTCCGGAGGGCGTGGTGAACATCCTGCCCGGGTTTGGTCCCACCGCCGGCGCAGCCCTCGCCCGCCACATGGATGTGGACAAGGTCGCGTTTACCGGGTCCACGGAAGTCGGCCGTCTCATTATGACTGCGGCCGCACAATCTAATCTAAAGCGAGTCACCCTGGAGCTCGGCGGCAAGAGCCCAAACATCATCTTCGCGGACACCGATCTCGATGATGCTGTAGAAGGCGCCCACATGGGTATCTTCGTAAACCAGGGCCAATCCTGTTGTGCAGGATCCAGGGTCTTTGTAGAAGAGAAGATCTATCAGCAATTCGTAGAAAAGAGCGTAGCCAGGGCCGCGAAGCGCCGGGTGGGAGACCCGCTCGATCCCACGCACCGACCAGGGCCCGCAGGTAGATCAATCCCAGTTCGACAGAATCATGGGTTACATCGAGTCGGGGCGAGCCGAAGGAGCGACGCTTGCCTGCGGTGGCGAGCGGGTTGGCAATCGCGGATACTTCATTCGGCCGACCGTATTCGCTGACGTGCACGATGACATGAAAATCGCCCGGGAAGAGATCTTCGGACCGGTCATGAGCGTGATCGCCTTCAAAGATATGGATGAGGTGATCGCCCGTGCAAACAAAACCGACTATGGATTAGCAGCGGGCGTCTGGACCACGCGACATCAAGAAGGCGCACGCTGTAGCGAATGGTGTGCGGGCGGGTACGGTCTGGGTCAACTGCTATCACGTTCTGGATACCAGGGCACCCTTCGGCGGATTCAAGCAATCGGGGATGGGGCGCGAACTGGGCGAGTACGCTTTGCACGAATACACAGAAGTGAAAACCGTCACCGTTAAGCTCTGAGCCTTTCCTATCGAAAGCCCATGCGCTTCACGTGCAGCATACGTAGCCTTGGGAATACGGGGCTGATGCTTTAGTGCCAGCCCGTAATGAGAACTTCCGCCGAACGTCACCACTTTCATCTGGCATCACGCAGCGATTTGCAGGCTGCTGAATAAACCCGGTTTTGTGTCTGGGCACGACTTCAGTCGCGCCGTAAGAGCCCACGAAAACCTGCTTTAGCCCCTGCGCTTTTCTTTCGCTATGCCGGAGCCAGTTCGACTATTTCCCGGAATGTACCCTGCGGTGCACCACCTGCTTCCCGATAGCATCCCAGTCCCAATCGATTCCGTTCCCCGGCTCCTCTGAGGCTATGGCCATTCCTTTCTCGACCCGGATACCCGTCGAAGTCACCAAATCCAGCTGCGGGATGTATTCGAGATAGCGCCCGTTCGGCACCGCGCAGCAGAGCCCCAGGTGCAATTCCATAAGAAAGTGCGGGCACACCGGCACATTAAAAGCCTCCGCCATATGGGCGACCTTCAGCCACGGCGTGATGCCGCCAATCCGCCCAACATCCACCTGCACAATCGAGCACGCGCCACTCTGCAAGTAATCCTTGAACTGTGAAATGCTGTACAGCGACTCCCCCACCGCGATAGGCACGCTGGTCGAGGCGGCAAGCTGCTGGTGGGCGTGAACATCATCCCCATGCATCGGCTCTTCAAACCACGCGACGTCCAGTTCCTCATAAGCACGGGCGCGCCGGATCGCCTCATTCAAGCTGAACCCCTGGTTGGCGTCAGTCATGATCTCCCACGCCGGACCCACCGCATCACGGACCGCGGAAAGCCGGCGCACATCTTCGGAGACATGCGGCTTGCCGATCTTGATCTTGGTCCCGCCAAACCCGCGCTCCTTGGCGTGCAATGCTTCCTCTACCAGCTGGGCGTCCTCGATGTGGATCCATCCCCCTTCGGTGTAGTAGCACTCAATCGCGTCCCTGGCGCCACCCGCGAGACGGTGAAGAGGAAGACGTGCCTTACGCCCGCGCAAATCCCAAAGCGCAGAGTCGATCGCCGCCAGTGCGATCGATGTGAGCGCACCCACGGTCGTCGAGTGAACGTAAAAGAAAAGATCGCGCCAAATACGCTCGATCTCGTCAGCATCGCGGTCGAGCAAGCGGGGAACCAGGTGATCGTCGAGAAGCTTGATCACCGACGATCCACCAGTGCCGATGGTATAGCTGTAGCCTGTTCCGGTAACACCGTCGGAGTCCGTTATGCGTACCATCGGCGTCTCCTGGCACTGGAAGCTCTGAATAGCGTCGGAACGTTTGACCTTGGGCGCCAGGTCTACTTGCAAAACCTCAACGGATACGATCTTTGCCATTCGCGTTTTCCTTCTCCAGTCACTCGGCCCATAGTGTATCGGAAGGGTGCTCGATCGCGGCGTCGCACTCTGCGCGTTGACAGCTCTTCCTTCGCCCACGAGAATGGCCTAAGTCTCCATTGCCCGCGGAGTTTTTCCCGACGAGGACCGAAATCGATGCCGAAAATCGAAGTGAATGGAGCGCGGCTCTTCTATACCCTGAGCGGCAAAGCCGATGCTCCCGTGCTCATGATGTCGAACTCGTTAGGAACCTCGCTCGACATGTGGCACCCGCAATTAGCAGCGATGGAGAGCAAGTTTCACCTCCTGCGCTACGATATGCGCGGCCACGGAAACAGTGACCTGGTGGAAGAAGCATGCTCGATCAGCACCCTGGGCCACGATGTTCTGGCGCTGCTCGATGAGCTTCGGATAGACAAGGTGCATTTCTGCGGTCTGTCCGTGGGCGGAGTCATCGGCCAGTGGCTCGGAGCAAACGCCCCGGACCGCCTCAGTCTCTCATCCTCTGCAACACAGCGGCCAAAATCGGAACCCCAGAATCATGGAACAAGCGCATTGCCGATGTTGAGCAGCACGGACTGGCGTCCATCACCGAAGCTGTTCTGGAACGCTGGTTCACCCCCGCCTTCCGGCTGGCATCTCCGGACGCAGTTGCGCCGTTCCGCGCAGGGGACGACATAAAAGTTGCTCAGGAGTTGATGCGACATTCCAGTTGCCGCACAACGCTTGATGTTTACACCCGCGCGGTCGACCAACAGAAGCGCGAAGCGAGCCTAAAAGTCGTGGGCATTGATGCTGCCGCGTGGATCTGCAAAAATTTCAGCACCCTTCCGCACCCTCGGACACGCAGAAGGCAAACTCGCCGATGCCGGCAAATAGTTGTTAACAAAGGACTTATTGGTGGACCTGATCGGGATCGAACCGATGACCTCTTCCATGCCATGGAAGCGCGCTCCCAGCTGCGCCACAGGCCCACAAAGGGAGGAACATCCTTTATTCTGCTGGAGCATGCCAAATCCGTCAAACGCTCCGCACGTGGCAACCGCCCTTTCACCGTTGTCATCGGGAGAAAGAATGTTCCAACTCCCCCCGTTCCGCTAAACTCGCTGTGTTAACCCTGCTCATGTTGAGCGGTTCTGTCGCCGGCTCTGCGCGCCGCCCAGGCCGCCGCCGCAGCTCCGCCGCGCCGGCCCCGGCAGGGTTTGCGGTGGCGAACCTTCGCCCCGCGCTGGCCAATGTGCAGACCGCCATCGGCAACCTCAACGTCGCCCACTGGAAGGCGTCCGGCGCAACCCGCTCCGCCATTCAACAGGATGTCGCCTCCATGCAGCGGGACCTCAATGCCACCCTGCCGGGACTCTTGGCCCAGGCAGAGGCGAGGGTCCGGCCGCGCTCTCTCCGTCTTTCGCCGTTTTTCGGAATCTGGATGCCCTCTATGACGTGCTGCTTCGGGTTACCGAAACGGCGGCGCTGGCCGGCTCCGGGTCCGATGCCGCCAGCCTGGAAGATGCCCGCGCCGGGCTCGAGGACGGCCGGGCCAAACTGGGCAGCCTGGCTGCTGCAGTCCATAGGCGCCCAGGACGCGCAAATTGCCCGCCTGCAGGCCCCCGCCCCCAAGCCGGCAGCGGCGCGCCGCCGCCGCCCAACAAGATTGTGGTTGACGATGGCCCCGAAAACTCCCAAGCCGCGCAAGAAGAAACCGGCCCCCACCCCGGCACCTCAGTAACCTCTTTTGCAGGACCACTTGTCCCTGCCGGCGGTGTCTAAGGTAAAGAGAGCCGAATGAATGACGCGGTGGGGGTGTCCCTCGCCGCCGCGCGGCGGCTTGATCGCGTAATTGGGAGACGCAAGTGGATGCTTCCTGTTATGGTATGGAGAACTTTTGCATGCAGGCAGGCATTGCTTTGGGAAATATCGCCACCGTCCTCAGCGTACCGTCGGAAGAAGCCGGAATTGTCTCTGAACTGAAAGCCGGTTCCGAGGAGGCGTTCGCCTGGTTGATCGCCAAGTATCACCAGCCCATCTACAGCCTGATCGCGCGCACCATTCCCGATCCCGCGGACGCGGCCGATCTGACCCAGGACGTCTTCATCAAGATTTACCGCGGGATCGGCGGGTTTAACGGCGACTCCAGCCTGCGCACCTGGATCTATCGCATCGCGCTGCGCGAAGCCAGCAACCAGCGCCGCTGGTGGGGCCGCCACAAGCGCCAGGAAGTCACCATAGAAACCGAATTTGGCGAGACCAACGACGGCCAGCCCCTGTGCCTCAAAGACACCCTGGTCGATGCTCATGAATCGCCCTTTGACCGGGCCGCCCAGGAAGAGGTGCGCGCCAGGGTAGAGGAGGAGCTGCGCCGCATTCCCGAGCCGTTCCATGCGGTCGTTGTTCTGCGCGATATCGAGGGCTTCTCCTACGAAGAGGTGGCGGAGATCCTGGGCGTGAATCTCGGCACCGTCAAGTCGCGTCTAATGCGTGGCCGTGCTCATTTGAAAGCTCGGCTGGCGGGTTTTGCTGAGGCGGCGGCAAAACGGCCAAGTTCCGCTTTTCAGCCGATGGAAGCGCTCTCGACGAGCGCCAGGGGGGCCAAGTGAAGCAAGTGCGCGCATTTCCGCGAGCAATTCTCGGCATACCTCGATGGCGCCGTAACCGGCGCAGCCATGCACGAGATTGCCGGCGCATCTTGAAGTCTGCTCCGGTTGTGCGGCTGAATTTGCGCAATGGCGGAATGCGCAATCGCTGATCAGCTCCATCGGGCCGGCGAAAGCTCCGCGCCAATCTGGATCTTCGGCTTCGCGTAGCCTTGTCGCAGCAAGCGGCCAACACTGCTCAGGAGAAATTCGCTCGCGGGCGAGTTCGCTGGCAAAACACCTTCCGCCCGCTGGTGTGGCAGGTTACGGCCGGCTTTGCCAGCACGGTTGCGCTGCTGGGTGGGGTGGCGCTGCTCATCGGCATGTTCGCGTCACCGGAGCCGCTGCTGGCGCGTGATGAGCCCCTTGGCATGGCATCCAGTCCCCGTTTCCTTTACACCGCGCTTGAGCCTGCCGGAGGCGTTGCGGATGGTAACAACCCGGTCGTTGTTCAGGCTTTCGTCAACGGAGAAGGCCGGGTCTACGACTACAAGATCGTCTCCGGAAACGCGGATAACAAGACCCGTGCCCAGCTGGAAGATACGCTGCTCTTCAGTGTTTTTGCCCCGGCGCAGGTTTTTGGGCAGCCGGTACGGGGTACGGTTCTCCTCTCCTTCTCCGGTGTTTCGGTTCGCGGGTAGGAAGCGTAGTGGAAGCGACACTGCGGTCTGTTCTCTCCACAGAATCGTGCTCTAAGTCGCAGGCCCTCGACAGGCTGTTTCAGGCAACCGTCCTCCCCGTTTGACCCTCCCATGGCTCAATGCATAGACTTGATGAGGGTCAATCGCCGCAATCTATGCAGTGTCATGGCAAGCCGTCCGCTATTTCCTTCCCGGGTTCTAACCGCGTCGATTTGCGCTTGCTGATCCTGCTCGGCGCGCCCAGCGCTGCCCGCTCAGAGCTCTTCTTCCAGTCCGCAGAGCCTGCCACGCGCTGCGCCCAAATCCCCCGGCTCTGGTGGATACGGCCGGCCCCGACATCAGCCTGCAAAACAGCGAGGCGCTTTTCGACATTGCCGCGGCGCTGAATTCCTGCGGCTATGACCAGGGGCTCACCGCCTCCGACCCGGTGCGCCAGGAGGTTCGGGATCAGGTCAACCAGGCGCTTCAGGCTTCGGCGGATGCGCGCGATGCGCACGAACAGATTTGCACTTTCATCGCTCAGCATCGGCTTTCCGACTCCGGATCGGACCTGGCGCAATATATTTCGCTCGCCCTCTACATCACGCCGCCCCCGGAGCTGACGCCGAGCGCCGAAGGCGCGGACATGCCTCCGGATGCCAGCGGCGTGGAAAACATACTGCCTTTGCTGCGCCGCTTTAATCAGCTGGTCGACCTGCATGTGATCTGGCTCCATGTTCGCCCGCAATACGACAAGCAGCTGAGCCAACTCCACGACTCGCTGACCAAGATGATTGACGATACCGGCATCTACCTCAAGACGCCTGCCGGCACCATCGAGCGGGCGGCGCTTTCTGGTGGTGATCGAGCCGCTGCTCGACCCCGCGCAGACCAATGCCCGGGTCTACGGAGCCGATTATGTGGTGGTCGCGTCGCCCGTCAATGGAACCATCCACATGCGCGAAGTTCGCCACGCCTACCTTCATTACCAGATTGAGCCACTGCTTTACGCTCGCGCGACCACCCTGGACAGGCTTCTGCCCTTTCTCAAGACGGTCAAGGATGCGCCCCTCGATTACACCTATCGCAGCGACATCGTGGCCCTGGTCGTCGAGTGCATGATCCGGGCGGTCGAGGCCCGGACCATGGATACCGGCGTCACCATTTACAAGATTCCCGCCGACGTCCGGCGCAGCGATCTGGAATCGGCCACCCACCAGCACAATGCTTCGGTCGAGGCAGCCGAAGCCGTGCGCCGCCGCGCCGTACAGCAGTCCATGGCAGACGGCTATGTGCTGACGGAGTACTTCTACTAACGCCTTCGCCGCGTTCGAGAAGCAGCCGCAGAGCTTCAAGGAAAGTATCGGCGAGATGGTCTATGGCATGGATGTGAGCCAGCAACTGAACCACGTGAAGAACATCACCTTTAACCAGCAAGAGCTCCTCCGACGTAGTCCATCGCTCGCCGCGAGAGCTCAGGGGTCTCGACCTGGCGGAGATGAAATTGATGAAAGGCGATACCGATGGCGCCGGCGCGCTGGCGCAACAGTCGGTCACCGACAAGTCCGGCGATCCGGCAAGGGCGAACTTCATCCTGGCTCGGGTGGCCATCATGCACCGCGATGTCCCGGTCGCCCAGCACGACTTCGAAGAGACGATCCGGCTCTCCAAGGATCCCCGTATGCTGGCCTGGTCGCACATCTACCTGGGGCGTATTTACGACATTCAGGATCAGCGCGAGCAGGCGGTCAACGAGTACCGCGCCGCGCTCACCGTGCGCGACGGCCAGGCGGATACCAGGCTGGCGGCGGAAAAGGGTCTGAAGCAGCCATATGCAGTACCCCAGCAGGAGCACACTGAGCCGGCAGAGCGACGAGGATCCGGCGCCAGACCCCCAGCCCCATTAACGCCTGTCTGCCCCTATCGTGTTATCGGCCCGCGCTCTCTCTCGCGCATGCAATAGAGTAGGAGACAGGGCAACCAAGCTTCATGTCACAGCCGGCTCCCAACACGCTTCAGGCAGCGCTGGGTTACACCTTCCACGAGCAGCAACTGCTGGTGAAGGCGTTGACCCATAGTTCGCTGGCGTATGAGCAAACCCTCGAAGGCCGCCAGGCGGAGGGAAGCAATGCTCTGCGCGAAGAAGACAATGAACAACTGGAGTTTCTGGGAGACGCGGTTCTGGGCCTGGTGGTGGCAGAGATCCTCTTCCGCCGTTTTCCCGATCTTCATGAAGGGGAGTGGACGCGCCTGCGCGCCAGCCTGGTCAGCCGGCGCCATCTGGCGCAGGTGGCCTCCGCGCTCGACCTGGGAAGTTATCTGCGGCTGGGGCGAGGAGAGGAACGAGGCGGCGGGCGGAAGAAGTCTACCTTGCTGGCGAACTGCGTCGAGGCCATCATCGCCGCGCTGTATCTGGACGGCGGTCTGGCTCGCGGTCGAGGCCTTTGTAAACGAGCACGTGGTCGCGCCCTACGTGAATGACTTGCGCCAGGCGCTGGATCACGGCGTCTCTCTCGGAGACCACAAGACGGCGTTGCAAGAGCTGCTGCAAGCCAAGAAGACCGGGCCGCCGGACTATGTGCTCAAGGCGGAGAGCGGGCCCGATCACCGCAAGCGCTTCCTGGTGGAAGTGAGAGTGGCGGAGGGAAGCGGCCCCAAGGCAATTGCCCGCGGGGTTGGAACCACCAAGAAACGCGCCGAGCAGGAGGCCGCCCGGCGGGCGTTTGAGAAGCTCCGGAAGCAGGGTCCTGCAGCGGAACCGGTGGCGGAAGGTAACGGTTCTTGACCACGGCAACCATCAGCGGAGTTCTTCCGCGTGACCACGGAAGAAGCGGTCGCCTATCGACTGCCGCGGCGCCCTGCGATCGCGCGCGCAGGCAGCGCACGACAGTCACGCCCACCTGGTCTTCCCCAACCTGCTCGACACCTTCCGCTCGCTGTTATCGATCATCGTGATCGCGCTCTTTGTGCTCACCTTTGTGGTGCAGCCCTTTCGCATCCCCTCCGAATCGATGGAGCGGACTTTGTTGGTAGGCGACTTCCTGCTGGTCAACAAATCGGTTTATGGGACGCCCGGAGCCTGGCACTGGCTGCTGCCCTATGAGCAGGTGAGTCGCGGCGACGTGATCGTATTCCACTTTCCCGCTCGATCCGTCGGATCACGTGGTCAAGCGGGTGGTGGGTGTTCCTGGCGACCGCATTCGTCTGCAGAATGGCGTGGTCTGTATCAACGGGCAGAAGCAGAGCGAGCCTTTCGCGATCTTTGAAGGCGCGTATCAGGACAACTTCCGCGATCAGTTTCCCGCCAAGCTCTACACCGACCCGGGAGTGGACACGCACTGGTGGATGCAAATGCGCCACGATGTCCAGAACGGCGAACTGGTGGTGCCCCCGGGCTAATATTTCGTGCTCGGCGACAACCGCAACCACAGCCGCGATAGCCGCTACTGGGGTTTTGTTCCGCGCGCCAATGTCGTGGGCTTGCCTTTCTTCATTTACTTCTCCCTGCACGAGCCTTCGGCTACCGATGCCAACACCCTGCCGGATGATAGACTCGGACACGAGAAGAGCCCGCTCGACACCGTGATGGACTTCGCACGATGGAGCCGCATGTTCCGGGTCATTCACTGAGTGAGGCCGACTTGGCCACTAGCATGGAAGCCACGGAAACCGAGATCAAGACCGAGCAGGCAAGGGAAGAGACGCCACTGGAAGCCTTCGCTTCCATCTGTACGGTGCTGGTCATCGGGCTCTTTGCACTGACCTTCATCTTTCAGAACTTTGAAATTCCGTCCTCCTCCATGGAGAAGACCCTGCTGGTGGGCGACCATGTGCTGGTGGACCGGATCACGCTGGCGCCTCGCACCGCGTGGGCTCCCTTCGTCTACTACCGCGATGTGCGTCGCGGCGACATCATCGTCTTCTTCAAGCCGGGCGAGCCCGACCTGTACCTGGTGAAACGGGTCATCGGCGTACCTGGCGACCGTATCCACCTGCGCAACGGCGTGGTCTTTCTCAACGGGCAGCCGCAACACGAACCGCAGGCGGCCATGCCGGACTACGGCAACTACTTTCCCTACCGCGATGATTTTCCCGCCGTGCCGCCAACGCAAAGCGGGGATGTGACCCCAACCTGGGCCGCCGAACTTCCCAACTACATCCAGGGAGAGGATCTGGTGGTTCCGCCAGGCCGCTACTTTGCCATGGGCGATAACCGCACCGTCACCCTCGACGGCCGCTACTGGGGCTTTGTGCCGCGAGCCAATATCGTCGGCCGCCCGCTGTTCGTCTACTGGTCATTTATCGAGCCCGACAATCAGTATGAAAAAGAGGGACTGGGCGACAAGATTTCGTTCTACACCCACGTGATCCTTCACTTCTTCGATCAGACCCGCTGGCGCCGAACGTTGCATCTGGTCCGTTAGCATGGGTGGCGTAGAGAAGCGTCCTTCGCCCCGGCGCTGGATTCTTCTGGCAGCCGTTGTGTTGGCGGTGTGGCTTTTGTGCTGCCGCCGCTGGTCAACATCAACCGCTATCAGCACAGAATTGCCGACAGCATCGGCCGCAGCATCGGCCGGCCGGTGCATATCTCTTCCGTCAAGCTGCGCTTGCTGCCCCTGCCCGGCTTTGAGTTCTCCGATTTTTCCGTAGAAGAAGATCCTCATTTCGGCTCCGAGCCCATCCTTCACTCCAGCAGCGTGGTGGCTTACCTGCGGCTCCTGTCGTTGTGGCGGGGCCGGCTGGAAGTCTCCCGGATCCATTTCGACGACGCCAGTTTGAACCTGGTCCGCGAACCCAATGGGGGTTGGAATCTGGCTTCGATTCTGGTCCAGGCAGCGCACATTCCAAACGCCCCCACCGGCCAGCGCTATGCCGGGCAGCGCTCCGCGTTTCCCGTATATCGAGGCGGAAAACACGCGCATCAATTTCAAGCAGGGCAACGAGAAGAAGCCGCTCTCGTTCCTGAATTCCGACCTCTCCATTTCGCTCGCTCCCGGCGATGAGTGGGAGGTGCACTTTCGCGCTCAACCGGTGCGCACCGATCTCGATCTCGATCTTGCCGATACCGGCGTGCTGCGCATCGACGGCACGCTGCATCGGGCCGCCTTGCTGGGCGAGATGCCGTTGAATCTCAAGGTGGAGTGGAGCGGAGTGCCCCTGGGCCAGTTAAGCCGGCTCACCCTGGGCCGCGATATCGGCTGGCGCGGCGGTCTTGAGGTCGAAGCCCAGGTGGGCGGCACCGCCGAGCTGGCGCAGATCAACGCCAGACTGAAGGTCGCCGGCCTCCATCGCTCGGAGTTTCTCCGGCCCATCCGATTGGATGTCGCGACCTCTTGCCGAGCCTCGTTCCGGAAAGAATCGAGATCGCTGGAAGATATATCCTGTACCTCCCCCGTGGGCGATGGGGCGCTTCTGCTCACCGGCTCGATACAGGAAGGCGCAAACCCTGCCCCAGGCTAACCTCACGCTGGAGATCAACCGCGTTCCCGCGGCGGCGGTGCTGGCCGGACTGCAGGAAGTGCGCAGCGGCCTGGGCGCCGGGGTGCAGGCCGCCGGCGCCCTCAACGGGCATTTCCATTACACCTCGCAGAGCTGGCCGGCCAGCCCTTGATTTCGGGTGAAGTGGCGCTGGCTTCGCTGAGCTTAACCCCTCCCGATGCAGGCAAGCCATTCGTGCTCGCCCCGGTGCGGGTGAGGTGCGACAGTCCACAGGCGGGCAACGCCGGCCGTCCCTGCGCTGCTGCTGCAGCCGGTGCGGCTGGCGATGGGTGCGCCGGTTCCAGTGACGGTGGACGGCCGGTTCACGCCCGCCGGGTTCGATCTCCACTTGAGCGGCGCCACCAGCCTGGCCCGGCTGCAGGCATTCAATAAGTCTTTCGGATTGCTCGGCGCACATAGCTCGCGGCCTCCTCCCGTGGGCGCGCTCGGCTGACTCGGTGGCGCGGGCACCGCCGCTCTGGATCTTGACGTGCGCGGTAAGTGGTTGTTGCCGGTGCCGGACTCCGATAATCCGATCGCCTCATCGACGGCGGAAGGCAGCATCACCATCCGCAATGCCGAGCTCACGACCTCGTATTTGTCCCAGCCGCTGCGGATTGCGTCGGCGCAGGGAATCCTGAGCCCGACGCAGATTGCATGGACCAATGCGTCGATCAGCTACGGCAAGCTGGAGGCCCAGGGAACGCTGGAGTACCCGACGCTGTGCACCGGGAGCACGCCGTGTGTGGGGCACTTCTCGCTGATCACTGCGGCCCTTGACCTGGGCGCGCTGCAATCCACGTCTGCTGGGCGCCAGCGAAGGCGGGGAGCTTCTGCGCCAGCTTCTCGATCGTATCGACCGCGCATTCCGTGAAGTGGCCCGATCTTTCCGGTACGGTCCAGATCGGCGAACTCTCGACCGGCAAGCTGGTGGTGCGCGACGCGATTGGCGCGGTCGACGTCAGCGGAAACTCGATCAAAATACGGTCGCTGAACGGCCGCCTTGCGAACGGAACCATGCATCTTGCCGGCGTGGTGGATGCGTCCGGTGACCAGCCGAAGTATCAGCTTGATGTGCAGGTGACCAACGCCTCGCCCAGCGCGCTGGCCAGTATTTTCGAGGAGCGTTGGGGAAGCGGCGTGGCCAATTTCTCCGCCCAGCTCCGCATGTCCGGCTTCGACGCGCAGGACCTGGCCCGGTCGGCCACGGGCACTTTGCACTGGAACTGGACCAAAGGGGGCTTGGCCGCGGAAACTCCGCTGCCTGTTGCTGCCCAGCCCTTCCTGCATTTCGATCAATGGAGCGCCGATGCTGCCATTGCAGACAGCACGATCAGGATTACGCATAGCCTGCTTGCTCGCGGCCAGGAGGCGATTCCGCTATCGGGCACCATCTCGTTCGATCGCGAAATAGACCTGAAGGGTGGATCGGCCGCCGACGCCGATCGCCATTACCGGTACTCTGGAACACCCTGAAGTAAAAGCGATCAGCGAAGAAGTCGAAAACTGAGGAAGGGAAAGGAAACCGCAGATCCCTCCACTACGCTACCCCGGATTTCCTGTGGAACTTGGTGGCGCTGTCGAACCTCATGCGGCTCTCTTTACGGAGAGCCGCACACGCGGCCGTGTCCAGTGCCGCGTGGCAGGAAATCCGGGTGCGCTCCGGTCGGGATGACAAATTTATTGCACAGATGGAATTGTCATCCAGACTTTATCGTACAAAGAAGAATTGTCATCCCGACCGGAGCGAAGCGCAGTGGAGGGACCTGCTGTTTCTGTCTTCGCGAAAGCACCCGGCTTTTCGTGGTCCTTCCTATTGTGCCTACTCTGAGGCTGTCGGGAAGGATAGCGTCTGCCGGTGGACACTGGCCTGCACTTCGGGAACGGTGCCGTCGTTGACCGCAACCTCCGTCGGCTGGCCCTGAAGCACAAAGCGATGGCTTACCCTTGATTTTGCGGGGATCCGCAGCATTTCAGTAACCGTGGTTGTGGCGGAAGAAACCGACACCGGAACCTGCGCCTCCGCGGTGCCGCTATTGGCTACATCCACGGAGACAATATAGGAGCCCGGTACGCTGGCCTTGTTGGGATAGACTCCCGCAATCGAAAGGTCAGGAAGACCGCGATCGTGGTAGACCCAGTCCTCGAAGAACCACTTCAGGTCTTTGCCGCTGGCCCGCTCGAGCACCTGCTCAAAGCCGGTGCCTGCAGTATCCGACCCCGGTTGATAGGCGCGCAATGCGCGCGCCAGCGCCTCATCCCCAGCCAGGTCGCGCAACATCCAAAAAACATAAGTAGCCTTGGTGCGGTAGTAAACCGGATCTCGGGCGATCAGCAAAGCCTGGGGGTCCATGGTCGCCGGGGCAGCGTCGCCTGGCTCGGCGAGCGAAAGCGCCCCGCGGGCGTTATCCAATTGCTGAATGGCAACGTCACGGCCGCGATTTTGCTCCAGCCACAGCGACCCCATGAACGAGGGAACGCCTTCCTGCAGCCAGGCATAGGGCGAGCGGAAATAAAGATGGGTCAGCGAATGGATGAGGGCGTCGGTCAGCTTACCCGGCTCGGCGCTCTGAACGTCGGCAAAGAGCACGTCACCATCTTCAAACGGAGCGTCGTCCTGCTCCGGCAGATCGACGATTTCAAGCGCGCCCTCGGGGCTCGGCGCCCAGCCAGCGATGGATCAGCGGGGCCACGATCGTAGCCGCGATCATGTAAGCCTGCGCGTTGGCGACATCCTCTGTCCGGGCGAAGACCTTAACTCCATTGCCCTCGCGAGCAGTACGGGTGAGCAGAAACAGGCTAGGTGAGGCAAATCCCAACCGGGTTGGGGGCAGCGCGCAGGTCACGATTCCAGGCACCGAAGCGGCCGCGGGCAGGGAAGTAGGAGTCACCGTTAACGTCTCGTCCATCCAGGACCGCCAGGTTGGGCGCTTCGCCAAAAAACTCCTCGGTCACCCGCA
Source organism: uncultured Acidobacteriaceae bacterium (assembly GCA_963757515.1). Lineage (GTDB taxonomy): Bacteria > Acidobacteriota > Terriglobia > Terriglobales > Acidobacteriaceae > PALSA-350. The sequence continues at coordinate 282,550 of CAVWRV010000001.1, read as the reverse complement.
TGGTCACGGTCGCCTGGCTCTGGCGTTGCCGCTCAGCCGCCGCTTCGGTGAAAAATTTGGCTCCGTCTCCCAATGCCACCGGAACCGAGGCTACCGGGTACCAGGCCACGTTGCCGAGGCCTCTCAGCCCGACAAATTCGTCCGAGACCCGGTCCCAATCGGAGGCCTCCGCCACATCCGCCGGGGTACCGATCTGCTCCAACCGGGTTGCGGAAAGTGCGGCGGTGCCTTCGTAGGTAAGGTCGACGGCGAGGCTCTGTTGCGGAGCAAGAGGCTGTGCCAGAGGGATCACCGCCTCGCGCAGCGCCCCGGTATGGTCGATATCGCTATTGACCAATTGCTGGGAGAAAGTCAGCCGGCGCATCGGCTATCGCGGACACCGGTCCATTGCAAGCTGGAAGAGATCTGCAAGGCAAGCCGGTCCAGGGGCTGCCCGAGTCGTTGCGCAACAGGATGCGCGCGCGCACGGCCATCGCGTGCTCCCTGGGCTGCAAGTGCACATCCAGATCGTAGGCCAGGAAGGTGATCGCCTGCCGTTCCGCATCGGTTGCCGGAGCCTCCGGCCGGCGCGGCGGCGGCTTTGCCGGGGCTTGCTGTCTTCGAGTGGAGCGGGAAAAAATCACCTTGCCGGGATGCTCCGCAGGTACCGGCCGCGGGAGCTGCTGCGCCCCAGCGCAGGTAAGCCAGCACAGCAGCGACAGCCGCAAACCACAAATACCTCATGAACCCAAACCCTTCTGCTTTTTCGCCCGCGCCGGTGAAGGCACGGAGTTGTCGCCGCGCAGCGGCGTTGCGGCGCTGCCGCGCGGCCTCGTAGAGCACCACGGCGCCGGCAGCGCTCACATTCAGCGAGGCCACCCGGCCGGCCATGGGTATCCGCAGCAGGTGATCGCAGGTGCGCCGGACCAGGTCGTGCAGCCCCGCGCCTTCCCGGCCCAGCACCAGAACGCAGCCCACGGAAAAATCGAACTGGTCATAGTCCATGGTGCCGCGCTCATCGAGGCCGATGATCCACAGGTCGCGCTGCTTCAACTCTTCCAGGGTGCGCACCAGGTTCACCACCCGGGCGATCTTCACGTGCTCGGCCGCGCCGGCCGAAGCCTTGACCGCCACCGGGCTGAGCGGCGCCGACCGCCGCTCCGTGACCACCACCCCGTCTACGCCCGCGCCCTCGGCGGTACGCAGCAGGGCCCCCAGGTTCTGCGGGTCTTCCACCCCGTCCAGCGCCAGCAGCAACCGGTCCCGCTTGGCGCCCTTGAGCAGGTCGTCCAGGTCCAGGAACTGCCGCTCCCGGACGATGGCCACCACCCCCTGGTGAGCTTCACTCCGGGCCAGCTTGGTGAGCTGGTCCCGGGTGTCCAGGCGCAGCTTTACGCCTGCGTCCCGGCAGGCCTGGATCAGCTTCTCCAGGCGCACATCCTGCCGCTCGCGGGCGATGCAAATGTGGTCGAACTTCCGCGTCCCGGAGCGCAAAGCCTCCTCGACCGGGTGCAGGCCGAACAAAATCTCCATAGTCCCAAGTTTAGACTCTGGTGCATCCAATTGGCTTGAGGGGCCAATTCCTATATTCTTGTTGCACTTGAATCGTCCCGGAGGAGCATGGCCTTTACCCAGCAGGCTCAAAAAAGTAGTCGCCCGGGGCGTCTTTGGGGAAGCTGTTCGCGTCTCTGAGGATGACATGCGCACAGCCTCGCTCACCGTCGTGGATCCATCCTGCAACGAGAACACCCTGGTTGCCCAGGGACTCAAGCGCCACGATCCGGAGCTGCTCGATCAGCTGATCGTCCAGTATCAGCACCGCCTGCTGCGCTACCTGCTCTACCTCACCGGGAACCGGGAGACGGCGGAAGATATCTTTCAGGAAACCTGGATGCGCGTGCTGAAGCGCGGCGACCAGTTTAACGGCAAGTCCCGCTTCGATACCTGGCTGTTCACCATCGCCCGCAACCTGGTCATCGACGTGCGGCGCAAGCGCACCATGAGCAGCCTGGAAGCGATGCGCGAAGCAGGCGAAGACGGCCGTTCCTTCGACGTGGCCGCCGAGGGGCCGTCTCCTTTTGAGATGTACCAGACGAACGAAAACGGGCAGCGGGTCGCCGAAGCTTTGCTGACGCTCGAGCCGCTCCATCGTGAAGTGCTGGTCCTCCGCTTCCATGAAGAGCTATCGCTCGAAGAGATCGCACAGGTTACGCATTCCCCGCTTTCCACGGTGAAGTCGCGTCTCTACCGCGGCCTCTCTGCACTCAAACCTCGCATTTGCGCAGCCGAGGCTGCAGCCGCGGAGGGAGAGGCGCGATGAATGCTAGCCGCAAACAGGGGGCGCGGAGCCGGCGCCCCGCAGATGTGGCGCGCTCGATTGCTTGGCCGGATTACGATGCCAACCTGGCTGTGGCGCAAAAGACCCGCCGTGCGGTACGCGATGCGGTGATCTCCACCCAGGAGCAGCGCACGCGCCAACGGCGTAATTTGGGTTTCGCCCTCACCGGTTTTTGTCTCCATGCTGGTGTTGCTGGCGCCGGCCATCTGGAATGGCCTGGAAGATCTTCTGGGCGAGGAACATCTCTTCGATTTGCCCACACCATGGTCGCCTTTCTCATCGCTGATGCTCTTTCCTGCCATGCTGGCAGCTTTGATCGCCGTGTGGAAAGGACAACAGGACGTGGAGCACGATCGGGGCGGCTTTGAGACTTTCCGTCCGATAGAAAAATGATCAGCCCGTCACACAACGCTCAAAGCACCTCTTCCTTTCACGGAAGAGGTCAAGCTCATCCCTCGCTGGTCGATCGCGGCGGCTGCCCTGGCGTTTGTCTTCATGCAGTACCTGTCCTGGGTAATCTTGCCCGCCCACCGGCTGTCTCCAATGCGTCCCATCGCGGCTCCCTTTGGCGTCCGCTTTTACTTTCGCGCTCTCCTGGAGCACGCTGGCGGCGTTGTATGTGCTCATGATCGGCTATGTGAGCCGGGATGCGCCGCGCCGCAGCATGAGCACCCGCTTGTGGGTGGTCATTTGCCTGGCTCTGCCGGGCGGCATCGGAGCGGTGCTTTACTTCCTGCTCCGCCAGCCGGTGGTTGCGCTCTGCCCCTCCTGCGGCACCAGCATCCACACCGAGTTCCATTTCTGCCCTCAGTGCGCCTACCAGGTCTCCGCGTCCTGCGGCAATTGCTACCGCGGCGTGCGCATTACCGACGTCTACTGCGTCTACTGCGGCCATAGCCTGGCTGCGGATAACATGCCCTCCCGCCTGCGTGCCTTCCAATCCTGAGCCGGCCCCCCTATACTCATACTCGCTACGAAGATCCCAATTTCATGCCCATGACTGCGCTGATCGTCGACGATGAACGGCTTGCGCGCGAAGAGCTCAAATACCTTCTCGACTCCGCGGGAGGAGTCGAGGTCATCGCCCAGGGCGAGAATGGCATTGAGGCGGTCCACCTGATTCGTACTCACCATCCGGATGTAGTGTTTCTGGACGTGCAGATGCCCGGCCTGGACGGCTTCGCCGTGCTCAAGAAGCTGCTGGAGCGCGAAGATGCTGACCGCATGCCGCAGATCATTTTTGCCACCGCTTTTGACCAGTATGCGGTGCGCGCCTTCGACGTAAACGCCATCGATTACCTGCTCAAGCCGTTTGATCGTGCCCGGGTGTTGCAGGCCCTGGAGCGCGCGCGCCAGCGCTTGCAGGAGGCGCATCAGCTCGACGCACGAGCCACCGCCGGAGAACGGTGCTTCGGCTGACGTCAAGCCGTCGGATGCGCGTCTCGATGCGCTGCTCCGCCTCATTGAACAGCAACAGGGGGGAGTGCGTCCCCGCAGCGGGAAGATTATTCTGCAGGCTCATAACCGGCTCTTCCTGGTGGACCAGAAGGATATCTGCTTCGCCGCCATCGAGGAGGGCATCATCTCCGTCGTGACGCCGACTCTGGAAGGACATTCCAAGTGCCGGACGATTGAAGAGCTGCTCGAGTTGCTCGATCCATCGGTGTTCTGGAGAGCCCACCGCTCCTTTGTGGTGAACATCAACCACATCAAGGAAGTGGTGCCCTGGTTCAAGAGCAGCTATCAGCTGCGCATGGACGATCGCAAGCAGACCGAAATTCCGGTCAGCCGCGCCCAGACCCGCCGCCTGCGCGAACTTTTCAAACTGTAAAAAACCGCTGGTCCGTCCACTCCGCTCGGGAATCAAACCTCTAGTAGGCTGAGGAACCAGGTGAGAGACGCGTATGGCGAAAAACGTAGCTGAAGTATTCATTGAGACTCTGGTGAAGGCCGGGGTAAAAAGAGTCTATGGAGTTTCCGGCGACTCCCTGAATGGGCTGACGGACACCATTCGCAAGAATAAGAAGATCGACTGGCTCCATGTGAGGCATGAAGAGGTGGCGGCGTTTGCGGCGGGCGCCGAAGCTCACCTTACGGGTGAGATCGCTGTGTGCGCCGGTAGTTGCGGGCCGGGCAACCTTCACCTCATCAATGGCCTGTTCGATTGCCACCGCAGCCGGGTGCCGGTACTAGCCATTGCCGCGCAGATTCCCAGCCACGAGTTGGGGAGCGGCTACTTTCAGGAAACACGTCCAGACCATTTGTTTCAGGATTGCAGCCACTACTGCGAAGTGGTTTCGCAGCCGGACCAGATGCCACGGGTGCTGGGAATCGCCATGCGCACCGCGATCGCCAAGCGAGGCGTTGCGGTGATCATCATTCCCGGGGATGTGGCGCTGCGCGAGTGTTCCGGGAGCGCATTGTCGCTGGGCATGGAAGATTCCTGTCCGGAGCTTCGCCCATCGGATAAGGAATTCAGGCGGGCGGCGGAGATACTCAACAACGCGCAAAAAGTCACCATCCTTGGCGGTGCGGGTTGCGCGGGCGCTCACCCAGAACTGATGGCCGTTGCCGAACGGCTGAAGTCGCCCATCGTTCATGCGCTGCGGGGCAAGGAATTTATTGAGTACGACAATCCTTACGACGTGGGAATGACCGGGCTGCTCGGCTTTTCATCGGGCTACCACGCCATGATGAATTGCGATGCGCTGCTCATGCTGGGAACAGACTTTCCCTATCAACAGTTCTATCCCAAGAACGCAAAAATTATTCAGGTTGATCGGCTCGGAGAGCAGCTTGGACGCCGCACCCCGGTCGATCTGGGCCTGATTGGCAATGTGAAGGACACGCTGGAGGTGCTGACTCCGCTGCTCCAGAGCAAGAAGCGATCGATCGTATCTCGACACTTGTCTCGGCCACTACAAGAATGCCCGCAAGAGTCTCGATGATCTCGCGGTCGGCGAGCCGGGGCGCACGCCGATTCATCCCCAATACGTAGCGAAAATACTTGATGAGCTGGCGGCGGACGATGCGGTGTTTTCCTGCGACGTGGGCACGCCTACGGTCTGGGCCGCGCGCTATCTGCACATGAACGGCAAGCGCCGGCTTCTCGGCTCCTTCACCCATGGCTCTATGGCGAATGCTCTTCCCCAGGCGATTGGGGTGCAAGCCAGCCATCCCGGAAGGCAGGTCATCACCCTTTCAGGAGATGGAGGGCTGGCGATGCTGCTGGGCGATCTGCTGACGCTGCGCCAGCTTAATTTGCCGGTGAAGGTAGTGGTCTTCAACAACGGCACTCTCGGTTTCGTGGAACTGGAGATGAAAGCAGCCGGACTGGTCGACTACGGAACCGATCTGGTGAATCCCGACTTTGCGAAACTCGCCGAGTCGGCGAGCATCTTTGGCGTTCGCGTGGAGAAGCCGGAAGAATTGCGCCCGGCGTTGAGCAAGGCGCTCGCTCACGATGGCCCTGCCTTGATCGAGGTGCTGGTAAATCGCCAGGAGCTGTCGATGCCGCCAACGATTAGTCTTGACCAGGCCCTGGGCTTCAGCCTCTATATGATTCGCGCCGTGCTGAGCGGGCGCGGCGACGAAGTGATCGACTTAGCGAAAACCAATCTCCTGCGCTGACCGGCAGCACGGGACATGGAGGGATAAGACATGACCACGCAGGTGCAAGAAGCGATCCATCAACAGGCTATTCAGGTTTCCCTCTCGGGATTCGACCTGATCAATTCGCCTCGCCTTAACAAAGGAACGGCTTTCTCCGACCATGAACGCGATGTCTTTGACCTGCACGGATTGCTGCCACCGCATGTGGGAACCCTGGACGAACAGCTCGAGCGCAGGATGCACGCTTTGGATAGGCAGCCGACTCCTTTCGCCAAATACAGCTTTCTTCGCGACCTGCAGGATACGAACGAAACCCTGTTCTACGCCCTTCTGGTTCGCAATGTTGAAAAGATGCTGCCTCTCGTTTACACCCCCACGGTGGGCGAGGGTTGCCAACGCTTCAGTGAAATTTGGAGAAAGCCGCGAGGACTGTTTCTCAGCTATCCGAATAAGGGCCGGATTGCTCAGATCCTCGATCACTCCCGCTACGACGATGTGAAGTGCATCGTGGTCAGCGATGGCGAACGAATCCTCGGCCTGGGCGATCAGGGTGCAGGAGGTATGGGTATCCCTATTGGGAAGATGGCCCTTTACACGGCGCTGGGCGGGATCCATCCGGAAAACTGTCTTCCGATTCTGCTCGATGTCGGGCACGGACAACGAGGAGCGGCTCAAAGACCCGATCTATCTCGGCTGGCGGAACAAGCGTGTACGGGGACAGGAATACGATGACTTTGTCGAGACCTTCGTCTCCGCGGTGAAAAAGCGCTGGCCGCACGTTCTGTTGCAATGGGAAGACTTTGCGGGCACCAATGCAGCCCGGTTTTTGGCCCGCTACCGGAACCAGCTATGCACTTTTAACGACGATATCCAAGGCACTGCGGCGATCACCGCCGCAACCCTCATCTCCGCCATCAACGTAACCGGCAATCCCCTGGAGCAACAGAAGATCGTGGTCGTGGGCTTCGGCAGCGCGGGTTTAGGGGTCACCAACCTGTTGGCCCAGTTCATTCGAAGACCGCGGCGTTTCGCAAGAGGAAGCTCGGGCTCGCTTCTATGCCATGGATCGCTGGGGCCTGATTACCGAAAAGCGTAAGAATGTGGAGCCGGAGCAGCTACCCTACGCGCGCAAAGAACAAGAAGTGCAGAGTTGGCGACAACCGAATGGAGAGCATCACGCTCCTGGATGTGGTTCGCAATGTGAAGCCGACAGTGCTCATCGGCTTGTCTGGCCAGGCGGGGACGTTTACCGAACAGGCAGTTCGTGAAATGGCGAAGTATACTGCGTCGCCCGGTTATTTTTCCGCTATCGAATCCAACCTCACGCAGCGAAGCGACGCCCCAGGACTTGATGGACTGGACGGAGGGCCGCGCGCTGATCGGTACCGGCAGTCCCTACGACCCGGTTAATTATGGGGGCAAGAAGTTTCATGTCGCTCAGACGAACAACTCCTACATATTTCCCGGGCTTGCCCTTGGCATCATTGCCTCCAAGGCTCGATTCGTCACCGATACGATGGTGAAGGCCGCAGCCACGGAACTGATACGTCACTTGCCTACCCAGACGGACAAGCAGGCCAGCCTGCTTCCGCCAATTTCGCAGTCGCGTGAGCTCGGTCGTCCTATCGCGGAGGCTGTGGGGATACAGGCGATCAAGGATGGCCAGGCGCAGGTCGCTGACGAGGATGCCCTGAACAGGGAACTCGACGCCAATATCTGGGAACCGCAATACGTGCCCTACGAGCGCAAAGAATAGATGCGTCGAGGTAAGTCCAGGTGGCCGCCCCTTAAGGGCGGCCGTATTGAAATAGTTCGACACGAAACCTTTTCAGTCCCGGAGGGACGGCTGAGAGTTACCCAGGTTGTACCCACGACCGCATCCGGAAGCCAGGACTCCGTCCCATAAGTGCTAACTTGTTTGGGGTGTTTTTCGTCAAACCCCCTCAAAATCGTCATCCTGAGCGGAGCGCCTCGCAGATTTATCGCTTGAAACAGAGCTTGATGGCGCGGAGTCGAAGAACCTGACCCAGCGTAGCCGAGGGATCGGCCAGGGTGCTTATCTTGCCCATGCTGCTCGGGCTTTCGACCACCGAAGCCCGAACCTGGCGGGTACGCCACGGTTGGAGTTGTAAAGAAAAATAGTTCTCAAACACGCTCTAACCCTCATCTGACAAGCCCTGTGCGGCACGACCAAAAGCCGTGCCCTAATACAAAACAAAACGTCGTGAGTTTCAAATCCCTCATCCGGCGCGAGAGGGTAAGATTCCCGTAGCAGGCAGCAAGGCCAGGAGCGAGAAACTAACCAGCAATGAATGCACGTCAATTGCGGCTCGTTGCTTTCTCGATCCTGTTGGCTTCAGTCCTCCAGGCCTTCGGTCACGTCCCCGGCGAGGCCTCCCACGATAACCCCGTAGATAGCTTAGCTCAACCCTTAGTCGTGGACGCCACCCGGATGGGCGAACCGGTTAGCCTGGATCAGGGCTGGCGATTCCACAGCGGCGACGATCCCCGATGGGCTGGTCCGGCCTATGACGACTCGGCCTGGCAGCCATTCGATGCCCATAAGGGACCCAACGATCAGAGCTTTGCCACGGTGCAGGGTTTCGTGTGGCTGCGGATTCATGTGCGGCTTCCCGCGGCCCATGGCCCCCTCAGCTTGCTGCTGGACCGGGTGGGCAACAGCTATCAGGTTTTCGTCAACGGGCAAACCATCGGACACTACGGCAGTTCCGGATCGCTGTACGGTTACCTCTTACCGGCGTCCCTGGTATTTCCATTAGACAACGCAGCTCCAGGGGATGCGGCCGTGCTGGCCATTCGCCTCTGGGCGCCCAAACATCGCTCCATAACCGTCATCAGGCCGCGCACAGTATGGCTCGGACCGGCGTCCATCATCGACTCCCTGCAGGCGTCGATGCGCAGCACCCAGGTCATCTACCAGTTCGACGATATCGTGGTTGCGTTATTGGGGCTGCTTATCGGCTCCGGGCTTATCTGTCTTTTCCTTGCGGAGCGCGCACATCGCGAATATCTATGGGCGGGCATCAGCCTTGGGCTCATCGGCCTCTACTATCTTGTCGGCGTTCTCGGCGCTCTGGCCGTAATGCCCCTGCGGACCTTCGAAACAACCTATATCGCGCTGGGTTACGCCAGTATCGTAGCTTCGATTGAGTTCCTGTATCGATTTATCCGTCAGCAGCCAGGAATTGTGGTCCGCATCTACCAGGGAGCGCTGGTAGCTTGCGCCGGCCTGGGGTTGCTCGCCTATTACGGCCTGGTCAACGGGTTCACGTTGGACACAACCGCCGGCGTCGCGACCTTCTCCTATGCCGTTTTCTCTGCTGTGCTGTTGGTCGTCTGGTATCTGCGGGGCAATCGGGAGGCTGCCATTCTCCTGCTGCCTGTGATTCTTTTCGGACTCTCCCTTCCACTGGATTTCTTTTCCTACGTCGTCTATGCGCTGGGCTGGACACGGAATCCCAACGCCCTCATTCCGGACCTTCATTTGGGGCCGGTGCACTTCGTCTTTTCCAGCCTCGCCATCGGCCTGTACCTGCTGAGCTTCGTCGTCATTTTGGGCTCGCGCTTTCTGTTCACCGGCCGCGAGCAAGAGCGCTCCGCGGCGGAACTGGCAGCAGCGCATCGCGTGCAGAGCCGCCTGGTGCCGATAACATTTCCTGCGCTGGGCAGGTTTTCCATGGAAGCGGCATATGTTGCGGCCGCCGAAGTAGGAGGCGATTTTTACCAGGCCTTTCCCGAGGCTGACGGCGGTTTGCTCTTTTTCATCGGGGATGTGAGCGGCAAAGGGCTGAGCGCGGCCATGGTCGGCACGCTCATCGTGGGCGCCATCCGGACGCTCGCCGTACAGCGGCTTTCCCCTGCCCGCTCGCTCACGCTGCTCAACCAGCAACTGGTGGGGCAGACCGATGGAGGCTTTGTCACCTGTCTCTGCGCGCGGATCGCCGCCACCGGAACCATGATCATCTCCAACGCAGGCCATCTCGCGCCCTACCTCAACGGCGCGGAGATCGACCTGGCAAACGGTCTGCCACTGGGCATTACCAGCATGGCCGAATACACAGAACAGACAGTCGAGCTGCCGGAATTGGCGCGGCTAACGTTCATCTCCGATGGCGTGGTGGAGGCGAAGAATGCGCAACACGAGCTGCTGGGCTTTGCACGCACCCAGCAGCTATCGCTTTGCCCGCCTCTGCCATTGCCCAAGCCGCGCAGACCCATGGTCAGGCAGACGACATCACCGTGGTTACGATCCAGCGCAGGACTGCTTGAGTACGCTGTTAGTTGGCCTTGGCTGCTGCCGCACGCACTCTATCTAACTCCGTCAACTGGACTGTCCAGGTAAGAGGCACCTTGATGCGAGGAAAACAGACCTTCGAAGTGCAGGCCTGATATTCCAGACTGCCGGTGATATGCAGCGCAGGATCTTTTGCGAAGATGGCAAGGGTCTCCTTGTTGACGACAGCGGCCACGGATGTGTCCAGAATCGTCTTGCCGGTATACACGGGCTCGGTTTCGTTCGACTCAGGAAAATGCATCATTTCAGGTTTCGGATAGACCGTAGGTCTCACGGTGTAAAGATAGGAAGGATCGAGGGTGAGAGACGCCACGATGTAGTGGTCTTTTTCCGCCCCGGGGGCGTAGACGTGGGTGTCTCGATCCGGGGTGATCGTAACCACCAGCCGCACCAGCTCTCCCGGTGTCACCTCTTTATCGGACTGCATGGTGGTCAGCTCGACATGCGGAGAAGGCAAAGTCCTGATCGGCTGCGGAAGAGCGACATCTCCGAAGATGTTCTGGTAAACGTTGTTGGCAGTTAGCCGGTTGATGTACCCATCTTCAAAGAATCGCTTTTCGATGATCCCCTGCTTGTCGATCAAATAGTAGCCCGGAACCGGGATGCCGGCCTGCGCTCCAGTGGCCTCAACATTGCGAATGCCGAAGGCGTCAATAAGCTTGGACGAGGAGTCGGAGAGAAGCGGGTAGGTGATCGATTTTCTCTGCGAAAATTCAGCCAGCACCTGGGGAGAGTCGTAACTGACGCCGGCCACCTTGATTCCTTTCGCGGCAAACAGCTTTTGCGCGCGCTCCAGATCGACCAGTTGACCCTTGCAAAACGGACACCAGTCGGCAGAACGGAAGAACAGGAGGAGCAGGCCATTGGAACCAGTGAGGGTGCTAAAGCTCTGTGGCTTGCCGGTTTGGTCCGCAAGAGCGATCTGCGGCGCTTTGACCCCCGGCTGCAGCCCGATGATATGTTGGCCGGATGCACATGGTTGGAACGCAAGGGCGATTCCACACATGAGGAGAAGCGGCCATGATGGGGATTTTAATGTCACTGAGTCCTCCGCGGAGTGACGAGAATAGGTTACAACCTTAAAAGTGGATGACGAATCCGCCGGCCGGTACCAGATCGTGCTGACCTTGCTGGCGGATGGACGAACCATAATTTGCCGCGTTGACGGCGTAGTAGTCGCGCAGCTCTACCCGCAAAGAGATCGGGAAAAGAATGTGGAGCGGTGTCCTGATGTCGACCCCACCACCGAACTGTGCTGTTCCGGTATAGCGATTGATCTGCGGATTGGGTGCGCCGTTGTTAAGCACGGCGCTTGTCTCCAGCCAGCCGAAGCCGAAACCTCCGGAAAGCCAGGGCGACAAACGCCGGTTAGCGAACGCCTGCACCCGCAGGGAAGGAACCACGTACAACGTTGCCAGACTGCTCGACTGTTCCAGGCTGAGACGAGCCCCCATGGTGGCTCGGTGCGGCGGCGAATGGAACTTCCGCCGACAACGCGGTCTTCTCACCCTTCAGTCTGCGTGCGTAGTCAAATGAGAAGGCCACACTCCCTCCCAGGCTGAGGGGCGTGCCTGCGGTGGTGGTAAAGCCTGGAATCTGCTCCGAACCGAGCACCAAGCCGGTCTCGTTCTTCTGCTCCTGAGCCAACGCAGAGGAAACAACCAGCCCGCAAGGAACGCGGCATAGAGTATTTTCGGCACAGCAATCCTCCCGAGAAACCGAGTAGAGTGATCAGTAGAAGTGGGTGTAAGTCCCGCTCGCCTGCGCGCACTCCGGCAAACAGAACCAGCCGAGCTCCGAGGCATGCGAGAAGTACTCCTGAATCCTTGCGGCTTGCAGATCCGGAGCTGAGCTTGCTGCCCTCGAAGGCACGCTCGATCGCAGTCGCGATCGAATCACCGTCACGAAGGTCAGCGAGCAGCAGAAATTCCTCGCGCTCGATACGGCGGTAATAGACGGAGTCTTCGAAGCGATGCACAGCCAGGTAGACGCTGGACCTGCTCACTTCGGGTAGCCTCACTTCCGAGGCCTGCCGGCGTTCGGACACGGCGTTGCTGACGATGTCGATCTCGGGGGTCACTTTGCGGACAGCGAGGACCACCTCGTCTACGGGATACTGCAAGTCGAGTAACTGCAGGTGCGGCTGCAGGCGCAGAGTGGAGTCCGGCCCTAAACCAGCAAAATCCTGCCAGCCCAGAGGCATCAGCCTGGCTCCGTCGAACGCCTCGATATAAGCCCATTCCAGCCGAGCAACGTCCACCGCCAGGGCGTGTTGGGGACCGGCGAGCTTAGGGTAGGACGCGAGCCATGCCGGCAACCTGGCTCCCAGATTCCGCAGTGAAAAGGAAGTAGACGGATTTTCACGCAGATAAGCCAGCACCAGCGCGTCGAATTTCTCCTGGCCGAGAACTGCATTGAGGGCGGGGAAATCTTCCGACACGGCGGCGATCACGCGAAACCAATACTGCCGGTTGTAGATCTCGAGCCGCTCAAATGAAGTCAAGTAGAGAATTGGGCTTGATATAGCTGGCCGCGATTTCGTCAGCCGGCAACCCCTGCTCGGTCATGGCTTGCATTGCAAAGTCGGACGTCAGGGGACGCATTACGTCCTGGGACATACGTCGCTGGAGTTCCAGGAGATTCATGCGGGCACCTCGTTCAAGTGTTCAGGCTGCGTTGCCGAGAAAAGATAACGATTTGCTTTGAGCGCTTCAGCATGCACTTCGGCGAAGGAAGGAATGTTGTCATCCCACTCCAGCAGCGTCGCTGTAGGCCCTGTGCGCTCGATTGCGCGGGCGTACAATTTCCAGACCGGGTCGAGCACCGGATGGTCGTGGGTGTCGAGCGTGTACTTTTCGAATTTGGAGTGCCCGGCGATATGTATCTGGGCCACGCGATCCGCAGCAACGCTGTTCACATACTGCATAGGATCGAACCCGTGATTCTGCGAGGAGACATAGATGTTGTTCACATCGAGCAGAATGCCGCAGTCGGCAGCGTGGACGACCTCGTTCAGGAACTCCCACTCGGTCATCTGCGATTCGTGAAACTCCGCATAGCTGCTCACGTTTTCGACCGCGATGGGGATCTCGAGAAAGTCCTGCACCTGGCGAATACGCTGCGCCGTGGTCTGTACCGCTTCGAAGGTGTAGGGCAGCGGAAGCAGATCGTGCGTGTATCGTCCGTCTACGCTGCCCCAGCACAGGTGGTCGGAAAGCCAGGGCGTTTTGGTGCGCCGGGTCAGTTCCTTGAGGCGTTTGAGGTGCTCGCGATTGAGCGCCTGCGCTGAGCCAAAATACATGGAGACGCCGTGCTGAACGACCCTGTATTGCTCCAGAATCTGGTCGAGCATCTTCAACGGGCGGCCGCCATCGACCATGTAGTTTTCCGAGATGATCTCGAACCAATCGACGACCGGCTTCTCAGACAGGATGTGATCGTAATGTGGGACGCGCAGTCCGATACCGACACCGTAATCGGTAAAGGCGTTGAATCGGTTGGCTGGCATCGTAGGCTCCTGTTTTAGACGCAAGAGAGAGACTGGAGGCTTGAGCGATCCCAAGCCTCCAACAAACAGCGGAACTAGCTGGCCTTCGGAGGCGTGGAGCCGTCAGTGGCGCAGCCGCCCTTGCCTTTGCAGCTGTTCTTGCCCGGATCTGGGCCGCCGCCCTGGCCCTTGCAATCGTTCTTGCCCTTGCAGGAGTGCTTGGTGGTATCGGGGGTGGGGTTGTTCTGAGCAACCAGCAGCACGCCGGCGTTGGACGATGCGCTCGCGGTGGGGGTGCCGCTCTGCTGGCTAGGTTGTGCGTTCAAGCGAGCAGTTGTGCCGCCGAGCAGACCTGCAAACGCAGCGGCGAGGGCGAGGGTATTTGCGGAATGGTTCTTCATGAATGAATACCTTTCTGGTTAGGCCGCGCACCGTGTGCGCTGGACGTTTTTGTCTCGGGAGTTGCTTTGCAGGAGCGAAGTAGTAGTCACGACGCTTCTCTCTTGCGGTTGTTAGAACGAATAGGAAGCGCGAAGTTACAAGCAATCGTTTTTTCCTTCAAGGATTTAATCCAGTTCGCGGCGCAGTGATCCATGCGTATCCGCGAGAGCGGCGCCGCGCGTCGAAGACGATTGGCTCCTCTTGATGAACCCAGCTGTTTCCAGAGGAGAGGAAGATCTACATGAACCGGAGTTTCGCTCCATTACTATAAAGATCCTCGAGCACCGAGGTATCAGTTGCCTTGTCCCCACTCTTAGGACGCGCGTCAAGGGCCAGTTTTTATCGATGGTGCCACCCGCGCCGACAATCGCGCGCAGTGCATCCTGCAAGCCATATGTATTGTTCGTCTGCCGGCGTATCTCAACATCGGCAACCAGGCAGAACAAGGCTCCGCCCCAGTAAGTGCGCCCCCAGGTGTGCGTGCGATCCAGGCCGCGGTCGAATGCTTCCGGCTCGCCGTGCCCCATGCCGCCCAACATATCGGCCCATACCCGTTCCGGCCTCAGCTGACCTGCCTGTGAACGTGCGATCGGTTCCACGTAGGTGGCGATACCTTCTTCCAGCCAGTGCTGTGGATCTGGCAGGGATGCGAGCGCCATGTGGACCAGCTCATGGGTCACGATCCAATCTGTATCGAATTCCTGCTGTGTGGTGTGCTGGCCGATGCTGAGCCGGGTGACGGCTGGAAAGCCGTCTCTGCTCCCCCAGGTGGTTCCGTGCAGAACTCCATGTTGGCCGGCGGCCACGACGACCAGGATGCGCGCCGATGAAACGGGAAATTTCCATAGTAAGTTGCCACGGCCTGGGCGGACTTACTGATCTTGGCGATGATGCAGGTCTTAGGAAGATCGGGTTCTACACCCGCAAACTCGATTTGCAGATTTCGCTCCGCCTATCTGCAGGATCGGTGAGCAGTAGTGCCATACATGATGGCTGAATGCGCGGATAAGATCAGCAACATCAGAAAGCAGAACTTCAACGTCGACTGCATCCGACGGCAAAACCAAAGACGCCGCCGGTGTAGTCGCTCCATGATGAGTCATATGACGTGCCATCAGGCCGCGGGTTACAGCTTTTCTCGCGTGGCAGATCGCGGAGCATCATCTTCGCTGTAACTATTTAGCGGCCGTCCCTCTCTAACGCGGCGATGGATCTCGCAAACAGTGAATGGCAGTTCCTGTTGACGCGAAGAAAGAGACACGATGAAACCCTTGCTCCGTTACTACTCCTTCGCCGCAGAGAAGATCTCCTATCTGCGGTCGCCGTTTCTGCTTGCCGTGCGCCTTTACTGGGGTTGGCAGTTTGTCCAGACAGGCTGGGGTAAGATGCACAACATCGGAAAGATCACCGGCTTCTTCACCAGCCTGAACATTCCTTTTCCCGCCTTCAATGCCTATTTCGTATCAGGCCTGGAATTCTTTGGCGGCCTGCTGCTTATCATTGGCTTTGCCTCCCGCTTCACCGGCCTGCTGCTGGCCTTCAACATGCTGGTCGCCTACTGGACAGCGGATCATGAAGCGCTGGTTTCCATCTTCTCCGATCCGGGAAAGTTTTATGTAGCCGATCCCTACACCTTTCTCTTTGCGTCGCTGATGGTGCTTATCCTAGGGGCGGGTTTGTTTTCAGTAGATGCGCTGGTGGCGAAGCGTCTGGAAGTGCAGGTCTAGACATCCATGACGCCCACTGTCGAACGCCGGGACGAGGCGCAGATGATCGCCTCCATTCTCGCCGGAGATACGCAGCTTTATCACGAACTCATTCGCCCTTACGAGCGCAGCGTGTACATGATGGCTTTGTCCTACATGAAGAATGAGGCCGACGCGGAAGACGTTGCGCAGGAGGCATTCCTGAAGGCCTTTCACCATCTCTCGAGTTTTCGCGCGGAGGCAAAGTTCAGTACCTGGCTGGTGGGTATCGCCCTGAATGAAGCGCGCAGCCGCCTGCGGCGCGAGGGAGTCCTGCGCATGGAATCGATCGACGATACGCGCGGAAGAGGGCGGCCACATTTCTCCCGCAATTCTGCGCGACTGGCGGGAAGTTCCTTCCGAAGCTTTGGAGCGCAAGGAGGTTCGACAAATGCTGCAGAAGGCGATTACCAACCTTCCTGAAAAATATCGTGAGGTGTTTTTGTTGCGCGATGTGGAGGAGTTGAATATCGTGGAAACTGCGGCGGCACTCAGCATCACTGTCGGAAACGTGAAGGTACGACTGCACCGCGCGCGCCTGATGCTGCAAAAGCAGTTGACACCCCTGCTGAGAAATATGAATCCAAAGAGGAGGTGGAGTCCCGTGGTTTTAAACTGCAAACACGTTTGGGACTGCATCTCCGGGTATCTGGACGATACGCTGCCGCTGGAGACGCGAGAGTTTGTTCAAAAGCATCTTGACCACTGCGAAATCTGTTCGGCGATCCTGGATTCAACGCGCAATATCCTCGTCCTGACGGCCGACGACCTGATCTTCGAACTGCCGGTCGGCTTCAGTGAGCGTCTGCATGCGCGGCTCGATCAGGAAATGACTCAGGATTAGAGATCTGCCTACAGTCAGCGCTAGAGCGAGTGGTGCAGGCTGAGATGCAGGTACTCTTCTACGCCAAGAAGAACGAGTGTAGCCAGAGATAGAACCAGTTGGGCGAGCTCTGCTTCGCTTTTGGCGAACGCTCAACGGCTTTTGCCGCCATTGTGCGGCAGGCCGATTGCGAAGATGACGAACATGCATAAGGATGGCGAGATTCAGCAACGAACCGAGCAGGGCGATCACGATCATGGGAACCCGAATCGAGTCGGCATGAAATCGAACCATCGCCGCTCCCGCACCCGTACTCAGGGCAAGGGATCCTATTCCGATGGCCAGGCGGAGACCGTTGATAGCCACGATGGCTCCGCAAATGCTCTGAAGCAGAGCGAAGAAGAAACTGGACCAGGCAATCACGCCCCGGTTGCGCACTAGCTCGTTTGGCACCGGCGGCGCGGGGAGCTCTTGAGCTTTGAGCGGTTCTAAAGGAGTGGACGACATAGGCATGCTCCGCGGGCACATCTTCCATACCCGATAAAACAAGTTTATACGATCGCCAAAGGAGACAACGGAGGAGCCTGCCGAGGCTGGCAACTAAGGTCCTGTAACCTTCCTGGGCTCGGAGACTCTAAGCAGCCAGCATTCCATCATCGCTTACTATGAACCGATTTGTTCGTAGAGGATTCCTCGGAGCACTCGCGGGTTCAGCTGCGGCCACGCCGCTCTTGCTCCTCAGCACTACCAGGGGCCGCGGAGTTTGCGGTAGCCGTCGTCGCAGGCTCGATGTATGCAGCCTGCGTTCCTCCGGCACGAGGCTCTTACGCGGACAACATCATGGCCGCAGCTTCTCTCGGCATCCCGCTGTGGGGAATCACCAGCGTAATCTTCCTCCCCTTGCTCTCGGGCAACCATATGGCCTTGGACGCAGTGGGGATGCAGGGGCATTTTGCGCCCCTGGTCGGATGGATACTCTACGGAGCCTTGCTCGGCGGCCTGCTGCAGATACTCAGTGAGATTGCAGAGACCTTATACGGCCATGAAACCACACCGGCGTCACCGCTCTCCGCCAACCTGACTCGTATCGTGATACTCGGCGGCGGATTTGGAGGGATGAAGGTCGCAGAATGTCTTGAAGAAGAACTTGGCAGCTCCGCCTCCATCTCCCTGGTGAGCGATACCAACGCGCTCTTGTTTACTCCCATGCTGGCCGAGGTGGCGGGAAGCAGTCTGGAACCCAGTCATATCAGCGTGCCGTTGCGCAGCAGCCTTCGCCAGACCCACTTTGTGCGCGGGCGTGTTACTGGCGTCGATTTCGAGAGACGATCGCATCGTTCTTGATGGAGCGGATAGCGAGTCTCGTCGCGAACTCGAATATGATCACGTGGTCTTTGCCCTGGGGGCGGTCTCGAACTACCTGGGTCTGGCGAATGTAGAGAAGCTGGCCTTCGACTTCAAGACCCTGCTGGATGCAATTCGCATCAGGAATCACGTGATCGAAATGTTCGAGAGAGCAGATCGAGAAACGGACCCGGTTATGCGCAGGCAACTGCTCACCTTCGTGATCGCAGGTGGAGGGTTCGCTGGTGTGGAATTGGCCGGAGCGCTGAATGACTTTGCCCACGGCATTTTTCCCGATTACCGCAATCTCAATATCGAAGAACTGTGTGTGACCCTGGTTCACTCGCGCGACCGTATCCTGCCCGAGCTGAGCGAAACGCTCGCGGGCTACGCGCTCAAAAAGATGAAAGAGCGTGGCGTCGTATTCCGCCTCGGTACCAGGCTGGTCGACGCTCAACCTGGGCTTGTGACTCTGAGCGACGGGCAAATTTCAGCAGAAACGCTGGTATGGACGGCCGGAACCGCGCCCAATCCGCTTATCAGAGACTCTGGATCTGCCGACCAACCCTCGTGGCGCAATCGTAGTCGACAGCACCCTTGCGGTTGCGAAGCACTCGACTGCCTGGGCGCTCGGCGACTGTGCCGCGGTGATCGATTCCGAAACCAAAAAACCTTGCCCACCCACAGCTCAATTTGCCCTTCGTGAAGCCGCGACCATCGCGAAGAATATCTGCGCGGCCTTAAAGGGCGCCCCGGCGAAGGATTTTCATTTCACTTCCCTGGGCGCCCTCTGCGTGGTGGGTCACCAAACCGCCTGCGCGGAGTTGACCGTTCCATTCGCGCCGGCACGATCGCTGCGCTTCTCCGGCCTTCTCGCCTGGCTGATCTGGCGAGGGATTTATGTCTCCAAGCTACCTGGACTGGAGCGGAAGATCCGCGTGCTTATGGCGTGGACGCTGGAGCTGTTTTTCCCTCGAGACATCATTCAGACCATTGAGCTTGGAGGAAAGGACATGCACGCCCATGGCGCAGCCGAGTCAGTCTCGCGTTGGATGTGGAACGACGTGGATTGGAGTTCTGGTGGGGGTCGCAGGCGGACTGCTTCAAGGCAGTATTCTTCACGCCTCCCTGCCCAGTGCCGCTTTGCTCGGCGCAGTATTTGGACTTGTCTTTAGCCTCGGTGTTCTCCAAACGAGCATCCAGCGCAGGCGCAGGACTGATCTGGGGATTGAGCGCCGCCCTCCTGTTTTGGTTTCTCCTGCTGGCCGCAAGCATGCTGAAACTCGGCACCCATGATTCCGGCATCATGCTGGATGATGCTCGCGGCCGCTTCTCGGGACTGGCAGCTTATCTGGTTTGCCTGGGGGCGCCAGTCGGGCTCGCACTGGGTATTCGCGGAGGAATGCTGCCAGACAGTTCCAGGCCGCGCTTCAACCGCAGCCGGGCGATCGTTGCCGGCGGTCTGGCTGGGGTCATCAGTGGCCTGATCTTCGGCCACTGGATGTGGCAAGGGGGATTTTTCCCGTTGATTGCCGGCTTAGGCGGCATCCCGTCGCAGGCCATCCGAGTGATCCTGCAGTTCTGCGTTGCCTTCATGATCGGGGCCACCTTCGGGCTGCTCTTCCAACGCGATGTTCGCGGCTACGGCTCCTGCATGGGCTGGGGACTGGGTTATACAGTCTGTTGGTGGTTCGCAGGGCCCACTCACGCTCTTTCCTCTCGCCCAGCGGATGCCATTGAACTGGTCGATGGATGCGGCGACGCAGTTGTTCGGAGCGCTGGTGGGTTACATCCTTTACGGACTCATCCTGGGCGTGGTCTATGCAACGTTTGATCGTGCATGGGTACGACTGTTCATCGAATCCGATCCTCATCAACCGGGAGCCGGATGGCCCAGGATTCCGCCTCTTCCGCTCGCTTGAGTGGGGAGCCCTGGCAGGCCTCGCCGGAGGGCTCGTCTCCAGCCCCTTCATGTTCGCTGCGCATGTGTTGTCGAGTGTTGCCGGTGTAGACACTCATTTGTCGACTTGGAGCGGCCTTGTGGTTCATCTGCTGGTCAGCACTTTGATCGGAATGAGCTACGGCGTTTTGTTCCGTGATGAGGCATCGAATCTTGCCATGGCCGGCGCATGGGGCTGGGTATTCGGACTGATCTGGTGGTATGTAGGACCTTTGACGCTGCTTCCGCTGATACTTACCGGTGAGATCGATTGGAGAATCACTGCCGCGTCTGCTTTGCTTCCTTCTCTGCTGGGCCACCTTATCTATGGCGCGTGCACCGGTTCCTTGTTCTATATATTTGAGCGAAGCTATACCAACAAGCACAGGCTCGACCCGAGAATGATCGCCAGGGAACTTCGCCGCCTCCGCCCGGTCGGAACCCCGGCCCCTGCGCTATGGTTTTTCGCTATGGGGATGGGCGTCGTTATTCCGTTGCTCTTGACCTAAGTCTGTTGCACGTGCAGATACGATTGCTTTGGCTACTGCTTGATCACTGTGCCATCGCGCTTCCGTATCTCTCCCCATCCGCCATTCAGGTTGTTTCTCCCCGGCGTGAACGGAGCTTTGGCCGCCGCCTGCTCGTCGATCTCGATGCCCCATCCGGGCTTTTCATTCACCCATAGATATCCGTCTTTCATCTCCGGACAGCCGTGAAAGATTTCCTGGGTCTGTGCGTTGAAGGGCGAATATTCCTGAATGCCGAAGTTATAGCTCACGATGTCCAGGGTGACGTTGGCCATGTGGCCCACGGGCGACACATCGCCCGGACCGTGCCACGCCGTCTTGACTCCATACTGTTCGGCCAGGATCGCGATCTTGCGCGACGGAGTGAACCCTCCCGCCTGGGAAACGTGCACCCGGATGTAGTCGATCAGCCGCCCCTCGATCAACGGCTGCCATTCATGCGGGCTGTTGAAGAGTTCGCCCATGGCAATCGGCGTGGCGCAATTTTGCCGGATCTGCTGGAAATAGCCAAGGTCTTCGGGCGACAGCGGATCCTCGAGAAAGAACATGTGGAACTTCTCTGCTTCTTTGCAGAACTGGACTGCCTGGTTCGGCGTCAGGCGCTCGTGCATATCGTGCAGCAATTCGACTTCATCGCCCAGTTCCTGGCGGCAGATCTCGAGCAGCTTCAGCGAGCGGCGGAAATCATAAGCCGGCTCGTACAGGGGCTTGTCGTGCAGCGCTTTGAGCGTGGTGTCTCCGCTATGACTGGAGCCATATCCCGACATGCCCGGGATGCCAACCTGCACCCGAACGTTGCGGAAACCCTGGGCCATAAAACCCTTTGCGCTTTCGACCACGGCCTGAAAGTCAGGGCCGTCCGCATGCGTGTAGGCATCGACCGCCTCCCGGCACTTGCCCCCGGCAAGCTGATAAACGGGCATACCCGCCTGGCGGCCCTTGATGTCCCATAGGGCCTGGTCGACACCGCTGATGGCATTGTTCAGCACCGGCCCGTTCTTCCAGTACGAGCTGTCGTAGCATGACTGCCAGATGTCTTCGATCCGGTCCGTGGTCTTGCCGAGAAGAAACGGCTTGAGATATTTTTCCACCGCCGGCTTGACCAGGTCGGCGCGTTGGGTGAAGGTGGCGCAGCCGTAGCCGTAGAGACCGTCCTGGTCGGTGGTGATCTTGACTACGGTCAGCCGCACGCCGGCAGGCTCGCACTCGATCACGCTAATATCCTTGATGCGGGGCGTGGCCATGCCGCGAGTGGCGCGCGCAACCTGCTCCTGCGATCGCAAGAGAGGCGAAGCAAGACCCACCAACCCCGCACCCCCGAGGGACTTCAACAATTCACGACGCTTCATTGACACCCTTCTTCAGCAAAATTTCTTTGCCAGCCGGCAGTTGGTTGGAATAGTATCCGCCTGCCGCAAATTGCAATCATAGATCAAGGTGGAACCAGAGGTGTTCGTGAAAAAGATTGGAAACCAAGGGCATTTCGGGCTGGCACTCGTTCTGCTAACGGCGGTCACCGCAACCATCGTGGCCCAGACCGCGAAGCCGAAGCGCATCAACCAGGCGATCGAGTTGCTGGCGGAAGGCCAGCCTATCTATTACACCGGATCGCACTCTGGAACCAACGGCACCTATGAGCAGGGAGTTAAAGATGCCCAGACGTATGCGGATTACATCAGCTACGACATGGAGCACGCTCCCTTTGATGTAAAGGGACTCCAGGAGTACATGCGCGGCCTGGCGGCGGGCGGCCCCGACAGAAGCGGTCATCGCACGCCGGCGGTGATTGTCAACGTGCCGGTGAACGGAATGGATGCGGAAGCAGTCCACGCCAACGCCTGGATGTTTAACCAGGTGCTTGCGACGGGCGTCCACGGCATCATGCTGACCCATGCGGATGACCCCGGCGCGATACGGGCCTTTGTCGAAGCTGTGCGTTTTCCGATCCATCAGCAGGGAGTCGGGGTAGACGGACTCCCTGAGGGACGCCGCGGCGTTCACGGGGTTGCGACGGCGGCCCAGATCTGGGGAGTCTCTGCAGGAGGAGTACGAGGATAAGGCGGACCCCTGGCCACTCAATCCCGAACGGCGAACTCCTGCTCGGCGTTAAGGAGGAAGACAAATACGCTCTGGCCAATGTAGACGAGAACCTGAAGGTCCCTGGCATCGGCATGGCGGAGTGGGGTCCCGGCGATATGGCGATGTCGCTCGGTGTCCGCGCACAGGGCGAGGCAGCGATTCAGGATCCGAAAATGGTTGCGGCGCGCAGCAAGGTGCTGGCTGCATGCAAGGCAAACCATATTTTCTTCCTCAATTCCTTCAATGCCGCAGACGTGATTGCCATGATCAAGGAAGGCGTGATGGTGGGGCCTGCCAGCCCTGAGACCGCGGCCATCGGCCGCAAGTACACCAACCGGCCCCCGCCTTACTAGCGGCCCCGTGCGGCGGCTACAATGGCTGGCGGAGAACCTTGAATGAAAAAACTGCTGTTGGCTGCTGTGATCGCCGGGATATTGCTGGGAACCTCGGCTGCGTTCGCCCAGGTAAAGATGACCCGGGAACAAATGATGTTCTACACCTCGGACTGGAAAGGCGACCGCTTTCCCGATGGCCGTCCGAAAGTGCCGGACGATCTGCTCAAGCGGGCCGTGGACTGTACGATCGAGGATATTTGGGGTTTTCTGCGCCAGAAGGGCTACGCCAACCAGTTTGAGGGAGACTGGCAGGCTCTGCACATCGAAAAACCATTTGCCGGCCGCGCGCTCACCGCGCAATATATGCCGACCCGCGCGGACATGGCCAAGGCCATCGCTGCGGAGGGTAAGGCGGAAGGCCGGGTCAGTGGAAATAACAGCTGGCCGATCAATGAACTGCAGATTGGGGACGTGTATGTTGCCGACGGCTTCGGCAAGGTCATTGAAGGCACTCTGATTGGTTCCAACCTGGGCAACGGCATCGCCGCGCACACCCATACCGGGTTTGTCTTCTACGCCGGCATACGAGACCAGGAGGAGAATCGAGAAATCCCAAACTTTAACGGATTCTACAAAGGATACGATCCCTCTGCCTGGGCGCAAATGGAATTGACTGCCATCAACGCGCCCATCCGCATCGGCCGAGCCGTGGTGTTGCCGGGAGATCTTGTCCTGGCGAAGACCGACGGAGTTATTTTCATCCCTGCGATCCTGGCCGAGGATGCGATCAGCCACGCGGAATTCACCAGCCTCGAAGATGACTACAACTTTGAACTCAACAAAGAAGGCAAGAACGGCGCTGAGTTTGAAGGCGGCTGGACCCCGGCCAAATATCAAGGCCTTGCCAAGTGGATCGATGCCCATCCCGAGAAGTTGAAGATGCCACGTGCAGAATTCGATGCGCTTATGGCTGAAAGGCTCAAGGGCCGCACTGCGCCTCCTTCTGCACCGCCAGTGCCCTGGATTCTTGGCGGCGGATGCCTCGAATGATATGGTGTTTTCCTATGAAAAAAATGATTGTGGCTGGGGTGATGGTTTGGGCTGTGTTGGGAGCTTCGTTTGCCTTTTCTCAAGTAAAGATGACCAAGGAACAAATGATGTTCTACACCTCGGACTGGAAGGGGGACCGCTTCCCTGACGGTCGCCCCAAGGTGCCGGACGATCTGCTCAAGCGAGCCCTGGATGTGTCGATCGAAGATGTATGGGACTATCTGCGCGAGCAAGGCTACCACAATCAGTTCGAGGGTGACTGGCAAGCTCTCCATATCGAAAAACCTTTTGCCGGTCGGGCGCTCACCGCACAATACATGCCGGTTCGGGCGGACATGGCGAAGGCGATTGCTGCGGAAGGTAAGGCCGAGGGAAGGGTCAGCGGAAACAACAGCTGGCCCATCAATGAACTGCAGATCGGCGACGTGTATGTCGCCGACGGCTTTGGCAAAATCATTGACGGTACGCTGATCGGGTCCAACCTGGGCAACGGCATTGCCGCACACACCCATACCGGTTTTATCTTTTATGGCGGGATCAGAGACCAGGAGGAAAACCGCGAAATCCCTAATTTCAATGGGTTCTACAAAGGCTATGATCCCTCCTTCTGGCAGCAGATGACGCTGACTGCGATCAACTCACCCATTCGCATCGGACGCGCCGTGGTTCTGCCGGGCGACTTAGTGCTGGCGAAAACCGATGGGGTTATCTTTATCCCGGCGATCATGGCCGAAGCGGCGGTGAGCCACGCGGAATTTACCAACCTGATGGATGACTACAACTTCGAACTCAATCGCGAAGGCAAGAACGGCGCTGAATTCGAGGGGGGTTGGACACCGGCTAAATTTCAAGGCCTGGGCAAATATGTCGATGCGCATCCTGAGAAGCTGAAGATGCCACGTTCAGAATTCGACCAGCTGTTGGCGAATGCGATCAAACGGGGCCCGGAACAGTAGTCTCAGCGAAAAGGAAACAGCAGGTCCCTCCACTACGCTACCCCGGATTTCCTGTTGAGGTTGATGGCGTTGACGAACTTCATGCGGCTCTCTTTACGGAGAGCCGCACACGCGTCCTTGTCTGGTGTCGCGTGGCAGGAAATCCGGGGTAGCGTAGTGGAGGGATCTGCTGTTTCCTTTTCGGTTTACTCCGTGGGCTAGAATTCCTTCCACTCCGTGCCCCGTTCCAGCATGATGGAGGCCTGGAACATCGCCCGCGCATAGGCGATGTCAAACACCATCCCGGTATATCCGCCACCGCCGGGATATTGGTTGTGGATGCCGACCGCCCGGTCGTAATCCAATGCACGCTCGTGCTCGGGATAGATCAGGCGGGTGTACTTCACCTTGATCAGCTCCCGCATCACGGCCAGCATGTTGTTTTCGCCCTGGTCGATAAAAGTTTCGGTGTAATCGTTATGCGGCACTCTGACGATCGGGTTGCGATAGTGCACGTGATTGATGCGGTCGCGCGTACCGAAGTATTTGCAGACCTCGACTGGATCCACCTCCATCTCTCGCGACACACCGCATTCGTAAGTGATGCCGTTTGCCGGGCTGTTCACCACCGTGATCAACTTCTTCCAACCTTCGAGAGAAGCCATGATCTGTCCCGATCCCCGGGTGATCGCAATGGGAGGATCGTTAGGGTGCAGCGCCAGGCGCACGTTCGATTGCTCGCAGGTGGGAATGACCGCCTGCAGAAAGTAGGTGATGTTCTTCCACAGTTCCTCGTTGGAATGAACTCCTTCCTCCGGCACGGTGGGCAGGTTCTCCACCTTATTGATGTTGAACGCCGGTAACCCTGCTCCGCCGCGTCCCTCTTCCAGGTAGTAACCCTCGATCGCCCGATGCGCGTACCAGTTGTACTCGACGACCGGCAGACCCACTTTGCCCGCGGCGCGAACCGAACTCTTGAAGTCCTCGATCTCCTTATCGCGATGCCGCCCCGGCTCGCCCGTAGATGCAGTTGTGAAATCCGGCGATCATCATGTTGCCCACCGCCAGGCCGCCCGTCTTGAGCTTGTCCACCGTGGCCTGCAGATCCGCCTCTTGCCAGGGCATCTTCGGACCACCCATCAGCACGTTGTTGACCCCGAGCTGCTTGACTCTGCGCATCGCTTCCGTCGGTGATCTCGCGGCCCCCGAGCGGCGCGCAGATCTTGGGCGTGTCAGGCCCCTCCTGCGGCATCCCTGGACCGTGCGGGCCTTTACCGGTTGCCGTGTCCGCACGGCAGCAGGTAATACCGCGGCCGCCGGTAAGGCAGCCGACATCGCAGCAGTCGAACAGATTCCCTTCATCAGGGTTCTTCTTGAAAAGTCAGAACTCATGGAAAATTCTCCTTATGGAACAACCCATCCACTTTACATCGGATGAAACCGCTGTAAAATCAGGCGGTAAATCGAGGTGTGGAGCGCAAATGGGGAAGTTCAGGGCAGCGGTTGCTTTGGGTTTGGGCCTTTGTCGCCACTGGTTCACTGGCAGCATATGGACAGCAGGACTGGCCGGCTTACGGGGGACACGACGGGACTCACTACTCCACCCTGTCGCAGATTAATCGCGACAACGTGAAGAACCTGGTGGTGGCGTGGAAGTATGACACGGGAGAAAAAGGCGGCATCGAGGCCAATCCCATTATCGTCGGCAAAGTTCTCTATACCACCACGCCAGGGCCGCAGCGTCATCGCGCTCGATGCCGCAACCGGCAAGCTGATTTGGAAATTCCAGTCGGATCTTCAAGGGCAGGTGCTGACGCCGAGGCGTCTCCTATTGGAGCGATGGCCATCAAAGCCGCATTTTCGCCGGCGCCCGCAACTATCTTTACGCGCTCGATGCGGCCACCGGCAAAGTGATTCCCAGCTTTGGCGAGAACGGGAGAATCGACTTGCGCAAGGGACTGCGCGAACCCTACCAGGAACAGTCGGTCGAGCTCACCACGCCGGGCAGCATCTACAAGGATCTGATCATCGTTGGCGGCGCAAACCCTGAAACCCATCCCGCGCCCCCGGGAGACATTCGCGCCTTCGATGTACGCACCGGAGCCTTGCGCTGGACCTTCCACACCATTCCCCGCCCGGGAGAGTTTGGCTATGACACCTGGCCCAAAGACGCGTGGAAAAACGCCGGAGCCGCCAACAACTGGACCGGGATGACGGTCGATAGCCAAGCGCGGCATCGTGTATGTGCCCACCGGGTCCGCGGTCTTCGACTTTTATGGCGGGGATCGCGTCGGCAACGATCTGTTTGCCGATTCGCTGATCGCGCTCGACGCCGAGACGGGCAAGCGTATCTGGCATTTTCAGGGCGTACACCACGATCTTTGGGACCGCGATTTTCCTGCGCCTCCGGCGTTGGTGACGGTCACGCACGATGGCAAGCGGATCGATGCCGATCGCACAGACCACCAAGTCCGGTCTGCTTTTCGTCTTTGACCGTGCGACACGGGAAACTCGCTTTTCCCGATCCAGGAATTACCCTTCCCTCCGAGCAACGTTCCCGGTGAAGTCACTTCGCCCACCCAGCCGCTGCCCACTTTGCCGGCGCCCTATACGCAGCAGAGCACCACGGATAGATACCCTGACCAACCGCACCCCGGAAGCGCATGCGTGGGCCGTGAAGCAGTTCAGCACCATGATCGGCGGCGGCCAGTTCGTTCCTCCCAGTGTGGACAAGCTCACCGTCGACATGCCGGGATTTGCCGGGGGCGGGGAGTGGGGTGGTGTCGCCGTTGACCCGTCCACAGGTGTGCTGTACGTCAATGCCAATGACACCGCGTGGCTGGTCGGGCTGACGGTTCCGCCGCCTGCTGGAAGCGTGGGCGAGAAGGTTTACCAGAACCAGTGCAGCGGTTGCCACGGCATGAACCGGGCCGGCTCGCCGCCCGCGATTCCGCGCGTTGTGGGGCATCGAGGGAATCCTCACCGATGAGGAGATCGCAGACATCATCCGCCAGGGAAGGGGCCGCATGCCTCCCTTCAATAGCCTGAGTGACGAGCAGGTGCAGGCCGTGGTGCGCTACCTGACCAGGGCCCCGCAACAGCAGCAGCGGCCGCAGCACGCGAAGGCACAGACGGTTAGATGGCAACGACGACATGCCCTACAAGACCATCGGCTTTCGCCGCTTCACGGATCCCGAGGGTTATCCGGCCACCGCGCCGCCCTGGGGCACTCTGAGCGCGATTGATTTGAATACCGGCCAGTATCTATGGAAGATTCCCTTTGGGGAGTATCCGGAGCTGGTTGCCAAGGGGATGGCTAACACCGGATCGGACAACTACGGTGGCCCGGTAGTCACCGATGGAGGTCTGGTGTTTATCGGTGCGACGGTCTTCGACCAGAAGTTCCACGCTTATGACAAGGCCACCGGAAAGCTGCTGTGGGAGACGGAATTGCCTTTCTCCGGTCTGGCCACACCTTCGACCTACATGGTGAACGGAAAGCAATATGTCGTCATTGCAGCCGGCGGAGGGCAATCGAGCAGAAAGCCGTCCGGCGGTGTCTACGTCGCCTTCGCCCTGCCGTAGTGTCTGGGGAGAGAAACCGCAGATCCCTCCACTACGCTACGCTCCCCCGGATTTCCTGTGGAACTTGTTGGCGTTGGCGAACTTCATGCTGCTTTCCTTACTGAAAGCAGCACACGCGGCAATGTCCGGTGCGGCGTGGCAGGAAATCCGGGTCTCGGTCGGGATGACAATGGAGGCGCCGCCCTCTCCTTTGTCATCCCGACCGGGGCTTTATTGCCGGGACAGTGGGAGTCAATCGTAGCGTTCGAAGATGATCTGTTTTCTCTCCCAACCCAGTCTCTTCAGGCATTCGCGGTTCGCCGACGACCATTTCATTCAATCCGCAAATATAGGCGTGGATGTTGTACGCGGCTCCGCTTACCGGGCGCAGGATCCTGCGCCATTCGCGCGCATGCTCCGCGGCAATTTGCTCCACCAGTTCCTGCACATAGCCGCGCGCGCCCTCCCAACTCTCCTGGGCCCGGCTCAGCGTCTTGCGGTAGAAGAAATTTGGCCGGCTGGCAGCGATCCTTTCGAAATAATCCTCGTAGTAGAGCTCGGTTTCATATCGCGTTCCATACACCAGCCAGATTTTCCGCCCCTGGCTGCGGTCCTCGCCATTATCCGGGAAGAGGTATTCGACAAACCCGCGCATAGGTGCGATGCCCGTACCGGTGGCGATGAAGATGCTGTCGGTCAAGCGGCGCGCGCAGCAGGAACAAGCCATGCGGTCCATGAAACTGAAGGCTCTGTCCTACCTCGAGATCGCACAGCAAATTGGAGAAGAACCCGCCCTCCACCCGATTGACGCACACGTCGAACTGGTTGCCACGGGGCGCCGATGCGATGGAGTAGGCCCGCGTCTGGTGCTTCCCCATAGGGTCAAGGGCCAGGAAGGAGACGAACTGCCCCGGCTGGAAATCGAACTTTTCCAGTCTCCTCTACCGTGAATTCAAGATGGAAACAAGCGGCGGGTTCCGACAGCAGGAGTCTGCGCGTTAGCCGCGCAGTGTAGATGTGGCCGTTCCAATATCCGTCACCTCGGATGGAACACAACATTGCCTTGCCTATCACCACATTATTCGACGGTGACGGATTTGGCCAGATTCCGCGGCTGATCCACGTCGCAACCGCGGCGCACCGCGATGTAGTACGCCAGCAGCTGCAACGGAACCACTTCGATCAGCGGCGCCAGCAATTCGGGCGCCTGGGGCACATAGATCACATGTTCCACCAGTTCGCGAATCTGCTTGTTGCCCTCGGTCGCCACCGCGATCACACGGCCCGAGCGCGCCGTTACCTCCTGGATATTGGAGAGCGTCTTCTCATACCGCAGCACCGACTCCGGACTGTCCGCATCGCTGGTGGCCAGCACCACCACCGGCAACGCTTCATCGATCAGCGCATTGGGCCCGTGTTTCATCTCCCCTGCCGGGATAGCCTTCGGCGTGGATGTAGGAGATCTCCTTGAGCTTCAACGCTCCCTCGAGCGCGATGGGAAAGTGAATGCCGCGGCCTAAAAACAAAAAATCCGACGCCGACGCAAACACTTTGGCCAGTTGCCGGCACTCGCCATCGCGCTGCCGCAGCACCTCTTCAATCTTTCCCGGGATACGGCTGAGCTCGTCGACCAACGCAGCGCTCTCGGCGGCCGCAATCGTTCCCCGCTTCTGCGCCAGGTGCAGGGCAAAGAGAAACAGCGCCGTCAATTGCGCGGTGAATGCCTTGGTCGAGGCCACGCCAATCTCGGGTCCGGCGTGGGTATAAATCGTTCCATGCGCTTCCCGCGCCACCATGGAGCCCACCACGTTGCAGATGGCGATGGTCATCGATCCCTTGGCGATCATCTCCCGCTGCGCCGCCAGTGTATCCGCGGTCTCGCCGGACTGGGTAATCAACATGCCCAGCGCGCGCGGATCGGCAATCGGGTCGCGATAGCGGTATTCGCTGGCGTAGTCCACTTCCGTGGGGACCCGCGCCAGCCGCTCGATCATGTACTTGCCGGCCAGGGCGGAATGCCAACTGGTGCCGCAGGCGGCGATGTTCACCTGCGTGGCGGCGCGAAACTGATCGTCGGTGATCTTCATCTCGCCCAGGAATACCTCGCCCGTTTCGAGCGATATCCGGCCCAGCGTCGTGTCGCGAACGGCCCGCGGCTGCTCGAAAATCTCCTTCAGCATGAAGTGCTTGTAGCCGCCCTTTTCCGCCTGGATCGGGTCCCAGAGAATCTTCTCCACCTTGCGCTCGACCGGATCGCCTTGCAGGTTGGTGAACTTCACTCCCTGCGGCGTCACGATGGCCACATCGCCATCGGCCAGAAAATACATCATGCGGGTGTGGTGCAGGATCCCGGGCACATCCGAGGCCACGAAGGATTCTCCTTCGCCCACGCCGACCACGACCGGCGGCCCATTGCGCGCGCTAACAATGGTGTCGGGCGCATCGGCGGAGATCACGCTGATGGCGTAAGCGCCGGTCAACCTGCGCGCCGCCCGGCGCACCGCGTCCTCCAGCAACATCGTCTTGCCCGAGCTCTCGGCCGAGCGCATTTCCTGTTCGATCAGGTGGGCGATGATTTCCGTATCCGTCTCGGTGACAAAAGTGTGGCCTTCTTCCGCCAGCTCACGCTTCAGTTCCAGGTAGTTTTCGACGATGCCGTTATGCACCACCACGATGCGCCCGGTGCAGTCCCGGTGGGGATGGGCGTTCTCTTCCGTCGGCCTGCCATGGGTGGCCCAACGGGTGTGGCCGATGCCGTAGGTGCCCGTGCAGCGGGTGCTGCCGGATCACCTCTTCCAGGTTGCGCAGTTTCCCCGGCGCGCGGCGCAGTTCCAGCCCGTGTCCCGCGGATCCTACAGCGATACCGGCGGAGTCATATCCGCGGTACTCCAGCCGCCTCAACCCTTCAAGAATGACGGAGACGACGTCCTTCGGACCGACATATCCCACGATTCCGCACATAGACTTTTATTGTACGGTCGGGACGTCGCGGACTCTGCCTATTCTTCCAGGCGATAGGTAAACTCTTCGATCACCGGATTGGTCAGCACCTCGCGGGCGATGCGTTCCACTTCGGTCCGCGCATCGGCGGCGTCCATCGCGCGCAGCGTGAGTTGGAAGTATTTTCCCTGGCGCACGTCCTCGACGCCGGTGTATTGCATTCGTTTGAGCGCGCCGTGGATGGTCTGCCCTTGGGGGTCGAGGACGGTGCGCTTCAGCGTGACGTAAACATGCGCCTTCATGGTGCTCGATTATAAACGGGGAGGGGACGACCGGCCGTAGGCGTCAATAGCGCCTTGAATTTCCTTCCTCCGCATCCAGGAAAATAAGCATGACCGACGACCATATCTTTCATTTCACGCTGCATGTCCGGCGAGCACTGAAGCCGGCGGAACGCAGCGCGTGAAGAAGCCATTTCGAGCGCTGTCCAACCTGCCGGCTGTCGCCGCCAAATCGACCCGATGCATCTTCTGCCGGGCATAATCCCAAACCTCAAAGACGGTAGCCTGCATATCCGGGTCCATTTGCACTGCGCGTGCTTCCTCGACCGCTTGCTTCGGGCTGTCGGCGTGGATGTCAATTTCCCAAATTACGCGAAATTCCATCTCCCACCCCAGCACGCTAATGGAGCATTTTCACTTCTACTCTGCACAGTCCAGCGCCGCGAAGTGCGGCTTTTCTTAAGGAAAAGCCACGTCGGGAGTGGTCGCTCTGTATACATCCGAAGTGAAATGCTCTAGGCAGGATTAATTGAATGCTGCTGCAGATGCAATCACCGCGGCGGTACGCTTGGCACACACGTAATAGCACTGGACGAATCGCAACTCGTTCCGCTCCCGAAGGTACTGATCAAGTCCTGACTTGAGGCGCTGGTTGGCTGGGGATCGGGAGGCGTCGCCGGCGGAGAGAGGAAGATTCGCCGATTCCGGCGCTCAAGCCTGACAAAACAAACCATATTGTCCAAGCAGGCTGCGGAAAAAGGTCGAACAGAGGGCGAAGGCCGCACCCTCAGCGGCTAAAGCCGCGTTGATTCTATAGTTGTTACGTACGGCCTAAAGGCCGTACCCTTCCAAAATTCAGGTTTTTCCGCAGCCTGCTAGGAAACTCAGAGCTCTTCCATTTCCGGGGGTGAATGCATAAACTCTCAAAACTGAAAATACAGGAACTTGGATGGGGCGCGACCGCAAATTTCCGCAAGGCAGACCACAAACAAAAGTGCCATCGCTGCTTCTGGAACCCACGACCATCTCGCGTTTAGCCGGTCGAAGTTGATCTCAAAATGAGCGAATACGGCACAAATGATCAAGAAAGTCACGAGCGTTGTCTCGCCGACAAAACCGGCGCCGCCCCGCGGAATCAATAGGCGATTGAAAATCGTCATCGCTGAGGACCAATCCGCCGCTCGAAACAGAGCCCAGCCCAAAATGGCTAAGACAAACGTCAGCAAGCGCTGAGTCAACTTGGGCAGACTGTCCCAGGGAGACCGGAATACTCTATAAAAACACAGCAATGCGCCCCAATAGGCTCCCCAGGCGACAAACGTCCAGCTGGCGCCGTGCCACAAACCGCCTAGCAGCATGGTTGTCATTAAATTGACATAGGTGCGCGGGTCCCCTCTTCGGTTGCCCCCGAGGGGGATATACAAATAGTCCCTCAGACAGCGGGAAAGGGAAATGTGCCAGCGGGTCCAAAAGTCGGAGGGATTCAAAGCTCGATAGGGATAGTTGAAATTCAGAGGTATGTGCATCCCAAAGAGGAAGCCCAGGCCGATGGCCATGTTGCTGTAGCCGGCGAAGTCAAAATACAGCTGGTACGTATAACCCAGCATGCACAGCCAGCCGCTGACAGTGGAGAGCTGCGCAAAATGAAGAAAAGCCGGATCAATCACCGACGCTACGGTGTCGGCGAGAAGCAACTTCTGCGCCAAACCGGTCAGGAAGTAAGAACAACCAATGTTGAAGTAAGTCCAGCGGCTTACGCGATCAATATTCTCCAGGTCGTCCTGCAATTCCCGGAAGCGCACGATGGGCCCCGCGACCAACTGTGAAAACA
The DNA here is from genome assembly GCA_963757515.1 of uncultured Acidobacteriaceae bacterium. GTDB lineage: Bacteria > Acidobacteriota > Terriglobia > Terriglobales > Acidobacteriaceae > PALSA-350. The sequence goes on along the minus strand of CAVWRV010000001.1, from coordinate 248,985 downwards.
GCGAGACGTAGCTGGCAAATTCCCAAAAGTCGCGCGTCGGCTTAATGTCGCCGCGATAAGAATCGACGATGTAAGTAATGGTGTGAAAGGTATAGAACGAGATACCCAGGGGAAGCACGATATTCAAGGCTTGAACGGGTTGGTGCCAGGAGGCGCCGATCCAATTCCAACTGGAAATCGCCATGTTGCAGTACTTAAAGAATCCCAGCAGCAGCAGATCGACCGTGATGGGTGCAATGAGAAGCAGCTTTCTGCTTTTGGGGTTCGAAGTCATGAGGAAGCCACGCCCAGCCGAATAGCTGACTAACGTGGAGAACAGCATCAGCACGCAGAACTTCGGATTCCAGCCGGCATAAAACACATAGCCGGTAAGGGTAAGCCACACATAGCGGCTCCTCTTGGTTCGCAGTGCCCAGAACACAAAATAGGCAATCGGAAGGAAGAGGAAGATGAATATCGGACTATTGAACAGCATGCTGCTTATCTCCGGCAGACGATGATGCCGACAGCTTCTGCTTGATGACTTCAGCCAGCGGCTTGGCGATAAGCTCCACGCCGTGCGGATTCCAATGCGGATCCTCACGGTAGAAAGACAAATGACCGCTGTTCACTTCCTGCCTCGCGGCCGAGCGGTAAACCTCAAGACCATTTACGGACTCTATACCTGCCTTGTGCAACGCCTCGTCGAAGAGGTCAAGGTAGTGAGCCCAGGGGTCATCCTTGCCAGTCAGCACTGGAGCGTAAATCGAATATCGATTCGGCATCAAAAGAACAATCAGGCGAATGTTGCGCTTGTCCAGTTCCGATTTAAGCCAAAGAAAACCACTCATCGATTGCGCCACTTCAGCGGGACCCCGATTCTGCTCGGCCAACCCATACTCATAGTCTCGAAACAACATCTTATCGCCGTCGGGAAGGGGTAGAGCATGGATCGTCTTGGCATTTTCGTTGGGGAAAAACTTGTCGTTCTCCAGCCGGTTGAACAGCCGCGTAGTCACCACGCGAGTAGGCGACAGCTGCCAGAAAAATGTATTCACCAGCATGAGATAACGCAAGTCACCCTCAAGGGTGGGGTCACGGCTCATGATCCGCCCACGCAAACCGGGTGTGGCCTGAGGAGCCAGAAAAGTGCCGTGTTCCAGGTAGGTATAAACGATGGTCGACGGACGCCCGGGCAGATGATCGAGGAGCCAATCCCATTCCAGCATCCCATCGGGATCGTTTTGGAACCTGGCGCCGTTATAGCTCGGAATTCCATACCGGCCGGTCAATACACTGGGCAGCGTTTCCTGGTCGGAAAGACCAACACCGTAGATGAAGGAGTCGCCTTTAACGAAGAGTATTTGAGGAACCTCTCCGGCGCTCAAATAGGGATTCTTCCGAAAACCGAGATGGTCGGTCGAGAACGTGATCGGACCAACAACCTCAGTGGCTGGGAGATTGCCTCCGCGCGCGTTACCGCCTAAGTATTTCGCCAAATAAAAACTTTGATCCGGACTGAAGGGCGCATATCTGGGCGGAAACCGGCTGACTACCAACCATGGGTCCAGTTGCAACAGCGCAGGGTTGAGGAGCCGGCTCAGGAGATCGATAAGCACCCAGGCGATGACGAGGGTGGGGGCGAGTTTACCAATCAAGCGCCCCTTTCCCCCTGGCCGGACTGTTTCCGAGACAGGGCGAGTCTCAGCCGACACCGGCAGCTCGGTTGCGTTAGCCATTGCGAAGAACATAGCACGAGGCATTCCCACTCGACTATTCCCAGACATGGGAGATCAGTTTGATGCGTGGTTCCGGTTAAGCTGTATCGAATTGGATTAATTACATGACGGGAAGAGTGGGAGTCGAACTATACCTTTGTGGTATACAAAATTTGCAATCTTGCGGTGTACGGCGCTCAGCCACCTTTTCAGGTTGATAGATTTATCCGCTGGCCAGTTACACCAATTCAATACGCAGATTACGGCCCACGGCACGGGCGGCTCTGGTCAAGGTTTGGAGTGTGACAGAGGCATTCCCCGGCGCAAGCAGGCGGTCCAACGCGGCGCGGCTCGTGCGCATCCTTCTCGCCATTTCAACCTTGGTGATCTTCTCCTTCTCCATCGTCCGCTGAACCTGCCAGGCGATCGCATCCTTAAGGGTGATGGCACGCGTCTCGGCAAGGATACCTTCTTCCTGGAGGAACTCATCGAGAGACGACCTGACATGCTTATTGCGCTTCCTCATTGCGTGACCCTGGTGGAAGCAAAGTATCAGACGAGCTATCTTCTGGCTTGGCAGATGAGATCGTACCTCCCAAAGGCCGTCTTTCAGGCTCCGCACCAAGGGTGTCCCAGTGATGGCAAAAGGGGTCCACGACACCACCAACCCGCCAGCCGTAGCCTTCCACAACAGCCTGGACGACCGCAACGCCAGCCTCACGCCGGGCACCCACAAAATTCCAAAGCATGGGGGAAGGTTCCGGTTTGCCACCCATCTCATCCCTCTGCCAACGCGCATACCGAACGCGAGTTACCTTTGGGCCTGTACTCCTGTGCCGAAAAACGCATCTCGCCACTTACATGCAACTTGGAAACGCTCTATCTCTTAGAGTAGACGATATCGGCAGGCGACGGCTTCTCACGCAACCGCGCCCTGGCCGGCAGTTGCCGGTAGTTTCGGCCTTCCGCGCGAGCGAAGGATAGCTTCACCGCTGTCCGGTTCCTCACTCTATCCCTGTCAAAAAATCACCAACACCAGCCATGAGTGGCCTACCGCGCCTCCCAACCCTTTTGTGTCACGAGTGGACCGTAACGGTTGGTTCAGGATTAGGCCCAAACTCTGCGAAAATGCGCGACTGTTCTTAGGGGTCGCGTCTCTCATGCTTTGTATCAGGGCCCGACTTTCAGTCGGTCCCATAAACGATCAGGAAATCGCCTTTTCGCACCTGCGCCTCTCCCGAACTATGAATGACCGCCGCGCCGCTGAAGCTGTCGGCCTCAATCCCGACACCGCCGCCTATACCAAATCCAAGCCCCGCGTCCACGCCTACATGATCGAGCACCGCGCCGCCGTCGGGAAAGGCTGGTGACCAGGAAGCCAAGGGCTGCGCAGCTGAACCTTGGTCCGACCAGATCCTGGCCCGGCTCGGGAACTGGCCAATCTCAGCCCCGAAGCCACCAGAGGCATCATCGCCGGCCAGATCAAGGCTCTTGCCATGATCGTAGCCATCGAAGGCCTGATTCCCGACCGTCGCCTCTCCCCATCCGGGACGCAACCCGCGGCCTCGCCCGTCAACGCACAAATTTACAGCTCTCAGTGGCGCCGCCAGCAGCCTCAAGCCGCGGGCGAGGAGCCAGGCGATCCCGTCGTCGCCACGGAACCCGAACCCCCCGCCCCCCAGGTCCCTGAGCCGGAGCCCCCTCCGCCCCTTGACCCCAACATTGAACGCAACATTGAACGCAGCATTGAGCGAAACCACCCCAGCCTGGCCAGCCCCCTCATCACCCCGGAAGGGCTGAACCGGGTTCCCGCCGCGGCCAGCGGCGGCTTCGATGCCGCTCTGCACACAACCAGCTCTCTCAGGCTGCCCTTTTCCCCCAAAAGAGGCCCCTTTGCGCGCCGCCGCTGAAGTCTACAAAAAGCCAAATTTTATCGAATTTTACAAAATATCCCGCTCACTTCACTCGGACGAGAGTCTGGCGGAGAATCCATGATAGGAATTGGCGAAACTGAGATGGAAGGAGGTCACGCAATGAGGAAGCGCAATAAGCATGTCGGGTCGTCTCTCGATGAGTTCCTCAAGGAAGAAGGTATCCTTGCCGAGACGCGTGCCATCGCCCTCAAGGATGCGATCGCCTGGCAGGTTCAGCAGACGATGGAGAAGGAGAAGATCACCAAGATCGAAATGGCGAGAAGGATGCGCACGAGCCGCGCCGCGTTGGACCGCCTGCTTGCGTTCTTCGTGCTCAGGTCGCGCGAACAGCGCAAGCTAAAGCGCGAGATCGACGAACTGAAGGATCTCGAGATGGAGAACCGTAACTAATACCGAAGATCCTCCGTAAGGAGGGCAACGAACATGAGCTTCATTACGGAAAAATCGCCTTGAGTATCTTCCCAGCCTTGGTCGTACTGATTTTGTTGTACTACAGGAAACGTCGGCCCTGACCTCTGGGTGAACGACCACCCGCTAGTCAGTTTTCGTTAACTTTCCCGGAACGCTTTTGGCGTGAAGGCGACGCTTCACTTCCTCACAAACAGTGCCGGTAAGTTGCTCCCGCCGTCGCCCCCGACGGGCGGGGAAGTTACTGAAAACCCGACTTTTCAGGCACTTCGCTGAAGCCCATGAGACTGTGCATGAATGGGGACACCCGTCACCTAGGACTAGACGGTTTGTGGGCGGGCCTCCCGCCTCTGGGAAACGGTGGAAGCGGATTGATGGTGGGCTCACTGCGCCCATTGTTAAAGGAGACTTCGGACGCGGACGTCTCGCAGCCACAGACCGCCCCACACCAGGCATGCGAATGCAACGGTAAAGGCGATGCCGGACCATGGTCCGCCGATGCGGATCTTGCTGGCGATGGCGCCGCCGAGGTATCCGGTCAGCAGGATTGCTCCCAGGATCGAGGTGCGGGGAATGACGTACAACAATGTGCATGCCAGAAGCAGTACGCCGATGCCGACGATTTCGGATTCGGGGTACCCGAGTTCCTGAACTGTGGCTTTCACGACGACGTCGGGTTTCATGAGCTTCATGACTCCGTCCATCAAAAAGAAGAGGACTGCGAAGCCGCTTACGATGCGCCCGGCCCAGAGTTGTGTATTCGAAACCAAGAGAACCTCCGTTCACAGCACACTTTGGCCCGGAAGATCGGCGAGATAGTCAGGAGAGATTATGGCCTGCTCAGGCTAGTCGGTCTTGTACAGAAACGACAACTGCTTTCGGACCTGAGCGATTCTGGCCGGGGATTCTCCGATGAATCGGCGGAAGGATCGCGTTAGGTGGGCCTGATCGAAGTATTGGGCCGTGGCGACCACATCGAGAATGGAGGCTCCGTCTTTGAGCAGACCGGTTGCGTATCGCGCGCGCTCGATCTGGCGAAAGGTTGCGTAGGTGACGCCGGTGGACCGCAGAAAGTGGCGCTGCTGCGAGCGTTGGGATAGCTCTCGCGGATTGCGCCGCAGCATGTCGGCGACGACAGGGTCGCGAACGAGCAGGCCGCGTCTGGCGAGGTGATGAACGAAGGTTTCTGCGTTTTCAAAATCGGGATATTGCAGGGCCGATCCATTGAGCCAGAAGGAACGTTCGGTGGCGTGCGGGAGCGTGACGTCGTTGTGATCGCGGAGAGTGCCGGGGAGAAAGCGCGGCATGAAGGTGCCTGGTTTGAAGCGAATGCAAACCCACTCGCCTTCGGCGGGACAATCGACCGAAGCGGCTGTGGTCTCCGGCCCACGGAGCGTAAGGAAGGTCTTACCTGCAAGGCGCGTAATGGCCATCTCGAAGGTGTTGGCGGCAATGGAGAGGAACTTATCTGTGCGGTCGCTGTGACAGCGCCAGACTTTTTCGATCAAGGGGTGATCCGAATCGCGGTCGTGGAAATGGATGAACTCGGTTTGGGGAATGTGCGAAGTGGCTGGTGTTGTCATTGGCAACGCCTCGTGCGATGGGGGAGTGGCTGAGGGCTATCCGGCAGCGCCGATTCCGCACGTCGCGTCTGGATAGGGTAAGGCAGAGGAAGGCAGGCAGGCAATCAGTGGCCAGCGAGGCGTAAAAGTGACGGCCATGACCAGGAATTCGTGACCAGAGAGCGCCGGGATAAACCGGCACATTGTAGGGGATGAGAGAGCCCTACGGAAAAGGAGAAGCGACTTCATTCCGGCCTCGAGTCTTGCCTGTGACTCTGCGAGGAGCCATAGCGAAGCGTAGACAGAGGTACTGGCGGGCGGGAGGATTGAGCTCCGAAAATTTGCACCCGAGTGCCGACCCTTTTCTGGTCGTGGAAGGCAATACCGGCAAGCCGCGTTATTCGCGAGTGGCTCGCTGGGCTCGGCGTAGTCGAAGACTCCAGGCACGTCAGGAAACAATGTGCACGAGAACCGGGAGACCTCCAGAACGTCTGCGTAAGCAGACCGGTCCGGGAAGGTGAAATATCCGTCATCCGGACATGTACGTTTTGGAGGGGTCGGACTGCGCCATAGTACTGATGAAGCTACCGAACAAAGAGGCGAAGGCTTCCGCGGAGGCGGCGGAGGGAAGGGCGCAGACCAAGGAGAACGACGTCCATCTCAACACGGAACCGACACAGAGCGGAGGATCCGTGTCCCAGGGGTTAGACGGCGTGCGCCGCACGGCGCAGGTAAGGAAGCAGGAACGGTTCACCGCTTTACTGCATCATCTTACGATCGACCTACTACGGGAAAGCTATTACGCGCTTAAGCGGAAAGCAGCACCGGGAGTGGATGGGGTAGGTTGGCAGCAGTATGAGCAAGGCCTGGAGGAGCGGTTAGTTGATCTCCATGGCCGGGTGCATCGTGGAGCGTATCGTGCGCAGCCTTCACGGAGAGTCTATATACCGAAAGCCGATGGCCGGCAACGACCGTTGGGCATTGCGGCGCTGGAAGACAAGATCGTCCAACACGCGGTGGTCACCATCCTCAATCAGATCTATGAGGTGGACTTTCAGGGCTTTTCGTATGGGTTTCGCCCCGGGCGCAGTCCACACCAGGCGCTGGACGCGCTGAATGTGGGCATCCAACGAAAGCGCGTGAACTGGATACTCGATGCGGACATCCGTGGATTCTTCGATAACATGAGCCACGAGTGGACCATGAAGTTTATGGAGCACCGAGTAGCCGACAACCGCATTCTTCGGCTGATCCGGAAATGGCTGAAAGCTGGAGTATCGGAGGACGGCAAGTGGTCTGAGACGAAGGCAGGTACTCCGCAGGGAGCGGTGATCTCACCGCTGCTAGCGAACGTGTATCTGCACTATGTCTTTGATCTGTGGATCGAGGTATGGCGCAAGAAAGTGGCGAGCGGCGATGTGGTTGTCGTCCGTTACGCGGACGATCTGGTGGTTGGTTTCGAGCACCGCGAGAATGCGGAGCGGTTCCTGAGAGAGTTTCGGGAACGGCTGGCGACCTTCGGTCTGGAACTCCATCCGGAGAAGACGCGGCTGATCGAATTCGGTCGGTTCGCTCAGGCCAATCGGCAGCAGCGTGGGGAAGCCAAGGCCGAAACCTTCACGTTTCTGGGGTTCACGCACTACTGTGCGACGAACTCCAAAGGTCATTTCGTTATTCGGCGCAAGACCATGGTTCAGCGGATGCGCGCGACGCTCCACGCCTTGAAGGCGCAGCTTCGCGAGCGCCTGCATGAACCGGTCAATGTCGTTGGACAATGGCTGAAGCGTGTCGTCGAAGGCTACTACCGCTACCATGCTGTGCCCGAGAACCTGCGGGCGTTACGGCGTTTCCGCGATCGGCTCAGTATTCTGTGGCGTGCCATGCTTGGTCGCCGCAGTCAGCGGAGCCGCCCGCGATGGACTCGCATTCGCCCGACCTTCGAACGCTGGATCCCTCGTGCCACCGTCCTGCATCCTTATCCTAGTGAACGTTTCGACGTACTCATCCAAGGTAGGAGCCGTGTGCGGTAATCCCGCTTGCACGGATCTGTGCGGGGGGCGGCCAGCAATGGTCGTCCCTACCGCGACCGGAGGACTGGCACTTTGGGAAAACGGAGATCGCGAGGCATCAAAGTAGTTCTGTCGAAAGTAGTTCTGTCGACAGACGGATCTGGCACTTACCAATGGGAATTTGAAAGTGTCAGTTCCGTCTGTTCACGAAACCCCTTGCTCTTTGGGGAAAGGGGGCCAGTCTGTCACCGAAATCGAAATCGAATCGGATTCAAATCGGATTCAATCCCGAAGAAGGTGGCCGCGAGGGGTCCTGGCCAGGAGACGTCTGATGTCCTTGATAACCACACCATGAGCAGAATGGGTGGTCCGCCCTCATCGCCTGTCCGCATTGCGCGCACGGCAGCGCAATGGGCCGGCGGATAACAAAGTAGATAAGAAATCCAAGTAAGTTAGGGATGAAGGCGGCCATCAAAGTCGAAAGGATGGGCGGCATCGCACGCCTGCGCGCATCCCCATAGACGTAACCTAAACAAATCGCCCAGACGGCTATAACGACACCTGTGAGCAAACCAATGCCGAGACCGGCGAGCGATCCGAGGACATGCGGAGAGACACTATTCGCGGGGATTCGACCAGCGCCCGTTCCTGAAAACAATCCAGCGACTACGCCGATAAGCATCGCGCAGCTCACAATGATCGGCGCGGCGGTTCGGACAGACTTTGGTACAACACTCAACCATTGACGGAATCTCATAGCGATAACCTTTTCTTATTCGGTGAAACGGACAAGACAAAAAACAGCAGACAGAAGCAGACAGAAGGGACGATCCAGAAGGCGACCACTCCCAACTGTATTTGCGCAGCCTGCAGACGAAAGACTGGAGCGGCGAGACCGACCAATCGCGATGCGGCAAATGAGCCCGCCATCGTGAGTACGAGGGCGACCACGCGACTCCACCACACCGGCATGGAAAAGATTCGTCTGGTCTCGCTCTGTTGCCGCGCGAGGGATGCGAGCACTCTCTCCCGCAGGGCGGGATCGACATCGAAGGAAAAGCCTCCGAGGCTGGCGATCGCGCGATGGGAAGCGCCCAGGTACTCGTTGCATGAGGCACACACAAGAAGATGTTCGCGGAGTGTCTGTTGTTCCTTGAGCGAGGCTGTGCCTACGAGAGATTTGTCGATAATATGGCAGATCGGTTGATGACGATCAGTTTGCATTTGGTCCTCCGTCCAACTGAGCCCGCAGGGCAGCGAGGCCGCGATAAATTCTGGAAGATACTGTTGAAACGGACGCTCCGATCACACCGGCCATTTCCTGCAGGGATAGATCCTCTTGAAAGCGAAGGACGAGCGCTTCGCGATAGATCGGCTCCAGCATTTGCAGCGAATGAGCGAGGCGCTGGGCGTCTTCAGTTCGGGCTGCTTGCTCGAAGGGTGAGGGTGCGTTCGAAACAGGAGTGAGCGCTTCCAGCTCTTGTTCTGGAGAGTGATTCGAATCGATGCTGAACACTCGCCTCTTGCGCATGTGGTCAATGGCCAGGTTGCGGGCGATGGTGAAGAGCCAGGGTTCGAAGCGAGATCGTCCGTCGTAAGAGCTACCGCGCTCGAGGACGCGCAACCACGTTTCTTGAACGAGGTCATCGACGGAATCGCGCTTGCCTAGCAGATAAATGAAGTAACGGACAAGGCGAAACTGATATTGCCCCACCAGCGCTCGCAGAAAATCGACATCTCTCTGCCGAAGACCACGTACGATGTCTTGCGTGTCGAGGTTCACGGTCCCCGCCAATGTCATCTCGTATTCGAACATACGAGGGGTATACGGCGAGAGGGCCCAAAATTACGCATGGATTCGGAGTCGCTCTATGTTTTTGTTGTGGGAGAACCCGGATTTGCTTTACGCGGTGCCGGCCAGTGCCGCATATGCGGCTTTCTGAGAAGAAACTCACCCGGAAGGCGGAAGGGCACGGCGTGAGCAGTCCGTGGCCGCCGGTAAGGCGGCGTTGGAACGACCGAGGCGCCGGTGAAAATGCATTCATTTTGTGCCGGCGATGCGGAGCGCTAAAACTTCAGAAAAGTGGTGGCCGGTTCACCACTTCGAGCAAAGTTCCAGTCCCGTCTGTTTGAATGTATAGGCGATCAGAGAGGCGACATGAGAAAGGGTTCTCCCCGAGATTACACTTCTGAAATCGACTGTTCGCAGCAGTCGACTCAGCAATCCCGCATAGGAGAACCCCATGAATGCTATTCAGTATATCGGATTGGACGTTCACAAGAAAACTATTGCTTATTGCGTAAAGACCGCAGACGGCCAGATTGTGGAAGAAGGCACACTGCAGGCGCAGCGTATGGAGTTGCAGCGCTGGGCGAAGCGGCGCCAAGTAGCCTGGCAAGGAGCGATGGAAGCCACCCTCCTCAGTGCCTGGATCTACGACACCTTGAAACCGTACGCCCAGCAATTGTCGATGGGCCATCCGGCCAAGATGAAGGCCATCACGGCGGGCAAGAAGAAGAGCGATTGTCTCGATGCACGTACCATTGCCGACCTGCTGCGGCGCAATCTGTTGCCTGCCTGCTACGTACTGCCGCCGCATTTGCGCGATCTGCGACGTCTGTTGCGTTATCGACCCGCCGGTCAGTTCACCGCAATGGTAACCGTCTGCGGAGTGGCCGGCACGGAGTGGTGGGTTACGTCGTGGAAGCCCGCGCTGCTGCACATCGATGCGATCTCGCGTTGCGAAAACGCGTCGCCCGACGGAGTCGTGGTGAGCATGGTCATGGCAAACATACCGGCGCCGGCGGGCGTGATCCTATCGTCGTTGACCGCCATTTCCACGATCGCCATCTTTGCCCCGGGCTTCATCGCGGCGCGGATTTTCTCAAACAGGCCAATATTCGTCGGCACGTCGAAATGGTGGATGAAGTTAGTAACCAGCACCAGGTCATACCCGGAGCCGAAATCGGCGGCGAAGGCGCTGCCTTCGATGGCACGCCAGCGGTCCGCGACCCCAAACTTGACTGCGTTCTCATAAGCGACGGCTAAAACATTTTTCCAATCCAGTGCGTGTATTTCCGCTGCCGGATTATGTTGCGCCACGGTGATGCCGAACATGCCGTGGCCGGCGGCGATATCCAGCACCTTGATGGGGCCGGAGCCGGCGGCGAGCCGCGCAATCACCCCCGCAGAGGGCGCCGTCAGCGGCGCCATACCCCGCGCAAAATTCACCCAGACCGGGTTGTCGTCGCTGACCGAACCCCGGTCGGGCAGGGTCGTTCCACCCTTGCGTACGGCATCGGTCACGTTCGCCAGGCCCTTCTCCATAAAGGGGTGGAAGAGGAACGACGCCATGCCGCCCATGTAAGCAGGTGAGCTTTCCACAAGGAAGAGTTCTGAATCCGGGGTCAGCGCGTAGCCGGATTCATCTTTCGTGAGGAAGCCCGAGATGGTGAGAAAGTCGCAAAGGACACGCAGCCCTTTGACGGAGGCGGCGCACGCCGGTTCGAGTGCCTCAGGCGTGCGCGCGCCGCCGGCGATGGCGGTGAAGACTTTCAGTTCGATCCCGGCGCGCAGCGCGCTGGTCTGTTGGTGCGCTTGCAGGGTTTCGAAAACCAGCATCGGAGAAGGGGCTTGCGTAGGCATCGGCGAATTCTACACGTCTCGATCGAAACTTACCTAGGTTAATCCGGCTTCCGAGCCCACACCAGGGAAATGCGAGGACCGAGCGCCAGGATATCGGGGTTCTTTGTGTCCCGGTCCAGAGCGGCAAGGATCGTTTCCATCTCCGCGCTGGTGACCAGGCCGGCGCCGACAAAGGCCGGCGCAGCCTCCTCCACGGACCATTTCAAGAGAAACCTGTCCTCGCTTCGCGCCATAGCCGGCTGGTGGATCTCGATCTCCGGTTGCGGGTATTTCGTATTCTTGGGAATGGTCCGTGCCCAATCTGATTGCGTCATCTAGAAGTTGTTGACACCTCAGGCGTGCAGATCCATAATTCCGGGCACAAAGAAATTAGCCCTGGAGCGCCACCGTGCCTGGCAAGCTTCTCTCTCCTTTGCGACGTAGGTCTTATCTTCCCATCACGGTTTGCGATCAGGACAAGAGTTCTGAAGAGCCATCGCGCCAGGCTAAAGACAAAACAAACCTTTACGGGAGAATCAGTCATGAAGATCAGCAAATGCGGCCTGATACTCACGGTAGTCCTGGCCTATTCCGTTAGGTCAGCGGCTTCGGAAGCGCCATTTTCTGGAACCTGGAAGCTTAACCTGGGAAAGAGCCAAATCACGGGTACAACGGTATCTGTGGGAAAGAACCCTTCGGGCACATACCACTTCGACAGTGAAGGTTTTGCTTACGATTTTGATTTGACCGGTAAGGAGTACCCAACCCCGGACGGCGGAACCACCGCGTGGAAGAAACTGAACGATACGACATGGGAAGCCACCAACCGTATGAACGGCACAGTGATCGGTTCCTACGGGCTTTCGTTGAAAGGAAACACGCTTGTCAGTGTTATGAAGGTGACGAAACCCGACGGAAGTGAAGCGGAACAAAAAGCCACTTGGGTCCGGGTTTCCGGGGGCCCAGGATTTTTGGGCAAATGGAAATCCACCGAAATAACGGGTGTTCCCACCACACTCCAACTCTCAACAGACGGCTCAAACATGGCTATGGTTTTTCCTGAGTTCAAGTCGTCCTGCAAGGGAACGTTTGACGGTAAGGATTATGTTTTGAACGTGGCGGGAGTGGATTCGAAAGAGACCTGTACTTTTGAAAGAATCAACGCGAACTCGTTCCGCATGATCACAAAGCTGAACGGCAAGCCGATTTCCACCGATGTCTTTACCATTTCGACGGACGGCAAGGTCCTAACCGACGAGGGCAATGCAGTTTCAGTGAACGAGCCGACAAAGGCAGTTTATGAGCGGGAATAATCCTGCCTGGACAATCCCCAGGTTTTGGCGTTTGTTCCCGGATTTTTCAAGCCCTCCGTTTCCGCATAAACGAGTTTGGTGGACAAAATCCTTCAACCAATAGTCAACTTATTCTCGGCAGATAACCGGGATAACCCGGTGGGAGTGCCTATTGGGAGCCGAAACTTTTGGGTTTAACCCGGCGGTATCCCACATCTCGCGAAAAACGAGCGAGATGCCCCGAATTTCCTGCACGCTGCACTGGACAGGACTGCGTGTGCGCCTTTCTTTAAGGAAAGGCGCATGAAGTTCGCGGGAACCCACTAAGCTGCACAGGAAATCGGGATGTGGGCCACCCATCGGTCGGTGGCAAGGAGAAATCCTAAGGTGGTTTCTGGGAAGACTGCGAGAACGACGAGCAGGCAAATCGTGAAGTTCACAACCTGCCGGATAACTCAAGCAGGGTAGCAAGTCCGTTCCGTGGACGGTTGCGTGTTGGACAAGGTTCAAAATAGCTGACTGGCAGGACGTGCATGAGGACGGAGGAGAGACAGACGGAAGGATACCCCTTGCTTCAAGGATCATATTAAGTTAGTAAACGTCCTGTCTGGTCCCCAGGTTTCCCCAGGCATGACACGACCGCAAGTTAAATGGGCTACTGAATCGAGGTGGTTTATGCCTGACAGTCCTGAGGTGGTTATGACCCGGCAACTCCTCAAACAGTTTCTTATTTTTCCAAAAGGGCTTGTGGGCGGACATATTTCTAGCGACCTTCATGTGGACGGTGGTCATTTTCTATCACACCTGGCAAGCGACCAGGAACGCTAGAAAACTGGGATACGAGGGAACAGTGGCCATTGCCGGAGGCTGGCAATATCTCGTCCAAATGCCATGGGTCGTTGTGCTGCTCTCAGTTGCGTTTGGTCTGGGATTCTACATGGTGGTTTCCTGGGTCGCTCGGCACCTCTAGTACCTGTGCGCGCGACTTCCTCCTAAACGGAATTTTGTGCGGCTTCAACTCCCCTCATGAACCGGGTGGGGCAAGTTACTCAAAACGACTTGGCATCCTCGAATTGGCGTCCTGAATGCGGTGAACTTCGACCGATCACACTGCGTATTCTTCCCAGACGAGGTTGTGCGATGAGGGCAGGTGAGAATGGCGCGTGGTCAAACCAGAAGGCGTGGTGGCTGGTGGCGGCATGGGCGGCTTTTGCTGTCGGCCAGTTCTATGGGCAGATTCTGCACGCGACAGGACCTTTGCCTTCGTTTGAAGTGGCCACAGTCAAGCCCTCAAACGGCGACAACGCGGCTCCGTCTGTGAGCACGGCGACCGAGTCTCGCACCATGAATGTGACCGCCAGAAATCTGATTGAACAGGCGTATGGTATCCCGTGGACTTCTGGTCGCAACGAGCGCGTCGTGGGAGGGCCGAGCTGGATCGACAACAATCGGTATGATGTCGACGCAAGAATTGACGAGTCTCTAGTGGCGAGCTTTGAAAAGCTGTCGCGCGAAGAGCGAAAAGAGCAGATGAGCTTGATGATGCAGTCGCTGCTCGCAGACCGATTCAAGCTAAAGGTCCATGTTCAGTTGGCCGAGTTGCCGATATACGAGCTAATGTTCGCCAAGGGCGGCCCGAAGCTGACCGTCACGAAGGACCTGCCTACAACCACCGGAGAGGATCAGCCACCCGCGAAGGTCGGCTTTCCTATGAGGGCCGAGGATGTCCGCATGGGGATTCTTGTTTTATATCGGGGACAGGCCGCCGAAATGACGGCAAAGGGAGCAACATTGGATGAGCTGGTGCATTGGCTCGCGGGCTACTCCGAGATTGGCGGGCGCCCGGTAGTGAACCGGACCGGGCTTCCGGGACCGTATGATTTTACGCTGCGATGGATTCGAGAGCGACTAATAGCACAGGGACCGCAGGACGAGCAGCTACGGTCTGTACCATCGAACGTTCCGGAAGCGCCGGGGCTGTTTACGGCTCTGCAGGAGCAGTTGGGATTGCGGCTGATGTCCACGAAAGGACCAGTTGAAGTACTCGTCATCGATCACATAGATCTACCTTCGCAGAATTAAGTCCGAAATCAAAAGCTGCTCGCAACCTCGTTCGTGACCGGATTGTGACCCGACCACCCGAGGGATCCACACATTGTCTAAACTCCTCGCAGCGGCGTAGTTCCCTGAAAACGTTAGGACTCTATCTTGACTGCCCGACGCAGAAAGCCCCGGCCGGGTAGTTTAGATAGAGCCGTTTGAAGGGAGCCGCCGGTGTCTGCGGCGGATGCGGTTAGGCACGCCAATGGGCTTGCCCAAGCCAAGCAGCGCGTCCGCCCCCGTTCCTCAATCAGCCCCACTGACAGCGTTCGTCTGGCTTGCGGCGATGGGCGCGTCCGGTCGGAGGTACTTGGCCAGCCATGCTGCCACCTCGTCATAGAAGTGGCGGCTATCCTCCGGCTTCAAAATCCAGTGCCATGCATCCGGCCAGACAAGCAGTTTGCTTGGCACCTTCATCCTCTGCAAGGCAGACCAGTTTTCCAGTGTGTTCCCGATCGGCACGCGAAAGTCGCGCTCTCCGATGCTCAATAGAATCGGCGTCTTGAACTTTGCGGCATAGGTGATCGAACTCTGTTCGCGCCAGATTGGATTGCCCTCCCAGGGCGGTCCGCCGTTTGTCAGCTCGCGTCCGTAGATAACGTCGCTCATGCCCCACTGTGATGTGAGATCGACCTCTCCCGCATGGCTGACGATGCATCGAAACCGGGTCGTGGTCGCTTCCATCCAGTTCGCCAGATGGCCGCCGTAGCTCGCGCCCGCGGCGGCCAGTCGCGTGCCATCGATAAATGGATAGCGCTTGATCGCCTCGTCAACCGCCTGATTGATCTCTTCCCCAGGTGTTTTGAGAGGGTCGCCTTTTATATTTCGCGCAAACTGCTCGCCGAAGCCGGTCGACCCCGTGTAATCCGTGAGCAGAATCACGTAACCCGGCGCAGCCAATAGATGATAATTCCAACGCAACCCAATCTGGTCTGGGTTATTGCTCGCCGCGCCCCCGTGGATAAACGTCACCAACGGGTACTTCTTCGTCGCGTCAAACGCCGGCGGCAACACGATCATGTTGTGAATCATCCGGCCTTTGGTGCTCTTGAAGGTAAAATGCTGCGGAACCTGCCAATCGATTGTCGCCGCCACCGCCGTATCGATGTTCGTCAGGTTGTTGTGGGTGGCCTTCTGTACATCGATGCGCGCAATTTCGGCCGGATTCACCGAACTTCCATACGTTGCGATCAGAACTGTTACCGGTGCCTTGGCTGGTATGCTCAGATTTGTATACCCACCGACCGCCGGCTGAATGACAGGTCTTGGCTTGCCACCACTCGCCGGAACCTCGTAGAGCCCCTCATTTGCTCCATCGCCCACCAGCGCGTAAACCGTATGAGAATCCGGAGTGATCGCGAATTTTGCCACGGCGCGATCGAGATCTCGCACAACCAGCGTTGCGGAACCTGCTGCCGGCCACTCCGTGCTCTCCAGTCGCGGCAGGTTGTAGACCTCTTCATTTTGCGGCTCCCACAGGAAAAATAACCTCCTCCCATCGGGACTGAACGCTGCCGAGTTATAATCCCCGGACTGGGCAACTACCTCCCTCGGTTCGGACGTCCCCGTCGCGGCCATGCGATAGAGGTGATGGCTAACGAACGAATAAGCAGCCTTCCAACGGTCAGTCGTGGCCGAAAATACGATCTCTTGTCCATCCGGACTCCAGATCGGTGAGAGCGAGACTCGGGTGTCGCCCTCCTCGCCCAACGATCCTGAGAATCCCGCAGTCTTCGCCAGTGCGGTCCCGGAGAGAATGTCCTTAGCCGTCGATCCCGCTGCCAACGACTGCACCAGGATAGTCGGCTGTTTCTCATCCAGCCACTCGTTCCAGAACCGCACGGGAAAGTGCTCATAGGTCCGCACGTTATACTTCCTTGCCTTCCGCTCAGCCTCGGCCTTCTTATTCCCTTCATCATCGACGGTGTTTGGATAGACCGATGATTCGAACAGAATAGCCTTTCCGTCCGGTCGCCATTGCGGGTTCGCCGCGCCCGTAGAGAGGCTCGTAAACCGTTCTGCATCACCGCCGCCCGCTAGATCCAGGATGTAGATCTGGGGAACGGTATCGTCCTCACGCTTGGTGCTGAACGCAATGCGCGTGCTGTCCGGCGACCACACAGCGCCAGCCTCCGGAGCTTTCGTCTGGGTCAGTCGCCGGGGAGGCGTCGCTCCGTCGGCAAGTATCAGCCAAAGGTCTGAGACTGCCTTGTCAGGGTCATATGCGGGCTCGACGACGTTGAACAAGACCCACTTCCCATCTGGGCTGGGAATCGGCACGCCGACTCGCTTCATCATCCAAAGAGCCTCGTGAGTCAAGGGTTGCTTCGCCGGCACCCCGGCAGTCTGAGTGGTCGCCGGCTCCGCAATCGTCGTCAACGACAATCCAGTCAATACAACCGCTAATATCCGTGCCTTCGAATAGCGAACCATAGGACGCTCCTCGAAATGATATAGAAGACTGTACCTCATCCCTGAAGCAGACTTGATCGCGCGCGTGCGAGAGATCAGACCCTTCTCAACCTTGATGACTGAAAATAGTCCATACACCAGCTAATAAGTTCTTACTTCATGGTTGCGGTTGGATTCTCGACGGAGGAGGGACGGACGGAGGAGGGACGGGACGGAGGAGGGACGGTCGGAAGGATACCCTTGCTTCAATGATCATATTAAGTTAGTAAACGTCCTGCCTGTTTGAATGTATAGGTGCGGTGAGAGGGGTGTGGAGACAAATGAAAAAGGGTTCTTCTCGAGATTACGATGCTGAGACCGGCTGTTTAGAGCAGTCGGCTCAGAAATCTCAATTAGGAGAACCCCATGAATGTTATCCACTATATCGGATTGGACGTACACAAGAAAAGCATCAGTCATTGCGCTGGTGATCGATTACCCGGACCGTGCTTGGAGGGTTCAACGGGAATATGCTGCCGTCCTCAACGAGTGCATCGGTCTACCTCCATCCGATACAACGCTTTGCTTTGCGCGCCTGGGAGTTTTCGATGGGGGTTAGTGCGTCTGTCCCGGAAAAGATCCTGTCCCGGAAAAGATCCCGAAGAGCAGCTTAACGGTCGACCTTCGTTTTTGGGCGCTTCAGATACAGCCCTAAGACTTTGCGGGCTCTCGAAAGATCGCTATTATGGCTTGGGCGTAAAATGGGGCTTCAGCTCAGTCAAAATATCGGGGGCTAGCTGCGATGAAATCATCATGGCAAACGAACACAGGAAATCTCTCATGTCGCTGGTCTGAAGTGGGGCAGCGCGTCCAGTACGCTTCGGGATGGATTCAAGAGACGTCAGTCGTTCAGAGCGGTCATTTGCCGCCTGTCCCGGACTTTGCTAGCCACAGTCCATTCGGCTCAGGAGAATGGTTTGCGCCTTGGCGTCTGCGATGGAACGTACCAGATGGTTGGAAAACGCGGTGACGGCTGTCGCTGCCCCCTGCCAAGCCGACTCTCCGTCGCAGATCATTCGGGTGCATCCGATGCGCAGGATTGCCAGCCGCTTCATCCATTTCCACAGCCTATCAGTTGATCAGCTCAGACCGCCGCCAAGGATGGCGTTCTGGTCAAGGCACCGAGTTCCCGGAACGTTTTGAGTAAATTCAGCCTCTCCCGGCTGGGGCGGGCCGAGGAAGTTACTGAAAGCCCGACTTTGCAGGCGGTTCGCGGGATTACTTCCGAATTGTCCGTTACTCGGGAGGAGCGCGGAGGTGTCGAGCTGTACGAAGCTTAATGAGGTTCCCAATGGACGCACGACGCACGCTGGCAATAGGGGTTTAAGGCGCGAAGCCGGTACTTTGTCGTGGAGATGCGGCCATACGGAAAAGATCTGTCCCGGAAAAGATCGTCCCGGAAAAGATCTAAAAGTAAAAGTGACTAATGCGGGTGCCGCAAGTCGCGCTTCTGAAACCTGGGTTTCTATGATGACGCCGCGCTCCGGATTGGGAACAGCAAACGAGGCCCTCGGACGGGCGATCAACGTAACCTAACCCTACATAACAAGCACATAGCTCCCGCGGCGAAAACCCACATCTCACCCTTACCTACCGACGACTACGCAGGACGAATCGGCGCTGGCGGTACGACGATCTCAACCAGTCCGGTCGCCACGTCGTAGACGAGGCCGGAAACAAGCCACTGGCCCGGCAACGCGGGAATCGTCTTGAGCCAGGCAACATCGCCGGCAACCGCCGCGCGGGGATCGGTGACCGTCTTTGTCTCGACGTTCCCTTCCTCGATTTGAAAATAGTGCGCCAGCATAGGAGGGTCGCCCGCAAGGCGAGTGATGCCGCAGTCGGTGTGATGAAGGACGATGAGGTGAAACTCACCGCCGCCTCCTGCAACCTTACCCATAACCTGGCCGATGTGCCCGAGCATTCCCAACTCTTGCAGCAGCACCGGAGTAATTCGGCCGCCGATGTTACGCAACACGAGGGCCTCACCGGGTTTGAGTCCAAGCAAATGAGCAGGGTCCACGCGCATATCTGCGCAACCGATGATCATTGCCTTGAGATTCGGCGTTGCATCCGGAAGCGAGGGCATAAGCTTGCCTGCGGCAGACTGCCGAGCGGCAAAGTCTTTGTTGCGTTCTAACATGCTGTCGAGAGTACTCATGTTGATTCTCCTCGATGGGTGTGTGCGAGACTAGGGAATACTGGGTCCATTGCCCAGGGCAAACTGTACGGCAGTACGAACTGTCTTCGGTTACATCGAAGCCTCTATTAAGCTGGGATCGTTTCAGTTCCCCATGCCCGGCCTTTGGAGGACGGAGGAGAGACAGACGGAAGGATACCCCTTGCTTCAAGGATCATATTAAGTTAGTAAACGTCCTGTCTGTTTGAATGTATAGGCGTTCCAGGGATGGTTGGCGACCCAATGAAAAAGGGTTCTCCTCAAGATTACGATGCTGAGACCGGCTGTTGGAAGCAGCCGACTCAGAAATCTCGATTAGGAGAACCCCATGAATGCTATTCACTATATCGGATTGGACGTACACAAGAAAACCATCAGTTTTTGCGTAAAGACGGCCGCCGGCCAGATAGTGGAGGAAGGCACGCTGGAAGCAGAACGGACGGTGTTGCGGCGCTGGGCGGCAGCTCGGAAACGAGCCTGGTATGGCGCCATGGAGGCCACCATCTTCAGTGCCTGGATTTACGACACACTGAAGCCTTACGCCCGGCAACTTTCCATGGGTCATCCGGCCAAGATGAAGGCCATTTCCGCGGGCAAGAACAAGAGCGATCGCATCGATGCACGTATGATTGCCGATTTGCTGCGGTGCAACCTGCTGCCGGCCTGCTATGTATTACCACCACAGCTGCGAGATCTACGACGCCTGTTACGTTATCGCAACCTGGTAGTACAACAGTCCGTGCGCATGCAAAACAAAATGGCTGGTCTTCTAATGGAGAACGGCACCCCATTCGACAAGCAGAGGCTGCACCAGAAGAAATATTTCTCCGACCTGATGAAGAGTCTCGAGGAAGTACCAGAATCCGTCAAAGACTTACTCCGCATGAGTCGCGGCTCCATGGAAATGTTTCAGTCCGTCCAGAAACAGCTCGTCGACAGACTGCTATCGGAACCTACGTTGGAGCAACGTGTCGAACGGCTGATGAGTATTCGCGCGGTCGGCCCGATCACGGCTCTGACCTGGGCACTGGAAATCGCCGACCCACATCGCTTTGCCTCCGTCGCGGATGCAGTCAGCTACTGCGGCCTAACCGCAGCCTTCCGCTCTTCTGCCGGCAAGCAACAACGTGGTCCCATTTCCAAACAACGCAATGCGTGGCTGCAGCCGGTGTTGATCGAGGCCGCCAAACTTGCGCCGCGCTGGAATCCGCAACTGGCAGCGCTGCACGCCCACTCATTGCAGCGCGGCCATCCCAACCGCGCAACCTTGCAAGTGGCGCGAAAGCTTGTGGCATTAGGTCTCTCTCAGGGTGCGACTCACATCACTGTACCCAATGGGACTTGAATAGAAACCGCTCTCAGGCCCGTCTCGACCAATGAGTGACCAGACGGAACTGACCCTAGCGCGTCTCCAGCTTCCAACGCCAAGCGGAACTCGGGCACAGACGACAATTTCCTGCTACTTGTCTTTGTTGTCAGGGGCGTAGTGAAGACGCTGGCGGAGAGAGGGGGATTCGAACCCCCGGTAGAGGTGTTAGCCCCTACAACGGTTTAGCAAACCGCCGCCTTCAGCCACTCGGCCATCTCTCCGGGGTTCACTGGACGGATTATATCCGAAGCCGCGCGGGCGCAGAGGTTAGCGGTTTCCGCCCACTTCCGAAGGAGACCTTTTTGTCTTTGAAGCGATTGACCGCTTCGACCACCTTGGTCGCGGGCAAAGGCCGCATCGTGCCAGCCCTTCACTTCCACCCGCTTGCCCTCAAGATCCTTGTAAATCGCGAAGAAGTGCGTCATTTCCTTCAGCATGTGGGGGTAAATTTCGGAGTAGTTCCACACGTCGGCGTAGCGTGGGTTGTTCTTGCCCACGGCCAGAACCTTCTCGTCGGGCACTCCCTGGTCGAGCATTTCCAGCAGGCCGATGGGCCTCACCTGCATCACGCAGCCCACAAAGCTGGGCGCGTCCACCAGCACCAGCACGTCCAGCGGATCGCCGTCCTCGCTCAGCGTGGAGGGGATGAAGCCGTAGTCGCCGGGATAGTGCACCGGGGAATAGAGATTGCGGTCCAGGCGGAAGACATGAAGCGTCTTGTCGTACTCGTACTTGTTGATGCCCTCGGCCGGAATCTCAATGACCGTGTTAATGACCTCAGGGCACTTCTCTCCAACCGGCAGTTCTAGATAGTTGACCATGATGGCTCCGCAGCCGCTTTATCATACCCAGTAGGCAGGCCGCCTCAGGTCAGAGGGAAACCTTGGCGATGTGCAGGCTGAGCTGGACCGGCCTGGTCCACAACAGAGACACAATCTGGTCCTGGTAACCGGCGATCGGCAGTCTGCGCGGCGCGGTCGAACGTCTGGGTTTGGAGTTAGAGGATTTCAAGCAGTTTCTCGATCAGTTGGCGGTATCCGGTGGACGCGATCACGGCATCCACGCCGTTGCGAAATTGCACCAGGCCGACGCCGCGCTGGTAGTCCATCGACAGGCTGACGATCCGTTCGAGCGCAGTCGCCCGGGCATCGTCGAGCGTCACCTCGATGCTGGTTGAAATGTGCTCGCGGTGGTTTGTGGCCGGCAGCTTCAATTGAATCCCTCC
The DNA here is from genome assembly GCA_963757515.1 of uncultured Acidobacteriaceae bacterium. Lineage (GTDB taxonomy): Bacteria > Acidobacteriota > Terriglobia > Terriglobales > Acidobacteriaceae > PALSA-350. Next base: position 227,134 of record CAVWRV010000001.1, on the reverse strand, counting down.
CCCGAAGAATCAACAAGCAGTCGTCCAGAACCACCGCTTGTTTCGTAGCATAGCCGCTCAGCGCGCCACGGCTACAACTATTGGGTAACAACGGGCGGGATAAAAGTACTCGTGACTGGTAATGTCTGAAGCCTCTTCGTTCCTTGTCTCTCGCTTGCGCTTGTCCGATCGATCGAATTCAATGGTTTAGGCGCTCTGCCCCGGTCAGTTGCGATATCCGTCCGCCAGGACAGCGAAGTGAGAAATGCTTTAGTATCCATTACGGTTTGAAGACGCGACTGTCGCGTCGAAGGAGTCTGTTCATGGCCAACGCGGTCGATGCAAATCAAGGCATTAACTGGGTTTGTCTGTTTTTTACACTGGTGCCGCTGGCATCGCATCTGGAGGCGAAGGTGACCAAGTCCGAGTTCGGCAGTATGCCCGATGGAACCAAGGTGGAGATTTACACCCTCGAAGAGGGTGCGCTCAAGGCGCGGGTGATGACCTACGGCGCACGGCTGGTGTCGCTCGAGGTGCCCGACCGCAGCGGCAAGGTCGCCGACATCGTTCTCGGTTATGAATCCCTGGAGCCCTACACGGCCGACCCCAAGAGCTACTTCGGATCCATCGTGGGCCGCTACGGCAACAGGATCGCCCATGCCACCTTTACCCTTGACGGCAAGCGCTACCACCTTCCGGCAAACGATGGCACCAACACCCTGCACGGGGGGATCATAGGGTTCGACAAGCTGGTGTGGCAGGGGCACGAGATTCCCAATGGGGTCGAGCTCACCCTGGTCAGCAAGGATGGCGATCAGGGCTTTCCGGGCACGCTGACCGCACGCGTCCGCTACACGCTGGAAGCGCATGCGCTCAAGATCGAGTACTTCGCCACCACCGATAAGGACACGGTCCTCAATCTGACCAATCACAGCTACTTCAACCTTGCCGGCGAGGGGCACGGAGACATTCTCAACCACCAGGTGACGATTCCCGCGGACCGCTATACTCCCGTCGACTCCGGGCTCATCCCCACCGGCGAGCTGGCCCCGGTGGCAGGAACGCCGCTGGACTTCCATAAGGCAACGGCCATCGGAGCGCGGATCAACGACAACAACGAGCAAATGCGCCTGGGCCGGGGGATATGACCACAACTACGTCCTCAACGGAAAGATGGGCGTGATGCAGGAGGCGGCGCGGGTGGTGGAACCCACCAGCGGGCGGGTGCTTAACCGTGGAAACGACCCAACCCGGGGTACAGTTCTATTCCGGCAATTTTCTGGATGGAACGCTCCATGGCAAGCACGGTCACGTCTATGACCAACGCACCGGGTTCTGCCTGGAGACGCAGCACTTTCCCGATTCTCCGAATCACCCCAAGTTTCCCACCAGCGAGCTGAAGCCAGGGCAGACCTACCATAGCGTCACGGTGTTCAAGTTCTCTACCGCACCCTGAGTACGACGGCTTAGCGGTCCACATCCGTCAAAGGGAACGGGCTTTCAGATCTCTCCCCTACGCATGCGCTCGAGATGACAATTTATGAGTGACCAAAGCTACTTTCAGGAGCATCCCGACCGGAGCGCAGCGTGATTTTTGGCAGGTGAAACGCCAACCCTCCGTGCCCCCGCCACAGAGTCTGGCCGGGATGCTACCCTTCAAATTGAATGCGCGGAAAAGACCCTAGTGCAGCAGCCGCACCTCCGACCTCCAGCCTCTCCAGCGGCTGCCGCTTTGTGCGCGCCTGCCTGCGCCAGCCGGTGGACCAGACGCCGGTGTGGTTTCTGCGCCAGGCCGGCCGCTATATGCCGGAGTACCAGGCCGTCCGCCGCCACCATTCGCTGCTGCAGATTTGCAAGAACCCGGAGCTCGCCGCCGAGGTGACGATCACCGCCGCGGAAAAACTCGACGTCGATGCCGCCATCATCTTCGCCGACCTTCTTCTGCCGCTGGAAGGCATGGGCCTCGATTTCGAGTTCCTGGCCGGCGAAGGTCCGGTGATCCACCAGCCGGTGCGCACGGCGGCCGATGTCGACAAGCTGCGCATCGATCGCGCGCACGAGCTTGGCTATGTGGCCGAGGCCATCACGCAAAGTCGTGGCCCATTTCAACGATCGCATCGGCATCGTCGGATTCTGCGGCGCGCCCTTCACCCTGGCCAGCTACATGATCGAAGGCGGCGGCTCGCGCAACTACATCTTCACCAAGTCGCTGATGTACCGCGAGCCCTCCGTCTGGCGGCTGCTGCTGGAAAAGCTCGCTGCCGTGCTGGAAGAGTACGCCGCCCAGCAGGTGGAGGCGGGAGCCGACGTCATCCAGATTTTCGATAGCTGGGCCGGCGCCCTCAGCCCGGCCGACTACCGCGATTTCGTCCTGCCCGTGACCACCCGTCTAGTGCGCAAGGTGCAGGCGCTGGGCGTGCCGGTCATCTACTTCGGCGTGGACACCGCGACCCTGCTGCCCGCCATGCGCGAAACCGGCGCCGACGTCATCGGCCTCGACTGGCGGGTGCCCCTGGACCAGGGCTGGTCCGCCCTCGGCCACGCGGTCGCGGTGCAAGGCAACCTCGACCCCATCACTGCTCTTCGCCGAGGAGGACCTGCTCCGCCAGCGGGTGCGCCAGATTCTCGAGCAGGCCGGCGGCCGCCCCGGACACATCTTCAATCTCGGCCACGGCATCGTTCCCGGTACGCCGGTCGAAAATGTGCAGCGAGTGGTGCAGTACGTGCGCGAGTTCAGCTGCCGGAGACATTCCCGTGCCTGATGATCGCATCGCAGCGCCAGGCGGTTCTGCTGCTCGCCCACGGAACGCCCGAGTCCCTCGACGAGATTCCCGAGTACCTGCGCAATGTCACCGGCGGACGCCCCATGCCCGAATCGGTGGTCGAAGAGATTCGTCACCGTTACAGTCTTATTGGATCCAGCCCGCTGACGGAACTCACCCTGGAACAGGGACGCCTGCTCTCCGAGGCGCTCGGCCTCCCGGTCTATGTGGGCATGCGCAACTGGAAGCCGTACATCGCCGACGTGGTGCGCCAGATGCGCGAGGATGGCATTACCTCGGCGGTCGCGATCTGTCTTGCGCCGCAGAACTCCCGCACCAGCGTCGGACTCTATCGCCGCGCCGCCTTTGCCGAAGCCGCGGGGGCCATCGAGATGGACTTCATCGAGGGCTGGGCCGACCATCCGCTGCTCGCCCAGGCCTTCGCCGAGCGGCTGCGGCCGGTGTGGCAAAGTCTTTCGGCGCGCATCGGTGGGCCGGCGCCGGTGCTCTTTACCGCGCACAGCGTGCCCTGCAGAACCATCCAGGCCGCTGAAGGGCGACCGGCGCCCGATCCCTATCCGGTGGAAGCCAAGCGCACCGCGGCCAACGTGGCCGCTCTGCTCGCGCCCCTGGGCCTCACCGCCGCCGACTGGTTTTTCGCCTTTCAAAGCCAGGGCATGTCCGGCGCCAGCTGGATCGGTCCCACGGTCGAGGACACCCTCACCGCGCTGCGCCAGGAAGGCCACTCCGCAGTCGTGATCCAGCCCATCGGCTTCCTCTGCGACCACGTCGAGATCCTTTACGACATCGACATCGGCTTCCGTGACTTCGCGGCCGGAATCGGCCTGGAGGTGGTGCGCCCGCAGTCGCTCAACGACTCTCCGCTGCTTGACGGCGACGCTTGAGGACCTGGCCCGGCAAGGCTTCGCTCGGCTGGCCGCGCAAGGCATCTGTGCTCCGCACCCGTCGCCGCCTTATGATCGCGATCGTCGGGGGCGGCATCAGCGGCCTGGCGACGGCTTATCAACTGGCCTGCGAGCGGCGTCGAGTTTACCCTCTTTGAAGCTTCAGGGCGGCTGGGCGGCATCGTCGAAACGGTTCATCGCGAGGGTTTCGTGATCGAGTGCGGTCCCGACTCCTGGGTGACGGAAAAGCCCTGGGCGCGCGAACTGGCAGTGGAACTCGGCCTCGAAGACCAGATCATCGCCTCCAACGATCGATGGCGGCGCACCTATGTGCAGCAGGGCAGCGAACGCCAAACGCAGCTGGTCCCCATTCCCGACGGCATGCGCATGATGGTTCCGGCCAAATGGGGTCCGCTGCTGGAATCGCCGCTCTTCAGTTGGCAGGCCCGGCTGGCCTACCTGCGCGAACCAAAGCGCGCCGAGGAGCTGAAGGCCTCCGCCCCCGCGCATGACGAATCAGTGGCGGATTTTGTACGCCGCCACTTTGGCGAGGAAGTCGCCTCCACCATCGCCGGTCCGCTTCTGGCCGCGGTCTTCGGCGGAGACATTGCGCAGCTCAGTGTTCGCGCCGTCATGCCCGCCTTCGTCCGCATGGAAGCCGAGGAGGGCAGCCTGATACAGGCCGTGCAGCGGCGCGCGCAGCAATCTCCGCAGTCCATCTTCACCACCCTCGCCAGTGGTCTCGAGACTCTGATCGATCGCATGGTTGCGAGGTTGCCGGCTGCGTCCGTACGCCTGCGCCAGCCAGTGTTGCGGATGGAAGCCGCGATCATGGCGGCTGGCGCATCACGACCGCAGCCGGTCGAACATCGATTTGACGCGGTGGTGCTGGCCACTCCGCCACACGTCACGGGCGCTTTGCTGCAGCCACTCAGCGACCAGGGCGCCCGCATGGCCGATTTGCTGCCACAGCAGGCCACGTCGGCCATCGTGGTGGCGCTGGCCTTCGCTCCCGAGCAAGCGGCGCCGCCTGCGCATTCCACGTGGCTTTGGCTTTGTGGTTCCCCGCTATCGGCAAAAACGCGAAGAGCACCAGCTGCTGGCCTGCACGTTCGTGGATCAAAAGTTTCCCGGCCGCGTCCCGCCAGGGGCGGTGCTGCTTCGGGCCTTCTTCGGCGGCCACTCCGGCGAAGCGCTGCTGGGCGAAGCGGACGATCAGCTCATCGAGCGCGCCCGCTTGCAATTGGGCCGCGTTCTGGGTCCCTTGCCGCAAGCCGCGGAAACGGTGGTGCGCCGCTGGCCCCAGTCGCTGCCGCAATACGCCGTTGGCCACCTGGAACGCATGGCGGAGTTGGAATCGTTGCTGAGCGCAATGCCCGGTCTGCATCTGGTGGGCAGCGCCTATCACGGAGTGGGATTGCCCGATCTCATCCGTCAGGGTCGAGCCACCGCGCGATCGCTCGCAGGGCAGCCGCAGCATGTCGAATATGCCGCACAGCGCTCGCGAGTTTGAACGTTTGGCAGGAGCAACAAGAAACCCGCCAATTCCAGACCCGCTGGAATCGGTTGCGTATCGCGCAGTAGCGCGACGGGATAAGTTGTGAAAAATTGAGACAGCGGTTCGAAGTTGCCGATGTTACAAGACTAATTCCATTACCGTTGCATCTCACCATTGAAAGCCGAATGATTAAGCCAAACCAGAAAGTCGTCATTGTCGGGGCCGGTCCGGGCGGACTGGCCGCTGCTATTTTGCTGCAACGATCGGGCGTCGATGTAACCGTCGTGGAACGCCGAGAGGTTGTCGGTGGCCGCACCTCCACCATGGAGCGAAACGGTTTCAAGTTCGATACCGGGCCAACCTTCTTTCTTTACCCCAGGGTACTGCGCGAGATCTTTGCTGCCGCCGGCAGGGACCTGGATGAAGAGATCCCCATGTATCGGCTGGATCCCCAGTACCGCCTGGTCTTCGGCTCTGGCGGAGAACTGCTGGCAACGCCGGACCTCGAGCGCATGGAGCGCGCGATCGCACAGCTCAGCCCGGACGACGCCCGCGGCTTCCACCGCTTCTTCTGTGACAATCGCAACAAGCTGGAGAAGTTTACGCCTTTTCTCGAGTCGCCCTTCGAGAGCTGGAGAGACCTGGCCAAGCTTGACATGCTCAAGCTGCTGCCGCTCCTGCGCCCGTGGCGCTCGCTCGATTCCGACCTGCGCAGCTATTTCAAAGACGAGCGCATTCGCCTCGGCTTCAGCTTCCAGTCCAAGTATCTCGGTATGTCGCCCTTCACCTGCCCCAGTTTGTTCAGCATCCTCTCTTTCCTGGAGTATGAACACGGCGTCTTTCATCCCGTAGGTGGTTGCGGCGCGGTCACCAAGGCGATGGCTCGCATCGCGGAAGACCTGGGCGCGAAAGTGCTGCTCAACGAACCCGTGGAAGAGATGATTTTTGCCGGCCGCAAATGCACCGCGGTCCGCACCGCCAACCGCACGCTGGCTGCCGATGCCGTGGTGGTCAACGCGGACTTCGCCCAGGCCATGCAGCGCATGGTGCCGGACAGCATCCGCCGCCGCTGGACCGACAGCAGGATCGAGAAGAAGCGCTTCTCCTGCTCCACCTTCATGCTCTATCTGGGCATTGAAGGACGTTATGACGAGGTCTCGCACCACACCATTTACCTGGCAGCGGATTACCGGCAGAACCTGCGCGATATTGAACAACTGCACCAGCTCTCCGGCGATCCATCCTTCTATGTGCAGAATGCCTGCGTCACCGACCCATCGCTGGCGCCGAAGAAGATGAGTACGCTCTACGTTCTGCTGCCGGTTACGCACGAGCATCGCAATGTCGACTGGGCGGTCGAAAAGGCGCGCTTTCGATCGCTGGCTCTGCGCCAACTGGAGAAGATCGGCATCAAGGACGTGGAACGCCGCATCCGGTTCGAGAAGGTGGTCACGCCGGCCGATTGGCGCACGGAGTACGCGCTGCATAAAGGCTCGACCTTCAGCATGGCGCACAATCTGAGGCAGATGCTTGCACCTTCGGCCGCACAACCGGTTTGAAGATCTGGACCGCGTCTACCTGGTGGGCGGCGGCACCCATCCCGGCAGCGGCTTGCCGGTGATCTTCGAATCGGCTCGCATTACCGCGCGCCTGCTGCTCGAAGACCTGAAGGTCGAGCCCCAGTGGGAGACCACCCCGGCGCTGGCCGAAGCCGCCATGTACGAAGCCGCTTCATAAAATGCCGGCAGGGTGCACAATCAACACTATGCCGCTGAAGGTACAGCACGCATAGAGGTCGCATCGCTGGGGCAGGCGCGGGTGGCGCAGCAGATCTGGGCGCGGAAAGGCTTGCGCCGGCGTCTCGCGCTCTTGCGCCGGGCCAGGCACCGCATGGCCGCAACCGCAGAGAAAATCGCGCAGAGCGTTCCCTGCGACCAGCCTGGCGCACTGCATCGCAGCGTGGCCGACACGCTGGTCTCTGAGGTCCTGCCGCTGGTGGAGGCCTGCCGTTTTCTGGAGCGCGAAGCCGGCTGGATTCTTGCTCCCCAGCGGCTCAGCTCGCACACCCGCCCCTTTTGGCTTCGCCGGGTCACTGCGGAGACCCGGCGCGAGCCGCTCGGTGTGGTGCTGATCATCGCGCCCGCGAACTATCCGCTGTTCCTGCCCGGGGTGCAGGCGTTGCAGGCGCTCGCCGCCGGCAATGCCGTCCTGTGGAAGCCTGCGGCCGGCGGTACGGCAGCCGCCGAGGCGCTGCGCGATGTCCTGGTGGGGTGCGGCCTCGATCCCGCATTGCTGCAACTGCTGGACGAATCGCCCCAGGCAGCCAGCGATGCCATCGCTGCCGGCGTGGACAAGGTTTTTCTCACCGGCTCCGCCTCTACCGGCACGGCAGTTCTGCATCAGCTCGCGCCGCATTTGACGCCCGCCGTGATGGAGCTCTCCGGCTGCGATGCGGTCTTTGTGCTGCCGGGCGCCGACCTCGAGCGTACGGTGGCTGCGCTGGCCTTCGGACTGCGGCTCAACGGTTCGGCCACCTGCATGGCGCCGCGACGGCTCTTCCTGGTAGGCGACCATCCTCAGCTTTTGCCGGCACTCCTCGATCAGCTCAAGAGCCTTCCTCCCGTCGCGCTGCCTGCTCAGCACCCAGGCCCAACTCGCTGAGCTGCTCGAAGATGCCCAGCGCCTGGGCGGCTCCGTTCTGAGTCGGACGAGTCTGTTGCCGGGACTGCGCTACGCAGTGATTCATCGGGGCCACTCCTGAAATGCGCATCGCGCAGAGCGATATTTTCGCGCCCGTGCTCTCGATATTCGACGTGCCCGACACCGACGCCGCGATCGCCGCTCACGCGCCCTGTCCTTACGCGCTCACCGCGGCTATCTTCGGACCCGAGCCCGAAGCACGCAGCGCTGGCATCGCGGCTCCCGGTCGGCACGGTACTGATCAACGACCTGATCGTCGCCACTGCCGATCCGCGCGTCAGCTTCGGAGGCCGCAGATCGAGCGGCTTCGGGGTCACCCGCGGCCCCGAAGGGTTACTGGAGATGACGGCGCTTAAGACCATCGTCGCCCAGCGCAGCCGCGACCTTCGCGCCTATCGCCCAACAACGCCGGATCACCAGCCGTTCTTTGCCGCTTACCTCGGAGACCGTTCATGGCGGCAACTGGCTTGCCCGCTGGAATGGCCTGCGCCGGTTCTTACGTGCTGCCGCCCGGCTCGATTGAGACTCAGGAGATACCACCATGCGTGTTGCAGTGATCGGTTCAGGATTAGGAGGGCTTTCGGCGGCTTGCACGCTGGCCGCGCGCGGCTACGAGGTCGAAGTCTTCGAGAAGAATCCCATGGCTGGGCGGCAAGGCCGCCGTGCTGGAAGAGCAGGGTTTCCGCTTCGATATGGGCCCCACCATTCTGATTCAGCCCTCGGTGCTGCGGCGTATCTTCTGCGAAGCCGGCCGCACCATGAGCGACTACCTGGACATGGTCCGTCTCGATCCGCAATGGCGCTGCTTCTTCGACGACGGCTCGGTCCTGGACCTCAAAGACGATGTCCGCGAAATGGCCGCGTCGCTCGAGGGCAGGGAACCGGGGCTGGGCACCCGCTTTACCGCGTTCATGGAACTTTCCGAAAGGCTGCACGGCATCTCGGACAAGTTCTTCTTCTGGAAGTCCGTGGGCTCGATGCGCGACACCTTCGATATCGGCGGAAGCTTCCAGCTCTCGGTGCTCAAGGATGTTCTGAGCATGCGCCTGGGGCAAAGCGTGTCGGGAACCATTCGCGAGTTCATCAAGGACCCGCGCGTGGCCCAGATGCTCGATCACTATGTGCAGTACGTGGGCTCGTCGCCGGATAACTCGCCGGCAATTCTTTGCTCCATTGGTCACATGCAGGCGGAACAAGGGATCTGGTATCCGAAGGGAGGAACCCGCGCCGTTCCCCAGGCGCTGGTCCGTCTGGGCAGCGAGCTTGGCGTGCGCTACCACACCTCGATCGAGATTGAGCGCCTGCTGACTGAGGGCGGCGCCATTGCCGGCCTGGAAACAAGCAGCGGCGAAAAGCATCCCTTTGACGCCGTGGTTTCGAATGAAGATGCAGTGCGCACCTATCGCGAGCTGCTTGGCGGTGCGGTTGCCGATAGCTTTGACAAGCGGAGAGAATACGAGCCCGCGTGTTCCGGTGTGGTGCTTTATCTCGGCCTCAAGCAGCGCTACGAGCATCTGGCGCACCATGACTTTGTTTTTTCCCGCGATCCGCATGAGGAGTTTCATCACATCTACGATCTGGCCGAGCCTGCGCCCGATCCGACTTGCTATCTCGCCTCCACTTCAGCCACCGATGCGACGACTGCGCCTGCCGGAGGCGATGCGCTCTACGTGCTGGTGCACACCCCGTTTCTGCGTCCCAGGCATGATTGGTCGAAGATGTTTCCTGCCTATCGCCAGGTGATTCTCAATAAGCTGAAGCGCACCGCTGGTCTACCGATATCGAGGAGCGCATCGTGTTCGAGCGAGCGCTCACGCCGGTCGATATCCATGAGCGATACCAGGTGCTGAATGGAGCGATCTACGGCATTTCGAGCCATGGCCGCTGGAACGGCGCTTTCAAGCCGGCCAATGCCAGTCCTGACCTGGAGGGCTTGTACCTGGCGGGAGGGGCGGCGCATCCCGGGCCGGGAATGCCGATGGTGATGATGAGCGGCTGGATCGCCGCCGACGCTCTTGACCAGCACTATCGCGGAGCGGACGCCGCTGTTTCTGCGCGCCAGCAGGCAGAGCTGGCTCTTGAGAACGTAGACATGCAGGTCCCTCCACTACGCTACAGCGTCCGGTCGGGATGACAAATCAGAGGAGCGAATCATTTCCCGTGCTCCCACTGAATTGCGTCCCGACCGAAGCGTAGCGTAGTGGAAGACCTGCTGTTCCGCGATTTGACGCTGGGCGAAATGAGCATGGTCCATGCACGATCGAGTCCGGCGTTGGTTCGTCCGTCGCGGCGCCTGCTTTCATTCTTTGCCAAGTATCTGCATTGGTATATCGGCCGGCACTTTCACGCGATGCGCCTGGCAAACGCCAGCCGCTTTCCCAGGGCGGCCGGGCCGCTGATCGTCTATGGCAACCATGCTTCGTGGTGGGACCCGCTTGCTTTCATCGTGATTTCGCGCTACTTTCTCCCCACCGCCTGCCACTATGGGCCTATGGACGCCGCTGCCCTGAAACACTACGCATTTCTCCGCAAGCTGGGCCTGTTTCCGGTCGAAGCCGGAACCCGGCGCGGAGCCGCTCCAGTTCCTGCGCGCCGCGGAGCGAGATCCTCTCCACTGCCGAACTCCGTTCTCTGGGTCACCCCTGAGGGGCGCTTCACCGACATGCGCACCCGTCCCGCAATCTTTCGTCCCGGGCTGGCAGCGCTGGTTGCACGGCTCGGCGCATGCACCCTGGTGCCGCTAGCCTTCGAGTACACTTTTTGGGATGAGCGTCTGCCGGAGATCCTGATCTCGCTGCGGCCAGCCGATCGAGGTGACCGACGGGCACCTGCATAGCACCGCGGAGTGGAGCGAGCAGCTGGGCGCCGCCTTGGCCGCCACCCAGGACGAGCTCGCAGCCCTGGCCAAGCTTCGCGATCCCGCGCGCTTCGAAACCATCCTTTCCGGGCGAGTGGGCATCAGCGGCGTCTATGAGGCCTGGAAGCGGCTCCTTGCCCTGGTGACCGGGCGCGCGTATCAAGGCAGCCATGGGAGCATCCACCGCCTATGAGCACCCTCATTGTTCTCGCATTCTGTTGCGCGACTGTGCCCGCCGTGCTCTGGGTCTGGAACATGCTGATTTATCGCGAGCCTCAGGCTGGCAGCTGTGCGGAAATGGGCCACTGCGTTCTGCCGGAGCCGGTCTCGGTGCTCATCCCTGCCCGCAACGAGGAACGCGTCATCGGCGCGTCGATTGCCAGCCTGCTCGCCTCACGCGGAGTCGAGATCGAGATCGTTGTGCTCGATGACGGCTCGACCGATCGAACGGCGGAAATCGTGCGCGGCTTCGCGGCCCGGGATTCGCGGGTGCGCCTGCGGTCTTCGCGCTCCTCTGCCAGGCGGCTGGAATGGCAAGCAGCACGCCTGCCATGCGCTCGCCGCGAGCGGCCCGCTCGAATGTTCTCTGCTTTCTCGACGCCGATGTGCGTCTTGCGCCTGAGGCTCTGGCTTGTATGTCGGCGTTTCTGGCACGGCACCGGCTCCGACCTGGTAAGCGGCTTTCCGCGCCAGGAGACGGAGACGCCTCTGGAGTGGTTATTGTTGCCGCTGATTCATTTTGTGCTGCTTTCGTATCTGCCGCTGGCCGCCATGCGTGCTCTGCCGGCGCCTGGTTTCGCCGTGGGCTGCGGACAATTCCTGATGGTGCGCCGCGATGCGTACCGCAAGTCTGGCGGCCACTCCGCAGATCCGCACCACGATGCATGATGGGCTGCTGCTGCCGCAGCTCTTTCGCCGTCACGGTCTGAGGACCGATATTGCCGACCTGACCCATCTTGCCACTTGCCGCATGTATCACAATGCGTCCGAGGTTTGGCAGGGCCTGTCAAAGAATGCCACCGAGGGCATGGCTGCGCCGGCTCGCATCCTGCCATTCACGTTGCTGCTCTTTTGTGGGCAGGTTCTTCCGCTGCTGCTGGCCCTGTCACTCGCGATCGCGCCGGCATCGTATGGTGGGCATGAACGCACGCTCATCCTGACTGCACTTGGCGGCCTCGTTTGTGCCTCGTCTGGTTTCCGTCTGGAAATACCGTCAATCCCTGTTCAGCGCTTTGCTGCATCCGCTCGGGGTCTCTCGTATTGCTCGCTCTTGCAGTGGTATGCCCTGCTGCGCAAGCTCGCCGGGTCAACAGGTCACCTGGAAAGAGCGCGCCTATCGCATGGGGTGATGCAACCTTATGATGGGTAAGTTGCAGTTGCTTATCTGATATGCTATCTTGCTGGCTTCTTCCCGGCCGTCACTGTTCAGGCAGACGTTCAGCTTCGAGCAACGCCTGGCTGAGGCTCGCAGGCAGTATTTTGCCGACCTCAGGGAAATCGCGCAGCAGCGGACAAGGCTCGCGCCACCTTGGCCGCGCTCTCCCGCGATTATCCGGGAGATCCGGTGGTCGACGCGTACAGCGGCAGCCTGGAGCTTCTGGATGCCGCCCGCACCTGGGCGATCTGGGATAAGCGCAGGCTGGCCAACGAGGGTTTGCAAGAATGGATCAGGCGGTCAACCGCGCGCCCGGCGATCTGGAAGCCCGGTTCATTCGCGCCGCATCCACCTGGCATCTGCCATTTTTCTACAAACGCCGAGAACAGGCGGCGAGTGACTTCGCCATGATCGCTCCGCAGGCTGAGGCTGCCGCGGCGAAGGGAACTCTTCCGCCGGAGCTGGCGGCCGCAGCTCTCGACTATTACGGTCAAGTCCTGATCGACCGCAGCGACAGTCACGGTGCCAAACAGGCCTTCGAAGCCGCGGTACGCATCGACAGCGCCAGTCCCGGCGGCCGCGACGCCTTAAAGCGCCTGCGCAGCGAATAGATTTGGCGTACTCCAGCCTCGGGAATTGTGGGTGCCCCATATCTCGCGCTTTTGCGAGATGTGGGAAAGAAACTCAACTAAAACGGAACCCGTCGGTAACGAGCCGCTTTTCCCACATCTCGCGCCAAGCGCGAGATATGGGGCACCCACAATTCCATCGAGAACGACTTTTTTCCGCAGCCTGTAAAGCCGTGCCCTTCGTTCAGAGAGCGTAGCGTAGTTCCCGTCACTCGCCGCTCTTGAGCGGCTTGCGGGCGAAGTAATAAAGCGAACCCGCCAGCAGCACAAACATCAACACCGAAACCCAGTCGTGGTGCAGGGGATTGGTCGCCGGGAACAACAGCACATCCTGCTTGCCGGTTGCGGTTTCATAAAGCTTGAGCGCGACGCCCATCAATCCCACGATGCCGCCGGCCGCGATCAATCCACTGGCATAGAGCGAGCCCGGGCTGACCTCACTCTCGCTTTCCGCCTTCTCGACCGCGCTATCGATCATCCAGCGCACGATGCCACCGGCAAAGATCGCCAGCGTGGTCGCGATCGAAAGATACGCGCCGACCGCGAAGGACAGCGAGCGAACCCCCAGCATCTCCACCGCAATCACCAGGAAGACGCCCAGCAATACCAGGCCCCAGGGCAGCTTGCGGCCCAGGATTCCGTTGACCACCGTGGCCATCAGCCGGGCCTGCGGCGCCGCCGCCTTTTCGCTCCCAATCCCCTGGATCCACTGCACCTCGATCTGCTGCGTCTGCGGATTGTAAAGATACTTGCCGTCCGCCAGCTCGGGCGAATTGAGCGCGTTCAGCAGAACATACCCATTGCCCGGCCGAGTGTCGACAAGCTTGCCGGCGTTCATGACCCGGATCTGCGCCTGGTGAAAGCTGCTGCTCTTCCACCTGCACACCGCTGTGAGCCGCGGCGATATCCCATGGCTTCGCAGTCTGCCGGAACTCCGCCAGCCCCTGGTTCATCAACTGCAACGTGGCCCCGATCGCCAACGTCGAGACACAGGCGCCAATCACCAACGCGATCTGCTGCTTGCGCGGAGTCGCGCCGATCAGAAATCCGGTCTTGAGATCCTGCGAAGTATCGCCCGCGTTGGCAGCCGCGATGCACACCACGCCTCCGATGGTGATGGCCAGCGCGCCGAACGCGGGCGCCGTCCAACCCTTCACCAGAAAGATTGCCGAGGTCGCCATCAGCGTGGCGATCGTCATCCCTGAGACAGGATTCGAAGAGCTGCCGATCAGCCCCACAATGCGCGAGGAGACCGTCACGAAGAGAAATCCGAAGAAAGCCACCAGCAGCGACGCCGCGAGATTCGCCATCCAACTCACCTGCGCGCCCGGCACCGGCTTGAACGTCAGGAAGAAAAACATCATCAACACCAGCACCACCGACCCACCGACCACCACGCTGAAAGGAAGATCGTCATCCGTGCGCAGCGGAGCAGCTCTTCACCCCACCGCTCTGGCGCAGGTTTCCCATCGCACGCGCGCAAGCGCGCCAACGATCGTCGGCATGGTCTTGATCAGCGTGATCAGCCCGGACGCGGCGACCGCGCCGGCACCCATGGGGCGAACGTAGGAAGCCCACAGATCGCTGGGGGACATTTGCGCAATCGGCTTGGTCCCGGGATAAATCGCCTGGGGAAAGTGGGAGCCGAAGAAGTAGATCGCCGGCATGAGCACCAGCCAGGAAAAGATGCCGCCGGCAAACAGCAACCCGGCAATCCGGGGCCCGATGATGTAGCCCACGCCCAGGTATTCCGGGGTGACGTCGGCCCGGATAGCCGCCCCCTTGAACCACTGCGGCTGGTAGTCCGGCGTGCCGGGCCACGCGCCGAACAGATTTTCATTCTGGAAAAAGGTGTAGAGCCCACCCAAGCCGAGGCCAAGAAAGACGCGTCCGGCGAAGGAGCCGCCGCGCTCGCCCGCCAGCAGCACATCGGCGCAGGCCGTGCCTTCGGGGTAGGTGAGCCGGCCGTGCTCCTCGACGATCAATTGTCGCCGCAACGGAATCATGAACAGCACGCCCAGCAGTCCACCCAGCAGCGCCAACAGGAAAATGCGCGAGTACTCGAGGTCGAAGCCGAGAAAAATCAGGGCCGGCAAGGTGAAGATCACCCCCGAGGCAATCGACTGCCCGGAATTGCCGGTGGTCTGCACGATGTTGTTTTCGAGAATCGAGGCTCGCCCGAACGCGCGCAGCAGGCTGATCGAAAGCACGGCGATGGGGATCGACGCCCCCACCGTCAAGCCTGCGCGCAGCCCCACATAGACGGTGACCGCGCCAAAGAGCAATCCAAAAATGCAGCCCAGTATCAGAGCGCGCGGGTGGTCAGTTCAGGGCGGGTCTCGGTGGCGGGAACGAAAGGCTGAAAAGCCTGGGGCGTTTCTTGCACTCGGCGTGCCTCCGTATGTGGCAACAACTGTATCTCGAAACACTTCCATCTAATACAGTGACTTATGGCAATGCGCAAGCTTCTCGCCTACGCCGCGATTTACGTTCTGTGGGGCGCGTCGTTCCTGGCCATCCGCCAGGTGGTTGCGGTGACCCCGCCTTTCTTTGCCGCGTCTTTCCGCTTCCTGTGCGCCGGGGGCATTCTCTACGGGTACAGCCTCGCTGGCAAGGGATGCCGCAGCCAAACCGGCGGCAGTGGATCAGCACCGCCGTGCTTGGCCTGGTCATGTTTGCCGGCGACTATGGCTGCCTCTTCTGGGCGGAGAAGGAAGTGCCTTCGGGCCTGGCGGCGGTGATCGCCGCCACCATTCCGGTCTGGGTCCTGCTGGGCGAGTGGTTGTTTGCCGGTTCGCAACGGCCGACGGCGAAGTCCCTGGCTGGCATCGTCCTGGGCATTGCGGGCGTCGTCCTGCTCATGCTTCCCGCCGGACTCCATAACAGCGGCTTCAGCCTATCGGCGCTGGTCCTGCTCTCGGGCTGCTTCTTCTGGGCGGGCGGAACGGTGGCCAGCCGCCACCTCCACCTGCCCCGGCAACTCAGCATGAGCTGCCGGCCTGCAGATGGCCTGGGGAGGCGGCTTTCTTCTCCTGCTCTCCGCCGCCACGGGGGAGCTGGGCAAATTGCCGGCGCTCTCCCATCGGTGGGACTGGCACATTGGCGTTCGCCATGGCCTACCTCATCGTGTTTCGCCTCCATCATTGCGTTCACCGCCTATGTCTGGCTCATCGCGCGGGATCCGACCACCCGCGTTGCCAGCTATGCCTATGTCAACCCGCTGATCGCTTTGCTGCTCGGTTCGCTGCTGGCCGACGAGCGGCCCACGCCCATCGCAGTACGTGGGAGCCGCGCTGGTGGTGGCCGGCGTGGCCTCCACCATTGCCGGAAAGCGTGTTGCACGGCGTGAACCTGCCGAGAAAGTGGCCTAAACCGGGGCTGGCGTTCGGGCTTGTCTTACCCGTATACTCTGCACATCGGCGGCAGGGCAGTTGCGTAGCCTCGCCGGCCGGCTGTGAGGTGCGTCTTTTCTGGTCAGACTGTAATCCCTGACTCCCGACGTCCCGCTGTCGCAAACTTCGGTTTGGCGTGCTGTGGTTCGTGTGCTTCGAAGTCCCGCAGACAGCCTCTGCTGTGCATTGTTCCCCTGCTCCTGCGCCCTCTGTGGCGGCTCTCTTCTGCGTTTTACCCGCGTCCCCATCTGCGATTTCTGCTGCTCGCAACTTCCTCCCCAATCAGGTACTCTCTGCGCTTGTTGCGGGGAAGACCTGGGCATCGCGCAATCTCTCCCCCTTGCCGAGTGACGACTCTGATTCCCAGCTCTCTGCCAGCCCTGCCGCTTAGCCCCTCCTGCTTTCGTCAAAGCTGTTGCCTATGGCGGCTACCATGGTGAGCTTCGCTCCCTGGTTCATCTGCTCAAGTACGAGGGTATGCAGCCCATTGCCGGCCGGCTGGGTGTGCTCCTGGCGGACAGCCTGGAAGCGTTTGCGGATCTGCGGCCCGGATGCTGGTGATCCCGGTGCCCATGCACCCTGTCAAGCAGCGCCAGCGGGGCTTCAACCATGCCGAGCTGCTGGCCCGCGCGGCCATGGCGGAGATGCGCCGCCGCCATCCCCAATGGGAGCTGCACCTGGAAACGAGTTTGCTCAAACGTGTGAGAGTTACGGTGAGTCAGGCAGGCCTGACCACCCACCAGCGCCGGCAGAATCTGCGTGGCGCTTTTTTTGCGCCTCATCCCGACCGCCTGGCGGGACGGGACGTGTTGCTGATCGATGACATTTACACCACCGGGGCCACGGCCCGCGCCTGCAGCCGGGTGCTGAGGAATGCCGGCGCCCGATCGGTCCGGGTGGCGACCGTTGCCCGCGCGCAGCGCGAGGGCGTCGCTTTCTGGGACAGCGGGTTTTCTGCAAGAGCGCAGGTGAATTGAGACGGTAACGGAGGATCAAGATGTCTTTGGGAAAAGCCATGATCCACGCACGCAAACCGAAAGCGAACGCGCAGGGCCGTGCGCTGCCTCACGAACCCTCTGAGCCGCATGAAGGGTGGCCGGGGCAACGGGTTTCTTCTGCCTACACCATGCAAAAGCCGGTGCTGGTGTTGAACGCGTCCTATGAGCCGATCAATATCTGCGGCGCTCGCCGGGCGCTGATCCTGGTTCTCAAGGGCGTGGCCAAGACCGAGGAAGAGCAGGGCGCCATTTTGCATGCTGCTTTGCTGCGCATTCCCATGCCTTCGGTGATTCGCCTGCTCGAATACCGCCGCATTCCCCATCAGACGCGCGCCCTTTCGCGCAAGAACATCCTGCTCCGCGACCGGAACAGCTGCCAATACTGCGGGGTGGTTCTGCCTGCGGGCGAACTCACGCTCGACCACGTGATCCCTCGTTCGCGCGGCGGCCTCTCCACCTGGGAGAACCTGGTTGCCTGCTGCCACTCCTGCAATCGCAGAAAGGGCAATCATCTGCTTAGCGAGATCAGTGACATCAAGCTGTTGCGCGAGCCTCGCCCCTTCTCGCTGCACACCAGCCGCCACATCATGCGCATGATCGGCCACTCCGACCACAAGTGGCGGAAGTATTTGTACTACTAGCGTGTAGTGCAGTCACTTATGACACTCGCGTATCTGGCGCTAATCCAGCCTGAATCGCGCAATGGCGTTAAGAATCTTGCCCTGCCACGAACCCGGGGTGCCCCATATCCGCCGATTTCGCGAGATGTGGGATCTCACTGCACTGCGACTAGTATCTGTCCAGGGTGTAAAGGGGCGACTAACGGTCGCTCCCCAGCATCTCGCGAAAAACTGAGCGAGATATGGGGCACCCGAGGTCGTGGCAGGGCAAGTCGCAGGACGCTTTGGTACATCGCGGGATAAACGTGCGGTAGGCCGCACTGCCGAAGTCTGCTTCTTACCACCACACCAGTTTGGTCAGCAGGGGATAGTAAAGTGCCAGGCGTAAGGGCTGGTTCTCCCCATGAACCTTGCGCATGACACCGGCATAAGCTTCCAGCTGCTGCAGATACTTTGCCTTCTCGCTTTCCAGAAAAGCATCCAGGCCGGATGCGCCGTGCCGCGCCGTCTTGTAGTCCACGATCCACAGATGCGTTTCTTCCGGGGAGCAGGGGGTTGCTCCAGCGCGAAAAATGCGATCGCCGCGCAGAGTCCGCACGACTTCGCCGCCTTCCGAGCTCGGCCCATCCGGACCAGGAAGTCTCAGTCTGTGCACCGGCGCGCGCGCCCAGAATCCACCGTCCTGTTGCATCCTGGAGTACGCGCCTGCAAAGCCCGCACCACCTCTGCCGATTGCGGCTCAGCCTCCGCCCGCGGCAAGCCGGCGGAACGAAGCATCGCCAGGGCGCGCGGGCGCCAGCCGCCTACCTCGGCCAGGACTGCTTGCGAAACTCCGCCGCGTCGATGCCCGGCAGCCGTGTCAGATCTTCCAGCAGCGCATGCACAACGGTGCCGAAGGCGCGCGCCGCCAGCGAGCCGCGGGGCCGCTCGATGAGTTTCCTGATTCTCTCCTGGGTCCGTCTCGGCCGCGGCTGCGTGCTCCGGCGGCTTCCAGTCCGCGGGCAGGCGGCGCAACTGGATCGAGGAGATGCATGGGTGGAAAGGCAAACTCGGCTTGCTGCTGGACGGCGCGGCCTGTCGCGGGCTCGCGTTCCTTCCACGCGCACGCTCGAAAGTCCGCCTTGCAGCGCCGTCCACGCAATTCCCAGCAGGCTTCCGCTGGAGCCTGGGCTTAGATCCTCGCCCGTCCTTCTTCATGCGTGGCGGTCCCCAGCAGGTGCAGCTCCTTGCGGGCACGCGTGGCCGCCACATACAGCAGGCGCTTGGCCTCATCGTCTTCCCGCTCGCGCCTTGCTGTTTGCCGATCCATGCGATAGATGCCGCCCTGCTTGCCGTTGCGGCCGATGGGAGCCACGACGAACTCGTGCTCCTCCTGCTCCGCCGGCCCAACCAGCCTGGTCTGCTCCAGCCAGCGAAGCAGCGGTTGTGCTTCGGTCCGCGTGTGGCGCGTTCCAGTCCGGGAACGATCACGACGTCAAAGCCCAGCCCTTTGCCTTGTGGATGGTCATCAACTGCACGCCGCAGCGTTCGTTGGCCGCGGATCCGGCTGCGCGCAAAGTTCGGCAATCCTGTTCCTCCAGGCCGGCGGCGTCCGGACCCAGCTCCTCGAGCATGGCAAAAAAAGCGCGCACATTCGCGTAGCCGCTGCGATCCACACATGCCCGGCCTCCGAGGGTCACCCAGGTACGTTCCACCCATCGCGCCAGCGAGACCTGGCGATGTTTGCCGCGCAGGGCAGTCTTCCAGCACCGCAAGCACCCGCGCGCCCTCTTCGCTGTCCATCTTCACTGAGGCAACGGGATCCGCTCGCGCAGCAGGGTCAGGACCGGTTGGCAGCATACTCTTTGCCGTCGTTGCCGCAGAGCGTATGCAGGTCTTTCAGCGTAAGGCCGCACCAGGGTGCGCAGAAGTACGCTGAGCCAGGCGATGCGATCCATGGGATGCAGCAAGGCACGGGTGAGCGCGGTAAGGTCCCTCACTTCCTGCCGTTCGCCCAGCTGCTCGATCTCTACCGCGCGGAAGGGAATATCCGCCTTGCGCAGTCTCCGCGCATATCAGCTCCAGGTGGGTTCGGGCGCGAACCAGGACCGCGATGCTGGAACTGCCCTCCGCTTCCTGCTTCGCTCCGCTCGCACCTCGGGCCAGTGTCTCCTGGATGATGCTGACCACCTGCCTGGCTTCCGCATCTGCGGCTGCGCGCTGCTCCTCCGGACCGGCTTGGACTTCGCTGAAAAAAGGCCAGACCTGACGCCCGGCTGCCGCGCTTTCGCGCCGGCTCACTGTGCCGTGGATGGGACGAAGGTGACCTGGTAGTCGTCATCATCCCGGGTGGAGTCGGGCGCGAAGATTGGTTCGAATATTTCGTTCAGGCGGTCCACCAGCCCGGCATGAGAGCGGAAGTTAGTTTGCAACTGTAACGGTGTCAATGTGCACGGCAGCCGTTCCTTCGCCCAAGCCGTGGCGCCGGGTTCGCTCAAAAAGCTCCACCTCGGCCTGGCGAAACATGTAGATCGATTGCATCGGATCGCCCACCAGGAAGCAGGTGCCCTGACCGGCAGACTCCCATCCTCCCGCCAGCAGGGTGAGCAGTTCATACTGGCTGCGCGAAGTATCCTGAAACTCGTCCACCAGCAAATGGCGCCATCGCGCGGCAACGTCGGCGGCCAATTCGCTCAGCTCGCCCTCGTCGTCGCGCAAGACCTGCCGCGCGGCCAGACCTAACTCGACAAAGTCCACCACGCCACGCTCGGCGAAGACCAGCGTCAGCTCGGCGATGGCATAGCGGAGAATCACCAGCATGTGCTGCAGCATCTGCGATTCTTCTTCGGTGTAACCCGGCGGCAGAAGATCGCGCAACTCGACAGAGATGGCAAGCAGATGGTCATGCGGGGTGAGGTGGGGGAGCAGTGATTCGAAGCCAAACGCGCTCCTTCTGCGCCACTCGCCTTTTTGCCGGTGAATCCAGATGCCGGTCGCACAGGCAGCGTCCATTGCGCCGTGTTTCTGAGCAGAAAATCGTAAGCGATCCATGCCCGCGACCGTCAGGTGCGCAAATGCAAATGACATGTTCGAGTCCGCGGTCCGAGTCCGGGTCACGTTGCGCACGCATGGCCCAGCACCCGCTCGATCAAGTGCGCGGCCAGCTCTTGATGGCGGGCGAAAAGCGCCTTCGCTTTGGCCAGGCCTGCTCGATGCTCCCGCTGCAGCGGCGCTTCCAGGGTGGCGCGCACCAGCGGCCAATCGATCTGCCTGGCCAAGAGGAAGCACGCGGCCCCATTGGTCCCGCTTATCCAGCATGTCGGCAATCAGTTTCTGGCAATCGGGCAAGCTGGTTGCGCGCAACTGCAGCAAGGCGCGCAGAGCGCTCGATAGGTGGGCTTCGCCGCCCAGCCGCGCCAGTGTGCGCCGGGCCGCCAGGGTATAGAGCGGCTGCGGTTTGTCGGTGGGGGTGAGGGAACCCCCCAGCCGCGAGAGCAGGGGAGTCTCATGCGCGATGGCCAGGCAAACAGCATCGATGGTCTGAATATTAAGCCGCTGTGGCTGTTGCAGAAGATTCCATCCCCGGCGCTGCGTCGTTGGCCGAGCGCAGCTGCGCGCCAGCTGGCAATCTCACTCGCCTCCGCCGGTATCTCCGTCAGCCTTGCTGCAGTGCCTTCAGCACCCGCGCCCGCATCTCGGCAGTGGCCGCGAGGGTAAAGGTGATGGCCAGGATCTGTTCCGGCTCGTCCACTTCGGCCAGCAGCTTCAGCAGGCGGCGAGTGAGCAACTCTGTTTTGCCCGAACCGGCGGGAGCCTGGACCAGAAAGGATTGGTAGTCTCCAGAGTTCGCGCGCGATCCGTCTGGTCGATCAGCCGGCGCGGGAGGCTCAATCAGTCGCTTACCCATCGTCCTCATCGCCATCCTCGTCTGCGTTCGCGGCCCCCGTTTCGGCAATGCGGCACAGTCCGGGCAGCGTCGCAAAACTCACATGTCTTGGGGTACTGCTTGGGATCTACCTGCGCTTCGCCGTTCAGGAACTGCTGCCCCAGGTCGAGCAACACGTCTCTGCCATGCGCCTGCAGCATCTGCGCGGTCAGCGGCGGCTTGGACAGGTCTTGTCTGGTCCATGATCATGCGGCTATCTTCCACCCGGCCGATGAATTTCGACTTTGTCCGCATCGGACCCGGGCCAGCAACACGCCTTTCAGATTGTCGACTCTGCCGAAGCGGCTAGAGCGGCAGCTGCGGTTCGTCGGGCCGGGGACCGTCCCAGGACCTTCGCCTTCACCATCGCCGGTCTTGTAATCGATGATGACGCGGCCGCCGTTCACGGCGTCCATACGGTCCACGCGCACCTGCAGCTTCAGCTCGCCCACCGCTGCGGGAAACTTCATCTTCGCCGGCTTCAACGGTAAACGGCAGCCCGCTCCGCTTCGTAAGCCAGCCACTCGGCAATCAACGAGATGATGCGCTCCTGTTCCGCATCCAGATAGGCCTGGCTCCAGCTGATTCCGCGCGTGCATATGCCGGCCGTATTTCTGTAGCTGCCGTGTTTACCCGCTGGGCAATCATTTCCGTGAGCCGGCCGTCGGCGACAGCCAGGCGGAGCCCGTCGCCACTCTTCAACTCTTCCCACAAGGCCTCCAGGATTTTGTGCACCACGATGCCGCGCTCGCGAGGCTTCCAGTCCCCAGTCGGTTTCATCCATGGGCCGGGCGGCCAGGCGCTTGACGGCAAAGGATTGAAATGGACAGGCCGCCTGGCGCCTGAGTATTTCAGCGCCCCCTGCATCCTGCTCCACGGGCCAGGGAACAATCGTGGCCGCCTCGTCATTGGGCAGCAGAGGAGGGAATCTCTCGGCTGGGCTCGCGGGCTACGATGGCATCGGACACTTCTTCTTTGGCAAAGTTCACCAGCGTCGATGGCCGGCATGCGCCGTCTGCATTTTGCGCGGGATAGCTGAAGACGCATCGGGCCGCGCTCTTCTCCAGCCGCAGGGTCACCTGCTGCGCCAGCTTCCAGTCTGCCGCGCTGTCGGCGTGCGGCATGCCATGTTTGCGCTGCAGCGATCGGGTAAGAAAAGGCGTGGGGCCGTGCGGCCGCCGGCCAGTTGCCGTCGTCGGCGCCTAGAAACCACAACGCGTCGAAGGTGAGACCTGCGGCTTCAAGCGGACCCAGGATTTGTACCGGCGCATCCCGCGATTCGGGGGCGAAAATCGTCTGCCCAGCCTGCCGCTCGAGTACCTCGAGAAACTCGGCATAGCTCACCGCGCGTCCATCGAATGCCAGCGCGGCCACGCTGTCCAGCAGTCGCGACCATCGGGCCTGCACCTGGAAATCTTCGCTTTGCAGCAGATGCGGCCCCGGCCAATGGACCGTCTCTAAAATCCGGTCGGCGATCGCCACCCACTCCGCAAAGCTCAACCCCTCCCTGGCGGGGAGGAGTCTCCGGCCTGTTCGCAGCCTGTCACGCAGGGCGGAGAGCGGTATTGCTTCCCGCCAGCCTTCGCTGAGAAGATCCAGAAAGGTCTCCAGGTCCTGTTCCGGCTGCCGCATCGGCAGCTGCCGCAACCTGGCGTCGAACGAGGCAATCTGCAGCAATTCCTCTTCATGCTCGCAAATAAACCCGGAGAGCATCAACCAGCTCAAATGGTCCTGAAGAAGCGGCTCGTTCATCCAGCGTAAGAGCAAAAGCGCGGCGCGCGCCATGGGAATGCCGGCCAGCGGAGCACCCAGAGAAAATTCGAAAGGCAACGGCAGATCGCGGTCGCGAATTGTCACCGCGTCAGGTGCGAGTATCTGATGAAAGACCCTCTCGATTTCCGGGCGCACGGTGGAGACGGCGGGTACGACGACTGCGATGCGGGGCGGGCGATCCGCGTCCGCAAGCTGTCGCTTTACCCAAAGGGCACAGGCCTGGATCTCGTCGCGTTTGTCGGCAGCCTTCATCAGCAAGGGTGTGTCCGACGTTGCGACCTCAGTGGCCTGGGCGAACTCGACGCCATGGTCCCGCTCCCGGAACGCTTCCATCAAGTGTCGCTGCGCGGGGGTGATGCGATCGAAGCCGATCAGCACCAGCCTGGGTGGTGGCTTCCACCTGGCCCGCAAGTACGGCCTCGTGTAACACCAGCGGCAACTTGCTTCGGCTGAGCCAGTCTTCACGGCGGCATACCCGCTCAAAACCGCGGGCCCATTCGCGAAAACTTTCGACATCCGGGCCGCCTACTCTTTCTCCACGCAGGAACTCGAGTGCGCGGTAGGCACAGAGCAGGGCATAGGCCTGCTGCGCCAGCTCCGCCACGCCCAGCACAGAGATGAGGCGGCGGCCTTCGATAGCGGGCTTCACCAGCCGGACCCAAACCTGCTGTTCCTGCAGCATGGTGAGTAAGAGGCGGGTCTCGTTGCCCGAGCGCAGGCGCTTCTGCCATAAGCGGCTCAGCCAGCTGTCCCAGTCCAGGATGTCCGGGGCTTGCCAGGCCTCGATTCCCTGGTTGCGTTGCGCTTCGCCATGCAGCCGCCGCAAGGCGCGGGCGGCGCGTGCGCTGGAGGCAATGACCGTATCGCCATCCTCGATTGCCGCGGCGATTGCCGGGGGGAGTTGCATCCCTGTTTTATACCGCAAAGGACGGCCGATGCGCCGGGCGCGTCACCGCGTGTACACTCACTGCATGCGGCGGATTGCAGCAGCTCATATTGCTGTGCGTTTTTGGGGCATTGTTGCCTTCGGCGACGGTGATTGCCCTTGCCGCACCGCAGCAATTGTTACCCATCTGCTGCCGGGCTCACGGCGCTCATTCCTGCGTGATGGGCAGCCTGGCCAGTTCCTCTGCTAATGCCGGTCCCGAGTTGCGCGCACCGGGTTGTCCTTACCGCCAGGGTCTTCGTGCCGTCACCACCGGTTCGATCACTGCGGATTTCACGCGCCCGCACTCGCTTTGGCCTTGTCGTCATCGATACCGGCCGGCAGCTGATTGCGGATGCGGTCGCCACCACGTGTGCTCCGCCGCTCCGCTCCCCGCGGCCCGCCTTCTTTCTTCTCCCTGTAAATCTGCTCGTTAAGACCTGTCCGATACAGACGCCGGTGCCACATCTCGCGTATTTCCAATGGGATTCCGCCGCGGCCGGATCCCAAGTTCTCACCTGCCCTCGAAATTCCAGGGTGCAGATTCGTGGAATCCCACATCTCGCGAAATACAAGCGAGATGTGGGGCACCCGGGCGTCTTGTATCGGACAGAGTCTTAAATCCTCTTTTCGGTTGCACGACCTACGGAGGAAGAAATGCCTGTTCGCCACTTGTACCGATTTGTCCTCACTGTCGTCGCCATCCTGTGCCTGCCGCTAGCGCAGGCGACCGTGTTAATGGCCGTCCGTGGCGTAGTCCACGATCCCAGTCATCGGCCCATTGCGGGCGCGACCGTTACCCTGCACGCAGCCGATTCCGATTTCGTCGAAAACGAAAAGACCAATGCTAACGGCGAGTTCAGCTTCTCCGCGGTTCCTCTCGGGGTTTACATCATTACCGCGGCCCAGCCCGGTTTCAGTACGGAGAAAGAGACCATTACGATAGCTTCGAATACTTCGCCGGTTTTGCACTTCGAGCTGCGGGTTGCCGCGGTACAGCAGTCAGTCACGGTCACCACGACCACGTCCGCAGACCAATGTGGATAGCTTCACGCCGACAACCCTGGTCAGCCGCGAGGACATCGCCCACACGCCGGGAGCGTCTCGGACCAACAGTATGGCGATGATTACCGACTACGTGCCGGGAGCTTATATGACCCACGACATGCTGCACATGCGAGGCGGGCATGAGCTGAGCTGGATGATCGATGGGGTGAACATTCCCAACACCAACATCGCCAGCAACATCGCTCCCCAGATCGATCCCAAGGACATCGACTATCTCGAGGTTGACCGGGGGAGCTATCAATCCAGCCTGGGAGACCGCACGTACGGAATTTTCGACGTAGCGCCGCGCACCGGCTTTGAGCGCAATCGTCAGGGCGAGCTGGTGCTTACGGCAGGCAACTTTTACCAGACCAACGACCAGCTTAGCCTGGGGGACCATTCGCAAAAATTTGCCTGGTACACCAGCCTCAATGGCAATCGCAGCAACTATGGACTGCAACCGGCGATTGAGACCCCGATTCACGATGCCAGCAACGGTTATGGGGGGTTTGCTTCCTTCATCTACAACCATGATCCCGCCAACCAGATGCGCCTGGTGACGCAGGCACGCGCGGATTACTACCAGATCCCCTACGACCCCGATCCCGACTCCTGGCAAAATCAGCTCTATGATTCGAGCGGCCTGCGCGACGGAGAGCATGAGACGGATGCCTATGCCGCGTTTACCTGGGTACACAACTTCAACCCTTCCACCTTGCTGCAGGTGTCGCCCTTCTACCACTACAACGACGCCAAGTATGATCCCAACCCGCAGGATCTGCCCACCGCGACCACCTCCGACCAAACGGGAAACTATGGCGGGGTGCAGGCATCCATGGCGACGACGCTCATCGCGAAGAATGCGCTGAGCGCCGGGTTTTATGCCTATGGACAGCATGAACATGATGTTTTCGGAGTGGTCTTCAACGACGGAAGTTATCCGAATTTTACCCAGCCGGAACAAGTCAATGGCGGAGTGGAAGAGTTCTATGCTGAGGACACTTACAAACCCATGACGTGGCTTACGCTGATCGGCGGCTTTCGGCAGTCGAACTTTCAGGGTGGGTTCTCGGAAAGTGCCATGTATCCGCGGGTGGGCGCCACCGTTCTCATTCCCAAGCTCAAATGGGTCTTCCGCGGGTTTTATGGACACTTCTATCAACCACCGCCGTTGACCACTATTTCCGGGCCGGCCCTGCAATATGCGACTGGCAACAACACCAGCTTCGTTGCCTTGAAGGGCGAGCGGGATGAAGAGCATCAATTCGGGGTGCAGATACCCTGGCGCGGATGGTTGCTGGACGCTGATACCTTTCAGACCCGCGCCAACAACTTCCTCGATCACAGCAACATTGGCGAATCGAGCATCTTCGTCCCGGTAACCGTCCAGGGAGCGCTCATTCAAGCCTGGGAGCTTACGCTGCGCTCACCCTCGCCTATGGCACTACGGGCAGTTTCATCTGGCCTATTCCAATCAGATTGCGCAGCAGATTGGGCCGGTCACCGGGGGGCTGATCTGCTATCCACCCGATTCACCGGCTTGCGCGGCGGGGCCAGGATATTCGGCCCTGGACCACGATCAACGCAACACCCTGAACGTGGGCATGAACGGGAATCTTCCTTATCGCGTCTATGCGTCCTTCAACATCTACTACGGTTCGGGTTTCTCCAATGGCCATCAGGATCCGCCATCCCCGTATACCGCCGCCTATCTGCCAGGACACACATGGGCGGACCTGGCAGTGGGTAAGGAGATCGGGGAGAATTTCTCGGTTTCGGTGCAAACGACGAATATCGCCAATTCGCGCACAATACTAGACAACAGCCTCACCTTTGGAGGCTTTCACTATAACGATCCTCGCCAGATCTACGGGGAGGTACGCTACCGATTTCACTTTTGAGGCACCATTAAAATGGGCATCATGCAGCAGAGCACTCGCAGGCGCCGCATCTTGCCGGCCATGATGTGTTTCGTATTCAGTCTTGCCGCGCTCGCTCTGCCCGGGTGCCGGAACGGCAACCAGGAAAGCGATGAACGGCCCGGCGGAATCCCTGGCGAAGCGGCGACCTACCAGCTGAGGGGAATTGTGGTCTCTTCCGATGCGACGAGAGGAGAGGTCATGATCGACACCGAGGCCATTCCCGGCCTCATGGGCGCCATGACCATGCCCTATAAGCTTGCCCAGCCTGGCATTGCCAGCGAGCTCCACCCGGGAGACCACGTTACCGCCAGGCTGCGGATCACGACCTCCGCAAGCGTGCTGGATCAGATCGATGTGACCGAGCAGGCCAAACCGGACTACAAGCCGGAAAAGCTTTATAACGTTCCCGCACCCGGGGAGACGGTGCCCAATTTCAAGTTTCTCAATCAAGATGGAAAGACCATCAGCTATCGACCAGTTTCGCGGCAAAGTATTGCTGGTCACCTTCATCTATACCCGCTGCCCGCTGCCGGATTACTGCATCCGCATGAGCCGCAACTTCGCCACAGTTCAGCACCAGCTGGCCGCCAACCCGCGGCTCTACAACAAGACCCATCTGCTGAGCGTCAGCTTTGATCCGGCGCATGATACGCCGAAGGTGCTGCGCAGTTACGGCAACATGTATACCGGGGAGCATGGCGGCGCGGCGTTTTCCCACTGGGACTTCGCTGCGCCGGCCGCATCGGAGGTGGACGCGGTGGACCAGTTTTTTGACGTGGGCGTGAGCCCCGGCAGCAACAACACCCTCACCCACACTCTCTCCACCGCCATCATCGCCCCCAGCGGCAAGATCTTTCGCTGGTATCCCAGCAACGACTGGACTCCCTCCGCCGCCGTCGACGACATTCAAGCAGGCCGTTGCCCAATAGCCTTGCGCCGGCTCGCTGCGCTGGTTTAAAAGGAAGCTATGATTCTCGTGCTCATGGGGGTAACCGGGTCCGGCAAGACCACCATCGGCAAACTGCTGGCCGCGGAAACGGGCTGGCGGTTTGCCGACGCCGACGACTTCCATTCCGAAGCCAACAAGGCAAAGATGCATGCCGGCATCCCGCTGACCGATGAGGATCGTCAGCCCTGGCTGGCCACCCTGCACCAATTGCTGCTGGGTTGGTATGAAGCGGGAATCAGCGGCATCCTGGGCTGCTCTGCATTAAAGCGGAGTTACCGGGAGGAACTCACCCCGCAGATTCCGCCGGTTAACATTCGTTTCATCCTGCTCGATGCCTCGCGCCCGGTGCTCGAAGAGCGCCTCAAGGAGCGCAAGAACCATTACATGAACCCGGAGCTGTTGCAGAGCCAACTCGACACCCTCGAAGTTACACCCGATATCATGCGTGTCTGTGCTGAAGGCCCGCCGGAGAAGATCGTCCAGGAGATCCTGGATGAGCTTCTGACGGTGGAGGGCAAGACCGAGGTCTAAGGTAAAATTGAGGCGTGCCCGCTCTTCTTCCCATCGACGCAGAAACGCCTCGGAGCCTGGTCATCAATCCTCCTCTGACCGATGCCGAGTTTGAAGCCCTCTGCGCTCGCCAGCGAGTGGTTCCGTTACGAGCGGACCAGAGAAGGGGAAATTCTGATGCACCCACCCACCGGAGGATTTACCAGCGAAGGAAATGCAGAAATCACTGCCCAGCTCCGCTCCTGGTGGAAGACCCATCGGCGGGGAAGGGTTTCGATTCCAACGGTACATTCTTCCTCCCCGACGGTTCGATGCTGAATCCAGATGCGGCCTATGTCCTGCCGCACAGGCTGAAGGGGCTAACCGAAGATGATCTCACCGGCTTCCCGCGCCTCTGCCCCGACTTCGTCGTCGAGTTGCTCTCGAAGTCGGACAGCGTACCAAAGGCAAAGCAAAAGATGGAGCGTTGGATTGAGAACGGCGCGACACTCGGCTTGGCTGATTGATCCTTATAAGCAGAAGGTCTACGTCTACGAACCTGGCCGCGAAGTCCGTGTCGTTTCGGGACAAGGCCGTCCGCGGGGCGGGCCCGGTCGAAGGTTTCATTCTCGACCTCGAAGAGCTCTGGCGGTGCTATGAGATTTGACGTTCGTTATTCTGGATGCGGAGGCGTCCGCCCCTAATGGCGAAAGTCACGGTTCTCTTCGGTGTTCTGCTCATTATTCTCGGTGGGGCAAGCTACGTTCTCACCGGCCACAAGTTTCCTACCTCGCTCATTCCAGTCGCTTTTGGAATTCTGCTGGTTACTTTCGGCAGCATGGCCGAAACCCCGGTGACGAAGCGCCGCATGCTGTTCATGCACATTGCGGTCACGATTGGCCTGCTCGGCTTCCTGGCCACCGCTCCAGCCCTGGTCCAAGTGGTGCAACTCTTCAAGGGCAAGCTGTTCCCCTATCCGGCTGCCATTGAAGAAAAAGCAGCGATGTCGGCCCTCATGCTCATCTATGTACTACTCTGTGTGCGTTCGTTTATTACCGCGCGCCGCACGAGAGTCTAGGGGGCCTTTACAACCGTGAGTATGCGATCCAGCGCCGGGGCTGGCATGTCTCTGCGTGCCGAGCGGTCAACCCGGGCGCGCTCAGGTGCAACCGGGGACGAGGTTAAGAAAAAAAGACCGCCCCTGCGCAAGGTGCTGCCCGAAATCTGGACCCTCATCAAGCCGCGCAGATGGCTGCTGGCATTTGGGTTTGTGCTGATGGTCATCAACCGCGTCTGCGGGCTGGTTCTGCCCGCGTCGACCAAGTTCCTGGTCGACGGCGTCCTGGTCAAACATCAAGCCGAAAAACTGCCCTACATCGTAGGCGCGGTTCTGCTGGCAACCAGCATTCAGGCGATCACCTCGTTTTCTCTGACCCAGCTCCTTTCGAAGGCCGCCCAGCGCCTCATTGCGGATCTGCGGATGCAGGTGCAGCAGCATATCGGCCGTCTCTCCGTCAGCTTCTACGACGCCACCCGCACGGGGGTCCTGGTGTCGCGCATCATGACCGACGTGGAAGGGGTGCGCAACCTGATCGGCACCGGCCTGGTCGACTTTGTCGGCGGCCTGCTTACCGCCGTCCTCGCCTTCTTCATCCTGATGCGGATCAGCCCCAGCATCACTCTGATCTGCTTCGCTTTCGTGATGACCTTCGTCCTGGTTTTGCGTAAGGCATTCGGGGTGATCCGCCCTATCTTCCGCGAGCGGGGCAAAATCAATGCCGAGGTTACCGGGCGGCTGACCGAATCGCTGGGGGGCGTGCGTGTGGTCAAGGGCTACCACGCGGAAGAACGGGAAGCCGGAGTCTTTGCCGCGGGAGTAGAGCGGCTTTATCAGAATGTCGTTCGCTCGCTGACCGCGACCTCGCTGCTCTCTTTGGCCGCGACCGCCATTCTGGGCATCGTCGGCGCCACTGTCATGTGGCTCGGCGCGCGGCAGGAGATGGCGCACAAGATCACCCTGGGCGATTACTTCACCTACACCATGTTTTTAGCCTTCATGGTGGCGCCGGTTTTCCAGGTGGTGAATGTTGGCACCCAGCTGACCGAGGCCATCGCCGGCCTCGACCGCACCAGCGAGATCCTGGCGGAACAGAGAAGAAGACGACGAGCCCGGCCGCACGGTCAGCATGGGACCCATTCACGGCGATGTGCGGTTTGAGGACGTGCACTTCGCCTACGAGGCCGACAAGCCTGTCCTGCATGGCATTTCGTTTCACGCCCGCCCGGGCACGGTCACTGCGCTGGTGGGCTCTTCGGGATCCGGCAAATCCACCATCATCAGCTTGATCTGCGCCTTTCATAAGCCAACGTCAGGGCAGGTGCTGGTCGATGGCACCGACCTTTCGACCGTACGGCTCAACAGCTATCGCAGCCAGCTGGGGGTGGTACTGCAGGAATCTTTCCTCTTCGACGGCACCATCCGCGAGAATGTGGTGTTCTCTCGCCCCGATGCGACCGAGGAGCAATTTCTCAACGCGTGCGCCATTGCCCGGGTGGACGAATTCGCGCTGCGCTTTCCCGACGGCTACGACACCATTGTCGGCGAGCGCGGAGTCAAGCTTTCCGGCGGGCAGCGGCAGCGTCTTTCGATTGCACGCGCCATCCTGGCCGACCCGCGCATTCTTATTCTGGATGAGGCCACGTCTTCGCTCGACTCCGAATCGGAGGCCATGATTCAGAACGGGCTCAGTTACCTGATGCAGGGACGCACCACCTTCGTGATTGCCCACCGCCTGTCTACCATCCGCAGGGCCGATCAGATCCTGGTGGTGGAGGGTGGCCTCATTCTGGAGCGTGGCACGCATTCCAGCCTCTACGCACTGGAAGGGCGTTACTACGACCTCTACACCCGCCAGCATGGCGTCGAGGCCAATCGCTTTCTTGCTCCGGGTGAAGGGGAAAAGCTCTTTGAAGAGCTGAAGTAAGGTTCAATCCCTGACCAGCGAACCCAGTCTCTTCGGTGCAATCTGCATATAGCTGGCATGAATTAATTCTTTGACCTCGGTCCAATCCAACGTCCCAAGATCCATGCGGAGACCGATCCACCCTCTTGATCCAATGTATGCCGGCAAATAAAACCGGCCTGGGCCGGATTCGACAAGGAAGCTGTTCTCACCGGGCAAGACCTTACAACAAACGCTGATGAGGTTGTCACCGTGATGATTATTGAGGTAATAAGCGAACGTCCGCTTGCCGACCAGAAAGGCGGCGTGAGACCCCTTGTCTTCACGCCTCGTCTCTGGTAGTGCAAGACAGATCCTGGTCAGCGCATCCATGCGGTCCTGTTGGCGGGGTTTGCGAACCATAACAAATCTCACCCAGCAGAATTGTAAGCCTTAGTGCCGCGAACGAAACACTCCACCCGGCCGCTCGTGGTAAGGATATAGCAACAGCAGAAATGCTCTAAAAAGGGGAATCTTCATGGGAAAAGCACTTGGCATCACACTGGAAGAAGCGCGCCACATCATCGCCGCAGCGATCAAGAAGGCGAACGAGATCAAGGTCATGATGAACATTGCCGTAGTGGACGCGGGCGCCAACCTGGTGGCCTTCGAACGCATGGACGGAGCCTGGATCGGCAGTATCGACATCGCCCAGAAAAAGGCCTTTACCGCGCGCGCCTTCGATCTCGACACCAAGTCGCTAGGCGAGAACTCGCAGTCTGGCCAACAATTCTTCGGCATCCACGCTTCGAATAATGGCAAGATCATGATCTTTGCCGGGGGCATTCCGATTAAGCGTGGAGGAGAGGTGGTCGGCGCCATCGGGGTCAGCGGCGGCTCGGGCAAGGATGACCACAGCGTAGCCGAGGCAGGGGTAGCGGCAGCCAAGCCCTGACTGTTGCAAATATCGTATGATTCGGTCTTGAACCCACTCAAGCTAACTGCGTTTTTCTGCTCGCATCGCCGCGCCCTGATGGTCGCAGTGTTGCTGGTGTTGCTGCCGTTCCGGCCGGGGCGGGCGCAGCAGGGCACCATTTCCGGCACCATCGTCGATGCGCGAAATCTGCCCGTCGCCGGGGCGCAGATTATCGGCAGTGCGGGTCAACTGCTGGGCACCACGGCTGCCGACGGCAGCTTCACGGTGCCCGCGGGGTCAGGCCGGGTACAGATCCTCGCTCCCCACTTCGAGCCAACTTCGGTCGACCTGGAAGGCCCTTCTCCGGTACACGTGTTGTTGGAACACCCGCTGGAAAGCGTCACGGTTACCGCCTACCGGTCACCACTCGCATCCGGAGACAGTCCGGCCAGCACACGTATCCTCACCGCCCAGCACTTGCGCCAGGCGGCGGGGATTTCTCTGGACGACAAGCTGCGCCAGGTTCCCGGCTTCGAGCTTTTCCGCCGCACCAGTTCCCTGGTGGCAAATCCGACCACCGAAGGGGTTTCCCTGCGCGGTCTGGGATCGACCGCGGCCAGCCGCTCGCTGGTGGTGTTCGACGAGATTCCGATCGCCGATGCCTTTGGAGGGTGGATCCACTGGGAGGAACTGCCCCCGCCCGCCATTCACTCGGTTGAGCTGGTGCGCGGGGGCGCTTCGGATCTGTATGGTTCGAGCGCGATCGGGGGGGTGATCAGCATCGTTCCGGTCCGGCCCGACGCCAACCGCTTTCAGCTCTCTACCAGCTACGGTTCTGAAGCGACCAGCGACAACTCGCTGCTGGGAGTTTTGAAACTCGGCAAATGGTCGGGCCTGGCGAGCGGGCAGGTCATCGCTACCGATGGGTACGTCCTGGTCGCTCCCAACCTACGCGGTCCCATCGATCAGCCGTAGCAATGTTCATGGGCAAAATGCGCTGACGGAGTTCGACCACGGGTTGAGCCACGGGGGACGGATTTTTCTGCGCGGCAGCGTATTGAATGAAAACCGCCATAACGGCACCCCGGTCCAGATCAACAGCACCCGTCTCTGGCGCTACGCCGGGGGAGCGGACTGGAGCAACCTGGTGGTGCGCCTGTTTGGCGACAATGAGCACTACTCGCAGACCTTCTCCACCATCAATGCCACGCGCACTGCAGAGACGTTGACCCGCATCGGGAAAGATCCGGCGGACGAGCTGGGGGCCGCCGGACACTGGCATCAGCCGGTGGGCACGCATCTGCTGCTGCTGGCCGGCGCAGATATTCATGACGTGCGCGCTGCCGATTACGAAACCATGTATCCCGCATCGAAGGGCTATCTCAACACCACCGCCCGGCAGCGTCAGAGCGGGGTGTATGGCGAGGTCCTGTTCACGCCGACGGCGTGGACTCTCAGCGCTTCGGGCCGGGTGGATCACTTCTCCAACTTCGATGCCAGCCAATACAAGACCGCTACCGCCCCGCTCACACTTGCCGCAATTGAACGAGACGGTCTTCGATCCCCGCATCGGGATCACGCGGCGTCTCACCACGGCCCTGGCCGTCAATGCGTCGGCTTTTCGCGCCTATCGCGCGCCGACGGAGAATGAGCTTTATCGCACCGGGCAGGTGGGCTCGCAAACCACGCTGCCCAATCCCAATCTGCGTTCGGAGCGCGCAACCGGCTGGGAGACGGGTGTTCATGCCGATTTGCCTTCGATTGGCTCCACGGTCCGGGTCAGTTATTTCTGGACGCAGATCAACCGGCCGATCACGGCTCTTACCTTGAGCCACCACTCCTACCAGCACGCTGCTTAAGCGCGAGAACCTGGGCCAGATTGAGAGCCGCGGCGTGTCGCTCGACTTCGCGTCCCGGCCGGCGAGTTGGCTGAGTATCGAAGGCGGCTATCAATATGCGGATGCCACGGTCACCAGCAACGCGCAACAGCCGAACCTGGTGGGCAAGTGGATTCCGCAGGTGGCCCGCAATATGGCGACCACCCAGGTAAACTTTTCCCACCGTCGTCTGGGCTTGCTGAGCGTGCAGGGACGCTATCAGCGGACGCCAGTTTGACGACGATGCCAATCAGTATCTGCTGCACTGCTACTTCCGCCTGGGCGCCTATGCTTCCCACGACTTTGGTCACCACCTGGCCGTCTTTGCGGCCGGAGACAACCTGTTCGATCGCTCGATCGAAGCGGGGAAGACGCCGACGCTTACCCTGGCCTCGCCGCGGGTGGCCCGGTTCGGGTTGAGGATCAACTTCGGAGACTAATCCGGTGTGGATATGGGGCACCCGGATTCTGTGTACATCGCGGAATAAACGTGGCATTCGCTGCACAACTATCTGCTTTGCCACTTGAGCAGCGGAAAGACGCTGCTGTAGTTGTCGGTCCATAGCCGTACCCCCGCTTGCAGGGGCGTGGGGAAGCCGTTGTTGATGATCTCCGGTTGATTCAAGAACGCCTGGTTTGCAGTCACCAGAATCCAGTCCGCATAATAAAAGCCGTTCTGCTCGTCAGCATGGGAGTGCACGGAGACGGCACGCAGTCCGGCATCGGCGGCGATCGCCGCGACCACCGGTTCCAGGTCGATGTACTGGTTGGAAACGTGAAAGACAATCACTCCGTCGGGCTGCAAATGGCGGCGATAAAGCGCCAAGCGCTTCCCGGGTCAACAGATGCACCGGGATCGCGTCCCCGGAAAAAGCATCCACCACGATTACATTAAAGTGCTGCGGGGCCTGGGAGGCTAACGACAACCGTGCGTCCCCGGTCACCACGTCGGTCTGCGCGCCGGCTGTCGTGCAGGAACGTGAACCAATGCCTCGCCAGCCGTTCTACCAGTGGATTGATCTCGTAAAACCGGATTACGTCCCCGGCATTGCCATAGGCCGCGACCGTGCCCGTCCCCAGCCCGATCACGCCCACCCGTTTTGGGCCGGCCCCACAGCACAGCCGCATGGCCATGCCAAGCCCGGAGTCCGGGGCGTAATAGGTCAATGGCTGCCCTAGAAACTGGGGAGCAAACCACTCCGCGCCGTGCTCGATGGTCCCATTCAAGAGCTGGCGGTCGGTATCGGACTGCGGCGGCAGGTGCGATTCCCTGACCCGCAGGGTTCCGTAGAAGTTGCGCATCAGGGCCACAGCGTCGTCATCGTACTGCCGCACCTGGGTGCTCAACACCACGATCGCTGCGGTCGACTCCGGCCACCCAGAGCATGCGCAAGCCCCAACCGTCATGCCATGTCGCCGCCAGGGCGATCAGGGCGACCACCACCAGGGTGCAGGCCAGATCGTAGTTCGCCCGCAGGACCAGGGGCAGCGATCACCCCCACCAGCAGGGTTCCCGCAGCGCTGCCCGCCGCGGCGACCAGGTAAAACCTGGTCATGCCCGCGGTGACGGGACGCCGCGCATAGAGCTCGCCGTGGAGAAAAAAGCAGATCACAAACAGCGCGATCAGGAACAGCGGCACGCTCACCGCAATGGGCAGCTGGGTTCGAATATCCCGCAGCACGTAAGCCATGGATGCCACCGCCACCAGCACCAGCCGGAGCATCGACTGGCGCAGCGGATGCCATGCTCCCTGGAAAGCCAGGATGAACGTCAGCAGGTACAACGCCAGCGGCGGCAGCCACAACAGGGGAATGGCAGCGATGTTCTGCGCTCATGTGGCTGGTGACCGCCGTCAGCATCATGCCGCCGCCCAGGGCCAGCAAGAACCAGAAGGCCTCCGGGTGGCCGGGCAAGACGGCCTGCTGGGCCGCGGAGGACATCACTCGCCTGCGGCCCTGCCAGGCGATGGCTCCGCAGAGCACGGCGAAGAGCAGGAAGCCCGCCACTCCACCACGCCGGTTTGCTGCTTCATGGTCAGGCGCGGCTCAATCCACAGCGGATAGCTGACCAGGGCGAGCAGGGAAGCAAAGTTAGAGAGGGCAAACAGCCGATAGGGCGAACTGCCTTCGAAGCTGCCGGCATACCAGGCAGTCAGCAAGGGGTGGTGGCAGAGAGCGCAAGATAGGGTAAGCCGATCACCGTCGCCAGCACCCGGAAAACGGTCAGCGCAGGATGATAGCTCACCGCCGTGGGACTGGGCCGGATGTGAATGCCCAGCGTCAGCAGCGCCGCCGTCAACAACACGACGTGGAGCACGGCCTGTTTCGCCGGGTCGAGCCGCGACGGGATCCAGTGCGCATAAAGGTAGCCGAGCAGGAGCACCAGCGGAAAAGAAGACCAGGCAGGTGGTCCACACCGCGGACGATCCGCCCAGCGTGGGCAGCAGCTGTTTCGCTGCCATCGGTTCCACGACAAAGAGCAGAAAGGCGCTGAGGAAAATCGTGAGTGCGTAGAGGCAGCGGAGAAGGGCCATTCTGGGTACCACAAGGATGTATCACAGAAATCCCCAGGCAACGGACGGGCGCAGGGTAATCAGCCGGGAGGTCACCGTTGGGTGTAACGAGGGTGACGTAGCCAACCCTCCGGGCCGCCGTTATTGTGATCTTCGAGGATCAGTTCTGGGGGAGGGCTGCTCTTCAGCGCGCCCGTGAGCCAAAGCTCACGGGCGCTTGCTATTTGCGCCTACTCGCCCTCCATATAGAATCCTCGAATATGCCCGAACCGATGCTGATCGCTCAGAGCAAAGTCCGCTCTACCTGCTGCCGGCCATGTCGAACCGTCACGGTTTGATTGCCGGAGCGACCGGGACCGGCAAGACGGTAACGCTGCAGGTGATGGCAGAGGCCTTCAGCCGCATTGGCGTCCCGGTCTTTGCCGCCGACGTCAAGGGCGACCTCTCGGGGATCAGCCAGCCGGGGGTCGAGAACCCCAAAATCGCCGATCGGGTCAAAAAGCTCAACCTGACCGGCTTCTCCTTCGCCGGGTGCCCGGTAACGTTCTGGGACGTCTTCGGCGAAGAGGGGCATCCGGTTCGCGCCACGGTTTCGGAAATGGGCCCCCTGCTCTTCAGCCGCCTGCTGAATCTCAATGAAACCCAGGCCGGGGTGCTGACCGCCGTCTTCAAGATCGCCGATGACCAGGGTCTGCTGCTGCTCGATCTCAAAGACCTGCAGGCGATGCTGCAGTACGCGGCGGAGAATGCCAAGCAGTTTCAGACCCAGTACGGCAATATCTCAGCCGCCAGCGTGGGAGCGATGCAGCGCGGCCTGCTCGCCTTAGAGCAGCAGGGCGGGAACAAGTTTCTGGGCGAACCGGCGCTCAACCTCGACGACCTGATACAGACCGACGCCCAGGGCCACGGCGTGGTCAACATCCTGGCTGCGGACAAACTCATCAACTCACCCAAGCTGTATGCCACTTTCCTGTTGTGGCTGCTCAGCGAGCTGTTCGAGAAACTGCCGGAAGTGGGCGACGCGGAAAAGCCCAAGCTGGTCTTTTTCTTTGACGAAGCGCACCTGCTTTTTTCCGACCTGCCCAAGGTGATCGAAGACAAGGTCCACCAGGTGGTTCGCCTGGTCCGATCGAAGGGCGTGGGCGTCTTCTTCGTCACCCAGAGCCCGATTGACGTTCCTGACGGCATCCTGGGCCAGCTCGGCAACCGGGTTCAGCACGCGGTGCGGGCTTTTACGCCGAAGGACCAGAAAGCGGTCAAGGCGGCGGCCCAGACCTTTCGCGCCAACCCGGAGATCAACGTCGAGCAGGTGATTCTGGAGCTGGGAGTGGGCGAGGGGCTGGTCTCTTTTCTGGATGAAAAGGGAGCGCCGGCGATGGTAGAACGCGCCCTGGTTTGCCCGCCACGCAGCCAGATCGGCCCCATTACCCCCGAGCAACGGCAGCAGATCATTCGCGACTCGGTGGTGGCCGGGGTATACGAGAAGATGGTCGATCGCGAATCGGCCTATGAGCGGCTCAAGGGCCGCTGCCGCGCAACCTGTTTCTCCTCAACAACCTGCGCCAAAACCCACCCCGTGGTATGGGGACCTGCATGGGCTCAGGTTCCTCGGGCGGACGGCGGGGAGATAGCCTGGTGGAGACGGTAGCCAAGAGCGCCGCCCGCACGCTCGGCAGCACGGTGGGGAGGCAGATCGTGCGCGGCGTGCTCGGATCCCTGCTGGGCGGTACCAGCCGCCGCTAACCGGAAGGGGTTCTGCTTCTCGGGTTCTCCCGCAGCCGCTTTAGCCCCGAGGGGCCGCGCAGCCTCCCCATGCTCCTTGCTGCGAACGTGGTATAGCCACCTACATATATCGTCGATAACCTCAGCACGGTTGGCTTCCGCGCAGTTACCTGCGCGGTTACCCGCCAGCAACATAATCCTGGGCGCCGCGTTAATACAGATCGTGCCGGCACTCCAGCCGGCAACGCTTACCTCGCAGGGGCTGTCGCACCGCGGAGAAGCAAGGAGCAATGCAATGCGTACTATCCGAGCTATCAGAACTCTATTTCTCGCATTCCTGGTATCTATCGTGCCGGCGTCGTCGTTTGCCGGCGTCTTTGTCTCCGTCACGATTGCTCCCCCCGTGCTGCCGGTGTATGTGCAGCCCGTCTGTCCCGGGGACGGCTATCTGTGGACCCCTGGGTACTGGGCCTATGGCGACGCGGGCTACTTCTGGGTGCCGGGAACCTGGGTGCTTGCTCCCCGGCCTGGATTTCTCTGGACTCCCGGCTACTGGGGTTGGGGCGGCGGGGTCTATCTGTGGCATGGCGGTTACTGGGGACCCCACGTTGGATTTTACGGTGGAGTGAACTACGGCTACGGCTATGGCGGCGTGGGCTTCTTTGGCGGCCGCTGGGAGGGTGGGCACTTTGCCTATAACACCGCTGTGCTGCACGTGAACACGACGGTTGTCCACAATACGTACATCGACAACACGGTGATTCACAATACGACGGTCATCAACCGTACCAGCTTCAATGGACCCAACGGGATTAATGCCAGACCCAACGGCCAGGAGATGGCGGCCATGCGCGAATCAGCATGTTCAGCCGACGTCAGAACAAATGTCCCACGAACACTTTGCCAGCACCAACCGGGCCAACTTCGCGTCCGTGAATGGCGGAAGGCCTGCCAAGGCGGCGGTAAGCCGCCCCATGACGTCCCCCAACTTCGCCAACCATGCGGCGGTGAATAACTCAACGCGAATAACCATCCCGCGTACAACGCAAACGTAAACAACCATCCGGTCAACAACGCGAACGCGAACAACCGTCCGGCGTACAACAACAATGCCAACAACGCCTATAAGGCGCCCTGCCAACAATGAAGCGCATTACGCAGCTGCGCCTCATGTCAGCGAACCACCGCCTCACCAGGGGGGCGGCGGCCAACCGCACAATGAATCCCATCCGAGCGGCGGTGGCGGGGAGCACGAACACCGCTAGAGCATTTATTGCCGGCAGGCGGCCTCTCGCGATGAAGGCCGCCTGCCGAAGATCTTACTGGTGGGCTGTGCTATAGCGACCGTTAGGATCCGCTCACCATCGAGATGAAACCTTTCCCGGGCCACGATGTGGCCTACGGTGCGCCACCCCAAGCGGCACAGATTGCCACGGTCGCCCTATTTGGCGCGTTTGGACCACCACTCCTCAGCGCAGCTAGATCATTTCGCGACACAGGCATGGAAGTGGTGGTGCTAGGCATCGGAAGCGGCGCCCCTTCGGCCTGGTCGAATGCTATAAGCTTTGCCGCCTGCATGCGGGTCGAAGACGTAGGAACACCTGCGGGCGTTGCCGCGATCGGCGACTTCCTCCAACGGACAAAGGCCCAGGCTTTGCTGCCCTTCTGGGACCCCGAGATGTTATGGCTCGCCGCCAATGAAGACTCACTACCCTCGGGCTGCAAGCTGCTTTCTTCGAGCGGGTTGGCGTTGCAACGGGTGCTTGCGAAACACGATCAACTGCACATTGCGCGGCGTTGTGGCTTCAAGATTTTGCCCACGTGGGAGCTATCCCGGCATGAGGATGTATCCGGCATCGATCCCGGGGCCTACCCGGTTTGTTTGCGGCCGTCGGCGCCGCAGTCCGTGAAACCAGGTTTTAAGGTTGAGGCGCTGCAATCGCCATCTGCGCTGAACGCTTTTCTGGCCGCCCGGACGTGGGGGCCGGAGCCTCTGATCATTCAGCCTTTTCTTCCTCTTCCCACCGTGGTCATTCACGGAGTCAGGAGCGAATCGGGGGAACTGCTGGCCCTCGAGGCTTTCATCGCTACGATGAAATTCGAAGGGGTCACGCTGGAGCTGCGGCCATTGCGCATGGACGAGCATCTCGCGCTTTGTTGCCAGAAGTTTGTGAACGAGACTGGGATTACGGGTCCGTTCCATTTTGAGTTGCTCTATTCTGCTGAAAATAGCAACTACTACTATCTGGAGATCAACCCGCGGCTCGGAGGCACGACGGATAAGGTTCTCAAGCTGGGTTTCGATGAGCCATTGCTGGCGCTTTCGGCTTACGGATTCGCCGTGCCGGTCCGGCCATATCGAGCCCCAGAAGGCCGATCCGCGATCAATCGCAAGTCCTTAGTCAAGCACATACGCTCCGTGGTCCGAGGCTGCCTTTCGCCGCTGGACTATCCAGTTGCCAGCCGGTCGCGCCATTTGTTGTGGTCGCTGCGCTGCCTTCTCCGGGCGCGGGATTCCATCGTCTCGGCGCGCGATTTGCAGGGGACCTGGTTCTTCTACTTCGGTTCGCGATACGCAGCCAAAGCGGCCCGCCGGTCATCTCCGCGATGGATGTTGCGCTTCTTGCATCACCCTTAGCCCAGCTCCTGCAGCAGGAATGCGTAGTCGAGGGCAATCTCCTTCAAGTAGTCATAGCGGCCGGAGGCGCCGCCGTGTCCCGCGCTCATGTTGGTCTCGAGCAGCAGCAGGTTGTCGTCGGACTTCAGCGTTCGCAGCTTGGCTACATACTTGGCCGGCTCCCAGTACATCACCTGGCTGTCGTGCAACGAGGTTTTCACCAGCATCGCCGGATAAGCCTTACGCTCCAGGTTGTCGTAGGGCGAGTACTGCAGCATGTACTCGAAAGCTTCTGGCTGGTTAGGATCTCCCCACTCTTCGTACTCGGCGATGGTCAGGGGAAGCGTGGGATCGAGCATGGTGTTCATCACGTCCACGAAGGGCACGTGGGAGAGAACGGCGCGGTAGAGATCGGGCCGCATGTTGGCCACCGCGCCCATCAGCAGGCCGCCGGCGCTGCCGCCTTCCATGGCGACGCGGCGCGGGTCTCCATAGCCGTGGGCTGTCAGGTATTCCGTCACGGCAATGAAATCGGTGAAGGTGTTCATCTTCTTCATCAGCCGCCCGGCATCGTGCCACGGCTTGCCCATATCGCCGCCTCCGCGAATGTGCGCGTAGGCGAGCACAAATCCCCGGTCGAGCAAGCTGAGGCGATTGGAATTGAAGCCTACGGGAAGGGAATATCCGTAAGAGCCATAGCCATAGATGTAGAGAGGGTTGGTGCCCTCGCCTTTCATGTCCTTGCGGTAGACGAGCGAAACCGGAATCCCCGTCCCGTCCGGGGCCGTGGCGAACAGACGCTCCGAGCGGTAGAGCGAGCGATCGAATCCTCCCGGGACCTCCAGCTCCTTCAACAGCGTCGATTGGTTGGTCATGTACGTTGTATTCATAGACCGAAGTAGGCGAAACCAGGGACTGATACCCATAGCGAAAAGTGTCGGTTACGAATTCACGGTTGACGTGGGGATGGGCGCTGTAGGTAGGCTCAGGAAAGGCAATCTGGGGCGAAGGCCCGGCAAACGCCCCCTGCCCGTCGAAGTACATCACCCGCATGTGCGGCAGGCCATTGGAGCGTTCGACCAGCACGGCGAAGGACTGAAAGAGCTCCAGCTCTTCCAGCATCACGTCTTCGCGGTGGGCGATCAACTCGCGCCAGTGCGCGCGGCCGGGGGTGGCAACCGGGGCGGTGACCATGCGGAAGGTTCTTGCCGTGTCGTTGACGCGAATGTACCAGAGCCCATCCCGGTGGTCGGCGTAGTACTCGATGTTCTCGCGGCGCGGTTCGATCAGCGTCCAGCGTCCTTCAGGATCGCCGGCGGGGAGAAACTGCTCTTCGCTGGCGGTGTGGCTGGCGCTTTCGAGCACGATGTACTTGTCGTCGCGGGTGCGGCCGGCGCCGACATTGAAGCGTTCATCGGCTTCTTCGTAGACCAGGGCATCCTCGGCCTGCGGTCTGCCTACTACGATGGCGGAAGAGCTGGTACTGCCGTTTGGTTTCCTCATCCTCGACGGTGTAGAAGAGCGTCCGGTTATCGGCTGTCCAGACGACGGAGCCGACCCGCTGCGCCTGGTCGGCCAGCACTTCACCCGTCCTCAGGTCTTTGATATGCAGCGTGTATTGCCGGAATCCTGTGGTGTCGGTCGAATAGGCCAGCAGGTTGCCATCATCGGAGACGGTGAGGGCGCCCAGCGCCATGAACGACTCGCCGGCCGCCAGCTGGTTCATATCGAGCATGATCTGCTCTTCGGCGTCGAGTGAGCCGTGCTTGCGGCAGTAGATGGGATACTGCGCGCCCTGCTCGGTGCGGGAGTAGTAGAAGTAGTCCCCGTCGCGAAACGGCACCGAGACATCGGTCTCTTTGATGTGACTGATCATCTCGGCGTAGAGCTTGGCCTGCAGCTCTTCGGTGGGCTTCATGACCGCCCGGGTGTAGGCATTCTCC
Source organism: uncultured Acidobacteriaceae bacterium (assembly GCA_963757515.1). Taxonomy (GTDB): domain Bacteria; phylum Acidobacteriota; class Terriglobia; order Terriglobales; family Acidobacteriaceae; genus PALSA-350. The sequence continues at coordinate 183,880 of CAVWRV010000001.1, read as the reverse complement.
TGCTCCAGAAACGCAATCACTTCCGGGCTGGTCTTTTCGCGAAGCCAGGCGTAATCGTCGGCCAAACGGTGTCCATGGATGGTGGTTACGGTTGCCTGCCGGCGGGCAATCGGTGGTTGAACAACAATCGGCGAAGTCATATATGAATCAAGGATATAGGAAGTAGTTGTGGATCCGTGTCAAAAGCCAGTCTGCGGGGCGCCGCCGGCTCGCATCCTAATTTACGAGGAGTAGAACACATGAATCATCCCCCAATTTACGGTAAGAAGACGGTGGCTGTGGCCGGTGCGATGCTGCTTTGCGGAAGCATGGGCTTGGCACAGATGAACCAACCTCCCAGCGGTCGCAGCAGGGCAAGCCCCGGGACAGAACAATCCCGATATGGATTCCCAGATGAATGGCGATGCAGCAAGCGGGACAACCTTCGGCCGATGGACAGGATGTTTGTAGGCAAGGCGATGCAGGGCAGCATGGCAGAGGTTCAGCTGGGCCAGCTGACGCTGCAGAAAAGCAATAACGATCAGGTGAAGCAATTTGCCCAGCGCATGATCGACGACCACACCAAGCTGAATGAGCAGATGAAGCCGGTCGCGCAGCAACTGGGCGTGGCTGTGCCGAACCAGGTATCGAAGAAAGACAAGCAACCATGGCCAAGCTTCAGGCTCTCTCCGGCCAGCCTACGACCAGGCTTATATCAAAGACATGGTCAAGGATCACAAGCAGGACCTGAGCGAGTTCCAGACGGAAGCCTCTTCCGGACAGGACCAGACGGTGAAGGATGCGGCCGCGCAGGGCAGCAAGGTCATCGCCCAACATCTGCAGATGGCCCAGCAGATGGCCAAAGACCAGAACGTGACCATGGCCAGTAAATAAATTGTTTTCGGTTTAACCTTGTGCCCGCTCGCCTGTCTCTTCCCGGCAGCGGGCACAACTTCGTCTGAGTACAATGGGGCAATGCGTAAATGCCTGCTTGCGCTCTCGCTGCTGCTTCTCGCCTGGTGCCGGCTGGCTTTGGGCTGAGCGAGTGCAGGATCTGCCCGCGCCCACGAATTACGTCAATGATTTTGCGGGAGTGTTGTCCCCGCAAACCCAGGCTTCTCTCAATGCATTGTGCGCGCAGGTGGACCGCCAGGCCCACGCGCAGATTGCCGTGGTCACGGTTAAATCTCTCGACGGCGAACCGATTGAGAACTTCGCCACCGCGCTCGAAGACAAATGGAAGGTGGGGAAGAAGGGCACGGACCGCGGCCTGCTGCTGATATTTGCGATCAATGACCGCAAGTACCGCGTCGAGGTGGGATATGGTCTTGAGGGTATTCTGCCCGATGGCAGGGTGGGGGATATCGGCAGGCAGATGGTGCCCTATCTGCGACAGAACGACTACGACGGGGCGGTTACTCTGGCTGTCCGGCAGATCGCAGGGGTCATCGCGGCGGATGCTGGAGTAACCCTCAACACCGGGCCGCGGCCCACCTATGCTCCTGCCCCGCAGGCGCGGCCGCTCACCCTGGGCGAAGTGGTGGTGCTGGGCCTCGTTCTGCTGGCGGTGATCTTTTTCCTGGCGCGCTTTGGTGGTTCCGGCCTGCTCGGCTTCCTGATTGGTATGTTCATGGGTGGCGGCGGAGGCGGCGGCTGGGGCGGACGCGGAGGCGGTGGCGGCGGCGGAGGAGATGGCGGCGGCTTCGGAGGATTTGGCGGGGGAAGTTCCGGTGGCGGTGGGGCCTCAGGCAGTTGGTAGGCTATTTAAAACAAGAGAAGGAGAACTTTTGAATGAGACGCGGGCTTTGGGTAGCAATCGCGGCATTGGTGGTGGTGTTTCTGGCGGTGCTGCTGGTTTTCGGCAGCTATGTAAGCGCAAAGAATCAGATGGTGACCAAAGCGGGAGGCGGTCACTTCCTCCTGGGGTGAAGTCAACAATCAACTGCAGCGGCGCGCGGATCTGATCCCCAACCTGGTGGAGACGGTGAAGGGTTATGCCAAGCAGGAGACCACGGTATTCGGCGATATCGCCAATGCGCGGGCCGGTCTATTGAACGCACATGGCGATCCGAAAGCCACCATCCAGGCCAACGGCCAGCTCGACGGAGCTCTCGGACGGCTGCTGGCTTTGACGGAGAATTATCCTGACCTGAAGTCGAATGCGAACTTTCAGCGCCTTTCCGATGAACTGGCCGGCACCGAAAACCGGATCAGCGTCGCGAGAATGCGCTACAACCAGAATATTCAGGACTACAACACCTTTATCGGGCAGTTTCCCAACAGCATCTGGGCGGGGATGGGCGGATTCCAGCGTGAACAACGACTACTTCCAGGCGAGTCCCGGCGCTCAGAACGTACCTAAGGTCAGCTTCTAGAAGCGCGTAGGATCCACAGCTCTGGCGAGAAATCGAGCGAGATGTGCGGCATCTCCGGGATGTTGTTGCATTGGCAAGGCCGTTTAGGCGCGAGCAAAGGAAGCTACGGCACTCGCTTCGTCGTCCTTGACGTCGAAAACGGTGTAGAGCTTGGTAATTTGCAGCAGGTCGTGGACCTTCTTGGTGAGATTGAGGAGCTTGAGGTCTCCGCCCTGGTTGCGAACGGTGGTAAACGCGCTGACCAACTCGCCGATTCCCGAGCTGTCGATGTAAGTCACGTCACCCAGATTGAGCAGGATCTGCTTGGAGCCTTTGCTGAGGAGATCCCGAACGGCGTCGCGCAGCTGCACACTGCCTTCTCCCAGGGTGATGCGACCGCTGCAATCCATAATTGTGATCCCGTCCACCTGACGGGTCTTGAGTTTCATGCTCACGAATACTCCTCCTTAGATAGCGGAACGGGCGGTTCCTAGATGTTTGATGAGGGTAAGTTCAGTGCCGGGCTGCAATTGTCGAAAGTGTACCTCATCCATGAACGACCGAATCAGAAAGATACCCCGTCCTGAGCCTCGTAGCAAGTTCTCCGGCGCCAGAGGGTCTGGCAGCGTGTCCGGATTCAAGCCTTTTCCCTGGTCGGCGATGCGGATCACCAGCGAATCCGCCGTCTGCTCAAAGGAAGCGGTCATGCGCTTCTCCGGGTCGTAGGAGTTGCCATGGAGCACGGCATTCACCGCGGCTTCGCGGACTGCCATGGCGACGCGGTAGATCTCCTCTTCTTCCAGTCCGGCCTTTCTGGCCATTTCTTCTGCGGTCTGCTCTACGCGATTGACGCTGTCAAGCGAGGACTCAAGTGTGTAGGTAACCGTGCTAGGTTGTGATCCGCCCAATTGCCTGACCTCGTGTGAGGCAAGTTTGCTTGGCCAGCGGCCTCATGTCAAGGCACATTCAGAGCTTAGCAGCCTGAACGCCTCGTCCTTAAATCAGCTCGTACCCGGCAAAAAAGTAGCCAATCTCGAAGGCCGCCGTATCCTCGGCGTCCGATCCGTGGATCGCATTCTCTTCAATGGAGGAGGCGAACTGCTTGCGGATGGTGCCCTCAGCTGCGTCGGCGGGATTGGTGGCGCCCATCAGCTTGCGCAGGTCGGCAATGGCATTTTCCTTCTCCAGCACCATGGCGATGATGGAGCCGGAGGACATAAAGGTGGTCAGCGAATCGAAAAAAGGCCGCTTCGCGTGCACGGCGTAGAAGCCCTGGGCCTGCGCCTTGGAGAGAAACATCTTCTTGATGGCGACGATTTTGAAGCCCGCCTTGTCGATCTCGGCAAGAATCGCGGCGGAGTAGCTTTTGCGGACTGCGTCGGGCTTGATGATGCTGAACGTGCGTTGCATGAATTTCCTTATTGGACTTCCTTATTTCCCGATGACCTTGGCCAATGTTTCGCCGATGGCGGCAGGGGACTGCACCACGTGGATCCCGGCGGCGGTGAGCGCCTTCATCTTGTCGGCCGCGGTGCCCTGGCCGCCGGAGATAATCGCCCCGGCGTGGCCCATGCGCCGCCCCGGAGGCGCGGTCTGGCCGGCGATGAATCCGACGACCGGCTTCTTGACGTGCGCCTTGACATAGGCGGCAGCAGCTTCTTCCGCCGTGCCGCCGATTTCGCCGATCAGGATGATGGACTCGGTCTCCGGGTCCTCATTGAGCAGTTTGAGCGCGTCGACGTGGGTGGTGCCGATAATGGGATCGCCGCCGATGCCGATCGCCGTCGACTGCCCGATCCCTCGCTGGCGTGAGCTGATAGACCGCTTCATAGGTGAGGGTGCCGGAGCGGGAGACGATGCCCACGCTGCCCTGCTTGTGGATACGGCCGGGCATGATGCCGATCTTGGCCTTGCCGGGAGAGATGACGCCCGGGCAGTTGGGTCCGATGAGCCGCGATTTGGACTTGCTCAGCACGCTCCACACCTTGACCATGTCGTTGGTCGGGATGCCCTCGGTGATGCAGATAATGAGCGGCAGGCCCGCATCTTCGGCTTCGAGGATGGCATCGGCGGCAAACGGCGGGGGCACGAAGATGACGGTGGCATTGGCCCCGGTCTTCTCTACCGCCTGGGCCACGGTGTCGAAGACCGGCCAGCCCTCATGCGTCGTGCCTCCCTTGCCCGGGGTGACTCCGCCCACTACCTTGGTCCCATACTCGGCGCAGCCCTTGGCATGGAAGGTGCCTTCCTTGCCCGTAATACCCTGCACGATGAGCCGCGTATTTTCGTCCACTAACACCGACATAGATTGCTCCAGCTCACTTGGTTGAGGCTTTCTTTTTAGCCGCTGCGACCACCTTGGCCGCCGCGTCCTGCATGGTCTCTCCAATAATGAAGTTGAGGCCGGAGTTCTTCAGGATCTCTCGCCCCTGCTCCACGTTGGTGCCCTCCAGGCGAAGCACGACGGGAACCTGCACGTTGGTCTTTTTGGCCGCTTCCACGACTCCATGGGCCAGGGTGTCGACGCGCAGAATGCCGCCGAAAATGTTGATGAAAACGGCCTGCACGTTCTGGTCGGAGAGCAGGATCTCGAAGGCGTGCTCGATCTGCTGCTGGTTGGCGCCGCCGCCCACGTCGAGAAAGTTTGCCGGCGAGCCGCCGGCGTACTGAATGATGTCCATGGTGGCCATCGCCAGGCCGGCGCCGTTGACCATGCAGGCGATGTTGCCGTCGAGCTTGATGTAATTCAGGGCATACTTCGAGGCTTCCACTTCCAACGGATCTTCTTCGGCGGTGTCGCGAAGTTCCTTCAGTTCCTTGTGGCGGAAGATGGCGTTGTCGTCGAAATTGATCTTGCAGTCGAGGGCCAGCAGGCGGTCGTCGGTGGTGGTGATGAAGGGATTGATCTCCAGCAGGGAAGCATCCGTCTCCAGAAATACTTTGTAGAGGCCGGTCATGAACTTGACCGCGTCGTTGATCTGGGCCGGCTTGAGGCCCAGCGCGAAGGCGAGTTTACGGGCCTGGTAAGGCTGGAAGCCGACTGCGGGGTCGATGTAGGCCTTGAAAATCGCGTCGGGATCTTTGGCCGCGACTTCTTCGATTTCCATGCCGCCGGCCTGGGAGGCCATGAAGACCAGCTTGGCGGCAGCGCGGTCGAGCACGATGCCCAGGTACAGTTCGCGGGCGATGGGCGACATCTCTTCGATCAGCACGCGCAGCACCTTCTGGCCCTGCGGTCCTGTCTGGTGGGTCACCAGCTGCATGCCGAGAATCTGGGTGGTGTATTCCTCAGCTTGCGCCAGGGTTTTGGCCACCTTGACGCCGCCGCCCTTTCCCCGGCCGCCGGCATGGATCTGCGCCTTGACCACGACGCCCTTGGCGCCTCCGCTAAAGAGCCGTTTGGCCACGTCCATCGCTTCTTCCAGCGTATTGGCCACCTCGCCCTTGGGAACGGCGACGCCGTACCGTTCCAGGATGTCTTTTGCCTGATACTCGTGAATTTTCATTCGTTTGGTCTTTGGACAGAACTTCCATACTAAAGGGGATTGCCGCTGAGGGCAAAAGGGACCATTCCCTCGGGCGCTAAAAGCCCTCATCCTTTCTGCGGAAAGTCTCGTCACCGAAGGGCACGGCTTCAGCCGTAGCCGTACCTGACTTGTGGAGATGTAGGGCTTTAGCCCGCTGGGGTACGGCTTTTCACAAAGTTCGCGTCGAGCTATTTTCAACAACCGTTATTCAGGTTCGCTGGAGCAGCTTTGACGAAGGAACATTTCGGACCGACAAGCTCACGACGAGCGTACCCTCAGCGGCTAAAGCCGTCTGTAGCGCCTATGCCGGTTTACGATCACGGGCTGCAAAGCCGTACCCTTCAGTCTTCAGAGACATCTTCTCGGATTGATCGCGCATATGCAATGCTCTAGGATGGAAACACCGATGTCCCAACTGGCGGCGCTGCTCAAGCATGTGGTCGAAGATCACGGCACCCTTACGCAACAGCAGGGATGCTCGGCGCTGCGGGAAATGCTCGAGGGCGATGCAACCGACGTGCAGATCGCCTCGCTGTTGACCGCGATTGCAACCCGCGGACCCACCGTCGAAGAGCTATCCGGTTTCGTCCAGGCGATGCGGGCCATGAGCCTGCCGGTCCCTTTGAGCGAGGCCGAACGGGACCAATTGGTGGACACCTGCGGCACCGGCAGCGATGGCCAGGGCACCTTCAATATCTCCACCGCCGCCGCCCTGGTCGCAGCAGCCGCGGGCGTCAAGGTCGCCAAGCATGGCAACCGCGGCCTCACCTCCAAATGCGGTTCGGCCGATGTGCTGGAGGCGCTCGGCATCCCGGTCGAGTTGGAGCCGGAGCGGGCCGTAGAGTGTCTGCGCCAGACCGGCTTCATGTTTCTCTATGCTCCGGCACTGCATCCGGCCATGAAGCGGGTGCAACCGGTCCGCCGGGCTCTGGGTTTCCGCACCATCTTCAATCTTGCCGGTCCGCTGGCCAATCCTGCCGGAGCCAGGGCGCAGGTGGTCGGCGTTTTCGCCGGCGTGGATCTGGTGGCCCAGAGCCTGGCCCGGCTGGGCGTGCGGCATGCATTCGTGGTCCACGGACGAGATGGCCTGGACGAACTCACCCTGAATGGCGTAAGCGATGTGGCCGAGGTGCGGGAGCATACCGTCCGCAACTTCACCCTGGAAGCGGGCGATGCGGGTCTGCAGCATGCGCCGCTCAGCGCGCTGGCAGGCTGTGACGCGCAGCGGCAACGCATCGTTGATTGAAACGATTCTGCAGGGTGAACCCGGCCCGAGGCGGGACGTGGTCTTGCTGAATGCGGCGGCGGCTCTGGTGATCGCCGGCCGTGCGGTCGATTTTGCCGGCGGTGTCCGCTGCGCCGCTGACGCGATAGACTCAGGTGCTGGTCTGCGGCTGCTGGCGCAGTTGCGCAAATTCGGCCGGCCAGTAAGGGAGTTTGTACCATGCCAATTCCACTGCAGCCACATTGCCGCCGCGCTTTTTCTGGCCGCGGTCGCGATCCCCTTCCACGCTCAGCAGATCGTGGTCAGCAAAGACAACCGGACCATCGCCGTGACCACCAGCGCCGATGCCAGCGCCGATGCCGATACCGTGACCGTCCAGATCGGCTTCGTTGACCTACGGCGCAGACCAGGATTCGGCCTATGCCCTGGGCTCCAAGACCTCCAATGCCATCGCCGCGGCGCTGAAGGCGGCTGGGATTCCGCAGGACGCCATCCAGAGTGAATCGCAGAGCATCACCCCGGTCCAGCAGTACACCAACCAGGACTGGACCCCGGCCGAGAAGGCCGAGCGCAAATTCCAGGTACAGCAGAGCTGGAGCGTGAAAACCGCGGCCGCCAATGGCGCCAAGGTGCTGGATGTCGCCATCAAGGCGGGCGCCAACCAGAGCGGGCAGATGACCTGGAGCGTGGCCGACCAGGATGGCCTGCAGGCCAAGGCCGCGAAACTGGCGCTGGACCGCGCCCGGCAGATCGCGCAGCAGATGGCCGCGGGGCTGAACGCCACCCTGGGCCCGCTGGTGTACGCCAGCAATGAGGCTCCGGCGCGGGGCCCTCAGCCGCTCATGAGGGCCGCGGCCATGATGGCGCCCGCCCCGGCGCCAAAAGAGGTCGAGCCACTCAGCGTCAGCGCGCACAAGGTTACTGCTTCTGCTACGGTCTATGCAGTGTTCAGCATTCAATAGGGTTGCGTCGTATGCTGGACAGAAGGACGCTCACCCATGGCGAGATACCAGTATCGTGATTTGAAACCGACGGCCGAAGCCGAGGAACTCTATCGGCGCTGGCTGTGCCATCTGGACGAAGAATTCACCCGCCATAAGGAATCCCGGCTGCGGGGAGAAATCGTCCGCGATGCGCTGCACCAGATTTACCTGGGCCGCCCCCACGGCGGCAAGCTCAACACCTCGCTGATCTCCGAGTTGCCCGGCAACGTCCTGCAGCTTTCTTTTGATCCGGCCAACGTGACCCTGGAACCGGAGTACTACGGCGACGTGGACGTGGAAAGATACTGCGAGCGCAAGCCGTTGATCTACTTCTGGCAGATGTTCGACAAGTCGGCGCTGGGATTGAATCACTGGCTCGGCTTTCGCTTCCGCAAGATGCTGGCCAAACACATCTTCAAACACGTAGGCAAGAACGTGAAGATCTTCCATGGAGTTGAGTTCAGTTTCGGTTACAACCTCACGGTGGAAGACGACTGCACCATTCACAAATTCGTGATGCTCGATGACCGCGGCGAGCTCATCATCCGCAAAGGGACGTCCATTTCCGACTACGGGGCGGTGTACTCGCACTGGCACAAGGCCAACGATTATTACGATATTGAGAACCGCACCACCGAGGTCGGCCCCGGCACGCGGCTTACCTATCACTCGTCGGTGATGGCCGGGGTCAAGGTGGGCGAAGACGCCATGCTGGGCGCGATGGGCGTCGCCACCCATGACATACCGCCGCATTCCATCTGGGGAGGCGTTCCGGCGCGCGAGATCAAAGCCAGAAAGCCAGGTCAGGAAGTGACTCAGGGCGAAGATAGCAAACGTACTTAGCCCTGGCCGGCGTGCTACCATCAGGCTTCCAATGGGAACTCCTGAGATCGTCCTGGGGATCTGTGAATTTGTGGTGTTGCTGTTCGCGCTCAGTCTTCACGAGTCGGCACACGGATGGATGGCTTCGCGGCTGGGCGACCAGACGGCACGCATGCTGGGCCGGATTACCCTCAACCCCATCAAGCATATCGATCCGGTAGGCACGATCATGCTGCCCCTGGTGGCGATGGTGACCCACGTCCCCTTGATTGGCTGGGCCAAGCCGACCCCGGTGAACACGCGCAACTTCAAGAACTTTGTGCGCGACGATATCCTCACCACCCTGGCTGGTCCGGTCAGCAATGTGATTGGGTCCGTGGTTTCGTTGCTGGTGTTGATCGTCATCGCCAAGACGTCTCCCGTCGGCTTGCTCTCGGTGCGGTCGGTCGCCATGCGCGGCATCAGCGGCCTCGATCCGCAGCTGCTGGCGGTGAGCCCGGTGGCTTACCCGCTGTCTTTGATTTTTTATATTGGTATGCTGCTGAACCTGTTTCTGGCCGCATTCAATCTTCTTCCCCTGCCGCCGCTGGACGGAAGCCACATCTTTCGCCACATGCTGCCTTATCGCTGGCTGCCGGTCTATGACCGTCTGGGGATCCTGAGCCTGTTCCTCATGTTGCTCTTTGGCGGTGGCGTCACCATGGCGATGGTGAATCCCGTGCTCGGCTTCTTCCGCGTTTTGCTGCTCTCGCTCTGAAGGTTTTCCGTACAATCGAGGCAGTGAATCACGACCCGAATCGTCACCAACTCAAACGCGTGCTGAGCGGCATGCGGCCCACCGGCAAACTGCATCTCGGCAACTACATGGGCGCCCTCTACAACTGGGTGCGCCTGCAGCACGACTACAACTGCTACTTCTTTGTCGCCGACTGGCACGCCCTCACCACCGATTACGCCGACACCTCGAACGTGAGGCAAAACACGATGGATGTTGCGCTCGATTGGCTGGCGGCGGGGTCTAGACCCGGAGCGCTGCGTGCTCTTTGTGCAGTCCCTGGTGCCGCAGCACGCGGAGTTGCACCTGCTGCTCTCGATGATCATGCCGCTGGGTTGGCTGGAGCGGGTCCCGACTTACAAAGAGCAACAATTGCAGATGGCAGAGAAGGATCTGACCACCTACGGCTTTCTGGGATATCCGCTGCTGATGGCAACGGATATCCTGATCTACCAGGCAGATTTTGTGCCGGTAGGGCAGGACCAGGTGGCACACGTGGAAGTTACCCGCGAAGTGGCCCGGCGATTCAACCATTTTTATCCCGGCGGGGCAGCGGAGATTCTGCCTGAGCCGCAGGTGTTGTTGACTCCCTCGCCCAAGCTGCCCGGCACCGATGGGCGAAAGATGTCAAAAAGCTATGGCAACACCATCCTGCTCACGGATCCGGAGCCGGTGGTGCGGCAGAAGCTGAAGACCATGGTGACCGATCCGGCGCGGGTGCGGCGGAGCGACCCGGGCGACCCGGATGTATGCCCGGTAGGCGATCTGCACAAGGTCTTTTCGACCCCGGAGACGCTGGCCAGGGTTTATGACGGGTGCCGGTCGGCGGGCATTGGTTGCATCGAGTGCAAGGGCTGGGCGGCGGACGCGATCGTGGCCGAACTGGAGCCCATGCAGGCAGCGGCGCAGGCAATTTGAGGAGCAGCCCGGCCTGGTGCATGACATTCTGCATAGCGGCTCCGAGCTGGCTCGGGCCCGGGCCGAAGAAACCATGGAGCAGGTGAGGGAAGCCATGCACCTGATTCCACCGGAGTATGGAGAGCGCGCGCAATGAGCGATGCAATGCGCCCGGAAACGGAGCAACAGGCCAAGAAGCGGGAAGCTGCCGAGAGCCAGTCGCCTTACAGCATCAGCGTGGGGGCGGTGTACGACGGCCCGCTCGACCTGCTGCTCGACCTGATCCGCAAGCAGGACATCGACATCTATGACATCCCCATTGGCAAGATTACGGCTCAGTTTCTGGCCTATGTGGAGGGTCTTGAAGCAGACCGAGGTGGATGCGGCGGCAGACTTCATTTATGTGGCTTCGCTGCTGATCCACATCAAGAGCCGCATGCTTCTTCCCCGGACTTCCGCGGAGGGGGCGGAAGGGGAGCAGGAGGATCCGCGGCGGGAGCTGGTGGAGCGGCTGCTGGAGCACGAGCGCTTCAAGAACGCGGCCCAGATGCTGCTGCAGAAGCAACAGATCGAAGCCGCCACCTGGACCAACCCGGCGATCCGGCAGTTTCGCAACGAAGAGGGAGCCGAGCCTGAGATTGCGGCGGACACGGTGGACCTGGTGCGGGTTTTCCGGGAAATTCTGGACCGCGCACGGCAGAGACCGGTGCTGGACGTCGATGAGGAGGCGGTGACCGTCTCCCAGATGCTCGACTATGTCCGCCGGCGCCTGATCATGGAGGATCGGCCGGTTTCGTTGAGCAGTCTGCTGCGCAATACGCGCTCCGAGCGGGCGCTCATCTGCATGTTTCTGGCCCTTCTTGAGCTGGTGCGTTTGCAGGCGGTGCTGCTTCGGCAAGACGCCAACTTCGGCGAGGTTTACATCAAGAAGCACCCCTCGTTCGAGTCGGTGGTCAACCAGGGCCTGATGCAGGCCAAGGACGACTGGCGATAGGGTAGGACGCGGCACTTCAAGCTGCTTGAGGTTAAGGTTCGCGTATCCTCCGCTAGCCATGGTTAGCGGCTGCTACATGCCGAAGCCGACCCGCGAAAACCTAATTGGACAAGACTGGACTGCGTGTGCGCTTTTGTCTAAGTGTGGAACCCAATAAGCTTCACAGGAAATCGGGGATATGGGGCATCCATTGATTTGTCGCAGGTAGAGATCCCGATAGCGCGACACCCATTTCCAATCCATTCACATAACTTTAACAATCCGGTGCACCTCAATTCACAATAACGGATCGACGCACTTTGGTACCGTGCGAACACCTAAATTGTGGAGTGTGGCGCGTGAATGAAGAATCCTCTGCGGTTTTGACCGCCCCTGGCAAGACCGTCTGCTGTCCACGACAAAATGAACCGGAAACAGGGCAAGATCCCGATGATCATCTTCGGGATTGTGCTTGTTGGCGGTATCGGCTGGGCCGCCTCGCAGTTGCTCGGTGACCTGTTCGCGGTCCGGCACATTCGACCTCGGCAACGGCCTACTTCCTACTGGGTGTCGCGCTGCTGATCGCGCTGGGATTTGAGTTCGTCAACGGTTTCCACGACACCGCCAATGCGGTGGCTACGGTGATCTACACCCACTCACTCGAACCGCATATTGCCGTGATGTGGTCGGGCATGTGGAACCTGATCGGGGTGCTGCTGTCTTCCGGGGCGGTGGCGTTTGCCGTGGTTTCGCTGCTACCGGTCGAGCTGATCCTCAAGGTAGGATCGGGCGCCGGATTCGCCATGGTCTTCGCCCTGCTGGTTTCGGCGATCCTGTGGAACCTGAGCACCTGGTGGTTCGGGCTGCCGGCCTCCAGTTCGCATACCCTCATCGGCTCGATCATCGGTGTCGGCATAGCCAACCAGTTGATGGCGGCGCCACGTCGGGCACCACGGGCGTGGATTGGTCGCAGGTCGGGAACGTCTTCCGCTCGCTGCTGGTTTCGCCCGTTGTCGGTTTCGTCCTTTCCGGTGTTTCTGCTGCTTGCGATCAAGTTTTTGATCAAGGATCCGCGGCTTTTCGAGGCGCCTAAGGGTGACGCACCGCCGCCTTTCTGGATTCGCGGCCTGCTGGTTCTGACCTGCACCGGTGTGAGCTTTTTTCACGGCTCCAATGACGGACAAAAGGGCATGGGACTCATCATGCTGATCCTGATCGGCACCGTGCCCACCGCCTATGCACTGAATCACGCGGTCGGGTACAGCCAGGTGCAGGACTTTGTCGCCGTATCGGAACAGGCGGCCAAAGTGATGAACGCGCATGTAGACTCCAATGCTGTGATGGACGACCCGCGCGCCGATCTGACCGAATATCTGCAGACCAAGAAGCAGACGCCGACCACGATCCTGGCGGAGCGGCAGATGATCCTCGAGATCGAGCATGAGGTGGCGCCAGTACAAGACGCTGAAGGGCGTGCCGGCCAACCAGCAGTCGAACGTGCGCAACGACATGTATATATCGAGCGAAGCGCTTCGCCTTATGGCCAAGTCCAAGAAGCCGGCGTTTACCGCGGAGGAAGCCGCGGTGATGGCGAATTACAAGAAGAAGCTCGATCTTGCCACCAAGTTCATTCCCACCTGGGTTAAGGTGGCGGTGGCGATTGCGCTGGGGCTGGGCACCATGATTGGCTGGAAGCGCATCGTCGTGACCGTAGGGGAGAAGATCGGGAAAACCCACCTGACCTACGGGCAAGGCGCGGCGGCCGAAATCATCGCGATGTTCACCATTTGGGCAGCGGACAGTTACGGTTTGCCGGTCAGTACCACCCACGTGCTTTCCTCGGGTGTGGCCGGAACCATGTTGGCCAATAAGAGCGGACTGCAGTGGTCCACCATCCGCAATATCGCCGCGGCTTGGGTCTTCACCTTGCCGGCGGCTGCCCTTATGGCCGCCGGGCCTCTTCTGGGTCTTTGTGCAGTTTGCTCCCAAGGGGTAGCTGGATAGAGCGAAGGATGGGCCCCCGGAGAGGGTTGCACTACAATCAGCACAGGCGCTTCGATAGTATGAATCGAGGCGCCTGTTCTGTTTTCATGCGATGAGTCTTAAAGCCAAATTGGAAGCCGTGGTCTATGCAGCCGAGGAGCCAGTGACCCTGGCCCAGCTCGCTGCCATTTTCGCCGACGAAATACTGCCGGAAGCGGCGGAGCCGGAGGCGGATGCCCAAGCTGTAACCACCGAGCCCGAGGCTGCTGCCGCGGTTGAAGAGACTGCACCGGCCCCAGCGGAAGCCGGCGAGGGTGAGGAAAAGAAGCTGGCGCGGCAGCGCGACCGGCGGGTCCGGCAGGCCTTGCAGCAGGTGCTCGATGAACTGATCGCGGACTACGCGAGCAGTGAGCGAGGCATGGAGATCAGGGAGATCGCCGGTGGCTACCGCATGGCGACCAAGCCGGAATATCACGACGCAGTGCGCGGCTTTGTGAAGAGCCTGAAGCCGCCGATGAAGCTCTCTCTGCAGGCCCTGGAAACGCTGGCGGTGATTGCCTACAAGCAGCCGGTGACGGCGCCTGAGGTGAGCGAGATCCGGGGAGTCGACTCCGGCGGAGTGCTTGGCGGCCTGGTGAGCCGCAAGCTGATTACCACGGCGGGAAGGAAGCCGGTGATTGGGCGGCCCATCCTGTACAAGACCACCAAGGAATTTCTGCTCCGCTTCGGCCTGAAAGATGTGAATGACCTGCCCAGCATGGAGGAGTTCGAAAAGATGGCGGGCGAGCTGGCTGAGTCCGAAGCCGAGGGCGAAGCTCAGGATGCGGCCATGCAGGGCCCAGATCCGATGCCCCCGATGCCCCCGGGCGAAGCGGAATCCGGGGAAGAAACCACTACCGAACCGCAAACCGAGCAGCAGGTATGACGGTCAAGACGGAGAGCGGCGGCGAGCGCAACGAGCAGCGTCTGCAGAAGATCGTGGCTGCCGCCGGGATCACATCGCGGCGCAAGGCGGAAGAGTTAATTATCTCCGGCCGGGTGCAGGTGAATGGGCAAAAGGTGACCGAGCTGGGCTCCAAGGCCGACCCGGAGCACGACCATATCCGGGTCGACGGCAAGCTGCTCAAGAAACCCGAGCAATTCCGCTATTTCATGCTGAACAAGCCCAAGGGTGTGGTCACCACGGTTTCCGACCCGGAAGGACGGCCGACGGTGATGAAGTTTTTCGCCCGGGCCGGGGCTCGCGTTTTCCCTGTCGGCCGTCTGGATTACCAGAGCGAAGGCCTGCTGCTGATGACCAACGACGGCGAGCTGGCCAACGTCTTGACCAGTGCGGCGTCGCAGGTGGAAAAGACCTATCTGGTGAAAGTGAGCGGCAAGCCCACGGAGCCAGAGCTGGAGCAGCTGCGCCACGGGGTGATGATCGAGCGCGGGCGGCGGGGAGAGCGGGAGGGCCGGGTGATGACCCAACCGGCCAGGATCAGCCTCGTCCGCGACACTGACAATCCCTGGTACGAGGTGGTTTTGACCGAGGGTAAGAACCGGGAGATTCGCAAGATGTTCGAAGAGATCGGGCATTTTGTCGAGAAAGTCAGGCGGGTTGGCTTCGGCCCCCTGGTCCTCGATGTGCGGCCGGGAGAAACGCGCGAGCTCAATGAGGAGGAAGTGACCCAACTGAAGCGGGCAGCGCGCAGGAAAGCCGCCGCATCGCTGGAGCCGCCTCGGAAAGCGGCGCGGCGCCCCAGATCGGGACCGGCCACGCTGCCCCGGCCAGCACGCAAGCGCATCTCGAGTCGAGGGCCAAGGCGCCCCTAGTGAAGTGCGTCATTCATAGCACCCCATATCCCCGATTTCCTGTGGAGCTTAGAGAAACAGCAGGTCCCTCCACTACGCTGCGCTCCGGTCGGGATGACAATTCTGTTGTAGGAACTATCTCCGGTGCTCCCAATGAATTGTCATCCCGACCGGAGCGCAGCGTAGTGGAGGGACCTGCTGTCCACCGCACCCGATCTTTTGGCCGGCGTTTCAAAAATAACCGCGCGGGAAATCATTTCACGAATGTCGAAGAATGTCGGGGTTAAGCCATTTTGGCCCACCGCAGACACCATAAAGTTGGGAAATCCCGATCAAATCATCACCGGGGTGACGACAACATTTATGTCCACACTCGACTTGTTGCAAAGGTCTATTAAGGCTGGAAACAATTTCGTCATATCCCACGAACCTACTTTTTGGAGTTCGAGTGATGTGGTCGCCGATCTACGGGACGATCCACTCTACAAATTCAAAGTCGATTTCTGCGCGGCCAATCGAATGGTGGTCATGCGTTATCACGATGCTTGGCATGCCCGCCGCCCGGACGGAGTCTTTGCAGGATTCAATCGCTGGACTGGGTGGCAGGAATAGGTGTACTTGCCACTGCCGCCGCTCGTGTTCCGTTTCGGCATTCATGCTCCAGCAATTCCGTCGTTTTTTGCCGCGCCCGTTTTCTTCTCACTGTAGGCTGTCTTTGAGCGTGTTCTCGAGCCAGAAAGGCCAGTGTCGTTTTGCTGAAAGAAGCGTTGATCAGGATGTCGGGAAACCGCATCATGCACGGTGCCCTGGAGAAGACCGCCCAGACTTCGCAGTACCTGATGGGAATCGGATCCGGCAGCTGGCGTTCATTCCAGCGGGGAGCAAGTTATTTTCGCCATTCTCAGGCAAACGATAAGCCCACCCTACTGCATATTCGATGTCGGCGCCAACCAAGGCCAGTTTCTGGGCTTGGCTCTGCGCCACGTTGCCGCGCGCGGCCTCTCCATCCATTGCTTTGAGCCGGGATGCGAGACTTTCAAGATTTTGAGGGAATCCGCCCGGGGAGACGAGCGAATCAAGCTGGCCAATATTGCCTTGGGAAGGGAATGCGGGGAGGGAATTTTACACTTCGACCGCGCAGGGTCGGGCCTGGCCTCGCTGACACCCAGGAGGCTGGAACACTTTGGCATCGACTTCAGCCACTCGGAGAGGGTGGCGATCGGGACCGTCGATAGCTACTGCGCGGCCAACTCCATCGCCCGCATCCATCTCTTGAAGATTGATATCGAGGGTCACGAGCTGGACGCGTTGCACGGAGCCAAAAGAATGTTCGACGCCAGGTCGATTGACATAGTCAGCTTCGAATTCGGCGGGTGCAATATCGATAACCGAACGTTTTTTCGGGACTTCTGGTATTTTTTTGAGGAAGTCAAGATGAACATCCGGAGGATCACTCCCTCGGGATACCTGCACCCCATCGAATCGTACCAAGAAATCCATGAGCAATTCAGGACGACGAATTTCATCGCGACTCCGGCTTGAATGGGGCAAGTCAGCCCTGCACGTAGACCGCGTTCACCGTCCACGGCCCGGTTTTGAGCAGCCGGTAAAGGGGCAGAAGATCGGGCCAGCGCCCCAATTCGACGTAGGCGCGTTTGAACCTCGACCGCAGGTGGTTGTCCAACTCCCAAAAAAGAACCTGATTCTGATAGGTGGGCCGGAAGGCGACCTCGGTATGCACGATCCTGGTATTTTTGAGTGCGTGCCTGCCTCCCATTAGCGCCATCAGTTCGGCGCCTTGTAAATCCATCCACAACAGATCGGGAGGCCGGTGGAATACGCAATATGCATCGAGCGTGGTTGCTCTTACGGTGATCTTGCTTTGCACATATGTTTCATTGGGGTATTTGGGATCGGCCTGGAGCAGGCTGGATGCGCCCGGGTTGCCATCCGGGTGCGGTGTGATGGTCCGGCGAGTGTCGATGGGGAAAAATGAAACCGGCCCCGGCTTATCGGAAATGGCGCAGTCGTTGATGAAAACGGTAAGACCTTCGGGCTTATGCCGGATGACGTTCTTTCGGCATATTTCTACCGCGGGCGGATTGCATTCGAAGATATGTAACTCTTTGGCCCCGATGGCAATGGCCAGCTCCAGGCCGTCCAACGCGTCCCGGCTGCCGCAATCGTACACAATATCCAGGGGGCCGACTTTGCGAACCAAATCAAGCAGACGCGTCTTTGCTGTTTCCGTTCGGATCATTGATTTCTCCATTTCCAGCAAGGAGTAAGAAGTAAACATAACGGTTACAGATCCTATGAGCCTCGGACGATCAGGGACTCGCAGTAAGTTGTTGCCGCAGGGGAAGCTTCCAACCCTTGGGGTTGAGTGAAATTTGAAATTGGCTGGTCACATCGATTTGCGGGCCCGGCGCCAGTGCCGGAGCGTTCCAGCGCTCGGCTTGCAACAGGAACTGTAATGCCACGCCATTTTGCCAACGATACCGCAGTTCCCCATAGCCGGCCTGCTGGCTCTCTCCCTGGGGCACAAAGAACCGCGACACCTTGAGCGTGCGATACCCAACCTGGAGCGTACTCTGAGCATTGAACCAGTAAGTCGACCAGGCTTGCCCACCGGTCCCTTCACGGCCCAACCAGGAACCCATCAAATCGCCTTTGTTCAAGTAACAGTCGCGGTAGATGCCTTCGTAGTAATAGAGCTTCCCCCCTTTGGCGCTTCCCGGGATGTCGCTGCTGGCGCCTTCGACGTGCAAATCAAGTTTCGATAGGAGAGGGAACCGGGCAAGATAGATGCCTGAAGTGATGGCAGCGCGCCGCGGTGCATCCACCGGCGAAACGTCATCGTGGACCAGGGAATCGGCATACAAGGTCAACCAGTTCCTGAGTCCAGGCAGGCGGTAACGAAAGTCGAAACTGCCGTGACGGGCGCCCAGCACATTGCGAACAGAGGTGCTGGTCGTTCCACTCGAAGTACTGATAAAGCTCTCCCAGAAGTTACCGAAAGTCAGTGGCGTGCTGCCTTCGCCGGCGATGACGGCGTCGCGGGAAAAACCCAATTCCAGGTTTCTGGTGGGAGAGAAGTTGATCTTCTGGCCATAGAAATAGGGCTGCCGGGGATACATGTGCCCCGACAAGCGGGCAAAGAAGTTGTCATAGCGTACGGGACCGAGAAGCCTGGAGAGCCCAGGAATGTGTAGGGGCAACGTGCGATTGATGCGGAAAGAATAAAAGGGTTCTGCATTGTCGCTCAGCATCATGGCGCTGGCCGAGCCGGGTCCCCACCAATAGCTCTGCTTGCCAAAAGAGAATTGCTGGCCCAGGAACTCGACCGACACGTAGGTGTCCAACAGGCGAAAGGCATCCTGGGCCCCCCGGTCGCGATAGGTCTCGATCGGCGTCGTGTCCTGAACCGCGATAATGCCGGCGATGGCTGGGCTAAATCCGGGTACGCTCGGACTATGCTGATACTCACCGCGGACAAAAAGGGACACCCTGCCATGCTCCGCGCGGGTTTCCAATCCAGAGATTTGTTGCCAGCCATGGCCGTAGGGACGTCCAAAGTCGTTGGCTATGGTCTGCCCAAAATGGTAGCTATCGTTGAGCGGGTTGCCGGAAATGAATTGAGCACGATGATAGATACTTTCAATGAATATGTCTTTGCTCAGCGGGTCCGCTCCCAGAGCGTGCTCACGGAACAGTTCTTTCCTGATTGCCCCCACCAGCTTTGCCGAGGCTTCGCTAGCTGGGGCCGCAGCCCCCAGCATCTGGTAGATAGCCCGCCGGGTCCACGGCCTCAGCCCGAAAAATTGGTATTGAATAACACCCTGAGCGGAAAGTTTTTCGAGCGCAGGATAGACCCAGCTATCCAATTCGACATAAGTAGAACTGGCATCTGTGGCCGCGTGGTCGTCCAAAGTCGGCGGCTGGTGGGAGGTTGCCGCAGTCTGCGCGGGTGAAGAAATAGCCGCCAGCAGAGCAAGACGGATCGAGGCAATACGCAATCGTTTGGTCAAGGCGCACACCGATTGTTGCGAAAACCGCGGCCGGTCAGGCTTTTTCCTGAAACATAGGCGCCACGGTCGGCGACCATATTTTCCAGAGTGGGCCGCGGGTAAACAGAAATGCGAGGAAGCCGGCAATGGCGGCGGCGTTCAGAAGTAACAGCGCGCCGGCCGGTGCGGCCAGGCGCTGCAGCACAGGGACGGTTACCTTCAACGAAGCGGCAGCCATCAGCCAGAAGGTAAGCTGCAGAATGGCGAAGGCCAGGTACGCCGGGGAATGCAGGCCCAGGATCGCAGCGGAGGACAAAAGAGAAACCAGACAATAGGGAACCAGCAAGCGCAGCAGCTTGTGCGACACCAGTTGAACAACCACCCGGTTGGCGGGGGTAAGAAGCCAGGGCGCCGCGACGATCAGTTGAAAGTTGCCGGCCAGGGTGCGAACCTTGCGCCGGAACTCGCCGGCCGCAGAGGCGGGCCAGGTGTCGGTCACCAGGGCGGAGCGGTCGAGTACGCTGCGGTAGCCTTGGCGCAGAATGGAAAGCGGCTGGAACATATCGTCCAGGATGAGGCCGGCCGGCGCCGGCCTGGCCAGTGCGCGGCGTATGGCATAGAAGCCTCCATAAACGCCTGTGGGTGAGTCGATAGCAGCTTCGCAATTGCGGATCCACTGTTCGTAGCGCCAGTAGAGTCCGCTCACGGCGCCGGCCGCCGGGTCGTGGCCCTGGACGTTCAAGATGAGTTCGCCGGCCACGCAGCCAACCGCAGGATCGGCAAAATTGGAGAGCAGGGCGGCAATTGCGCCCGGCTGGATGCGCGGGCGAATGTCCACAAACAGAATGATCTCGGAGCCGGCCGCGGCGACTCCGTGATTAAGGGCCGCCGACTTGCCTACCTGTTGGGGGAGAAAGATGGTGCGCAGGCGCGGAGGCTGGGCCTGGGCCAGGATCGCGGGGGTGGCGTCGGTCGAGCCATCAGAGACGACGATGACCTCGCGGATAAGATGCGGCTCGAGTGTAAGCAAGTGGGCCAGCTTAGCGGGAAGCATGGCCGCTCCATTATGCACGGCCATGACCACCGATACCGGAGGAACGTCCGCCGGCCATGGTGCTTTGATCCACGGAAGAGGGTGCAGGCGGGCCAGCAGAGCGATCGCCAGGGGATAACCAACGTAGGTGTAGAAGATGGTGGCCAGGGAAAGCCAGAAAAGAACAATCATGGGGTGCTCCACCAGTCCGCACCCAGGTGCGCGGACCAGGGTTCGGAGGGGTGCGCTAAGAGCGGGAGCTGGAAGTTACCGGGGTGCGTTCTTCGACTGGAGAGCAGGACGGTGCTTTGATTCCTTCGGCGCGCTCCCGATGGAAGACCACCAGGATCGTTCTCAGCATGATCCAGATATCCCGCATCATGGAATAGTTTGAGATATATAACAGGTCTAACTTCAATTTCTGTTCCACTGGAGTCGAGTAACTCCCGGCTACCTGCGCCAGCCCGCTGATGCCTGGCTTGACGGCGAGTCGAAGATCATAATCGGGCACGGTCTCGCGGAAGGTGTTTACGAAGACGCCCCGCTCGGGCCGCGGTCCTATCATGCTCATGTTGCCTATCAGCACATTCACCAGCTGGGGCAGTTCATCGATGCGGGTCGCGCGCAGGAACTGGCCCAGCCGGGTGATGCGCGGATCCGATTCGCGCGCAAATACCGGCCCGGTCTCTCTCTCGGCATCGGCAACCATGGTACGGAACTTGTAGATCTCATACTCCACGCCGTCCCTGCCCACCCGATCCTGCTTGAAAACAGCAGGACCTTTGGACGTAAACCGGATGAGCGCTCCGGTGATCAGCAGCATAGGGCTGCAAAGAACAAGCAGTACCGTGGCGACCGTAAGATCAAAAATCCTCTTCATCAGGTCCTGACCGCAGGTGAGATTCGGAGATCGCAGCTCGACCACCAGCAGGTCTTCCATCTCGTGCAGCTTCGCCCCCAGCAGCGACATCTCCATCAGTGCCGGAACCGCCATGACGGTCTTTCGCGTCTGCGCACATTGCTCCACCAGCGCCCGCGCTGGAACCAGGCCCGGCGCCAACAAGATGGCGTCAAAGGAATGCGCGCTGGCGCCCAGGTGGTGGAAATCCTTCTCGATCAAATAGCCCACGAATTCCAACCATCCGGGCGCAACCGGCGAGAGTTTTCGTAGGAGTCGAACCGCCTCGTCTTCATCGGCTGCCAACACCATGACTCGACTGCGGCCAACCCTGGACCAGTAGAACCGGCGTAACAGCAGCCGATACACGATCAACAACCCGGATACTGCCAGGGCGCCTGGGACCACGAATACCAGGGGCAGACGAGAATGCTGCTCCCATTCCAGCATCAGCATCGCCGCTATACAGATCACCAAGGCAGATATGCACATAAAGCAAACCGTCTGCTTGGGCGGCGAACGAAGCCAATCGGTGTACAGATCGAACCGGTTCAGGGTGACCAAGCTCAGCAGGCACAGCAGCGGTGCCAGAGTCGCGGCCAGGTGGGGCGTGGGAACTGCAGCGTAACCCCGAATCAGAAGAAGCACGGCGAAGAACCCGCTGTGGATCAGAAAGAGATCGGCCAGAGCGACCACCGGCGTATAAACAAGCAAGTGCGGGATTCTACTCATAGCGATCTACTCCAATACCTGTGTCGGGCTCAATGCTGGTGCCGGCTTCGCCGAGGAAGAAGACGATGGGAAAATGGTTACCGAACACGCCTCCGCAGGACCGCGTTCCGAACCCTCTTGGCGAATCGCCGCGGCAGCTTGACCAGAGCCCGGTTGCCAACCATCCGAAGGGCGAATTCGGCTTCTTCCATGGAGCTCATTTTGGGGCGACGGAGTTCGAATGGGCGGCGCAAGCTCCGCTCGATCCGGCGCAGGGCCGCGGAGCGAACTCTGCCTTTAATGAGCAGGTTTTCGATTGCAAAACAGCTCCGCCAGGTGGAATAGAATCCATCGTATGCGTCGGAGCGCGCGGCGCCTGCGGTTTCAAAGTCCCAAGCGCTCTCTCCCGGCTGCAACAAATCCTCTAACACCGTCTTCTTCCACAGCGACGCGACCACCGACGTCCGGTAAACCGCGCCTTTTCTGACAATGCCGAAATGATCGTTCCACGGCTGATCAGGCAGAGGGAGCGCCGGAAGGCGGAGATAGTTGCCGCTGAGCCGGGTGAATGCCTCAATCGTCGTCAGTACCTTGGGAGCGTCTACTGGTTCCATCAGAAAGTGGTCATCGATCCAAAGCAACACATACTGTTCTCTTAACTGACTGAGCCCCGCGCGCAGAGTATCGGACCAGGATCGATCCGGCCCCACCAGGATGGTGGTTACTCCCTTATCTCGATAAGGAACGGTGTTACTGATCAGATAGAGGGGAAAGGAACAGTTTGGCCAATGCCCGCGAAATAAAGTAAAGAGCGGCTCCCAGAGATCGCTCGATTCATCTCTGGACGCAACCACGATCGCGACCGTCGCGTTGGGGGTATCTGTCATGGGGTCTCCCTGGTGCAATGCGTCACACTGATGTACGTTTATCCCGCGATGTAACAAGGCGTCCTGCGATTGACCTGCCACGCATCCCTTTTGAGGAAAGGCGGGGTGCCCCATATCTCGCTGGTTTTTCGCGAGATGTGGGGGTTGACCGTTGGTCGCCCCTTTACCACCTGAACGGATTTCAGTCGCAGTGCAGTGGAATCCCACATTTCGCGAAAAACGGGTCCGTAGCAGGTCAAGATTCTTAACGCCATTGCGCGAGCCTTGTTGGATCCGCTGCATCCCATACACGGTGTTATGAGTGACGGACTACCCTGGTTTCCTGTACTGGCCGCGCGGCCAACGACAACGGTAGCCATACACAAAATGAAGTAATTACCAGTTGATTGAGCGCATTCTGAGGCGCCTCTGCGGCCATGATGGGCAGGGGCCATATCAGGATGAAGAGCAGGAAGGCGGTGTTGGGCCCGGCAAAGCGGAGACCATACCCGTAGATCATCCTGGAGGCCGCGCCTAGCGAAGAACATGCCGAGGGCCACGCCGGGCCAGCCGAACTGCAAATAAAAATAGCCGATCGCGGTGGGCGACACACCCCCATACGTCTCGCGCACGTTTCCGGTCATGTACAGGTAATCGGCAAAAAAGTGGGTGGTGGATTGTTCGCCCCAGGACATTGGCTTGTCATTCCAGAGCCACCGGGGTATCAGGATCGTTGCCGCCTCGATCATGCCGCTCACTCCATATTCGAAGTCGGCGAACTTGCTGCTGTTGAGAATCGTCGCTACGGTGTCAGTCCCCGGACATCGGAAAAATACGTAGTCCAAACTTGCCCGGGGTCCGGCTGCCTCGATCGCCTCCAGATTCAGGACTTCGGCCCCTCGACTAAGGCCGTACAGCGTCATCAAGCTGACCAGGATCAGCCCAACCGAGAGGCAGCGGAGTACTGACACGCGGTGTCTGAGGTAATGAAGAATCGCGAAGCATTGCATGAGCGGGTATAAGATTAAGGTTCGGAATCCGAGCAGATATACCGGGATAAGACAAATGCTCAAGCAAGGCGAGTCTGGTGGCCAGCTTCCGCGCTGGCTCCTGAACCCGGGTAAGTTGAATCATGGGAAGTAACGCGGCTGCGGGAAGCCACATAGAGGCAGGCATCAGGAGTATTCCCGAGCCCGACATCCCTCCCGCGCGCCATTGCTCGCGATTTTCGAGAAATTGGCTAAGGCCGCCCTGCTGAGAGAAAATCGCTGCGGCGCCGAGATAACCGGCCAGGAAGAGACACCAGGCTGATCGCTTTCGCCCGCTGGGGGTCGAAGGGCCTTGGCCGGGGAAGCATCCGCTCCATGCGCCTGGCCAGGCGGCGACTCGAGTATCCCAGGAGATAACAAACCAGGCCAAGAGCGGCGAGCAACTGCGCTCCAACGTAGTGGGCTTCGATGCCGGATCCTGAGGCATAGCCGAACATGGGTATCCGCGTGCCCCCGTTCAAGATAACCAGGGGATAGAAACCAAACTGCAGGGCGATGGTCAACAGGAACAGGTTCCTGGGATTGAGGGGATCAAACACCTGTTGACTGGCCTCGCATAGCAGGGGGATCAAAGCTGCGCAGAGAATGAATACCGCGGTAGTTTGTGTGATCCACTGCGCACTCGAATAATTTTCGCTGTCCATTGTGACCAGCGCGTAGAACAGGGTGAGCGAGGGCACCACGATCATGGCGTACCGTTGGGATCTGCGCTCCGCCTGGCGCCGGGCGGCAGCCTGGACCTTAGTCGATCCTTCAGCCGCGGTCATTTGCTCCTGGGCAGGCGACGGCGACTGGTCAGGATCTGGCGCACATCGAACCTCGGCCAGAGGAGTGCACCGGTGATGGCAAAGGAAGCGATGCCCAGCCCTGCGACTGCGAGGCAACGAAGGGCAAGCACGAGGTTGCCCCCTGGCTGTTGCGGCGGGAGCAAGACCCTCTGTCCCGCCAAGACCGTGGCCGCCGTGACCACCAGCGCCACCAGGGTGCCCCGCAGAGGGGCGCTGGCCAGCTTCCAAATTCGCTGCGGACGGACAGCGAAGATCTTTACCAGCAACGCCAGGAAGACCAGCCACCAGGAGACGGCATAGGCGATACATATGCCCTGAAAGCCGCAGGAGTTGCCCAGCAGAAGGGCCACGACCAGGTAAAGCCCGGGAACAACGAGGCCAACGGTTGCGGGAAACGCATGCATGTTCTGCCCGTAAAGAACGCGGAAGGCAATCGCTGTGCCTAACATCGCGATGCTGCCGACCAGCATCCAGGGAAGGGTGCCGGCCACACCCCGGGTGGTCGATGCGTCGAAGGCCCCCCGCTGCAGCAGCAGCCTGATCACCGGTACCCGGATAATGCAGAAGATCAACGCCAGCAAGGTTGCGATTACGGTAACCGCGGCGATGGTCTTGAGCGCCAGGCGGTGGACCCGGTCAAGGTCTTTGGCTACGCAGGCCTCCGCCACCGCCGGGACCAGGAGCACCGCAGGGCCGGCCACCACCACCGCACCCATGGCAATGATCAATCGCTCGGCATAACCCAGATAGGAGAGTGCGCCAGGGCCGAACTTCGGCGCCAGAAATGCCTCGACTGGCGCCACACCGCAGAACGCACAGTTGGCGATCAAGACCAGCACCACCCGGCCAACGCCGGAGAAGAGAGAAGGAAACTCCGGCCAGGCGAAACTGCGGAACGTGATGCACGCGAGCACGCGTGGCAGCAGTACGAGTACCGACAACATGGAGCCGGCGAGCATTCCCCAGACAAGAATGATGGGTGTGCGGTTGGAGGAGAATCCTACCATGGCGGCAATCATTCCGACATAGAGAGATGTCCCGGTGATGGCGGGCAGCATGAAGCTTTTTTCCGCATGGTGAACGGCGGTTAAGGCCGAAGCCAACAAGGCCAAGCCGGCAGACACCCACGCTACGCGAGCAATGGATACAACTGCGGATCGATCCGACGGGGTAAACACATTGGCCACCGTGGATGTGCTCCATTCGGTCGCGAATACTCCACCGCAGGCAACCACGGCCGCGGCCACCACGGCGATCATCAGCAACGTGGCCACCGAGTTCTGATAGATGCGCCCCTGGGGCCGGGCCGCCATGAGCCGGGGCACAAATGCCTGGGACAGAGAGCCGGCGGCGGCCCCGGTCACCAGAAACGGAATACTCATGGCGAACAGATATACATCGAATGAGTGCCCGGCGCCGAAAGTTCGGGCGGTGAGAATTTGGCATGCCAACGACAGCATGGCGATGACCGCCGAGATAACGGAAAGCCGGAAAGAGGTGGTCAGCATGAATGGCGATCGGAGCAGAGATCGGCAGTTTGCGGATTCGGCCGGTTTTGCGCGCAGTCTCCAAGCACCTGGCACACATGCGAAGCACCTCGCGGGCATCGACCGCATTAATACAGGCGTTGGTTTTGAGCGGACAGGAAGTCTGCGAGAGACAGTATTCACAGTCGATGCGTACCCGGACCACGCGTTCCCGGCTATTCCAGGGCTCCCACATGTCCGGGAAAATCAAGCGCGCTGGTGACGGTGACGCAGGGACAGCCGACCGCGGATGCCATATGGGCCGGCCCGCTGTCGTTGCCGACGAACAGCCGGCACGGCTGAGCAGCGCGGCCAACTGCGTCACGGATGTTTTGCCGGTCATGTCCAGGCAGCGGGTCACCTAACGCCGCGCGCAGCATGTCTCCCATCGGGCGATCGGCATCGATGCCCACCACCAGGAACCGGCAACCGTAGCGTTCCCTCAGTTCTTCGACAGAGCCCGAACATAGCGGTCCGTGGGCCAGACCTTATGGCTAAACGTGGCTCCGGGAGAAACCGCAACCAGAACGGTTGTCCATGAAGCCGATGTTTCCAGCAGCTTCCGCGCCCAGCTCATGGCAGCGATCGGGAATCGACAACTGCTGAACAATTTCGCTTTCCTCCACCGCTCCGATGGCGGCGCATTCGCTGATTGCCCGCACCGGCCCGAAGACCGCGTGTTCATAGATGCCAAGTTGATACTGGGTGCGCCCGAAACTGACTCCGGCTGGCGAGCCCGTCGAAGCCAAAGATGGGACCTTTGAATCCGGCCAGCCTGAAGAACAGCAGCTTCTTCAGCTTCCCGGCCAACGATTCTCCCATATAGGGCAAAACGAAAATCGCGTCGGGATGTTCCTCACGGATCGTCCGGCGCATGGCTCCGAGTCCCCTGTCACGACCCGGCCATGGTGAAGCACAGCGCGCGATCCACCAAGGATGGGGTAACGAATTCGAGCCAGGGCAGAGAGTTGGGGTCGGCATAGGAGCTGGTGATGGACTGCATCGAGGGCAGAGACGAGACCGTAGTGGCCAGAATAATCCGAGCCTGCGGCAGCCGGGATCGAAGCAAGGCGAGCGCCGGAATGGCGTTGAGAAAGTCGCCCAGCCGTCCGATGCGGAACACCAACACCGTTCCGAGCGCTTGGCCGGTGCGAAATTGGGATAGAGCAGACGTTTGATCAGCCGCACCAGGCTCCGCCGCAGGTGCAGCAGCAGAAGCAGTAAGTTTTCGACAGCAGTGAATCCCGCAGGAGATTCGGGGAAGCTGCTCATCAATTTAGCCAACCACTTATATCGGACAAGAAACTATCCACTGCTTCGTCCGTCTTGTAGTGGCTGAGCAGGGGGACAAATAACTTAGGAGGCAGGGTAACGATATGAGCGCCGGCCAAACCTGCCTGCTTGATGTCCAGCACGGTGCGAATACTGCCGGCAATGATTTCGGCCGGGGTAGGACATCTGCAGCAGCCGGGAGGTCTCAGCGACCACGTGTACGGGGTCGAAGTCGGCCTCCTCCACCAACTTTGCCGCCAGCACAGCACCGTGCTCCTTATGATGGTTGTCGAGGGCGCCATCGCGGATCCGGTTATAGAAGAGGCTGACGTAGCGCGCCCCTGCGGCCGCCGCGGCCAGCGCCTGCATGGGAGTCATGCACGCGGTGCAGTTGACGCCTATGCCGCGGCTGGTGAGCTCCCGGACCACGCTGGTAAAGGACGTGCCATGCTGGCTTATAGGAACCTTAATGGCCAGATTCTCGTAGGCCAGGTCTTGTTGAAAGCGTTCTGCCTGGCTGGCCATGTCTTTTGGTTCCCGGGCGATCACTTCCATGCTGAGATGAACCAGCCGGCCCGATTTCCGGATGAGACAGACGATCTGCCGCATGTGGGCGAGATAGTCCGCTTTTGGCTCCTTGGCCAGAAGCGAGGGGTTGGTGGTGATTCCTTCGATAAAACCGTCGCTGAGCGCGGTCTCGATCTCCGCCAGATTGGCGGTGTCAACGAATAGTTTCATACTGTGGGCTTCCTATCGGGCGCCGCTGGAGTGTCGATGGATGATCGCCAGGGCAGATCATGCGATCCGAGATGGAACTCGATTTCTTCGCCAATCCGCTCCCAGTCCGAGCGAAAGAACACGGCGCGATCATCGATCACCAGGTCGGCGGCCGGCTTGCCCATCACCAGCAGGTGGTAACGCACGCCCCAGGCGCGCAGTTGTTGTTGGGTGAACGCAAACCCCTCCTAGTAGGCCTGGGCGACATTGCCGCCGCAGCGTCCCATGTAGCGCGAGGTGTGAATGGTGATTTCATGGCCGCGATCGTACAGGCGATTTACCAGGCTCGATGGCGCGCTCGATGGGCTGCGCGTTTTCGTAGTCGCCCTCGGTCTGCAGGCAAAGGCAACCATCCAGATCGAACACGATCCTCTTCCGCCGGCGCAGGCGGTTGGGGCATATCATCGCCCGCAGCCTGGGCATGGGGAAGCGCTCGCCATCCTCGACCAGAAACGAGTCCGAGTCTTCATCGTGCGTCGACACCTCCATGATCACCGTGTCCTCGATGGCTCCGCTCTGGTGCATCAATCCGGGCGGGATGTTGAGGATGGCGCCGGGACCGTAGGGGGAACCAGCGGTCCTGGCCCCGGCCTGCGCGCAGACGAACCAGCAGACACCCGGAGTGGACAAAATAGGTCTCCATCTTGGCGCAATGAAAATGCAGGCTGCTGTGTTGGCCCTTGCGAAAAAAAAGCCGCTTGCCGGTATACCCGGCATTGACGATGGTTTCGATGCTGCCCCAGTACTTGGAGCGGAGGTCAGAGGTCTCCGCCGAGGCGCCCATCTGGATCTCCACCCCCGCCGGGCCGCGGAAAATGTAACCGCTGGCGGCACAGATGCCGCGCAGCCGCAGGCTCGACGCGGGCGCGATGTTCACCACCTTATGGAGGCCGGCAGCAGCCCCGCCCGCCTGATGGATCCCTCTTCGACGAAGACCGTTGCGGCCTCGCCGCCGGTGGTGGATATTTCGTGTTCGTCGGGGGTATGGAAGACCAGCTTCTCCAGCGAATATTCTGCCCGGGCGGTGAGCAAAGTCCGGACGTTACCGCGGTCCGGGGGCGCCATTTGCATAAGTTCACCGAGACGCTCGATCGTCAATACCGTACATAGGGTGCCTCCTTCGGAGTAAGTGAGTGAGGCCGGCCAGCTCCGGGGGTTCCGGGCCGATGGTGGTGGTCGACAGACCTGCCCAGGCGTTCGCCAGGGCAAGATGTTGTGCGGTCAAGCGGGACGGACCCAGGCTAAGCGCGGCAAAGAAGGCATCGCCCGCACCCGTGGTGTCGACTGCCTGCACGTTGGCCGCCGGCGCCTCGGCGTAGCCATCGTCGAGCAGCGCACAGCAGCCCTTGGCCCCTCGTTTGAGCACGATCGATTGCGCGTGGAGCAGTTCCTTGAGACGGTGGAGCGCATCGGGGAGATGGGCCGCGTCATACTGCGGATCCACTCCCAGGGCCTCCCGCTCGTTTAAGCAGAAAAGCGAGGCGCCCGAATACCAATGGTGGTTGGCGGCGCGCTGCGATACCTGGGAGTCGATATAAACCGGCTTGCCGGCGCGGGTCCCGGCTGCGACCAGGGCGCCGGCAAACTGCCGGTGTCACCAGGCCATGTCTGTAGTCGGAAATGATCAGAGCGTCACGAGTCAGGCAAATGGCGATGAACTGCCTCTAAGAGCTGGCTGACGGTAGCCTCCTGCGGAGGACGGTGATCCAGGTGGTCCCACTGCAGTAATTTGTATCCATTCACCCAATACCTGCTCTTGACAATGGTGGAGCGTCCCGCCTCGGCACGGGATGATTTTGCTGAGCCGGGGGTGGTCAAACGAAGGCCGCCGCGGCTTGATAAGCATCGTCGCCGATCAGCGATACAAACAGGGCGCCGCCGCCCAGAGCCAATACATTGCGCACCATGAGAGCCGCTCCTCCGAGAGACTGGCGGCGGGAGACGTGTTTGGCGACCAGGGTAGGGGTTTCTGCCGACAGGCCCAGCGCTTCGCCGGTGTGATACTCGTCGACGATAAGATCGCCGACCACGATGAGCCGCCGCTGGGAGAAGGAGCTGAGAATATCTTCCATGTTGCGTCCTGCGATTGACCTGCCACGAACCCCTTTAAGGAAAGGCCGGGGTCGGCGACCGTTGGTCAGAGCTGTCCAAATGGGCTGGTGGTGAAATCTCTGCCTTTGATTTCGCTGGTTGTTCTATCAGCCAAGCGATCGCTGCCGGCGGGACGAGAGTGGAACTTACTGCTTGAAGGGTACGGGCTTCAGCCCGTACATCCTCACCGAACGTCGAGAGGCTTTACAGGCTGCGGAAAAACCCAATGTTTTGGAAGGGTACGACCTTTAGGTCGTACGTAAACTATTGCAAACAGGTGCGGCTTTAGCCGCTGAGGGAACAACTCTCGCCCCTCCAGGACTTTTTCCGCAGCCTGTTTAGCCCCTGAGGGCTGCGAAGCATAGGAAATCAGCTAACTCATCGAAAATGGGCTGGTTGGCCTTAAAGAACACTCCCTCATCGGCTAAAGCCGCTCACCGAGCCAAAGTTTGTGGCGGGGCTAAAGCCCCGCCCCTTCACAGAGCACAATGGGAGTTCCAGAAACCTATTTTGCACAGGTCTGACCGTTGGTCGCCCTTTTCCCACCTGGGCAGCGGAATCCCACATCCCGCGCGCAATCCTGGCTGGATCCGCCAACGCTAGAGGCTATGGACGCGCTCAATAATCGAGCTGGTGGAATACTTTCTGCCCGGCGATTCAAACACCAGGGGAAACACTTGTACCTCGATGTGGTCGGGGATAGAGTCCCTTCGCCTGACCTCCTCGGCTGACCATTCCGCGCCCTTGACCACCACGTCGGGTTGTACGATCTCGATCACCCGCTGCGGGCCAGGCTCATCAAAGACGATGACTTCATCGACACAGTCCAGCGACTCCAACACCGCTTTCCGGTCATGCTCATTGTTGACCGGGCGGCCTTCGCCCTTGAGACGCCGGGTTGCTGCATCGGAATTGATGGCCACGATCAGGCGGCCCCCGAACGACTTGGCAAACTGCAGCAGGGCAATGTGACCGGTATGGACGATGTCGAAGATTCCGTTGGTCAGCACGATGCTGACCGCCTTGTGGGGGGAGATTTTCTCGATGCGGCGCACATGCCTGCCCTGGCCAAAGGGTTGCTCAAACCAGGCCTCCACAATCGCCAGGTTATCCGGATTGGAGTTGACCCAGGCTCCGAGACACAGGACGTTGGCATCGTTGTGCTCGCGAGACTTGCGGGCCACCGTTACGGAATGGGCCAAGGCCGCCCGAACCTGCGGAAAACGGTTGGCGGCCATGCTCATGCCCACGCCGGTGCCGCAGATGAGCACCCCCCAACGGGCTTCCCCATGTTCGATGATTTGCCCCACCGCGCTGGCGTAGTCGCAGTAATCCACTTTTTTGCCATCGCTGAAGGGCCCCAGGTCAATCACGCTCTTCCCCAGACTATGCAGCAACTGTTTGACGTCGCCTTTCAGGCCGACTCCATTGTGGTCGCTTCCAACCACTACGAGGTGTTCAACCGGATTCTGCGTGGTGGTCACGGAAATTACCTGTCCTTTCCCTCATCGGCTGATAAGCACGGAACTGAACTCTGCCAGCGATCTGGCCAACTGGGGGTTTTTCCGCGAGTAATCGGTCATGAACACATAGCCGCAGGCCGCCACGATGCCCAGCAGGGTGAACATCATGATCGTCAACCCTCGCTTCGGCGCCGACCTGCGATCTGGAGCGATGGCCGGCTCCACTACCTGCACCACGGCTGCGTCCTTGGCCTCATCGAGCCTGGCTACGTCAAATTGCTTGAGCAGCAGATCGAACAAGATCTGCCGGTATTGCAGTTCGTGCTCCGCGCGCAGGAACTCCATCCCGGCGCCGGCCACGTCCTGCAATCCAAGATCGAGAGATCCGGCAGGATGGCCGCGCTGCTCCAGGCTGGAGACTTCCTGCTCCAGCGACGAGAGCTGGCTTTCTGTCAGTTGTACATCCGGGTTGTGTTCGGTCGAGTAGGACCGCAGTGCCTGCAGTTCCACCTGCTTGGCCGACACCTGGGCATGCAGGCCGGCGAGCAGTCCGATCGTCGCCTTGGCTTGCGCGTCGAGTTGCACCATACCCCGTTTTTGCTGCACCTGCTGAAAGGCAACTTCCGCCCCCAGCAAATCCTCCCGGGCATGCTTCAACTGCTCCTCGTAGAACATCCGCCGGTGAGAAGCCTCGGTGAGGGCCAGGGTTTTGGTAAGAATACGCAGCTGCCCCGTATACGCATTGGCTATCTTCGCTGCCCGGGCCTTTTCCCGATCGGTAACCGCCACGGTGATAAATCCGCTCTTCTCCGAGGCTACCGTGGTATGCGCCGCCAGGCTGGTGCGCGCCGAGGTCATGTCCTTGGCTCGATAAGCGGCGCGCAGGCCAAATTGCTCGATGATGGCATCGGCCACGGGCCGGGAATCGAGCAGGCCAATGTAGACATCATTCGGGTTCCTCAAACCCAGGCCGCCGGCTGCGGCCAGCGCCAACTGTCCCCCGCCGGAATTCGCCATCTGGTTCATGAGCAGCGAAGCAGACGATGGGGTTTGCTGCGGGGTCATGATCCTGGTAGTGGCGGTATAGGACACAGGCAATATCAGGCTGACGACGATACCCAGGCCTGCTGCCAGGCCGGCGGTTTTCGCAATCAGCCATTTGCGGCGAGTCAGCCGGATCAGAATCCGGCATACGCTCACGGCAAAAATTTCGCCGGGATATTCAGCAGCCAACTCGTCCTCCGCCGTCACTTCCGGCTGGCTGATGTAGTGGTCCTGGCCTATGGCCGTTCTCTCCCTGGTGCTCATTTCTGGATCACGGCCAGCGAAGCGGCGGTGATCGCGCTCTGCGAAAGGATCCCGGTAATCTGCTCCAGTTGTTTCCAGCCGGAACCGGCGTTGAGCTTCACCGGAATCACAATCGCGTCCCCCGGCAGCAGAGCGGTTTTCTCAAAGCTGGTATGGCGGCGGCTGCGGCTTTGCCGGCTGATCACCGTCCCGTCGGCGCGGATCAGGAACATACGCTTGACGTCGGCATCCCTGGTAGCCCCACCGGCATCGGCCAGATAAGCGGTGGTCAGCTTGTTCTGCTGGTAGCGGAAAGCATTCTCGTTATAGACCGCGCCGCTTACCTGAACGGTCGAGAACCTGGGCGGGATGTAGAAGCTGTCGCCATCTTCCAGCGTGAAGTCCGGGATGTCGGC
The DNA here is from genome assembly GCA_963757515.1 of uncultured Acidobacteriaceae bacterium. Lineage (GTDB taxonomy): Bacteria > Acidobacteriota > Terriglobia > Terriglobales > Acidobacteriaceae > PALSA-350. The sequence continues at coordinate 150,381 of CAVWRV010000001.1, read as the reverse complement.
CAGGGTGCTGGCGTCGGGCTTCATGTCCAGCACCACCCGGCCGGTGGGCGCAATCGAGGAGATGCGGGCAATCAGCGCCTGGCGCATTCCCAGTTGCGCCTGGTCGGCTTCCCGATTGGTTGCTGGCAGCGAGCTGTTGGCAAAGCTCGAAGAGAGCTCGCGCTGCATCTGTTCCGTCGACCGCTTCAGTTGCTCCTCCTGGATGTGGCGGGTGGAGACACGGAGCAGCTGCGACGCGTAGAGATAGGAATGCGGGGTAAGCCCTCCGGCCTGCTTCACCGCATCGCGCAGCGTGTCGCCCGGGTTCACGCGGTAGATGCCGGGCGCATTCACTTCGCCCCCGACGCGGACGAACGTAGCATGCTCCTCGATCGGCAGAGGAATGTCGGCGCGGGAGAATATGGTAATGACATCCCCGGCCTGCAGCAGCTGGTTATCGGGCGATGCCTGGTTGTCAATGGCGTTGCCCAGTTCAAAGGCAATCAGACGCGGGCTGAGGTCGTGCTCGTCAAGCCGCTCGATCGACGCATAGTGCCAGTTAATCTCGGTGTTGTTGCGTACGATGTCGATCGCCTTCTGGCCCTCGGAGTTTCCCGGCCGGTCGTCTGCACCGCCGGGGTTTTCCCGGCGGCCGGTGGCATCCTCTCCGGACGAAGGCCTTCCCGGATCTTCCAGATCCGGGGTCCCCAGTTGATTTCTGTTGCCTCCCGAGGCCTGGAGCGAACCATCGGAATTCTCCTGCGACTCGCGATTGTCCGGCGGGGACAGGGACGGATGTTCACTCTTGCCTGGAGCGGAATAGGCGGCGAGCCTGGGATCCCCGAACGGATGTTTGCCGCTGGCCGCAACGACATGGTTCTCGCGGTTCCAATATTCGCGGGTGAGCAAAAAATCGCGGGCCGGAATGAGGTCGGAAATTCTCATCCCCTGGCGCCACGCATAACGTCCGGGTTGGGCCACGTTGCCCCGCAGGGTCACGGTATTGGCGAACTCGGGCGAGACCGGGAGTATCTGCAGCAGGTCTCCATCCTTCAGGATGCGCTGCATCCCCGCCGCGTCGAGCGCGAACTCTTCTACCCGCCGCCGGCTGTGATCCTCAACCCGCTCCAGCAAGGCGCGCCTGGTCTCCGCCAGGCTGGTCAGTCCACCGGCGGCATCGAGCGCAGACGCGATGGTGGTTTCCCGGCTCAGCTCATAGATGCCCGGCTCCCCGACACTGCCGGCGATGGCCGCCTGGGGCCCGGCAGGAGGGATAAAGAGAATGTCTCCTGGCAGCAGCGGCCGGTCGCGGGATTTGTCACCCCGCTTCACCAGGTCGTAAATGTCGAAATCCGTCATCACCTGGTTGTTGCGAATCAGCTCGACATGGCGCATGCTTCCGCTTGCCGAGGGGCCGCCGGAGACGAACAGCGCGTTCACCATGGTGCTGAGCGAACTGACCGTGTAGGCCCCGGGCCGGCGCGCATTGCCGAGCACGAAAATCTGGATCGAGCGCAGCTGGCCGAGCTCGACATTCAGGGCAAAATCCTTGAACAACGCGCTGATCGCGGCATGCAGGTAACCATCCACTTGCGCGTAGCGCAGGCCGGCCACATTCAAAGTGCCCACCCGGGGCAAATAGATCTGCCCATCGCGGTCGATCGTTACCCGGGCATCGAGATCTATTTTTCCCCAGGCCCGAACCAGCAGTTCATCGCCCGGACCCAGCACATAGTCCACCGGTACCGGCACCCGATCGACCGGGGCAAAGGTCGAGGGCACGTCATCGAACAGCTTCCTCCCGTAGGTCAGCAGCCGATGGCCGGTCACATCTTCGGCGAACAGTTCAAACTCCGTCCTGGCGAGTGGGGGTCTCGGCATGCGGGCGTTCTCTTGCCGATCGCTATCGACATCCCGCTTCGATTCGTAGACCGACGGCATATTCCAGGCCGGGTTGCAGCGGATCGTTGAATCAGACGGGGAGTCAGACCGGGAATCAGACGGGGGGGATTCAGGCGAGGATGGACCTGATTCGCACCCGCTCATCGTGGCTGGCCGGGCGGGCGTGGTTAACGTGGATTGTGCCTGGCACGCGGGGGCAAGAAGCAGCACCGGGATAAGCAGCCACCTGGTCATACAGCAAGGCCCGCTCCAGCGGCCGTCGTCGCCACGGCGTCTTTGTCCGGCAGCAGACCGTTCAGCCAGAGCACGGCGTAGGCGGAGAGTGCCTGCTGGTGGTTGGGATACGGTGGGTCCCCCTCGGTGAACAACAGGCACAAGCTGTGATGTGCGGTGACGGCCCCCATCAAGCCAAGGGTTGCCAGCGACGGCTCTACATTGCGCATGGTCCCTTTCTCCGCGCAACGTTTGAAGTAGGCGCACACCATATCGAAGATGGGCCCCAGGTGTTCGCGAATCATCTGGTTCGATTCGGGCAGCTCAAACGCCGCCACATGCAGCAACCGCCGTAGCTGTGGCTGGCTGTTCAAGTTGTCGAGCAGGAAAGCAACCAGCAACGGCACCACGATGGTGGGCGCATCGTCCGAGGCGAGGCTCATCTGGGTGTCTCTGGCCAGCTTCACCCGGGCCACGTGCGATTCGACCGCCGCCCAGAATAAGTCCGGCTTGCGGGGAAAATAGCGGAACAGGGTGGCCTCGTTTAAATTCGCGAGCTGCGCGATATCCCGCGTGGTTGTGCCCTTGAATCCGTTGTGGGCAAACAGTTGCGCTGCAGCTTCCACGATGCGCACTTCGGTGACACTGGTTCCAGCAGATTTCTGGCCGATCCTCGATGGGTCCCTTGGGGATGGATCTCTTTGGGCATGCATGGCGAGAGTGGACCTGGTGTGGTTCGATCGTCGGGTGAGTTAACCGATAACGTCGAGGTCGGCGGCGTCCACTTCCACGGCGAAGCTTCTCATGATGAGAGCCAGTGAAAGCACTACCCGGCACCGGTTCTTGCGCCGGAGAACGATGCCCACTCTGCCGGCCAGGGCTCCCTTGTTGACCCGGACGTTCGCCCCTATGACCAGGTAAGGATGAGGCTCGCAATTCTGTAGCTGGAGGGTTTCGCGTAAAGACTCGATTTCCACGTCCGGCAATGGAGCCGGAACGCTGTTCTGGCCCACCAGAGACAGGGCGCCCGGAACCTCTATCGCGCGGGTGCGTTCCCGGCGTGAGATATGCACGAAGAGATAGTTGGGAAACAAGGGCAGCTCGACTGTCACTTTTCGATAGTGACTCCATTGCCGCATGACGCGAGATACAGGAAGAAGATGCTCGATATCCCGCTCAACATAATACTGGGCGACTCGCTTCTCATGATGCGAGCGGGTGAAGACTGCGAACCACTTGCGCTGCTCGTCCAGGTTGCCGGCAACTACTGACTGTGTGCCCATTCCATACTCCAGGGATCAAGGCGGAGCTTCGCCATGCCAATGTAACTTATTACTTTTAAGATTGTGGTCACTTACAGCCAGAAGGGGCGTTACCCAACCGCTAAGCAAGTAATTACTATCTTTTGCAGTTAGTGCGCTTCTGAGCACAAACTATGATCTGGCTGAAGGTAAGTCAAGACATTATGGGGCGAGGTCGGGTTGATTAAAATCCTGTCTCCCGAAACGGGAAGGGCATGCTGTTGTGGGGCATGGAGTGATTTCCCACATCTCGCCAAAAAAGCGTTTATCCCGCGATGTAACGAAGCGTCCTGCGATTGCCCTGCCACGAATCCGGGTGCAGGGCAAGATTCTTAACCTCACCCGGATATAGGGGGACCCAAGGTATTGGCTGTGCAGAAAAAGCGTTGATGCAAGGGCGTACTTGAATAGATAGGGCAGCCGATCCCGAAACGGAAAGACGGATTAACCGCGTCCAAATCCGGCGCATCAACTTACGATAGTAACGCCGCCCTCAAACGCTGCCGGCAGATCACAGGTCGCTCGACCTGAGGACTAATACTTGTCTTTAGGTTCCGGCGTGTAGCTTTCACCGAATTTGTTCTGGTGGTGGGTCATGATGTCTCCGCTGGCCTGCAGTTCAAAGCTGCCGAGCGCGTTACTCGATGGGGAGATATCAACCACGCGGCTCAAAGCATTCAGCCGGTCTACGGCTACATTTTCAGCCCACACGTTGAGGCGATAGCTTCCCGGTGGCACACCCGGGATGGTGACATTGCCGTCTGCTTTAGAAATTGCAAAATAGGGTGTGCTCAGCGCGATGACCACTGCGCCCATCTCGGGGTGAATGTTGCAGAAGATGTAGGAAACACCATCGCGGTCGAACCGGACCGCGCGATGGGTGTGCGCTTCGTAGAGGCCGAGATCAAAGCGCTTGCCGTTAAACTGAGAGAAAACATTGTGGTAGAACGGGTCGAGGTTGGGAAAGTCTACGCTGCTGCCCGTGGGTACAACCAGAATGTGGGGGATAAATTGCTTATCCTTCTGGGTGAGGGTGTAGTTTTGCGGCGCGCGTGGCTGGGCTTTCGGTGTCGCGGGTGGACGTAAGCCAGAAGACGACGTCACCCGAGGAGCGGGGCGAGGCATGGCTCGCACCTCGACCCTTGGTTAGCTTCACGTGCGCGGAGACGTCCACGGTCTGTGCCCGAATGGCTAGCGTGAGCGCCACGGTGCATAGCAGGGCCGCGAGACGGCAGATCGATAAGACTGGTTTCATTTTTGCCGATGTTCACTTTCGCGCGACCACCCAATCCGCGCCTGTCGCAAGTCAGAATTCATATCCTGCCGTTAGGGTGAAAATGCTGGCGATGCTGGCCGATCCTTCGTAGGGCCAGGTTTGGATGCGGCGATATTCAGGGGAGAAGATGAGATAGGTCTTCGGGCGGTAGATCACGTTGGCTACAACGGACCGGTTGCGAGTGGTGAGCAGGGTGCTGGCTGGAGTTGCCGGATTGAATCCCTCAAAATTACTGCTGAATGCATCATCCAGACCAAAGGCGGCGTTGACCTGGAAGGTTGAGTTGAGACTGAAGTTCAGCTGGCTCCAGCCTCCTGCGGTCGCAACGCCGGTGGTTCGAGCCAGACCGGTGGCCGAATCGATGGCGGTGAATATATCCTTGTACGCTCCACCGCCAAAGCCCCCAAGCGCCCGGCCGCGATACGCTTCGCCGGTAAGCGCAAACCACTTGTAGATGGGAATTTGCCAATCCCCAGTCACCGCCCAGGAATGAACCTGAGTGGCGCTCGAGTAAAACTGATGGGCGGAATAACCGCTTACGCCAAGTACAAAGGGCCGCGCCATGCCTTTCCAGGAGCCGTCGGCACGATAAGAGAGCCGTCCCTCGTAGCCGGGATGGCGGGACGCCTCAACCGGACTGTCGAGCTGCATCGGACGTGTAGCCGGACGCGGGTGGATCGATCAGGCCACCCTCCAGGCCAATCCTGCGCTGCTCGGTGAGGGGAATACGCTGCTCGACTTGAATTTGCGGCGACCAGGTCCAAAGATTGCCAGAGCCGGCCAGACCAGGTTGCGCGACCGTGGCGTAGGAGGTGGGCGATAAAGGAGAGATGAGGGGCACGGTGTAGCCGGCTTCGAGCGGTGGTTCGGTACCAGTCCAGACTAAGCCCAGCTTTGGCGCATGCGCACCAGGCCTTCTGAAGAACTGTAGCCGTAACTGTTGGTGGAGACGCCGCCGAAGAAATCGAGGCTCACTTCGGCAGAGCTGCGGGCTCCCGCGATTCTGGGCCCGGTCGCGTCGAGCGCCAGCAGGGTCTGGCGTACGGTCGCGCCCGAGCTGCCATGGGATGATCCGGGAAAACGAGGTATGGCGATCGTGGGTAGCTCGGCGTTGTCGACCACGCCGGCGTTGGAAAATGCGTTGAACAGAATAAGCCCGCTTAGCCGCAAGGGGTATTTTGAAAAGGTTTCCACCTTGGTTTGTTCGTGTTGCTTGATCTCCGCCTGCATCGCGTCCTGCTGCTCGCGCATGGCCGCGAGATCTTCGCTGCCCGCTTGGCCGGCATTCGCATCCTGCAAATCTGAGGCTGCGGCGCTGAGCGAGGCGGCGGCATGTTTGTGCGCGAAGCGCATCCAGCTGTGAGTGCAGGCTCTGGATTTCCGCGCGCGACTTTTCCAGCATTTTCTCGGTCTGACTGAGTGCCTGATTCAATTCATCCAGCTTGGCTTCGATCGCCACCATTTGTTGCTGGTCAGTGGAGCTTGCATCCTGGGCGAGTGCCGCAGTGGACGGCCAAATCAAAGCGAAAGCCAAGCAGGCAGGTACCCGGCGACATCTCGCACCCGTAGATAGCTGACCTGACAATCGTCTCATAGCAGCTCCTTTTCGTGGCTGGTTTCAAGCCCGGGGCCGAATTACTTCTCAAGCCTGGAAGGTATTGACTTTGACCGACTCCGCCTGGGTGTGGCCAAACGCCTCCAGTGCCTGCTTGTAGAGCAGGATGCAGAAGATAGTTTCTCCGGGCACGGATTTCTCCAGCCGCACTTCACCACCATGCTCCTGAGCGACGTGTTGGGCCAGGGTAAGTCCGAGACCTACTCCGTTCTCCTTGCCGGCGCTCACGAAAGGCTGGAAGAGTGTTTCCCGGATGGAGTCCGCTACCCCTGGTCCAGAGTCGCAAATACTGATTTCAATCTTGTTATCATCTTCGCCAAGTCTTACCACCACTTTGGGCGCGCCGGTTCCTTTCTTGGCGGATTGGCATGCATTGAGTAACAGGTTGTAAATTGCGCGCGCCAGCTTTCTTGCCATCTATCCAGGCATAGATAGGCCGCGAAATTTCGGTCGAGATCTGGACCTCCCGGCATTCGGGGTGCTGGCGCACGGTTTGGATGGTGCGCTCGATCAACCCATCCACCGGCTTCGCGACGCAGATGGAGCATCTGACCGGTCTGGCTAAAAAGCAGCAGCGATTCAATGAGGTCGGTCATGCTTTGCACCGCTTCCTGGACCTCGAGATGTAATTCGGCGCGCTCGTCCGGGCCGGTCTGGGGAAGGCTCATGAATTCGGCATTGGCGTAGATGGCGGAGAGGTGATGGCGAAGATCGTGCGATACGGAGCTGGCCATTCTGCCGATGGTGGCCAGACGATCCGACTCCAGCAGCTCGCGGTGCGTTCGTTTGAGCTCACCGCGCATTCTGTCAAAGGCGAGTGCGAGCTCGCGGACCTCCGCGGCGCCATCGACACTTAGCTGGTAATCAAAATCGCCCTGGCCCAGTGCGCGGGTGCCGGCGACCAGGGTTTCGAGGGGACGAGTTACGGTGCGGGAGATGGCAACGGCCAGCAGCACACCTAGAAGTAATGTGGCCACGCCAAGGGCCAGAACCCATCGATTGACGCGGCGAAGATATTCGCTGGCCCGATCGTATGACTTGAGCACCACGATCTGAATGTTTGCCTGCCCCGCTGCGGGAAGAGCGGCGGCCGCCGCAATATAGGCTTCTCCACCTAGCTGCATCTTGCGGTAAGCATCACTCGCAGTGTCGAGAGTCGGACTCTGCAGCCGAAGATCATTCAACCGTGTGGCGGGAAGCGTGGTGGCGGCAACTTCACCGTTGATGAGAAAGGTGACGTCGGCGGCAGCGGCCTCACTGACCTCGCCGGCAACCTGGCGGTCAACGGCGTAGCCGATGATCACATAGCCAAGGTAGGAACCGTTCTCCGGCGGGCCAAAATACAGCGGCTGGATGGAAAGCTCGTAGAGACTTTGTCCGAAGGCGATCATGCAGGCCTCTTCGGCATCGGTCATACATGCCTGCAGGCCGCGGGTGACCGAGGCATCACTCAGCTTCGGGCCGCGGTTGGAATAGGTGAAGAGCGTTCCGTTTGCGGCGGTCAGGGCGAAGAAGTCGCTCCCGCTATCAGCCCAAAACTCCTGGCTGCCATCCTGAATGGTGTGCGCATCCTGGGTGGACATCAGGGCCTTCAGGCTGGGCAGATCGGCCAGCAGCGCCGCTTCGCGGCCCAGCATGCGATTGCGTTGATTCGCCAGGTTGCGAAATGTGCCCAGCGAATGGTCCAGGTCGGCCTGGAGACTCTTGCTGATTTCCTGTTGGACGGTGACCCGGATAATGAAAAGACAAGTGACGGTAAGCCCCAGCGAAACCGCCAGTAGGGATACCATCAAAGTTGTCCGCATGCGCCACTGTTTCATGAATCAACGATCACTTTCACGACGCGAGGCAGTTTATACCTGCGGCACGAATTTGTATCCGATTCCATGAACGGTGCGGAAGTGAACCGGGTTCGCAGGGTCAGCCTCGAGCTTCTGACGAAGCTTGAGAATCTGATTGTCGACGGTGCGGGTGGTGAGATGGAAGCTCATGCCCCAAACATCGTTCAGCAGTTCCTCACGCGCAATGGCTCGGCCGGGATTGTCGAGGAAGTAGCGGAGAAGCTTAAACTCATGCGCCGTCAAGGGCACCAGCGTTCCCGCCCGGTAGATCTCCATTTTGAGAAAGTCGACGGAGACGTCGCCGAAGCCGAGAGGCAAATCCTTAGCCTTCTTTTGCGTGCGGCGGATGGCGGCCTGAACACGGGCCAGCAGTTCGCGGGGGCTAAAGGGCTTGGTCATGTAATCATCGGCCCCGGTCTCAAGCAGCAGGACCTTGTCCGCCACCTCGGAGACGGCGCTGAGCACAATGACCGGAATGTCGGAACACCAGGCCTTGATCTCCTTGCAAACAGTACGGCCGGAAAGCCCGGGCAACATCAGGTCGAGCACCACGGTTACGGGACGCAGGTTCTTACAGGCAGCGAGGCCGGAGGGTCCTTCGCCTTCGATATGAACGTCATATCCTTCTGCGCTGAATTGTCGTCGCAGCGCACGCTGAATTCTTGGATCGTCTTCAATAACTAGAATCAAGCTCATATCACTCACGCGGGCTCAAGCCCTCTCCTGGGTTATCACCGGAAAAAAGCTTTCTTACAGTGTCCATCAGGAAGCAGGCAAATGAACAACGAAAAGACGAAATGACAAAGAAGTGACATTTTTACCTGGGGATAGCGGTCAAATTTTCCAGCTGGCCTGAAGCAACAGGGACTGTGGCGTGGCGGGCCTGACAGCCTTCCGAACAGCGCGGTTGCCGTACTGCCAGCGCGGCGATCACCAGTAACACCGTGGGGTAACCAAAGCGGACGATGGCCACCCCCATGATGGCAGAGGCAATCGCCTGGCACGCAGAGGTCACGAAAAAGGTCGAGGCTGAGGCATTGCTTCGTTCGCCGGGAGGAATCTGGTCCATCAACAGGCTGAAAATGCCGGGTTCGTTCATGTACTGGATCGCCATGTAAACGGGGTAAAGCCATACGGCGTGCGTGCCTCCATGCATGAACGCCAGGGATGCTAACGCGGCAGCCGTCGCAATCTGAGTCAGAACGACTCCCCTGACCAGCCCGGTGCGGCGAAAGAGCAGGGGAGCGCAAAGGACAGCCAGAAACTGGACCAGCTGCGAGAGGGAAAAAACCAAGCCTACTTTTTGCAGGGACAAGCCCAGGTGGTGAACGAAATATACGTTGGCGAAGGGCGGAAAAGAGCCGGTGACCAGGGCCCAGACCGCCATGGCGGGCAGAAATCGGCGCAAAAAGGGATTAGAAAGCCTGGCGAGCCGAACCCGCGGCGCCGCTGCGGGCAAGCGCAGCCGGAGTAGGGGAACGATGGAAAGAGCGGCTGCGCCACAGGCAAATTCGAGTGTCCACCGGCTGGCCTGGGTCGCAGTCGATCGAGTCCGTAAGGTGGCGCGAGCCAGCCGGGCAACTGGCCGGCAACGAGGGCGCCGAGGGCGGCGATGCCGATGCCGGAAGAGAACACCAGACTGAAAGCGAAGGGCCGCTGCGCTTCGGTCGTCAGGCCGGCGACGGTAGGCGAGAGACAGACTGCCCAGGAGCAAAGGGTCATTCCGGTCGAGAACCGCGAGCGCGAATTGTGCGGGCGGGCGCAAGGCAATGGATGCGAAGCAGGGAGAAGACCACGGTGCACAGCAGACCGGTTACCAGCGTTGGACGAATGCCGAAGCGTTCCGCGCAGATGCCGGCGGGGATGGTCCCCAATATGCTGCCGAAGGCCATCAGGCCGCCAATGAGGCCGAGAGACCGTTCGGTAAAGTGGAAGCCGAGCAAATAGAGGTTAAAGAGAAAGAAGAAGATCGAGAAACCAAAGCTGAAGAACAGGGAGGCGGTGTAGAAAAGCCAGAATTGCCCCCGGGGCGCGGTCGACTCTAAGGTACCGAAACAGCCGCTGGGTCACCTGGGTTTGCCTGGCTCGCGAGCCAGAAGATCGAGGCAGTCGATCGCCTGCTGAAGATCCTGGTAGCGAAGTTCATAGACGGCGGCGGTGGAGAGGCTTTTCAGCGCTTCCGACTGCTGCTGCTTGAATTTTGTCAGGGAGCTGGAGATATTGTTGAAAGTACTGCTGCGCGGCTTCCGCGGGGAGCGATACCAGTTCGGCGCGCGCCGACGGCCACCGATTCAGAAGAATGATGTTATGAACCATTGCCTCGTCCGCGGTTACGATTCCTGGCAGCTCGGCGGTGGGCACTTCGATCGAAGGTTTGCCTTCGGCGCGGGGAGTGACGCCTCGTCCCCGCAGCTCGGGAAAGAGATCCTTGGCGGAAGGGCGAAAACGTAACTGATGCGAATTGCCGACGATGCGGAGCTCATCGGCGTGGTGCTTCAGATAGCTGGAATCGTCTGAGGTAAAGATCCATCCGCTGCGCGCACAGGCGTAGGCGAGGGTGGATTTGCCGGCGCCGGAGGGGCCGCACAACAGCATCCCCCGCCCGTACCGGCTGACGCAGGCAGCGTGTATGGGCGTGGCGCGGGAGGTGGCGATGAGGACCAGAGCAACCGCCTCCAGGAAGTGGTAGCGGGCATAGCTCCGGGTGCTGGAGCGCATCTTCTGTGAGCCAGGCGAAGGCGAAACCCGCCTGGAGATCGCAAATCGCCTGGTTGTGCGCATCGGCGACGATGGAGAGCAAATGCTGTTGGCCGCGGACTACCGGACACGGGGGACAGTTTCCAGAAGTGCGGGCAGTGACCCCGATACGGAGTTGCAGGGAGGGGCCGCTATCGCGTTGTTTCGCATGACCCCAGCTCTCGCCGGCCGCGTCCAAAACAGCCTGGCTGTTGGTGATGATCTCGAACGGGAAGCCAAGAGGATAGAAGACAGCTCGCAGCGGCAACTCCACCTTGCACAGAAGGGGATCATCGAGGGGGGAAGAAGATGCTTGCTGGGGCAGGGTTTCGAGCACCATGGCTTCTCCTGTGTTGCCGGCGTTCGAGACTGGCTCCAGCTCTCGGAGCAGCGCCGGAAAGTTACGGAAGGCGCGCGGCACGGGGAAATTTATCAATTTGTCCATGGCTGAAATTGGGGCTGAAATTGCAGCACCTCGATCTTTTCCATTGCCCAGGCAATCAGGACTTTGTTCTGTGGAGTGGACGCTTGCATTTTGCGCAGCAGCGGCAGTGATTCGCGATCGCCCTGCCAGCCGAGGATGCGAATGATCCGCGCCTGGGAGGCCGGATCGCTTGACGGCAGCGCCTGCCGCAACTGGGGCAGAACCGCGGGGCCTGCTTTCACCAGCACCCATTCGGCGCGATCGGCGACTTCGGCGTCGGGGGAGCGAAGAGCTTGAATCGCAACTGCGGGATCGGCGCCGATGCGGTCCCAGAGCTGATAGCCGGCAACCAACGCGGTCACCTGAGAATAATCAACGACGGGACGAAATGCCTGGCCTGCGAGGGAGCGAAGTGCATCCTCTGGCGGGAGCGATTCCAGAGCCTGGATCAATTTCATCTGTTCCCGGTAGGCTTCGACGATGGGCCTGATCTGCTCCGGGGTCAGCTTGTGGTTGCCGTTGTGCTGCTGATCGGCATATTGCAGCGCCGCCTGCTCTTCCTCACGATGCAGCAGGCCGTTCACGGCATTGGCGGCGATCTGAGGTTGATGGCGGGCGAGGGCCAGTGCGGCGGCTCCGCGCACCGCCGCTGCACTATTTTCCAGAAACGGGAGCAGGGGCTCCGCGGATACCTCGCCAGGGCAGCGGCTGAGGGCAAGCAGGGCTTCTTTCAGAACCCCGGGATCCTTGTCATTCAACAACGACAGAACAGAAGCCGTAGCGGGGGCGCCGGTGATGCCGATGGCCCACGCCGCGTTTTGCCGAGCGGTTTTCTCAGGCGCGGCCAGGCGCGTCGAGGTAGACCTGGGTCGGGGTGGCCGGACGGGCGAAAACCAGGGCTACCGCGGCCGCGCGCGAGATCTGATCGTCCGGGTCGCGCAGCCAGCGGACGAAGAGTTGCTGGGTGGGAAAACCGTAATAACGGGAAAGCTCGCGCATGGCCGCCAGCCGCGATGGCGTGGGACCAGCCGATGCCGCTTCCGCCAGTTCTGCCAGCTTGGCTTCCACGGGACGTCCGACGGCATCGGCTGCCAGGCGCGGATAGTCCACATTGAGCGCATCTACCCCTGCGGCCACAGCTGCGCGCATGGAGTCGAGGTTCATCTCATCGGCGTTGGCGGAGAAGTTAGCGACCACGAATTTTCCTTGCCGCTGCAATGCCGCTACCTGGGGTGCGTTGCAACCGGGGTCGACCCACGCGACAGGATCATGATTTGCGCCGGGGTACAGAGGTGGCACATCCTTCCATTCGCCACCAAATACCACCCGCTCCAGCATGCCTTCGCGTTCGAGGATTTCGAGAAGAAGCGGGGCAATGCCTTTGGTCTTGATGTCGAGGTACAGGCCGATTCCTTGCTCGCGAGCAACCTGAACGGCCTCTTCGAATCGGGGAATGCGCATGTGTGTAAAGCGGTCACCCATCCAGGCTCCGGTATCAAGCAACTCGAGTTCATCGGAGGATGTGAGCTCGACATTCCCCATGCCGTTGGTGAGCCGCTCAAGAAAGTCGTCGTGATTGAGAACAAGTTGCCCATCCAGCGTCTTTCTGATGTCGATCTCGACGATGTTGCAACCCATGCGCGCGGCGAGCGCGAGCGACTCCAGGGTGTTCTCGGGCATGTCTCGGTTCGCGGTGCGGTGGCAGATGAGCTGCACCTGGCCACGCTCGAGAATTCCGGCATGAGCCATCGAGATTGCGGGCGCGAGAAGCATAAGAAGAAGACGCGCGAGATGTCTGAAACGATCAGAATGCACAGATGCACCTTTATCCCGCGATTGAGCAGCCACGAACCCCTAAGGAAAGGCCGGGTGCCCCATATCTCGCTCGTTTTTCGCGAGATGTGGGGGGCGACCGTTGGTCGCCCCCTTACCCCCCGGGACGGATCCGCCACACTACATACGATGTTCTGTGTGACGTAATACACTGGTCGACTGTAACCGCGATTCGGAGAAACCGCAGATCTCTCCACTAGAGCCGATTCTAGGCAATGTTCGAGGGCGGATTGTCACCGAATTGTCGGCGTTTCGTCATGATTTCCGCATTCGCAATCAAGGCAGAACGCGCCGCTTGCAGATGAGCAGTAAACCCCAGCGCGCGGCCGCAATCGCTGCTGTAAAGGAGCGTTTTGGAGTCAGCAAGCCACGCGGGCTCGATCTGATTGCAGGGAGCCGTCGTGAGACGGCGCATCGCCCCGGTGCTCAGCTCGCGCAGGGACAGGTTCCAATAGCCCGATTGAGAGCTGCTGAAGGCAAGCCAGCGGCCATCGGGGGAGATTGCCGGATAACGTGCCTCGCCCGCCGGGATAAGCTCTAATCGGTCCACCCCTCGTACCGTATACAGCCGCGATTCCCCTTTGTCCTGGGTAGCCGCAACAATCATGGATCCGCTGGGGGAAACGGCGATTTCTTCGAGGTTCCAGGGAGAGGTCACCGTTGTGAGTTGCAGGTCCAGAACTCCCGGTTGGTTAAGGTCGCGAAGGAAGAGTTGTTTACGGCCGCCAATCTGGCGCAGGAAGGCGAGCTTGTTTTCGTTTGCGAACATGGCGGGGGACTCGGCGTTGAGGATCGGCGAGGTGGAGCCGGGAAGACTCGAGGACGGAATGGAGCCCCACTGTTTCGGTCCAAAGCTGATCGCCGCCGCCGGTCAGCGACAGCTCATCTTTCGATCCGTCGCCGCTACTGATACGATTCGCATCGCTGTCGATCGTGGCCCTGCGGTACCCGGTTGGCAGCAACGCGATGGAGTGAATTTCGCTCCCCAGCGGAACCGGTTGTGTCGCCAGCAACATTTGCGGTTGCAGGGGAAGGCGATAGGCGTAGTCGTCAAACAGGCCGTGCTGATGCTCCAGGCCGGTGGCGATGCTGAGGGTGAGCGCCAGGGCGCCGCCGGCAAGCCACCATCTTTTGTGGTGCACGCGGGTGCCGTTCCTGATCAGGTACAGGGCTGCTGTCGTCAGCAGGATAAGCGCGTACAGACGCTTTACGTGCAGAAGAGCGCTCCAGCCATCTACCGGCGCTGTATTCCATCCCGGATATCCCATCGCGAGATACAGCGCAATGACCATGACGAGCAGGGCTTTACGCCGCGCCTGCACGAGGTATCCGCAAAGAATGGCCACCGGGAGAATGAGAACCGTGAAGTGATAGGAGGCAGGCAGTGGCGTGAGCGTGAGTGTCGCCAGCAGGAGCGCCGACCATTCGAGCGCAACACGAGCAGGCGACGATCCACCGGTATCGATCCAGAACAAGGCCGGCGCCAGCAACGCCAATTGAAGCGTGGGGTGCAGAACGGCGAACAGCCAGGGAGCATGAGCGCGGGGTGGGGATTTAGTTGTGGCTCGAAGATGAAGAGCCGGTGAAGCAGTGTGGAGAGGGAAGAGCTGGTCAGGTTATAAGGATCGAGACCCTCGCCGCGCAGTGTCCAGGGAAGGACCTGAAGCAAATAGGTACGGTGAAGACTCCAGCCAAAGATCGAGACCGAGGCCAGCACGCACAGAATGCCGGTAAACAGGCAAGCAAGCAGTGCTGCCCAATTCTTCTTCCTGATGAAGTGGAAGCGCGAGAAAGACGGGAAAGATCTTGACCGCGCCCCCGAGAGCGATCAGCGATCCGGCCAGATAATTCCGTTGCCGCTGAACCGCCCAGCATGCAGCGGTCAGAATGCCGAGCAGGACGATGTAGTACTGCCCGTAGAGAAGATTACGGTGCAGGGGGAAGCACAGTCCGAGCAGGCACCCTACCTGTAACAGCGACAGACCGCTGACCGCCCTCATCAGCCAGGCAATGGGAAAGAGAAGGGCGAGATTGAAGATCAGCCATGCGTGTTTTGCAGCCAGGGGGGATAAGCGCGTTAAAGGCCACATTGCCAGGGTAGAAAAAGGCGTAATGGGCACCAGTCCGACGATTCGCTGATCAATATTGCGGTGGTCCTTTTCCCGCTGCAGCCAGATCCACTCGTAGGCGCGCGACGGATCAACGCCTTCGCGGGTGAGCCGCGCGGCGAGATAGTAATTAGGGAAGTCGGTGTTGAGTGTGTCTCCAGGCGCGGGGCAGCGTATAGCCCACCAGATACAGGCCTAATAGGACAAAGACCGGCACCTTCGGCGACGCGCCTATACACGCAGCTTGCCCAGGTGAAGAAGTATGCAAACCCGCAAGGCCTGACGAAGGTTGAGGCAATGTAACCACGAGCGCCTGGGATCCTGGAGAAGACATTCGAGTAAGAGCTGCTTCTCCCGGGCGGCTGAGTATCTATGCGAGGCGCTCGCTCACGATCCACTCCTTTCCAGATTGCAGGCCAGGCCATAGTCTTCCGCGACCGAGGCATTGCCATGAAGTAAATCGGTGTAAAGCTGAAAGTACGCTTTCGCGATGCGCTCACTCGAATAACGATCGACCGTCGGGGTGCGGAATCTAAGCGTGGTGAGAGCTTCCCGTGTCGCGCGGACGAATGCGTCCTCCGGGGATGGTTCCAGGGGAACATAGTGGCAGTAGGATCCACCCACTTCACGGAATGCCGGGATATCGGAGCAGACCACGCGGCAATGATGGAACATTGCCTCGACGATCGGCAAACCGAAGCCCTCGATAAGAGAAGGCGCCAGCAGCAGTTCGCAATGCTTGTAACACCACTCCAGCTCCGCGTCCGAAATTCCCCGCAGGAAGACGACCTGCCGCTCCAGCTGGAGTTCGCTGATGGCTCGAT
Organism: uncultured Acidobacteriaceae bacterium; assembly: GCA_963757515.1. Taxonomy (GTDB): domain Bacteria; phylum Acidobacteriota; class Terriglobia; order Terriglobales; family Acidobacteriaceae; genus PALSA-350. The sequence continues at coordinate 134,329 of CAVWRV010000001.1, read as the reverse complement.
GAATGTTTTCTGTTTCCGGGCCTTCGATGCCAATGACCACCAACAGAGACGCGGGATTGATCTCTTTTTCCACCAGCAGGCGGCGAAAGACGCGCAAAGCGAGAACAATGTTCTTGTTGCGGCGGTGCTGGGCAACGCAAAGAAGAAATGGTTGACCAAACCATGCCGGGATGGGACTGGCTGCCGCGCTGGGCGGTCCGGGATCGACGCAATTGTAGATGGTGACTGCCCGGCGAGCAGCGACCCGGGGGGCATAGAAGGAGAGGCGCCTGAAGGTGGTTTCGGAAACGCAGGCGATCCTGTCAGCCGCATGCAGGCACTGCTGCAGTATCAGGCGGTTGAAGAGGACCTTGGGAAACCCGAAGTTGGAAGGAATATCGTAGGGGTAGAGGTCATGAAGAGTAACCACCGCGGGGCAGGGGAGCGCCTGCCGATTCACCGGAGCGGGATAGGCGAAGTGCACGATGTCTGCTTTGAGACGGCGGGCGATCGCCGGCAGCTGGTTGTAGTACCAGAGATTGCGGCTGATGGGGTCGCGGCCTATCGGATATCTCATGCAGGTGGAGCCTGGCGTCGTTATGCGGCAAGGCCGCGTCCAGAGAATCCCACTGGCATTCTGCAGCGACCACGTGAATGGCGGTCACGCCGGCGCGGGTCAGCAGGCATCGGGCGAGGTTAGCGGCATGACGAGTAACTCCCGAAAGATGCCCGGAGGAGCCGGCAACTGCGATGACGATCTTCATGATTGGCCGTCCTTTATCGGCGCGCTCAACTCCAGCGACTGGAGTGAAGCGGGTTGAGATATTTGCAATAGCGAGCTGACGAGAAAAACGCACCAAAGCGGCAGCGTGAGTTCGAATCGATCGGTGTCGCCAAGACCCCGTATCACTATGAAGAGAAGAAGCCCGTAAAAAAGCGCCTTGTCAGAGGACCAGGCGCAGGCGGTGGAGCTGCAGGTACAAACTGCCGTAGACGGCGAGGAACAGGAATATCCCCACGGCCCCGTAGGCGTAGAAGAGTTGCAGCAATTCATTGTGAGCATGCCAGGGTTCGAAGGTACCGAAGGCCGGTACCACATTGCGAAAGGAGTGAAATCCGTGCCCGAGCCACGGCCGTTCGAGCGACGCTTTCCAGAACGTAGTCCCAGATGCCGACGCGGCCTGTGAGTGTCTCGGCCTGATTGCCGGTGGTGGTGTAAACCTCGAAATAGGCTTGAATCAGCCCCCAGAATGCCGCGACCACCAGGCAGGAAATAACCAGGATCGCGAGCAGCTTGCGGCGGCTGACGGCAGAATCGCGCAGGAGCATCAGTGCCTCGCCGGCGATGAAGGCAACGATGGTGGTCTTGCTCAGAGTGCGCAACAAGGTGACGGCGAGAAAAATCGCGGCTAGGTTCCAGGAGCGCTCTGAGCGGCTGAGAAACTGGGCGAAAAATACGCCGAAGGCGCAGATGAGCGCGATGGCGTTGGGGCTGAAGAAGTCGTCATTTCCCGGGCGCAGATCCTGCATGGTGGGCGATAGCCAGGTCAACACTGCGATGAAGGCCGGCTCCCCATACATAGCCCTTCATGAGGGAGGACGACATACGTTCCACCGGCCCGGTGCGGAGCAGCAACACCACCATCGCCAGGTCCGCGGCCACACCGCACCAATAAGCAAAAGCGACGGCTACCGAAATCGTCGCGCTCCAAAGCAAGCTGCAAAGAGCGACCAGCAGAAAGGCGATGACCGGGCGGAACGCCGGTACACGCACCGTCGACCGCAAGGTGTTTGGCGCCGGCCCCAGCGAATAGAACACAACGACTGCGCATAGAAAAAAATTCAGCCCAACGCCGAACGCGCCGCCTGCGCGCGGGTTTGACTGAAAGAACAGGTACTCGATGCAATAGCGAAAAGCAAAATAGAATCCAACGGTCGCAGCCATGAGGCTCCCAGGCTGGGTGACGGTTTGGACTCTTGCCATTGCGACGCTGGTGCTCATACGTCCTCACAGACTGGGCTAATGTCTGAAGCAGACAAAGAAGGCGCCCGTGCGCCCCCCAGCGCACGGGCGAGCGGGACGTACATGAGTAAGGCGATGGCGCCGTAGCAAAGCCGCGCCATTGCGATTCCATGAACGCCCTACAAAGGGAGTAGCCAGACCATGAGAAGCAGCATGGTCAAGCCACCCATAAGATTGAGCGCAGTGACCATCTGGACACGGCCAAGCGCGAGCAACGAGTAATACCCGGTGACACTTAGCCCCAGCAGGGCAAAGCTCCAGGCAATGGGAGCCAGTATGCCGGCGGCACTTTGAGCAACCGATGGGCCGACCCAGGCGTAAAGAACAGCACGGGCCGAAGAGCAACAGGACGCCGGTGGCTACGGCCACGATCAGAAAATTGACGGCGAAGGCCGCGAGAATCGCCCGTATTCATCGGCTCCAGAGACCGCATTGCGCCCGGCAAGATAAGGAAAGAGAAAGTGCAGGCCGGAGGATGCGATGCCATAAATCGGCTGCGCCATTTGCACACACAACGCATAGGCGGTGACCGTGCTTGCGCCCAGGGAGACGCCCAGAAGCAGCCGGTCCGCCTGGGTAAAAATGACGCTGGAGACGGCAAGCAGCCAACTAAAAGCCCCAAACCCGAACAGGACGGATGTGGCGTGACGGTCGAACGAAGGCCAAAGCGAAGCCGCTCCCAGATATTGCTGCAGCCGGATAAGCTGGGCCCCTGTTCCCAGAACCATGAAGCAAGCTGTCGCCTCCATGATCCCGGCGACGCCAGTTCCGCGCCGGCTGAGCAGCACGGCCGCGGCCACCGTGATGATCCGGGCCAAGAGGCTGATCCGGATGGCTGCTCCATATCGCTCGAAAGCTCTCTGGGTGCTGACGCAGACGCTTTCGATGGCCCGCACCAGCATGAGAACGCTGGCAATGCGCAGGCCCAGCAGGCAGGCTGCTTGCAGGCCTGTCCCAGGGCCAACCAGGTGGCCGGCAGCGAAGGGCACCAGCATCCACGAGATGAGCGCGAGCGCGCCGCCTAGCAGGAGGTTGATGCCGAGCATGCTGCGCACCGCTCGCAGCAACAGATCCGCATTACCCTGACTTCTGGCGCTGGCGATGTACTGGATATTCGCGTCGCCAAAGCCTGATGCAATGATGGCGCCGGTGTTCACCGCTGCGGTGGTCACGATCCAAATCCCGTACTGGGCCACGCCCAGGTGCCTGAGCAAGATTGGAGCGGAGACAAGCATGGCAATGGGATAGGCCGCGTAGTCCAGCACCCCATAGGCGGCGTTCGAGAGATGAGCTCTCATTCGACACCAACCCTTCGCTGCAGCCGCCGCTCCAGCTCTCCGCGTACGGTGTCACCGATCTCCTGCGCCAGAACCTTCCTCGGATCGCCCGGGCTCACCTGCTCCCACATGGAACCAAGAACGATGTAAAAAGACATCGCCGCTACACATAGCAGTGGTCAGCAGAAGCATCATGAGCAAACGTGGAGGAAAGGACTTCTTCTCCGCCACCAGCGGCTGGTCAATCACCGCGACCACTGGAGTGTCTTTTGCTTCCTCGATGCGCGCCATCTCATATTGCTGGGATAGCAGTTCGAATACGGTTTCCTGAATGCGCACCCGCCGGTAGAGATCGGCGTAGGGCACGGCGAGCTTGGGCAGCTGGCGGAGTGATGGGTATAACTCAGAGCTCCCTCCGCTGGTGCTGGGTTCCTCAGCAGACGAGCTGCCGCTCATCTTCGCGAGCTCGCTCTTTAAAACTCCGATCCGCGCCCGGGCTGCGCGCACCCGCACATTGCCTTCGCCGTAGATCTGCTGCAAAGAGTCGAGCTCCGACTGCCCCAGGATCAGTTCGCCCTGTAGTCTTGCAGCCGCGTCCACCATCGCATGGGTCTGCTCTTTGACGTCGAGTGTGACGTTGGCGCTGGAAAACTGACCGAGCGCTTTCTCTGCGCTCTGCAGGTCGGCTTGCACATTCACCAGGCGCTTCTCAATGAATTCACGTTCCCGGCGCGCGGAGGAGGTGTTGGCGCGGGTCACGATACGATTCAACTCATCCAGATAGGCCTGCGCGATCGCCTGGGCTCGCCGCGGGTCGGTATCGCTGAACGTAAGGGTGATGACTCCGCTCTTCTTGTCATCCACCACCGTCGTATGGCGGGCAAGATATTTCACCGTGTCGATGCGATAGCGCTTCTTATAAACCTGCTGCAGGTTGAAGCGGTCGATGATGTGGTCGCTGATGGTGCGGCTATGGAGAAGATCGATGAACAGGGCACTCGAGGTTCTTCCCCCCAGACAGACCGGCGAGGTTACCGACTCCAGCCAATCCGCCTAAGGAGTGACCTGCCAGTGCCGCCAGCATAGCGGCGCCCGAAGAGGGCTGTTCCGGAGGCATAAGACGGGCGGTCAGACTCGTAGCGCTTGGGAGTAAGAAAAGCGATGGCCCCGCTTAGGATGAGAGCCACCGCGGCCACCCTGACTAGCAGTGCGTCGACGATCCCAAAGCAGGTTGGCATTCCTGAGCCAATTAGCCATGGGTTGCGCTTGGGTTGCCAGTGATCTCAGCTGTTGCCATTAGAGTGCTCCTGCTTTCGGGTGAAAGGAGAGCTGGATCGTCGTGGTTACATTTTGTGGGTGGCCGCGGAAAGAAGCGGAAACCGCCACCGTTCCTGTTGCACGGCGGCGCTTAGCTGCCAGTGCGGGCTCAGAGCAAGATCTGTACTGATATTCAGATCGCGGAGAGCTCCACCGCGGAGAAATACAGAGCTGGCAGTTTGATCGCGAGCGCGGACTTGCACTGAGCTCCGGGGAGAGAACCACCAGGTGCTCCATAACTGATATCCGTTGGACTCGCGTCCGATCCAACTGCCCAGGAGTTGCCGATCATTCGTATAGCCGCTGAGGTAATGGACATTGAAGTAATAGAACCCCGGAAAAGTTCGCTGGGGCGTCAGATACCCCTCCGCACGAAAGTCCATGTGCGGGAGATGCGGCAGGCGAGCAACATAAAATCCTGGCGACCACGCGCTATGTGTGGGGTAGGCAAGGGGAAAGAGCTCGTCGTCGGTGAACGTATCCACATAGACCTTCAGCAGATCGTGGAGCTTTGGAACTGTGTATTGGACGTCAAAGTCGGACCGGCGATCGCCCGGATCGTTGGCGCCGGGGGCGGAGTTGCTGGTGGAAAATAAGCTGCGCAAAAAGCTCTTTGTTGTGAAGGCAGCTCCGGCGCCGGCGAAGATTGTGGTGCGGGAGACGCTGAATTCCAGCTCGGGTCTGGGCTTGAAGGAAAATTTCTGGCCATGGATAAATGGCTGGTCGCCGAGCGCAACCCCTGGCTGCCCCAAAGTCTGGCCCCCGACGTGGACGAATTGCTGCCCGGAAAGACGCCCTAGAAAGAACTGCACACGAATCGGGCCCAGCCACCGGCCAATGCCCGGGAGCTCAATGGGGGATACGCGATCGTAGCGGAGCATGGTGATTGGCTCCGCGTTGTTGCTGAAGAGGAGCGGTCCTCCTTTGCCCGGCCCCCACCACAATCGCTTGCTTCCCAAAGGAGAGTTGGTTGTTGTGAAAGGCGTACGAAACATAGGCTTCGAGCACCCGTCCGCGGGTAAAGCCGGAGGCTGGCCCGGCGGCGGCAAGCGGGGTAAAGTCGGCTGCGGCGATGGCGGCATCCGCTGACGAAGGAGTCACTGGCGCCCGGCGCAGGTTCGTTGCAGTTCCGCCCGGATATACGCCGCAAAGGAGCCCGAAGCCGCACGCGCCGAGATGCCGGTGTAGAGGTTGCTTCCCTGGCCGTAGGGCCGCCCGTAATCGTTGGTGAGGGTTTGGGCAAAGTGGTAGCCGTCAGTAATTGGAGCGCCGGCGATCGCGGAGCTGCGCCAGTCGATCGAGTCGACCGCTGCCTGGCGATTGCACTCCCCGTCCCGCTGGCGAAGCTCCACCGCGAACTCGCGAGCCAGGTCCCTTATCGATCGGTTCGTTTGCTCGAGACCTCTTCCCGGGAGTCGAGATCCGTTTGGTGTTCCTGGGCTTCGGCGACCAGCCGCGCACTTTCCATCCGCGTCCAGGGACGCAACCCGGCGAACGCAGTCTGGATATACCCGGCAAGCGCCAGCCTCTCGATCGCGGGATAGATCCAGCTTTCGATCGGAACATAGGTGGACGCCATGCTGGAGGAGTCGCAGTCTCCGTCTCCATCTCCTGGCGCATACGGAGATGTGCCTGGGCGTAGCTTCGTGCAAGCATGAGTGACACCAGCAGGAGCATGGCTGACCTTCGCATGGCGAACCTATATGACCCCGGCTACCGCGGCGGTGATGGCAATGGAGGAAGATATCTGGGCAACGGTGAGCAGATTTCTCCAGAAGAGAGATCCGCCGATGATCTTTTGCGGAACCACGATGACGTCGCCAGGATCGAGACGAGTCGCGAGAACGTTGGCGCCATACCATTCGCCCGATCGCCTTCCAATGACCGAACCGTTGGCGCGGATGACAAAGATCTCTTTGCGATTGGCAACATCGTTGGTTCCACCCGCCCGGCGCAGATACCAGCTCGCTTCTTTACCGGGAACGTAGGTAATGGCGGAGGCGTTATAGACCTGGCCGCTGACCAACACGAATCCAGGACGCTTGGGAACGGTCAACACGTCGCCGGTATGCATCTCGATGTCGGCAGGTGTGTTGGCCCAGCTATTGATATCCGCGCTGATGTGGATCACGAGACGTCCGCTGGCAGGCTGGCTCTTCAAGCGCTGAAGTACTTCGGCCTGCTGCTGCGAGGCAGCCTGCAGCAGTGCGCTCTGATCCTGGCCGCCGAGGTTCGGTGCGAGGCGTGCGGATGCCGAGGAGGTTTCAATCTGATGAATGAGTTCCACCCTGGTTTTCTCCTCTAAATCCTTCACCTGATTGCGGATCAAGATGGCGCCGCTGGCATATGCGGTGTCCCGCAGTCCTCCGGCGCGGCGGAGCACCGAACTAAGGCGCTCTCCTTCCTGCAGGCCATAGCTGCCGGGGTAGGTAACCTCGCCTTCGAGAATGACCGAGGCGCCGATATCGTTCCATCCGGATAGCTGATGAATGGTGAGGATGTCACCGGGCTTGAGCGGGACCGTATCAAATTCTTCGTTGCCGATGTGAATGCGACGCGCGTTGGCTGACGACCTTCTCCCCGTCCTGAACGGTGTAGCTCGCCAGGTCAGCGCTGCTGAGCAGGGCATCGCGCTTGAAGCCGCCCGCCATGTTCACCAGCTTCATCGGCGTCATATCCTGGGAAAGCGCATAGGAGCCGGGGCGTAAGACTTCGCCGCGAATGCATCACCTGCGGCGCATCCACCTCATAGCGGCCGAGGATGCGGATGGTGTCAAACGGCTGCAGGGCAAGGTTGGTATTGCCGATCAGGGCGTCGGCCACATCGAACTGAATCGTCTCGGGATGAAAGTCGGGGGCCACCAGGCGCACGATGTCGCCTTTGGCAGCGGGCTCCGGCAACAGATCCTGGTAGGAGCGAAGAACATCGCTCAGCTGCATGCCATCGCGATACGGAAACTTGCCCGGCCGCACGACATGGCCTTCCACATAGATGGCGCGCTCGCTATAGGGCAGGATCGCAGCGACATGGATACGGTCACCATCCTTCACCTCGAAGGACGCGATCTGTGCCACGGGCCGACGCGCGTGTCGGTGCGCTGAGCTCCAGGCTCACCGTCTCGCGTTGCTTGTTGGGGTCGATGCGCTCAATGGTGATGTGGTCGAGTGCCGCGGCGACGGTGACTCCGCCGGCATTGTCGAGCACGTCTTTCAGTGTCGAGTTTCCTTTGAGTTCATAAATTGCGGGCCGCTTGACCATGCCGAAGATGGCGACCTGCGGGCCAGCGGGCGGAATGAGCAGCGTGTCGCCGGCCTGCAGGCGCTCGTCATCCATGCGCACGCCGTGGAGCAAAAAGTTGTACAGGTCGACTTCTCGTATCAGTTGCTGTCCGCGATAGTGGCGCACGATGCGCAGCGAGCCCACGCTGGTGGGGCCGCCGGCCTCATAGATGGCGTTGAGCGGAGTGGAGAGGGAACTGACGTCATACGCGCCGGGACGCTGCACGTCGCCGACGACATACACCCGCACCGTGCGCAGGCGGGCAATGGTCACGTCGACCTGGGCATTGTGGTACTGCTGCTTGAGCGCGCTTTCGATGCTCGACCGGGCCTGCTGCAGAGTGAGCCCAGCCACAACCAGAGACCCGGCTTCGGGCAGCGCGATCTTACCCTCGCGATCGATGACGCGGGCGAAGCTCTGTGAGATGCCTCCCCAGAGATTGATGGTGAGGCCGTCGCCAGTCCCGAGTACATAGTCGGGACCGATAGGAAGATCGACCGGCATGGTGCGGTTTCCGAGTCCGCCGCCGTGTCAGCTCATCGCGGTTGACAAAGACCTCGGAGCCGAAGCGCTTGAGCTTAACGCTATCCGGAGGCACCTGGGTGTAGAGGTCACGCAAAGAGCGCAGATTGTAGGGCGCGGGCAGATGCAGGGTTTCGGGTTCGTCGGTGACGCTCCGCGACTTGTCTCGGGCGTCTGGCCGAGCGCTCGGTCGCAGGTACTTAATCCTCTGGTGCGCGCGGTCAGGCGCCGTTGTCGGCCAGAGATGGCTGGCCGGTCGCCGAGACCGATCCGCCTTGAGACGGTACGATGGCTGCCGGAGAGAGCTGAGCGCAGTCAAGAGGGCGCCCGCTGGTGAGCAGTGATGACGAACGGCGACTCGTCCAGTCTCGTCCTCGGCGGCCGGCGCTCGCAAGCAAGCCGATCCATATCGGCCGCGGAAACATAGCCGCGGGCGCGCAGCCAAACCGTTATGCTGGAACGCAAGGCGGCGTTGGTCGAGATCTGGCTGAGCAGCATCTCGTCGGTGATCGAGTCGGCCTGTGCCGGTATGCCCTGCTGTTGCAGCTGGTCGGCCACCAGAGACTTGAGTTCTACGACCAGCTCGGGTTTCTGCTGCAGAATCAAAATGATCTGCGCCGCTGTCAGGGAACTGCGCTCGCCGAGTTGTGATGCAGAGGAACTGTTCGCATCAGAATCCGAAGAAGTTGTATCCGCAGTGGCGGACGAAGGACGCAGCGAGCGGGGGCGCTACCTGCTGAGCGAAAGTGGAGCCGCATAACGCAATCAGAGCGACCGCCCTTAATGAGAGGTGCGTGAACCGGGTTGTGAGTCGAGTCTTCATGGCGTCGTTCAATCAACAATCAAATCGGGCTTTAACTCCCGCAAAGTGGCCAGCCGGCGTTTCCAACGCGAGGCCTCGACCAGGTAGCGCATTCCTTCCACAACGTGGAAGCGGAGGCGAAAAAGGATGAAGCGCAGCTGGTAGACCTCGCCTCGAATTCGCTTACCCACGTTGTCAGGGGGGCTGATTTTTACGATTCTTGGAGCCCGGTGCAACGGCAGCAGGCTGCTGCGCTTCGTCTGTTTCCACGAGTCATCGTTGGCTCGCAACTCCTCCTGCAACAGCAGGTACAGCTTGGTCCCGGGAAAGTCCGCCAGGATCGACTCCCTTCCGTATTGGTCGGCCCACAGGCGCGACAGAGGCGGGCAAACGCTCAGTCCATTCATCAAGTTGAGCCGGAGCTTCCCCGCCAAAGATCCGGGATGAGAGCAGCGTCGTCAGGCCGATCGCGATGGCTGCGTCACGGTGGGCCCAGGCATGTTCCCGCACTTCGTTCCAGAAAGGCTGATCGTGGGTTCGAGCTGCAATGTGATGCTGATACTCAAGCAGCCACGACAGCCGGGTGCATGCACTGCAAAGGTGTTTGAAAACGTGCAGCGCCTGGGCGATGAATCGGTCGGCGGGGGTAAGGGCAGGGAAGGCAAGGCCCCGCCAGGAATGTTGCATCCGGGTTTCGAGACGCGGGTCGCGAAAGGGCAAATGCGGCGGCGCCTCGGAGGAGGCGAAGTGCAGTTCGACCGAGCGCTGCGGTCTCGCTTTGTAATGATCTTTGATACTTGTCAACTCTGAAGACCCGGCTTTGAACTCCCATACATCCGGGGTCGCTGCCGACAGTTCGTACCCTCTTTTGCGGAGGAGTCCATGGCACAGACCCAATTGATTGCCATCGATCAGAAAGTCGAAGTCAAGCTGGCAGCGCAGTTCAGGCCTGGCGCACGACTCAGGCGAAAGAGTGAAACCCTTAAGATTTGCATACACCAGACCGGCTGCCTGAAATGACTCGTTAAGGGATGCAAACTCCGCAAACATGGTGGAGCTTCGGTCCCGGTTGTCGGCCAGATTGCCGCGGAGCCGCTTGAGCGTTGCCGGCGGCAGCGCGCTCTCGATGTGCAAGCGCTCAACCTGGTCCAGAAAGTACAACGCCATCCCGCTGGCATCGAGCCAATGGTAGGACCGTTCCCAGTCCCTGGCTGTCAGCGCCGCCAGGCGTTGAGAGCACTCTTCGGCTGATTCGTGGAAGGCGGCAACCACAGCCTCAACCACCTTCTTACTTGCGCGTCCGCGCCATTTCATAACCATCTCCGGCATCAAATTAGTGGCTGTACATCTCGGGTTCGCCAAGGCTGCCCGCAGGCGGTAAATGACGAAGAAATTGAACGATTGACCAGATTTCTTCGTCGCTCAGCGTGCCCTTCGAAGCCGGCATGCCGGAAGGTGCTAAGCCGTTGTCGATGATCCATTTCAATTGCCCGTCGCTGTAGTCCTGTACTTGCCGCGAAGCCAACGATGGGATCGGCGGAGACATGCGGTCGGCGAAGGGAACGCCGGTGGTCTGGCCGTCGAGTCCGTGGCAAACCACGCAATAGTGTCCAAAAGCTTCCTTCCCCGCCGCCAAAGTCTCGTTGTTTAAGGGCAACGGATTCTTTTGCGAGCGATTGCCTACGGTAATTTCATGCTCGGCGGCGACCACGACATCGCGCTCCAGGGGGCTTGGCTGGCTCACTTTGCAGCCGCAAAGCAAGCAGAGACAAGCCGAGCAAACAAAGAAGATGCGCCCGATGCATGGCTTACTCCGTAACGTGAATGGTCAGCTTCATGGATCCGTGCCCTGCTCCGCAAAAGCACCGCGCATTGCGCGAAAAATGTGCCTGCCTCGGCCGGGGTGAACTCGACCTGGCTGCTCTCGCCTTTCTTGGCTATGACAACCTGGTTGAATTCCTCGAGTTTCAAACCGTGCTGCGACGTCTTTGCTGGTCAGCACCAATATCACGGGTTCGCCTTTCTTGAGCGTGATCTCGCTGGGGGTAAACTCCCAACGTTTGGCGACGATTTCGATCCGGTTGGGCGGGTCCTGGGCATGCGACAGCCGCCAGGCACAGCAAACGACGAACAGCGCCAGGATCGAAATACGGAGGGTCAAATTGAGTTTCATGCAATGTTTCTCTTCTCTGTTCAAAAGTCAGGGAGCCAGATATTTCAGAATGTCGCGTTCGTCCTGCGGGCTGAGCAAAGCTCGTACCCGCATGTGACGGAGCACGGTTCCCGTGATCCGGGGTGAAAGTTGCTCGGGTGGATTGTGGCAGCGGCCGCAGTTAGCCCGGAACGCACGCTCTCCCGGATTCGCAGGCGCTGCAGGTTGCGCCGTTCGTGAAGTTGCTCCCGCGGTATTCTGGGGAGATTGAACCGCTTGTGCCCAGGCGAGCCAACTGCCGAACAGGAAGATGACAAGCGGCAGAGGCAGGTGTTTCCAGGTTGAGTGACTCTTCTTCATGGCGACCTCGCCACATGGGAAAAAGAAAACGCCAGGTCAGAGATACGTCCCAGATATTCGCGTTGCCGGTAGTGGTGAGCTTGCGCGAATAGCTGCCATTGAGGCGCACCTCATGGGGCAGGTGGTAGTCCAGGCCAAAGTCCACCTGGTTGGTATTGGCAGCGGGCAGGCCGTCACCCGGGCCCGGACTGTTGCGGAAAGTCTGCTGCATGCGAAACACCGGCTCCAGCCGGCCGAAGAGACTGTCGGGACCTTTCCACTGCGAGAGCCGATAGGCGCTCTCTATCCAATATCCTTGCGCGTGGGCTCCGTGGGCATATTCGGAACGCACTTCTAAAGGAAACCGCCACGGTTGCCACCAGAAATGGGCTCCGCGTGGAATTGTTATGCGTTCCCTGCAGGAATCGTCCGTAGGAGGTTCCTATTTCCACTCGGTTGCCAGGAAAATACAGATCGATACGATAGCCCGGCCGCGCGTCCCGCCTGGAACTGGGCAACCGTTGCTGGACGCAGAAAAGTAGCCAATGTAGTCGAGGTGTACGGCCGGCTTTGCGAGCAGTACTCCTCTGGCCATCACCCCGTCACTGGAGCCGGTGGTGCGCGTGCCAATGGGAAAAATGAGCGGAGCATCCTGTAACTTCTGGATCCAGATGGCCGAAAGGCGTTCGTTGTAGGTGCCGAAGGGAGTGAGGAAGCGCCCCGCCGTGAACGTCACTCTGTCCGCCGCGAGGTAATCCAGCTGCAGATATTGGGTCGACCCAATATAGGTGCCCTGGTAGGGACCGCTGGAGCCATTTTGCGGAGCAAAAAAGCCCCGCAAATCGAATCGGGATTCCGCCAGGAAATGCTTGCCAAGTGGGGCTACGACGACCGGGGCGGCCACCGGTTGAAAGAAATTGACACCGGCATTTGTGCTGTCGAAAAAGCCGAGTGCGCCCGACACGATCGGAACGTTCTGGGCGAATGAGAACTGCCCAGCCAGCAGTAGCAGCAAGCCGGCCAACCGGAAGGCGAGAGACGCGAAACGCGGGAACTGATGACCGGATTGATCGCATAGGGGGCAACTCGTCTTGCATCCCCAACGTAACAACCCCAACAGAAACGCTTGTCAGTCCTCTGTCATCACAATGTCAATGGTTTGTAATCAGGAAAAGGTGATATGGATGGCGCCGCGTTAAGCTCGCGTGAACGAAACAGTGTGGTGCGTCACTCAGATGGACGTTTATCCCACGATGCAACAAAGCGTACTACGATAATCCTGCCAAGAACCCGGGTGCCCCACATCTCGCGATGAGTGAAGGAAACATGACAACACCAGATGCGGATACGAAAGACGTAGCTGATACGGCAGCCTCTCCACCAGCCGCGCCCTCGATACCCAAAAGTCCGAAAAGCAAGAGCATTCACGTATCGCCGGCGGTGCTCAATGCCGCCCAGAAGAGCGGGGAAGAACTACTCCAGGAGTTGCGGACCGGTCCGGCCGGCCTGACGCAAGCTGAGGCTGAAGAGCGGGCCACGGAAACGGGTCCGAATGAGATTGCGCAGGAGAAGGCGCAAGGCTGGCCCGTCCGTCTTCTGAAAATCCTGCGCAACCCGCTGGTGATTCTGCTGGGAACTCTTTCGGCGATCTCCTTTGCTACCGGTGACGCGCGCGCCGGCACGGTGATGGCCATGATGGTAGCCCTGAGTGTAAGCCTCCGTTTCATTCAGGAAGCGCGGGCCGACGAGGCGGCGGCGAAGCTCAAGGCCATGATCCACGTTACGGCCACCGTCGTCCGCGACGGCAAGGCGAGGGAAATACCTCTCCGCGATCTGGTGCCCGGAGACATCATCCAGTTGTCCGCCGGCGATATGATTCCGGGCGACGTACGGGTGCTGACCTCCAAAGACCTCTTCGTGAGCCAGGGTAGCCTCACGGGTGAGTCGCTCCCGGTGGAAAAGTTCCACGACCCGCAACCCGAAACGGTGGTTTCACCCACGGAACTCAAGAACATCTGCTTCATGGGGACGAGCGTGGAGAGCGGCACGGCCACCGCGGTCGTGGTCACCACGGGGGTCCAGACTTATTTCGGCGGTATGGCCGAATCGATTATTGGGGAACGGGTGCTGACCAGCTTCGATCAGGGCCTTAACCACTTTACCTGGCTGATGATCGGGCTGATGGCGGTCATGGTGCCTTTAGTCTTTCTGATCAACGGCCTCACCAAGCACGATTGGAAAGGCGCCTTTTTCTTCGCCCTGGCGGTCGCGGTGGGTCTTACGCCCGAGATGCTGCCGATGATCGTATCCGTCTGTCTCTCCAAGGGCGCGCTTGCCATGAGCCGCAGGAAGGTGATCGTCAAGCGTCTCAACTCCATCCAGAACTTCGGCGGCATGGATGTATTGTGCACCGACAAGACGGGTACGCTCACCGAGGATCGTGTCGTCCTCATGCGGCACTGCAACGTCGAGGGACGTGAAACTGAGGATGTGCTATTGAACGGTTACCTGATCAGCTACTTCCAGACCGGCCTCAAGAACCTGCTCGACCGGGCGATTCTGGATAGTCCCGATTTCCATGGTCAGGCGCTGGTCGAGAAGTACAAGAAGCTGGATGAGATCCCCTTCGACTTCACCCGGCGCATGATGTCTGTCCTGGTGGAGGACCCTGAAGGCAAAGCGATCCTCCTTACCAAGGGCGCTCCCGGAGGAAGTTTTTCACCAGTGCACGCAATTTGAACTGGACGGGAAGCTGTCTCCAATGGATCCGCCCCTGATCGTTGGTCTGAAGGCAGAATACGAGAGCCTCAGCAACGATGGTTTCCGTGTGTTGGCAGTGGCGACCAAGGACCTTACGGGCAAACAGATCTGTAGGAAAGAGGACGAGCGGGACCTCGTTCTCAGAGGATACGTTGCCTTCCTCGACCCGCCCAAGAAGAGTGCGGCGGCCGCGCTTGAGGCCCTTCGTCAGCATGGCGTGGCAGTGAAAATCCTGACTGGAGACAACCACCTCATCAGCCGCAAGGTATGCAAAGACGTGGGCCTGTCTGCCGATCCCATGCTTCTCGGGGCCGACGTGGAGAAAATGTCAGACCCGGAACTCGGCCGAGGCAGCGGAAAAGACGACGCTATTTGCCCGCCTCTCTCCGGCTCACAAGGAGCGGGTCATTCGTGTTCTCGGGGCAAGGGGCACGTGGTCGGGTTCATGGGCGACGGGATCAACGACGCACCGGCATTGCGCGCCGCCGACGTCGGCATCTCAGTTGACACGGCCACCGACATCGCCAAGGAATCTGCGGATCTGATCCTGCTGGAGAAGGACCTGATGGTGCTCGAAGGGGGCGTGATCGAGGGCCGGAAGGTATTTGCGAACATCCTCAAATACATCCGCATGGGGGCGAGTTCCAACTTCGGAAATATGTTCAGCGTGTTGGGGGCCAGCGCCTTCCTCCCTTTTCTGCCGATGGCGCCCATCCAGGTGTTGACCAACAATCTGCTGTATGACTTTTCGCAGGTACCGATCCCGACCGACGCAGTGGATGAGGAGCAAATAGCCCATCCGCGGCCCTGGAACATCGGGGAGATCACGCGATTCATCTTCTTCATTGGGCCCATCAGCTCGATCTTCGACTACACGACTTTCTTCGTGATGCTCTGGGTCTTCAAGTGCTGGGATCCCCTCCCGTGCCTCCCTGTTTCAGACCGGCTGGTTCGTCGAGTCGCTGATGACGCAGACGCTCATCATCCACGTCATTCGCACCAATAAGATTCCTTTCATCCAGAGCCGGGCAAGCCGCTCGCTGACGTTGACGACGCTAGCCATCATGGCGGTCGGCATCTATCTGCCGTATTCCCCGGTAGCCTCATCGCTGGGCTTCACCCGGCTGCCGGGGCTGTATTGGCCGATCCTGATGGTGACCCTGCTCGCCTACATGGGTCTTACGCAAATCATCAAATTCTGGCTGCTGCGGAAGAAATGGATCTAGCCCATAGCCTCAACGAGAAACACTGCTTCCTCGCAAATGAATTGTCATCCCGACCGGAGCGCACTAGTGGAGGGACCTGCTGTTTTTTCTCTTGGAAAAACCCAATTTTTGGAAGGGTACGACCTTTAGGTCGTACGTAAGCCACTGCAAGCAGCCGCGGCTTTAGCCGCTGAGGGAACGAGCCTCGCCCTTTTCAGCACCCGTAAGCCGCTCGCCGAGCCAAGTTTATGGCAAGGCTGACCCCCCATACGCGCTAACTTGTTTGGCAGACAATAAATCCGAGAAGACGCTCGTTTGTTGCATCTCCAGCTCACCACAGAAAACGTCATCAAGCGCTGTGTCACGCGATAAATCTGTGAGGGCGCTCCGCTCAGGATGACGGTTTTGTGCGAGTTTTTACGAAAAAGATCCCAAACAAGTTAACGCTTATGGGGCTCCCCCCGCCCCTTCAAAGACCATGGAAACCCGATTTAAGCGCATGCTCCCGCCATGGTTCAAAAGTGCTACATCGGCAATCGGAAAACAGCCGATGTACTGGCTAGATCCAGGAGAATTGCAAAATGGAGACATCCCATGCTGTGATGGACCAGGCTGCAGGGCCGATTGACCAGTATGAAGCAGAGCATTCCCTGACTTGTCCCAGTATCGTCCATCTCTGTTCTGTTGATTGGGAGCGGATCGAAGCTGAAGACAAGCTGGGATGTGCGCGTGGTGTAGTTTGGGCCATTGGTCTTCGAGGTAGCTCTGGCTATCGCGGCAGTGGTTTACTGGAAGCTCCGCCTCTTCCCCCGCTAGGTTCCTCTCCAAAGCCAACGTATACGTTACCGCAGAGACTTGCCCTGGGGCAGAATCCTGGAAAAATGACTCGACAGATTCTTAACGGCTGGAAACAGATTTCCAACCATATTGAACGCGGTGTCCGCACTGCCCAACGTTGGGAGGCCTTGCTGGGCATGCCGGTCCATCGCCCCGCATTGAAGGATAGAAGCGCTGTAGTGGCATTCTCCGATGAACTGGATCAGTGGCTCTCCCGTACTTCGCCGGACGTGCGGGACAAGTGTATGGCATCACACGGCAAAGAGGAAGGTAGTGAAGGCTTCTTGCGGGTGCTCGAGAATATGAGCACACTGATCCGGCAAAGCCAGCAACTTATCCGCCAGATACGAATTTTGCAGGAGCCACGGCGGCGGTCACGTAAAGCTCGCCCCGCAGCGGATCGCATCGAGAACGCGTGTGCGCACCGCTTCGGCGCCAGGCCGAGGCTCGGTTCCGTACTCGCCTTTCCACGCCGAAGCGCGGCTGGGCCCTGGCCTCGGAAAACTCTTCTCCCCATGAGGCCGCCACGGAATTGACTGCTCCGGCCCCGCTCAGAAAAGCACCAGATAGCAGAGCCGGCTGGCGCCGTAATTGCCGGGCGCCATGGGCTCTATTTCCACACTGCAGTTGGTGCCCGATGAAGGTTGATCTCGCGACGGTTTCCGCTCCGCAGAAGGCGCAGTCAGCCCATCCCGAGCCTCCGGGGACACAACCGAGCGGAGGTCACCTGCCCGACGAGGATCTCGCGGCGACAAATATAGAATGTCGCCATCGGTCATCGTAAATATTGTGCAGGCTTCTGACTTGCTGCTGTTGCTGTTCTGCGGATTGCTGGCCAGGAGCATGCTGGCGCCGCTGCATGCGCTGCGGTCCGACGGCTCACTCTTCTTCGCCACCGTCACCGGCAGCTTCGTGGCGGCCGCCTTCCTCTCCCGTGCCGGGGCTTACCTGCTCCCTTCGCTCTGCTCGCTGGGTAAACAGCTCAAGCTTCTGCCTATTCCGCTGCTGGCCGGCGTCGGCAGCATGATCGTCTGCCTGTTCCTCACCCGTGATGACGGTCTGGTTTTTCGCCAATGGCCATTTCTTTGGTTATTCTTGAGCGCCACTCTGCTGATTGCATCGCGATGCTATCTGTCCCGGCTGCTGCACAGGTGGACCGAGTCCGGCCGGTTGGCCCGCAGGGTGGCCGTGATCGGCGCGGGCGAGTTCAGCCGCGAGTTCATCGAACGCCTGCGTTCCGAGCCAAACTTCTATACCGTGGTGGGCCTGTATGATGATCGCCTTTCGCGCATTCCGGCGGTACAGGAAGGGGTTAGAGTTCGCGGCAGCGTGCGCGATCTGCTGGAGCGCAGCCGTGAAGAGCAGATCGACCTGATTGTGATTGCGCTCCCGCTGCGGGCGATCTCGCGCATATCGATGATTCTCGGACAGATCGGCAGCGCGGTTGCCGACATTTGCCTGACCACTGATTTCGTGGGGTTCCGCTATAGGAGCAGCCAGATTTCCTCTATCGGCTCCAATCCGGTGGTGTTGATCGAAGAGCGGCCGCTGAAGGATTGGCGGGCGGCGAAGAAGTCGGCCTTCGATCTGGTCATCGGTTCTCTGATGCTCCTCGTCCTCTCGCCACTGCTCGCCCTCATCGCGCTGGCCATCCGTCTCGATAGCCCGGGACCGATTTTATTCCGGCAGCCCCGGCTGGGTTTCAATAATCGCCTCTTTACCTGTTACAAATTTCGCTCCATGCATCATGGGATGACGGACTTGCTGGGCGAGCGGCAGGCGACGCGAGGGGACGCGCGGGTCACGCGGCTGGGTAAGTGGCTAAGAGCACTGAGCCTCGACGAGTTGCCGCAATTGCTGAACGTCCTCGAGGGCGACATGTCCCTGGTCGGACCGCGTCCGCATCCGCCCAACACCAAGGCGGAGGACAAACTGTTCACCGACGTGGTCGCAAAATACGCTTTCCGCCACCGCGTTAAGCCCGGGCATCACAGGATGGGCGCAAATTAACGGATGGCGTGGCGAAACCAAGACTGTGGAGCAGATCGAAAACAGGGTCGCCTGCGATCTGGCCTACATTGAGAACTGGTCTATGTGGTTTGACCTCCGAATTATGGTGCTGACCATCACTCGCGAAATCCTGAGCCGCCACGCGTTCTGAGAGCCCGGCGGCTTTATTTGTTCAGCGATGATCTGAATCTTGTGAATCTGCAGCGTATTGGAGAACAGCTCCTCCGCTTTGGCCATCAGTGCCTTGGCAATCGCACCGTTCAGGTGAGCGTCTCGGCCTGCCTCATCATCGAAGGTGTCGAACACTGCATAAGCACCATCGTCTTCTTTGATGCCATACCAGGTGACGGTTCCGGTCTCCGCCCTGGACATCTCCGCGCCTTGCTTGAGGAACGCTTCCACCTCTGCTGCCTTGCCGGGCTTGGCTTTCAATGAAACGTACAACGCATACTTTGCCATCTCGGTATTCCTCCGTGTGAGTACTTTCTGTTCCCCTTAGGAGGATAGCCGTTCTTTATAGCTCAACCAAACCCGGCAACCCACCTCGTTGTTCATGGCATAAGCATTTCTTTATTCCAATCCCGAAATCCAGTTTTTGCCATAGAATATAGAATGCTCTACGCTGGCCTATAGGGAGCCTATCAACGTCCTCTTTTGCGGGCCACGGATTACGCGCGCACGTTCGAACGTCCAGGCGAAGTCTGAGACCTGCTCGGCCCCTTTGCTCGGAAGCCCGCCTCGATCTCTCGGCCTGGAGCAACAGCTTCCGCGTCGGCCGGTTTGAGCAATAGTTCACGCATTGGCCGGTATTGAGGTCAACCGATTGGCTCTAACTCGATGGTTTGCGGCAGGATGCATAGCATTGGTCGTACTCTTTGCCGAGCCTTCGGCAAGGGCAGAGCCGGCCGATGCGCGCGCGTGATTTGCCGGATAGTCCTATTGCCAGCGCATGGCAAACGTCGCCGGGCAACTCGGCTGCGGCGCCGGCCACCCAGTCCGACGCGCAGACTGCTCCCGCTCCAGGCGCCCCAACCACCGAGGAAGACCGGCGGAAGAAGTCGCAGGAGCAGCTGGACAGTCAGCTGCACCAGCGGGTTTTTGCGGTGATGGCAACCTTCAATACCACCAACAACAAGGACGCACTCCCTCTAAGTACCGGCCAGAAGTACGAGCTTTTTTTCAAGAGCGCCAGCGATCCCTGGCCCTTCGTGCTTACCGCGTTTGGCGCCGGCATCGATCAGGCGGAAAACAGCTTTCCCGAATATGGACAGGGCGTACAGGGGTACGCCAAGCGATATGGGGCGGCCTATACCGATTACTTCACCGGCAATCTGCTAGGCAACGCGGTGCTGGCAAGCCTGCTGAAGGAAGATCCGCGGTATTTTCAGAAGGGCACCGGCAGCTTTAGCAGCCGTGTTCTTTGGGCGGCAGGAGGCACGGTGTGGTGCAAGCGCGATAATGGTACCTGGGGACCGAACTATGCCAACGTCGTGGGCAATCTGATAGGCGGGGCCATTTCCAATTTCTACTACCCGGCGTCAGAACGCACCGTCGGCGGCACACTGGGACGTGGCTTTGCGGTTACCGCCCAGGCGATTATCGGCAGTGAAGTCATCGAATTCTGGCCCGACATGGTGCGCTACCACAGGCGAAAGCAAGCGGAGAAGCTGGCCCGGCAGACGGGGCAAGGTGGCCAGAACCCCTCGCGGTCTGATCCCCCATCCGCGCCTGCTTCCCCCGCTCCTCAACCCTGAAGACGCTGCCTATCGCGGGGTTACTTTCACCACGTTCGCCCGGCAGGACCGCACCCCCTGGCAAGCCTCGGGACGCAGGTCTTTGCTTAAGCAAATCTCCACCGCCGTCAGCCGGTTATTGCCGCAGCTCAGCGCGAAACTCCCCGCCGGATACCCTGGATTTGCCGCCGCAAATCGCGCCAGCAGGTCATCAGGGGTGACGCCATCGGCATCACTTCCGGCGCCAATATTCGCCGGGATCTTCACTGCCCCATATGCCTTATGAATCTCTGCAAAATAATCATTGGCGGATAGTCCGGAGCAGGTGCCGTGGGTCTGCCACTCGTGCTCTACCAGGCTGGCCGTTGGCATGATGTCGGTGTCGGCCTGCGGATCGGCCGGTCCGGGCGCATCACTGCAATGCTGCGGATAGTTGCCGTCGGCATCCTGCGGCCACAGTCCGTGCACTACAAAGCCCAGGTTACGCCCGCATTCCGGGCTGTCACCGTGGGTGGCGCAGAACTCCGGCGACCAGGAAAGATTCAGCAGGTAGAAATCAAATTGCCCCGGCGGGGCCTGCTCCTGCGGGCGTCCCCGGCGCGGCCGGCGCCGGCTCGTTCCCTCGTCGTTCCTGGCGTAACTCCGGGTATTCGCGGCCGCTGGGACGAGCCTCGGTGTTGCTATGGGGAACGACAGGGGGTTGGGCGGCGTTTTGGCAACCGATCGTTGCCAGCACCAGCCATAGGCCAAAGCCCGCACGCGGAATGTAAGTGGTCATCATGTCGAAGCTGCCTCCCCACTAGCGGTCGAGCCTGGCGTTGACGTGCTGCGGGTAGACCCACTGCTCACGGTCTTCATCGGCAAAGCCGATAAACGTACAGCGAACGCTTTGGCGCGTAACAGGCTCCCATCGCCACGGTTTACCGGCCGGCCGGCGGTTCCTGGTCTGGTGAGTGTCTCACGTCAAGGCATCGCAGCCTCCCAAAATGGGAATGCTCAAGGAGTGCCCTGGTAAGAATCGCCTCTTATGAAACTCAGTCGCGAGCTCAACGAAAACAATGAGTGGAGAGTGGGGTATCTCAGATTTCTGGAGGCTGCCCCGGACGCGATGGTGGTGGTGAACCAGAGCGGAGAGATCGTCCTGCTGAACCTTCAGGCGGAGAAGCAGTTCGGGTATCGGCGCGACGAACTCCTGGGGCGGCAGGTGAAGAGCATCATTCCTGAGGGCTTCGCCGAGCGCCTGATCGTGGATGGTATCCGAACTGCGGCTGGATCGATGGTGCAGAAAATCGGTACCGGCATTGAACTCCACGGGCGGCGGAAGGATGGAACCGAGTTTCCTATCTGGATCATGCTGAGCCCGCTCAAGAGCACAGAAGGAACCCTGGTGACGGCTGCGATCCGCGATGTTACGGAGCGCAAGCGAGTCGAAGATGCGCTTCGTGAGAGCGAGGAACGCTTCCGCTTGATGGCTTCGGGAGTGAAGGATTACGCGAACGTAATGCTGGACCCGGAGGGCCTGATCGTGAGCTGGAACGAGGGGGCGGAAAGAATCAACGGATACCGGGCAGAGGAAATTATCGGCCAACATTTCTCTCGCTTCTATTGTGGCGAAGATATTGCCAACGGCATACCCGGCTTCGAATTGGCGCAGGCCAAAAAAAACGGACGCTATGAAGGCGAAGGCTGGCGCGTACGCAAGGACGGCTCTCGCTTTCTTGCCCACTCTTTGATTACTGCGCTACGGGACGAACAGGGGCGGTTGCGGGGCTTCGGAAAGATCATGCGGGACGTGACCGAGCGCCTTAAGTCCGAGGAGCACCTGACCAAGATGATGGAGGAGCTGAAGCGTTCCAATGACGACCTGGAGCAATTTGCCTATGTCGCATCCCACGATCTTCAGGAGCCCTTGCGCATGGTGGCCTGTTATACCCAGCTCCTGGCCCAGCGATACAAAGGCCGTCTGGACGCAGATGCCGATGAGTTCATCGCCTTTGCGGTCGACGGGTGCAATCGTATGCAAGGGTTGATCCAGGATCTGCTTTCCTATTCGCGCGCAGGGGCCAATGTACAAGCACTGCGGGAGACCTCCTGTAGGGAAGCATTGGAAAAGGCGCTCAGCAATTTAAAAGCAACCATTGCCGAGAGCGGGGCGATCGTGACTCATAATTCACTGCCGGTCCTGGTGACGGACGAAACGCAGTTAGTCCAGGTATTCCAGAACCTGGTGGGAAACGCGATTAAATACCGCGGCGCCGAATCCCCGCGGGTACACGTCTCCGCCACCAGGGGAGACAGCAATGAATGGATCTTTTCCGTGCGCGACAATGGCCTGGGAATCGAACCCCAATACTTCGACAGGATATTCATCCTTTTCCAGCGGTTGCATGGACCAAAAGAGTTCGAGGGTACTGGAATTGGATTGGCCATGTGCAAGAAGATTGTGGTTCGGCTGGGTGGACGGATCTGGGTCGAGTCGCAAGCCATGCAGGGTTCCACCTTTTACTTCACCCTACCCGCCGGAGAGGATCAATGATCGAGTCGACAGAAACGAGCGCGCCACCTATTCAACTTCTACTGATTGAAGATAGTCCCGGGGACGTCAGGCTCACCCAGGAAGCACTTAAAGACGCCGAGGTACAGATCAAGTTGCACGTGGCGCAGGACGGAAGCGAAGCAATGGCTTTTTTGAGGCGTGAGGGCAAGTACTCGACCGCGCCTCGTCCCGATCTGATCCTGCTCGATCTCAACCTGCCCAAGAAAGATGGCCGGGAGGTTCTGCAGGAGCTCAAAACGAGTCCGGCATTTAAGAGCATTCCGATCGTAGTCCTGACCACCTCGGCGTCGGACGCGGATATCCTGCAGAGTTATCTGCTTCATGCGAACTGTTACATCACCAAGTCGGTAGACCTGAAAGGTTTCCTGAGGGTGGTTAAGTCCATTGACAGCTTCTGGTTCTCGGTGGTCAAGTTGCCTCGCCCATCGACCTTATGAAAGAAAATGCAAATTTCGCGGAGGATTGGGACAGATGGGCAACAAGAAAATTCTCATTGTGGATGACGACCCGGATGTACTCCAAAGTATGCATGTGCGCCTCAAGGCCAACCACTACGACACTTTCTTTGCAGCGGATGCGATCTCCTGTATGGCCGAGGCGCGGAAGAGCGAGCCGGATCTGTGATCCTTCGACCTGGGTCTGCCTGCCGGCGACGGTTTCCTGGTGATGGAGCGGTTCAAAGCAGTCCCCTCTCTGGCCTCGATCCCGGTCATCGTGGTCTCTGGCCGTGACCTTCGGGCAAATCAAAAGCGCGCGATTCAGGCAGGAGCCAGGGCCTTTCTGCAAAAGCCTGTCAATAATGCGGACTTGTTGGCGGTCATCCGGCAAATCCTGGCGACGAACCCCAGCAGCGGGAGGAACCTGTGGTGTACGACCTGGGAAAGCCATAGCTACCCCGCTCTTTGCCGAAGTCTTCAGACCGTGCCAAGTCAGTTCCGTCTATCTGTTTGATGTCGCAAAGGCTAAAATCCGTTCCTCTTCGAACTGCGACAACGCCTCGCGGCGATCTATTTCTCCTGCCTTCTTCATTATTTACAACCGCGCATGCGTCGTGTAGCATCGGCCTGGTTCACGGCCGATCCGCAGTTGCACGCTAAGTTTTGGCTCTTCTATGCGCATCCCGATGGGTTGGCGAAAATGGTTGCTGTTCATTCTGGCCGGCGCCTCGCGCATGGGCGACTGGTGGAAATCGCGCTACCCGGGCGAGGAATGCACGCATCGGGACAATCGGCATATGTGACCACGGGCGTTTTTACCCCTGCGCATCCAGACGCATACGCAGCCATGAAAGATTTTCTGGACATCCATCCGGAACATCCGGTCCAGCCCATCGCCTACACGCATACCGTTCATCTGGCGAAAGGTCTGCCCTGTACGTTCTGCCACGTCGGCGTGGATCAAGGCCCCGAGGCACGTATTCCCGGGGTGACCGTCTGCATGAGCTGCCACCAGTCGATCGCCACCGACCGCCCCGAGATCAAGAAGATTGCCGCCTACAAGGCACGCGGTGAGGAAATTCCCTGGGTGCGCGTCTACAACTACAGCGAGTCGGCGCACGTGCGATTCAATCATGCGCCGCACATTCGCGCCGGAGTCGATTGCGCCACGTGCCACAGCGATATGACCAAGCAGACCACGGCCGAACGCAAAGTGGATCTGAACATGGGTTTTTGTATCAACTGCCACACGCAAAAGAAAGTCTCGATCGATTGCGAGACCTGTCACTACTAGAGCGACTTATGGAACGGCGTGACTTTATCAAGATATCGGCTCTCTCGGGCGTCATGGCCACGCTCGAAGGCTGTCGCAGCGCGGAGAAGCAGCTCATCCGTTTTGTTCCGGAAGAAGAGCTGATTCCCGGCATCGCGACCTGGAAGCCGAGCGTCTGCACGCTATGCTCCGCGGGCTGCGGCCTGCTGGTGCGGGTGATGCAAGGCGAAGCCGAAGTCGTGCGTCACGGCCAGCAGGGCCTGATCAAGATGGGCCTGGCGAAAAAGCTCGAAGGCAATCCGCAGCATCCCGTCAACCAGGGAAAGCTCTGTGCCCGCGGCCAGGCCGGGCTGCAGGTGCTTTACCATCCCGACCGCATCACCCATCCCATCAAGCGCAGCGGTCCGCGCGGCTCGGGCGAATTTCAGGAAATAAGCTGGGACGATGCGCTGAAGGAATTGGCCGCGCACCTGAGCAGCGCTGCAAGCCTCCAATTCCACCAACTCGCTGGCTTTTCTCGCGCGGCCCCTGCGCGGTCAGCGCCACGAATTGATCGAGCGCTTCCTGAAAGCTTACGGCGCGCCGCCGGCGGTCTGGTACCAGCCTTTCGACGAAGCCGTGCTGCGCCAGGCGAATCTGCTCAGCTTTGGCCACGCTGCACTGCCCACGTTCGATCTTGGCCGCGCCGACTATGTCATCTCCTTCGGCGCCGATTTTCTGGGGACGTGGAACTCCGCCGGTGGCGCAATCCATCGGCTACGGAGAGATGCGCCAGGGCCGGCCCGGACGCCGGGCAAAATTCGTGCAGGTGGAATCGCGCATGTCGCAGACCGGCGCCAACGCCGACGAGTGGATCCCATGCCGGCCGGGAACGGAAGGCGCGCTTGCGCTGGGCATCGCGCACGTCATCCTGAGCGAAAAGCTGGCGCCGCAAGGCGCCGGATCGCGCGCCGGTTCGCTCATCGCCGGATGGTCTGCGGGCCTGCCGGACTTCACGCCGGAAGCGGTCGAGAAGCAGACCGGAGTGAGCGCCGCCGTCATCAAGCGTCTCGCGCATGAGCTCACGCAAAGCGGCTCGGCGGCCGCCATCATCGGCGGCGCACCGCTCGCGCATACCAACGGCCTGTTCAACGCGCTGGCAGTCAATGCCCTGGAGTCGCTGGTGGATAACGGCCGCGACAGGGGCCGATCCTTGGCTTCACGCCCGCGTTGCCAGCTCGCGGCGTCCTGCGCAGGCGAGCCTTGCCAGCCTAAGCGCGTTCGTGCAATCGGCGCTGTCGGGCCAAGCGCGCCGCAGTTGCTGCTGCTCTATGAGGCCAATCCGATTTTCTCCGCGCCCGCCAGGCCTGCGCATCCGCGAGGCCCTCGCAAAAATTCCAACCATCGTCAGCTTCGGCAGCTTCATCGACGAGACCAGCGCCCAGGCTGACCTGATCTTGCCCGACCATGCTCCGCTCGAGAGCTGGCTCGACAGCGTGCCCGAGTCGGGCTCCATCGCAAGCGGTGGCCAACCTCGCGCCGCCCGCTGTTCTCCCGTTGCACGACACGCGCTCCATGCCCGATGTGCTGCTTGGCCTGGCGCACCAGCTTGGCGGCGACGTCGCCAAGGCTCTGCCCTGGCCACCTACGACGCCATGCTGCGCGCCGCTTATGTTCCGCTCCGCACCCGCGCCGGCTCCATCGATGCCAAGACAGACGACGACTTCTGGGACGCTGCGCAGACCCAAGGCGGCTGGTGGAGCGCACCCTCCACGGCGCCAGCCGCGGAAGCGTGCGGCCAAGCACGCGCCCGTGTCCGCGGCTGCGCCGGAGTTTGCCGGCGCCGCCGCGCGATTTTCCCTTTTATTTCCTGCCCTACGTTTCGCAGTCGTTTGGCGATGGGTCGCTTGCGCATCTGCCCTGGCTGCAGGAGCTGCCGGACGTGCTCACCTCGGCCATGTGGTCGAGCTGGGTGGAGATCAATCCCAAGACCGGCGAGCGCCTGGGGATCAAGCAAGGCGACCTGGTGGAAATCGCGTCGCAGCAGGGCAGCGTGCGGGCTGCCGCGGTTCTTTCCCCTGGAATCGCTCCCGACATGGTGGCCATGCCGGTCGGCCAGGGACACGAGAATTTCGGCCGCTTTGCCAGCGGCCGCGGCGCGAATCCGCTCTCCATTCTCGCGCCGCTGACGGAACACGAAACCGGTTCGCTCGCCTGGGCCGCGACCCGGGTGAAGCTGGCGCGCGCGGGCGGACCCGAGCAGGCCAAACTGGTGTTGTTTGCGGGAGGAATGAGCGGCTTCCCGCACGAAAGAAGGAGCGGCGTTAGTTTTCTTGAGGACGGAATGCCGCCAAAGCGGGAGTTGTATAAGGAGAAGGAATCGTATGGCGCACAAGTGGGGATATGGTAGTGGATCTGGACCGCTGCACCGGATGCGAAGCGTGCGTGGTCGCTTGCCATGCGGAAAACAACATCCCCACCGCGGGCGAGGACCAGGCCGCGCGCGGCCGAGCCAAGCACTGGATTCGCGTCGAGCGCTACTGGGAGGGCGATTTCCCCAACCCCCGCATCCGCTTTCAGCCGGTGCTCTGCCAGCAATGCGACGAGGCGCCCTGCGAGCCCGTCTGCCCCACCTACGCCAGCTATCACACGCCCGAAGGGCTGAACTCGCAGGTCTACAACCGCTGCATCGGCACCCGCTTTTGCGCCAATGCCTGCCCCTACAACGTGCGCTTCTTCAATTTCTACAATCCCGCAGTGGGATATGCCGCTGCAGCTGCAACTCAATCCCGACGTCTCTGTGCGCAGCGTCGGCATTATGGAGAAATGCACCTTCTGCGTGCAGCGCATCAAGGCGGCCGAGATTCAGGCAGAAGCGGAAAAGCGCGAGCTGAAGGACGGCGAATTCACCACCGCCTGCGCGCAGTCCTGCGCATCCAAGGCCCTGGTCTTCGGCGACCTGAACGATCCCAACAGCGAAGTCGCGCGGCTGTCCGAGCTCCAATCGCGGCACCAAACTGTTGGGCGAACTGGGCACCAAGCCGAACGTGACCTATCTCGAACGAGGCACCTGGGAAGATGCAAAGCACGGCTGAACAAATCGAGCAGGATCTGCTGCGGCCGCTCTTCCACAGCAGCGGCAAGTATTGGGTCGCCGTGGCGCTCGCGACCAGTCTGCTGCTCGCGGGCGTGGCTGCGTTTGGCTACCAGCTCTATGCCGGGATCGGCGTGTGGGGCATCAACTCCCCGGTGTTCTGGGCCTTCGACATCACCAATTTCGTCTTCTGGATCGGCATCAGCCACGCGGGCACGCTGATCTCCGCGATTCTGCGTCTCACCAATGCCACCTGGCGCCGCCCGGTCACTCGCTGCGCCGAGGCCATCACCGTCTTCTCCGTCTCTGATCGGCGCCATCATTCCGCTTTGCCACATCGGGCGCCCGTGGCTCGCTTTTTGGATGATCCCTTATCCCAACCAACGCCATATCTGGCCTAACTTCCGCTCGCCGCTGGCCTGGGACTTCTTCGCCATCTCCACCTATCTCACCGGCAGCACCACCTTCCTGTATCTGCCCACCATTCCGGACTTCGCCGCCGTGCGCGACGCCTCCACCGGCTTGCGCAAGAAGATCTATCGCGTATTGGCGCTGGGCTGGCAGGGCACGCCGCGGCAATGGCAGCGCCTGGAAACCGCCATGCACATCATGGCCATCGTCATCGTGCCGGTCGCGGTCTCGGTGCACACCATCGTCTCCTGGGACTTCGCCATGACGCTGGTGCCCATGTGGCACTCCAGCATCTTCGGCCCGTACTTCGTCGCCGGCGCGATCTTCAGCGGCATCGCCGCCCTGATCCTGGCCATGGCGCTGCTGCGCAAGTTCCTGCACCTGGAGGAATATCTGCGGCCCATCCACTTCGAAAATCTGGGCAAGCTGCTGCTGACCATGAGCCTGCTGTGGTTCTACTTCACCTTCGCCGAGCGGCTCACCGCCTGGTACGGCAACTCCCCGCCGGAGATGGCTGTTTTCTGGGAGAGCATTCGCAAACAATTCGCGCCGCTGTTCTGGACCATGGTGGTCTGCAACTTCATCATCCCCGTGCCCATCCTGGCCATCAAGCGCCTGCGTACGATCACCGGGACCGCGATCGCCTCCTGCACCGTTGTCGTGGGCATGTGGCTGGAGCGCTTCCTGATCGTCGTGCCCTCGCTGGAGCACAAGTTCCTGCCTTACTCCTGGGGAACCTACCGGCCCACCTGGGTGGAAGACACGCTGATGGCTTCGAGCTTTGGCATGATGGCGCTGCTCTACCTGCTGTTCTCAAAATTCGTGCCCATGATTTCCATCTGGGAGCTGAAGGTCGGGCTGCAGCCCCACGGCGGCGTCCCAGTAGTCGCACCGGCGGATGCGTCACGTGGTGCTGGAGGGGCCGCAATGAATGCCCTCTATGGTCTCTACGCCGATGCGGAAGGCGCACAGCGCGCCGTCGATTCGTTGCGCGCCGCCAGCTCCGAGCTCAAGTTCAACCCGCAACAAATCGTCATTGTCTCCGGCGAGCCGCACGAGGGCTACGAATTTACTGACTCGCACGCCACCTCCACTCCCTATCGCTGGGCGGTGCTCGGCGCCGTCGTCGGGGGCACGACTGGCTATTTGCTGACCACGCTTTCGCAGAAGTCCTATCCCATTCACTACCGGAGGCATGTCCCTCACGCCGGCGTGGACCAACGGCATCATCGTCTACGAGATGATCATGCTTGGCGCCATCCTCACCACGCTGGTGGTGCTGCTGATCGGCGCGGGGCTGCCAAATTTCAAAGGCGTGATCACGGATCCTGAGATCGGGAAGGGAAAGATACTGGTAGGGGTGGTCGATCCGCCGGAAAGCTCACAGCCGGAACTGGAAAGGCGCCTCCGGCAGGCAGGCGCCTCGCAAGTGAAGCAATCCGCCGGGGCTCTAGTC
The DNA here is from genome assembly GCA_963757515.1 of uncultured Acidobacteriaceae bacterium. Taxonomy (GTDB): domain Bacteria; phylum Acidobacteriota; class Terriglobia; order Terriglobales; family Acidobacteriaceae; genus PALSA-350. The sequence continues at coordinate 104,886 of CAVWRV010000001.1, read as the reverse complement.
ACGACCCCGCCTTGATGCTGGCCACTTGGATCGTCTTGGTCGCTGGCGTTCAGCGTCCCGGTCACCGACACCTTCGCGCCGGCGAACGCGGCAGCCTTCTTGGCGTCGTCGAGTTGATAGGCGGTCTTGGTGGCGGGATCGAAGAGCGTGTATCTGCCGCCCATGTTTACGCAGCGATTGGTGCAATCCTTTGCGCTTTCGCCCTTCTTGCGCCATGATCTGGTGCCCACCCAGGGCGGCGCACTGGCTGTCCATGATCTCGCCTTTATACGTCTGCGGTGCCTGGGCAAAAATGCTCAGCGACGCGACCAAACAGACCTGCGCAGATCGCTAGTTTCTTCATTGAATCGATCTCCTTGTGCCCGATATTTCGGGTGCCCTCAAGTGCTCGACTAGCTGACGTCCGGGATACTTTCATAATGTTTCCCGCATTGTCAATGTTCGCCTTCGAGCCGGTGTAGGATCGGTCTTCGGCCTATTTTGCAAGCAAAGGACAACAAAGCATGCTCGATCACAGCCACTCCCATCACCACACGTCGCGCCGCGACTTCCTTCGCAGCGCCCTGGCTGGGGCGTCGATCCTGGAACTTGCCTGGCATCGCGCCGCCTGGGCTCGGGCAGCCGCTCCCGGCTCTGATCCCTGGCTCTTCGACATACAGAAAGTTGCCAACGGGGTTTACTTTGCTCACGCCCGTCCTCAGGCGATGGTGAACTGCAATGCCGCCATATTCGTCCGCTCCAAGGACGTGGTGGTGGTCGACACCCACTCCAAGCCATCGGCTGCCGCTTCTCTGATTGCCCAAATCAAGCAGGAAGTCAGCCCCAAGCCGGTGCGCTACGTCATCAACACCCACTTCCATTGGGACCACACGCAGGGCAATCAGGCTTATCGCCTGGTGGGGGAGAAGGTCGACTTTATCGCCAGCGCTGCTACCCGGCAGCTCATGGCCGACCTTGCGGTCGCCAGGATGAAGGCTTCGGTGGAGGGGGTGCCGAAGCAGATCGACGCCCTTCGCGACCAGGCCGCGCACTCCACTTCGGCTGGCGAAAAGTCCTTTTGCGCGGATCAGATACGGCAGTTGCAGGCTTACCAGGCGGAGCTGAAAGATTACGCTCTGGAGTTGCCTACCATCACCTTTGAGAAAACGTATGTACTTCAAGATGCGGCGCATGATTTGCATATCGAGTTCCACGGGCACGCGCATACTGCTGGAGATGTCGTCGTCTTTTGCCCGCAAGAGCGTGCGATCGCAACCGGGGATGTGATTCACGGCTCGCTGCCGTTCATTGCGGACGGCTTTCCCCGAATCTGGCCGGGCACCATCGACGCCATTGGCGGCGCTGACTTCAACAACATCCTGCCCGGCCATGCGGCCCTACAAACGGGCCGCACGGTGATGATCAACTTGCGCAACTATATCGAGGAATTGACGGGGAAAGTTGAGCAAGGCAAGAAAGCGGGCCTCAGCGTGGCCGAGATGCAACAGCGCATCACCGTGGCCTCACTTAAATCGCTCCAGTCCAATGGCTATGAAGGGTATCTGGCGCGAATGAGCAAGCAGGGCCGCTCGCCTTTTGCCAAGTTGTCGCCCTTGCAAAACGGCGTTAACGTGAATATCGCCGACATCTACAACAATCTCGACCGAACCTAGTTAACGAAGGTCCCAGCGATTGCCCTGCCACGAACCCGGGTGCCCCATATCTCGCTCGTTTTTCGCGAGATGTGGGGTGGCAATTTTTTCCGTTGGGTTAAAATCCCGTTCCCAACCTGGATGGCATCCCGACCGGAGCGTAGCGCAGTGGAGGGACCTGCTGTTTTCCCGTTGCTTAGTCGCGCCCGCGCAGCTTGGTAAGCAACCGCAGAATCTCCAGGTACAGCCAAACCAGCGTGACCATAAGTCCGAAAGCGCCATACCACTCCATATATTTAGGAGCTCCCATGCGCGCCCCGTTCTCGATAAAATCGAAATCGAGCACCAGGTTGAGTGCGGCGATGCCTACGATGATCAGGCTGAAGCCAATCCCGATCGGCCCTGAGCCATTGATGGAAGTAAAGTGAACCCCAAAGAAACCCAGCACCAATTGCAGTAGATAAAACAGCATGATTGCGCCCGTGGCGGCAACAATCCCCAGTTTGAAATTCTGGGTCACAGGGATCAGGCCGGAACGATAGGCAAGCAACAGAACCAGCAACGTGCCAAATGTCAGGCTGACCGACTGGATCGCGATCCCGGGAAAGCGAAGCTCGAGAATGGACGAGATACCACCGAGCGCCAACCCTTCCAGCAATGCGTATGCGGGCGCGGTCGCCGGAGACCATTCTTTCTTGAAGGTCGTGACCAGCGCGCAAACAAATCCGCCGATCGTCCCGATCCATAACCATGGGAGCACAGCGGCAGCCGAATGCGATTGCATGAACAGATGCCAGGTCCATGCGGCTGACGCCATTGCACAAAGGAGAAGGATCCCGGTCTTATTGACCGTACCCTGGAGCGTCATCCGCTCTCCCAGTACGGCGATACCCTCAAAACCCTTCTCGTTCAGTACGGGATTCGAAGTCCTCATCAGCTGTGCCATTGCACTCTCCTCGGTAACCACTCTAAGACAAGTTTACGCCAAGGAGGAAGTGCGATGACGCAGGTCACTTCTGGGGCGTTGCGTGGCTCCCGGACCGGACAATTTATCCGAAGTTAACAGGTGGTGATTAGGCTCCTGCGGGTGTTCTCTCCGGCAATTAGCATGGCCCGTTTGGCAGGCGCGTACGGATGGCAGACAATGTTTCTAGTACTCGCCGCCGTTGCTGCACTGGCCAGCGTTGTGGCTGCCCTTGCTCTCTGGCGGCAGCACCGCCGCGCTCTCGCCGTCGGCCTGCTGCGTCCAGTGGAGGGACAATGATCGCGAAAGCAGCGGATATCGACGTCACTGCGGTGAAATGTACGCCGGGCGAGCTCACCCTGACCTGGCAGAATTCGTCGTACAGCGTCTACACCTCGCTATGGCTGCGAGACAACGATCCCGCCAACCGCGATGCCCGTACCGGGCAGCGCCTGATAACCCTGCTCGATCTGCCGCAGGAACCGCGACTCCGGGCGGCTGAGCCCCAGCCCCCTGGCCACATCACCCTCAGCTGGGAGGACGGCGCAACCAGCGTTTTCGCTCTCTCTTGGTTGCGTGCCTTTGACCACAGCCTGCGCGCCGGTCCCCGCCCCGCGCGCCTGCCGTGGATGGGGCAGGCGGCCACGGCGTTTGCCTGGTGCGATTACGCGGAGTGGGTCGAAAACCCGGCCAGCCGCGAAGACTGGCTCTACTACGTGGGACGCGACGGGTTGGCTTTTCTTCGCGGCGTGCCGCTTGAACACGGGGCCGTGCTGCGCATTGCCGACCTCATCGGTTTCGTGCGCGAGACCAACTACGGCCGTACCTTCGATGTTCGCAGCGTTGCCGAACCGAACAATCTCGCTTACACCAGCCGCGGCCTGCCGGTCCACACCGACAATCCTTATCGCGATCCGGTGCCCGGCTTTCAGCTGCTGCATTGTCTGGCGGCTGCGGGCGAGGGAGGGGATAGCCTTTTCGTGGATGGAATGGCGGTTGCCGAGCGGATCCGAGCCCGGGATCCTGATGCCTTCACCGCCTTGTGTCAAACGCCTATCCTCTTTCGTTTTCAGGATGCGATGGTAGACCTCTCCGCCGAGCGAACCATGCTCGAGGTGGATACCCAGGGCCAATTCCACGCCATTTATTACAACGACCGTTCGATCGCGCCGCTGCCGCTCAAGGGCCCCCGGCTCAAGAAGTATTACTCCGCCTACCGCCAGCTTGTCGCGCTGCTCCACGAGCCGGCACGATTGGTGGTGTGCCGGCTGCAGCCGGGCGATCTTGTCCTCTTTGATAACACCCGCATCCTTCATGGCCGCACTGCTTTCTCCACTGGAGCCCGCCATCTCCATGGCTGCTACGTGGATGCCGACGGACTCTATAGCTCGCTCGCCGTACTCGCACGCACCAGGAGTTCGCACCATGACCCCATGCGGCATTGAGGATCTGATCGATCTGGGAGGGAGCGGGTGTTTTGGAGAGCCTGTTCCCCACTCCGCCGAGCTGTTGCACGACCTTGGCCAGGTTCAGGTTTTTCGCAACCTCCACCAGTTTGCATCAGCCAGAACTACTGACGTTTCGACCTGGCGTTCGGGAATGTTCCAATATTGTTTGAGCAGCTTGTTCTTGTCCTCAGTACTGACCATTTGGAACCCGTGCCTTTGATAGAAGCGGATCGCCCAAACTGCGTCCGCCCACGTTCCAATCAGCACGGGGTCTTTCGTCAACTCCCGCAAATGAGATAGCAACACCGACCCGGCGCCCTGTTTCTGGCTGCCGGTGCGAACGTAGGCATGCCGTATGAGGGTTACATCCTGGACATGTTGTACGCCCATCACGCCTATCAGCGTTCCGTCGTCCTGGTAGCCCCAGAACACTACCCCATCCTCGATTTCGTGCTGTAATTTCTCTCTGGACATGTACGGTTCTGTCCAGCGATCTTCGGGGATCGTCCCACGATAAGCCTGCGCGCCGTCGTTAATGATGGTCCAAATCGATTCGAAGTCCTGATCGTTGCAAGGTCGGATCATGACCCTATTGTGAGGCTTTGCAGGTTTGTCAAGCCGCGTGGAACAATGATCGGTGCGAACCATCTGATTATCGCTGCGCATGCCCGTTGTCTCGGGTTCCCACGCAGACTCTGAAACCCCTGAGGTACGTTTTTCCAAGACATGCAGGTCGAAATCTTTACAGCCTCCAACTCTGGGACGCAGTCCTTAGCCCGCGTTCGCCATGCGCGTCTCCATTTCCTCTGCCGGAACGTCTTCAACGTGCGTGCCGATCGTCCACGTGTACCCGAACGGATCGAGAAAAGTTCCGGAACGATCGCCATAGAACTGATTTTTCACCGGACGCAGGACTTTGGCTCCCGCTGCGACAGCCTTTTTTGTGAAAGCGTCGACATCGTCGACATAGAGCATCAGACTGACGGGCGATCCGTTGTGATGTTTAGGGCCGTACGCATCCATTTGCGGGGCTTCATCGGCCAGCATTATCCGAGAGTTGCCGATCAGCACCTCGGCGTGGGCGATTCGGTTCCCCATGGGCATACGAAAAAGTTCCTGTGCGCCGAATGCCTCCGCGTAGAAATCAATCGCGGACTTGGCATCCTCGAAGATGAGATATGGGGTGACAGAGCTGTATCCGTCGGGAATTGGCTTGACCATGACGAACTCCTCCTTCCATGGACGAATGTCCAGTGCCAGAAGTATAGACCTGCCGGGCTCCACGAATCTGAACCGATTAGTGTCGACGCTGTGCCGGTAGAACCGAGTGTCTCCCCGGATGGCGAGCGGCTTGTCTTCACCCTCTGGTCGCCCGCCCATCGCCCGATCTCGATCGACGAGGCCAGGGCAGACGGCTCCGATCTTCCATCACCGTGAAGTGGCCTTGAGCAGCTCCGAGTCGCGGGCCATCCCGGGAACCGAGTGTCCGTTGGCGACAACCGGGCAGGCGGCCAGCGACGTGTCTGTCGGTGTGTGTCCGATTTCGGGCGTCAGTTTTCGAGAATGAACATTCGGACCCGGCGCATACCTTCGGAAACCGAGCATCTCGAAGGGCTTGTGCCACGCAGAACGTGGCACCCTGATTGCAGGTGTCCATAGACAAGGTTCATCTTTCCGGTGCCAGCTATGGCCCAGGATTCGGCGTGATCACAGGAGGGTTCCGATGAATATAGCCAGCCAGTCATGGGTTCCCTCGTTTTTCCGGACCCTGTTTCAGGACATGGGCTTCGGCCTGAGACAGCTTCGCAAATCTCCCGGCTTTGCTGTCGTCGTCATTGGATCGCTGGCCCTGGGTATCGGCGCGAGCGTAGCGATTTTTAGCGTGGTTCGCGCCGTTCTCCTTGACCCCTTTCCTTATCAGGGCGCCAACCGGATGGTCCATGTCGAGCTCACGCAGAAGAACTCCGAGCGATATGACTACCTCATGGTTAATACCGCAGGATTTCAGGACCTGCAGCAGCTGGCGGCGGTGGATGATGTTTTCCTGATGAACAACCGCCTGCAGGCGCTGACCGGCGATGCTCTGCCGGTCTCCGTCAATGCGGGCTACTACTCGTCGAATCTTTTCACTTACATGGGCGTGCCGCCGCTCCTCGGAAGGGAGTTCACTCCGGCGGATGTGCCGGGCGGGAATGCCAGCCCCGTGGTAGTGCTGAGCTACCTGTTCTGGAAAAAGCAATTCGGCGGAAGACAGGACATTTTGAACCGGCGCATCGAGCTCGACCACGTTCCTTATACGGTGATTGGAGTGGCTTCTCCCCGTTTCACGTGGGGCGATTCCGACGTCTACATCCCCAGCAACTTCAACGCCGACCCCCATGCCTACATGAGCGCGTTTCTCAAGCTGAAGCCAGGAGCATCGTTTGCAGCCGCCACTGCGGCACTGCAGCCAATGGTCGACAGTTACGCCCGCCAGGACCCAACGAATTATCCGCAGAACAGCAAGATCAGAATCCAGGCGCTCAGCGAGGAAGCCATGCACGGATTTAAGGCTCCCCTGCTGGTGCTGTTCGCGGCCGTGCTGTTGCTGTTGCTGGTCGGATGCGCCAATGTGTCGATCCTCATGCTGGCGCGGGGCGCGGCGCGGCAGCAGGAGTTTGCGGTGCGATCTTCCATCGGCGCGAGCCGCGGGCGCATTATGCGCCAACTGCTGGCCGAGTCGATGATGCTGTCGTTGGTGGGTGCGACGGCCGGTGATATACACCCGCCTGTCGTGAACCCGGATCACTCCGTTGTTCTCGTCGGTGAAGAACACCGTCGAGATGGTGTCCATATCGGTGCTGGCAAATATGATCTTCCACGTCGCCCCGCCATCGGTCGTCTTGGCGATGGTGGCCCAGGGATCGTTAAAACCTCCTCCCACTGCGTAGCCGACTCGTGGAGATGGAAAATACACTTCCCGCAGGAAGCACGACACATTCCTGCTCAGTCCATTGAATTGCAGCGTGGTCGCGCACTCGAAGACCGGTTTCCAGCTGCGGCCTCCGTCGTGGATCGCGAAGATGGTGGAACCGCTGTAGTATCCGCCGGCGAAGATCCCGTCCTGAACGGAGGTGAACTGATAGTCAACGAGAGGAAAGTTCGCTACAAACGGACCTATGGTCTGCCAGTTCTTACCATTCGTGGTCCTTATCAGTTGACCGCCTTGCAGTGCCCACCCATGAACCGCATCCAGGAAATGCAGACCACTCACGTTAGCGTCGTTCGAGTGGGGATCGCCAACTTGGACCTGCCAGTTCTTACCCCCGTCGGTGGTATGCAAAATGAATCCTCCCGAACCCTTGCCGGCAACCCAACTAACCTGGTCGTTGGCAAAGAAGACGTCCTCTAACTGGACATCTTCGGGATAGTTCATTGGTTCCCAAATGGCTTTGTATTTTTGCTCTGCGCCCACGGCAACCGGCACCTGCGGTTTGTGTAGTCGCGTCGTCGTCTGGCCCTCAGATCTGGGGGCTGTTGAAGCCAGAAGAACCGCGACAATTCCCAGCGCACACAGCGGGCGAATCAGGTATTTCTGTCCAGTAATCTGCACCACGCACCTCCTGCCGAAACTTGGCCAACCATCTGGCTGGTTTCTTCGCTGCCCATATACGCGCAAAGGCGCGACAACTTGGCTCATCGATACGGAACTTATTTTTTGGCTGGCAGGTAAGAGCAATGGCTGAAAGGGATTTTCAGAGGTAGGATGCAGGCCTCTAGAATCACGATTTGGAGCGAGTTACTCCCCAAATTCCGCAACAAGGCAGCCTTGCCTGGAGCGCCGAATGGAAAGCCGGGGCCCCCCCCGAGCCATTCAGAGCATTGAAGGGACCACACTAAAGCAGTTTGGGTGCGTGATTACTTTGTCCGTCCAATCAACTCTTAAAGTGAGCGCTTGCCCTTCGGTCATCATGCCTCACCAGATCCTCTGGCAGGGGGAATTTACCGAAAAACGACTATACGGCAAAGTGGCTTCTCTTCAGGTGCAAAGTGTGACTCAGTGGTCGCGGGTCAACTGAATTCCGAAACAGCTCGGCAGTTTCCAGTTGGGGTCATTGAGTAAGCTCTGCCAGTGCTGATTGAGTGGAAGAGGCTTTTCGCCTCTTCCACTAGACGATTTTCGTTGCCGATCAATGACCGGAGAGGTTTGAAGCCATCAGCGTCTGTTGGCCAGCAGGCTTAAGCCGAGCGAGCTGCTGCTCGATCATGCTTCTGCGCAGCACCTGGTCGACGCCATCATGATTAACTTCCTCAAGCACCCAGCTATCGCCGTAGCGCTCGAACTTCAGGTAGGACTCGAAGGATTCCTTGCCGGGGTGCACATTTCTGATGCTGAGCGCTATCACCGAGCGACCACGTGAGCTTAGGATGATCAGGCCCGTATCCATTAGTGATCTTTACGCTGTAATCCGCGGCCGGCATGTTCTGTCCCGCCGCGACAAATGGGAACGGCACTTGAACCCGTACAGTTTGAGTGATCTGTGCATGGGCGGAAGCTGCCGCCAACAGTAAAGCAAAACCGAAGAGACCTGCGATGTGCTTTTTCATGACTTCCTCCGCTTGGATCGCGTTTACGCCTGACAGCCGCGTTTATTTGTGCTTCACTCTCTATAGCGAAAACCGCGGGCAAGACCTGTAACGTAGGGCAGAAAATAATTTCCTCCGGTAAGGGTCGCAAGAACGCCAAACTAAGCGCTTGCACTTCGGTCATGCCGAATTTGTGGGTTTGCGGGTTATACGTGATATAACCGCCCGCTGCCTGAGAAGCCAGCCACTCGCGCATATAGCGCTCGCCCATGCGGGTTATGGCAGCCAGTTCCGCGGCACTGAGCGGTCCGCGAGGGCCTTGCAAAGTCCAAGACGTTCTCCGATCACGACCAAACCGGCGTGAACGGTGGCTCCCAGATCGGTGACAAACTGTCCTACGAACTGCTCCAGCTTTTTCGCATCCACAGCCATGGGTTCCTCCAAATCGATTGAAAGAACCAAAGATTTACTTCTTGCTCGGGTCGTCTGCGGGATTGACATAGTTAAACTGCAAGGGCGCGCTGCCGTGGACCTGCACGATGACTTCGCCGCAAGCCATCGCGTAGTGATGCATGTCGGGATCGAGATAGGCGAAGCTGCCGGCGGGGAATGATCCCATCTTGTCCTTGTCGAAGGTGTCCCCCATACCGACCTTGAACGTCCCTGAGATGACCGTGACGTTTTCGCGCTGGGGATGCCAGTGGGGTGCAATCTGATAACCGTCCGGCATTTTCAGGCGCACGGTGTAGTCCCCGGTGGAAGCAGCAGGGTTGCCTTCGATTACGGCGAGTTGCGCGCCCGGGGCGACGAAAGGCGGTGGCGGACCCCACGGAATTGTGTCCGGGGTGAACGCGTTCTTTTCGTGAGCGCCGGGATGTGCGGTGAAGAACGGGCTTGCGATGCACCACATCGCGACGATTGACAGCGTAATGAACAGCTTTCTTTTCATGAGAGTCTCCTCCGAGATTCTTGATGGGGCATGATCTCGTGCGGTGCAGCGCTTCACAATGCAGCGGGTATCGCCTTTAGATATTTTTCTTATATCGTCGCAAGTTATTGATTTTTATTGGATAATGCTGGCCAAGGGTTCTCCATGGTGCATGCAAAGCAGAGTACCGGCGAAGTCGAAGTCGACTTGGGGCGCTACGAACTGCGGCGTTCCGGACGGCGGATCAAGATCGAGAAGAAGCCCATGGACTTGCTGATCTTTCTGCTTGAGCGCCGCGAGCAAATGGTGTGCCGGGAGGACATCATCAAGAAGCTATGGCGCTCCGACCTGTTTATCGATACCGAAAAGAACGTCAACAACATTGTGCGCAAGCTTCGCACCGCGCTGGGTGACAACGCCGAAAAGCCACGCTTTCTTGAAACGGTCGTCGGCAAAGGATATCGCTTCGTCGGCCCCGTTCGGGTGATCGATGCGAAATACCCGCTTTCCGATCCTGGACGAAACTCTGTGCGCGCTGACACCCGCAAAGATGGGAGCGAATTCGGCGAGAGGTCTTCCATCGCCGTGTTGCCGCTGTTGCTGCTGGAGAAAGCGGCGGACGACCAAGGCTTGTGTCTCGGGTTCGCGGACGCGCTCGTCTCGCTCCTGGGCAATCTATCGGGCGTGGACGTGCTGCCCACTTCGGCAGTCCTGAACCTGCCTCTTGAACTAACGCCTTCGGAAATCGCCTCTCGACTAGGGGTGCGATTTGTTGTGCACGGCGCCGTGCAGTTGTCAAAAGGGCAGTGGCGCCTTTCGCTGGAGATGCTCGACACCTACCTGCAGCGCCCCAGCTTCACCAAGAAGTGCGACATCGACATGGATCGCCTTGCGGATCTCGAAGGCGATATTGCGAAGCAGATCAGCCGCGCACTGAACCGGCCGTATAGTCCGGCGGTGGTCGAGCAGCGCCCACGCTATAGCAGGGATCCGATGGCATATGCGGAATTCATGCGCGGCTATCGGATCACGGCCTCCGGCGATGCGTCGATGATGGATCAAGCGAGCCACCATCTCACCAATGCGGTGACTCGCGATCCGATGTTTGCCCTCGCTCACGCGACCCTCTCGTTTGCATGCACAACCCGCCATTTCGAATTCGACCCGGCCAGCGTGTGGCTGGAGAAAGCCGAATTCCACTGCCGGCGAGCGCTCGAAATTGACGCGAATCTTCCCGAAGGGCACGTGGCCCGGGCTTTTCTGCTCTGGGGACCATCGAAGAATTTCCAGCATCTGGAGGCGATTTCCGATCTCAAGCGCGCTCTGCTCCTGCAGAACAATCTGCCTCATGCTTACAATCGCCTGGGCACCATCCTGGCACACGTCGGCCTGCTCGATCACGCGCGTGAGATGTTCGAAAGAGGACGGCCTTTTCAACCCAAGAAGGCTGTGAGCCCGAGCATCGTACAGGTTTATGTTTGGGGCCAGGAATACGACTTGGCGCGCCAGCAGATTCAACTCTGGCGGGCGGAGAGCCCCGGTAACAAGTACCAACTTTATTTTGCGCCATTCCCGGCAATGATGACTGGGGACTGGAAAGAGGCGCGCCGCCTGATGGATGAAGCATTGCGGCTTGTGCCGAACGATCCGCTGATCATGAGCTCACAAGGTCTGCTCCATGCCTTGATGGGGAACGGAGAGGCAGCAATCGATTGGGTGACCAGAGCCTGTTCGAGTCCGAAATCCTTTGGACACGCACACCATACGTATCATCAGATCGCTTGCACCCTCGCCCTGACGGGAAGGCGCGAAACTGCCTTTGAGTGGCTGGAGCGGAGCGTCAGCACCGGGTTCGCCTGCTGGCCTTTCTTCTTGAAAGATCCTTGCCTTGCGAGTTTGCGCAGCCTTCCCGAGTTCGAACTTCTGATCACTGCTTTGCAGGCCAAATACCCGGACCATCTGGGACTGCTATAGAGAGGATCGAACCGCACCTGGCGTCCTCAAATCTCTCGCCGTGGATAGAGTGGCTACGGAGTTGTCCCCTACAGCGTCGTGGACGTGGCGTTCATTTGCATGACGTCCCCACCGGGGCCAACCCAAGCGAAGCGGCGGACCCAGGAACCACCGATTTTCATGAAAAACGCCAGCCCAAGGGCTGCCCCCTGCATCGGCCACTTCTGGTACAGGGAAGCCTTCGAAGCCCCTTCAATCGCGGCGATCTGCTCGTCAACGCTCGCGCACGGGTGCCCGAGCGCCGCCGTTATGAGGTGCGCAAACCGGAATCCTGCTCCCAGGAACGCGGCGACGTAGCAGCCCGAGAATGGCCCTGTCCCCACCCACGTCGCATCGGTGACGAGCTTGGAGTACGTGCCCCACCCTTTGTCTCCATCCCCACCTTTGCCGTTACCGAGGTAGGGGATCCACAGGCCCTCCCCGTCTGACGCGCTGACCAGCTTGAGTTCGCCAGTCGAGGCCGTGAAGCTGATCGACGCCTGGATCTGCCGCTCCTGCACACTAGCGGTTGGATTATCGATCGCCGGCGATGGTCTGTTCAGCGAAGAATGGCTAAAGCCCGTGATAGACTTCACGGGCGAAAACCCCGTGCCGAACTGCTCGTTCAACTGCTCTCCGTTTAATCCCATTCCTTACCTCGGAAGCTGATCCGGAATTTCCATTTTGACACCCCGTGCCGCCGAGTACAACACATTCACCTTCCTTCGATCCACCGTGGTCGGTCTCGTGCCTTCCGGAGCGCCAGTGAGTGTCCCCCCGCAAGCGTGACGCTCCTGCCGGTCCGCTAGTCGACTGTATGGAGCAAGTTAGCGGCCAGCAATACCGAAAGGTAACGCCGACCAGCAGTCGTGCCCTGGATCGCAGGACATGGTCTCGTTGCAATATGAGCATAATGCGTTCATGGTTGATCCTCAGTTTATTAACTTGCGGTAATAGCGATCTCCACGAGTTGACACGGACTTGCTGCAAAATGGGGATCGCGGTAACTTGCCTTTCGTAGCCCCTCCGGATGGGAAGTTACCGGAAATCCGACTTTCCAGGCATTTGTCCCGGAAGCCGGTTTTACGTCCAAGTGGATCCAACCGCATTCGTAAACAGAAGCCGACTTGAACGAAGCCGCTTCGCGGCGGACGCATGCGCGTGCGTTGAGCGAGCAGTAGTGATGTTGATCTAGCGTTTGTCGCAGAGAAGGAGGATTCTCTGTGACCCATCTACGCCAGATCATGATTGAAGAGTTGGAGCGGCGCAACTACGCCCCGGCCACCATTCGCGCTTACATCCGCACCATTGAGCACTTCGCTCGCTACTTTCAGCGTTCACCGGACCGGCTCGGCACCGAGCACATCCGGCAGTACCAGGCTGCGATGTTTCGCGCCTGGAAGTTGTCTCCGAACACGGTCACGCAGAGGCTCGCGGCGCTACGCTTCCTCTACATCCAGGTGCTGAAGCGCGGCTGGAGCGTTGCCGAGACGCCCTATCCGAAGAAGGTACTGCGCCTGCCTCAGGTGCTCAGTCAGCAGGAGGTCGCACGGCTGATCGATGCGGCAGAGACGCCGTTTCATCGCGTTCTGCTCATGACCCTCTATGCCACCGGTGCTCGCCGCGCTGAGGTGGCTCGGTTGAAGATCACCGACATCGACAGTAAGCGGATGGTCGTCCACATCCGTGGTGGTAAGGGTCGCAAGGACCGTGATGTCATGCTAAGCCCGGCGTTGCTGGAAGAGCTTCGCGCCTACTGGCGAGGCCTGCGGCGGAAGCCCACCGACTGGTTGTTCCCTGGCAACAAGTGGCACACCTCAAGCCGTCCGGTCACCACCAAGGTGCTCTGGACGGCCTGTCAGCAGGCTGCTATCCACGCCGGGCTGCAGGATAAGAACATTCATCCCCACACATTGCGGCATTGCTTTGCGACCCACCTGCTGGAAGCAGGAGCCGACCTGCGCACCATCCAGATTTTGCTCGGGCATCGTGACCTCGAAGAGACCACCATCTATCTCCACCTCTCGCAGAAGCATCTCAGCGCAACGTCAAGCCCACTCGATCAGCTTGCACTCGCTTCCCGGAGATCCACGCCGCGCAACGTCTGAGCCACTCCTCGTTGGAGATGGCCGATATCATCCGCTACGCCGGACCAGGCTTCGTCGAACGCAGTCATCGCTGGATCAACGGCCAGCATCTGAAGGTACTGCAGGCGATCCTCCGCTGCCGCACCGCCGCACTCGGCGGCCATCGCGATCGGTGCGCGGATTGCGGGCATACTGCCATTTCCTATAACTCGTGTCGCAACCGGCATTGTCCACGATGTCAGGGCAACGCCCGCCTGCGGTGGCTCCAGCAGCGCGAACGCGAACTGCTGCCCACGCGCTATATTCATGCCGTGTTCACGCTACCGCGTGAACTGGCTCCGTTGGCGCTGCAGAACAAGCGCATCCTGTATAGCCTTCTCTTCCACGCCAGCGCGGAGACGCTCCAGCAAGTCGCACGCGATCCACGGCACCTAGGTGCGGAGATCGGTTTCTTCAGCGTGCTCCATACCTGGAACCAGCGATTACAGCATCATCCTCATGTCCACTGCGTGATCGCCGCCGGCGGCCTCGCTCCAGATCATGCACGCTGGATCACGTCACAACGCTCCTTCTTCCTGCCGGTCAAGGTCCTCAGCCGTGTCTTCCGCGGCAAGTTCCTCGCAGGGCTGAAAAAGGCATTCCACCATGGGAACCTTCAGTTCCATGGTCACCTCGCACCGTTAGCCGAGCCACGCAGCTTCGCTGCGTGGCTCCGATGTCTCTTCCGTCACGACTGGATCGTTTACTCGAAGTGGCCTTTCGGTGGACCAGAGCACGCTCTGCGTTATCTCGGCGCATACACCCACCGTGTCGGCATCTCCAACAGCAGACTCCTCGCTCTTTCCGAAGGCCGCGTCAGCTTCCGCTGGAGGGACTCCGCGCATGGCAACAGGAAACGCGTCATGAGCCTGCCTGTTGACGAGTTCCTGCGGCGCTTCCTTCTCCACCTGCTACCACGCGGCTTTGTACGCATCCGCAACTCCGGTTTTCTCGCCAATAGACAGCGAGCTGCCTTGCTGCCACTCTGCTTCCGATTGCTCAGCAGTTCCACCCCTGCCTCAGACGCGAGCAAACCATCTCGATCGCAGCCCCAGCCGAAGTGCCCTCGCTGCGGCGGCTCGATGCACGTTCTGGAACGGCTCACGGCGGCCCAACTGCTGCTTCGCTCTCCACCTCAGCCAGAAAGGCTCACCGCGTGACCCCACAAATTCAGCCTCCAACGAAGCCCACGCTCGAGCATGTATGCCCAGTCACGCCTTGCACTCGCAAAACACCGACTACCTATCCCGGCTTCCACACCTCCCAACCAGCCACAACCTCCCTACAACAAGCTCGGCTGCAGCCCGGGTCAACATCCCTCTGTCTGAACTGGACTACCTAAGCTTCTGCGTAGCATAGAAATCCCATAATCTGCTCTTCCGGAAGGGCGGCTTCCTTCAAGTCGCTGTATCTGAAGCGCCCACAAGCGCAGCTCGCGTCGAGCCTTCGCTTGTGGGCGCTTCAGATACAGCACTAAGACTTATCGTTCCTGATCGTTCTTCTTTGAGCGTATAGGCAGGCAGGCTATGCTTCACGAGACCACGCGCGATCAAGGATACCGATCGATCTCCACGAGCTACGGTCGCCAACAGGCAAATCAGAGCAACTCTTCCTGGCGCGGCTCGATCGATTTGACACTCCCTGGTTACTTGTTTACTCTAGGCATGACGCGCTAATGCCTTATGGAAAATAGCAAAGATACTTCTCGCGACCTCTTTCCCGGCGCACTGGGAATGATGATTCTCGAATCTCTCCGCCGCCAGCCCGCCCATGGCTATGCGCTGGTGCAACACATGCAGCAGCGTTCCAAAAACCTGCTTCAGGTTGAAGAAGGCTCTTTGTATCCGGCGCTGCAGCGCTTGCTCAAGGCGAAGATGGTCAAGGCAGAATGGACAATCTCGTCGTCGACCAACCGGCGCGTACGCGTCTACCAGATCACCAAAGCTGGTCTGCAGCACCTTGAAGAGGAAATGTCGAGCTTTGATCGGATGCTCGAAGGCATACAGATGGTGCTTGGGCCGGCCCGGCGCGCTACTAACACCTAAGGAGGTCACTGGTATGAGCTGGTTCGAACGGATCTTTCGGCGCAGTCACCTCGATGACGACTTGACAGAAGAGTTGCAGGGGCATATCGAAGAGAGAACCGAGCAGATCATGCATCTCGAGAATCTGCCGCGACCTGAGGCTCGCGAAGCCGCGCTACGCGCCTTTGGCAATGCCACCCTGGTCCAGACGCGCAGTCGCGAGGTCTGGGAATGGTCCAGGCTTGAAACTCTCTTAACCGATCTCAAACTCGTCGCTCGTCGACTGTCGAGGTCCCCTGGCTTTGCCGTCACCGTTCTTCTTACCTTGTCGATCGGCATCGGCGCCAATACGGCCGTGTTTAGCGTCGTCGATAGCGTCCTACTGAAGCCGCTCCCTTATCCACAATCGGATCGGCTGGTTACGCTTTCGCTTCAGGCGCCCGGGGCCGCCGGACTGACGAGCTTTCGCGACGGCCTGCTACTGTCCCCATCCATGTTCCTCACCTTCGCCGAGCACAATCGCGCGTTCCAGTCGCTTGGAGTATGGAGCGCGGGTACAGCGAACGTAACCGGAATCGGACAGCCGGAAGAGGTTCATGTGATCACGGTAAGCAGCGGATTACTTGAGACGCTGGCCGTTCCACCCCTCGCAGGTCGTTGGTTGAACGCAGACGATCAAAAACCGAACACGAGCAAAAGCGTGATGATCGGCTACGGCTTCTGGCAGAGGCAATTCGGCGGCCAACGAAGCGTTATCGGACAGACCATCCGATTGGATGCGCAGTCCTGGCAGATTGTCGGAATCATGCCGCGCGGGTTCAAGGTCGTCGATTCCGAGTTCGACGTCTTGCGGCCCGCACCCTCAGCCTTCGATCCTCGCCATCAGATCATGGAAGGATTCGCCTGGAATGGTGTGGGCCGCCTGAAAAACGGCGTCTCAATTCGACAGGCCGATGCGGACATTGCCAGCCTGGTTCCCGTCTGGATGGATTCCTGGTCGGATGGCCCCGCCAGCAATCCGCACTTCTTTGAGGTCTGGCGTATCACCGCGGCGCTCAAGCCGCTCAAGCAGCAGGTCATCGGCGGCATCGGGAGTGTTCTGTGGCTGGTTATGGGCACAATCGGCATGGTGATGCTCATCGTCTGCACCAATGTGGCCAACCTGCTGCTCGTACGCGCCGACTCTCGGCAACAGGAACTGGCAGTGCGGGCTGCGCTGGGCGCCGCCCGCAGCCGCATCGCTCGCGAACTGATCTTCGAGAGCCTCGCGCTCGGAGCGGCCGGCGGAGCGGCGGGAATCGCCGTGGCTTTCGGGGTGCTTCGACTGCTCTCTGCGATCGGGCCTGCAAACCTGCCTCGGCTGAGCGAGATTTCGCTCAGTCTCGAGTCATTGTGTTTCACCGCCGGGCTGGCAATTGTTTCCGGACTTTTCTTCGGATCGATCGTTTCGCTCAAGTACTCGCGTTTGGGACCCGGCGCAGCTCTGCGCGGATCGAGTCGAACCGCAAGCGCGGGACGTGACCGGCATCGTTCGCAAAACGTGCTGGTCGTTGCGCAGGTCGCCATGGCGCTGGTTTTGCTGGTCTGTGCCGGACTGATGATGCGCAGCTTCGCCGTGCTGCTCAACACGCAGCCGGGTTTTTCAGCCCCGGAGCACATCCAGACGATGCGGGTGGCGATTTTGCAGTCAATCGCCTCCGATCCAGTTGCCGTGACACGCGCGCAGAATGAGATCGCCGAAAAGCTTGCCCAGCTCCCCGGCGTCTCCTCAGTGGGGTACGCGGCGGACGTTCCGATGGACGGCCTCGAACCTAATTGGAACAGCATCTTCGTCCGGGGACGAGATCCGTGGGGCGCCAAGAGCACACTTCCGATGCGCCTCTTCAACTACACTTCACCCAACTATTTCCATACGATGGGTTCCCGTCTGGTCGCAGGCCGTGAATTCACCTGGGACGACGTGTACAACCAGCGGCCGGTCGGTATTCTCTCGGAAAATCTTGCGCGCGAACTTTTCGGCTCGGCCCAGGCGGCCATTGGCAAGCAGTTCACCTATTTCCAACCGGTGCCGTGGCATCAAGTGATCGGCGTGGTTGAGGACGCGCGGCACAACGGAGTGGATGCCCCGGCGCCAGCCATTGTCTATTGGCCGACGATGGCGCGGAATCTCTACGGCGCCGAGCCCCTCAATGCGGTCCGGGGAGTGACGTTTGTCGTGCGCAGCCAGCGCGCCGGCTCGGACAGCCTCACCCGGGAGATGCAGCAGGCCGTATGGCAAATCCATAGCGAGCTGCCTGTGAGTGGACTCCGCACCATGAAAGAGATCAACTCGAAGTCCCTGGCGCGAACTTCCTTTACACTCACGATGCTCGGAATCGCCGCCGCCATGGCTCTGGCCCTCGGCGTCATTGGCATCTATGGGGTCATCTCCTACTCAGTCTCGCAGCGCACGCGAGAAATGGGCATTCGCATCGCTCTTGGCGCTCAAAAAGGCGAACTGCGCTGGCTGTTCGTTCGCTCCGCCCTGGCGCTCACCGGTATCGGCTTAGTTGTCGGCTTTTGCGCAGCCGCCACCGCCGCACAGCTGATGCGGACCTTCCTGTTTGGGGTCCGACCATCGGATCCTCTCAGCTTCGCCATGATGGCTCTCATCCTGGTTGCAGCCGCCGCGCTTGCAAGCTACTTGCCGGCTTCTCGTGTTTCTGCAATTAATCCTGCAGATGTGCTCAAAGCTGAGTGATTGCTTAGAGTATCCAGCCACTCACGCACTGATTGATCGCCATTTCAAAGTCGATCCACGGATAGGTCCTCGGAAACGCCGTTGGCGTCATGATTGCGGACTGAAGTTCCCGTGAAACGGGGTTTTGAGTAACTCGCTCGTGCCTGACCTTTCGGATTGAGGAATTTACAGAAAATCCGACATTTGCAGGCACTTCATCATTACCTACTTCTGAGCTCCGGACCAAAGTCTTAGACCGGCTCCTAAATTCTCGAGCGGAAGCCAAATCGCGGCCGGCGTGTGTCCGATTTCGGGCGTCAGATTTCAAGAATGAACATTCGGACCTGCCGCATACCCTTCGGCAACCGAGCATCTCAAGGGCTTGCGTCACGCAGAACGTGGCACCATGATTGCAGGTGTTCATAGACAAGGTTGATCTTCCCGTTTCTGGCTTTGGCCCAAGATTCGGCGTGATCACAGGAGGGTTCCGATGAATATAGCCAGCCAGTCATGGCTTCCCTCGTTTTTCCGGACCCTGTTTCAGGACATGGGCTTCGGCCTGAGACAGCTTCGCAAATCTCCCGGCTTTGCTGTCGTCGTCATTGGATCGCTGGCCCTGGGTATCGGCGCGAGCGTAGCGATTTTTAGCGTGGTTCGCGCCGTTCTCCTTGACCCCTTTCCTTATCAGGGCGCCAACCGGATGGTCCATGTCGAGCTCACGCAGAAGAACTCCGAGCGATATGACTACCTCATGGTTAATACCGCAGGATTTCAGGACCTGCAGCAGCTGGCGGCGGTGGATGATGTTTTCCTGATGAACAACCGCATGCAGGCGCTGACCGGCGATGCTCTGCCGGTCTCCGTCAATGCGGGCTATTACTCGTCGAATCTTTTCACTTACATGGGCGTGCCGCCGCTCCTCGGAAGGGAGTTCACTCCGGCGGATGTGCCGGGCGGGAACGCAAGCCCCGTGGTAGTGCTGAGCTACCTGTTCTGGAAAAAGCAATTCGGCGGAAGACAGGACGTTTTGAACCGGCGCATCGAGCTCGACCACGTTCCTTATACGGTGATTGGAGTGGCTTCTCCCCGTTTCACGTGGGGCGATTCCGACGTCTACATCCCCAGCAACTTCAACGCCGACCCCCATGCCTACATGAGCGCGTTTCTCAAGCTGAAGCCAGGAGCATCGTTTGCAGCCGCCACTGCGGCACTGCAGCCAATGGTCGACAGTTACGCCCGCCAGGACCCAACGAATTATCCGCAGAACAGCAAGATCAGAATCCAGGCGCTCAGCGAGGAAGCCATGCACGGATTTAAGGCTCCCCTGCTGGTGCTGTTCGCGGCCGTGCTGTTGCTGTTGCTGGTCGGATGCGCCAATGTGTCGATCCTCATGCTGGCGCGGGGCGCGGCGCGGCAGCAGGAGTTTGCGGTGCGATCTTCCATCGGCGCGAGCCGCGGGCGCATTATGCGCCAACTGCTGGCCGAGTCGATGATGCTGTCGTTGGTGGGTGCGGCGGCCGGCGTGCTGCTGGCCTTCAAGGGCATCGATTTACTTGCGGCCCATATGCCGCAGTACTCCTTCCCGCATGAGGCCTCGATCCACGTGAACGGCACCGTACTGCTTTTCGCGGTGGCGATCGCCCTTCTCACCAGTGTTGTTTTCGGGAGCTCCCCGGCCTGGAAACTCTCTCGCCCGGACATGGGAGCCCTGATGCAAGGTAGCAGCGCCAGGCTCGCCGGAAGAACACGCGACCGTCATACCCACCGCATGCTGATCGCCGGCCAAGTGGTGCTTACCATGCTGCTGCTGGCCGGAGCAGGGGCAGCGATGCGCGCCTTTGTCAATCTTGTGCAGACGCCAATGGGCTTTGATCCCGATCGAGTTTTCTACGTGACCGTTTCGGTGCCGAAAGGCGGCAATCACTCCTGGCCATTCCTGGTGTCGCAGCAGGAATTGTACCGTCAGGCGGCTGAGGCCGCACCAGGGGTGACGAGCGCGAGCATATCCAGCACCTGGCAACCGCCGTTTGGAGGATACCGCGCGAAAATTGCGGTTTCCAGTAACCCCAATCTGACCGACGCGCAGGCCGTGCTGGCCCTGGTGAGCTACAACATCTTTTCTACCTTGCGAGTGCCGCTGCTTCAGGGCCGCTTTTTTACGCGGGACGAAGAGCAGGCGGCCGCGCACGTAGCTCTGGTGAACCGCGCCTTCGTGCGGCAATACATCCCAGCCGGAGACGCGTTAGGCAAATCGGTTCGCAGCCCGGGATTGAGAATCGAAAACGTTAACCTGGTTTCCACCGCGAATCCCGACGGTTGGCTGGAAATTGTCGGCGTAGTCGACGATGTGCGCAACGATGGCCTGGATCGGCCGGTGATGCCCCAGGTGTTTGTTCCTGCTTCATTCCTGGTGGCGCCTTATACTAGCCTGCTGATGCGTGCCCAAGGCGATCCCGCGGCGGCAATGCGCGCGGTTGGAAACAGTCTCCACCGGCTCAACCCGGAGCTCTTCATCCCCGACCAGCATGAGCTGAGCTGGCTTCTGGAGACACAAGCCTGGGGAAGGGAAAGTTTTGTCGCATCGCTCTTCGGCTTGTTTGCCGTGCTCGCATTGGCGCTCTCGGCAGCCGGCATCTACAGCGTCGTCTCCTACACTGTTTCGCAGAGGACGCGGGAATTTGGAG
The DNA here is from genome assembly GCA_963757515.1 of uncultured Acidobacteriaceae bacterium. Taxonomy (GTDB): domain Bacteria; phylum Acidobacteriota; class Terriglobia; order Terriglobales; family Acidobacteriaceae; genus PALSA-350. The sequence continues at coordinate 83,804 of CAVWRV010000001.1, read as the reverse complement.
TACGGATGGCGCTTGGGGCCCGGCGCGGCGGAGTCGTTCGCCTGGCATTGCAATCGTTGCTTTTGGCCGTGGCCGCGGGCGCGGGCGTCGGGTTGGGATTGATTGTAATTTTGGGCAGGTTTCTGGCCACCTCCACACATGCCACGGTTCGCGATCCTGCGATGTTGCTTGCCTCGGTTGGAGTGCTGCTCGCCGTTTCGGCGTTGGCGAGCCTCTACCCGGCATGGAAAGCAGCTTCGATCGAGCCGATGCAGGCCATCCGCACCGAATAACATTACGGTGTGGGTTTCGTCTCGTGCCCTGGGATTGCGATTTCGATTTTCGCCTCCGGCCTCTCGTGGGTTTTTCCTGAAACAACTTTCCCCGAGGCTGTGGCTTACCCTGACGACCAAAACGGGAAGTTACCGAAAACCCGACTTGAACGAAGCCGCGAGGGCGGCGGGCGCATGCGCGTAGGTTGAGCTAGCACCACCGGGCAGGTTGCTATTTCATACGGCCCAGCGTTGGTAACGGGCGTGTCCAGGTGATCTATTCCAAAGTTCGAGCTGCTCGGACTACCTGTTCGCAGACGGCGGCGAATTGAATACCACATTCCTTCAACGTTTCTGCAGCTAGGCCTTTATCTAGCTGCAAAAGGCCCAAAAGCAAATGCTCGGTACCGATTTGTTTAAGTCCGAGCTGCTCGGCCTCGCCAGCCGCATATGCGAGGACTTGCTCGCAGCCTTCCGAGATCGGCAGGTCCACACGAACCGAGATCTTTTCACGCATGGCTGTGTGTGCCCGGATATGATTCCGGATTAATTCATGCGAACTGTAAGGGCGAATGAGGCGCTTGGTTAACACCGCATCTTCGCGCAAAATAGCCAGCAGTATGTGCGCAGGATCGATATAAGGCGAACCCCACTGGCGCGCCTCGTACCCTGCGAAGAACATGACGCGGGCCGCTTTCTCGGTGTATCTCTGAGGCTTATTTTCCAACGCCAACACCTCTTTTCACCGCCCCTTGCGGAAACGGGCAACGATCTTACGAACGTTGCTCCTGCAATAATTGCCCAAAATTCAAGCCATCGCAATCTGGATGGTGGTGTCGGACAAGTGACGTCCCGCTGATTTGAGCGGAGTTCATGAACGGGGTTATCGGTGACTTGCCTGCCCCGACCTCTGGACGGGAAGCTTACCCGGCTTTGCACACCGTGAAGTGGCCGTGAGCAGCTCCTGAGTCGCGGGCCATCCTAGAGAACTGCAGGCCGTCAACGACAAGATGGGTATAGAGCCGGACTTCTGCCGAACGGGGGCAATTGGTAGCTAAGGTAAGTATTGCCTAATGGATTAGCCAGTTATGCGCCACCCAACGACAGGAGTCCATTTCAAATCTTGCAGCGTCTACAGAAAGGGTGCCCCGAGGTTTGCCATGACGATGTTGGTGCTGCTCCTCGGTGCCATCGCGATCCTACCGGGACAGGCTATGTTCGCCCAGGCCTCGGCGCGGACAAGTGCGTGGGCATCCGCATCGGATGCTGTGGGCCTCATCCAGCTTGATCTCACCGTGCACGATGAGAAAGGAAATCCGGTATCCGGACTTGCGGCGACGGACTTCACTCTGCTGGAGAACGATAAGCCAGACAAGATTCTCTCTTTTCGCGCATTCGACGGGGTTTCGAATCCAAACGATCCGCCGGTTGAGCTGATTCTGTTCCTCGACACAATCAACCTGTCGAACCAGCAAATAGCGCTCGTGCAACGAGAGGTTGCCAAGTTCCTGAGGCAGAACGGGGGGCACCTTGCCCAGCCGGTCTCGTTCTTCTGGCTCGCGGCGAGTGGTCTATGGGGTCCGCCGCAGGCTCAGCCTTCTGTCGACGGGAACGGTTTAGCCGCGGACCTCGAACACAGCGGCAAGCTGCAGCCGGTCTGGAGCACCAAGAGTGAGGAGAGCGCGGGAGCTTCGGTCCCGCCATCACCCTTGAGGGCATTTGGCTTGATTGGCGCCGCGGAGAGGCAGAAGCTCGGCAGAAAGCTGCTGGTTTGGATTGGACCCGACCTAACGATGGGAACCGGAACGACCAGGAATCTCTTCGGTGCTATCGTATGGTTTTCCACCCTGCTGCGCGAGGCCAGGACCTCGCTTTACAGTCTTTCCGTGGGAAAGACTGAGGAGGGTCCGATTCAATACTTCCAGCCTCCGCCAAGTTATGAAGCCTATGTGAAGGGGGTGAAAGAGGCTCGGCAAGCCAACCTCATTGATCTCGATCGAAAAGTACTCGCCCTGCAGAGCGGTGGCCGAGTGATGGATCCCAGTCACGATCTGGCCAGCCAGATCAATAGCTGCGTTGCCGACGCCGGCGCCTGGTACGTGCTGACGTTCGATCCGCAGCCCGCAGATCGGCCCGATGAGTATCACGACCTAAGGGTGCAGCTTGGGAAGGCGGGGCTGAAGGCCAGCACCAACACTGGGTTTTACGATCAGCCATATTACGAGGACCGGCCTACGATTGCGTCGAAACGTGTCTCCGTCGACCAGTTGGGTGAGTTGCTGGCGACGGCGCATGGCAGCTCGGATACGGAGATGGCGCGGCAATTGTCGGACATGGAGCTGACGGAGCGGTTAAGCAGCGCGAAGTTGATGTCTCTGGAGGCAGGGTTGCGCGGCAACAAAGCCCGGCAGGCGGTGGTTGCACTGGCCGATGCGTCGGTGTTTCTCGATCCGCCAGCAGCAGAGATTCCTGCGGAGGATCCGCCAGCCGCCGCCGAGCAGCGGGAGATGCAATCAAAGGTTGTCGCGTATCTCACCAAGACGATTCCCAAGTTGCCGAACTTTTTCGCGACGCGAACTACGGTGTTCTACGCCGAGACCACGGCACAGTATGAGCAAGCGGGAGAGCCCGGCGTCGGCTATCAGCCTTTGCACGTGACAGAGGTTTCCAAGGACACGATGCTTATTCGCGATGGCAAAGAGGTCGCTGATTCCGGATCGACAAAACGCAGAAAGCCAAAACCGTCGGATAACAATCTCACGACATACGGCACCTTCGGTCCGATTCTGGGCACGGTGATTCTGGATGCGGCCGACGGCAGCGGTTTGACCTGGAGCCATTGGGAGCAAGGCGTGGACGGACGCCGGGCAGTATTTCGCTTTACGGTCCCGCCGGAGAAGTCCCATTATACCGTTACCACTTGCTGTCTTCCCGATGGCGACGGAACCATCGCTTTTTACAAATTGGTGGGATACCACGGAGAGATCACGATCGATCCCGCAACCGGAACTATCTTTCGCCTGACATTAGAGGCCAACCTGAAAACGGCTGTGCCGTTGGTCCGATCTGACGTGATGGTCGAATATGGACCAGTGATGATCGGACAAAAGATGTATATCTGCCCGGTGAGAAGCGTCTCGATTTTGCGCGGGCGGACAATACGGCTGATACGGTTGTGGGATGCAGGCTTCAGGACCTTCGCGCCATTTGTGACGCACTTGAATGACGCGACTTTTGGGGAATATCACGCGTTTGGCGCCGAGTCGCGCATGCTCCCCGGTTACAGACTGGATCCTGAGTAGACGGCCGTTAAGGGTAACAGAAATTTAACGCCATCACCGTGAAGTGGCCGTGAGCAGGTCTGAGTCGCGGGCCATCCCTGAGACACCGCGGGAAGAACCGAACCCATCCCACGCCTTGAAAACGCAGAGTCCTACAGGTCGACGCAAAAACTACGGTACGGAGCAATATTGCTCAAACTGCCGGTGATTCTTCCTTAAAATAACTGATATCTTAACGCGCAGTGCGAGACTCATACCGGAAGCTCCAGGCAGATCATAATCAGGGTGCTCTCCGATTCAGGCAAGAATATAAAGAACATACGCTTGGAGAAATTGGGCAATCTATCCCATCAGACTGCACGCCGATAGTGCTGGCCACAAGGCAAATAAGAAGAGGGATGCGCCTTAGCAGAACCGGTCGACTAAGAGACATGGTTACGAGTGAACACAAAGGATGTGAACAGTATTTCTGAGAGGAAGACTCAATATGACGATGGTTTCGGTTCCCAAAGACGGCTTGCCGGTTGAGCAAGCCATCCCCGCGAAAGAACTCGCGAAGAGCGAACTATTGGATTTGGCAGTCAATGCACACGGCGGTCTTGACCGTTGGAACAAGGTGAAGGCGATTAAGGTTGCGGCATCGATTACGGGCGCGATCTGGTTTGTCAAAGGTAAAGGAGACTCCCTCAAGAACGTGGTATTGACCGCAGAGACGCGGAACGAGCGCCTCACAGTGGACTTCTCCGGACAGGACAAGCGGGCGATTTTCGAGCCGAACCGCATTGTGATCGAAACGCTGAACGGTACGCTCATCGAGGCCCGCGATAATCCAGAGAAGTCATTCGAAGGGCAGCAGAGAGAAACGCCGTGGGACGACATCGATGTCGCTTACTTCGTTGGTGAGGCATTGTGGACGTACCTGAATACCCCGTTTCTCTACACCCATGACGGATTCACTACAGAGGAGATCCCGTCGATTCAAGTCGAGGGTGAAACTTGGCGGCGGCTGAAGGTGACCTTCCCCGACAGCGTGAAGAGTCATACCAAGGAACAGATCTCCTGCTTTGGACCGGATGGCTTATTGCGCCGGCACGACTACACGGTTGACATTCTTGGCGGCGCCACTGGCCTGAACTACGCCTCGGACTACCGTGACGTGGACGGCATCATTGTGCCGACCAAGCGTCGAGTGTACGCGTATGAAGGTGATTACCAGCTTGTGAAAGAGCCTTTGCTCGTTGCAATCGATATGGGCGAGATCACGCTACTTTAGCCGTCTTGCCCATCCGGGTACGGGCTGCGGCTCGTACTTTCCATGCCAACACGTACGAGAGGTAGGCGCAATGTCCAAAGAATTGCTCTTCAGTCCTCTACAGCTCGGGGCCATCCAGATCCCGAATCGAATCATTATGGCGCCTCTCACGAGGATGCGTGCGGGAGCCAACAGCGTGCCGACCCCAATGAACGCCAAGTATTACGCTCAGCGCGCTTCCGCCGGTCTCATTATTTCTGAAGGGACGGCAGTCAGTCCTGATGCGCATGGCTACCCCAGCGACCCGGGAATCTATACCGCAGAACAGATTGCCGGCTGGCGAGTCGTCACCGATGCCGTTCATGCACGCGGGGGACGGATCATCATGCAAATCGCTCACAACGGACGAAACTCGCACTCTTCGTTGCGGCCGGATGGCTCTGTGCCCGTTGCCCCCTCGGCCATTCCTGGAAATATTCCTGCCCTCACAAGAGACTTCCAACAGGTCAAGGCTGAAATTCCCCGCGCCTTGGAAGCCGCTGAGATTCCAGTCATCGTCGGTACCTTTCGTCAGGCTGCTCTGAATGCGATCGAGGCAGGCTTTGACGGGGTCGAACTGCAGGGAGCAAACAGCCACCTGATCGAACAGTTCCTTGAAGACGGAACCAACACACGGACCGACAATTACGGCGGTTCGCAGGAGAACAGAGCTCGTTTTCTTCTGGACATTGTCGAGGAGGTCAGTGCTGCCATCGGTGCGGATCGCCTCGGGGTGCGTCTTTCGCCCTTCGGGCAGTATGGTGGCATCCACGATAGCAAGCCCAAGGAGCTGTTCAGCTTCGTGATCAAAGAGCTGAACCAGCGCCACCTTGCCTACCTGCACCTGATCGAAGCCCGTGGATCTGAGATCGGTCTAACGGACGAACTGCACGCAAGACGCTGTAAACAATGCAGTACTGTTTCGGTCCGCTTTCAACGGCCCGCTACTCTCTGCGGCTGCTTACACCCCGGCCAGCGCGGCCGTGGCCATCGAGCAAAAGCACGCAGATGCAATCGTCTTCGGTCGACTCTTCATTGCAAACCCAGACCTGGTCGAGCGGATCAAGGGGAATCGTCCCCTTAAACCTTTTTGATCGCTCCACGTTCTATGGTGGTGCGGAACATGGCTATACGGACTACAAGACCTTTGGAGAAGCCGCATGAATGCGATCATCTCCTGCTGGGCGGACTACCCGGAGTTGGTGTAATCTGGTGTCTCTTTGCACATCCGCTAGCGATACTGCGAAGAACGGCATTGGATGTCTGATCGTTCTCGGAACTAGGCTGCGCGTCGCAAACGACTACAGCATACAGGTCATGAGGTTTCCTTATGGAGCCGAACGCAAGCCCGGCACTCAATGAGGTCAAACAACTGCCCGCTGCCAACGGGCTGGCGCTGGTGCGCGTGACGATTGGGGCAGAGTTCTTGTGGGTCTTTTTTGAAAATCTAGGCAAAGGCCTCTATACGCCGGCGGGTTACGCGGGTCTGATCCATTACTACATCAAGGCGAGTCACTCCCCGGCCGCCTGGAAGGCGGTGATGGGCCTCGCGGCAAACCACGCCGCGATGGCCGCTCCTCTCCAGGCTATGACCGAGATCTCTCTCGGTATCCTGCTCCTCATCGGTCTGCTTACCCGGCCGGCCGCATTGGTAGCGTTTCTGTTTCTCGGCAGCCTTTGGATTTCAGAGTATGGCACCTCGTGGATCTGGGAGCTGCTGGTTCCGGCGCTCGCATCGCTCGGGCTCGCTATCGGACGCGCCGGCCGGAAATGGGGCGTGGACGCCTGGCTGTCGCAGCGGTGGCCGGCTTCTCCGTGGTGGTGATCGGGCCCAGTGTGCGAGTATCCGTCATCATTCCCACCCATAATGAAGCGCAGGCGATTGAGCGCGTTTTAGCGGATCTCCCACCCGATCTCACGACCGAGGTCATCGTTGTCGACAGCAACTCGAATGACGGCACGCCCGAGATCGCCGCAAGCATGGGCGCCCGCGTCCTTCAGGAACCGCGCCGCGGCTATGGGCGAGCTTGCCTTACCGGGCTGGCCGCGGCAAGTTCCCCTGACGTAGTGGTATTCCTTGATGGCGACTATAGCGATCGGCCCTCTGAACTGCCCATTCTCTTGGCCCCAATCCTTGAGGGGCGTGCGGATATCACCCTCGGTTCGCGCCTGCGGGAGCGGCGTTCTGACGGGGCGTTGCCCTGGCATCAGGTGTTCGGGAATCGTCTCGCCGCTCGCCTGATAAGGCTTCTTTATGGACTGGAAATCACAGATCTCGGCCCGTTTCGCGCTGCCCGCGCAGATGTACTACGCGCCCTCGCCCTTGAGGAGACCACCTATGGCTGGGCGGTTGAGATGATCCTCAAAGGCGCTCTGGCTGGGTTCCGCGTGGTAGAAGTCCCGGTGAGCTACTACCCGCGTATTGGAAAATCGAAGATCGGCGGTACGCTCAAGGGCACGGCCGGCGCCGCCTGGTTCATTCTCAGCTTGATAGTGTGCTACTATTTGCGCCACCGAAGAGCCGGAACTCCACGGCCGGCGTAGGTCCGGATCACAAATTTATGAAATCTTCACACGCAACGGTGGTGCGTTCGTCAGGCAGCGACCGCGTGCTGGTAATCATGGCGAAAGCGCCGAGGCCAGGCGCGGTCAAAACTCGCCTGGCGGCCAGCCTTTCCCCTGAGGCTGCCACTGCTTTCTATGGCTGTCTTCTCGATGACACGCTGGCGCTGGCGCGCTCACTGTTCGATGTGCAAGTTGCCATTATGTGTCCTGACTCGGACGTAAACGAGCTGGCGCGGTTGGCAGGCCAAGAAGTCAGCGTAGTTGCTCAGAAAGGTGAAGGTCTTGTTGCAGGCCTCACCTCGGTGTTTGCGCATTTCGCAGAAGGTCATCAACGACGCACCATTGCCTTCAACAGCGACAGCCCGCACCTGCCCGCTTCTGTTCTCGAACACGCGTTTGAAATCCTGGCCGCACATGACGTAGTCGTGGGCCCAACCCACGACGGAGGCTACTATCTCGTAGGCGCAAAGGCTTCTCATCCTGCGCTTTTCGCGCGCGACGGAATGAGCACCAGCAGTGCTCTCGAGAGACTCCTGTCGCGCGCACGAGCGCTTGAGCTATCCGTAGGTTTCGCAGATCTCTTTTACGATATTGATGTAGCTGACGATCTCGCTCGCCTGGCAGCGGAATTGCGTCTGGCTCCGATAAGAGCGCCACGCACGGCGCGGTGGCTTAAAGAGTGGGAGCTGGTGGCGGCACAATCACCGGCGGGCACGGAAGTATCGTGAAGGTCAGCCCCGAGTGGAGGGTATACCTGCTCGGCGCCACGCTGTGCGTGGCCCTAACCTTCTGCTCACGAAACTTCGGCGATGGAGGCGGACCTTACTTCATGGCCTGTTTGACGCTTGCGGGCATCGTGTACCTCGTAGCGATCCGTGAGTTTTTCGCTACCCCAACATTCGCCCGGCGCGTGGTCGTCATTGGGCTCGTCCTGGCTGCTGTGTGGCACATTGAGTTTCTTCGCCTGCCCGCGGGCGCCGACGATGATATTCATCGCTATGTTTGGGATGGCCGCCTGCAGAGGCTCGGCTACAACCCATATCTTGTCGTGCCCAGCGATCCCGCTTATAAGGGGCTGCATACTCCGGAAACCCGCACCTTGAACAACCCGGATCTACCCAGCCCATATCCAGCAGGAGCGCTCCTGTTTTTCCGCGCAGTGACCGCCATTCAGGAGTCCATCTTTGCCCTGAAAATAGCATTTGTGGTTTGCGAGCTCGCAATTGTTTTCGTGCTGCTCGATGTGTTGCGCTATAACCGGCAGGGAGCACACCTGGTTCTGGTTTACGCCTGGAGCCCATTGCTGGCCATCGAAGTGGCGGGCAACGGCCACCTTGACATTCTTGGCGCGCTCCTGTTGCTGGTGTCGGCTGCTGCGCTGGGGCGCCGGTGGCGGACCACCGCCGCCGTGGCGCTTGGGCTGGCCATAGCAGTGAAATTTCTGCCTATCGTGCTCTTGCCCCTCTACTGGAAGCGGGTTCGCATGCGCGACGCCGCGCTGGCGGCAGCCGTGGTCGCACTCCTGTATGTGCCTTTTCTTTATCACGGCCGCATTCCCATAGGCTCGGTTGGTACCTACGTTAGAAATTGGCGCTTTAATGGTCCCGTGTTCGCGTTGCTCGATCGAGTCGCGCCTCCGCAGTTGCTGGCTGGGCTGGCGGTGCTCTCCGGATTAGTGACGGCAATCTGGCTAAGAAGCGCTGCGCCGGAGGGGTCTCCGGACATATTTGCCTGGCCGATGGCGGCATCTCTTGTGTGTGCGCCCGCCGTATTCCCATGGTATCTTCTCTGGCTGGTGCCATTTCTGAGCTCGGCCTCGACGCTGCCGATCATCGTCTGGACTGTGAGCATGATCCCCACCTACGTCATGTGGCACTTGCGTCCACCGGGGCGTCCGTGGGGGGCGCTTCCTGCTTGGGTGATGCCGCTGGAATACGGATGTGTGGCCATCGCTGCCGCAATCACGGCTTGGCGCCGGATGAGCCGATCGGTCGCCCTGGAATGCTCCGCGGACGGGTAGAGCGAAGCCAACCGCACTCCTCGCAATTTTTGTGCGCCCAAAGACCGTTTGTCGGCATTTAACAAGGGATGGGTTTGGTTCATCGGCTTGTTCACTTAGGGCTTAATCGCACCGGAACGTAAATAAGCAACGGACATTTCGTCAGAAAGGAGCTTTCAATGACTCAACGCGCGCACACCGGACCTTCCATGACAAAGTGGGGTAAGTCAACAACGATCTATAGCCTGCTTCTTGGGGTGCTGGTCCTCGCTCCAGGCTGCTGGGCGCAACAGCGCCCGCCAATTCTGGAGAAGATCGCTAAGACCTATGGTATCGATTCGTGGGATCAAATTGAAGCCATCCGCTACACCTGGAACGGGGAAATCACCGGACTCTTCAAAGCTGCTCATTCGTGGGAGTGGGAGCCCAAGACGGGCAAGGTTTCCTACGAAGGAAAAGATAAGGACGGCAACCCGGTTAAGGCTACTTATGTTCAGTCCCAGCTCAACAACGCACCGGCCAACGTGAAGGATGTAATTGCGCCGTCTTTCGTCAACGATAACTATTGGCTTGTGTTCCCCTTCCATGCTTACTGGGACACCAGCGCCACCGTGACTGATAAAGGTATGCAGAAACTGCCGATAGGCGCCGGCTCGGCCGGCTTGGTCTCGGTCAAGTACCCCGCGGAGTCGGGTGGTTACACGCCTGGCGACACCTGGGACCTCTACGTCGGCAAAGACAACCGCGTGGTGCAATTTGTCTATCACCGCGGCGGGCCCAAGCCCCCGCAACTCGTCACCGCAACCTGGACAGGCTATAAAAAGGCAGGTCCTCTGCTGTTCTCGACCGAGCACCGCGGCACTGCCGATGGTAAGCCCCTGCACATCTTCCTTTCTGGCGTGTCCGTTAAGCTGACAGGCTCGGATACCTGGGTTGACGCTAAGTAAGGACGAAGAAGCAATAAAGAGCCGGCCGAATCGCTCGAACGCGGGACGTCTTGTTTGCGAATCGGCCTCCGGGCGATCACGATCGCGAATCTGTCATCGCCTTTTTTCTTGACAAACCATAGCCAAATGGTTATGGTTTTGGCTGTCACATCAACCCTCACAGCGAAGAGCGGAAAGGACAAAGCATGCAAATCAAACTAACGGGCGTTTTCGTGGACGACCAGGACAAGGCTCTGAAGTTCTACACCGGCGTGCTGGGCTTCGTTAAGAAGCTGGAGTTCCCGGCGGGGAAATACAAATGGCTCACGGTAGTCTCTCCCGAAGAACCGGAAGGCGCGCAATTGGTTTTGGAGCCCAACGACGGCTACAACCCGGCCGCGAAGACGTATCAACAGGAGATTTTTCGGCAAGGGATACCCGCGGCTAATTTCTTCGTCGGGGACGTCCAAAAGGAGTACGAGAGGCTAAAGCAACACGGCGTGACGTTCACCAAGGAGCCAACCAAGACGACGGGATCGACCATCGCGGTGCTTGACGATACCTGCGGAAATCTCATTCAGATAACCCACCTGGATTGGTAAATCGAGTGGTAACACGACCCAGGACCGAGGGCGTCTCAATGCAAGCCGTAACGGACAATGTTTTCAAGGCCCTCGCCGATCCGACGCGCAGAGGCATTTTCGAGCAGTTAACCCGGCGGGGCGAACAGACCGTCCATGCATTGACTCGCCACGCCGGCGTGTCCCAGCCTGCTGTATCCAAGCACCTGACGGTGCTGAAGCGGGCAAAGCTGGTGCGACATCGCCGCGACGGACGCGAAACTCACTATCGCGCGCAGCCTGACGCGCTGACGCCGATGGTGGACTGGCTTGATCACTACGGCGCGTTCTGGCGCGACCGATTTGATCAACTCGAAAGCCTGCTGAAAAGGATGGACCAATGACCGATACTGTCGCGACACGTACGCTCGTCATCGAACGGGATTTGCCGCATCCCCCGGAAAAAATCTGGCGGGCGCTCACCGAAAGCCTCGTTGATCGAAGAGTGGCTGATGAAGAATGATTTCCAGCCGGAGGTAGGCCACAGGTTCACCTTCCGCGCCACGCCGGTGCCAATTGGAACGGGGTCATCGAGTGTGAAGTCCTGGTGGTCGAACCGCATTCGCGGCTCTCCTATAGCTGGGGTACTTTGGGCATGGAGAGCGTTGTCACCTTGACCTTGACGCCGACCGAGAGCGGCACGCATCTTCGCATAGAGCACTCCGGCTTCGGGCCAGATCAAGACGCGAACTATAAGGGTGCGAACTACGGATGGCGGAAGTTCCTCGGTAACCTTGAACGCGTAGTAGAAGGGATGGGCTGATCAATGAAGGCAAAAAACATTGTGTATTGGACGACGACCGCACTTGTAGCGTTTTTTATCGGAGGCGGCGGTGCCTCGCAGATTTGGCAATTTCGGGCTAACCCCCATGGCGTCGTGCCCCAACTGGGCTACCCGCTCTACTTCTTCGCCATCCTCGGCATTTGGAAGGTGCTTGGAGCCATCGCTATCCTCGCGCCGGGTTTTCCGCGGCTCAAGGAATGGGCGTATGCCGGCATCTTCTTTGACCTGACAGGCGCGGCCGCATCCTGCGCCGCGGTCGGCGGTTACGGCGCTTATGCGTTTCACATCATCGCGCCGCTCATCCTGACTGGCTTTACCGTGGCATCCTGGGCGCTGCGACCGGAGAGCCGCACCATCGGCGTTCTTTTTACAGCGAAAAACGGCGCGAGGTTAAGAACACGAGAAGCTTAAGTTAGTAAACGTCCCCGAAACTCCAGAACGATGGGGGTTCGTTCGTCTTGACGACGACCTTAGCAAACCAGCTACCCCGAATCAATTTCCTGAGCGAAGAAACTCCGGCCAGATGTCCACGAAATGTCTGGGGTTTTTCGCTGTATAATTTCGGTGATCGTGAGGCGCTCTTCGTCCCCGGAGGGTCTGCCATGCAGATTCTCGTTCCCTGGAAACCAAAATTTGCCATGCCGAATTGTAGCCAGTAGGACGGACCCGCGTCACGTTTTCCAGAGTGCCACTTCCGTCCGGTCACATAAACTTTCTCATCAAACGGGCTGACATTCGGTCGCATCGCCGCTTTCTCAAGGCGTGCTCAAATTGGGTTTGGCAGCCGCGTTTATCCCGGGAACGCACAGTGTTTTGCTAATTCCAACATCACCGCAGCGGAGGAATCCATGACCACAACGATTGCTGTACAACCAAGCAGCACGCTGGCAACTGACAACAGTACGATTCGTCCGTTTCAGAAAGTGAATTATCCAGAAGCGCTTCGCCAGCCGGCAAAGCGCCCTATTCGGCAACCCCGAGATCGGCGTCGGACTGGTCCCAGGCGGCGGAGCGCTGGAATGGCTCCCACGCTTGGTCGGCCGCTCGCGCGCACTTGAGATCGTCCTCAGCGGCGACGATTTCGATGCTGATATCGCCGAGCGCTATGGCTGGGTGAACCGCACGCTGGACGATGACGGCCTCGACTCGTTTGTCGATGCGCTCGTCCGGCGTCTGGCCTCCTTCGACCGTGAAGCGCTTGGCGCGGCGAAGGCCCAGGTCAATCGCTTTGGGACGCCGTCAGCTACCGAGCTTCAGTCGAGCAACGACATGTTCTTCCCAACCCTGGCCTGGCCCAGTGCGCAGGTACGCCGTGCCAAGGTCCGCAGTATCGGTTACGGTATTCGGAGCGACTTCGAATTGAACTTCGGCCGGTACCTCCCTGCGCTCGGGCGGGCGGACCACGATGACACGGATACGCAGCCCGGCTGATCGTCACCCTGGATTTCTGAACTCGGCACTGACGTGACGTCCGCTATCGCCCCATGGGTGACAGCGTGCTCGATCGCGTGTCCTTCTTTTCGGACTTGCTCCTGGAGGATGCCCCCTTATCTCCCCTTATCTGCACTTATCTCCTTGGTTTATAACAAGCCGCGCCGCGCACCTGGCGTAAGGGGATAAAATCAAGCGATGAGCACGCATCTTCGGATGGACGCGGAAACGCTGCCAAGGACCCTGGTATTTACTCCGCCCTTGACCGAGACCGAGTTTGAAGTTTTGTGCCGCGAGAGCCACAACATCCGCTTCGAGCGCGGCAGGTGATTGTCTACCGCCGAGGCGAGATCCCTGTCATTGTCGAGGGCAATTCTGTAAGTGGCCATGGGCCTGTCCAAGGCTTCGTGCTCAACCTATCTAAGGTGTGGACGCGTTACCAGGACTGAATTTATGTCCGATGGGGTGAACTGGATGCGGGCATGGAAATCGTATGCCAAGGCCTCCCGCAGTAGCTTGTAAAACGCTTTCAAAGGTGCCCACCTCTGCTATACAGCCGAGGCGCTGTGGATCAATCAGAAATCGACCACCACACCAGCAATCTGCTCACGATTTTCCCTTCCCAATGAGAATGCTTCCGGACTCGCAAAAAAAGCTTGCATCATTACGTAAATCGTGACCAGACGGACGGAACTGGCCCTTTCGCCGGAAAATGGATTACCTTGCCTCTCAAATTTGCAAAGTGTCGGTCCCGTCTGGTCAAGAATTACCCGGGTTGGCGACCATACGGACAAGCCCCACCTCTAAGCCCTAGGGTATTTGTCAGGACTGATCCGCGCCTGGGCGCATCTGCCGCTCGTTCGACTCTTGATCGATCAGGGTAGTTGATTGAGCTTCTTCAGTATCTGGCGGGCAAGAGCGGAATAAAACTTAACCGGGAGCAGGCCCCGGATTCGACCGACGTCGGATTCCTCGAGAAGTTTGACTATATCCTGCGACTTTGCACGAGGCTTCCAATCGGCCTGGGCAGTGCGTGGGAGCTTCACGCGAAGCGCTTTTCCTTGTTTGCGCCTTTCAATCTTGGATGAAGCGACAGCAGCTTGCATCGTGTCCTCTTCCCTCTAGGTTGATTTAAGTCCCTAAAGCAACGCCTAAGCGAGCAGCTTTAGCAATCTGCTCACGATTTTCCCTTCCCAATGAGAATGCTTCCGGACTCCCAAAAAAGCTTGCATAATTGACCCATGTGATGCACACTGTGTATGACACGGTATGCGTTACACAGGATGTTGCCATGAGTCCAGACTTGTTTGAGAATCTTCGCCTTGAACTCCGCCGTGGCTCCCTTGTGCTGGCGGTTCTGGCCACGCTACGTAGCGAGAGATACGGGTACACGCTCCGCAACGTACTCAGCGAAAACGGGCTGGAAGTGGACGAAAACACTCTGTATCCGCTACTTCGAAGGCTCGAAACACAGGGTTTACTTGCCAGCGAGTGGCGCGAAGAAAACAAGCGTAACAAACGGTTTTACCGCCTCTCGTCAGACGGCGAACAGATGCTTGTACGTTTGCTCTCCGAGTGGCAGACCATTCACGCTGCCGTGAACGAAATCCTTAAGGAGCACGACCATGCAAATGCTTGAACGTTACCTGCACGCGATCGAATTCTGGCTTCCAAATGACCAACGGCATGACATCATCGCCGAGATCTCGGAAGACCTGAACTCGCAGATCGAGGATCAACAGACCGCACTTGGCCGCAACCTCACTGAGGCCGAGTTGGAGGGATTGCTGAAACGACGCGGACGCCCAGTGCTGGTGGCCAACCGGTATCGACCACAACAGTCACTCATCGGTCCGGTCTGGTTCCCGACGTATGTCTTCGTGCTGAAGATTGTGGGCTTGTGCTACGTACTTCCGTGGCTGATCATCTTCTTAATCGTCCACCGGGTGCAGCATTCCGAGTCGAATTGGGGCATGACCTTCCTCGCAGCATGGGCGACGATTTGGACAGTCAGTTTCGTAGCTGCGGGCATGGTTACTCTGATCTTTGCTCTTCTTCAATGGAGTGAAACGCGAACGCACTTTCTCGAGAACTGGAATCCACGCCGGCTTCCTCCGGTGCGCGACCCGGTCAAGATTCCGCTCTCCAGTGCGGTCACTGAACTGGTAATCAACCTTGCCTTTCTTCTCTGGTGGATGGCCTACGCCTGGTCGCCGATCCTTTTCGACGGCCCCGCCTTCAGGCTATCGCTCGCGCCGGTGCGGGTTTATTTCTTCTGGGGTTACCTGACGATTGCCTTGTTCAACATCGCGCTCGCAGTCGCAAACCTGTGCCGCCCTTATTGGACCGGCTTACGCGCTACCTGTCGCCTTACCCTCGATCTTTCCGCAGGCATCCTCTTCTGCTGGTTGATGAAGGCGAACCTCGTCGCTACACTCTATATCGCCAGCCTCGGCCCCGAACGAACACTTGCTCTTAAAAATGCCATCCACATTTTGATGGACCGCAGCTTCCCCATCGCTGTGATCATTTCGGCCGTGGCGGTTGTGATCGACCTGATGCGAATCCTTCGCGTGCACAGAAAGGACAGGCTCGTCCTAACCAAAGGAGTCGCGGTGCTGATGGCCTTCCTACTTTTCTCCGCAAGCTCTCGCGTAACTTCCTCTTGAACAGGTCGGCGGATTTGGGCTGGAGAGTTCACCTGACCGAGAAGGAGTAGCCGAGGCTTTCCTTGCTTTGGCCGTCACCCCAGCGGCTTGGATCCAAGGTGCCCGCAACGGAAGGGCAGTGACTGACTAGTTCGCAAGCGCTTCGCGGTTAGCTTTAGCCCAGTCGCTGTTTTGCGGTACCGCCTTCATCGGCGGTCCGCCAGCAGTCCCGCAGGAGCATGGGCCCTCGGTCTTAGCCTCGGTCATGCAGGAGCAGGACTTATTTTTCAGGCAGGCGCACACGTAAACAACTTTGCCCTTTGCCTTGGTGTCGTTGGCGAGCTGATTCTGGGCTGCGGAGTGCGTCAGTTGGACGGCCGGCCACGCCAGCAAGGCCAGTATGGCGATGGCCGCTTTAACTCTGCCTTTGATCGTGTTCCTCATGGGTTGTCCTTAGGGTGCCAGGATTGGATTCGGCTTTGCGAAGATCGGACGGTCAAATCTGACTTCTGATCCTTGTGCCCAAATTCAACAATGCGGCCAAAAGCGGTGGGGTGCAATATCCACTTCGCGGTGATTTGGTATAGCCATTGGCTTCCAGAGCAACGAGCCCCCAGATAGAGCCGAAACACATGACCACTTTTGTCGGATGGCGCAATATCCCTTAATTCTGGACAGATTCTGGACAGATTCTGGACAGCCAAAAACGGTGCTGAACACTAAGATGAGAGTTACACGGGAAATTGCCTCAGGAGGTTCGTCAGATGAAGAAGACGCTTGTCTTAGTTGTTCTAGCATTGGTAGTAAACACACTCACGCTGCCTGCTCATACCCAGGATCAAGTCAAGAATCAGGCGCCAAAGCCGCCCGCAAGCCCCTCGCAGGTTTTGTTGGATGGCTGGAACGAGATAGGACGGAAGCTAACAGCTATGGCAGAAGATTTTCCTGAAGATAAGTACGATTTCAAGCCAAATCCTGTCGAGCGCAGCTTCGCGGAGCAGCTGCTGCATGCGGCGAGCGCGAATTACTTTTTCATCAACCCTTTCCTTGGCCGAAAGCCACCCCAGGGAGATCCCAAGCGCGACCAGTACAAGACCAAGGCAGAAGTGGCGGCCTTCGTGAAGAAGTCGTTCGCGGATGGCGCCGCACTCATTAAAGAAAAAGGCGACAGCGGTATGAGTGAGTTGTCGTTAGATCCTTTCTCCGGTAATCAACAAGTTCGCATGTCGGATCAAGCGTGGGGATTCATCGAGCATGCCGGAGAGCACTACGGCCAGTTGGTCGTCTATTATCGAGTCGCCGGCCTGGTGCCCCCAGAATCCCGGCCAAAGAAGTAGGAGCAAGGATCGCCCGGTCAACCCTGCGGCAGAATAGCCACAAATTCTTCTGCGGTGATTACTTCCGCTCGCGTGGGAAAGAGTCGATTGAGGAGAGCGAGGTGGAGGTCCATGTCCCGATCCACGCAGCAGTCCGAAATTACGACCAGTTGGTAGTCAGCATCGCTAGCCTGCAGCAAGGTCGAGAGTACAACTCCACTCGTCGCAATGCCAAAAAGGACGATCGTCTCAATTTCGTTTGCGCGTAGAAGCATGTCGAGGTCCGTTCCCACAAATGCGCTGACACGGTGCTTGGTCACGATGATGTCAGCGGGTTCCGGACCTAGTGCTGGGTGAATGGCGCCGGATGAGCCTTGGAAAAACTCCTGGTGTGGTTTGGAGGCTTTGATGGCGCCGAAGAACTTATTGCGACTGCTCACTTCTGGCAGACCCAGCCGAAATCCCACCTGAACCTGAACAACCAGCATCCCAAAGGCCCGGGCGGCTCTCAGAACACTTGAAGCTCGCATTATGAAATCGTCCGGCGACGCTGAGTAAACCGACACTAGACCAGTCTGGCAATCCATGGCGAGGACAGCCGTATGAGCAGGATCAAAGGTCATTTCCATGGCGGCAGTTTAGCGCTCAGCGGATGTTGAAGGGACAGAAACCGCGAAGCCGCAGCGATCATAGACCACTGATTCCCTGCGAAGCGCGCCTCGTGCTGGTGATACCAGTCCTCTTACGGTGTTGCTGATTTGAGCGAACGCACCGCTGATAAGCGATGCAGCCAGAATGTGCCCCGCTGGGTTGTTTCATTTCATGATTGTTACCTCGAGCCATTATAGGATGCGGCTTTTCGCTCCCGTGCCTGCAGCCTGCGGCAGCAGGCCATTGGATGACTTGGTGCTGTAAAGGCCCTCGCCACGCTTCACAGGTGCGATCTACGAGTTCAATTCGCTCAGCTTCTTACCAACCGCGCCGGGTCCGAAATTGATATGAGCGTCCTTAATCGAAAGTCCGACTACTTCGATACGCTTCAGGTCCCGTGTTCCGATCCCGGCTTCTTCCGCGAGACGCAGCGAGTTGTCGCCTCGGATGAACGGAGAAGTGCCGCGCTCCGCATACGGATCGTAGCCCATCACTGCCATCCCGACAGCGTCCACGTTGACGGCGTTGCGGCCGGCAATGATCACGCCCGGTGTCATCTTTTCCAGGCCAGGAAGCCACGGACCTTCCCCTCCCCGCACCGTCTCGACGCCATCCATGATCGCGATATCAATGGGCCGAATACCGTTCTGATCAACCAGAATGCGCGGAACCCGATAGCCCGGATCGCGCGGCGAATCAGGATGCAACTCGGCATCGACTCCAGAGGGCGCAGGCGTCGTTCCGTTGTGCAGCACATCTCCGCGCTCTTTCGTCGGCCGCTCGTTCCCGTTAGGTCCGCAGTCCCCGCCATAGAGCGAGCAGGGCGTGTTGCCGAAGTTGTTCTTCATCGTCATGGTCACGCCTGCAATCCAATGGTTCTTCAGCTTCGCCATCGAAGCGTATACGTCGCACTGATAGAACGCCGGGTTCAGGTGGTATGCCGGATAGGCGTACCCGCCCCAGGGCACCTTCATGCGCACATATTGCTTGTAGTTGCCCAGGTTCTGCACGTTTTCCCAAACCACCGGCACGCCCATGTTGTTAATCGCGTTTACGTCCAGGCCGTAGCGTGCCCACAGCGAGAGATCCTGATCGGCCGGGAAGAAGCTTTCAATCAAGCGAACGCGCCGCGCACCCGCCTTGGCAAACAGATGCACTGTCGCCGCCACCGTCTGCGCATTCGTCCGATAAGGAAGCTCAGGCGTCAGCGGCCAGTTCTTCGGATTCCCCGTGAGATTCAGCTTGAGCGCAACGGTCTTCCCGCGCACCAACTTCTCGATGCCGCCGATCTGATCGAACGCGCTCGAGAGTTGCTGCCCATACTGCGCGTAATCGCGGCAACGCACGATCGCAACCTGGCTCGCTGGAGCCTCGGCCTTGCATCAGCTTCGGCATGCAAAGTGCCGCAAGCGTCGCAGCACCCGTGGTGGCCAACATCTCTCGCCTGTTCATGTCTTCCGCCTCCTCGACAACATGCTACTCGGATATGATCGATTGCGCGTGCCTTATTTGATATCCAGACGATCATTTGGTAAGCTGCTCGCCGCAGCCCCGCTCGCCAGGGCTTTCGCCCCGCTCGCCCGAGCGTCCTCCGAAGACCGCAACATGTTCCTCTCCTTGAACAGCGTCCTGTTGCAAGGTCGTGTTCACTGGCCTGACTTCGCGCGCCTGGCCGCGCAAATTGGCTTTCCCGGCACGGACATCATGCTGCGCCCGGCCATGCGAAGCCGGCGTCAGCGCGACCAACGACCTGCTTGCCGGCCTTAAGATCAGGCCAGCCGTCATCGATTTTCCGGTCGAATTCCGGAAAGACGACGCAACCTTCCATGCCTCGCTCACCCAGCTCGACGCAGCCGCCCAGTTCGCTGCCGCTATCCACTGCCCGCGCATGATCACGTACATCATGCCGTCGAGCGATACGCCAAAAGACGAACTGCGCCAAACCTATAAGCAGCGGTTTACAGAAAGTGCCCGCATTTTGGCGCGCTCCAACGTCCGCCTCGGCCTCGAGTTTCTAGGTCCGCTCGAACTGCGCAAAGCGCACAAATACGAATTCATTTGGCGCATGAACGATATGCTCGCGTTCGCCAAGGAATGTGGTCCCAACGTCGGACTGCTGCTCGATTCCTGGCACTGGCACCACGCAGGAGCCACCCCAGAGGACATCATTGCCGCCGGCCGCGATCGCATCGTGCACGTCCATTTCAATGACTCGCCGAACTTGCCTCCAGAGCAGATCCACGATAATCAGCGTCTGCTACCCGGCGAAGGTGTCATCAACTTGACCGGCTTCTTGCAGGCGCTCCAAAGCATCCACTACAACGATGCGCTCAGCGTAGAAGTCTTCGGGCGAACGAAAGACATGACACCGGAAGCAGCCGCGAAAGCCGGCCTCGATAGCTCACTTGCTGTCTTTCGTAAGGCCGGAGTTCCCGAAGGCTGAAGGGACAAACAAGGCCTCTACACTGATCACCGCTAGACCTGGCAGCTCGATATGGATCGATCCTGACGGAGCCATCCCGGAGCGACCGAAATAACCGCCGTTAGTCCAGCCTTTGCAGGTGGGCGGCATTTCCTTTGGTGATTATTTCGTCTGTTCCGAAACTACCCCGAAACTACCTGTCCCGAAACTACCGTCCCGAAACTGGCAGCCCAAGCGGATTGATCATAGCCATCGTAAGTGTTTGCAAGACGCTGGAGTGCCAACTCGCGGGCAATCATGACCTCCCGCCGCGAGCATCCGAGAAGCATCGAGCAATCTTCGTCCGACTGCTTTTCGAGGACTGACATGACGAAGACAAAACGTTCGAAAGCACTGAGTGCGACAATCGCGGCAAAGAAGCTGTTCTTTTCTAATGTTGTCGGCCCTTTGAGACAGATCAACGACCAGTCATTCGTGTTCTCTGGCGTGGGCATGATCATACGTATTGCATGCTTGAGAATCGTGCGGCGCGCCCATGAATGCATCCAATCCATGAAAACGCTGATTCCCTCCACGCATTCTCCCAGCCCGTGCACATAACACTGCTCAGCTATATCAGTGTCAGCGGTTAGCAGGAACGAGAACAGGTAAAGACTACGCATCTCTTCATTCAAGATATTGGTTGCGGCTCTTTCGTCAAAAATGTGCATCGGCTCCAGCATGTTCACCTCTTTCATTCCGACTCGGTCTAGTATGTCGATTGCATTTGATCCAACCGCGTTCAGAGGCTGATACCATTCACCTCAGTAGGGCGCGCTTTGAACAGGTTCAGAAGGTCAGCGTTTCAAGCTTGCGCGGCGCAACGGAACGGCTGTCAGTTGGGAATACAGGGCACGCCTACGATTGGGAAAGTTAAGGGGACGGAAATGGCCCCGACCGATGCCTGAACCGCAGTGCCCATATTCGCTTGGTTACGGCTAACAAAGGCGATGACAGTTCCGTCCATCCCTTTCGCGCCCCGGTGGTGCCACTGTTCGTCTATCCCGGATGTAAAGGGAAGGCTAGAGCAGGTGCTAAAAGGAGAGGTATTTATCATCCCCTACCAAGGCAGCGCGGTTCTCATCGTAGAGGCCATATGTCCGCGAAAACTCGACCCCGATCTTACGCAAGTCGTTTGTGAGCGAGAGTCCTTCTGAAATAGGAAACCAGCTCTCGAGTAGAATTGATTTGCCCTCGGCCCAGAGACAAAGTCTGCCCCATTTCAAAGCGCGGGCGACGCTTCGGTTCTCGACTTACACGCCAAGGTCGGTGACGACCGACCGCGGGTAGATTTTCTTACTGCCGACAGGAACTCCCTGAAAGGTCCTCTGGAAAGAAACCACGTCGGGCTCGATGGTTACAACGAACGGAGCGAGGTGCTCCGCCTTCACGAAACACGTAACCGCCACCAGAGAAATCGAACCGCCGACAAGAGCTGAGATCGCACCGCCGCCCCAGCCCAGGTGTATGGCAGTCCAAATGAGGCCGTAACAAAAACTCAGCGCCAGGAAAATCGGAATCAGATTGCCCATGCGGTTCGTCAGAAAGAAATGATCACTCGATCCTTTCGTCTCTCGATCGGTAAAGGTGCTCCGTTACGCCTACGAGAGACATTTCTGTATCACCACCGATCCCACGTTCTTCGTCAACACTCATTGCGGCGCCGGCGTAATTGGGCTTCCGACCTCCGCGGAATCGGCGTAACAAGACGACATGGATGGCCCAGTTCTCGCTTTAGAGACCTGGGTTCTTTTCCCCTATCCAAACGCCGGCACGCGCGTCTCGCGCAAATGGTTTGCATCAAGAGGGGGAATTCGTCTCTTGGAAAAGAGAACAGGGGCGCCCAGAGAATATCCCTGAAACAGCCGGAAACCTTCCGCCACCGCGGTTTCAAATTCTTCCTCAGTCTCGATTTTCTCCGCGACGGGGATCGTGGCGAGGCCCTTCAGACGGCGCACAATCGCTCTGCGCTTGTCGCTGTCAGTGAGGCGGAAATCAACTTTGACATAGTCCGCAAGTGCGAGCAAGACATCCATCTTTCTTGAAAGCTGGAAGTCATCGAGCGCGATCTGGTAGCCTAGCGCCTTCATTTTGCGGCAGGCGCACACCACCTCTGGGCTGGGCTCGACGGTTTCCAGCAGCTCCAGCACGGTGCGCGTGGGAAGCAGCGTCAACGACCCCCCGGTAAGCGCTTCGAAGGTGCAATTGATAAAGGTGCGCGAGCCACCGGTGAGGTCGTCGAGTCCATGGAGCAACCAGTCGTCGATCATGGTCCGGGTGGCCGTATCCGGGTCGCCGGTGAACCGGTTTTCCCACTTGCTACGGGACAGGGCTTCGTAGCCGAAGACCTTTCTCCTACGATCGAAGATCGGCTGAAGCGCAACGAAGCGGTGGTTACCGGCTTCAGACGCAGCCGGCGCCCAGTGGGCCTCCACCCACTCCTCATGGATATCGCCGAGTCGCCGCGTCCTGCCTCGCTGCCGCAAAGATCGGAACAATTTCATCAAAACAGAGTCTCCTTATCACCACGACGTGTCGGGAAATCATAGGGACGACACGCCTGCTCAATCTCGTCTGGCGAATTCACTCAGTCACTGAAGCCCAAATCCGGCCTTATATTGGCTCATTCCAGGAGATTCGAAGGTTCCCAACCCGGAAGCGCAGCCAGCATTTCCATCAGCGCGGCCTCCAGCAGTTCTGTCTCGTTAGGCATCGGCATCCCGGAGGCTGACGCCGGCGAGCTTCGCGCCTCAACCGACTCCCAGGGAATCCACTTGGCGTCGACCGAGAGGATGTTCGCTTCAGAGAGTACGGCGAACCGCTCCATGACGCTTTGCAGCTCGCGCATGTTGCCGGGCCACGGATAAGACTGGAGCAGATTCATGGCCCGCTCGGTGAGGGCTGGCCGCTGGTTCTTTGGTCGTACCGTGCGGCGGGTAAGAAAGTACTCGGCCAGGAAATGGCGAGCCAGCGCCGGTATATCTTCTTTTCGCTCT
This sequence comes from uncultured Acidobacteriaceae bacterium, assembly GCA_963757515.1. Taxonomy (GTDB): domain Bacteria; phylum Acidobacteriota; class Terriglobia; order Terriglobales; family Acidobacteriaceae; genus PALSA-350. The sequence goes on along the minus strand of CAVWRV010000001.1, from coordinate 60,584 downwards.
CGCAGGGGAGGAAGGGTAATGGCAAATTCATTGAGCCGGAAAAATAGGCCGCGGAGAAAGGTTCCCGCGTCGGTGGCAGCCTGCAAATCGCGACGTGTAGTGGCAATCAGCCGCGGGGAGCGGTTTCGGTCGGTGTACCCAGACTCCAGGTCCCGCAGAACTCTCAGAAGGCCGAGCTGCGCCTCGGCGGCCAGATCGTCGACACCTTCCAAAAAGATCGTTCCCCCTTCGGCCAACGGGAGGCAGTCGAGACGTGGTTGCGCCTGGGGGGACCGTCTGCCTTTCCGTTGACCGAATCGCTCGGAAGCAATGAGCTGAGGCTGGATCGCCGCGCAGTTGATGCGGACGAACGCCCGGGGGGAACGATGGGACAACCGGTGAACGGCGCAAGCGACCAGCTCCTTGCCCGTCCCACTCTCGCCGGTGATCAGGATGGTGAGATTGGCTTGAGCTGCATTGCGCAGGTACGCCAGCTCCTCGCGCAGCACTTTTGAAGATTCAAAGAATTCCTCGAACATCCGTGAGCTGTCGGCTTCGCAGGCGAGTTGCTCGTTGGTCTGCATGCACTCCTCTCCCTCAGATAACAACAGGGAATCGGCACGCTCGGAATGTTCGTAACAGCGTGTTCGCCGCTTTCGCGTTGAGAACATTTGTTTCTATGCACTTACGCACCTGCCGGGTAGACCGTTTGTTGGCTCCGGAGCCACGTTTGCCTGTGTTAGAGTCACTCACACAAGGGTTTGCGGTATGCCGGCAACCTATCCAGTCTCGAATCCGGAGGAGTTCAGTCCGGAACGGCTCGGTCTGGTGCGCGATCATCTCAAGGATGTGTTCGCGAGCAAGGCGTTCGCGGGCAGTAAACGGGCCCAGGACTTTCTCCAGTTGATCGTGGAACACGCGCTGGCGGGGCGGCTGGATAGCCTGCGCGAGCGCATGATCGGCGCCGAAATGTTCGGCCGCAGCATCGACTACGACACTGCCAACGATGCTGTGGTCCGGGTCAAGGCCACGGAAGTCCGGAGAAAGCTGGCCCAGTACTACCAGGAATCGACCAAGCCCACCGCTGGTCCGCATCGAGCTGCCGTCCGGATCCTATGTCCCGAAATTCCACTGGGAATCCCACTGTCCCCGGCGAATCCCACGGCGAATCTTTGACAGAGCCACACCCCGGGCCACACCCTGGAGATGATCCGCCGGCTCCCGCGGAACCGTCCGCAATTGCCGCCCCCGGGGAGACATTTCGCCAGCGGCGCGTGGTGGCCGGCACGCTGGCCGGGCTGGCCCTCATTGCGGCGATCGGTTACATCGGCTTCAAAGTCTGGCCCAGGAGATCCCCCCCGGAGCCCGAACATCACGCCATCGCGGTCCTGCCTCTGCAGAATCTCTCCGGCGATCCACGCCAGAATTACTTCGCCGACAGCATGACAGAAGAACTCATTGCCGACCTGGGCCAGGTTTCTGCCTCGCGCGTCATCTCTCGTACCTCGACCATGACTTATAAGGGCACGACGAAAACCCTGCCCCAAATCGCCCGCGAGTTGGGGGTGGATACCGTGGTCGAAGGTTCCGTGCTGCGCCAGGGCAATCAGGTGCGGATCACGGCCCAGTTGATCGACGCCAGGACCGATCATCACCTCTGGGCGCGCAGCTACGTCCGCGATCTGAACGACGTTCTCACCTTGCAGGACGAGGTGGCGCGGACGATCGCCGACCAGATCAGGATTGCGGTGACGCCCGAGGAGCGCGCCCGTCTTGCCCGTCCCCGCACCGTCGACCCGGAAGCTCAGGAGCTTTATTTGCAGGGCATGCAAGCCTTAGATACGGGGAACCCGGGGAGCGGAATCGGCTATTTCCAAAAAGCAATCGACAAAGATCCCAACTACGCGCAGGCGCATGCTGCACTGGCCAATAGTTATGGATGGATGGGGGAAGCGGGCTGGATGCCTTACTCCGAGGCGTTTCCCAAAGAGAAGGCTGAGGCCATCAAAGCCGTCGCGCTCGATGAAGCTCTTCCCGAGGGCCATGTCCAGCTGGCGCATGCCGCGATGAATCTCGACTGGGACTGGGCGACCGAGGGAAAGGAGTTCAAACGGGCCCTCGAGCTCAATCCAAACTCAGCCCCCGTGCGTTGGGCCTACTCCAATTATCTGGAACGGATGGGCCGCCTCCCCGAGGCAATCTCCGAGTTGCAGCTGGCGTTGCAACTCGATCCCATTTCCAGTCGCGCCTTCATGACCTCTGCGTTCGGTTACTACTTTGCCCGCCAATACGACCAGGCCCTGTTGCAAATGCAACGTGCGTCGGCGTTGCATCATGAACCCGCTGAACTCATCTTTCCCCTGGCCGTCATCTATGTGGAAAAAGGTATGTACGAGGAGGCCATTCAGCAATTTCAGAAGCTGGGCGATCAACCCCACGCCCTGGGCCATATGGGTAACGCTTACGCTCGCATGGGACGAGAGGCGGAAGCGCGCGAGATGATTTCCGAACTGCAGAAGCACGTGCAAAACACAGGCGTCGGAAGATACGAAATCGCGTTGGTCTATGCCGGGCTGGGGGAAAAGGATGAAGCTTTCGCATGGCTGGAGAAATCCTTCGCCGCGCGCGACAAGGGACTCACCTATCTCAAAATAGATCCCTGCCTTGACCCGCTGCGCTCGGACTCACGCTTCCAGGATCTGGTAAGGCGCGTAGGCCTTCCGCCATAAATACTGTTCCGCGTTTTCCCCTTGCCTGTTTAACCCGACAAGGGGTTCTAGATTTGTGCGCTTAGAGATTTGTTCCGATGGGGTTACTTTCGTCTCTCCTTTCACGCGCCCAATTGCGCTTCGGTCCGCAATTGATCTTGCGTCCATCCGGCATATCCCAAGTAAACGTGAAAAACGCCAGGGTCAGGCCGCGCCGAAATTGTTTGTTCGAAGAGTGCTTTGTCGGAAATCAGATAAACCCCACCGAAGATGCTCTCAGCCTTTTCCATCTTGGCCGAGGACTTAAACAAGGCAAACACGGCCGAAGGTCCCACAGGGCCCCCGAGATAGACTGGGTCGGAGCGGTCTTTCGCGGCCTCGAGATCAAGAACCTGAGAAAGCGGGACATCGGTGCGCACCAATACGAATTTATTTGGCGCATGAACGATATGCTCGCGTTCGCCAAGGAATGTGGTCCCAACGTCGGACTGCTGCTCGATTCTTGGCACTGGCACCACGCAGGAGCCACCCCAGAGGACATCATCGCCGCGGGCCGCGATCGCATCGTGCATGTCCATTTCAATGACTCGCCGAACTTGCCTCCAGAGCAGATCCACGATAATCAGCGTCTGCTACCCGGCGAAGGTGTCATCAACTTGACCGGCTTCTTGCAGGCGCTCCAAAGCATCCACTACACCGTGCGCTCAGCGTAGAAGTCTTCGGGCGAACGAAAGACATGACACCGGAAGCAGCCGCGAAAGCCGGCCTCGAGAGCTCACTTGCTGTCTTTCGTAAGGCCGGAGTTCCCGAAGGCTGAAGGGACAAACAACGAGAGCTGAGTCGTCCTCGGAGCCGGGCATCGTTTATGTGATGTGGCGGATTCCAGCCTGGATCGCGCAATGGCGTTAACAATCTTGCCCTGCCACGAACCCGGGTGCCCCATACCCCCGATTTCCTGTAGAGCTTGTTGGGTTCCGCGGACCTCATGCGCCTTTCATTAAGGAAAGGCGCATACGCAGCCCTTGCCAGCGCCGCGTGCAGGAAATTCGGGGTATCTCGCACGTTTTTCGCGAGATGTAGGATTCCACTGCACTGCGACTGGGATCCGTTCAGGTGGTAAAGGGGCGACCAACGGTCGCCCCCCACATCTCGCGAAAAACGAGCGAGATATGGGCACCCGGGGTCGTGGCAGAGCAATCGCAGGATCTCTGTGACGTACTACCCTAGCCGCTCAATGATTTGTACCGTGATATTGGTTCGGCGCGCCAGGAGTTGGAACGTTGTCGGAGACCTGCGCTCCACTGGTATGTGTCCGGGTTAATGGAGTGGTGAGGCTGATACCGCTGCCCGAAATCTGTCCGCCAGACGCGTGCGCACGAGCAAGTGGTGCGGCGAGCGTGATGGTGGCGCCGCCGCGGGCCCTGATCGAGGAGACGACGGCCGTTTCGGAGTTTGCTCCATCGTCGATTGAGATTGTTTGACCTTTACTAAAGCCGGTCACGTTTGCAGTATGGAGAACAGTTGCTCCCACGCCACTGGAAGTACTCAACGTAGTGGCGCCTGCTGTGCCAACCGTAGAGATGACTGCAGTCTCAAGATTCGCACCAGAATCAATGAGGATCGTCTGGCCAGGGCGGAAGCCTTCCATACTGGTGACCTTGAGGTTGGTTGCACCCGCGGGCGAAGCGGCCGACAAAGTCGCAACGGCCTGGGTCAGGAAGTCGGTACAGTTGCTGTCGGTATCGGCGCCGTCGGGGAACCGTCCCGCGCTCGAATTGGTGGCAACCGGCGTCACAACCGTTGACCATGGATCGAACACTGAGCCGGGCGCCGGGACGTAGCACCCGCTTAGCTGCGCTCCTGAGGCGGATTGGTCGCCTTCGGCGGCCCATGGGTCGACAAGGCCGCCGTAGTTGAGGCTGTCGACAACCACTCCCGAGGCGTCCCGTAGCACCATGCTGCCCTCTTCGACGGTGATGCTATGACCGAATTGAAGGGACTTGGTGGTCAATTCAGGTCCTCCAAACCACTGGTTGGGCGCCGGCGTGCCTTGGTACCCCGCAGTCTTGACGGCGGCATCGCGTACCACCTCGTGGATCCCGTGGTCGTTGATCCAGTGGTCTGTCGAGTGTGATACCGGCGCCAAGGGCCTGGACCGGCTCGTTGCTCGAATGGGCAAAGGCAGTCGCCGGCTGGAAGCTGACTCCTGTCCCGCGATCGCTGAACGGGAGATTGGCCGCATGATTGAACCGTAGGGGAGCTGCCAGATCCAGGCCCGTGCCCGGAGATACCACCCATTCACTGACCACATGAGGTTTGGCGAGGGCGGGCGTAAAGTCGATGGCGGCACCGTCCGGCCCCTGGCTGCCCACGGCTGTGACGGTAACGGCTTCCTGGCTTGCAGGCGTGCCGACCGTGATCTTGTCGCCTACAGCGAAACCCTCCGCCCGGCGTACGCTGATCCGGGTTGCTCCGGCGCTCGCAGGAGCCGAGAGATTGGTCCGGCCTGCTGCTGTGCCGACATGCGCCACAGTAACGGTTTCGATTCCATGGCCAACGCTGTCGATATCCAACCTGATCTTGTCACCGATGGAGATATCGGAGAGGGATGTCACCTTGATGTTGCGTGGCTCCGGCAGGCGCATCCATCGCGAGCCAGGCTTGTGTGCCTGGCTTGCCGACTGCGGTCACCGTGGCTATCTCGTACTGCTCCACAGTATTGGCAGCGATCGGGTAGGTAGAACCATACCCCGAGCGCGATCTTCTGGCCGACAACGAAGCCGGATGCACTCTCTACAGGCACATTGGTCGAGCCGGCAGGAATTGTGATCACCGGTCCTTCGGGAAGGGGTTGCCACAGCGTTGTGTGGTTGGTGGCAGCCGTCCCCAGGCTTGCGATCTTGCGCGTTTCCATGCTGGAGCCAGTACCGATGGTGATGGTATCGCCAATCGACATTCCATCCGTGTTCCTGACATGGAGGATGCTGTCACCCGGGCGCGCAGGGGCCGCCAGCCCGGAGTTGGAGAGACCGAGCAGGTAGAAGCCGCTGGCCGCAAGCTTCGTTCCAGCCGGGATCTTTACCGTCGAGAAGATAGCCTGATGGGCTGGGTGTTCGGTCAACGTCCAGTTGGAAATATCGACGCTTTGGGAACCTGCATTGTAGAGCTCGATAAATGAGTTCGTCAGGTTGCCGGGAGCGCCTGAAGTGACGCGAAACTCGTTGATCTTGACTGGCCTGGCATTGCGCACCTTTTCAACCGCTGTCTCGACTTGCTTTCTGCCGCTGGCCGGGTTCGTCCATGATGCATTGCCGACGAGATCGCCGTTGAAGGCTTCTGGCCCAGAAGTGACTTTGAAAGTCGCGCTCACGCTCGCACCCGGTGCGACCTGCTGAGCGAATGTCTTGGATGTCTCGGTCGTGCCTGAAACGACAGAGGTCCACTGATTGCTGGGTACGGCAATGCTCAACGAAACGCCCGCTGCAGGCGCGCCTGTCGTATTCGTGAACGTTACTGTGATGTCCCGCGAAGACTCCGGAGTGAACGTCTGCACCCCCTGGCGGCGTTGATGCTGCCGCCACGGACGACACAGTGAGTGGAGCCACGCCGTACCCAGCAGCCACAATGTTGGCTTGAACAAGCTGGTCGGTAGCGTTCGATGGAAATGTGCCGGCGGCTGTTACCGCTCCCTCATAGAACGTTCCCTGCGAGCCGTCACTGTTGTCGCCGCCGTTGCCCAACAGAATAGCCCCCTGCTTGCGCATCGGGTCATAGGTAGGATTCACGCGCTTTCCATCGAACATGACCGACAGAGCGCCCTTTTGCGCGTCACCGCCCAGGGATGCCCAATGGTGCGGTTCTCCCTTGCCGATTGCGGTCACGAAACGCCAGGGGATGCTGGGTAGATTTGGACAGCCTTTGGAACCATCCTCGTTGACGCAACCAACGAGATTGTTCTCCTGGTCGGTCATAATCCACGGACCGTTACCATTCCCGCTATACCACGGCGTGGCGTTACCGAAGTAGAGGGTTTCCATGGTGCCGTTGTCATCATCGCGGCTGTCGATCTCGGCATTGCCGTAGTCGAAACAGCAACCGGCGTTGAAATGCTTACCATTGACGACCCAGTATTGCCCCTCCGCCTGGTCGTCGACTGCGGTGCCTTTCACATCGTTATGGCGGAGTCCCATGCCCGGTTCGATGAACACACCGTAGACCTTGTGCCCCATGATCGTAATCGGCGCCATATCGGCAATCGGAAGGTTGTTGAAGCCTCCCAGGGCTGGGCCGCCGAACCCGCCGCGGGGAGCCTGCGTGAGATCGTTGTGCCTGGGAGATTGATCGTAGATGATGCTGATCCAGCAATAGGTGCCGGCGCAGAACCTATCCTGTGCGGCTGCGTCGGCGTATCCGCCCGGATCGGGAACTGGCGAGGCAGCAGGCTGGACAACACCGAATGTCCAGAGTCTTGCCGTCCGATTGGCGCAAAACCTGGTACAGGGGGCCGTTATAGGCCGCATATAACGCGCGCGTAGTGCTATGTGCGGCGACACAGGGGTCACCGGCAGAAGCGTAGATGTCGCAGGAGCCTTGAGGCCTGTGTGGAGGAACACCACTTCCCGTGGGAGCCTGCTGCGCCATCGTCAAGGTGGCGCCAACCGCCGTAAGCACAAGTGAGAGCATAAGCGCGCAATCGATTCTCGTTTTCATTCTTATCCTGTTCGCCTGTGAAGAATTCTGCTTCGGCATTCCGAAGAGACGGAATCTTCCCTTGGTTTTGCGGCCCAATTCTTTCGAATTCTGGGCCGGGAATACGTATACCACCTAACGCTTTTCTTTTGCACCGATACTCGTCTCGCACTGTCTATTGATCCACTGTTTGACCTGGACATCAGCAGCGCGCCAGGCGGACGGATTGTTAGGAAATTTTCGGTCAAGCTGCGGTGACCGTTTGATGACCTCGGCGTCCACGAAAGATTGGACTATGTCTAATGTGATATTTTGGCAGGAAAGAACTGCCGGGCTGGTGTGGAAAAGGGAAAGTCGTAGTCATCTCGGCGAGGTTAAGCCATGAAAGTCAAAGCAGCGGTTCTCCGTCAGGTAGGACAACCGGCTCCCTATGCTGTATCGCAGCCCCTGGTCATAGAAACGGTGGAGCTCGCACCTCCGGGCGCTGGAGAGCTTTGTGTACGCGTGCTTGCGGCGGGTTTGTGCCACTCGGATCTGTCGGTCATCGATGGATCTCGTCCCCGTCCGACGCCCATCGTGCTGGGCCACGAAGCCATGGGTGAGATCGTCGAGCTCGGCGCCGAGGTACAAGGCTTTCGTGCCGGCGATCGCGTGGTCTTTTCCTTTATTCCCAACTGCGGCCGTTGCCCACCTTGTGCGAGCGGTCGTGCATCGCTTTGCGAACCGGGAGCTGCTGGCCAATCCCGCAGGCACGTTGCTCGGCGGCGGAAGACGCTGGCTCGATGCCAGGGCATGGCGCTGCAGCATCATCTCGGTGTCTCTGGATTTGCCGAATTTACCGTGGTATCCGCGCACTCGGCGGTTCGCATTGATCACGACCTTGCTCCCGAGACCGCGGCCTTATTCGGCTGTGCGGTCATGACCGGGGTAGGCGCTGTGGTCAACACGGCAAAGGTCTCCGCCGGCGAGAGCGTCGCTATATTCGGGCTCGGAGGCGTCGGATTGGCTGCTCTGCTCGGAGCTCGGGCTGCCGGGGCCAATCCGCTGATTGCCTCGACGTGGCAGCGCACAAGTTCGAACTAGCCCGTGAGCTGGGCGCGAGCCATTGTGTCGACGCCGCGCGATGCGGATGCGATCGACTCAGTTGCGCGAGCTCTCGCATGGGGGGTGCAATTCGCGATCGAATCCGTTGGCAGTGAGCACGTGCTTGCCCAGGCGTATGCGGCCACGCGCCGCGGGGGAACCACGGTCACCGTTGGGCTGCCTGCTCCCGATCGCATGTTGACGCTGCCGGCCTTTAGCTTGGTGGTCGAAGAGCGCACCATCAAAGGATCCTTTATGGGCTCATCGGTTCCATCGCGAGATGTGCCTCGTTTCATTGCTCTGTATCGCGCCGGTCTTTTGCCGGTGGACCGCTTGCTCACCCACCGCTTGCGCCTGGAAGAGATCAACACCGGCTTCGATCGTCTCGCGCGAGCGGAAGCGATCCGCCAGGTTGTTCTGTTTTAGATTCAGACTTGTCCAAATTAGAATTCAGTCTGAACCCATCAAGATTGGCGACTACCTACCTGGGAAGGCAGTAGTCGATGGCCTGAATCTGCAGAATGGACGCCTCCCCCACGAGTGGCATCAGAATCGCACCCCGTAGAGGATGCGATATGAAACTGATGAGACAAGGGCGCCTTTGTCTAGGTCGCCCTATCGCGTCCGGGTGCAGCCCGTTCAACCATTTTTAAAATTCGATATTTTTAGGTCCTTTTTGAGGTTTGGCGACCCAGCGGAAGGGGGTGGTGCCAAGTAAGTCCTTTGTTTCACGAAGATGATCAAGATGATCAAATTCAATAATTAATTGATCATCTTGCCCGGGTGGTGGCAAAGGCGCGTATGCGGGGTCGTTCTACGGAGACGGTCCTAGGGGATGGTTTGCCAAATTCTAAGCGTGCTAGAAGCGCTATAAGCGCGATAAGTCATGAGGGATGGAGAGAGAAGCGTGCCTGAGGGCCGGCGGCTCCAGGGGGATGGATGTCCGGACTGAAGCTCGCTGCGGCCAGGAAGCCCGGACCTACCCAGCATCGGAGTTCTCATATACAGGCTTTAGCTCCGCTGGGGGTGTGCTGTTTCCCAAGTTGTCAAAACTGCTCAATCAAGGGGACGCACTGAGCGCACCCTGCTTTTCGCGGGCGCCCTCGCGGGGCGCTCCACGGCCAGCCGGGACAGGCGGCATGCCGCGGACAGGCTTGACCCGTCACTTCTGATGTCACATTACTGTTTGCTACACCCAACTCATCACGCCGAAGAGCGCTGATGAGTTGCCGGTGGTTGGCGGCCGTTGCACGGGTGGAGCGCACCGATGCAAGGTCAAGCAGGGCTGTCGTGAAGACCGCGCTGACGTGTGGATTCCTGCTTCCAAAGTAGTACGGTTTAGGGGCCGTGTCCAGAGCGAGAAAAAATAATTTTGGTAACCATGGCAGCGCTCTGTTACCTCATCATCGCGCAAGGAAGTGATCGCCGATGTGGCCGGCTTATTCTCACTCAATCTTCGTGGACGGAGCGCGGGCATCGTGCCGGTGGATGGATGCCTGGGGCACGCGGCATTCATCTCGATAGTTGGTAATGCTCAATATTTTGGCACAGGCGAAGTTCCTCCGTGAGGCTCAGTGGGCGAACGAGGTCGATTGTAGGTGCAGACACGAACGGCTTGGTTCCGTGTGGGAAACCCGGGAACCGGACGGCACGATACCGCTACTGACATGTAACGGATTGGGGTGAACGTCCCGTCTGAAATGACCAAAACCGCGATTGCAAGTCTGGCCTAAGCTTCGGGATGCGTATAAGGCGCTCGATATTCCTGGCGTAACAGTGCGTTTGCCTCGGAATCTCCGACCACGACCTGCTTCTCTGGATCCCACGCCAGGCTTCGGCCTAGCTTCATCGAGTTGTTCGCCAAAATGCACGACGCGGTTGAAATGTAGCCCTGCTCGATGTCGGAGACCGGATGGCTACGCGCGTCGATCGAGGCAAGACGCGGCGCCCGGATCGACGTCCCATGCGCGTTTGCCAGGACCTGAGGTCGTTCCTGGGATCGGTACTGTTGCCATACGGCTATATTTAGTGGAACGCCAGAGTGCCATCGGACCAATAGGGCACTTCGATTGGCACGGTCCGCAGCGGCGGTAGCTCTTTGTTCAGTGGACTATCTGGTTTGTCAGGGTCCGGGAACCAGATAGATGTCGAAGAAATGGGTGAGTTCGGATCATCGGCGTTCAATTCAGTAGGATCTTTCATCGGCAAGAAGAACATCACGTGGCATAAATTGTGTGAACCCAAATGGGTAAGGTATGCATCCTTGGACATCATATAGCTCATTGCCCCCGGCTCCACCGGCGGAATCTCCTTCTTCGCATACGCCTCTTGAATGCCCGCGATGCGCTCTTTTACGGAGGTCACTCCAGCGAGCGTCATTTCCGTCAGCTTACGAAAAATCGGCAGGATCGACCGCACAGCCGCTGGATTGAGGCAAATCGCGCCTCTCTGCTTCGGACTCCAGACGTCATAAAAGTCAATGCTGGCCGTCCATGCCGGCCCCGCCATGCACACAAAACCGTTTGTACCTTTGACCGCTGTTTCCCAGCCTTTGGGCGTCAGCACCAAAACAGACGCATCCTTTGAAATGCCCTCCGGAGCAGCGCTTCGCGCCAGCGCGATTGCCGCATTCCGGTCCATTAAATACTGCGAAAGTGGCAGCATCTTCGGATAGGGCCTCTCTGCCTCCTGTGCCCGCGTGCTCACAGTCATGCTCAGCAAACTCACGAGCGCAAGCGCTCCCACTGCAACTCTGGCTGCAATCTTTTCGATCTTTGCAAATCGCATCATGCTCCTTTTCGTTTCCTTCCCGCCGAAGATGTGTCCGCAACTGCTCAAGGCTCGATGCTTAGCTTGCTTGGCGCGGAGTATTGCCCTGTAGGTTTCCACCGCCCCCGAGCACTCCCCAGGAGCCCAGGGCTTAAGATATTGAAGGCCGGATCGCTTGGCTGCGGACTCTACTGCTGCTGAGACGCAGTGCAACCGAAGGTCCAAACTCAAACCCTTTCATTTGCAGTGGCTTAGGGCGGCGTTGATCTGCCGAGATTATGGGTTTCTGGATAAGTCCCGGTAAGTCGGCCAGTGTTCACCGATCTTCCTTGTCATGATCTTGGATTAACGAGAACAGCCTGAGGCAAATTTCCGGCTCCGATCCCGTACCGTCTTGTGAGTTCCGGGCGGATTGTCGCCTATCCGGACATTACACCGGTTTTGGGGTAACCTCCGGGTGGGCGGTCATCCGGAACCTAGAACTCCAGCCCGAACAGCTCCATGAGTACCTCGCGGAGATTATGCATATTCGAGAAGCTCTGCTCTGCTCAATGAGCAGCTCATTTCAGCAATCAAGGACGGTCGCACGCGCTCCTTAGAGGCGTGCGTCTGGGTTTCGATGAAGGGCGAGGCCGCCGCGGACCGTATTCATCGAGGAGGAGACGAAGTCCCTCCCGGAAGCGGCTTTTCCCGATCTCAATCCGCCCGCCGCTGAAGACCTCCGCGATCCGGGGGAAGTTGCCCTTAGCCATCTGTGCTGCTGCAAACTCCGTGTCGACAGCCTTTTCGCTGGCTGCTTCGCGGAGTGCATGGCCAAAAACGAAGTCGTCAACGATGGCAAGAAGGGTCAGCTTCTGCTTCGCGGTCATCGACGTCTCTGCCAGAGCCTCAAGGCACTGCTCCATGTGGCGCATCGCATTGAGCCCGGGAGGAGCCGACTGCATCGAGATGAGTGCCCAGGGATGACGGAGAAAAATGGAGTGCGTCCGCGTGGCAATTTCGGTGATCGCGCGCTTCCAGTTCTTGGGCATGGCCGGCAGCAGCGCTTCGTTCATCAGCGCGTCATCCATCACCGCCACCAGGTCATCCTTTGTCTTGATGTAGTAGTAGAGACTCATGGTTCCGACGTTGAGCTCCTGGGCCACGCGGCGCATCGACACCGCCTGAAATCCCTCGGCGTCGGCGATAGCGAGCGCCGTGGCGCCAATCGCTTCGCGGCTGAGTTGTGCTTTTGCTCTTGACATTCGTACGCTGTACTACTATACCTTTTCGTACTATGTACGAAAAAACCGTGTTGATCGTAGGCGCTGGACCGACGGGATTGACCCTTGCCCTAGACCTCTTGCGCCGGGGAATATCCTGCCGCTTGATCGAGGCTGCGGAAGCGCCCTTCTCAGGCTCGCGCGGCAAGGGAATCCAGCCGCGTACACTCGAAGTCTTCGACGACCTTGGTATCATCGAACCGATCCTCGCCGCTGGGGGATTGTATCCCAGGCTCCGCATTCACCTCGGCGTCCTTTCCATACGCGCGGGTTCTCTCGGCCCATCCAAGCAGCCGACCGCGAGCTCCCCCTATCCAAATCTGTGGATGGTGCCACAATCGCGCACGGAGGCAATCCTCCGCGAAAGTCTCCACGCTTTGGGTGGCCGAGTCGAGTTCAATACTGCGATCGTCAATTTCCGGCAGGACCAGGACGGTGTAGAAGGTGCGTTGTCGAATGGCGAAACCGTACGAGCCGACTTCCTCGTCGGGTGCGACGGCGGCCGCAGCACGGTGCGAAAAACGTTAGGTCTGAGACTGGAAGGGGAAACGATCAACGAGAAGCCTATCCTCGTCGCTGATGTCGAAGTCGATGGGCTCGATCAACGCGAGTGGCATCTCTGGCCTTTCGTCAAAGGCGGCGTCATAGGGCTGTGTCCATTGCCAAACACTCCGCTGTTTCAACTCACGGCGAAGGCGGAGACGATGGGAACCAACGTCGAAGACGTGGTGCATCAAGCGACAGGGCAACGCATCAGCCGCGTTGCGTGGCAGTCTATCTATCAGCCTGCAGTTCGCATGGTGAATCGCTATCGTGTCGGACGCGTGTTCCTGGCAGGGGACGCGGCACACATACATCCGCCGGCAGGAGGACAGGGCCTGAACACCGGTGTCCAGGATGCCTATAACCTGGGCTGGAAGCTTGCCCAGGTGATGCGAGGAGGACCTGACTCGTTACTCGACAGCTACGAATCCGAGCGCCTGCCTGTCGCTGCCGCTGTTCTTGGCTTGACCAAGCACCTGCATCAGAAGCGATCCCTCAAACGAGGCGCTTTAACCGATCAGCTTGGATTGCATTATCGGGACAGTTCTCTGTCCTCGGGCAAAGCTCTCGGAAATCTGCATCCTGGAGATCGCATGCCGGACATCGCTCTTGCCGATGGCAGCAGGCTCTTCGAACACATGCGAGGACCCCACGCGACGGAGTTGGCCACGATCGAAGGACCGCGGATTCTGATCCGTCCAGACGGCTACATCGCGCACATTGGCGAGGAACAGTTCAGGGCGTGCGCCGGCGAGACTACAAAAACGGTCACGGGCCAGTGGCGCGAATCCCGCCTTCCCGGGACTGGTTTCGCAGGCCGTTTCATCCGCCGCATTTCGATTCGCCCTGAAGTTACCTAAAACCAGACTTTACAGGCACTTCACCGGAAAGGCGACGCCACCCGTCCGAGAAGCTGATTTTAAGCACAAGTGGATCACTTCCAGTAGGGACTAGTTCATACAACTCCGCTCTATCCCTTCGATGTCGCCAAGGACGGCCGATTTCTGGTGCGCGCCGATGTTCCGCAAAACCGCGCGTCCTGAGCGCAGCCGTTAACTGGCTGACCCTCGCCAAAGAACCTCTAGAGTAGACTTAGCTGAATCCGCCACATGCCACTCTCTGCAGGAGACCGCCTCGGACCCTACGAAGTGCTTGCGCATATCGGCGCCGGCGGCATGGGTGAAGTGTGGAAAGCGCGTGACACGCGGCTCGATCGCACGGTTGCGATTAAGACATGCAAAGTGGAATTCAACGAGCGTTTCGAGCGCGAGGCGCGCGCCGTGTCCGCGTTGAATCATCCCCACATCTGCCAACTTTACGATGTCGGGCCGAACTACCTGGTGATGGAATTCGTGGAGGGCTCACCCCTCAAAGGCCCGATGCCGCTCGATCGGGCGCTCGCGCTCGCCATCCAGTTGGCCCATGCGATGGACGCGGCGCACCGCAAGGGCATTACGCACCGCGATCTGAAACCGGCGAATGTGCTGGTAACGAAATCGGGAATCAAAGTCCTGGATTTCGGACTCGCGAAAATGGAGCGCGCGCAAGGCCTGGGAATCGCCGGCGAAACCGTGGCGCAGTCGCCGACGCGGGAGGGGACTATCCTCGGGACCCTGCAATATATGGCACCCGAGCAACTGCAGGCGAACGAGAACGTGGACGGGCGGGCTGATATTTTCTCGTTCGGATGCGTGGTTTACGAGATGCTCACCGGGACGCGGGCGTTCGATGGTTCGAATGGGGCGAGCGTGATTGCCGCGATTCTGGAGCGGCCAGCGCCTTCGGTGGCGGAGGTGGCTCCTGCGGCTTTGGATCGGATCTTGAAACGGTGTCTGGAAAAGGATCCGGACGATCGGTGGCAGTCGGCTCGGGATCTGAAATGGGAATTGTCGCAGATCGCGGAGCCGGGCGCAGATGCACCCGCGCAGGCTAAAACCCGCCCCACGTGGCTCTGGGCGGTTGGTTGCGGCCGGGCTTGCGCTGGGCGCGGGCGCAGGCTGGATACTGAAACCGGCCCCGGCCCGACCGGTGTCGCGCACAGTGATTGCTCTGGCTCCCGACGAACATCTGGCAAACCTCGATACTCCCGCGATCGCGATCTCGCCGGATGGCTCCCACCTGGTTTACGTAGCCAAACGGGGGGAGGCTCCTGCGCAACTGTTTCTGCGTCCCCTGGATGCGCTGAAGGCTGAGCCGATCGCGGGAACGGAGGGTGCGACCTCGCCCTTCTTTTCGCCCGATGGGCACTGGATCGCCTTCTTCGCCTCCGATGGCAAGCTGAAAAAGGTCGCGGTCGCCGGTGGCGCGGCCCTCACCATCTCAGACGTAGGCGGTCCGCTCGCGAGGGTTGGCGGTGCCTGGGGCCCGAACAACACCATCCTGTTTCAGCCGACAGTTGGCGAGTTTCTTGAGATCTCCGCCTCCGGAGGAACTCCACACCGGCTGGCGGTTGATGCCAAACACCAGTACTGGCGCTGGCCGGAACTCATTCGGCGCGGCACCGTGGTTTTGTTTGCCGGCGGATCGGCCGGCTTCGGCTTTGCGAGCGGTGCATCGATAGCGGCTGCTGCCCTTGATGGCGTGAGCCCGGAAAAAGATCTTGTTGCGGGCAGTGCGCCGCGTCTCACCGCGAACGAAGATCTGATCTATGTTCAGAACGGGAACCTGATGGCCGTCCCGTTCAACTCGAGCCGTCTGGAACTGGCGGGCACACCCGCGCCGGTGCTGGAGGGCGTGAGGGAATCGACCCTGGGAGCGGCACAGTACAGCCTGTCGGAGACCGGAACGCTGGTATACGTTCCTGGTGGATTTCAGCATTATCAGTCGCGCATGATCTGGGTAGATCGCGCGGGAAAGGAAACGCCCATCGCGGCGCCGGCGCACAGCTACTCCTTTCCCCGGATATCTAAAGACGGGCGCCGCGTCGCCGTTACCATTGCCGACAACGACACCCAGGTATGGCTTTACGACCTGACACGCGACGCGTTGTCTCGCGCCACTTCCGGCGGGACGATTAGCGCCAATCCGGCCTGGTCCGCCGATAGCAAACGCTTCGCATTCTATTCCGATCGGGCAGGGCCGCCGAACCTATTCGCTCAAGCGGCGGACGGCAGCGGGAGCGCCGAACGCCTGACAAGGGGCCCTTTCATTAGCGTTGCCAGCTCCTGGTCGCCTAACGGCCAGACCATCGCATATATCGAACCGAACCCCGAGACCGGGCTCGACATCTGGACGGTCGGGGTCGCCGACCAGAAACCTCGGCCGTTCCTGAAAACGCAATACAACGAAACGTCACCTAAGTTCTCCCCTGACGGGCACTGGCTGGCGTACGCGTCGGACGAATCCGGGCGGTTTGAGATCTATGTGCAGCCCTTCCCGGGACCGGGCGGGAAATGGCAGATCTCGACGGAAGGAGGGACCGAGCCGGCATGGAACCCGGCCGGCCGCGAACTGTTCTACCGGGTTGGGAATCGCATCATGGCCACGGCGATCACGCTGCAGCCGGAGATTTCGGCGGGTAAGCCGGCGATGCTGTTCGAGGGCCCGTGGCTGCCTTCACCCTTGAGCCTGCCCAACTATGACGTGTCGCCCGATGGGCGGCGCTTCCTGATGCTGAAAGCCGTGGATGAAGACCAGGACACGCACCAGATCGTTGTAGTCCAGAACTGGCTCGAAGAGCTGAAACAGCGCATGGCAGTGGGAAAGAAATGACTCAGGTGACGCAAGCCCTCGGGCTCGCCGCCTGAGACTTCCAGATCGCCACTGCGCCGTCACCTGGGATCGGTGCCGGAGGCACATCCCAGAATCGGCCTCTCACTCAAAAGCACTGAAAGCAAAATCACGTGGGCGAATAGCCGGCTTTCCCGACAATTGACCGGGGCGCAGATGCCGAGTTCCTTGAAACGGGAATTTCGGTAAATTGCCAACACCAATCCTGCCCGTCCGGGGAACTTAGCGAGAATCCGACTTTGCAGGCACTCCGACTCGAGAGCTGCTGAATGTCCGTTCACATAATCCATGCTATTGCGGAGTCGCGACGGCCGAAGGCGTTTGCTTCGTGTTAGTCGATTCGGCTACCCCACCTGGGAAGATGGCGACGCCCGCACACCCGCCGCTCACGGTTCTATAGTCCGTGCACTCGTGTGCTGGGAAGTCAATCACCTTCCATTTCAAAATGTGATCAAGACTTTGCCAGCGCCACAATATGGCAGTTTTGTCGGGCAGAATAATCCAACAATCCCCATGGCCGCTCTCGAGTAGAGCGGCTTGATGCTGCACGGTATGAACCCGCTCCACGAGATCGTTCCGGCCGATCGCCTTCATGTCATCGGCGAACACACGCATGGCTTTGTCAGTAAGCGATTCTCCATGAACGTAGAACATCCAGGCATGTTCCTCGGGATGATTCTTTAGATATGCATCGAGCCATGGGACTGAAAAGACCAGGTCTGTATACATGGGAACTCGTTTCAGTAGCTCATTAGCGCCTTCCGTATTGCCGTTTTGACGGAGGAGAATGGCGGTTACGGTGAAACCCTTTGGGAACCCTTCACTCCACAGAGTCGCGTGAAGGTTTTCTTCATGAGGTTCTCCTCCGTCCCACGCCTTTCCAAATGCAAGGTCATGATACGAGTTGACGGTGGCCCTACGTACTTCGTAGACGCTTCTTAATACAGCCAGTGCATCCGCAGAAGCGTGTTGAGCCCCTACAAGTTCCCAGCGTCCCTCAACAGTGTTGGCGGTTTCCTCTCCGAGCATCCCCAACAACCCGAGCGAGGAATCGGGTTCGTCGGTGAGCCGTTCACGATTGTCGAACTTGGGCGGCAATAGAGCGAAAAGCGCATGAGAGATGTTCGCGTTGTATGTCTTCGTGGTGGTGCCGTTTGCAGTGACACACCAGGGCAGCATGAAGGGGTTCTGCGAATCAGAGGTCAGTGTGACCTGGACACCGCTCTGCAACACAAGCTGTGCCTGCATATGGGGGTAGTCGTCGGTATGGAAAGTCTCGTAAACCTGCTTCACCCGAGATGGAAGTGTCCGTTGATCCTCAAACGCCTCTCGGAAGAGAGCTTTCTGCTCAGGCAGGCCCTCTTTGTAGTACAGGCGACTGGCATGTCCTCCGGCCTGATCTGCATGTTCCTGGAGCCATTGAGCCGTGATACCGAGATTCGCCGCAGTGGGAACAATCATGGGAGCTTCCTGGACCGCATTCAACAGTGCATTCAGCAAAGTACTAGGAATGGTCCGCCCGTTGGCTCTATAGGAGTCTCCCTGCCGGTGAGCCGAGAAGTCGGAATGTGCAGGACGTCCAAGGCCGCCCCAAGCCGACTGGACTGTGAGTGTCTGGATTTGCAGCGTTTGTGCGTGGGAACAGATGCTTACAGCCAAGAGCAACAATAGAACGAGAATGCAATACCTTTTCATTCAGGACTCCACTGGCTCAGCATATGTGCTATTAGACACCGCAACTGCTCAACTGAGACGAACGAGCCTGAGCGTTGAAGACCGGAGGCTGTTACTACCTGTCACCATCACGATCAGTAGACTCTCGGAGGCCGATACCCCCACGACTACGCTTCGTCACGCAGTTCCCGTGAAACGGGAATTTCGGTAACCTGCCCGTTCCCCCACCCCGATCGAGTGGAAACTTTTGTTTGCGCGTACCTGTCTTTAGGGGCATCGGCCATTACTGGGCGAAGCGAGGCATCATGACGGAGTCGGATTCGACAACCACCGGGAGCCGGCCACCAATCCAGAGGCGGGCAAGATTGACAGGTTTCCCCGGTGAAAATCAAGGAGTATTCCTGTTCTCCACTACACCGATACCGGCACAAAGGCTCACCTAAACGCCCATGGCCCTGCGGGGCTGCCGGAATGTACACGAAGAATGTGACGGACGGCACGGACGCCCTTCGGGCAGCCCGTTCCAGAGCGTGACCGCTTACAAACGCCAAAGGGCCACGTCCGTCTGTCACCAGTCGTCGGTCACCAGTCGTCGCCGATCTTTGTCGGGATGCGTTCTTCACGGCCGTGATTTACGATGCGTCATGCGATTTTTCCACTCGGCGCTGATGATTAGCCTTTGCGCATCGTTTTGTCACGCACAGCCAGCAACCGATGGTGCGATGTTCCTGAAGCAAGCCCGGGCGAAATACGACGCACCCTTTGGGAGGAATCTCC
The DNA here is from genome assembly GCA_963757515.1 of uncultured Acidobacteriaceae bacterium. Taxonomy (GTDB): domain Bacteria; phylum Acidobacteriota; class Terriglobia; order Terriglobales; family Acidobacteriaceae; genus PALSA-350. Next base: position 41,371 of record CAVWRV010000001.1, on the reverse strand, counting down.
AATCCTTCAGTTGCGCTGTAGAGTTCAATTGGAAGCAGCACTTTACCGAGGCCGTACGCCTTGGCGACGAAGGCACTGACGAGGAGATCGCCAAAGTCATTCAGCCATTCGCACTCGCGTTACAGTTAGTGCCCAGAACGCTGCAGTTTCTTCGGGGATGACCGGCGATGAAGAAAGGCGGCTTCCGCATGATGGCATGGCTGAAGGACTCCTCAAACACGCTGTCCAATTCAGCTTGAATAGCTGGCTTGTTGCTAGTAATAACGCAATGCTTCCACCGGAAGGCACGCCAGTTCGAGTCGAACCGTCCGCCTCAGGTTACAAGCTTGCATTCAAGATCCAAACCTTCGATGTTGAGATGTCGCTCGCGCGCGACATGAGTCTCCAGAGCGAAGGGGAAAAGGGATCTGCCTCTGATCGCCAGGAAACGGACTTCCGTTCTGGCCCCCAGGGCTTCCTTTTGAGCTCCTACAGGCTGGGCGAAGATGGGGATTTCAGGCCGGGCAACCGAATCATCCTCACCTACAGCTATCAAAGCGTTGGCGGTTTTCAATTACCTGAGCAGATTGCCATCAACCGTGAGAGCCATCACGAATCCTGGCACTACAAATTAACCGACTGCACCGTGCAAGCAACTAAGTGATTTGGTACTGGTGAGTCGGCTTTGTTTGGAGGCCATTGGTTCTGGCGTTTCTATTGGCGAGATAAGGCCTAGTCACGCATTGAGGGAAATGAAGGGGAAAGAATACCCATCGCAGCAACTCGTGGGGATAAGTATGCTGTCCCTTAACGTTCCCATCGGAGCGACTGCGCTGCATCGTGGTGTTCCTCTCGTGACCAAAGACAAGATGATTCGAAAAGCAAAAGCATTCTCGGTCATCTGGTAGGGTCTTGTCCGGATAGCCGATTATTCGTCCATGTGACGGAAGGCGCCCCTTCAAAGCTTATGTAGTCGTAGGTCAAGTGGTTATTTCGTCTGGCCCCAATCAACCCTTGGGATCTATCTGGCTTGGTGGCTTTTGCACCCGCGTTGATATGGAAACTTGACTCCGAGTTGTCGCCGAACTTCCCTAACCCCGGTTGCAGCCTGCGGGAGCCTCGTGAGGGCGAAAACCGGATTGGAGACGAGTTGGCGGTGATCCGACTGCAATGCCTGGCCCATATCATGTGGACTAAAGAGCCAGAGATGCAAGCGAGGGGAACGACGCGAAAGCGGCGGAAGTTAAGAGCTGCCTTGGACAGCCCTCATCGACGGTTGCTTCCAACTGCCGTTGAGGACTGCTTCGCCGGGAAGGTACACGCGCAAGATGCAGTAGAAGGGGCCGTCGGATGCGGGCAGCCAGTTGGATTCCTTTGCTGTCGTGGGCTTGTTGCGGGAGATGTGGAGCGTAAGTGAGCCGTCCGCGCCGTACTCGTAAGAACTGAGATTGGTGGAATTCAGCAGATAGCGATTGAGCGGATTGGCCACCAACAATTGCGACTTGCCGTCGTACATCGTCACTGACCAGAAGGCTTTGTTGGGCGGAAGTTGATCTTTGGCAAAGCGCAGTTCATAGCTCGATTTCGAGCCATTGAGCGGCTGGTTTTCCGCGTCGGCGAAGTAGGCGAAGTAGAGAGCGTCCTGCTTTGAATTGCCATAGAGGCCGAGCTTTGCTCCGACGAAACGATAGATGTAGTTGTCTTTGAGGAAATCACGGGTGCCGAACATGTCTCCGCTGGAGATTGCGTCTGTGTTGATCTTCTTCATCACCGCGGCGACGTCGGAGTCGGAATCCTTGATGCCATCTTTAATGGCCTGTTGAATCTCCGGCGAGAACCTGCTGAAGTCGAAGGTCTGTCCGGGCCCGATGTTGAGTCGCGCGAAGCGGGCCAGGAGATCTTTCTCAGAAGGGCTGGATGGACAGAATTGAAAGAGGAAGTTGACGAGCGGGAACATCGCTGGCGATGTGCTCATGTCGTCAGTCGGCTCAGGCCAGGCCACCGCAGCGGCAGGCGACGGGGCCGGCTTGTGGAGGAAAGAACTGAGCGGTTCGGCGTGATAACCGGCCTGGATCTTATTCACGTTCGAAAGGTCCGCCGAGTTGAATAGCTGGGTACGGAACAGGCCGTAGGCGAACTGAGTCTCAGTGCGAATCACGGCTTTGACTCCCGCCGGTGTGGCACCGTTCCAACCGGGGCCCGCGATGACAAAGTGGCCACCGTCATTGCCAAAGGCGCGTGTGCCTAGATAGGCGAAGTTGTAGGTATAGAGATCGACAAGCTGCGTGGTGTAATAGCGACCGGGCTCGATCCCGGGCATGGCGATGACGAGAGGTTCGATCCGCAGATCCATCCAAAGATAGGAATAGGGAGTGTCAGAGTTGGGAGTGACGACGAACTTGTCATCCGGAGTTGCGACAGATTTGGAACTGTTGACGGTGTTGAAGTCGCCGCGATAATCGGTACTCTTCCTGTCGATGGCTTGCTTGTACATCGTGTGGTAGTTCACAACCATTGGGAAGCCGTATATGTAGGCTTCTTTCGCAATGGCACGCGCGTCGCTGGCGGAGATTCCAGAGGGGGATGGATTGTTGATTTTCGCTTCGCTAGTTGCAGATCGCATGATTCCCTCCTTGTGGGATTGGAGTTCTCTTCAGATATCCAGGTTTGCGTTAGTTCACTCTTTGCACCGACGGCGAATTCCATTTGCCATCGAGGAGTTCTGCCTTCGGCCAGTAGTAACGCATCGCCAGCATGAATGGAGCCTTTGGCGCGGGCAGCCAGTTCGATTCGTTTTCTTTTCCGGGCGAGTCGGCCTGGATGTAGATAGTCAGCCCGCCGTCGGCATCGGTCTTCAGGTTTGGCAACATCGGCGAGTTGATCAAGTACCGGTTGATCGAATTCTTCACCAGCAGCTGAGCCGGCAGGTTGTACATGGTTAGCGACCAGAAAGCGTTCACCGGTGGGAACTGCCCTCTCGCAAAGCGCAGAATGTAGCGGTGCTTGCTTCCGTCGAGCGGCTCGCCGTTGGAATCTTTGTCGTAGATCGGATAGAGTGCCTCATCGCGCGAATTCGCGCCGATACCCATTTGAGTGCCCGTGGCGCGCGCAAGGTAGTTGTTATTGAGGTATTCCCGGGTGCCGAACAGGGTATCGGTCTTGCCGCCGGTCGCGGTTCGGCTGGCATCGATCGCTTTCTGCCCGTCCGCTATTCCATCCTTTAGAGCAGCCTGCACCTCGGGCGATGCTGAGGAATCGAATGGCTTGCCGGGTGAGATGCCAATCTCTGCGAATTGATTGCGCAACCCTACCTCACTTGGATGAGGTGGCAAACAGAATTGAAGCATGAAGACCATCTGATCAAAGAAAGCGGGGGAGGTCTGCTCGGCCGGTGTAATCGGCCGGGGCCAGTTCAATGAGGGCGGCGGCGCGGGTGCGGGCGTGTTCAGGAATTCGTGAAGAGGCTGTACCTTGTATGCTGCCTGAATGTTCTTGACGTTGGGAAGATCGGCTGAGTTGAACAATTGGGTGCGCCCGACAACGCTCACAAACTGAGTCTCGGCGCGAAATACTTTTGAGATGTTTGCCGGCACTTCGCCGCTCCATCCAGGTCCCGCAATCAGATATGTGCCGCCATCGTTTCCCGTGGTTCGGCTTCCGATGTAGGCAAAATTGAAGGTATAGAGATCCATCAACTGGAAGACGAAATACCGATTCTTCTCCATCTTCGGGATGGTGATGACTGCGGGCTCCGCACGCAGGTCAAGACCGGCAAACGAGTACGGGGTGTCGGAGTTTGGCGTAACAAATGCGGTGTCTTCGGGGGTAAAGACACGTGCAATATTGAGGATGGAATTGAATGGTCCTCTGTACTGAGGGCCGTTCTTGTCGATGGAATATGCATAGATCGCCTGATATAGAGCGACCATTGGAACACCGTAAATATAAGCGTCTTTCGCAATTGAGCGAACTACGGTTGGATTATCAAGAAGGGTTTCCGACATCATTCACCTCGGCGCGAACGATGGTCGCAGGAGCCTTGAATCCGGACAACTGTCATTTGTGACAGGAGTCTCTTTAACTCGCCGAATCAACCAGTTAGCCATAAAAGCAAGTGCGCTTGCACCGTCCCGATAGGCTTTGGGTCTCGATCCGAAAGATGAGACAGCCGATTTCTTCGGACATTCTGGTTGTGTGCATAAGAACCGGAATCTCGGTAAGTTGCCTGCCCCCGAAGCCCTCCAGGTCCAGAGGAAGTTCCTATAAGCCATTTGCAGGCCGTTCCGCGAAGCCTGGCGCCTAGTGCATCTCAGGCGGTCAAGAGGGAATGCCGTAGAGTAGGAGATGCTTGCGCGAACGGGCCAACTCAAACGCTCGTACCTTCACCATGGCGTATACATTCGCTGCGAGATAAGCAACCGCCAAATAGCTCACTACTAAGTTGTGCATCTCCCTGGTCCTCCTTGTACCGGCCTGCATCTCCGCGCCGATACTCATCGGTCAGCTCATCAAGCGAAGGTCCATACCTTAGAGTTGAGACCATCCTCCGTCTACCGGAAGCTCGGCGCCGGTCGTGAAGGTCGCATCGAACGCAAGGAAGAGGACGGCCTTGGCGATCTCCTCCGACGTCCCCAAGCGCTTCATCGGGACCATACCAGTCATCTTCTCCCTTATCTGAGAGGCCGCGTCTTTACCGGGAAACGCTTTTTCGATGATCGGCGTGTCGATGGGACCGGGCGTCAACGCGTTGACGCGAATCTCGCGAGGAACCAACTCAGCAGCGAGCGTCCGAGCGAATGATCGCAGCGCGGCCTTGGCGGCTCCGTATGTGGCGTTGCCGGCCATTCCCTTGACGTTGGCGATTGAGGTCGTAAGGACGACAGAGCCTCCCCGGTTTATGAGCGGCGCGAACTTCTGCACCGCGAAAAGCGGTCCCTTGGCGTTCAGGTTGAACATCTCGTCGTAGATAGCCTCGGTGATGCTCTCGAGAGGCGCTCGGATGCTGAACCCGGCGTTGACGAACAGCAGGTCGAGGGTGTCGAACTCAGCCTTCGCCCGAGAGGCGAGTGCGTCGAGGTCCGTCAACGACCGCGCGTCGCTCGAAACGACGATGGCCTCATTCCCAAGCTCTTTCTGCGCCGATTCCAGGCCCTTCCTTCGAGCGACCGGTCACCGCAACGCTCGCGCCTCCATCAAGGAGCATCTTTGCCGTAGCGAGCCCCATGCCGCTCGTGCCGCCGATGATTACTACCTTTTTACCTTCGTACCGTTTCATGTTTATTCTCCTGTGCGGTTGTTCTTCGTTCTGTCGCCGTGATTCCAAAGTTGGGGATGTGGCGATGTTGTTTTGCATCCAGTGGCGCGCCGATCAGCGCTCCTTCAGGACACCGCGCTTAAGGATGCTGGGCTAGACAAGTCGATACCGGAGACCTTGACGACGGCCTGCCACGCGGCTTCCTGGCTGGCGCGATCGTGGAGGTGTGGGTGGCGCTGCGCCTCAATTGGGCCTGAGAACTTCCCTTGAGCCGAGGCGAAGAATTGCCCTGAGACGTCGGTTCCGAACTCCGACGCCTGGAGGTACCGACGGGCCGCGGTCTCCGGCGTCTGATTCATGCCGGGAATGAGGTTCACGATTGGGATAAACAGATACTTCAATAACGGGCCAGCGTTTCGCACCACCTTGGTGTCGGTCGCCCCACCGGGCGATACGGCGTACACGGCCATGCCGGCGGGCAGCCGGCGGGCCAGCGCCGCGGTCCACCAAGCGATGATGAGCTTCGCGTCGGCATACGCATTGTTGGGCACGTACTTCACGTTCGGCCCGTTGCGCAGCAGGGCTTCAACAGCCGCGGTTTGGTCGCCCCGGTAGTATTTGGCCGCGAAGGCTGGCACGTCGGTGTACTTGAACATGGGTACGCCCCCGCGGGCAGGCTCCGCGCCGGCGATAACAATCCGCGCGTTCGGGCTCAGCAGGCTGGCGCGAAGCAACCCGACAGTCAGTTGATGATGGCCGATCAGCGGGGCCTGAGAAGCCTCAACGCCCGCCGCAGTGATCACGCGCTTCTTGGTTGGGACCAATCCGGCATTGAGCAGCAGGAAATCGATCGGCTGACCTCGCTTGACGAGCTCGGCAAGGGCGGACTGAACGCTGGACGGCTTGTCCAGATCCAGCGCCAGCGGCGTGAATAACACTGTTTTGTTCTCAGCCGCGAGTTGAGCGGCCGCTTGCTGGGCCCCGGCCAGGCTGCGCCCGGTGACGATGATCTCGTGCCAGCCCTCTCCGGCGAGCAGGCGGGCTGCCGCATAACCGAGCCCGGAGGTGGCGCCGGTGACGAGCGCGATCGAATGTTCCATAGGCGTCTCCATGGTGAAAGGTGAAGGTCAAATCGTGAGGCCCCACGAGGCCAGAATCGGCTTGCTAATTTACGAACTATTTGGTTCTATAATAGTGGGATGAAGGGTGTCAAGGAGTTTTGAACTAAATGATTCAAAAAACTGCTAGGCCGCGAGGTCGACCGCGCAGCTTCGACGAGACGGGGGCGCTGGAGAAGGCGACTCAGGTGTTCTGGTCGAAAGGCTACGACGGAGTGACGATTGACGATCTCGTCGCCGGGATGGGTGTGGGACGGCCGAGCCTGTATGCCGTCTTCGGGGACAAGCGGGCGATATTCCTGCGCGTCCTTAAGGCGTACGCAGAACGGAAGGGCGCTCTCGCAGCCAAAGCACTCCTTTCGCCACAAGGTCTTCGCGACTCGATCGCGGGCTTTCTGAGGTACGCCGTCGAAAGTGCGACTGAGAAAGGGTCCGCCCGGGGCTGCCTTCTGATCTGCGTCGCGCCGCTTGTGAACGACGCTGAGGTTCAGCGGTTCCTGCAGAATGCGGCCACTGGCGGCGCGGCGCTGCTGGAGCGCCGTTTCCGGGACGGGATCAGCGCGGGAGAAATCCCATCTGACTTTCCCGTAGCCGCGCGCGCAACCCAAGTCACGGATTTAGCGCGTGGGCTGACGATGCGTGCGCAGATAGGCATGCCGCGTAAGACGCTCCTCAAAGATGCTGAGGAAGCGGCCGAGTTGGTGCTGCTGCCGCGGCGCGTCTGACGGGTTATCGTTCAGCCCAAATACGGTGAACATGACCCCTAGCAGATAGCGAGCGACAATAGCTACGATTCTCACTGCTCTCCTCCTGCCGAAGCCTTCGCCAAGGCCTGTGCATCCACATACTCTCTGACGTACGCCAATTTGCCATCTCGAACTATGATGTCGAAAACCCAATGGTCTTCCCACTTCTTGTTCGTGGCTTTGGTTCTTCCCGTCGCCGAGCCGATTACAATAACCCGGTCTCCTTGTGCGACGAACTCGGGCGGCTCTGGAAACGATGTTTCCAGAGCGTCGTTAGCTTTGCGAAGTAGCTTCTCCAATCCCGCGTGCCCCCGGTACGTACCGGCTAGCGGCCAGTTCTCGCCCGGAATGACCCACTCAATATCTTCTTCAGTTAATGCCAGCAAGCTTTCTCTATCGCGGCGCCCGAGGGCCGCAAGAAAATCTTTCACGATTTGGACATTCTTCTCGATACTCATCGAAATCTCCCCTTTCCCTACATCAAGTGTCCGATCTGATCGAACGTCTTGGAACTGGCTCACGTGGCCAATTGATTACTGCTGCTTTTTGAACAGATCCTGAAAGATAAGCGGACCCCAGACCTGGCCGCGTGCGTGCACGAGCGCGCCTCCCTCGTTGAGCTTTCCCAGCTTGACGGGGGCAAACCCGAGTTGTTTCGCCAGATCCACCACGGGCGCGAACGCGTCATCGTCGTCGCTCGCAAGAAGGACCACGCGGTGCCCGCCCTCTACGATCGGGTCGGTAGCCAGCTTGGCCGCACCCAGGTGATTAAAGCCCTTCACCAACTTTGCGCCGGTAAATGACTTCGCCACGAAGGCAGAGGAAGGGAGGCCGTCCAGTTCCTCCGGCGGGGCTGGAAACGAGTTCATCGCATCGATGATCGTCTTGCCTTTCCAACTCGGTAGGGCTTTCGCAATTTCTCGATGTTCCCAGAACGGTACGGCCAAGATGATTGTGTTGGCCTCGAGCGCCTCCTGCAGCGACTTGGCGATGACCGTGGGCCCAATTGCCCTAGCCTGCGGTGCCAACTCCTCAGGTGACCGGCGGCTTGCGACGGTCACGTTAATGTTTCTACGGGCAAAGGCGTGGGCGAGAGCCTGACCTATTTTTCCGAATCCTACGATTGCATAGCTCATGTTTCTTCTCCAATCTGAGTTGGCGTCGAGTTCTTGCTTTCGACGACGCGGGCTTTCCTACCGATGTGCGAGTGACCTTCGCGTAGACGTGCGCAGAAGGTGAATTCGCGGCCATAACGAAGGTCATCCTGCTCAGCGAGTCTGCAAACGCTAAATGGCGGAGAAGCCGCCATCGACAGCGAAGTCCACTCCATTCACGTAGCTTGCTTCGTCTGAAGCAAGAAACAATGCCGCCGCCGCAATCTCCTCGGGACGCCCCATCTTTCCCCGCGGGATCAGAGACTCGAACATCTCCCTCGTTGCCGGGTCGAGCCGCCGGGAGTCCGGTGTGTCGACCTGCCCCGGGCTCAGCACGTTCACGCGGATCTTTCTGCCCTTCAACTCGTTGAGCCAGGTACGTGCAAAGGAGCGCAATGCCGCCTTGCTCGCGGCATAGACGCCGAAACCTGGGAAGCCTTTCACCGAAGCGACCGAGCCGGTCATGATGATCGATCCGCCATCGTTGATCAGCGGCAATGCCTTTTGAGCTGTAAACAGCGTTCCTCGTACGATGAGGCCAAATTCCTGATCGAAATGCTCCTCCGTGATCTGGCCCAGTACGGCGGGTTGCCCCTTTCCGGCACTCGCGAACAGGATGTCGATCTTGCCCTTTTCCCGCTTAACCGTATCGAACAGACGGTCGAGGTCGTCGAGATTAGCCGCGTCACCACGCACGCCAGTCACGTTCCGGCCGATCAGCCTGACGGCCTCGTCAAGTGCCTCCTGCCTCCGGCCAGTGATGAACACGTAAGCCCCTTCTTCAACGAACCGCTTTGCGGCCGCCAACGCCAGGCCGCTTGATCCACCCGTGATGACTGCAACCTTACCTTCAAGTTTTCCCACGATGACTCCTTTGCAAGATGTGTAGCATCCAGTACACAGAAGTAGATTGCGCTGGACGTGGACGAGAACTGTCCAACCGTCCACAAATTTTGTCTGTTCGTCCACTTTGGGAGGTTGACTTGGACCCGATAAGCGACATCTTCAAAACGATGCACGTAACCGCGTTCGGTCTTCACAGGCTGGAAGCCACAGCTCCGTGGGGAGCAATACGGGAGAAGGAAACGGAAGAAAACGTTACCCCGCCCGACCACAAGACTTTGCCTACGGATCTGGCACACTTCGCCATGATTGCGCGGGGCAATTGTTGGCTGAGTGTGCAGGAGAACCCGGAACCGATTCCCCTCACGGGTGGTGATTGCTTTTTGCTGTCCCGAGGAACTTCGATTGTCATGCGCGACAGCCCACGAACACGGGCAACATGGAGCTTCCGCGAAATCGCGGAGAAGGCATATAGCAATGTCGCTCATCATGGGGGCGGTGGCACGCCGACGACCATCGTCTGTGGTTCCATGAGTTTCGATCGCGCCAGCCTCAAGCCGATCACGCAGTTATTGCCAGACTTCATCCTGGTCAGAGCCGATCAGGCACGCACGCTGGCTCTTCACGTCACGATGCAGGCACTGTCGTCAGAGATGGCAGAACAGCCGCCGGGATCGGAAGTCGTTGCCACCCGGCTTGCCGAGATTCTATTTATCCAGATCCTCCGGGCGCATATCGTGTCGGCATCGGAACGGAACACAGGGTGGCTGCGTGCGATCTTTGATCCTCAAATCGGCACTGCCTTGAGCGCCATTCACGGCAGAGTGCATTCACCTTGGACGGTGGAATCGATCGCCACAGCGGCAGGGATGTCACGCTCTGCATTCGCAGCACGTTTTAAAGAGGTACTTGGACAAACACCGCTGGAGTACGTTACCGAGTGGCGCATGCAGAAGGCGATGCAACTCCTCCAACAGCGCGACAAGAAGCTCATCGACGTTGCCCGGTCGGTCGGTTACGAAACCGATGCTGCGTTCAGTAAAGCATTCAAGCGAGTTGTCGGAGCTAGCCCTGGTGCGTATCTCAGACGTGGCCTGAGAATCTGACGTCGGCACCGACAGTCCACGACCAATGCCAATGGAGGCTCTCACCATGAGTGACGCCCGTTCCCTTGGTGAAAAATCGCCAAGTCACTCATCGACACCCGATTAGTACCGATAATGACATGTAACGGATTGGGGTGAACGTCCCGTCTGTCGACCTTCTTTGTCTGTCGACCTTTTTGTCCGTTCAGCTCTAGTACCGAATTGCTCAGGTAGTAGCGAGCCATCTGAGGACTAGCTTTGGCATGAGTCAACCAAAAAGGATCCCGTACTCGGCGGCGAGTTCATGAACATTCCGAACGGCAACTGCGGGTGGCTCCGTTGGAGCAACTGCATTGTCAGGTGCAGGAACGGCCGTCGCCATCACGAACTCCTCGAACCCGGAAGGTGAAAATACGAGGAGATAGTGATTCGTGGTGTCGCCAGAATTACGTAGCTCGTGAGGGATGTCGCGCGGGGCCAAGAGAGTCTCACCGGGCCGGAGAACAAAAATCTTCTCTCCAACGGTGACCTCGAGTTCTCCGGCAAGAACAAAGTACACCTCATCCTCGCGCGTATGCGTATGACGGGGCACGCCCATCTCCGGTGCTAGGCTCACCTCCAGCAGGCAATAGGCTCCTCCCGTATCTGTGCCCGACAAACATACGGAACCGAGGCCCACATCAAAGTAATAGCGTTTGTATCTTGGCTGATGTTTGATGGACGGGGCTTTGCAAATTGATGCTGGGGCGTTAGGCACGCGTGATTGCTGTTTTTGGGCTGCGGTACTCATCAGAAGTCTCCTCAAGTACAAGATTGGCTACCAACTCAGTTAGAAGACCAGATCCTGAAGATCGCCTTGTGCCTGAATGCGCGCATTAGGGCCGAATCGTGCTGAATTGCTCATTCAACCGCGATTAAGTGGCTAAGGCCGACGCATTCTAACTTGTGGTCACCCCGAAGAGCATCCGCCGCGCGTTCGCCGATGATTACGCAAGGCGCCATCGTATTGCCGGCCGTCACACGAGGCAGAATAGAAGCGTCTGCGATGCGCAGGCCGTCGACGCCGTAAACCTTGAGCTTGCTATCCACTACCGACATCGCATCACGTCCCATTTTTGCAGTGCCTGACTGATGCCAGTGCGTACCAAGACCGTTTCGAAAGAATTGCTCCAGTTCTGCCACGCTCAGTGGGCCGGGAGCTACTTCGCGTGCCGTGAAAGGCCGCAAAGCGGAGGAGTTGCCGATCTCGCGAGCCAAACTCAATCCGGTGATGAGGTCTTCCAGGTCCTGCGAATCACCCAGATAATTCGTGTCAATTGACACAGGATCGCTGGGGTCGGGACCGGTCAAGTGAATCGTGCCACGGCTGTTGGGTCGCATTCCACCCGATAGGGACCAACACGATGCCGGACGGTGGAAACGAGCCGCGTTCTCGGGGGTAATGTCCGGTCCTCCATGCGAATAAACATAAAAGTTGGGCGCTTCCAGCGCGGCCCTTGTCTTCCAGAAGCAAGAAGTCTGACTTCTTGGTATTCGTGGCGACGGTCTTCCGGCGTTTTCCCAAACGCATCCAAACGCAACGTGATCGTGAAGATTACGTCCAACGCCAGACAAAACGTTCCGAACGGGAATATTTGCTCTCTTCAACTCCGCTTCGTCTCCGATGCCAGACTGCATGAGCAGCTTCGGGGTGTGGATCGCACCAAGCGAGAGAATTACTTCTCGTGTAGCGTCGGCGCGAAGGCGGTGCTGGATGGACGAGATATGCCGAATCGTGCTGAATTCTTCATGACGATCAAAGCATCCAATCCTGCAATGGGGGGTGATACAAAGTAATGAGAGTAGCGGTGGACTTACTCGGGTCAGTCAGAGAGCCTCATCTGCAGGTGCTGGACGAACATGTTTTCGCTATGATGCTGCGACACGGTTCCATCGAGGTGGGTCCACGGCGTTCTGCCATGCGGCGCGTAACCTTCCAAGTCGGCGAAATGGGATTTTTTCCTCGTCACACGGAACGATGGGTTGGGGCCGGCCACCAGGAGCGTTTGCTCCTCCGCATTTCCGATGCTGCCCTGGAGGCCGCCTGCGATGGAATAGGCGGCGCGGTTGAAGGCCACCGGTGCAAAATGGTGGACGCGCGACTGGCTGCGCTGATTGCGGCGGTGAATGCGGAGAGAAATGCGGGGTTCCCAAGTGGACGGCTGTTTCTGGATTCCGTGGAACAAGCGCTTGCGGCCGCATTGGTCGATGCTTATACCGGCCGGAGCCTTTCCGTGCGACCGTTCCGAGGCGGACTAGGTCCGGCGCGTTTGCGGACGATCGAAGAGTTGGTGCATGCAAGGATGGAAGACGAGTTGACCCTCGTCGAAATGGCGCAATCGGTGGACTTGAGCCCAGCTCACTTTTCGCGGATGTTTCGCAAGTCGACGGGCGTGGCGCCGCACCAATTTGTGTTGCGCAACAGAATAGAGCGTGCGAAGGAGATGTTGTGCGCACCCGAGGCGCGTATCCTGGATGTCGCTGTGGCCTGCGGTTTCAAAACTCAGCAGCACTTTGCGCGAGTATTCCGTTCAGTGTGCGGATCAAGCCCGAAAGAATATCGCCTGGGATGGTCGTCCTGCGATCCGTCTGAACGGCGCCGAAATAGAAATCCGCGAATAGAGCTTGTTTCGCTTTTGCAATAGATACGATCTAGCCTTTGCCGCCCGGATCTAGTCTTCGGGAGCCGGCGAGATCCCACCTTATACTCGCGCAGCTCGGCTTGATCCCCAGGTCAGCGGAGCTCGCATTGCGTTCGTCTTGACGACTCAATGCGCGCTTGTCTTAGCCCCTGCCATGCCAACCCCTTGGATACATCTCTCTGGACCTGAAGAATTGAGCAAGATTCGGCCCAGACGAGCAGATACGGACACAACTCCATTTCCGCTATGCGGTTCACTGAATGGGTTGGGAGGTCTGAAAATGCAAGGATTTGTTCGCAACGGCTCTCACAGCGTCGAGGAAGGAATTCGGATTCCAGGCATTGACGGAAGAATTGCGCTCGCTACTACGAATTCAGTTGCGGAGGAACCCACGCCGGCCTCTACGTGGCAGGCCGTGGCTGGAACCCCGATCACCGACGACTTCCTCGAATGGCCCGCCGATTTGTTCGCGCTCACTAACGTGATCCTCGAGCGCTCCGAGGCGTATCGCTTCGTCTTTTCCCCACCCAGTGGTGTGGAGTGGCCGCCGAGCCGCTATCCTAGTTGGTCCCAAACGGTCGAGGAGACAGGCCGGCAGTGGAGCGCGTGGGTCGAGGATCAGCAGGGTTTTATTCCTCATCTCCTTGTTGAGGAGTGGAGGATCGTCCGCGAGCGAGCCGAAATGCCGCTCGAGCTCCTTGCAGAGGGACAAGATCCGCGAATGTGCCAAGCGCTGCTTACGCTTCATGCCATCGCCGATGAGGCCTGCGCCGGGCTTGGTCTCGCCGTCGATGGATCCGACGGAAAGGCGTGCCTATATCGCGCCCAGGGTCGCGAGCTGTTGGCGAGAACCGGGTCGCTGGCTCGAATCCAGTCACGCTTCGTGCGCGTGCTGCCCAAGGTCCGTACCGCACCCAATGGAACCTCGCTGCGCTCGTTGTCACGCTACGTCTGTGTTCATCGTCAAGGTGTAGAGACCCGGTGGCACAAGCTGCCGGCGCGGCGTGGAGGCACGGACCCTCGGGCCCGTCACACCAACTTACTCTTGCTGCCCTGGCCGCTGCGGGTGCGAGAGTCCGACTTCCGCCCCCTCGAGGGCTCGGTGCAAAGGCTTGGCAAAGAGTCCTTCGGCTTCTTCGAGTTCGCGCCTTCAGAAAAGCTTGACCTGGAACTCTTACACCGGGTGATTGTCGCTGCCCGAGATGAGGTAGACAGCGTTGACGGTGTGCTGTTGCCGGAGAGCGCAGTCGACGAGAGCGATATCAACGCACTCGAGGCGCTCTTGGACCGCCACGGGGTGATTGGGCTGATGACCGGGGTCCGCCAGCGATTAACACAATCGGGGCGGCTCCCAGGCAACTGGATACACACCGGCATCAGTCCGAGACTCGAACACGGTGCATCGCCACCGGGCTCGAGCGGCGAACAGTGGTTTCACATCCGACAGAACAAGCACCATCCGTGGTCGCTCGACGAAAAACAGATCTACCAATACCACCTGGGAGGCGCCCTTCACCCCCACATTCGCTGGTGGGAGGCGATCGAGGTTCCTCGCCGGACGGTTCATTTCCTGGAACACGGTGACGAGATCACCATCGTTTCCCTAGTTTGCGAGGACCTTTCCCAAATCGACAGTGTAGCCGACGTCATCCGCTCCGTTGGGCCGACGGTCGTTTTCACTCCCTTGCTGGATGGCCCGCAGCTCGCCTCGCGGTGGGCAGCACGATATGCCAGCGTGCTAGCCGATGACCCTGGTTCGGCCGTCCTGACGCTGACCTCTTTCGGCATGGTGCAACGGTCCCGACCTCACGGGCGGGATTCATCTCCCGTAGTTGCGCTCTGGAAGGACCCAGTCCGGGGAATCCGAGAGATTCCGCTCGAGGCTGGGGCCCAAGGCGTCCTCCTGACCGTCTGTAGCGATCGTGCGACCCGGCGCACCTCCGACGGGCGCTGGCCCGTTGACAATGCGACCGACCATTTCGACGTGGCTGTCCATCAGGTGCGGGCCAGCAAAGCGAGCTCTGAGCCAGCGAATGCCCCATCCGCAATGTCGGACCCGCCAGCCCCGCGCGCGTTGGACATCGATGAAGTCACCATCCTCACAGGCTGGGCGCAGGCGGTGGCGGAGGTGCTGGCATATGCTCCGCAGCGTGTCGAGGCTTTGCTGGCCGAAGCACACGCCGGCGCTCCATGGCGGAGCGCGCTCGGGATAACGGAGCCATCCCCGCAGCTCAGCCAAGCGCTCGACTTCATAGGCCGAGCAGTCCAAGCGGTTACGCCTCCGCAAGCCCTGCCGACGCTCGACTCGTTCCATATCTCGTGCCGGGACGATCGGCCGGAAGAGCATGGAATCGAAATATTGGTCCGCAGAGTACTGCGATCAACGCTCGAACAACTTCGCCACCGACAAGCTGCAGAAGCCCGATAAGACGTCTTGAAGGCTTGAGGGATGGCGCGCGACACTGACTGTCATTAGAGTGAGCACAATGACCACGCAAAGGACTGGCTGCTTCCGAGCAGGTTCCACCTGCGGATTGCGTATGGAGGAGTCTGCACATTTCTAATTCTCCTCATCGAACACATGGCCTCTTGACTGGTGCGAAATCCGATCTGCGTTCAGAATTTACGTTGTGTGGACCGTGCACCCTCGCAGATTTGTCGAAGAAGTATCTGAACGCCTCAACTGTCGCCAACAGGCCTTAGTGCTCATTGATCAAATTCAGATCGATCTGTGTCTTCGGCAAGTTGCCGTGTAACCGGCTGTTCGGACAAGTGATTGCTGCCATCAACTCGTTTACAGCTTTCTCAATGAGCGCATAATCGCCAAGTCACTCATCGACACCCGATTAGTACCGATTGTCGTCAGCGATGGTTTCTCTGACGAGATGGGCGTTTTACCTGGCCTTCGCTCCCGATAACCCATTTCATCAGGATTCTCAATCAAGAGCCAAAGGCCCTTGGATCAGGCCTGTCCTCTTTCCCCTTGCAATGCAAGGGGAGGATGTGGCAAGCTTCCTATGTATTCCAAGGGGAGCGCCAAAGGTGGAGAAGACTCGCCTCGAACTGGTACGCGGGACCCTCGATATCCTGATCCTCAAGTCTCTTGTCTGGAGTCCGCTGCATGGCTACGCGATCACAAGCCTCATCCGCCGCCAGAGTGACGAAGCCCTGCTGGTCGAAGAGGGCACGCTTTATCCCGCGCTCTGGCGCCTCGAAAGCAAAGGCTTTGTTGAAGCGGAATGGGGCCTCTCGGACAACAACCGGAAGGCGAAGTATTACAAGCTGACGAGCGAGGGCCGCCGCTACCTTCGCGCCGAAACCAAGACGTGGGAGGCGTACGCAGAAGCCGTCGCTAAGATTCTGAGCGCAACGCGGCCACCCACACCGGAAACCTCATGAAGAAAGGTCCCCATCTGGCGCAGGTACGATCGCATTCTCGGTCCGGACCCAAAGACCGACATAAGAGCCGAACTGCGTTTTCACATCGACTGCAAGACGGAAGATCTCATCGCCAGCGGCTGGCGTCCCGAAGCCGCCCGCAGGGAAGCCGAGCGCCAGTTCGGCAACATGCTCGCTGTGCAACATGCAGGCGAGCGCATAGGAGAACGCATGGAACGACGCCGACGCATCAGCGATTACTATGCCGAGTGGTTGTGGGATACCCGCTACACGCTCCGCACCCTGCGCAACAATCCTGCGTTTACCGCCGTCGCTATCCTGGTACTCGCGCTCGGTGTTGGCCTCAATGCCGCGGTCTTCAGCGTCGTGAACACCATGCTGCTGCGGCCCTTACCTTTCCCGCAGTCGCAGCAGCTGGTGTGGTTCACCGCCGGGAAAAGCTTCGATGCCAAAGTCCGCGCGGCCGGCGGCCTCTCCGCCGAGACCTATACCGTCGACGTCTATCGCGAGTTCCAACGCAACAATCAATCCTTCCAGTCCGTCACCGCATTCCAGACCTTCTACAACTCGCTGCAATACAAACTTACCGGGGTTGGCGAGCCCAAGCAGCTTGACGCCGTTGAAGTCGCCGGCAATTTCTTCCCCACGCTTGGCGTCGTCCCGGTATTGGGCCGCAACTTCACTGAAGACGAGACCGTAAAAGGCGGCCGGCCCGCGGCGCTGCTCAGCTACTACTTCTGGAAAACTCAGTTCGCGCTCGGATCCGAATGTCATCGGACAAGACCATCACGATCAACACCAGTCCGGCTGCCGTCAATGGCCCTGTCACCATCGTCGGTGTTCTTCCCGCCAGCTTCGATTTCGGCGCTGTCTTTGCTCCCGGCAAGAAGGTCGACCTGTTTGTTCCTGCCGTCATGGACTTCTGGAACACCTGGGGCAACACGCTTGCCGTGGTTGGCCGCCTCAAGCCGGGCGTTACCGCTGCTCGGGCACAGGACGAAGCCGACCGTCTTTTCCCGCACCTTAAGCTTCAGCACAAGGACTGGTATTACGATTACGCCTCGGACCTCATCACCCTCAAAGACCACGTCGCCGGCAAGCTGCAGCGCTCGCTTGTGGTTCTCTGGTCCGCCGTCGGCGTTATCCTGCTCATTGTCTGCGTCAACCTCTCGAACCTTCAGCTAAGCCGCGCGGCCACGCGCAGCAAAGAGTTCGCCATGCGCCGCGCACTGGGTGCAAGCCGCGGCCGCCTCATCCGCCAGCTGCTCACAGAGAGTCTCATCCTGTCGTTCTTCGGTTCTGTCGCCGGACTCGCCATCGCCTCCGCCATCATCTACTACCTCTCGCACCAGAGCTCCATCGCCCTGCCGCTGCTCACGACCATTCATCTCGACACGGCAGCGCTTTGCTGGACCTTGGTCACCGCGATCGCCGTCGGCATCCTCTTTGGACTCGCGCCCGCACTGCGCATCTCCGGCACCAACCTTCAGGAGGCGATCAAGGACAACGCGGCAGGTATGGCCGCAGGCCGCAGCCATGAGCGCTTCCGCTCCATCCTTGTCATCTCCGAGGTCGCTCTGGCATGCCTGCTGTTAGTCGGGGCGGGCCTCCTGCTCCGCAGCTTCCTCCGCGTCCTCAATGTGGACCTGGGCTTCAATCCGAGCCGCGCCGCGGCGATGCAGACCGACCTGCCTGCAGCGACGAATAAGGATCAGCTCGTCCAGCGCGCCACGATTCTCAAATCCGAAATAGATCGCGTCAGCGCGCTGCCCGGCGTCGAATCCGCCGGCATCGCCGACATGCTTCCACTTGACCGGAACCGCCAGTGGGGGCTTGAGGCGGTCGGCCACTACCACGCTAAAGATGCCGATACCGGTGCGCTCGTCTATCTCGTCACCCCCGGCTATCTCCGAGCCATGGGGATGCGGCTGCGCTCAGGCCGCGACTTCTCATGGAACGACACACCCGACAACGAGCCGGTCATCATCATCAATGAAGCGGGCGCGCGCCGCGAGTGGCCCGGAGAAGACCCTATTGGAAAACTCGCGAACGGCTCCGGGAGAAAGCCTGCCCGCGTCATAGGTGTCGTCGCCGACGTCCGCGAAAGCACGTCTCGAGCAGAAGTCCAGTCCCGAGATCTACGTCCCTATGACGCAGAACGCCGACGTCGAAGGCGCAACTCTTATCGTCCGCTCCCGAATGGATCCTGACGCTCTCGCCGGCAGTGTCCTGGCTACGCTCCGCAGCCTCAATCCCTCGCAACCCGCGACCGCCTTCCGTCCGCTGCAGTCGCTGGTCGATCATTCTGTCTCGCCGCGCCGCTTCTTCGTTTTGCTGGTGACCATCTTCGCAACTCTCGGCGCGCTCCTTGCCGCCCTCGGCATCTACGGAGTCATCTCCTATTCGGTGACGCAGAAGACTCAGGAGATAGGCGTGCGCATGGCCCTCGGGGCGACGAGCGGGCCGTGTCCAGCGAGCGGTATTGGCTCAGACCCTGCGCCTTGCTGTCATCGGCCTTGCCGCGGGCACCGTTGCCTCCCTTGGAGCTGCACACCTGATCGCCTCGCTGCTCTTCGCCACCTCTCCGTGGGACCCGGCTGCCTACGCGGCGATGGCTACGTTTCTGCTCGGCATTGCTCTGCTCAGCGGGTATTTCCCCGCCCGCCGGGCCTCCAGGATTCAACCGATGACACGCGTTGCGTAGCAACTGAATTCCTTGCGCGCCACGCCTCGCGGCCGGAATGAAGCGGCTCGTAGCCTGCACCTCGCGGGCAGAGCCACACATTCCTGAGGTAGGCTTAGTCTTATAAGTGCGCTGCTGCCGCCTTAGGAGCCCAGTTCAGGCGGCCGCACCCCGGCTCTCTGGCACGTCCTTCAACAATCCGCGAAGTTTCTCCCGCAACTCCGGCGCGTCCTCGTGACCGTGGACGCTCACAGCGTGCACTACGGCTGCATCGAGCACTTCTTGTTCGGCCCCGGAAATCGCCAACGTGCAGTTCGCCTCGTTGGGGAACTCTCTGCAATCAATATATTTTCTCGTCATGGCTGCCCTCCAGTTGATAGGCTGCGGCCCGAAGGATAGTCCATGGCGGCGACGAATGTAAATGGGCTTTCATACCGACTGCTGACATCCGCGTCCCGGGGTTTTTGCTGTGAACAGCAACAAGTCAAGACAGCAATAGGAAGAGGGGCCAGCGGGGTTAAGCGTTTGACAATTCAGGACTTCTGAAAGCGTCATCGATTGTCGCTTGCAATCGTCCGCTCCCGCTGGCCGAATAGTCGGCTCCCCGGACAGGCGGCTTTCCGCCAGCGGCGCAGCGCCACGTCAGGCGTGGCGCATTGCAAGGCGCTCTTGTTGGCGGCGGAACTCTTCGGCCTCAGTCATTTCCCGCTCGGGCTGAGCAAAGAGGGTGATGACCGGGCACTTTGCCGACCGGATGACATCGTAGGCAAGCCCATAGTTGTGCGCTTTACCTGCCTGGTCCGCTCTGTGGACGCCCATCATGATGAAGTCCGCACGCTTTTCCGCGGAGACGGCGACAATGACATCTGCCGGACGTCCCGTGCGTGTGATGGATTCAGTGACAACTGACGACTTCTTAAGACCCTTCATGAATGTTTGGAATTCGTCTTGGTGTCCGGGCTGCTGCTTTGCATCCACGCCATTCTCATCCACGCGCAGAATCAACAGACGTCCAGCAAGATGATGGGTCAGAGATTCGGCGTATGGCAAAACAACACGCGAAATCCTGGAGAAATCCGTAGGAAAGAGAACGCTTCGCATATGCGTGCCTTCACACGCATCTTGCCGGACACACTTACCGACGGTCAGAACCGGGCAAGGCACGCCGCGCAGCAGCGCCTCGGCAACCGATCCCAATCCTTCACCATCCTTGTAACCTTTGCCGCGCGTTCCGATCACCAGAAGATCGGCATCGCGCTCGCCAATCAGAGCAGCAATTGTCTCTGGAATGCTACCCACTCGCACAATCGTCGCGTAGCGCACAACGTCGTAAGACAGCCCCGCAGCGATCTTCTGAAGCGCCTGTTCTGCGGAGTCCATTCGCTGAGGGTAGCTCGCTTTGGTTTGCTCCATCCCCGGCGTAGTGCGCATGTCGTCAACGACATGCACAAGCAACATCTTGGCAGAAAAGCACCTCGCCAATTGTTTGGCATAGTTCAAGGCGCCATTCGATGCATCGGAAAAGTTGATGGCAACCATGATCGTCTTCATGGTGAATTCCGAATATTCACGCATAGCGCACCTCATTCGTTTCTGAAGCGGTATGGCGCTGAAGCCCAGTAGAGGGTGCCGCGTTCCAACCCGACTCTATGCGTGGCACGCCGTTCTGCCGGTGATGCCCGTCACATCGCGAAGGCCAGCGCGACTCTGCCTCCGATTGCGTATTCCTGGCCAACTGTTGGGTGACAAGACTGTAATCTTCGTGTCATGTTGGCGTCATTTCGCTTCGGTAGCCTCGGTGCGTTGGTGATGCGCCTTAGTCTCAGGTTGCCAATGATTCTTCCATTCCCACAAGAAACCCGTTGATGCGCGACCGGTGCTGGGTTGCGGACGGAAAATCCCAAGGAGGAGAACAACCATGTCCCGAAAAACGCCTCAACAAACATCTCGCATCCGAGCGCTGTCACTACTCTCCGGGCTGCTGTCGATGGGGCTTTGCGTTCCGGCGCTCGCTCAGTCCGTACCGTTCCCGACCTACGTCGCCGGCCCGCAGCCGGACGGCTCCTACGTCGTCAGTGATGGCACCATCATCACCCCCGCCGGCACCCAAGTGAACCTCGGCATACGGGTCCGCGCCAAGGCCGTCGCGCTGAATCCCACTGGCAATCATACCGCCGCCGTCCTTACGCTGGGTACGTCGGCGGCCAATGGCAACGGAGCCGTCGAGGTGTTCAACACCCAGACCGGCGCTGTCCTGCAGAGCTACAGCGCGTTGGGTAATAAGGACTCGAGCGGCAGCCACGTCGGCATTACTTATACGCCGGATGGTAAGTACCTGCTGTTCAGCCAGGACAGCAGCTACGTTGCCATCGCCAACAGTCAGTGCGGCGGGCTTGCTCTCAGACTACGCCCACGTCAGTGTTCCGCTCGACGGCAGCCCCTACAAAATCGAAGGCACACCTTTTGCGAATACGCTGAACAACGTCACCTGCTTTCCCAACAGCCCTCCGGGAACCGATGGCAGTTACGCTCACCCCTGCGGCTATACCGTCGGGACTAACCCTTCCTCCTATCCTCTCGGCCTCGCGGTCTCCCCGGATGGCAAGACCGCTTACTCCGTGCTTGACGTCAACGACACGCTGACCAAGATCGACCTGACCGCGCAACACCGACGGAGGGTGCGGAGATTCGCGTCGGTAACGTCCCCCACAGCGTTGTGATCTCGAGCGACGGCAAGACCGCCTACGTCTCCAACGAGGCCGGCCGGATTGCTACCGCGAAGGACTTCCAGGAATACTCCGACGGCACCCCGGTTGTGGCCGATAGTATGACTGGCTCTACCACCACCGGCACCATTTCCGTGGTCGACCTGTCCACGTTTAAGGTCACCGACACCATCTCCACCGGTCTGCACCCGACGGGTATGGCCTTCTGGGGCAAGTACCTGTTGGTAGCCAATGCCTACAGCGACACCATCTCGGTGATCGACACGGTCGTCAACCAGGTGGTGCGGACGATCGACCTTGGGCTGCCGATCGGAGTCCCCGGTGAACATAAACCTGCCTACGGCGCCGGGCCGAACTCGATCGCCGTCGATGCCAGCCAGGACATCGCATACGTTGCCCTGTACAACGCGAATTCGATCGCCGTGGTCGACCTCGACAGCGTATCGAAGAACGCGATTCTGGGCCTGCTCCCGACCGCCTATGCGCCAAGCTCGGTCGTGCTGGACACTAAGGACACGGCGCTGATCGTGGCCAACGACAAGGGCATCGGCACCACGGGCATCCCTCCGCCAAAATTCGTTCGGAACCTCTCACGGCGTCACCAACTACAACACCCACCAGGACCTTGGCACGGTTAGCATCATCCCATTGCCGAGTGTCGCGACCTTGGCGGACTGGACGAACCAGGTCTACCTGAACAACCACTGGGATCTGACAGCGGAATATCCGGAGTGCCGCTGGCGGCAGCCCGAATGCCAAGGCGGTCGCTATCCCGAAGAAGATCGGCGATCCGTCGCTGATCAAGCACGTATTCCTGATCATTCGTGAAAACCGCACCTACGATCAGATCCTGGGCGACGTGCCCGGCGGCAATGGCGACCCCTCGCTGGCCGTCTTCGGCGCCGGCGTCACACCCAACGCGCACGCACTGGTGGAGCGCTTCCCGCTCCTCGACAACTTCTACGACCCCAGCCGCCAGTCGGCCGACGGTCACAACTGGATCGTTCAGGCCATGGCGCCCTATTCCGACGACATCCAGTCGCCGGACTGGGTCCGCGACTATCCTTCCAACGGCGGCGATGCGATTGCCTACCAGAAGAAAGGACACCTGTGGGATGTGGCGGTCAAGGCCGGCGTCAGCTTCAAGAACTACGGGGAATACATCGAGTACAACACCTTCACCGTGCCGGATTGCACGGCTACAAGTGCCAGTATCAGTTTCCACTTATTCCTGGATTCAGTGGCAGCTGCCACCCGACCTGGAGCCAGTTCTACGCCGACACGCAAGCCTATGAGTCCGGCTCCGAACCCCAACTCCAGTACTACAACACGGTTGGCTCCTGGTCCCCGCTTCCGAACCTCATGAGCCATACGGTCCAGAACTATCCCCAGTTCGACCTGGACATTCCCGACCAGTTCCGCGTCGATGTCTGGCAGCAGGACTTCGAAAAGGATGTGAAGGCCGGTACCGTGCCGCAGTTGAGCATGATGTGGATCAGCTCCGACCATACCGGTGGCCCGCCGACGGCGGTGGCCATGCAGGCCGATAACGACCTAGCCCTTGGGCGCTTTGTCGATATCATCAGCCACAGCCCGATATGGGAGTCGTCGGCGATCTTTGTCGAGGAAGACGACGCGCAGGACGGCGTCGACCACGTCGACGGTCACCGCAGCCCGGGATACATCATTAGCCCGTATGTCAGGCAGGACGGAGTTGTTGAATCTACCTACTACACCCAGGTCAACCTGACCCGCACCATCGAGCAGATCCTTGGTCTGACGCCGATGAACCAATTCGACCTCGTGGCCTCGCCGATGAGTACGCTCTTCACCAACGCGCCGCCCGCGGACAACTTCAAGCCTTGGTCGCATGTGCCGAATCTGATCCCGCTGGATCAGGGCGTCACCGCGTCTGCGGCGCTCAGGAACGAGAGCCCTGCGGTCAAGGCTCTGAGGGTCGGTTGGATGAAGAAGAAGGCGCAGGTCTTCGCCGGCAAGTCCACCAAGCCGGACTCCGAGGACCCGGACACCGTCAACCATCTCACCTGGTACGAGGCCACCGGATTTACCCGGCCCTATCCTGGCGAGGCGAAGGTTCGCCCTGCGAGCGACTTCAAGAACCGCAAGGCGCCCGCTGCTGGCGCTGATCTGGACGACTAATCATCGTCCCAACCACAACGGCCCTCTCCACGGTCACCGGGGAGAGGGCTTTTTTTTCTAAAGTCCCCACCGAGTTTGGCGGCTGCACGCCGGCGTGTATGTTACCGCCATGCCTTCGTACCGGTCAGGAAACGAAAGGGCGCTCGTCTTCTTCACCGAGAAGGTTGCTCACCCGCACAATGGTATCGATCTGTTCCTGGGTGAGTCGCGACAACAGATTCCGCCGAACTGAGGCCGCGTGTATCGGGCGAGCAGCATCCAGCTTTTCTCTGCCGAGTCTGGTAAGCGCAACGAGGACAGTTTTCCCGTCAGTACGACGGCGCTCAATGAGCGCTCGTTGCTGCATTCGCGTCAGCTGATGAGAGAGGCGGCTTTTATCCCAAGCCATCACGCTGGCCAGCGCTTGTTGCCGCATCTCACCTTTGCCCAGGGCAGCGAGTCGAGACAATACACCATACTCAGGACCTGAAAGTCCGGTCGCGTGCGCGATATCCCGCCCTACACGGCCCAGCACATCTTCGCCCATGAGCATGAAGGCATGCCAGACACGAAGCTCGTGTGGAGATAGGGGTTTTATCGTCATGTCTGTCGCCAGCCTATCAATCTAAGGTTGACATGACAACGTCCAGTGTTTACGGTGGTTGATATGTCAACCATTGCCAGCGCAGTTTCGCGCCAGACTGAAATCGAATGCGATCACGATCTGCACGCCTTACTCTGCGGCCTGGAGGCCGATTCTTCTCTCTTTCAGCCCGAGCAACTGCGGAAGCGCCTGATCGCGCTGGACGACCTTGATGCCGGATTTGGAGGCTTCGATTCCGAGGATTCCACGAGGTGTACGGATTCACGAATTCATAAGCGTGCCAAGGCACTCCGGACACGACTCGAAGCCGCCAATGCAGAACTCTACCAGTCTGTGCGCTCTGATATTGTTCGCGGCGGTCAACCGCGCGCTGCTTCTTCAGTGGCTGCAGGATTCAGCGAGCTACAACGAATCAGAAATCCCATTGCCTGGCTTGGGCTTCGACTGCCGAGACGAGTTGGTGAGCGGAGTTCTTCAGCTCCGCGAACCGAGCGAACCGAACCTTCCGCGATCAGCGGAGATGGTGCCCTATCAGCCAACGCCCGTGCGCCATATTCTCCACCTGATCGCAGCCACCGCGCTTGCGGAAGACGACGTCTTTGTCGATCTCGGATCGGGATTGGGGCATGTGCCGCTTCTGGTTTCCATGGTGGCTGGAGCCCAAAGCCTTGGTATTGAGGTGCAGCCGGCCTATGTCGCCAGTGCGCGGGAATGCGCTCAAAGCCTTCACCTCAGCCGCGTCCGGTTCATCCCACAGGACGCGCGCGAGGCAGATCTGTCCCGCGGCACCGTGTTCTATCTGTATTCGCCTTTCCACGGCTCGATATTGACCGACGTGCTGAGCGCGCTGCGGATGGAGAGTACGCGCAGGTCAATCAAAATTTGTTCACTCGGCCCCTGCACCCGCACAGTGGCGAACGAGACATGGCTGAAGGCGAACGCACTGCCCGATATGGGGCGCATTACCGTCTTCGACTCTCAATGAGAACATTATCGCCAACGGACACAGACGGGATGTTCACCCCAATCCGTCAGGTCCAGCAGAGGTATCTTCCCGTCCCCGGGTTTTCTCCCATTGCCGGTTAGAATAGAACGTGATTAGCATGTGGGGGCGCTCGCGGGCGTCCGGAATGCGGGCTTCGATCCGCCCATGGCCAAATCGCGACCGGAGCCACGGTGAAGCTCACAGACCTGCGCGCGATCCTTCAATACGTCCCGCAATTCCGCGAGAAGACGTTCATTATCGCAGTGGATGGAGGCATCGTCACGGACGAAAACTTCGCCAACATCCTCCTCGATATCGCCCTGCTGCGTTCCTTGAACATCCGCGTGGTGGTCGTGCACGGCGCTGCCGAACAGATTCAGGCGCTCGCCGAGAAGCAGAATGTCCAGCCCTCCAACCTCGATGGCACCGGCGTGACCGACGCCGCGACATTGCAACTCGCCATTGAAGCCGCGAACCGTGTCACGCACGAGATCCTGGGCGGGCTTTCGGCCAACGATCTCGGCGCGGCGACCACCAATGCCGTCATCACGCATCCCGCTGGGGATCATTCACGGCGTCGACCATCTGTTTACCGGGAAGGTGGAACGGTCGACACCGACGCTCCTCGAACCCTTGCTGAACCAGGGCATTGTTCCGGTCGTTCCGCCCATCGGCTTTATGCACCGAGGGCAAGGCGTACCGGGTCAACTCCGATAGCGTCGCTGTCGCGGTGGCAATAGCGCTTGAAGGCGGCAAAGCTGATTTTCATTACCCCGCAGGACGGGTTGCAGTACAACGGTCAACTCATTCGTCACATGGTGGTGACGGACTTGCAGAAACTTCTCCAGTCGGCGAGGCGGCGGGATTTGCGCCGGAAATGGTTTCCAAAGCTAGCCATGCGGCCGCCGCTTGTGCCGCAGGCGTGCCGCGCGTCCACATTGTCAACGGGCACGAGGACGAAGCGCTGCTGGCCGAAGTCTTCTCCAACGAGGGCATCGGCACGCTGATTTACGCCAACGAATACGAACAGATCCGGCCGGCCAGGAAAAAAGATATCCGGGCGATCCAGCAGTTGACCAAAAAGGCGGTGGAAGCCGAGGAGCTCGTCCGGCGAACACGCTCGGAGATGGAAAAGAACTTGTCGGAATACTATATCTTCGAAATCGACAAGAACCCGGTCGCGTGCGTGGCGCTACACGTCTATCCCGGGCAACAAAAGGGCGAACTCGCCAGCCTTTATGTCGATCCGTCGCACGGACACCAGGGCATCGGTCGAAAGCTGATGCACTTCGTCGAAAACAAAGCCCGCGAAATGGGCCTCTCGGAATTGATCGCGCTCTCGACGCAGGCGTTTACTTATTTCCAGTTGAAGGGCGGCTTTGTGGAGGGCACACTCGATGATCTTCCGCCGGTCCGCCGTGAGAAGTACGACCAAAGCGGGCGGAACTCCAGGGTTCTGATCAAGAAGCTGAACGTCCCGGCATTGGGCAAACGGGACGCCCTCACACTGTGACCGCCGCGTCCTGATTCACGTGCACGACCTTCGCCGGCGGGAAGCCGTTGAAATACGTGCTGCTGGCGCCGGCATAGGCGCCTATATTTTCCGCGTAAACCAGTTCGCCGATCTCCAGATCCGGCAGCTCCTCGGTCATGCTGAGGGTATCGAGCGCGTCGCAGGTGGGGCCAAAGACGGAGCAAATTTGCGTGGGAGCCTTTTTGAAACTCTTCAACGGGTACTGGGCGTGGTCAAAGATGATGCCGCTGTATGTTTGATAGACACCATCATCCAGGTAATAGGAAAGCTTGCCGCCGCGGACGGCCTTACCGATGATCTTAGCCACCGAGGTAGCGGCGGAAGCGATCAGGAAACGCCCCGGCTCAGCCAGAATCTCAATCGGCTGGGGAAAAAGACGGTCCAGTTCGGCGTTGATCATTTTGGCAACTCTGGTGAAGGGAGGCACCGTGGCGTCGTAGTGAGCAGGGAAACCACCGCCGATATCGAGAAGCTTGAGATCGAACCCACGTGTCTTGGCTTCCTCGAAGATGCCGGCGGCTAGGTGAAGCGCCTGGATGTAGTTCTGTGGGTTCGTGCACTGGCTGCCGACGTGGAAGCTCAGCCCTTCCACCTCGAGCTTGTTATTGTGAGCGAAGGCGATCAGGTCGACCGCCTCGCCGGGAAGCGCGCCGAATTTGCTCGAAAGCTCGACCACCGATCCGGTATTGGGAACGCGCAGCCGCAGCACCAGTCCCGCGTGCGGAGCATGGCGGGCGATTTTCATTACCTCTTCGTAGTTGTCGTAGG
This sequence comes from uncultured Acidobacteriaceae bacterium, assembly GCA_963757515.1. Taxonomy (GTDB): domain Bacteria; phylum Acidobacteriota; class Terriglobia; order Terriglobales; family Acidobacteriaceae; genus PALSA-350. The sequence goes on along the minus strand of CAVWRV010000001.1, from coordinate 13,673 downwards.
TCACTAACGGTTTGTACGGCTCCAGCAGTTGGAGTGTCTCAATCGCTTTGATCGGGTTGGCGTAAATAATGCGATCCCAGATGATAGTCCTGCCGCTCTTTCTCCGGAAGATGCTCAATGTTCTTGTGAACGGTCAAAAACTCCGCCATGCTGGCGACGTCGAAACTAGCTCCGGCGTCGTACAAACGTCTGCACGATCGCAGGATCGGCTGTTTGCCTTGACCGCATAGTAGACCTGCACGCGCGGCAGGTACTTTCGGAATTGCGCCAGGTTTTCCCGCAGCGCCTTGTGGTCCACCACGATGAGCGGAGTGCCGTGCGTTTTGGCCAGTTGGAGCAGTGTTCTTTGGTCCATGGTTGATTGTGCCGCTGCGGTTCAGTCGCCTTCCGTGATCAGAAAATTCTTGAACTGCCACGGGTCAGAGAGGTCGAGCTGCGGCTTGTTATATCCGCTGAACGGGTTGACGTAGTGCTTCAGCGGGGTCCAATCCGAAGCTACGGAAACGAACTTGCCCAGGTAGGGCTTGCTGATGTCCAACACATAGTCATGGGGCAAATCGTCAGGCACGCGAGAGCCCGCGGCGCGGATTCTCGATCATCCACATGCAAGCGGCAACCACCGAAATGGCCACCTGCATGGTGGTAGCGTTCTGGTGCGGCACCAGGCGGCGCGACTCCTCGATATCGAGATCGGTTCCGCACCACCACGATTGGTAAGGGTGCCCCATCACCAGCGCCCCCAGAATGTCGGCTCCGCTGGTGATTTCGTCGGTCATGATGCGCACGCGCGGTTGCAACTCGTAGTCGCGGCCACGCAGCTCGTAGAGCGAAGCAATGGCGGCAGTCGCACGGGCAATAAGCATAGTGGGCCGTGGGCCGGTAGATCGCCTTGCCGTCTTCCCAAACGGTGAGTTTTTCGGTGATGGTAAACGCCTCGCCGTGGCGCACGATCATGCCGACAATGTTGTGATCCGGGGGCACCCAGCTGGCGACGAAGGTGTTGATCCCCATGCGCGCCAGGGCTATCTGGCTCTTCGGGCCCTCGGGATGCTCGTAGGCGAAGGCCGGCAGCTCTTTTTCATGGGTGCCCCAACCCAGTTCGGCCGTGGTCGTTCCCTCCTCGCGGAACCCCTCAACGCTCCAGGTATTGACGAACTCGTTCACCTGTTTCGGCTGATTGGTGATCTGCGTGTCGCGCTCGCTGCAGTGAATCACTTTGACGCCCAGTTGGTGCGCCAGGTGGTTAAATTCTCGCGCCTTCGCATGCGTGGCGATCTTCTCCGCCTGGGGCTCGGAGAATTTTTTTTCCGCCAGCGCCCGGTCCGCAATTTCCAGCAGAGCGTGCTTGGTGAAATGGCTGATCAGTCCTGGGTTCGCTCCGTGTTCCACCACCGCTGTCGGCCCCGGCTCGCTCCACGTTGCGATCATCCGCCGCAGCCTCATGTGGCGCCAGTAGAGGGTGCGCTCGGTAGGGTGCTTGTTTGCGGCTCCGGCGTAAGGATCCCAGACTTCCACCGACGTGTTGACGTAAAGGACCCCCCGGTCGTGGCACCACTGCACGATTTCGCAACAATCAATATTCCACGCCAGATCGATGAGCAGTCCTCCGGGCGAGAGAAACCGGCCCAGCAGACTCCCCAGGTTTTCCGGCGACACGCGATCCCGGACGAAGGTCACGCCCTGCTCGATCCAGGGCTTTAGGGCTGCCTCGTTTGGCTCAAAGTCAAGAATGGTGATGTGCTTGGGGTCGATGCTGAGATGTTTGACCAGAATGGGCAGCGTGCAACGCGCCACCGCCCCAAAACCGATAAGCAAGACTTTATTGGGAAATGTGAGCATTATGTTATGCCGGTGTGCCAGCCGGAGCTAATCCAGGTTTGCAACCGCCAACCGTACGCCTCTAGCGTCAACAAAGGACTCAAGATACCGGTGGGTTGATGGCCGCCAAGTCACAGTAACAGTGAATTGTTACAATCCTGTTAGTCCTGACAAACGAGACGCCTGACTCAAGCCACACATGGAAATTCTTCCGCCCCTGCAACAGCAGTTGTGGCGCGAATGAAAGCCAAGTGTCCTGCTAGGTCTCGAGCTCTACGGAGGAACGGCGATTGGATTGCGCTTGGGACATCGGCCCTCGGTTGATTCCGATTTTTCACCGATAAGCCCCTCGAAAGAGCAACGCTCGCTTCCGCTATGCCGACTCAGGATACTAAGCGCTCCTCAATAAGCGCGTTGGCGGAGATCAGCGAAGCGAGAAACACTCCTGCTTCCCGTTTCGCTGGAGCTATTGACCAGAAGATAACTTCCGGGTAGGGCGACAAACCGCCAGGAACCCGAACTGCGACCAGCAAAATGCGCCTCAATGAGCGACTTGGCCTGTTGTCGCCAGTTGACCAATGGCTGCAAGAGTACTCTCACCGGTTTCTTCCCATAGAAGTCCGAGTGGTATATTATCTCTTTCCATAGAACTTCGAGTGGAGAGACTGATGCTCAAGAAGAACCAATCCAACAGCGAGATGCTCAAGGGCACTTTGGACATGATGATCCTGCGGACACTTATCGGCGGAGACGCGCATGGGCACACCGTCGCGAAAGTCATTGAGCGCACCTCCGAAGATGTTCTCGAAGTAGAACAGGGATCGCTCTACCCGGCGCTTCACCGGCTTGAAGATCGTAAATGGGTTTCTTCCTACTGGGGTGCGAGCGAAAACAATCGCAAGGCGAAGTTCTATCGGCTGACGGCAGAAGGCCGTAAACAGCTGGTGCGCGAAACCAGCCGCTGGCGCCAAATGACGCGGGCCATCGGCCTTGTGCTGGGCGAAGAGAGAGGTGCGCAATGAGTTGGTTGAGGTTTTTTCGCCGCAAGCGCTCCGACGCCGAGTTGCAGGAGGAGATCGAGACCTTTCTGACCGAAGAAACGGCTTACAACGAGGCCCGCGGAATGTCGCCGGACGAGGCCCGGCGGCAGGCGCGGATAAAGTTGGGCAACCCGCAGAATGTGCGCGAATCGTTATGGACGCAGAACTCCCCCCTACTGTTGTCCCATGTCGGGCACGACTTCAAATATGCTTTTCGTACGTTGAGCCGCACGCCCGGATTCTCGATCATCGCGATTACGGTGATGGCTTTGTGCATTGGCGCGGCCACATCTCTTTTCACAATTGTGCGCTCGGTTTTGCTGAGGCCACTTCCCTTTCGAGATCCCGAGCGGCTGGTGATTGTGTACGAACACTTCCGAGGAGCCTTAGGCGCTCGACCGGGAGGGGAATTCAGCTACCACCCTGTTGCGCCAGCCGACTTCTACGACTGGCGTTCGAAGACCCACGGCTTTGAAGACATGGCAATCATGCGTTATGCCGGGTACAACCTCACCGGTGTGCGCAACGAATTGCCGGAGTCGGTCCCCGCAGCGGCAGGTTCCTCAAACCTGTTTTCACTGCTGGGAGTGCAACCGGCACTGGGCCGGGACTTTACGGAGGCGGACGATCGGCGCGGCAGCGCCGTTGTGATGTTGACGTGGAGCCTGTTCGAGAGGCGGTTTGCAGGCGACGCGAAGATTGTGGGCGGCCAGATTCACCTTGACGGCAAACCCTACACAGTGGCCGGCGTGCTACCCTCGTGGTTCACTTATCCCGATGTCGGAATTCAGCTGTGGGTTCCCTACAAGGCCGATGCCAGTGCTGAGATGCTTCAGCATCACGACTGGCATGGGAGCCAAGTGGTGGCGAGGCTCCGCCCTGACGTAAGCCTGGCCAGCGCAATCGCGCAGGTTGGCGCCGTACAGTACCAGCTTCATTTGCAGTACCCGCACGATCCGGTGGCTGAAGATGTTGCTCCGCGCTCGCTGAACGAGGATCTCGCCGGAGATGTGAAGAAGCCGCTGATGTTGATGCTTTCCGCAGTTGGCTGCATGCTGCTTATCGGCTGCCTCAATGTCGCCAATCTGTTGGTGGCGCGGGGCGCGGCACGGCAGAAGGAGGTGGCGATACGAAGCGCCCTCGGCGCTCAGCGGGCCACCCTGATTCGCGAGCAGATGGCCGAGAGTGTTCTGATTTGCGCAGCCGGCGGTGTGGGCGGGATTCTGCTGTCATTGGGCGCCACTGAGTGGCTGGCAAAAACGTGGAAGGACCTGCCCACCGCGCAGAGCATTCACATGGATGGCGCGGTGATTGCGTTTGCCTGCGCGCTCATGTTCGCTGCGGCGCTGATTGCAGGCTTGCTGCCCGCGCTTTCCACAACAGGCAAGTCGATGATGAAGGCCCTCGAAACCTCGGTCCGGACCGGCTCGAGCAGCGTTTCGCGCACCGCGCTCAGAAAGTCGCTGCTCACGGCGGAGATTGGAATCACCGTGGTGCTGCTGGTGGCTGCCGGGCTGCTGCTCAAGGGCTTTATGCAATTGCGCGCAGCCGATGTGGGGTGCGTAGTAGACAACACGCTCACCTTGCGATACAACCTGCCCGGCAAGAAGTACGACACGCCGGAGAAGCAAAACGCATTCAACGAAGCGCTGCTGGAGCGAGTGAGAGCTATGCCCGGAGTTCGCAGCGCTGCCTTGGGAACCACGGTTCCGGGAGCAGGATACTGGGGTAGCGACGAATTCACGGTGAAGGAACACCCTCCGCTCAAGACGAGTGAAGATTTGCCCAACGCGCTGACGCGCTGGGCCGATCCAGGCTATTTCAGCGCGCTCGGAATACCGCTTGTGAGCGGACGGTTCTTTACCAGCGACGAACGTGTTGCGCGCTCGTACAAGGTGATTGTTAGCCGTCAACTCGTTCAGCAATATTTTGCAGGCGAAAATCCTATCGGCAAGCATTTGCACTTTCCAGGGCGCGCCCACGATGGAGCCCCTAACCTGATGGATTGGGAGATCGTGGGCGTCGTCGGCGACATCCTGTACCAAGTCGGCAAAGAGCCGAAAGCAACAGCCTATTTCCCCACTCTTGAGGGCCGGAGCGATTCGACGCTCGCGGTTCACACGGCAACGGATCCATTGCAATTCTCGATGCCGCTGCAGAAACAGATTGCGTCGCTCGATCCTGAACTTCCGGTCTCAGATGTGCTCACCATGAACCAGATTATTGGCGCGTCCCTGGTGAATGCGAGCCTGAGCGCGACCCTCGTGCTGGCTTTTGCTATTTTGTCGCTGATTCTTGCTTCGGTGGGATTGTACGGCGTGCTATCGTACCTTACCACTCAGCGGACCTCGGAACTGGGAATCCGCATGGCGCTCGGCGCGCAACGAGATCAGCTCTTGCAGTTGATGCTGATGGATGGCCTGCGGCCAGCGCTGTTCGGGCTCGGGCTTGGTTTGGTGATGAGCTTCGCGGCGACACGCATCTTCCAGTCGATGCTTTTCGGAACGAAGCCTCTCGATCCTGTGGTTCTCTCCGGCGTGATTGCGACGCTGCTGGCGGTTGCGGTTCTGGCCTGTCTGGCTCCCGCCTGGCGTGCTTCCCGGTTGGATCCAATGAAAGCGCTCCGAACCGAGTAGAACAGGGTATCCGCAGATTGAGGCCTAATCGCCGAGTCACTCATCGAGACACTTTCGCAAGTATTCTGGGCGTCTTCGCGAGTTGCGGGAGGATTACCGGCTACACGGACAGAACTCGAAAGTCGGGGGTTATGTCCGTATTGGCGACAATCCATCCAGAACTCCGAAGACCGCGCCGATTCAAGGTTGGAAACGCGCATTGGCCTTCAACAATTGAGAATTTTCGGTTTTTCATATAGACCCTGCGTTCCGGCAAGAACTTCGTCTTTGCTCCTCGACATGATTGTTGAATCCCGATATTAGAATGGACCAGTCTCAACGGAGTTCGAAAAGCCCATGGCGGAGGAGCAGCGATTAATGGCGAAGCATGCATTTACGGAACGCGCCCACCGCTTCTGGGAGCGCGTGACCGAAGGCATGCAGCTCGGCGAGCTCTGGTCACAGTTTCGAAGAGACGCTCATTCCAGCTACCGCCTGTATTCCGGGGATGTCGATTCCACACGCCTTGCAGGAATCCCTCAAAGCAAACACTTCCTCAGCGTGGCACGACAGTTTTTCTGGGCAGTCATCGAGAAGCTCACGCCGGCACGCCGAGTGTTGTTGCTCGTAGCGCTGGTGTTGATTATCGTTCCGGGTGGGGAATGGTCCTGGACTACCGGCTCCGGCGAAGTGAAAATGTTTGCCCTGGATTTCCACTTTTATGGTGGATTGCTGATGTTTGCTCTCCTGATCCTGGAAGTCGGCGATCGCGTCGTGATGAAACGCGATCTTCAGATCGCGAAGGAGATCCAGGAATGGCTTCTTCCGGCAAGTCCTCCGTGCGTGCCGGGCCTGGAGATCGCATTTACCACGCGCCCGGCCAACACAGTTGCCGGAGATTATTACGATATCTTCGCTCGCGTACGCCCGGATTCAGAAAGCCCCACATTTCTGATTGCGATTGCCGACGTTGCCGGCAAGAGTGTGCCCGCCGCGATGCTGATGGCGACCTTCCAGGCAAGCTTGAAAACTCTCAGCAGCACACCTGGCTCGCTGACGGAATTAGTCAGCCGAATGAATCGCTACGCCTGCAGCAATAGCCAGAACGGCCGCCGTTTTACTACTGCCTTCATCGCCGAGTTCGATCCCGCGTCGCGCCGGTTGACCTACGTCAATGCAGGACACAACAACCCCATCCTGCGCCGCCGATCGGGTTTCATCGAACGGCTGGAGGCTGGAGGGCTGCCACTCGGCATCATGGAAGAGGCTCCCTATCAATCGGGCGAGGTCACCATCGACACGGGCGATTGGCTCGCGGCCTTCACCGATGGCGTCATTGAGGCGGAGAACACTCATCAGCAGGAATACGGCGAAGAGCGCTTCCTCACCATGTTGCATTCGGGGGTGATGCTTACTCCTGGCATGCTGCTGAACAGTGTCCTGATCGACCTTGACCGGTTCGTAGGAAGCGCTCCGCAACATGACGATGTCACCTGCGTGCTGATGCGCGCGACCTAATGCTTAGCTACGAACTGCGATACTGACTGATGGCTTGAGCTGTCACTTGCAATCTTGTTGTAACACTCGACTCTTATTCTTCGTTCAAGTCATATGGCAGTCCAAAAACAACATAGAGAGAACATGAGCAACACATTCATGTGCAGAGCCGCTGCAGTGTTGCGGCACTCGCGATCACAGTACTTTCTATCCATTCGCAAACACCCCAATTACAAACACCGAAACGGGCTCAAGTGGGTCCAGTACCGGATGGCAGCTTCCTCTTAAATACAGGCTGGAGCCTTCAGAATGCAGAGGCAGAATGAGCGAACTTCTTTCGACGTTGGACCCGCGCAGAACCGCATTCCTCACTCTCGACATCCAGACCGCTCTGGTCGGCTTTTACGCCAAAGAGGACTTTGTAGGTGCGGTTACGTCCCTCCTAGCCTGCGCGCGTAACCTGAATGCAACGGTAATTCACGTCAAAGTCGGCTTCCGGCCGGGTTTTCCGGAGGTCAGCGAGAGGAACCGCCTCTTTTCGTCTCTCACCAAAAATCCCGATTACGCCAAAATGCTGAACACCGAGTGGCTTAATCTACATCCCGCCTTGGAGGCGCGTCCTGACGAACCAGTCGTTGCAAAGTCCCGCATCAGTGCTTTTGAAGGCACTGACCTGAAGGTTTTGCTCAGGTCGAAAGACATAGACACGCTCGTTCTGTTCGGGATCATCACCAGCGGCGTTGTGCTCTCGACGGCACTGGAGGCAATGGACCAAGACTACCGTGTTCTGATTGTCCGTGACGCTTGCGCGGACAGCGACCCTGAATTGCACGCCTGTCTTCTCGATCGCCTGCTCGCTAAGCGGACGGATGTTGTCACGACGGCCCAAGTCGTTCAGTGGACTCAGGCACAATAACCCTGTGTACGTTGCGAACTCGCCGCAGCACGCGCCAAGCGCGCCTTCCTTGTCGTGACTGTGCGCGGTACTGCCAGTTTTGATCGTTTCCAGCTATGGCCGTGTCACCGCCCATCCGGAAGTTACCCCCAAACCGGTGTAACTTCCGGGTAGGCGACCAACCGCCAAGAACCCGAATTGCGACCAGCAATGCGCCTCAATGAGCGAGTTGGCCTGATAGCGTCAGTTGAACTGAGCTTCCAAGGCACGTGTCTGCTGTTTCTGTGCCAGTCCATTTCGCCCTTGAGAATAAACAGAAGTGCTGGCTGCCTCATTCGCTCCTCAGCGCACGAACAGGGTCAAGGCGCACGGCCCGCAGTGCCGGGATGACACATGCGGCGACTGACATCAATCCCAGCAAAACGATAGACGAGCAAAAGCTTGTCGCGTCGAGCGGGCTGATGCCGAAGAGCAGTTGCGTGAGTGCTCTAGCCGCCGGCAGCGCTGCACCTACACCGACAGAGGCACCGATGAGTGTCAGGACCAGACCCTGATGGAACACAACGGCCGTAACGTTGCCACGTGTCGCTCCCACCGCGATGCGGATGCCGAATTCGCGGCTTCGCTGCCCCATGGCGAAGTTCTTCACACGCGCCAGAAACCGCCTCAGGATTCTCATGAAAGATCCTATGCCTTCACTTCAATCCGAGCCACATCGAGGACTTCGAAAAACTACTCGTATCTCAGTGCGATCATCGGGTCGACACGCATTGCCCGCCGCGCGGGGATATAACAGGCCGCAAGCGCCACACCTGTGAGCACCAGGGTGACGCCAACAAATGTAAGAGGATCGGTGGGCATTACGCCATAGAGCAGCCCTGCCATCAGGTGCGACACGATCACCGATCCCACCAGTCCCAGCCCGGCGCCGGCCATCGCCAGTCCCAGCCCCTGACGCAGAACCATCTGCAGGATCGTCCCCCGTCGCGCTCCCAGCGCCAGGCGAATGCCGATCTCCTGCGTGCGCTCGCTCACGAGATAGGAAATCACTCCGTAAATTCCCAGCGCCGCCAGCAGCAGCGCCGTTATCGCGAAGGCCGCCACAATATCCATCGAGAATCGTCTCTGCTCCAGCGACGCCGACACCGCGTCATCCAGCGTCTTCGCCCCATAAACCGGCAATTCCGGGTCCACTGACTGCACCATCGCCCGCACCTCTTCCGGGATCGCGCTCGCATTCAGGTCTCCACGCAGAAAGACGGCCAGCTCCTTGGGCGTCTCCTGGTACAGGCTGAGATAGATTTGCGGAACGCTCGCGTTCGCCAGCGACTCGGTTCGAGCATCCGCGATCACCCCCACGATCGTGATCCAGGTCTTGCTCGGAGGGAGGCCAACCCCAGGCCTCCCACTGCCAAGCCTCAGCCGCTTCCCAAGCGGATCCTCGCCCCGCCAGTAAGTCCGCGCCATCGCCTGGTTGATCACGGCGACCAGCGGCGCATTGTCGTCGTCGCCGTCGTTGAACAGACGGCCCCGCAGCACCGGAATCTCCAGCAAATGAAAATACTCCGGCGTAACCTCCGACCGCTCCACCAAAGGCGGCTGCTTGCTCTGTGTCTGGCGTCCTTCCACGATCAGCGCGCTCCGGTTGCCGTCGTGGTGCAGCGGAATCGACGGCTCCGATCCCAGCGCCGCCTCCCGCACTCCCGGCAGCAATCGGCTGCGCCGCAGCAATTCACGCGCAAACACTGCCTCCTGAGCAGCTGTTCCGTAAATGTCCGTCTTCGGATCGTTGGGGCTCGGCAGCCACGACTGAACCGACATCACATGTTGCGGATTGAATCCCAGCGGCGCCTTGTACAAATCCCAAAAACTGCGCAGCAGCAGGCCCGCGGCCACCATCAGCACCAGCGACAGCGCAAACTCCGTCACCACCAGCACGCGCCGCGTGCGCGTCTGCTCCGTGGAACCCTTCGACCCGCGCCCTTCCACCCTCAGCGTACTTGCCAGATTCAACCGCCCTGCCTGCCTCGCGGGCGCCAGCCCGAAAATTACCCCGGCTGCGATCGAAGCCGCCAGCGCGAACAGCATCACGGTCCAGTTGATCGACAGGTCGTTCAGCCGAGGCAGGCTCTCCGGAATCAGCCGCAGCAAGAATCCCTTCATGCAGAACAGAATCACCAACCCAGCCACTCCGCCCAGCAGCGAAAGCAGCAGGCTCTCCGTCAGCAATTGCCGCACCAGCCGCTTGCGTGCCGCTCCCAGCGCCTGGCGCACCGCCATCTCCCGTGATCGCGCGCTGGCCCGCGCCAGCAGCAGATTCGCTACATTCACGCAGCCGATCAGTAGCAACAGCGCCACTGCGCCCAACAGCAGGATCAGCGATTGCCGAACGTTGCCCACCACGTTTTCCTTCAAAGGCACCAAGCGCACCGTCCACTTGCTGTCGGCCGGATAATCGTCCGGAAATTGCTTCCGCAACGAAGCAACCAACGCGTCCAGCTGGCTCTGCGCCGCTGCAACCGTCAGCCCCGGCTTCAGGCGCCCGACCGTTTCCAGGGGCAACCGCGAACTGCGGTTCGGGGGCTGAGCCGGATCCTCCTCAAAACCCAACGCCGCCCACTGTTCCGTATTCCTCTCGCCCGCGGTTCGCCCCGGGTCGCGAAAACCCGGCGGCATCACCCCGATCACTCGATACAAATCGTTGTCCCCCCGCAAACTTCTTCCCACAATGTGCGGATCGCTCCCGAAAGCCCGCTTCCACAACCCGTCAGTGATCACCACATCCAGCGTGAACCCCGGCCTTTGATCCTGAGGATCGAACGTGTGCCCCAGCTCCGGTTTCACCCCCAGCATCGCAAAATACCCCGGCGACACCCCCTCATACTGCATCCGCGATGGCTGCGATACACCCGTCAGGTTCGCCGACCCGAAAATCTGCAGCACAACATACTGAAAAATTCCCGAACGCTGCAGATCCTTCCACTCCGGAATCGAGATGCCCGCGTCGGTAGCGCCCGCACCAGGCAGATCGTCCTCGATGCGTACCAGTTCCTCCGGGTGCGGATAGGGCAGCGGATGCAGCAGCGTGGCGTCGACTAGGCTGAAAATCGCCGTCGTCGCTCCGATGCCCAGCGCCATCGTCAGAATCGCAATCGCGGAGAAGCCCGGCGATTTGGCAAACATGCGCAGCGCGTAGCGCAGATCTTGAATCAGGTTTTCAAGGAACGGCAGACTCTGCTCCGCGTGGTAATCCTCTCTCACTGTCCCCACCCCGCCGAACTTCAGCACGGCCTGCCGCCGTGCCTCTTCCACATTCATCCCCGCGCGCAGATTCTCCTCCGTCTGCCGCGCCAGATGCTCCTCCATCTCTTCCCGCAGCCGTTGATCGTCTCGCCGCCCGGTGGCAAAGTTCTTGAGCCGCGCCAGAAACCTTCTCAGGAATCTCATGTCAAATCCTCCGCCTTCACCTCGAAGAATCGTGCGATGATCGCCGCCGTTTGCTCCCAGTCCCGGGTCTCGGTCTCGAGCAGCTTTCGTCCCGACCGTGTCAGGCGATAGAAACGCGCCCGGCGGTTGTTCTCCGACGCGCCCCAATCAGACGAAATCGCACCCTCCTGCTCCAGCTTCAGCAGCACGGGATAGAGGGTACCCTGGTTCACGGCCAATATATCTCCGCTGATCTGCTCGATGCGCCTGGCGATCCCATAGCCGTGCAGCGGACCGAGCACATCGAGCGTCTTGAGGGCCATCAGCGCCAGCGTTCCCTGCAGAACATCCGTTTTTTCAGTCCTAGAGTCGCTCTTTGGGTTTCCCACAGGAATCATCATGTCACACCTCATTTTGGAAAACAACAGGTAATGATTTCGAATGACCCGGAATGTTCGCAACTTCCATGGTTTTCGGACGATTTGTTTCCGCGAACGAAGAACAGCGTCGTGTGCGGATAGCCGGGAATCCGGGGATCAGAACCTGCCACTCCAGTTCAGTTCGCACTCTCATAATGCGTGCATTGGCCTGATATGGACAGTTGAGAAATCGGGGCCGTTCAAGGCGGCGCTTGAGAGCCTTCCGGGGCAATAGGAAGCCTGTCAGCTCCGTACGTGCGCCTTGGTCAGCTCGTCCAGGTAGACCGTCTTCGACTCGTCCTGTGTGAAGTGTGGATATCCGTAATTGAACCCGACGGCAACATCAGATGACGACGAGATCCCTTCGTTGCACGTCCGACATCTGGTAGATCGTGAAGGACGACCGGTTTGTGAGACTTGCTCGCACCGCCGATTGTGGCTAGGCCTGCGCAGAACAGCAACGGCGATCAAGCGGCCCACCGAATGATTCGGATATCGTGGCTTCGTAGTGATGAGGGTTAGAGATGGATGATGGGAGTGCAACTCCGGTGAGCCGGGCTCTGTGGTTTATTGAGAGCCACTTTGGGCGTGAACTAACGCTCGAAGAGATTGCGGACGCTTGTTGCGTGTCACGGTATCACATGTCGCGGGTGTTTGCGGTCACCATGGGGTTTCCGATAATGCGGTACCTTCGCGGGCGGCGATTAACCGAGGCGGCACGGGCCTTGGTGGAGGGCGCACCGGACATTCTGAATGTGGCGCTCGACGTGGGATATGGTTCGCACGAGGCGTTCACGCGGGCGTTTCGTGAGCAGTTTGGGATGACACCGGAGGCGGTACGGGCGCAAGGAAATCTGAAGAGTATCCGAGTGATGGAGGCGGTGAAAATGCAGGAAAAACTCTTGGAAAAAGTGGCGGCCCGCATGGAACAGGGCAGGGTATTGCTGATCGCTGGTATGGGCGCACGGTACAGCTGTGAGAGCTGCGTCGGGATTGCGGCGCAGTGGCAGAAGTTCGTGCCCCATCTGGAGAGTATTTCTGGACAGGTGGGAAGGAAGGCCTATGGCGTGATGTGCAACTTTGATGACGATGGGAATTTCGATTACACCTGTGGAGTGGAGGTGTCGGATTTCTCGCGAGTTCCGCTGGACTGGACCCGGGTGAGAATTCCGGCGCAAGAGTATGCCGTGTTTACCCATCGCGATCACATCTCGACCATCCGAAGCACCTGGGCAACGATCTGGAATAGGTGGCTGCCAGAATCGGGGCGGCAGGTGGCTGACGCTCCGAATTTCGAGTTGTATGGGGAAGATTTCGATTCCGTAACTGGCCGGGGGCTCGTCGAGATATGGCTGCCGCTTGAACCAAAAGGCGCAAGATGACGGCGAGTACGCGGTCACCCATGGATGGTCGGACATAGCGTCCAGTGAGTGTGACCGCTCTGGTTACTGTTCTCCGTTGCAAGTAACGAATCAGAAGCTCGCAAAACGAAAAGGAATGTAAACCGATGTCCGGGGCACCGTGGTTGTCCAGGGCACATTGGTCGAGTAAGGTTAGAGTCTATGGCGAAATGGGTGACGGCGACTTGGGGGACAGCATACCCATTACCAGCATTACCCCGCGCAGTAGATGGACTGCTGCAGCGGGTATCCTGCCTATTATCCGTAAGACCGGTTGGCGCAACCGGCATCAGCCAATTCAAGCCACACATGGAAATTCTTCCACCCTGCAACAGCAGTTGTGTCGCGAATGAAAGCCACGTGTCCGGCTAGGTCTCGAGCTCTACGGAGGACTGGCTGGATTGCGCTTGGGAATCGGCCCTCGGTTGATTTCGATTTTTTCACCGATAAGCCCTTCAAAGAGCAACGCTCGCTTCCGCGATGTCGACTCAGGATACTAAGCCGCTCTTAATAAGCGCGTTGGCGGAGATAAGCAAAGCGAGAAACACTCCTGCTTCCCGTTT